>CAVTEY010000001.1:0-262081 GCA_963733895.1 uncultured Actinomycetota bacterium
CACTGTTACCCGAGCCCGACGCCTCGACAACGAGCGCACTCAATCGCTGGACGTCGCTACTGGCTGCCGCCGCCGCCCGGGAATGAGCGCCGTGCGCAGCCCGCCGTCGGCCTCCCGATCGAAGGCCTCCTTGATGACCAGCCTCAACTGGTTGGCCACTCCTTCGTGACGCCCTGGTCTCACGCGCGTGCTCGTGCGCACCGTGAGCGATGTCGGGCCGAACGCCGTAATGCCGTCGATTTCCGTCGGCCCCAGCACATCGCGGCTCTCAACCTTCAGCCGCAGACCTGCCTCTTTCAGCGTCGCGAACACCGCGCGCATGTCCGCTTCGTAGCTGACGTCCACGGGACGACGGCGACCGCGTAGTCCTTCGAGAAGTTGACCACCTGCTTCATATCGCCGTTCTGGACGATATGAGTCGGCCGTCCGCATCCCGAATGCGCGTGGTTCGGAACTCGATGGCTTCGACGACCCCTTGGCACCGCCTCCTTCGATTACGTCACCAACCAGGTAGATGTTCTCGAACAGGATGAAGAACCCGGACACGACGTCGTTGATGAGCGACTGCGCACCAAAGCCAATGACGAGACCGAGAAGGCCTGCGCCCGCGAGAAACGGCAGCGGGTTGAACCCGAGCGTTCCCAGGATCAGCACCGCGGTCGCAAAGTAGGCGGCATACGTGAACGTGCTTCGAAGGGAGCGGCACCATCGTCGAACGTCGGCGGCGCTCCATCTCGTCGATGCCCTCGCGGGGAAGCATACGGTGCTCGATCTCGAAATGACCGAGCTCGACGGCGACGCGACCGAGGAAGAAGATGCCGATAGCCTCGATCAGTCGCGGCCCCCAGAGTGCGAGAGACACCAGAGACTCGAGCTGCGCGAGCCCCAGCGCCGCGGTGGCAATCCATACAATGTACTCGAGGCAGGCGCGGAAGGTCGGGACGAGCGGACGCAGCCGGCTGTAGTAGTGGAGCCACCCGAGGCCGCGCGCGAAGCGAGAGCGAGATTGTTGAGTGTGTCGACGATAAGCGCGCTGGCGCGAACAATGGCGAGGCCCAGCGCGACGACGATGACAATGCGGACCGCGAGAAGCGTCCATCGCGTGATCGGCGCCGGCAAGCCGAGCAGCGTGCATGCCAGCACGGCGAACGACAGCCAGGCCGTGAGGACCAGGGCACGGTCCAAGGCCCTAAAGAGGGCGGCGAGACCTCCATCGCTGTCCTGGAGAGCGTCCCAGCGGCGGATCGACGTCTGCAGCCACGCGAGCCCGCGGCGAAGGAAGTGCAGGGCGAAGACAATCGATGCCGTGGCGACCGCCAGCGTGGCCAACGGAGAGCGCCAGTGCACGCCAGGTAGCGAACGTGATTGATGAGACGAGCATGCGGGTGTGGGTCGCCACGTCCACACCGCCAGCGAGCAGCCAGCCGTTGTATCCGAGGACGCCAAGCGCCGCGAGGGTGGCGCCGACATACACGATGTTGCGCATCGCCACCTCTGTGGCGCGCGCACCGGCTCGGCTCGTCGCCGGAGCGCCGCCGCGCGCCGCATCCCTACGCGGAGCAAGGAGACGAGCGCAAAAACAGCCGCGAGGACGACGACGAGCTCGATACCGACAACGAGGAGTGCCCCAAGAATGTGCGCCATCGGGAGGCGACCGGATGCACACGGTCGTAGTGGTCAACGAGTCGCAGTGGTCAACGATTCACGATCACCATACTCGTTCGTACCACCGATTCAGCAGTCGCAGGGAACCCAAGTGAAGCTTAACCCCTCGAGGTGCGGTTCGTCAGCTGAACCTAAGGCTGAGTCGTCGCCACGCTTAGAGCTCAGCTTCTACGGAGGCCGAGGCTACGCGAGCACGTTCGCGAGGTTCTGATACGACACGCGCGCCGCGGCGAGCGAGTCGCCCCAGGCGGCGGCGTTGTCCTGCTCGATGACGAAGTGCTTCAGGCCGGCGAGCGCGGCCTCGGCGAACACCGGCTTGAAGTCGATGTGCCCGGTGCCGACCGGCACGATGGCCATGCTGCTGACGCGGGCATTGGGGCCGAGCGACGGGTTCACGGTCTTCAGTCCGAACACATCCTTCACGTGCCAGAGCTCGAAGCGGCCCGGATGCGCCCTGAACAGGGCGAGCGGGTCGATGCCGGCGATATAGGTCCAGCCGAGATCGAGTTGCATCGTGACGAGCGCCGGATCGGTCTCCTCGATGAGGACATCGAAGCTGGTTCGCGGACTGTCGCCAGCTTCTCGAACTCACCGGTGTGGTTGTGCACCAGCAGCCTTCATGCCGAACTTCGCGCGACTTGCCGTCGGCGTTGAGCTGCGCCGCCCGTCGTTTGACCGAGTCGGCGACACCGGCGGTTGATACGGGCCGAACGCTTCAGTTTCCCTGAACGAGTTCGGACGCGGCCCGTCCCCGCGTCGAAGTACGCGCCCGGCGGCAGCGTCGCAGGCCGGCGGGGATCCGGAGGCGTCGCCGCCCGACGCGCGGCCGCGCAATCTCCGCGTAGTCGATCCCCATCACTTGAAATCCTTCGAGTTGCCGCTCGAGATCGCGCCCGTGCCGCGTGCGGCGCGTGCGTGCTCGGCATGGTCAGCTTCAGCCGATCGAGCATCGCCCGAAAGTCTCTGGGCGCGAGGTTGTTGTAGCTCGTCGGCTCGATCTCGGTGTAGCCCATCGCGGCGACCTTGGCGAGTGTGCCTTCGTAGTCGGCCGTCAGCCGATTGCGCACCTGCCCGCACTGATCCTTGTGGGCGTGCTGGTGCAGGCTCGCAACATCCTCGACCTCGACGAGCACATCGTCCCGTACTCGATCTACCCGATCACGACTCAGCTGCTGATCTCGGTCTTCGTCGCGGCGCAGGCTCCGGCACTGATCTCGAGGGACCTCCGGTTCCGCACGATCACGCTCTACCTCGCCCGCCCGGCTCGGCGGACGACGTACGTGCTGGTGCGTCTCGCATCGCTCACCGTCGCCACCTTCGTGCTGATCGCCGCTCCCCTGCTCCTGTTGTACGCCGGCGGGTTGCTCGCGGATCTCCCCCTCGGCCGCGAGACCGAGCGGTTCCTCGCCGCACTCGTCGGGGCGCTGCTGCTGGCCGGGTGCCTGTCCGGCCTTGCGGCTCTGGTCTCGGCGCTCACGATCCGGCGCGGGCTCGCGGTGGCGGCGGTCATCGTGGTGCTCCTGGTCACCTACACGGTGGTGTCGACGATCCAGGGGATCGCCCTCGACACCGGCAACGAGACCGTCGGCGAGATCGCCGGGCTGTTCTCGCCGTACACGCTGGTCGACGGGGTGCAGGTGTACCTGTTCGACTCGCCGGAGGCGACCCCGACACCGCCCGTGGGTGACGCCATGGGTGCGATCTACCTGGCCACCACCGCGGTGACCATCGTCGGCGCCGTGGGCGGCATGCTGCTCCGGTACCGGAAGGTCACGGCATGACCACCATCCACCTCGACCACGTATCCAGGTGGTACCGCAACGTCGTCGCGGTCAACGACGTCTCGATGACGATCGGTCCGGGGGTCACCGGACTGCTCGGTCCCAACGGGGCCGGCAAGACCACGTTGATCGCGCTGATGTCCGGCTTCCTGGCGCCGTCGACGGGCACTGTCACGCTCGACGGCGACCCCCTGTGGCGCAACGAGCAGGTCTACCGCCGGATCGGGTTGGTGCCGGAACGCGAGGCGTTGTTCGACTACCTCTCGGGCCGCCAGTTCGTCGTGGCCAACGCCGAGCTGCACGGGCTGTCGGACCCGGACGCCGCAGCCCAGTCGTCGATCGCACTCGTGGAGATGACCGATGCGCAGGACCGCACGATCTCGACGTACTCCAAGGGCATGCGGCAGCGGATCAAGATGGCCTCCTCCCTGGTGCACGACCCGGCCGTCCTGCTGCTCGACGAGCCGTTCAACGGCATGGATCCCCGCCAGCGGATGCACTTGATGGACCTCCTCCGTCGGATGGGGGCCGACGGCCGCACTGTGCTCTTCAGCTCCCACATCCTGGAGGAGGTCGAGCAGGTGGCGCGCCAGATCGAGGTCGTGGTCGCGGGACGGCACGCGGCGTCGGGAGACTTCGGCGCCATCCGGCGACTGATGACCGACCGGCCCAACCGGTTCGTGCTCCGGACCGCCGACGACCGGGCGATGGCGTCGGCCCTGCTGGCCGACTCCTCCGTTCGTGGCGCCCGGCTCCGCTCCGAGGGCGGCATCGAGCTCGAGGCCTCGGACTTCGGCCGGTTCAGCGAGATGCTGCCGCGCGTTGCCCGCGACCACGGCATCCGGCTGCTCGAGGTCACTCCGACCGACGAGTCGCTCGAGAGCGTCTTCTCCTACCTGGTGTCGGCATGACGACCCCGACCTCATCGCCAACCTCGCCGCCGACCGCACCGCGGGGCTCATCCCCCATCTCGCGCACGATCGTCCGGCTCGGGGTGCGCAGCGTCTTCGGCCGCCGACGCGGCATCCTGCTCTTCGTCCTGCCGCTCGTGCTGATCGGGCTGGCCGTCCTCGTTCGGGTGCTGGTGGGCGAGGACGCCGATGCTGCTCAGGACACGCTCTACGGACTCGGGCTGGCGGTCATCGTCCCCCTGGTCGCCCTGATCGGGACGACCGGAGTCCTGGCCCCGGAGATCGACGACGGATCGATCTCCTACCTGCTGGCCAAGCCGATCTCCCGGCACACGATCGTGGCCAGCAAGCTGGTGGTGGCCTTGACCTGCGTGCTGGTGTTCGCGGCCGCCCCGATGCTGGTGGCGGGGCTGATCCTGCTGGCCGAAGAGCCGCGGCTCGCCGTCGGCTTCGCGCTCGGATCGCTGCTCGGTGGCGCGGCGTACAGCGCCGTCTTCGCACTGCTGTCGGTGATGACCCGGCACGCGGTCGTGGTGGGCCTGATCTACCTGCTCATCTGGGAGGGACTCCTCGGCGGACTTCTCGACGGCGTGCGGTGGCTGAGCATCACCCGATGGGCAGGTGCGATCACCGAGCAGGTCGCCGACGGGTTCGGCATCTCCGAGGACCTGGGGCTGGGGTACGCCCTCACCGCGACTGTCGTGGTCATCGTGCTCGGAACCTGGCTCACCGGCCGCCGGCTCCGCGCCTTCAACCTGACCGGCGACGAGTAAGCCGGGGCCGACAGGGGCCGCTTCAGGCGCCGACCAGCTTCGCCAGCCGGGCGCGCAGAGCCGGCTCCCGATGAGCGTTGCCCTTGAGTCCGACGTACCGCTCACCGAACGCGGCGAGCAGCGAGTCGTCGAGGCGGCGGACCGCGCCGGGCGGATACCGGTAGCCCATCCGCTCGGTCAGCGCGGTCGCGTCGACCGGGCGCAACAGCTCGCCCAGCTCGGCGAGCGACGTCACGCCGAGCTCGAGCAGCAAGCCCGACATCCACTCGTAGTGGTCGCTGCGCGACCAGCCGGCGTCGGCGTACTGGCCGGCCAGGAACGCAGCGAGCTCACGCGGACTGATCCGGGGGTCGTCGTCATCGGCCTCGGGGGGTCGGCCGGCCAGACCCGCCTGCAGCCGGTCGCGGATCGTGGAGAACTCGCGATCGGCCAGCTCCAGCAGGCCGGCCGCCAGGGTGAAGCGACGGTCGAAGTCGGGAACGTGCTCGTCGGGGATGGTCCCCTTGTAGCGGATGTCGTGCTCGAACTCCGCCCACGCATGCTGCAGCACCGTGCGGATCTGCACCTGCGCGCGCCGGCCGCGAAGCACGTCGTCAGGCGGCTCCAGCTCGCGATCGGTCTCCACGCCCACCAGCAGGTGCCGGCTGGCATAGCCGAATCGCCCCTCGCTCGCGGTCTCCTGGCCCATGTCGCGGTCGTCGATCACCCGGGTCTGGTCATCGAGCAGGTCGGCCACGGCCGCCACGTCGCTGTGCACGTAGGTGATCACCCGCACCCCGATCTGGTCGGTGATGTCGCGCAACGGGTCCGGGTAGACCGGGACCCCGTCGACAGTCCTGGCCGCCTTGGCCGCGAAGGAGGTCACGCCCTTCGCGCGCCCGGTGATGCTCAGGTAGTTGATGCCCGCGTCGTCCAGGATCGCCGTCACCAGGGCGACGAACTGGTCGGCGGCCTGCCGGAGCACGGGCTGCTGCGCGGCGTACTCACGGACGGCCGATCGCGTCGGGTCCTCTGCTTCCGGCGCGATCCGGCGGCCGCGTGGGCTGGGTGTGAGGCCCTCGGGCAGGCTCGGCGTGACGATGTAGCCGGACTCGAAGTCGCCGTACGTCGTGGTCTGGTCGGGCTGGTGCTCGGAGAACATCGCGACGTACGCGCAGAGCACCGCGTCGACCTGGTCCTCGACCACCCGCAGCTCGCTCTTGCGGGTCGCGGTCTCGACGGCCTGCCGCAGGCCCGCCCAGACCGAGCGGGCGTTGCCCAGCAGGAGCGGCGGCTCGGCGGTCGTCAACCCCTCGAGCAGGCCCATCAGCACCAGCAGCTCGCTGCGCAGTCCCTCGACGTCCCGGCCGGACTTGTTCTTGTACTTCAGGGTGCGGCCGAGCCGGAAGAGGGCGATCGTGGCCGGGTGCGGGTAGACCTCGATCGCCCGTCGGGACCTCCCCGAGCGGGGATTCAGGTCGAGCCCCAGCCTCGAGCTGATCCGGGCCCCGCGGGGTTGATCGCGGAACTCCGGCTTCGCGGTGTTCGACGGGTGCGCACCGGCATCGAACCGCGAGAAGTCCCGGTTGAGGTCGGCCTCCGCCGGGCGGGTGCCGGTGGGGTTGGTGACGATCAGCGGCGCGTCGATCGCGACCAGGCAAGCGGTGGCGACGTACGGCGTCAGGGTGGCCACGATGTCGTCGTCGGTGCGCGCGGCCGAGACGTGGACCAGCCGACCCTCGGCGTCGAGCACCGCCAACCCGGTGGGGTTCCGGTCAGCCCAGGCAAGGTCGACTCCGACGAAGTGCATGGGTGCAGCCTGCCCTACGAGCGGGCACCCCGGGCGACACCCGGGTACGTCGGGTGGCGGGCCTGGGGACCGGGCGGCGCGCCGCGAGCGTAAAGGGCGGCGTGGCGCCGACGCGGCCGCAACCACCGCTCACGAAGTCCGGCGACACGGCGACCCAGCGAGTGGGGTGCCGGCTGGGCACCGGGCCCGCCGCTCGAACTCGCCCGGACCGATGTCGCAGGATGGCTCCATGACCCAGGACCTGAGCGCCGTCGACTGGCCGGTGCACACCGAGCGACTCGTCCTCCGTCCCGCGACCGCGGAGGACATCGAAGCCATCTGGCAGATCCGCCGGATCCCGTCGGTGGCCGAATGGATGACGGCGGCGTCCGGAGAGCTCGAGGAGTTCCAGACGCAGTTCGCCGAACCCGCGCGTCTGGACCGGACTCTCGCCCTCGAGCTGGAGGGTGAGCTGATCGGTGACCTGATGATCATGATCGACAGCCCGTGGTCGCAGGCCGAGGTCACCGAGCAGGCCAAGGACACCCAGGCCGAGCTCGGCTGGGTGGTCTCGCCCGACCACGCCGGGCGGGGCTACGCGACCGAGGCGGCGCGCGCCCTGATCCGGATCTGCTTCGAGGACCTGGGGCTGCGCCGGGTGTACGCCCAGTGCTTCGCCGCCAACGAGGCCTCCTGGCGGATCATGGAGAAGCTGGGCATGCGCCGCGAGGAGTACGCCGTACGCGAGTCGCTGCACCGCTCCGGGGAGTGGCTGGACGGGATGCGCTACGCCCTGCTCGCCGACGAGTGGGAGCCCGGGTCAGGTGGTCAGGGCTGAGCGGTCCGTGCGATCGGACGCCGGGGTCTCCTCGGCCGGCACCGGCTGCAGCCGCTCGGCGACCTCGATGCCGTACTGCAGCAGACGACGGAGCCGGCCGTCGGGGTCTGGGGCGGCGGCGTGGGCGGTACCGGTCACGGCGCTGGTGATGATCGTGGGTGCCGAGCGGGTCAGGAACACCTTCGGGCTGATCGGGCGGTCAGATCCGAACCGGCGGGCCCAAGACACCGCCCATGGGACTCGGTCGAGGGCGTCGGTGATGTCCTCCGCGCCGGCGACCGGCTGCGGGTCGAGGGTGTCCGCGAGCTGCCGGGCCCGGATCAGCCCTGCTGCCAGGGCCCGCTGGGTGGGTTCCGGTGCGTCGTGCAGGGCATGGATCGCGATCGAGCTGGTGAAGCCCACGACCCACCTGATGTCCCCGCCCTGCAGTCCGACGACCGAGGGGATCATCACCGCGAGGCGTCCGCGTTCGCCGTCGCTGGTGTGGTCGTTGATCATGCGCGCGAGCTGGCCGAGCAGCGGATGCGTGCAGCCCGGATGGTCGCTCCACCGTTCGCCGCTCAGCACCGATGCCATCTCCATGAAGCAGGCGCCCTTGCGCTGCGATCGGTGCTTGCCGCGGGAGAGCACGGGAAGCAGGTCGGGTGCACGATCACTCATGGAGATCACCTCTACACCAGCATGAACCTCCTCGGCGGCCCAGACAAGCGGCCCGGACAAGCCGTCCAATGACGTGGCCCCATCAAGCGAGGCAGCCGAGCGGGATCATCAGGGCCGGTCGGTGGCGGGTCGCCGGACCCGGCCCCAGGCCTTGAACACGGCCAGGACGGTCGCGAACGAGAGCAGCGTCAAGGAGACCGCCGGAGGGAAGAACAGCTGTGACACGTCCCCTTCGGGTGTCCCGGTCGCCATGAGCGAGGCGCCGTACTCCCGCACCTCGGGCATCCCCGGACCGAGCGCGACGACGATCAGCGTGCACAGCAGGAGGTTGAGGACGAGCTTGACCAACACCCACCAGTAGCGGACCAGACCCAACTTGGTGGCGAGACCCAGCAGCAGGCCGGTGACCAGGCAGACCAGTCCCGACACGAGCATCGGCCAGACGACGAAGCGGCCGAGTGCCTGGTAGGCGATGCCGCGGGTGTCCGGGTCGTCGGCGAACCAGCCGGTCAGGACCAGCACGGCGACGATGACGTCGATGCCGATCCAGGCACTTGCGGAGAGGATGTGGACGACGAGAGTCGCCTTCCGGGTCCTCCGACCCAGGCTGACTGTGGTGCTCATGCCTTCAGGTTCCTTCGAGGTTCGGTTCGGCGCATGCGCCGACGAGCGACACTCGGCGTACGCCTGGGAGCGCAGGCGTCCCGTGGCGTACGCCGAGTGGTGGTCACGTAGTGCTCGGGTTGTCGGCGTGCTCGTCGAGCACGTAGCGGGCGCCGAGGGCGCGCGCGGCGACGACGGCCCCGGCCACGGCCAGGATGATGTCCTTCAGGACGTACTGCGCCTCGAGCGTGGGCACGCCACCCGGGAACAGGTCACCCGCGAACAGCACGATCGGCGACATGATGCCGACCAGCGAGCCCGCGAGGACGACCAGCCCCGCCCGCAGAGCGATCCCGGTCACGAGCGTGAGCCCGATGAACGTCTCCAGGACCGCGGTCATGACCACGGCCGCGGTCCCCGACACCATGCCCAGGGTGAGCGTGTCGATGGTGCGCATCACGAGCTCCTCGGCGGGCGAGGCGCCCGGGATGAACTTGAGGACGCCGAAGCCGAGGAACACCAGACCCAGGCTGACTCGCAGCGCGGTGATGCTGTGCGCGGTGAGCCACGCGGCTGCGGCGGCGAGGACTCGGTCCAGGATGCTCTTGCCCGGAGCCTGCGGGTGACGCGTCCCGATGGGGTTGGTGATGACTGACATGTCGATCTCCTCCGGTTGTGGGCTTCTCGTCGAGCCCTGGTGACCACGACGATTCCGGGATCTGGCGGCCACGGAATCCGGCGGAGAGCGGCTGTCGCGGTGCGTCATGCACCGACCACGGGAGGGCGGCGTACGTCCGTCGTCGCAGGCGCGAGTACGGCGTAGCGCTGAGGCGCCCGCGGTGGAGAGGCGGCATCCTTGGGTGCGTCACGTGTCCCGGTGGTTGAGGTGCGAGCGGAGTCAGCCCTCGAAACCCGCAATTGGATCGGAGCAGTGTGAACAGTCGGCGGACGCGCGTGGTGGCGGTCATCCTGGTCGCGCTCGGGCTGGTCACGGCGCCGTTCATCAACCGCCTGACCGACGTCGACCAGCCGATGGGCGTGCTGGGGATCGTCCTGATCGTTGTCGCCGGCGCCGCGACCGCGCTGCGGGACCGCTGGCCGGTGCTCACGCTGGCGATCGTCGCGATCTCCATCTCGACGTACCTGCTGATCGGCTATCCCTACGGGCCGATCTTCTTCGCGCTGGCGGTCGCGGTGTACGCCGTGGCTCGCCGCAGGCCCTCCGCCGAGGCCGCGCTGTGGTGCGCCGCCGCGTTCGGGCTGCTGCTGCTGCACCTGTTGACGAATCCGGCGGCCCTCGACGGGGCCGTCGGGTTGCTGCCGGCGTTCGCCTGGGTGGCGATCCCGTTCACGATCGGTGTCGCCCGCCGACTCGTGGCCGAGGCCAATGCGCGGGAGCGGGCGGAGGCAGACCGTCGGCTGGTGGACGCCGAGCGGCTCCGGATCGCGCACGAGGTCCACGACGTGGTGGGCCATGGCCTGGCCGCGATCCAGATGCAGGCCGACATCGCCCTCCACGTCAAGGACCGCCGACCCGACCAGGCCGGACTGGCCCTCGATGCGATCAGCCGGGCCAGCGCCGAGGCGCTGGCGGAGCTTCGCGCCACACTGGCCGAGATCACCCCCGGCGACGACACCGACAGCAGGGCGCCGACGCCGGGCCTGGCTCGCTTCGACGACCTGCGGCAACGGGTTGAGGACGCCGGCCTGGCGGTCGAGGCGACCGTGACCGGTCAGCCGCGCTCTCTGTCCCCGGCCGTCGACCTCGCGGCGTACCGCGTGCTCCAGGAGGCGCTGACGAACGTGGTCAAGCACTCCGCGCACCCGCGCGCGGTCATCGAGATCGCCTACCGGCCACGCGAGGTGCAGGTGTCGATCTCGAACCAGGAACTGGCGGCCGACTCACACGTCGAAGGGTTCGGGATCACCGGGATGCGACGACGGGTCGAGCGACTGGGTGGGCAACTGACCGCCGGGCCGGGGGCCGACGCCAGCGTCTTCGAGGTCCGTGCCACGATCCCGGACGGAGGTGTGACATGACCGGATCGCCGATCTCGGTGCTCATCGTCGACGACCAGGAACTGGTGCGGCTCGGGCTGCGGGCCCTGCTGGAGAACGAGGACGACTTCACCGTGGCCGGCGAGGCCACCGACGGCCTGGCGGCGGTGGAGGAGGCGCTGCGCACCAGACCGGACGTCGTGCTGATGGACATCAGGATGCCGGGTATCGACGGTCTCGCCGCGGCCGGCCGGATCGTCGCGCACCCGGAGCTCGGCCAGACCCGGGTCATCGTCCTGACCACGTTCGAACGCGACGAGTACGTCTTCGATGCGCTGCGCCAGGGCGCGAGTGGCTTCCTGCTCAAGGACACGCCCCCGACCACCCTTCTGGAGGCGATCCGCACCGTCGTCGATGGCGGCGCGCTGCTCGCTCCGTCAGTGACCAGGACCTTGATCCGCGAGTTCACCGAGAACGCGCCGCGACGCGTGGCGCCGCACCCGATGCTCGACCAGCTTACGGAGCGCGAACGCGAGATCGTCGCCCTGGTGGCGCGGGGGATGAACAACCACGAGATCGCCGAGCACCTCGTGCTCAGTCCGGCGACCGCGCGGACGCACGTGAGCCGGGCGATGACCAAGCTGGAAGCGCGCGACCGGGCCCAGCTCGTGGTGTTCGCCTACGAGTCCGGCCTGGCCTGAGTCACGGGCTCAGGATCGAGGCACGGCCGGCGGGCTCACTCCGCATTCTTGGCGCGATAGCCGAGGAGCAGGGAGCCACCAGAAGTCCGCTCGACGTCGACGAGCTCGAGTCGACGCAGGTCGTCCTCGCCGTCGAACAGCCGTCGGCCCCCACCCGCGAGGGTGGGGGCGACGACGAGCCGGAGCTCGTCCACCAGTCCGGCCTGAAGCAGCGACCGGGCCAGGTCGATGCTGCCGTGGATCCCGATGTCCCCGCCCGTTTGCTGCCTGAGCTCGTGGACGTGCTCGACGGCAGGGCCATCGACCACGACCGTGTTCGCCCACTCCTGCTCGAGGGGACTGGATGTGAACACGTGCTTCGGCGTCTCGTTGATGAAGGTGTGGAACGGCTCGGGGCCGTCGTCCGGCCAGAAGCCGACCCAGTACTCGTAGGTGCGGTGGCCGAGCAGGATCGTGTCCTGCTCACCGATCACGCGGCCGAGGTTGTCGAAGATCGCCCGATCGCCGTCGAACATCCAGTCGCCCGGCTCCTCGGCGACACCGTCAAGAGAGAGCAGCTGATACAGCACTACCTTGCGCATCTGCGAGTCCTTCCGTTGTGTTGCCATCCGATCACGCCGCGATCTCCCAGAGGTGGCCACCCGGGTCGCGGAAGCTCGCGGTTCTGGCGCCGGACGGCCGGACGGTCGGTCCGGCGAGCAGCACCACGCCTCGTGCGGCCAGTCGCTCGCACGCGGCGTCCAGGTCGACGACCTCGATCGAGAATGGCCCGCCCAGCTCCAGCTCTGGCGGTACGACGGAAGCCGGGGCACGTGGCTCGGGCTGGGCCGAGCCCTCGAGCAGCTCGATGAGCGTGTGCCCCAGATCGAAGACGGTCGAGTCGTCGTCCTCGGACCGCACCGGCAGGCCGAAGACGTCCTCGTAGAACTGGCTCGCCTCCGCCAGGTCATCGACGTACAGCGTGATGGTGGTGGCCTCTCTCGCCCACGAACCCATGGCTCCTCCTGCTCTCGCCTTGCTGATACGGCCTGTCCTGTCCCAGCCCGTCCCGTCACAGCCCGCACATCCGGACGTCAAGACAGACACGACTCGATGGTGGAACTCATCGCTCCGATGAATCGCCGCAGGTGGAGCGGTCTGACTTCATGACAAGGCACACAACCTGCACACGGTGAGCACACAACGAGGTGATGGCCCATGCCCGAGAACCAGGACACCCGGCTGCGGGAAATGGCCCGCCGCGTCCTCGACCAGAACCGATACATGGTGCTGGGGACCAGCGAAGCCGACCATCGACCCCGGGTCTCCCCGGTGTTCTTCACCCATGACCGGTACCGCACGTTGTACTGGGTCTCCTCGCTTGAGGCACAGCACTCCAGGAACCTGGCCGACGCCGCCGAGGTCGCCATCGTGGTCTTCGACTCGAGCAACCCTCCGAGCCACAACAACGAGGCGGTGTACGTCGAGGCACTCGCGCACGAGGTACCGGAGGCCGACCTCGCCGGCACGACGGAGGCGGCGTTTCGCGACAGCGTGCGCAAAGGCGCGCGGGCGTTCTCGCCCGAGGAGCTGAGCGGCGCCGGATCCCTGCGGCTGTACGCCGCGACGATCGAGGGAGTCGACGTGCACATCCGGGGCAGCGACCCCCACCTCGGGCGGGGTCTCGACACCCGGTACGCCGTACCCCTCCCCCTGGACACCTAGGCCGGCAGCCCGGGCCGGGTCGGCCCTGAAAATCAGTTCGCCCGTGCTCGCCTCGTCCGGTACGGTCGCGGGGTTTTCACTGGCCCACCAGGTTGCGTGTGGCCTCCCCGGCAGTTCCGAGGCTGAGAGCAGGTTTCGTCATGGCAAGTCGTATCAGTGAGCTCGTGCTGGGTTGCCGCGACCCTGAGGTGCTGGCGCGGTTCTGGTGCGAGGTCCTGGACTTCGTCGTGCTCGATCGCGAGGACGACGGCACGTTGGAGATCGGGCCGCGCGAAGGTTTCGGTGGTCCGCAGCCGACGATCATCCTCAGTCGCAGGGATGAGCCGGAGAAGGGGAAGTCCCGGCTGCACATCGACGTCAACGCCACCGACCGCGATCAGGACGCCGAGCTCGAACGCCTTCTGAAGCTTGGTGCGCGCCCGGCGGACATCGGCCAGACAGGGGAGGAGCAGTGGCATGTCCTCGCCGACCCCGAGGGCAATGAGTTCTGCCTGCTCAAGGCCCGTCTGGACCCACTCTGATGCTCATTGGTCACGCCTCGGCACCAGGTACCTAGCCGACCAGGGTCTCCTTGGGGCGGACCACGCAGAACTCGTTCCCTTCGGGGTCTGCGAAGACGTCCCACGACTCATCACCGCGTTGCCCGATGTCGACCCGGCTGGCCCCGAGCGAGAGGATCCGCTCGATCTCGACGTCCCGGTCCCGCCCGTCGGTGGTCAGGTCGAGGTGCACACGGTTCTTGACCTGCTTGGCCTCATCGACGGGCATGAAACACAGGCCGATGGGCGCGTCCGCGGACGCGCCGACCACCACCTCCCGCTCGCGGACGGAGAGAACCTGCCAGCCCATGACCGCCGCCCAGAATCGACCGAGCGCCAGGAGATCGTGGGCGTCGAAGACGACGTGGTGCATCCGCAGCGGCATGGGGCCCAGTATCGCGGGTGGGCGGGAACGTCGATTCCCCATGACTGCGGACAGGAACTGACCTGAGCGCGTCCTAGGGTGGCGGTCATGGACATGAAACTGGAACTGGTGGCCGTGCCCGTGACCGACATCGACCGGGCCAAGGACTTCTACCTCGCGGCTGGATTCAACGCCGACCACGACCACGAGGTCAGTGACGACATGAGGTTCGTGCAGATGACGCCGCCGGGATCGGCGTGCTCCATCGCCTTCGGCAAGGGCCTGACCCAGATGCCGCCCGGATCCCTGGACAACATGCAGATGGTCGTCGCGAATGCCGACGCGACCCGAGCCGACCTGGTCGGGCGCGGCGTCGATGCCAGCGAGGTCGACGAGCAGCCTTGGGGACGGTTCGTCTACTTCTCCGACCCCGACGGCAACAAGTGGGCGCTGCAGGAGCTTCCCGACTGGTCGGCCAGCGCGGGCGGCAGCGGCGAGAACCCGTACACCTGAGCAGCACGGGCTCAGGAGCCGACATGACCGACGTTCGGACCTACCCCGAGGGCGTTCCGTCGTGGATCGACCTCGAGCACCCGGACCTCGACCACGCCATGACGTTCTACGGCGACCTGTTCGGATGGACGTACAGCGACGCGTCGCCCGCGGACCTGCTGTTCCGCTACGTCATCGCCCGCCTCGACGGTCAGGACGTCGCGGCACTAGGCGGTCCCGTCGGCGCCGGTGAATCGGCGACGGTGTCGTCTGCCTGGAACACCTACATCGCGGTGGACGATGCGGCAGCCGTCGCGACGCGGGTCGAGGCCGCCGGCGGGCGAGTGGTCACCGGCCCGTCCGATGCCGGCGACAGGGGTCGGTTCGCGAGCTGCGTGGATCCCGGCGGCGTTCCTTTCCGACTCTGGCAGGCCCGCGGGAAGCCGGGCGCCCAGGTCGTCAATTCCCCCGGTGCCTGGAACTTCAGCGACCTGCACGCCGCCGACCCCGTGGCTTCGGCGGCCTTCTACACCGAGGTCTTCGGATGGTCCGTCGACGACATCGGGTTCGCGGAGATGATCCGAAGGCCGGGGTACGGCGACCACCTGGCCGCCACCACCGACCCCGAGATCCACGCCCGTCAGGCCGCCGTCCAGGTGCCACCAGGTTTCGCCGATGCCATCGCCTGGCTCGCTCCCGTGGGGCCGGACGAGGAGCCACACTGGCACGTGTCCTTCACCGTGGCCGACCGGGACACCACGGTCGAGACACTGGAGCGGCTCGGGGGTTCGGTGCTGGAACAGACCGACACCGACTGGACCCGCGACGCGCTCGTCCGCGATCCGCAGGGCGCGGTCTTCACCGTCAGCCAGTTCGCGCCGTCACAGAACGGATCGTGATCGCTCCCGGTCCAGATCCTGTACTTGCCCGACGCCTCACCGCGGCCCAGAGTCGGTACATGGACGACTACGCGCAGTTCTGCACGGTGGCCCGTGGCGCCGAGATCCTCTGCGAGCGCTGGACCCCGCTAGTGGTCCGGGAGCTGCTCTGCGGCAGCACCCAGTTCAACGAGATCCGGCGCGGGGTGCCCCGGATGTCCCCCACGTTGCTCGCCAAGCGGCTGCGAAAGCTCGAGGAGGTCGGCGTCGTGCGACGTACGACGACCGGGCGGTCGACGACGTACCAGCTGACCGCGGCCGGGGAAGAGCTGCGGCCGATCGTGCTGGCACTCGGCCACTGGGGCGCGCGTTGGGTGGGCAGCCGACTGACCGCGGGCCAGCTCGACGTCGGGTTCCTGATGTGGGACGTGCGCCGGTTCGTCCGGCTCGAGGAGTTCCCGGCCGATCGCCGGACGGTACTGCACTTCGAGTTCCCCGACGCCGGCCCTCGAGAGCAGAACTGGTGGCTGGTCGTGGAGGACGGCGTCGCCGACCTGTGCCGCGACGACCCAGGCCATGACCTCACGCTGGTCGTCCGGTCCAGCGTCCGGGCGCTCACCGAGATCTGGACGGGCGACACGACTCCCGACGTGGCCCTGCGTCGCCGCGAGGTACTGGTCACCGGCGCCCGTCGCGACGCGGAAGCGCTCTGGCGTTGGCTCGGCACCAGTGCGTTCGCGCCCACGCGGCTCGGCCGCACCGCGTAGCGTGGCGGCCCCCGGCGCCGAGCGATAGCGTGGTCGACGCGGCCGACTTTTCGTCGACCGTGAGGTGCTCCGGAGGTGGCGCATGAACTTGTTGTTCGCCGACGCGGTCCTGGACCAGACCGTCGCCGACCTCGAGGCCCGCGGCCATGTCTGCGCGGTGGAGCCCAGCCTGACGACCGGCGACGTCGCCGGACGCATCCCCGGCTTCGATGTCCTGGTGGTGCGCAGCACCAAGGTCGACGCGAGCGTCTTCGACGCAGCCGACCGACTCGCGCTGGTGATCCGGGCCGGCGCCGGCACCAACACCATCGACACGGACACGGCGGCCTCCCGCGGGGTCCTGGTCGCCAACGTGCCGGGCCGCAACGCCGCTGCCGTCGCCGAGCTGACGATGGGCCTGATCCTGGCCATCGACCGCCGGATCGCCGACAACGTGGCCGACCTGAGAGACGGGCGGTGGAACAAGAGCCGCTACGGCAAGGCGAACGGGTTGCTCGGCTCGACGCTCGGCATCCTGGGTATGGGATCGATCGGGCTGAGCGTTGCCGAACGAGCCGCGGCGTTCGGGATCGACGTCCGGTGCCTCAGCAGGCCGGGTCGGTCGGCCGCCACCCAGGCCCGACTGGAGGAACTCGGCGTCACGACCTGTGACTCGATGGACGACCTGGTCTCGAGCTGCGACATCGTGACCCTTCACCTGCCATCGAACGAGGACACCCGTCAGCTCGTCGACGCGGACTTCCTCCGGCTGATGAAGCCGGGCGCGATCCTGGTGAACACCGCTCGAGGTGACCTCGTGGACGAGACCGCGCTGCTCGACGCCCTGGACCAGGGGGAGCTGCGGGTGGGCCTCGACGTCTTCGCCGACGAGCCCGGGTCCGGCTCGGCCGAGTGGAGCTCCAAGGTCGCCCAGCACCCGAACGTCGTGGCCACCCACCACATCGGTGCCTCCACCTCGCAGGCGCAGCGAGCCATCGCCGCCGGAGTCGTCGAGATCGTCGACGCCTTCGCGGCCGGCGAGACCCGCAACTGCGTCAATCTCGCGCCCAGGGGCCTCGGGTCGGCCACCCTGACGATCCGCCACCTCGACCGGGTGGGGGTTCTGGCCCGCGTGCTTGAGCTGATCAGCGAGGCCCGGCTCAATGTCGAGCACATGCAGAACCGTGTCTTCAGGGGAGGCGAGGCGGCGGTGGCGGTGATCGACGTCGCGGGCCGGGTGCCCGGCGGGCTGCTGGACGAAATCGGCGGACTCCCGGAGGTGCTCGGCGCCTCCCAGGCGACCCTCGACGGCGAGGCCACGTGACGGAGACCCCCGGGGCGGCGGCTCCGGACTCGGGGGCGGCGAGCGGCGTCGTGCGCCCGTTCGCCCCGCTGCTGGTCCGACCCGCTGCTGCCCCCTCCGCGGTCACGCCGATGGCGGAGACGGCAACCGTGCTGGCAACCGGGCCGGCCCCCGTCGACGTCGACGCCTACCAACGGGTCGGACCGGGTCTGTTCGTGTACCGCCAGCGTGCCCGGACGGGCGACCACGTCGGCGTGGTCTGCGACATCCGGGCGGACGCGTTCGTCGACGGAATCGTGCGCGGTCACGAGTCGGTACAGCCGGACCGGGTCGAGGGCCTCGCCCAGCACATCGTCTCCGGAGCCCACCGGGTCGACCTCGTCAGCACCCTGCATCGCTGTGGGCCATTGCTGCGGCAGGCGCTCGTGGACGTACCCCACACGCCGCCGGTGCTGGAGTTCATCGGCACCGACGGGCTGGAGCAGGCGCTGTGGCACCTCCCCGCAGGGCCCGACACGGCCCGGCTCTGCGAGGAGCTCGGTTCGGCCACCCACTACATCGCCGACGGCCATCATCGCGTGGCGGCCAATCTGGAGGTCTGGCGCCGCGATGGCCGACCGGCAGGGGCGGGAGTGCTCTGCGTGGCCTACCCCGTGAACGGGCTCACCCTGTCTGCCTTCGACCGTCGGGTCGCCGGGCCGGTCGACCCGGAACGAGTGCGCGACCTCCTGGCCGAGGACTTCGATCTCAGGGAGGTGCGGGACGCATCGGAGGCGAGTGCGGCCGGCGTCGGCGTATACCTCGACCGGACCTGGTATGCCGTGACGTTCACCGGCCGTCGACCTCAGGGGGCCGCCGGGCTCGACGTCTCCCTCCTGCACGAACGGGTGCTGGACCCCCTCACGGAAGGAGACGACGGACGGGCCTTGGAGATCGCGCCGGCCCGGACGTCACTCGAGCCGCTGATCGACGCCTGCCACCACGACGGCGGCGTCCTGTTCGCCCTGACCGCTCCCCGCGTCGACGCCCTCATCGAGCTCGCCGAGGCCGGGGAAGTGGTTCCGGCCAAGACGACGTACTTCGAGCCGAAGCCCGCGTCCGGCCTGTTCCTTCGCGGCTGATGTCGAGCGAGTAGGTCCCCGTCAGGCCTGACCGTCACCTTCGTCGATCGGCCAGAACTGCCGCACCTCGATCCGGCCTCGGTGCGCCATGGGGTGGCGAGAGGCGATCTCGATGGCCGCGGCGAGGTCGGGACACTCCAGGACGTCGAAACCGGCGAGCCACTCCTTGGACTCGGTGAACGGACCGTCGGTGACCAGACGCTGACCGGCGCGTACCCGTACCGTGGCGGCGTCCTCCGGCGGACGCAGCCGTTCGCCCATCACCCAGGCGCCCTGGCCGCTGACATAGGCGAACCAATCCTCGAGCTCGGGGACGACCGAGAGGTCGGGCTCCGGTTCGGGATCGGTGGCGACCAGCATCAAGAACTTCATCGAGTGTCTCCTTCGGGCTGGGTTGGACATCGGTGGGTCATCGTGCATGCAGCCAGGCGGAGATCTGCAGGCGGGCCAGGTCGGTCACCCGCCTGGATCGAGCGTCGGCGCTCGACGGGTGATCCGGGAGGATCCCCGGGGCCAAGGGTCGATCTGGGCGTCGGCGGCGCGACCTGGCCATACGGCTTCGTGGGTTCATACTCTCAGGACGAAGCCGGCCGGCGGGTTTCGACATGTCGGTCAGAGGTCGAGGACGAGTGGCTCGCTCCGTTCCATGAGTGATGGTGAAACCCGAACGTCCGAGGCGAGGAGTGCGATGTCCAGGTACCTGTTGCTGGTCACCTTCGAGAGCGGCGTCGAGGAGTCGCCCATGGAGGAGTGGGAGCCGGACGAGGTCACGGCCCACCTCGACTACTACCAGGCCCTCCACCGCGAGCTGGTCGACAGCGGCGAGCTGGTCGAGTCGGAGGTGCTGGCCGGGCCGGACCTGGCGAGGATCGTCAGAGCCGACGGCGTCGCCGCGCCGGTCGTGACGGACGGGCCGTTCCCGGAATTCAAGGAGTGGGTCGCGGGCTACCAGATCGTGGACGTGGAGTCGGAGTCGCGGGCGATCGAGATTGCCGCGAAAATCTCCGCCGTGCCCGGTGCCGGAGGCCGGGCAACGCAGCAGCCGATCCAGGTGCGGCAGCTGATGGACCGGGGGCCCTCCGACGTGCTCGAGATGCAGCAGTTCCTCGACCGAGCGGGTGGTGACCACTGAAGGTTCCTTCAGAAATCGAGGACCTGTTGCGCGACCTCGCGCCGCAGGTGCTCGGCGTACTCGCCCGCCGCTCGGGGGACTTCGCCGCCGCCGAGGATGCAGTCCAGGAGGCGCTGATCGCGGCGGCCGAGCACTGGCCCCGCGACGGCGTCCCGGCCAGCCCGCGTGGCTGGCTGATCCAGACGGCGACCCGCCGATTGATCGACCAACGACGAAACGAGCAGTCCCGCAGGGGGCGCGAGCACCTCACGGCGCTCCGCGAGCCAGACGCCCCGGACGTCGCCCGACCGGGACGACTCACTGGCCCTGCTGTTCATGTGCTGCCACCCGGCTCTGACCCGGCCGTCAGCGATCGCACTGACGCTGCGGGCTGTCGGGGGACTGACCACGGCCGAGATCGCGAAGGCGTTCCTCGTGCCCGAGGCGACCATGGGCCAGCGGATCAGCCGGTCGAAGCAACGGATCAGGGCCTCCGGTGACCGGTTCCGGATGCCGACGCAGCAGGAGCAGGAGGCCAGGCTGCCAGCGGTGCTGCACGTGCTGTACCTGATCTTCAACGAGGGCTATGCGAGCAGCGACGGCCTCCGGCTGAATCGCACCGAGCTGTCCGGGGAGGCGATCCGGCTGGTCCGGATGCTGCGGCGCTGGCTCCCCGACGACGCCGAGGTCACCGGTCTCCTGGCGCTGATGCTGCTGACGGATGCACGACGCCCGGCCCGGACCGACGCGGAGGGCGAGCTGATCCCACTCGCGGAGCAGGACCGGACGCTCTGGGACAGCGAGCTCATCGGCGAGGGTGTGGCCCTCCTCAAGCACGCCCTCGCGCAGGCTGCGGCCGGCCCCTACCAGCTGCAGGCGGCGATCGCCGCCGTGCACGACCAGGCCGCACGGGCCGACGACACGGACTGGCCCCAGATCCTGGCCCTCTACGATCTGCTGGAGCAGATGACGGACAACCCGATCGTCACCCTCAACCGGGCCGTGGCGGCCGCGATGGCCAACGGTCCCTCGGCTGGGCTGAAGCTGCTGGACCAGGTCGAGCCCCGGCTGGGCGACCACCACCGGCTCGACGCGATCCGGGCGCACCTGCACGAGATGGCCGGCAACCCGGACGTGGCGCTCGAGCACTACCGCGCGGCGGCGCGGCGGTCGACCAACCTCCCCGAGCAGCGCTACCTCACCGCACGCGCCGCGCGTCTGCAGGCCGGCGCCGAAAATCGATTGCCCTAGCCGTCGCTCCGGTGTTGCCATAGCGGCGTACACCTCACTCCAGGGAGCAAGTCGATGCGAGCAACCTTCACCGCCCTCCAGCCCACCATCTGTGAGAAGGACGTGAAGGTTGCGCACGCTGAATCTGGGAATCCTGGCGCATGTTGACGCCGGCAAGACAACCCTGACCGAACGCCTGCTCTTCGAGGCCGGAATCCTCGACGAGCCCGGCAGTGTGGATGCTGGGAGCACCCACACCGACTCCATGGCGATCGAGCGCCGACGGGGGATCACCATCCGCGCCGCGGTGGTGTCCTTCGAGATCGACGGGGTGCGGGTCAACCTCTTCGACACCCCCGGACACTCCGACTTCATCGCCGAGGTGGAGCGGTCGCTGTCCGTGCTCGACGGTGCCGTCCTCGTCGTCTCGGCCGTCGAGGGCGTGCAGGCCCAGACACTCGTGCTGATGCGGGCCCTGCAGCGGTTGGGCATCCCCACGATGGTGTTCATCAACAAGACCGACCGGACCGGCGCCGACGTCGACTTCGTGACCCTGGAGGTGCGGGAACGCCTCAGCGCCGAGGCGCCCGTGCTCAGCGGCTCTGCGACCACTGGGGCCGGGGTGCCGGACCTCATGCGGGCACTCGTCGACGTGTTGCCGGTTCGCGAGCCTGCCGCCTCGGGGCCCGCCGTGGGCGGCGTGTTCAAGGTCGAGCGAGACCCGTCGGGCTCGAAGTCGGTCTACGCCTACCTGCGCTCGGGGACGCTCGCGGTGCGGGACCGACTGGACCTGGGGCGGGGCCCGGCGGAGAAGGTGACCGGCATGCGGGCGTTCTCCGACGGTGAGCTGGCCGAGGTCCGGGAGGCGGCCGCCGGGCAGGTGGTGGTGCTCCGTGGCATCGAGGCCGCCCGGATCGGCGACACCTTCGGCGTGGGGCCGGGCGGCGACCCCGGACCTCAGTTCGCGCGTCCAAGCCTCGCGACGGTGGTCGAACCGCAGCACGAGCGCGACCGGGGTCACTTGCACACCGCACTCACCCAGCTGGCCGAGCAGGATCCACTGATCGACCTCCGCCAGGACGACGTACGCCGCGAGCTGCAGCTCTCGCTCTACGGCGAGGTGCAGAAGGAAGTGATCGGCGCGCTCCTGGTCGAGGAGTACGGCGTCCCCGTGACCTTCCGGGAGAGCACGGTCATCTGCGTGGAGCGGGTCCTGGGCACCGGTCGGGCGGTGGAGGTGGTCAACACCGACTCGAACCCGTTCCTGGCCACCGTGGGGCTGCGGGTGGAGCCGGCGGAGGTCGGCGCCGGGGTGAGCTTCGACCTCGAGGTCGAGCTGGGCTCGATGCCGCCTGCGTTCTTCGCGGCGGTGCGTGCGGCCGCTGTGTTCGACCCTGGAGCAGGGGCCGTTCGGGTGGGAGATCCCTGACTGCCGGGTGGTGATGACGCACTCCGGCTACCTGGCGCGGCAGAGCCACTCCCACGGGACGTTCGACAAGTCGATGTCGAGCACCGCCGGCGACTTCCGCAACCTGACCCGGCTGGTCCTCGCGACCGCGCTGAACGAGGCGGGGACGGTGGTGTGCGAGCCGATGCACCACTTCGAGCTGGAGGTGCCCGAGGGCTCCCTCTCCGGCGTGCTGAACCTGCTCGCCAAGGTGGGCGCCGTGCCGCTCGCCACCGAGCCGCGCCCACCGGTCGTCGTACTCTCCGGGGACGTGCCGGCAGGAAACGTGCACACCCTGACCGGCATGCTGCCAGGGATGACCCGCGGCGAGGGAGTGCTGACGACCGCGCTGGACCACTACCGGCCGGTGACGGGTCGGCCGCCGCGGCGTGAGCGCCACGACCACCACCCCTACCAGCGCGAGGAGTACCTGCGCCGGGTCACCCGGAGCACCACGACGTAGAGAGTTGGGGTTCAGCCCGCGGCCAGGCCGGCGTGCGCGAGGCGATAGCGGGTCGGGGAGATCTGGTAGTGCTGGACGAAGGCCTGTCGCAGGGTCTCCGGGGTGCCGAACCCGCACTCACTGGCCACCGCTGACACGGAGACTGATGTCGTGGCGAGCAGCCGCGCGGCGGCTTCGGTGCGTGCCTTGCGCACGTAGCGACCGGGCGTGACGCCGAGGTGGGCGACGAACAGGCGGTTGAGCTGCCGCTCGCTGACACCGATGTGCTCTGCCAGGCTGCGGGCCTCGAGCCGGCCCGAGAGGTTGGCCGTGATGTGGTCGACGGCATCGCGCACCAACTGGTGGTCCGGTGCGTCGTTGGCCACGTACATGCTCACCTGGGCCTGGTTGCCGGGCCGGTGCAGGAAGGTGACCAGGGCCCGCGCGACCGCGCGGGCGAGCTGTTCGCCGTGGTCCTCCTGGACGAAGGCCAGCGTCAGGTCGAGTGCGCTGGTGACGCCCGCTGAGGTGCTGACGTCCCCGTCCCGCACATAGATCGGGTCCGGGTCGACCTGGATCTCCGGGTGACGACGGGCGAGTTCCCCGGCGAACACCCAGTGGGTCGTGGCGCGGCGGCCTTCGAGCAGTCCGGCCGCGGCCAGCACGCTCGATCCCGTGCAGACAGAAGCGATCCGCCGGCTGGTGCCGGCGAGCCGGCGGACGTGGGCGACGATCCTGGGGTTCGCCGCCGCCTGCTCGTGCCCGAAGCCGCCGGAAACGACCAGCGTGTCTGCCGGCCCGGTGGCCCGTTGGAGCGAGCCGTCGGCGCGGAGGACCATGCCGCTGTCGCACGTCACCGGTCGAGCGCCCGGGGTGAGCAGCTCCCAGTCGTACAGGGTGTGCCCCGACACTCGGTTCGCGGCCAGCAGGGTCGAGGTGACGCAGGCGATGTCGAGCAGCTCCGCGCCGTCGTACCCCACCACCAGTACCCGACGGCGTGCCGGTTTCGAGGCCCGTGGTCCAGCCATGACAGCGAGAGTACGTCGGTTCGGGGCCAACCTGCGTGTGTCATTTCTGCCACGTTTCCCAAGTTTCCAGCCATGACTGGCCGAGAGGGTTCCGGCGTCCCGGCCGGGCGGGGATTGTCGCAGCCATGAACCCTTCGGCCGACCTCGTGCACGTCACGTCGGCCGATCTCGACACCGGAGGTGGAGCAGTCATGACTCGCCCGTTCCTGCGTCACTACCTGGAGATGCTGGCCGCGATGTTGGCCGGGATGCTGGTCCTCGAGCCCGTTCGGATGCTGGCGGTGGCAGCCATCGGCGGGTCCGCGGTCTTCGAGCGGACCGAAGCGTCTGCCCTGGCGATGGCCACGGAGATGTCGCTCGGCATGGCGGCCTGGATGCGGTTCCGCGGCCATGCGTGGACGCCGATCGTGGAGATGAGCCTGGCGATGTTCGTGCCCTTCGTCATCCTGTTCGTGCCGATGTGGAGCGGGATGATCGGTGACGACGCCGTGATGATGGCCGGCCACCTGCTCATGCTGCCGGCGATGCTGCTGGTGATGTGGCGCCGGCGCGAGGAGTACGGCGGACGACCGGTCCGCGTGCTCAATCGATCGTCGGTAACGTGACCTGCCAGCCCCAGAGCTCGTCCCGAGCCGAGCTTTCGGTGCGACGACGTGCCGGGCGGAGGCGACCGCGAAGGAGAGGCCACGTTGGTTGACCTGGTGATCCGCGGTGGACGGGTGCGGGGACGCGTCCGAGCCGGTCGATGTCGTGGTCGACGACGGCCTGGTCCTCGAGGTGGCCCGGCACGACGGCGGCTCACGCGATGCCGACCGCGTGCTGGACGCCACCGGGTGCGTCGTCCTGCCCGGCCTGGTCGAGGCACACTGCCACCTGGACAAGACGCTCTTCGGACGACCCTGGGTGCCGCACTCGGCGGGCGACGCACTGGCAGACCGAATCGCCAACGACCGCGAGCGCCGGGGCCAGCTCGGCCTGCCCGACCCGGCTGCGATGACGGCGCTGGTCGAAGCGATGTCAGGGTTCGGCACGACCACCCTGCGGACCCACACCGACGTGGACCCCGACGTCGGACTGACGGGGGTGCACCGGGTCCGTGAGCTGGCCGACAGCATGGCGGACCGGATGAGCATCCAGCAGGTCGCGTTCCCCCAGCACGGCCTGCTGTCCCTGCCGGGGACCGACGACCTGCTCGCCGCGTCGATGGAGAACGGCGCGACGGTCGTGGGCGGGCTGGACCCCGGCGCGGAGGGTGACCCGGCCCGCTACCTCGACGTCGTGTTCGGGGTCGCCGAGCGCCATGACGCCATGGTGGACCTGCACCTGCACACGCACGGGAGGCCGGGACTGACCGACCTGGATCTGGTCATCGAGCGGACGGCCGCCCTGGGGATGGCCGGTCGGGTGGTGGTCAGCCACGTCTACGTCTTCGGCGACCTGGACGACGCGGCGGCGCGGCGGCTCGCCGACCGTCTCGCGAAGGCGGGGATCGGCGTCGTGACCGCGGCGCCCTACGACTTCCCCGTGCCGCCGCTACGCCTTCTCCACGACGCCGGCGTCGTCGTCGGCTGCGGGCACGACGGGATCCGGGACCTGTGGGGGCCCTACGGCACCGGCGACCTGCTCGAGCGGGCCAGGCACATCGCCTACCGGAGCATGTTCCGCCGCGACGAGGACATCGAGCTGGTGCTCACCGCCGCCACCGACGGCGGCGGCCGGCTGCTCGGAGCCCCCGTCGCGGGCGTCGTACCCGGGGCGGCCGCCGACCTCGTGGTCGTGCCGGCCGGCACGGAGGCCGAGGCGGTGGTGGCCGCTCCGACCGGACGTACCGTCGTGAAGTCCGGCCGCGTCGTGGCGAGCCCCTGAGGGTCTCGATCAGTCCTGGTCGGCGCCCTCGTACGGGAACGAGTGGTGCTCGTGCGCGACCACCCACCGGTCACTCTCCTTGCGCAGGCCCACGGTGATCCGGAGCCGACGCTCGGGGTGCGCGGCGTTCTCCTCCGCGGTGCCGCAGCGAAGCAGCGCCCAGGCGAACGCGACCTCCGCGCCGGCGGTCACCTCGAGCTCGAGGATGTCGTACGTCGCACCCTGGACCTGCCACTTGAAGAAGCTCGGCCAGGTGTCGCGGTACGCGGCGAGCCCGCGCGCGCCCTGCTGCGGCGGCGGGACGTCGAACATGACGATGTCGTCGGTGTGGTCGGCCAGCACGGTGTCGAGGTCCCCCTCGTGCGCGGCGGCCGCCCAGCGGGAGATCAGGTCGCGGATCAGTTGCTCGTCGTTCATGGCTCCTCCTTCGGATGGTTGTCTGGGTACAACCCCGGTCAGGAGCCGAACTCATCGGTCGGCGGCACGTCCTCGGGGATCCGGGTCGGCAGGCCGAAGTCGGCGAAGTCGGCATCGAGGAACGACACCACCTCGGCCACCTGGTTGCCGCGCACGACAAGCAGATCGAGACCCTTCGGGACGTACGCCGCGGAGTCGTCGTCCCACATGAACGTGGCGAATGCCGGGTGACCGTTGGCACGCGTCGGCAGGAACCGCCAGCGCCGCCGCAGCGGACCGTCGACGAGGAAGCCGCGGATGGACTCGCGGCCGGCGTACCACTCGGGCAGCGGGGGCATCGAGTACCTCGCGTCCTCGGCCAGCATGGCGACGATCGCGTCGACGTCGTGCGCCTCCCAGGCTGCGGCGTAGCGGCGCGCGACCAGGCCGGTCTCCGCATCCGCGGAGCTTGATCGGGCCGCCAGGCTCCCGCGGGCCGCACGTGCCGCGCGGGCACGCTGGAGGGCGCTGTTGACCGCGGCGACGGAGGTGTCGAGCAGGCTTGCCGTCTCGGCGGCGGAGTACCCGAGCACCTCCCGCAGCAAGAGGACGGCGCGCTGCGTGGCGGGCATGCCCTGCAGGGCCACGAGGAAGGCCAGCTCGACGCTCTCCCAGGCGACGACCCGCTGGGCGGGATCGAGGTGCTCGGTGAACGCCATCCGGGCGTCGGGCAGGGGCTCCAGCCACAGCACCTCGTGAGCGTGGTCGCCCGGAGTCATCTCCGCCGGCAGCTCGCGTCGTCGGGACCGCCCCAGGAAGGTCAGGCAACGGTTGGTGGCGATCTTGTAGAGCCAGGACCGCACCGAGCGCTTCGGATCCTCGGCGCGTGGCTCGAACCCTTCCCACCCCTTCCAGGCCCGCAGGAAGGACTCCTGCACCACGTCCTCGGCGTCGGCGAGCGAGCCCAGCATCCGGTAGCAGTGCGCCGTGATCTCCGCGCGGAGGGGATCGACCAGCTGGTCGAAGTCGAGTCCGTCGAGACGAGGCACACGGTCATCTCACAGGAGCCGCGCGAGTGCATCAACCTCGCGCGTGACGCTGCCGCGGCCGGTACCCCTGGCGGCTCGTGGTGTCGTCGAGCCGCCCAATTCCATGCCCCACGCACAGACCGGGCCTATGCTGCGGAGGTGGACCCGAGAACTGTCGACCATGACCGGAACGTGATCGGCGCGGCGGCAGTTCTGGTGGCCGACCGCCTGCGGGAGGCCGTCGAGCAGATCACGGCGGCTCGCGGGGCGTCGGCGCCAGCACTCACTGCTCTCCTGGCGTGGGCCGACGGAGCACCGATCCACAGCCTCGCGGAGGGGCTGGGGCTGAGCCACTCGCGAGCGGTTCGGGTCGTGGACCAGATGGAACGCGACCGGCTTGTACGACGCCGACCGGACCCGCTGGACGCTCGTCGGATCCTGGTCTCCCTGACCGGGTCCGGGCGTCGAGCGGCTCGTCGAGTGCTGGCCGCACGCGCCGATGCCCTGGACGCCGTGCTGGAGCACCTGTCGCCCGCGCACGTCGAAGCGCTGGCACGCGTCGCCGAGGAGGTCCTGTTCGCCGAGTCCGTCGACCGAGCGACGGCACGCCGGATCTGCCGCCTGTGCGACGCCGTCGGCTGCGGCCATCTCGACGGACGGTGCCCGTCGACGGCCGGCGCCGACGCCCGGGAGGACGTGCCCTGACGCTGCCCGGCCGTCAGTCCAGGCTCGCGCTGGCGGCCTGGGTGACGTCTGAGAGTGATCCCCAGACCGCCGCCAGTGCCGCAGACGTGCTCTCCGGACTGGTCCCACCGACGGTGAGGTTCACCGTGACCGGGCCGTCCGCGGTACTCAGCTGCGCCACGAAGCCCTCGGCGCTGAGCTTCTTGCAGTACGACGCCTCGAGGTAATCGACATGATCCTCGGCGAGGTCGTCGATCGCTACCGGTTCGTCCTTGCACGGCCAGCGGCCACTCACCTTCCGCGCCGATTCGAGGGCCGCATCGGGCGCGTCGAAGACGTCGAGCCCGGCACTCCAGGACCCGAGGTCGCCGGAGTCGAGGTGGTAGGCGATGTCCCAGGAGTACGACGCGAGCCGACCGTCCTCTGGCGCAGACCCGGCGTCGAAGGGCCGGCTGAACCGGAAGTTCCCGGCGTCGAACGTCCCGTCCTCGGGGGACTGCGCAGCCTGCAGCGCGGACCGCGCCTCCGCGGCACTCACCTGCTGGTTGTCCCCGTCGTCTCCCCCATCACCGCCGCACGCGGCGAGCACGATGGCCGCGACCACTGCCGTGGTGGTGCGCAACCACACCGTTGATCCCCGGGGCCGGTGCCGCATCACGACCGCTCCTTCCTGACCAGGAATGCTGTGCTGGAAATCTATGCCTAGGGCATACATTCGCACAAGTCAGGGCGGATGCGGCGGGCGCTCACTCCCGCCCGGCCTCCCAGTCGCTCCGGCGCAGCTCGTACTCAACCTGACCGAGCTCCGCACCCGGCAGCGGCTCGTCGTACTCCTCCTGGAAGGACCGGACGAACGTCATGCCCAGCGAGGCCATGGTCGCGCGGGACGGCGAGTTGACCGCCATGGTCTGGGCGAAGATCCGGGTCAGCCGCAGGTCCTCGAAACCGTGCCTGATCAGCTCCCGCGCGCCGTCCGTGGCCAGCCCCCGGCGCCACCAACGGCGCCGCACCCGGTAGCCGAGGTCCGCCTCCCCCGGGACGAGGACCTGGCTGGGGCCGTGAGGTGGCAGGAGCATCCAGAGGCCTATGAAGGGACCGCGGTCCCCGGCCTCGACACCTGGGCGGAGGAAGCCGGCCCACATACCGAGCCCCTCGACCCGTTCGGCGTGAGCCAGCCGCTGGCGATGCGCCTCCTCGACCTCCGGCCGGGTCCGCGCTCGTCCCCAGAGGTAGCGCAATACCTCCGGGTCGGAATCCAGCTCGACCTCGTGCTCGAGATGGTCGTCGGACAGCGGGACCAGGTCGAGGCGGGTCGTGCTGAGGGCGACTTGGGCCATGCGTGCTCTCCCTGTGCCGGTTGACCAGGTCCGAACCGGCGCCCCGGGTCAGGCGGGGCCGTAGTCCAGGTGCACGACACCGTTGCCGTAGACCTCGTGCTCCTTCAGCGCGAGCTTGGTCGGGTCGACGCCGTCGCCCCAGAGCCGGGCGCCCTTGCCGAGTGCGAGCGGGTAGACGAAGAGGTGCAGGTGGTCGACCAGGCCGTCCTCGAGCAGCGCGCGGACGAGCGTGCCGCTGCCCGAGATGTAGATGCCGCCGTCCGTCTCGTCCTTGAGGGTGCGAATGGCGTCCGGGTCGTAGGCCCCGAGCCGCGTCGAGGGGCCCCAGTCGACGTTCGGCTCCTGGGAGCCGACGACGTACTTGTGGGTGTCGTTGAAGAACGGCGCACCGGGGTCATCCTCGACCGTGCGCGTCGACCAGGCCGGCGCGAACATCTCGTAGGTCCGGCGCCCGAGCAGGATCGCCTTCGACGCGTCGGTGATCGCACCGAGGGTCTCGCCCATCTGGGGGTGGAAGCCGTAGTCGAAGGTCCACGAGGGATCCTCGAACACCCCGTCCAGAGCGATGAACTCGTGCACCTGGATCGCGCCCATGGTCTTGCCCCTTCTGTCGTCCGTCATCGTCCGTTGACTGGTGTTCAACGGGGCCGCGACCGTCGGCGATCGCCTCATCGGCGCGGGTCGTCCCAACCTAGCGCGGTTCGCTAACGGCTCGACCTTCGCTTGTATATCGGTCCCTCACGACGTCGGGGTGGGCGGGATGTTCTGGTTCAGATGGAAGACGTTGTGCGGGTCATAGGTGTCCTTGAGCGCGGTGAGTCTGGCCAGTTTCGCGGGCGGGTACGCGCGGCGGACCCCGGCTGCACCCTCGTCGGTCAGGACGTTGACATACGCTCCACTGGCGTACGGCGCGAGTGGACCCGAAGCCTCGCGGGCCCGCTCGATCCGGGCGTCGTCCTCGGCCGGATCGGTCCAGCGGGCGGCGCCGACGTACTCGAAGGCGGTGTCCCGCTGGCCGAACGCCGTGGCCTCATCCGGGACGTCGGCGATCGCACCGCCGTACGTCTGGATGCTGGCCGCGAACTCGGGTGGGTGCGCAAGCAGCGCCTCGATAGCACCGTCGGGGAGGTCGCGCAGGTAGTGGCCCTTCCAGTAGCGGCGCTGGTAGTGCCCCTCGATGCTGTCCTCGCGCCGCTGAAGCTCGAGGTAGGTCCAGTCGACGACGCGCTCCTGTGTCGGCAGCCCGAGCCCGCGCACCTGAGGCAGCAGCGTCCGTCCGGCGTCGGGGTCGCCGACCCAGACGAAGCCGATCGTCACCACGCCTCCGAACAGGCTGGTGGCGAACGTGGCCTGCCTGGGCGCCGCGATGGCCAGGTCGCGCCAGCCGGCCAGCACGCCTGCCGCGTCGGAGGCAGGGAAGTCGAGCTCCACGGTCAGCGCCCGGGTGCCGACGTCGTGCAACCGGAACTCGAACTCGGTGACGATCCCGAAGTTCCCACCGCCACCTCGCAGACCCCAGAACAGTTCGGGGTTCTCTGCCTCGGTGGCGCGCACCCTCTCGCCCTCGGCGGTGACCATCTCGAACGAGACGACGTTGTCGCAGCTGAGGCCGTGCTCGCGAGCCAACCACCCCATCCCTCCGCCCAGGGTGAGGCCGCCGACGCCGGTGTGGGACACGTTGCCGGCGGTGGTGGCGAGGCCGTGGGGCTGGGTGGCCGCGTCCAGGGCACCGAGCAGCGCGCCCCCCTGGACCCGGGCCAGCCGTCGATCGTGGTCGACGTGCACCGCGCCCATCGGGCGCAGGTCGACCATGAGACCGTCCTGCGGCACGGACAGGCCCAGCACGCTGTGGCCACCGCAGAGCACGCCAACCTCGAGTTCGTGCTCACGTGCCGCGCGGATTGCGGCGCTGACGTCGGCGGTGCTGACGCACCGTGCGATCAGGGCGGGCCGTCGATCCACCATCGCGTTCCAGACGCGACGGGCATCGTCGTACCCCTGGTCACGCGGCAGCAGGACCTGTCCAGCCATGCGCGAGCCCAGGTCCTGGGCGGCCGCCGCGGCGGGTGTCTGGGTTCGACTCACGAGACTCCCACCTTCACAAACACGCCGTACGTATCGCGGGAATGGTAGGCGGTCTGGTCATCACGGCCCGCCGCGTCGGCCGTGGGTCCGTGGCGCGTCGTAGCCGCCTTCGGGCGGCACCATCTCGGCGCGCACCCCGAGCAGCCGGACCGGCCGGTCGTCCTCGAGGCGGTGGAACAGCTCGAGTGCCGTTTCGGCGATCGCGGCGGCGTCGTACGTCGGCTCCTGCAGCTTGCGGATCCGGGTGACGGTGAAGAACGGTGCGAACCGGACCTTGAGATGAACCCGCTCGCACGGGCGGCCCTCAGCCCGGATGTCCACGACGACCTGATCCGCCAGCACGCGGAGCGCGGCTGCGACTTCGTCGGCGCCGACGAGGTTGCGCTGGTACGTCGTCTCGCGGCCGTGTGCGCGGGGGATCCAAGGGGTGTCGTCGACGACCGCGCGGCCACCGCCGCGTCCGAGTCGCCCGATGTGCGGGCCGGTGTTCGGGCCGAACTCCGCGGCGAGCGGCTCGACCGGGGACTCGGCGAGCTCGCGCACGGTCTTGATCCCGAGATCGGCGAGGCGTTCCGCGATGCGCTTGCCGACCCCCCAGAGTGCTCGGGTCGGTCGGTCGCCCATCACCTCCATCCAGTTGTCGCGAGTCAGTCGGAAGGTGCCGCGCGGCTTGCCGAACTCGGTCGCGATCTTGGCGCGTACCAGGGTGTCGCCGATGCCGATCGAGCAGTGCAGGCGGGTCGCCTCCAGCACCGCGGCCTGGATCGCGCTTGCCGTGGCCTCCGGGTCCTCGGCGTCGATGCCGACGAACGCCTCGTCCCAGCCCAGCACCTCCACGACGGTGCCGGGGAAGGTGCGAAGCGTCTCCATCACCCGCGCCGACGCTGCTTCGTACTCCGGGAAGTCGACGGGCAGGAACACCGCGTCCGGACACCGCCGTACGGCCGTCTTCAACGGCATACCCGAGCGGATGCCGAACTCCCGCGCCTCGTACGACGCCGTCGACACCACTGCCCGCTCCGTCGGGTCGCCGCGGCCACCCACCACGACCGGAAGTCCCGCCAGTTCCGGGTGGCGCAGGACCTCGACGGCCGCCAGGAACTGGTCCATGTCGACGTGGAGAACCCAGCTCGTCATGCGGCCAGACGTCAGCCGCGGGTGCGGTAGAGGTGGGAGGTCACAGGAAGGAAGACCGCGGTCAGCACGGCAGCGGTCCCCAGCGCGACGACGACCTCGTAGCCCAGGGCCGTGCCCTCGAGGAGATCGCGGGTCGCGGTCACCAGATGGGAGATCGGGTTGACGTTGACGAAGGCCTCGAGCCATGCCGGCAACGTGGAGGGTTCGACGAACGCGTTGCTGAGGAACGTGAGCGGGAAGATCGCCATGAAGCCCGCGTTCATCACCGCGTTGGGCGAGCGCATCAGCAGGCCGAGCGTGGTGAAGACCCACGACAGTCCGAACGAGAACACCACGACCAGCGCCAGCCCTGCCACCAGGCCCCGGACCCCGGCGGGGGGGTCGTAGCCGAGGATCAGCCCCAGGACGATCAGGACCGTCCCCGCGATGACGTACCGGACGCAGTCGCCCAGCAGCGCGCCGAGCAGCGGTGCGGGCCGCCAGATCGGCAGGGATCGGAAGCGATCCACCACGCCCCTGGTCAGGTCGGTGTTCAGTGAGACCCCTGAGTAGACCGTCGTGAACACCACTGTCATGCACAGGATGCCGGGCATGATGTATTGCAGGTACACGTCGGTAGAGCCTGCAATCGCCCCGCCGTACAGGTAGGTGAACATCAGCAGGAACATCACCGGCGTGACCGTCACGTCGAGCAGTTGCTCGGGCACGTGCTTGATCTTCAGCATTCCCCTCCAGCCGAAGGTCAGCGAAGCCGACAGCGGGCCGGCCCGTGGCGGTCGCGGGGCAGAGGACAGGGCTGCACGTACGGCGGCTTGATCGGCGACCGTTTCCGCCGTGCCGCGTTGGGTGGATTCGGTGCTCATGCGATCTCCTCCCTCGGTGCCTCGGCGTCGTCGCCGAGCTCGTCGGTGGCCGGATGGCCGGTCAGGGCGAGGAAGACCTCGTCCAGGCTCGGCTGGTCGAGCGAGAAGCCGGCGACCCGAACCCCCGAGCGGGCCAGTTGGGCGACCGCCTCCGCGGCGCGGTCGCCGTCGGCGCACTGGGCGGTGAGCGCCGCTGGATCGGGCTCGAGGTGCACCGTGTCCAGGAGGTCGACGAGGACTCGCTCCGCGTCCGGGCGCTGGTCAGGATCGAGCAGGCGCACGTGCAGCGCTCCGGAGCCGACGGACGCCTTGAGCTGGGCCGGGGTGCCTTCCGCGATCACTCTCCCGTGGTCGATCACCGCGATCCCGTCGGCGAGCTGGTCGGCCTCGTCGAGGTACTGGGTGCACAGCAGGATCGTCGTACCGGCGGTGACCATGGCCCGGATGATGTCCCACACCTGGTTCCGCGAGCGCGGGTCCAGCCCGGTCGTGGGCTCGTCGAGGAACATCAGCTCAGGAGTCACCACGATGCTCGCCGCGATGTCCAGCCGGCGTCGCATGCCGCCCGAGAAGTGCTTGACCAGGCGGCCTGCGGCGTCGGAGAGGCCGAACGCGTCGAGCAGCTCGTCCGCCCGCACCTTGGCTTCGGCGCGACGCAGACCGAGAAGACGACCGATGAGCACGAGGTTCTCGCGGCCGGTCAGGTCCTCGTCGACTGAGGCGAGCTGGCCGGTGAGGCTGATCAGGCCGCGGACCTTGTCGGCCTCGCGCACGATGTCGTGGCCGAGCACGCGAGCAGAGCCGCCATCTGGCGGAAGGAGCGTGGCGAGCATCCGGATCGTGGTCGTCTTGCCCGCGCCATTCGGTCCGAGAACGCCGTACACAGAGCCGCTGCGCACGGACAGGTCCACGCCGTCGACGGCCTGGGTGTCGCCGAACGACTTCGTCAGGCCGGAGGCCTCTATCGCAAGTGTCGGCATCAGCACGCCTCCCCTGTGACACTTCGGATGACTGAACTCTTGCACGCTCGCACAAGGCTGTTGTCCCTCGGAACTGTTCGGTCAGGAGCGAATAGCAGCATCGGTCAGGGCCTCCTTGTTTGGTCGGCTGGAAGTGCCGCTGATGGTCCCAGAGGGCGGGGACACCCGGATTGACTCGGGGAGCGGCTGAAACTCATCGCTCGGGAGGCGCAGGACTTCGAACTCACTCCGGCCGGCCGGGCCCCGACCAGTCATCTGTCGCTCCTTTTTGGTGATGGCCGCCTCGGTCAGTCCAGAACAGCCAACAGGTGGGCGGCCTGTGCCTCGGTCGTGCCGGGCGGGTTGCGCCGGAAGCCGCCGTTGCCGGGCAGCAGCATGGCCAGCCAGAACGCGGCCCAGAGCGGGCGGTAGGCGCGCATCCGATCTCGCTCTGCCGGCGAGAGCCCGACCGCGTCGACCAGCGCGTCGCGATCGAAGACTCCGGAGAGGCGGCCTGCGATGTGCTCGACGTGGTCAGCGAGCTCGTAGGCCGGGTCGCTGAGCCCGCCGTCCTCGAAGTCGACGAGACGACACGTCCCGCCGTCCCAGAGGATGTTCGCCGGATTCAGGTCCGAGATCCCGATCGCCACCAACTGCGGCTCCGGGTGGCTGCCGGACGAGGCGAGCCACGTGAGGGCTGCGTCCACGGCGCCGGACACGAGACCGGGGTCGCGACACTCGGCGAGGTCGTACGACTCACTGAGCCACTCCGTCACGGCCCGCGGGAGGGTCGTCGGACCGTAGAGCCGCTCGCTGATCTCGGCAGCCCGGACGGAGCCCATCGGGACGTCGTGCATCTGTCGAAGCGCTCTTCCCAGTGACTGGGTCTGCTCCGCAACCAGAGGCGCGCCCCCCAACGGCTCGCCGGGGAGCCGCTCCATGACGACAACGGGGGCACCGTCGTCCTTCTCGCGACGTAGCGGCCGCGGCGCCAGTCCCGGTGCGTGCTCCGCCAGGAGCGTCAGGCAGGCCCACTCCCGATCTGCCTCGCCACGATCCCAGCTGACGTACCTCTTGCGGACCTCGGCCTCGGTGAAGGTGAGGTCGTGCGTGTGGGTCTGCACGCCCGCCACCCTACGGACGCCGCGGCGCACGCCGGGGTCAGGCATGGGTGTCCTACTTATCGGGGGTTGTCGGCGCGCCACGCGACGTAGTCGGCGACCGCCGCGGTGACGTCAAAGGCCGGCTCGAAGCCGGTGTCGTGGGTGAGCCGGCCGATGTCGACGTACGGGTTGTCGCCCGGGCCGGCCTCCCGTCCGGGCAGGAGGTTGAGGCGCGGGCCGGGGGTCACCGCCTGCAGGGCATCCGCGATCTCGGAATTGGTGAACGGCCGCCCGCTCGAGACGTTGTACGTGTCGTGTCGGAGCGTCTGGGCAGTCATCAGCAGGGCGATCGCCCGCCCGGCGTCGGGTGCGTAGCAGCAGTCGCCGCCGTCGTCAGCGTGCAGCGGCCGTGGTTCCTCGCCGCGGAGCACGGCGCTGATGAAGGGCGGGATGTGGGAGAACGGTGATTCCGGGTCGACCAGCGGACCCCAGATGGTCCCGAGCCGAAGCACAACCGGTTGTACTCCGGTACCCAGGAGGCTGTGCTTCGTGAGCGGCTCAGCGGCCTTCTTGAAGGCGACGATCACATGTGGCACCTCCTCGGAGGGCAGCGCGAGCTCCTCGTGCCAGGGGATCTCGTCCCGGCCGGCGTAAACGCCGAGGCTGCTGGCAACGGCGAACCTGCGGACGCGCCACGTGCGCGCGGCGTCCAGCGCGTTGAGCAGGCCTGTCGTGTCGGTGCGAAAGAATTGGACTGGGTCCTCGGGGATGGAGCCGGAGAGGTGGACGATGTCGCTGATGTCGTAGCGATCGCCGAGGGCCAGGAAGGCGTCGCGGTCGCTGACGTCGAGGGGTTCCACGGTGACGCGGCCGGTGAGGAACGACGGTACGTCGGTCCGGCGGTGTGTGGTGACGACGACGTCGTGTCCGCGGTCGACGAGCGCGGAGGCCGTGTGGGCGCCGATCATGCCCAGCCCGCCGGTGACGAGGATCATCGGACAACCTCGTAGTGGAGGTGGGTCACCCCTGGCGCCGGGACGACTTCGAGGAGGCGGAGCCGCACGTGCTCGGGGAGCGACTGGAAGAAGGGGCGGCCGCCGCCGAGCAGGATCGGCACCTGATGCAGGACCACCTCGTCGACGAGCCCCGCCGCCAAGGCCGCCGTCGCGACGCCGCCGCCCATGAGGGCGACGTCCTTGTCGCCGGCGGCCTCCCGCGCGGCCGCGATCGCGTCATCGATCCCGGTGGTGACCAGCGTCTGACGGTCGTGGACAGTTGGCACCGGCCGATGGCTGAGCACGAACAGCGGCGCGGTCGGGTGTGGCGTCCCGCCGTGGTTCCACTCGGAGTCGTCGTAGGTGTTGCGGCCGGCCAGGCTGGCACCCACACGTCCGGCCAGCGCGTCGAAGACGCGGGCGCTGGGCTCACTCAGCCGGAACCCGTCGAACACCTGGCTGGGGGTGTCGCCGTCGGAGTACCAGTCGAACAGCATCGTCCCGTCGCCGAGCCCGCGCCCGGGGCCGGGGTCACGGCCGGTGATGTAGCCGTCGACCGACACGGACAATGCGATCAATACCTTGCTCATCCTCGAGCCTTTCTTGTGTTCCTTCAACAGAGTTCAGGACCGTAGGGCACCCGCCTGCCCGGGGGCGATCGGCCGGTGGGTGGGCTCGAGAGCACCGGCAATCCGGTGCAGGCCAGACGCCACGTGGGCACGGACTCGATGGCGCGGCCGGACCCGTGGAGGCGGGGCCGCTGCTGTGCCCGGGCGGGTGCCGTTCATCTGGTTCCGGGTCGCCTGGACCGCGAGGTCGGCGGCGATAGGTAGGTAGCTCATGTCTTCTCCCAGTGGACTGTTGGTGGGCTGATGTACTCAACGCTAGGAGGGGGATTCGCCGACCTGAATGGGAGATCGACGGCGTTCGGTGTCTGCGACCTCATGTTCGTAACCCAGATGCGGAACATGGTTTGCGAACGGCGAAATCGCTCCCACAACACAGACTGGAAGATCCTCGCCGAAGAGTCGGCACGCAATTGCGGCTTCAGCGTCACCGATGAGTCCGGACGACGTCCGCTACGTTGCCGGTATGGGCCAGACGGGCACTCTGCTGCACGTCTTCGTAGCGCCCGCCGCCGGAGCCCCCATGGTGGACGTCGGGTCCGCGCGATGCCTGGCAGGCGTCGGCCTCGAGGGCGACCGCTACGCCCTTGGCACCGGGTACTACAGCGACCGACCGCGCAGCGACCGTCAGGTGACAATGCTCCAGGTCGAGACCCTGGAAGCGCTGAGCCGCGACGACGGGCTCGAGCTCACTCCGCAGCAGAGCCGTCGCAACCTGGTCACCCGCGGGATCGATCTGCTGGAGCTCGTCGGTCGCGATCTGTGGGTCGGCGGCGTCCTGCTGCGGGTGGCCCGCCTCAATGAGCCGTGCCGGTACCTCGAGGAGCTCACCGGCCTCTCCCTGATCTCTCCACTGACGCACCGGGGCGGCGTCAATTGCGAGGTCGTCGGTGGCGGCGTGGTCCGCAGCGGCGATCCGGTCATCGTCGGGGACTCCGCGTCGTGAAGCGGCTCCTCGTGGTCGGCGCCGGCATCGGGGGCCTGACCCTCGCCTGCGCGCTGCGCGACAGCGACTGGGAGGTCGACGTCGTCGAGCGAGCGGAGCGCGTCGAAGGGCTTGGTGTCGGCATCGTGCTTCATCCCAACGGGATGCGGGTGCTGGACGCGCTCGGCCTCGCCGACGAGGTCGCGCGCCGCGGCAACCCTCTCCGTCGGCTGGAGATCCTCCGAGGCGACCAGAGCCGTTCGATCGTGCTCTCCGACGCCTGGCCGGGCGCACGACACCCGACCACGGCCATCCGCCGGTCGGACCTGCACGACGTCCTGGCCCGGGCGGCAGTCCGACAGCCCGGGTCGGTCCGGATCCGCACCGACACCCGGCTCGAGGGCCTCGATGACGCGCGTTCCGACCGACCGACCGCATCCTTCGCCGACGGCGCCCGGCGGCGCTACGACCTGGTGGTGGGGGCCGACGGCGTGCACTCCACCGTCCGCCGACTGCTCGATCCAGCCGCGCGCGCCGTCCGGACCCCGCTGTACTACACGCGGTTCGTTGCGGAATCGGTCGTCGGCCTGGACGACGGCACGTGGCGCACGACGGAGCGGGATGACGCCGCTCACGGCTTCATCCCCCTCGGCGGGGGTCGCGCACATTGCTTCGTCCAGCTGAGACTGTCCGACCCGGTCGCGGACACCAACGAGACGCCAACGCTGGACGAGGACTCGTTGCGGTCGTGGGACCCGATGCTCGCCGACGCCTTTGCCCGCGCCGAGGATCCCCATCGCGGCGTCGCCCACCTCGTCCGACCGGTCACCTGGGGAGACGGTTCGTGCGTGCTGATCGGGGACGCGGCCCACGCGGTCTCGCCGACGCTCTCCCAGGGCGGGTCGCTCGCGGCGGAGGATGCCGTGGTGCTCGCGCGAAGCCTCCGTGGGCCGAGCCCGGTGGACGGGATCGCGGCGTACCGCAGGGCCCGCCACCAGCGGACCTTGTGGGCGTACCGGATGTCGCTGGCCCAGGTGAACAACCTGGCCCGCCGCACGACGCCGAGGTGGACGATCGACACGGCGGCCGCGACCCGCCATCTGGCCCAGATGTACGGGCCGTTGTCAGCGGATCCACTGGCGCCTCCGGGAGACCTTCCCGACCTCGTCGGCGAGGTCTAGGCTGACGGCACGCTGAAGGGAGCGTGGGCATGGAGGAGAAGTCAGACATCGAGTTCCACATCGTCATGCTGGACAGGCTCGAGGAGGCGAAGCTCGACGAGATCACCGACAAGGTGCTGGCGAGCGAGAAGGGTGCCTCCGCCATGCGCTCGCTGATGCGGTCGGTCCTGAAGTCCGCCCTCCGGTCGACCATCAAGTCGGCGGCGCGATCGCCCGAGCGGTGATCCGAGGCTTGCTCCGTCCGAGTGAGGCCCCGCGTTCCTGACAGGGTGTTCCCCCTCGGCTGCGGCCAGCGCTGGCTGGCGGCCTTCGCGGATCACGATGGGGCCATGGCGCGCCCGGTGCAGCGCGTCTACCGGCTCCGCCGCGGCGTTCTGTCTGCCGACCTGCTGGCCGCGGTGCGCCACGTCGTAGCCGCCCACCCGTCGCTGCGTATGCGCCTGGTTCGCGGAGACGGAGATCTCGCACAGCGGTTCGACGACGCGCCGGCCCGCATCGAAGGAGTCTCGGTGCAGGGGCGCACGGCGGCCCAGCGGGCGGCGTACGCCCACTATCTGTTCCTCGACGACGCCCGCCGGACGATGGACCTCGAGCGCGAGTCCCCGATGCTGCTCCGGCTGGTCGACGTCGATGGCGACTACTTCCTCGGCGTCACGGTGGACCATCTGGCGGCGGACGATCTCGGTCTGGACCTGTTCGAGCAGGAGCTGGACGCCGCGTGGACGCGCGAGGAGTCCGGGGTCGACCACCCGGAGGTCGACGGGTCGGACTACCTGGCAGCACTGGAGAGGGAGCCCTCCCGACGAGCCGAGGAGGCGACGAACCTCGACTGGTGGCGTGCCGAGCTTCGCGGGTCGCCTCTCACTGCACGGGACGGACCGGTTGCGTGGACCGGCGGCTCGACCGCCTCGTGGTCGGTCACCGGACCGGCGTTTGATCGACTGGCTGCCGCGTGCCGGGGCGCTCGCAGTCCGGTCTCCGCAGCCGTGGTCGCCGCGCAGCTCGCGTGGTGGCGGCGCCGGGCCGGGACGGCCGACCTGGTCGTCAACCTTCCGGTCTCCAACCGCGTGCTGCCCGAGGAGCACTCCTGGATTGCCAACCTGTCGATGCTGCTGCACGTGCGTTTCCGACCGGATCTGCACACGGACCGGCTGACCGACGTCCGCGACCAGCTGCTCGAGGCCTTGCGACATCGGCGCTACGACTACGGCTCTCTGAGCGACACGGTGATCGCCGACGCCGGCGCCCGCGGCGGGCGGATGAGCTGGCTGACCGGGATCAGCTACCTGGTGGAACGCCGGCCCTCGCCGGTCGGGGGACGGCTGCTGGCCGAGCGCCTCGACGGACAACCCGGAGAGCGGGTCGCGGTCCCACGGGGCAGCTTCTCGCTTGCGGTCCGCCAGCGCAGCGACGAGTTGCGGTTCCGGGCGGACTGGGACCACGACACCTGGCGCGGGGAGCCAGAGTCACTCGCGCCGGAGATCACCGACCGGCTCGACTCCCTGGCGAGAGCGGCGCGGACGTGAACGGCGAGCTCGACGTCCTCACCGCCATCCGGGCATCCGCGCGGCGAACCCCGGATGCCCTGGCCCTCTCCTCACCCGAAGGATCCATGGACTTCGCGGAGCTCGTCGGACGTGCGGATGCGCTGGCCGCGGCACTGGCCGCCAGCGGCATCGGCGCCGGAGACCTCGTGGCGCTCCACCGCGAGCGCTCCACCGACCTGATCGTGGCCCTGCTCGGCACCCTGGCCTGTGGGGCGGCCTACCTCCCGCTCGACCCGGACGATCCACCGGCCCGGCTGGAGCACGTACTGGCAGATGCCCGGCCGCCGTGCCTGGTCGGCGACGCAGCCGGTGCGGCCCTCGCCGTCCAGCTGGGCATCAGGTACCTCGACCCGGCCACCGTGCCTACCTCGCCGGCAGCGCCGATACGGGTCCCGGACGGCACCGACCCGGCGTACATCATCTACACGTCGGGTTCCACGGGCGCACCCAAGGGCGTCGTCGTCGAGCACGGTTCCCTCCGCCACTACCTCGCGTGGGCCGTGGCCGAGCTGCCCTGGACGGGCGGCGGGGTGCCGCTCTTCGCCAGCGCCTCGTTCGACCACGCCGTGACCTGCTACCTGCCGCCGCTGATGATCGGCGAGGCCGTCCACCTGCTGCCGCCCCTCGGGGGCGGCCGTGCGCTGGCCCCCGCGCTGCTGAGCGGCCACCACTACAGCTTCGTCAAGATCACCCCGTCCCATGCCCGGCTGCTCGACGCCGATGAGCGTGCCCAGCTGGGCCGCAGCACTGACCTGGTGATGTTCGGGGGCGAGCGGCTCGGCGCAGGACTCGTGGCCGATGTACGCCGCGACGCCCCACGGCTGCGCGTGCTCAACCACTATGGACCGACCGAGGCGACGGTCGGGTGCTGTGTGCACGTCGTGCCCGAGGATCCCGCACACGACGTGCCGATCGGACGTCCGCTGCCCGGGGTCGAGGTCATGGTGGTCGACGACGACATCGAGGTTGTGCCGGGAGAGCCTGGCGAGCTGCTCGTGGGTGGAGTCGCCCCGGCCCGTGGCTACCTGCGCCGGGATCCAGAGACGAGCCGCGCGTTCGTCAGCCGGATCGACCACCCCGGCCGGTGGTACCGCACCGGCGACGTGGTTCGGGTGAACGCTGACGGTGACCTGGAGTACCTCGGCCGCAGGGACGATCAGGTGAAGGTGCTGGGGCGTCGGATCGAGCCCGGAGAGGTCGAGCGGGCACTGCGGACCCACCCAGGCGTCCGGGACACCATCGTGATCGTCGCGCCCGGCGAGCATCCGGAACTCGTGGCCGCAGTGGTCTCCGACGGGTCCGTGCTCGACGTCCTCGAGCTGCGCACCCACCTGCGCACCGCCCTGCCCCCGGCCATGGTGCCGACCCGGATCGGCCTGCTGTCGCAGCTGCCGGTGAGCGCGTCCGGAAAGGTGGACCGCATCGCAGTCGCGGCAGCGATCCCGGCCAGAGATGTGACCGGCTCGTCGCTGGCGGAACGGGTGGCCACCAAGGTGGCCCAGCTCCTCGGCCTGGACTCTGTGGGACTGGACGACGACTTCTTCGAGCTCGGTGGAGACTCGCTGGCCGCGGTCGAGCTCGTGGTGTGGGCGGAGCAGCACGTCGGACGATCCGTCGAGACCTCGGCCCTGTTCGGCAGCCCGACCCCCCGCGAGCTCGCGGCGCACCTGGGGCGGCCCGACGCCAAGGGGTGAGCGAGTGCCGGCCTTCACGGAACGGCCCTCCGCGTGAACGTGAGGTGGGTGACGCCGCTGGGGGAGGAGACCGCCTCGACGTCGTAGGCATCCTCGAGGGCTTCCAGGCCGTCCCAGACGCGGACGCCACGGCCGAGCACGATCGGGACCTGGACCAGGTGCATGTGGTCGACGAGGCGGGCGGCGACGAAGTCGCGTACGACGGTGGCGCCGCCGCCGATGCGGACGTCCCGGCCATCCGCAGCTTCGCTGGCGGTCTCGAGCGCCTCGGCCGGGGCGGCGTCGAGGAAGTGGAACGTGGTCCCGCCCTCCATCTCGATCGAGGGCCGCGGGCGGTGAGTGAGCACGAAGGTCGGTGTGTGGAACGGCGGGTTCGGACCCCACCAGCCCTTCCAGTCCCGGTCGTCCTGCCAGCCTGGCGGGCCGAACTTGTTGGCGCCCATGATCTCGGCGCCGATCCCGTGACCGTGGCGCTCGGCGAAGGCGTTATCGACTCCGGCGGTTCCGCCCGCGCCCCAGAACTTGGTACCGAACATCCACTCGTGCAGACGCTCGCCCGCATGGCCGAACGGCGCATCGGCGGACTGCGGCTCACCGGTGGCGAAGCCGTCGAGGGAGATGGACAAGTTGTGGATTCGGGTGAGTGACATCGATGCGCTCCTCGATGGGGTGATCGTGCTCTTGCAGTCGGTTCTGGGGAGTGTGACCAGGGCGCCTGGAGCTTCTCATCGGCCGCCGAGGTAGCGCTCCCGGAACGCGGTCCGACCTTCCGTTTACTTCTCGATCTCGTAGCGCAGGAGTACCACGCCGTTTTCGAACAAGGTGGCCTCGATCGGCTTCAGGTCTCGCCGATCCTCGAAAATGCGCGTTCCGTTGCCGCGCGACGCCGGGCAGACCAGCATCCGGACTTCGTCGACGTCGCCGGCGTCCAGCAGGGACCGCATGAGTCTCAAGCTTCCCCACAGCCAGATGTCCTTGCCGCTCTGCTCCTTGAGCTCCCGGATGGTGGCGGACGGATCGCGCGTCACGATCGCGGCGGGAAAGTCGCCCCAGGGGGCGTCATCCAGCTTCGACGAGGCGACGAACTTGGTGAGGTTGTTGAGCTTCTCGCCGTACGCGCCCTGGTCGTCGGCGTACGGCCAGTAGTCCTTGGACTGGGCGTAGGTGTTCGCGCCGAGAATCATCGTGTCGACCGAGTCGATGAACCCCATCAGGCTGTTCTGGAAGGGGTTGTCGGTGACCTCGTCGTCGAAGGGCTCCCCTGACACGAAGCTGAGCCCTCCGTCCTCCTCCGCGGCGATGTTGTCGACGGTGACCCACTGCTGGACTCTGAGTTTTCGCATGTTTCCCATCTTCAGGATCTCCTCGCGTTGGTAGCGATCATCATGGTTCCGGCCGGGTGGTGGGGCTTCCGCCTAATCGTCATGGTGGGTCTCCTTCGTCGCGCGTGCTGAGTTCGAGTGACCTGCAGCTGGCCGTCACCCTCAGGGGCCACCCACACCGCCGAACGAGAACCCGCACGCACGCAAGCCGATCCGACAAGTCCAGCGGTTCGTGTTCTTTGCAAGTTTTCGCGATGAGCAGCGCTCGCTGCATCTCGACAGAGCGCAGGTCAGTGAGCCATGTCGACGAACCGGCTGTAGTGACCCTGGAAGGCGACGGTGATGTCGCGGGTGGGCCCGTTGCGGTGCTTGGCGACGATCAGGTCAGCCTCGCCGGGGCGGGTCGACTCCTTCTCGTAGACGTCGTCACGGTGGAGCAGGATCACCATGTCGGCGTCCTGCTCCAGGCTGTTGTGAGCAGCGATGCCCTCGACGACGAAGTTGTGGGTGCCCAGGACCGTGGCGTCGTAGACGGGCTGCTCGCCGATCGGCTCGATCGACGCGATGGCGTCCCACAGGACATCGTTCGTGGCGACCACGTCGAGGTCGGCCCCGTCGAGGACTCCGGCGACCTCAGCCATCGGTGCCCGTGGTGCCTCGACCACGTCGAGCGCGGCGCTGGCGGCGGGGAGCCCACGATCGTCGGCGGTGTCCGAAAGCACCTTGCGGACCTGGGCCCACACCCCGGCCGGCACGGTGTCGAGCTCGGCGCCGAGGCGCGCAGCGCGGAGGCACCCGGCGACCTGGCGAGCCGCGTCGGCCCGGCCCCCGTGCAGCCCGACCTCGTCGAGGAAGCGGAGCTGGTTCTCGCTGCCGCGCACACGCAGGCACCACCGGTCGCCGCGACCGCGGCTGCGAACCCGCTGGATGGTCGTGAACACATTGAAACGGAGCAGCAGCCGCGCCAGGTCGTCGACCAGCAGCCGGCTCGCGGCGGTGTAGTCGATCCGCGCGACCCGACGCCTGCCGTCATACGTCACCGATCCGGTCGTCGACCAGATGTGCCGCAGGAAGGTGCCGACCTGGGCCTTGGGCAGGGCAAAGACCCACCCGGGGACGTGCTTGTCGGCACCACCGCAGCCAGACAGGCCGGCATCGTCCAGCCACGCCCGGAGCGACCCCGGGCGCCGGATGAACCGGCCCGGTGCTGCCACCCGGACCGTCGCGACCCCGTCGGGCGCATCCCGGTCGGGCACCGGCGTGACAGCGAAGCGCCGCCCGACAGCGTGGGAGACAGCGTCGAGATTGCCGCGCTCTACGGCGGCGTACTGGACCGACCTGCTGTCCGTCAGTGAGCCGGCACCCAGCAGGTGCGCCAGCAGCACGATCTCGTCGGCGTCGCGCGCCCTGATGTCCAGCGGCGGGGGGACGTGTCGCAACGACCCGATGCGGGAGCCTGGGGTCAGCTCGGACAGCGGCATCCACCCGTCGTGGGTCAGGAACTTGTGGTTGCCGGTCGTCTTGATCCGGCGCCCCGATGCCAGGGTCAGCTCGTAGACCGGCTTGGTGCCGGAAGGGAACGCGTGGGTGAGCGTCCTCGGCACCAGCTTGAGCCTGTCGTCGAGCGACCAGACCGGGACGTCCGTCGCGCCGGTCGCCATCAGCTCACCCAGCGTCACCTCGGTGTTGGTGTCGGCGCGCATCAACCGGGTGTCGGCGCTCAGGCAGCCGGACTCGCGCAGGTCGCTCATCATCGGGCGCTTGTCGCCGCGCTGCTCGGGACCACGGTTGAGCTGGGAGAGCGCGATGATCGGGACCTCGAGCTCCTTGGCCAGCAGCTTGATCTGGCGGGAGAACTCCGAGACCTCGAGCTGGCGGGACTCGACCTTCTTGCCCGACGTCATCAGCTGCATGTAGTCGATGATGATCAGCCGCAGGTCGTGGCGCTGCTTGAGCCGGCGCGCCTTGGCCCGGATCTCCATCATCGTCATGTTCGGGCGAGTCGTCGATGAACATCGGCGCCGAGGAGACCTCGGCCATCTTGCGGGCCAGCTTGGCCCAGTCGTCGTCGTTCATCGAGCCGTTGCGGATGTGGTTGAGCGGGACCTTCGCCTCCGCCGACAGCAGCCGCATCGTGATCTCCGAGCGCGTCATCTCCAGGCTGAAGAAGCAGCTCGTCAGGTTGTTGTGGATCGACGCCGCCCGGCACAGGTCGAGAGCCAGCGTCGACTTGCCCATGGCGGGTCGCGCCGCGACGATGACCATCTGGCCGGCGTGCAGACCGTTGGTCAGGTCGTCGAGGTCGGCGAAGCCGGTGGGGACGCCGTAGAGGCCGGCCTCGCGGTTGCCGATCGCCTCGATCTCGTCGAGGACGCCGTCCATGATGTCGGACAGCGGCGCGTAGTCCTCCGACGTGCGCCGGTCGGTGATCTTGTAGACCTCGGCCTGCGCCTGGTCGACCACGTCGTCGACCTGGCCCTCGCCCGGCGTAGCCGATCTGGACGATCTTGGTGCCGGCGTCGACCAGCCGGCGCAGGATCGCCTTCTCGCGCACGATCTCGGCGTAGTAGCCGGCGTTGGCGGCGATCGGCACGTTGGCCGAGAGCGTGTGGAGGTACGGCGCCCCGCCGATCCGCTGGAGCTCGCCGCGGCGCTGCAGCTCGGCCGCGACCGTCACCGGGTCGGCCGGCTCGCCGCGACCGTAGAGGTCGATGATCGCGTCGTAGATGACCTCGTGCGCCGGCCGGTAGAAGTCGACGCCCCGCACCGTCTCGGCGACGTCGGCGATCGCGTCCTTGGAGAGCAGCATCGACCCCAGCACGCTCTGCTCGGCCGCGTTGTCCTGCGGCGGCACCCGGTCACCCGGGCGCGGTCGGCGCCTCCCCGGGCGCGTAGGCGGCCGGGCCGTCGCCCCAGTCGTCGTACGGTGGCTCGGCAAGGACCCCGGTGCGTCGTGATCGGTGATGCTCACGGGGCCTCCTGCATGTCTCGGGTCAGGTCGATTGTGGCGTGCGCTCGACGGTAGGAGACGGGCACCGACACGGCCTGGTCGGCATCGTCCGGCGTCCCGTTCCATCCAGCCCAGCGACCCGCGGGAACGTACGCCGCCACCGGCGCGCCGGGAAGCGGCCCTGTCCACAGGCGGCTTGGGGATAACCCGCTGAAGCCAGGTGGAGGAACCCCGTGCCAGGTGTGCACACGCTGGGGACCGGCTGTGGAACAGACCCGGCCCGCTCATCCATTAGGGTCTCTGACCTGCGGAAACGCTTCTCCAAGGGTGTGGAGCGAAAACTCCTGACGAAGTTCTGGTTCACGGCTTTCGCCATCTGGGATTCGCCTGTTGGTTTGTCGACACGGCCGAACGAGCGGCTCCCCAGTACCCCACAGGTCATACACAGGCAAGAATGACTAGTCACGTCATAGTCACTCACCGACAGTAGTCCTTACCTGGGTAGTCTGGTCGGATGCCGGACCAGGACCCCAGCCAGGACCGCAGCCGGGACGGCAGCCGCCGCAACCGCCGACACGACCGCGAGATCGTGCGGCTGGCCGTCCCGGCGTTCCTGGCGCTCGTCGCCGAGCCGATGTTCCTGCTCGCCGACGCGGCCATCGTCGGTCACCTCGGCACCGAGTCCGCTGGCCGGGCTCGGGGATCGCCGCGGTCGTCCTGCAGACCGTGGTCGGGCTGTGCGTGTTCCTCGCCTACGGCACCACCGCCAGCGTCGCCCGCCGGCTCGGCGCCGGCGACCGTCGCGGGGCACTGGCCCAGGGCATCGACGGCGTCTGGCTGGCCGTCGTGATCGGCGCCGTCGCCACCGTGCTCGGCGATCGTCTTCACCGAGCCGCTGGTCGGGCGTTCGGGGCCGACGCGACCGTGGCGGACCCGGCGACGACGTACCTGCGGATCGCGTTCCTCGGCACCACCCCGCTGCTGGTCATGCTCGCGACCACCGGCGTGCTGCGCGGCCTCCAGGACACCCGCACCCCGCTGGTCGTCGCGGTCGCCGGCAACCGCTCAACATCGCGCTCAACCTGCTCCTCGTGTACGGCGCCGGACCGGTGCCGGGCTGGGCATCGCCGGGTCGGCCTGGGGCTCGGTCCTGGCCCAGGTGGCCAGCGCCGGCCGCGCTGCTCGCGGTCGTGGTCCGGGCCGCCCGGCGCGAGGGTGCGTCGCTGACGCCCGACCTTGCCGGCATCCGCGCCGCCGCCCACGCCGCGCGTCGCCCTGGTCATCCGGACCCTGACCCTGCGCGCCGCGCTGCTCGTCACGACGTACGCCGTCGCGTCGGCGCCGACGGCGGGCGCGACCAGGCGGTCGACCTGGCCACCCACCAGCTGGCGCTGACCATCTGGACGTTCCTCGCCTTCGCGCTCGACGCGATCGCGATCGCGGCGCAGGCGATCACCGGGCGCTACCTCGGCGCCGGCGACGTCGACCGGCACCCGCGAGGTGACCGCGCCGGATGGTCCGGTGGGGGCTGGTCAGCGGCGTCGTGACCGGGCGTGCTGCTCGCGGCGGCCAGCCCGGTGCTCGGGCACGCTGTTCACCGGCGATCCCGACGTCCAGGACCTGCTGGTCCCCGTGCTCCTGGTCGCCGCGCTCGGGCAGCCGATGGCCGGCATCGTGTTCGTCCTCGACGGCGTCCTGATCGGTGCCGGCGACGGCACCTACCTGGCCTGGGGCGGCCTGGTCGACCCTCGTGGCCTACGCCCCGGTCGCCCTCGGCGCGGTGGCGCTCGGCGGCGGCCTGGTGGCGGTCTGGGTCGCGTTCTGCGCGCGTCTTCATGGGCGCCCGGCTGGTGGTGCTCGCTGCACCGCGAGCGCGGGGACGCCTGGCTGGTGACCGGTGCGTCGACCGGCGCGACTCCTAGCAGTGACCTGCCATGCGGCCGCTCCAGTCCATCGCGATGGGCCTGGTGATCGTCGGCGCTGCACGCCGAGTTCGGCGGGTACGACGCCCTGCCGGACCCGCTCGGCTGGCTGCTGGTGCTGCTCGGGCGTCCGCGCCCTCCCCGTCGACCTCGAGCCGCCGGCGCGACGCTCCTGGCGGCCTGGCCGCCGCGCCGGCGTCGGTGAGCGTCCCGCTGTGGATCCCGGGCGTCAGCGACGCCCTCGACGACACGCACCCGTCACTGCTCTGGGCGGTCGAACCTGCCGCAGCTCGGGTTCGCCGCGCTGCTCTGCCCACTGCGCTGGTCGGCCGGGCCGCCGAGGCCGGTGACACACCGCGCCGCCGCCTGGCTGCGGGTCGCGGTCACCGGGTTCGTGGCGGTAGCGCTCCTCCCGGTCCTGGTCTTCGGCGCGGGCGTCGACGCGCTCGAGGTGCCGACGTACGCTCGGTGGCCACGGCCGCGCTGCTGCTGGCCCTGATCTGTGCTGCTGTTCGGTACGTCAGGTCGGCCGTGGGCCGCTCACTGGCGCCGCGGACGCGGGACTCCGCGCACGGTGACCCGTCGACGCAACGAGGGCCGCCCCTCCCGTAGGAGGAACGGCCCTCGTAGGGCTGCGGGTGAGCTGCGGTCAGGCCGGGATCACGTTGAGGGCCACCGTGGCGGACACCTCGTCGTGCAGCTTGACCGACACCTCGTGGGGGCCGAGCGACTTGATCGGGTTGCTCGACCGCGATCGTGCGCTTGTCGACCTGCCTCGCCGGAGGTGCTCCGCGAGGGCGTCGGCGATCTCGGCGACGGTGACGGCGCCGAACAGGCGGCCGCCCTCACCGGCGCGGACCTTGACGCTGACCGGCTGCGGCCTCGAGCTTGGCCTTGATCTCGGCGGCGTGGTCGTGGTCGCGGACGGCGCGCGCGGTGCGCGCGGTCTTGATCGACTCGACGGTCTTCTCGGCGCCGCGGGTCCAGCGGATGGCGACGCCGCGCGGGACGAGGTAGTTGCGGCCGTAGCCGTCCTTGACCTCGACCACGTCGCCGGGGGCACCGAGGCCGGTGACCTCCTGGGTCAGGATGAGCTTCATGTCCTGGCCTCCTTATCGACCGGTCGAGGTGTAGGGCAGCAGCGCGACCTCACGGGCGTTCTTGACGGCGATGGCCACGTCGCGCTGGTGCTGGACGCAGTTGCCGGTCACCCGACGGGCGCGGATCTTGCCGCGGTCCGAGATGAACTTGCGGAGCAGGGTGGTGTCCTTGTAGTCGACACCGGTCGCCTTCTCCTTGCAGAACTGGCAAACCTTCTTCTTCGGCTTGCGAATCACTGCCTTGGCCATTGTGGTGCTTCCTTTCCGAAGCCCGGCTCATGCCGGAATGGTTGAGGCTGGTTGCTGGTCAGGTGGTTTCGAGACTGGCGCTGGCGCCTCCTCAGACCACCGGGTGGCTGGATCAGAACGGGGCTCGTCGGAGCCGACGCCCGGTGCGCCCCACGGGTCCTGGCCGCCGGCCGCCGCCGGTCCCCTGCGGTGCGCCCTGCGGCACGCCCTGGGGTGCGCCTGCTGGCCGCCGCCCTGCGGAGCCGGCGTGGCCCACGGGTCGTCGCCGCCGCCCTGCTGACCGCCGCCGCCTCTGCCGCCGCCCTGGGGGCGCCGTACCCGCCGCCACCGCCGGAGCGCGTGGTGCGGGTGACCTTGGCCGTGGCGTACTTCAGCGAGGGACCGACCTCGTCGACGTCGATCTCGAAGACGGTGCGCTTCTCGCCCTCGCGGGTTTCGTACTGACGCGACTTCAGGCGGCCCTGCGACCACGACGCGCATGCCCTTCTGGAGGGACTCCGCGACGTTCTCCGCGGCCTGCCGCCAGACCGAGCAGGAGAGGAACAGCGCCTCGCCGTCCTTCCACTCGTTGGTCTGCTGGTCGAAGGTGCGCGGCGTGGACGCGATCCGGAAGTTCGCCACGGCCGCACCCGAGGGGGTGAAGCGCAGCTCCGGGTCGTCGACCAGGTTGCCGACCACGGTGATGACGGTCTCGCCTGCCATGTCAGGTCTCCCTTGTTCTGTCCATCGGTACGTCGGGGCGAATCATTGCCTGTGCCGCCGACAGGTGGGAAGGGGTGTTCCACAGGTGCCCACTGAGTCGACTCAGTGAGCGTCCGGGCGGATCACCTTCGTGCGCAGGATCGGACTCGTTGAGCGTGAGCTGGCGGTCGAACTCCTTGACCGTGGCCGGCTCGGCGTTCAGCGAGATGACGGCGTAGATGCCTTCGGCGTTCTTCTTGATCTCGTAGGCGAGCCGGCGACGTCCCCAGACGTCGACGGACTCGACGGTGCCACCATCCTTGCGGATGACGTTGAGGTACTTGTCGAGCGAAGGCTCGACGGTGCGCTCTTCAAGGCTGGGGTCGAGGATGACCATCACTTCATAGGCACGCAAAGCGGTCTCCACCTCCTCTGGACTCGGCGGCCACGGTCTCTCCGTGGCAGGAGGGCTGATGCGTTCACCGACCGGACTGGGCGGCGGCCTTGGTGACGCCTGACCCGTCGGTGGGCGTCGTCTCAGAGGACAGCCAAGGCTAGCAGCGGGGCCGAGCCGCTCAGTAATCGACGGGGGCAATCGGCGTGAGCGGCCGCGCGATCGAGGTCGGCGGGCGCGCGGTAAGGTCGCCGACGTGCGTCACGGATGAGGCCCTGGCGGAAGCCCGGACGCGGGTGCAGCCCGCACGTGCCGCCGACCCCCGACCCGGCGCTGGCCGCTGCTGCGAGGAGGCCACGGGCACCGCGACCTCGGGTGAAGCACGAGAACCGACAACCCCACGGGCGCGTTCAAGGTCCGCGGCGGAGTGAACTTCGTGCGCCCGGCCTCCGCGCCGAGCGGCCCGACGCCGCCGGCCTGATCGCAGCGACCCGTGGCAACCATGGCCAGAGCCTCGCCTACGCCGGGCGCGCCTCGGCGACTGCCGGTCGGGCTCGTCGTGCCCACGGGCAATTCACCCGACAAGAACGCCGCGATGGCGGGCTACGGCGCCGAGCTCGTCGTCCACGGCAAGCGACTGCCAGGAGGCCCGCGAGTACGCCGAGCGAGCTCGCCCGGAGCGCGGCCTGTGGCTGGTGCCCCCGTTCCACCAGTCGGCTGGTCGAGGGAGTGGCGACGTATGCCGCGGAGCTGCACGACGCCGTGCCCGACCTCGACGACGATCTACGTCCCGGTGGGCGATGGGCAGCGGGATCTGCGCCAACATCGCCGGTCCGCGACCTGCGCGGGCAGCGCACGCACCGAGATCTGACGAGTCGCTGGCCGATCTGCGCGCCGGCCGTACGCCCTGATGTTCTGACGCCGGCTCCACCGGTCGGCACCGACGACCGCCGACACCTTCGTCGACGGCGTCGCCTGCCGGACTCCTGGATCCGGAGCCGGCCACGGCCGATCATCGTGCCGGGCGCGGCGCCGGTTCGTCCGGGTCGACGACGGAGCAGGTGCCGCGAGCCTGACCGCTGATGTACGCCGCCACCCACAATCTGGCCGAGCCGTCCGGCTCGTTCGCGCTGCCCGGGCCTGCTCGCCGACGGCGACCAGGCCGCCGGCCGCCGAGGTGGCGGTGGTGCCACCGGCGGCAACTGCGACTTCGCCATCCTCGATCGCGTCATGGCCGCGAACCCGTCGTCGGAGGCCCGGCCTACGTGACCGCTCTGCAGATCGGTGCCCACGTCGACCAGACCGACCCGATCGCCGAGGCCAAGGCGCGCGACACCGACCTGGTGCAGTTCTTCCTCGGCGACCCGCAGGGCTACAAGGGCCCCGAGTTCCGCTACGCCGGTGGTGCCGAGGGGCTGAAGGCCGACGCCGAGGCGGCCGGCATCGACCTCTACGTCCACGCTCCCTACATCGTCAACGTCGCCACCACGAACAACCGGATCCGGATCCCGTCGCGCAAGCTGCTCCAGCAGCACGTCGACGCCGCCGCAGAGATCGGCGCCAAGGGCCTGATCGTGCACGGCGGTCACGTCAACAAGGACGACGACCCGGCGAAGGGCTTCGACAACTGGCGCAAGGCGGTCGAGGCGACCGACATCAAGCTGCCGCTGCTGATCGAGAACACCGCCGGCGGCGACAACGCGATGACCCGCTACCTCGAGCGGATCGCCGGGGTGTGGGACGCGATCGGCGCGGCCGCGGGCGCCGAGCAGGTCGGCTTCTGCCTCGACACCTGCCACGCCCACGCGGGCGGCAACGCGCTGGAGACCGTGGTCGACGACGTCCGCCGGATCACCGGCCGGATCGACCTGGTGCACTGCAACGACAGCCGCGACGACTTCGACTCCGGCGCCGACCGGCACGCCAACCTCGGCTAGGGGAAGATCGACCCCGACCTGCTCGCCGCCGTCGTCCGCGACGCCGGAGCACCGGTGATGTGCGAGACGCCGGGCGGTGCCGACGAGCACAGCGACGACATCGCCTGGCTGCGCGAGCGGGTCTGAGGCTCAGCGGGCGGAGGCGGCAACCGGCTCGGCCGGTCGCCACTGCGCGCGGTAGGCGACGCCGACCGCCGAGAGCTGTGAACAGACCTCGAGCTTGTCGAGGATCGACTTGACCTGGGTTCGAACCGTGGCCTGGGAAACGACGTTGAGCTGGGCGATGTCCCGGACGTGGTGACCCAGCATCAGGTGCCCGAGGATCTCCTTCTCCCGGTTGGTGAGCTGCTCGATGCGCTCGCGGAGCGCATGCATCGTGGCCCGATGTTGCTGCCACTGGGTGATCAGCTCCTCACGCTCCTCACGGCGCATCACTGGCAGGCCGTCGTTGAGTCGCCGCACGGTGCCCAGGACCTCCTGGAGGGGAGCGGCCTTCGGGATCACCCGCCGGGCGCCGTACCTCAGGCACTCTCCCCAGCGAACCCGGTCCGTCTCGCCGGTCACGACCACGACGTGGATGCCGGCGCGGGCCAGCGGCTCGATCAGCCGGGTGGCGCTCCCGACGGGTCCGAGGTCGAGGTCGAGCAGGGCGATGCCCGGGTTGGCCCGGACGAGCGGGGTGTAGAGGCTGTCGGCAGAGCGCAGGTTGTCGCCGAGCGGGACCCGGACCACGTCGTATCCCTGCATGGTCAGCGAGAGGTCGAGTACCTCCGCGAACAGCTGGTGATCCTCGACCAGGGCCACCCGAGCCCTCTTCACGATGCGCGCCTCGTTGCCGAGGGCAGCGACACGACGAAGGTGGCCCCGCTGGCCGATCGTTCCAGCCGCAGGTCACCGCCCAGCTCGGTGACCAGCCGCCGGGCCACGAACAGACCCAGCCCGTGGCCCGGCGACTCCCCACGGCGCGCACCGCGCGTGAAGATGCGGTCATGCAGCGGCGGCGGCACACCGGGTCCCTCGTCGGAGACCCGCATCTCGACCACGTCGATGAACTGGTCGACGGAGATGGTGACCGGAGAATCCGGGGCGTGCCGGGAAGCGTTCGCGAGCAGTACGTGGAGCACCTGAGTGACGTCGTCGGCGGACGCCAGCGCCCGGCTGCCGGTCCGGCGCCACCTCACGTCCAGACCTCGCGTGGCGTGGCTGAGCACGACGTCCTCGACGATCTCGTCGAGGTCCAAGGGTCGGGCCTCGAGTCTGGCGCCGGCGAGCATCCGCTCCAGACGAGCGAGCTCGGCCTCCATCAGTTCCTCGAGGCGGCGCTCCTGCTGCCGGGTCAGACCCCCGTCCGGACCCCGCAGCAGGCGCGCCGCTGCCGCGACGCCAGCGACACCGGTGCGCAGCTCGTGCAGCAGCTCGGCCCCGCTGTCGATCGGCGGCGACGGCTCGCGACTGACCACCGGTGGCGTGTGAAGAGGTACGACGACGGCCTTGCGCATGCTGCTCCCCCTACCTGAACTGCGGCGGTCGAGCTGACGCGCTGACCGCGGCTCCCTCGACACACCAAGAGAAGGGTGGGCGGCATCTGATACCTCAGGTGCCGCTAGACGAAGCAGACGAAGGGCGCCGGCGCCGAGTCCGCGGGCAGTCGCGAGAGCGCTCCCGCCAGGGCGGCGGCCGGATCCTGCCCGTCTCGCAGCGCGGTGTGGGCCGCCCCGAGCGCATCGTGAGCGGCGCGGTCGTTGACCGCGGCCGGGGAGGCGATGACACATCGGACACCGGCGTGCAACCAGGCGGTCGTCATCCCGATCAGCTCCTCGCCGTACCGCACCGAGGACCTACCGAGCTCACACGCGGAGAGCAGCACCACCTGGGGGACCTCCGGCAGCTGGTCGATGTCGTAGCCGTACCAGGACCCGTCCGCGAGCTCGACGCCCGAGAACAGCGGGTTCTCCGCCGAGTGCCGCCCGTGCGCCGCGACGTGCAGGACATCGACCCGGGCGGCGAGCCTGGCCACGTCATCCACGGTGGCGGCGGGTCCCGTCAGCCTTTCGGCCGCATGCCACGCCGTCGCGGCGGACTTGGTCTCGGCATCCGCGCGAGCCACCCGCGGGCCGGCCACGAAGCCGGCCGTCGCCAACCGCGCGCCGTTGCCGCGAGTCGTCAGCCACGAGGTCGCCGACCGGGCCACCGCCACCGGGCGGCCTGCGAAGCCCGGCAGGAGCGACCACGGGGTGGCGCTCAAGAGACCGGACGGCGTCAGCACCGGGCGCCGGTCGCCGATCGCGTCGAGGATCGGTTCGACCAGGATGCCGGCCAGCTCAGCCAGACGGGCATCGAGCCGGCCGCGCACGTTCGCGGCGAAGGCCTGTGGCAGGTCGGCTGCCGCGACGTCGAGATCGGGGATCATCCCGCCGAGCAGGGCCTCGAGGGCCGGGCGCGCGTCCAGGTCATGGCACTCGGCGGAGTCGTCGGTCACGGTCAACGCCACAACCCGTTCGCCCGCGACGACGTAGGCGACCAGCGCCGTGTCGGCGTCCAGCGCGGACTGCAGCTCGTCCAACGTCACCGGGTCGATCGACCTCCCCCGAGCCCTTGAGCCGCCAGGCCCGTTCCCGGATCCGTTGCCGCAACTCAGCCTCGCGACGTCGGTGGGCTGCATCCGACCGGTCGGCCGCGGCGACCAGCGAACGCAGCTCGGTCAGGTCGCTCACCATCTCCTCGTCCTGCGGCGCCAGCACCGGCGGCACCCGGCTGGAGAACATGCGTGCCCGCTCCGACCACTCGAACAGCACCTCCGGCGACCCGGAATCGACCGCCACCTGCAGTCCGCGCCGAGCCAACCGCCGGCCGTGGCCGGTCACGTTGGTCCGCAGGTCGAGACTCCCGAACGAGCTCTGCCAGGCATGCAGGTCGTTCAGGCCGACCCGCAGGTGGTGCAGGGCGTCCGCCCGCCGACCGTTGCTCTGCGCCAGCTCGGCCCGGACGTCACGAGCGAGCAGGCGCACGCCGAGCGGCGCACTGTCACCGGCCCTCACCCGCGCCAGCCGATCGCGTGCAGCCCCCAGGTCGCCACGTCGCATCAGCACCCGGGCCGTGTGCAACCGCACCGCGATCGCGCCCCACCTCAGCCCTTGCTCGCCCAGCTCATCGCTCAGCCGGTCGCCCCGGGCCAAGAGCGATGGGCCCTTGCGACCGAGCTCCACCTCCGCCGCGAGTGCCACCGCGTCAGCGCGGCACGCGCCAGCCCGGGTCGCGGTCGCGGACGAACGTGCGTGACGCGGAGCGTGCGGCTGCGAATGCGGCGTCAGGTGTCTGGAGGAGAAGGGTCCGGGCGAGGGTCGAGCTCGGCCTCGGCGCGCCGCCGTTGCGAGCCCATGGTTGCCGTAGGCCCGAGCTGCGTCGCGTAGCGCGCTCCGGCCCGACTCGACCAGGCCCGCAGCCATGAGCACCTCTGCCCGATCCTGGTCGCAGGTCGCCTCACTCACAGGACTGAGCGGCGCGAGCACCTTGCGTGCGCGAGTCCATCCGCTCCAAGAGCGCGAACGAGGTCTCCCGCGAGCAGATGTGCGTAGCCGAGGTTGTGCTCCGCCTTGGCTGCCTCGACCGGTAGCCCGGCCTGCGGTCAGATGCGTCGGCGGCTGCGCGGAAGTCCTCCTCCGCCCGCTGGACGAGGTCCTGCTGGAGGTAGACGCCTCCGCTGTTCAGGTGCGCCCGACCGAGGTCCTCCGGCTGCTCGCGGAGACCAGCGATGGCTGCTTCGAATGCATTCAGGCGCACGGGCGGTGTCTCCGGTCAGCATCCACAGGAGGCCGACGCTGGCTCTGGATCGCCCCCCTCGTCCCATCGGTGAGGCCTGGCCGTGTCAGCGCCTGCTCGCAGAGCGTCAGAGCCGCTGCACGGTTCCCGGTCTCCGCCTCGACGTACGCGAGGCTGGCTTCGATCCTGGCCAGCAGCTCGTCGTCCGAGGAGCGCTCTCGTCGCTAGCTCGAGCAGGCTCCGGGCGCGCCGCACCCGGCCGGCGTTGATGGCCTCGACTCCGCGGCGGTGGAGTTCCTCGGCCGAGAGCACCCACCCATCATGGCTTGATCTCCAGATGCTTGCCCAGCACGGTCCACCACCGGTCCACGGCTGCCTTGGCCGTCTCGTCCTTCGGGATCGATCCCAGGGCGTAGGTGGCGAGCCGCCCGGCCAGCAGTGGCGCTGCGAACGACGTCCCGCTCCACACGGCGAAGCCGCCCCGGAAGTCGTCCGGGTCGATCGCCTCGCGCCATCGGTCGAAGGCCTTGGTGCGGGCCGGCGGCTGCAGTCCGCCCTGGAACGGCGGGATGGTGCTCACCAGCGCCGCGCCGTGAGTGTAGGCGCGGACCCATCGGCCGGCGTTGCTGAACAGGGCATCGGACCTGTCGGCGGGGTTGCGTGCACCGACGGACACGATCGGCAGGCAGGTCGTGCTCGCCTTGACCGGACCCTCCTTCTCCCCCGGCTTCCCCGGAAGCCATGGCGCGAACGCCGCAGGGAAGCTCGGCCGTGCGGTGGCGTCGTTGCCCGCGGAGCAGACCACCAGCGTGCCGTTCTTCGAGAGGTCCTCCAGGATGGCGTACAGCGTCGGGTCGAAGAGCTCGTCGTACGGCGTCTCGTGGTAGTAGCCCATCGACAGGCTCAGGACGTCGATCGGCTGCCCGGTCTCCGGATCGTTGCGGTAACGATCCACCAGCTCGGCGACCTGGGCCAGGGCCGTGATCCAGTCCGACTCGATGATCGGGCCCGTGCTCGGCACCACGCGCCACGACAGGATCTTCGCGTTCGGGCAGGCCTGGTGCACCAGGCCGGCGATGAAGGTGCCGTGACCAGCGAGCGGGTCGATCACGCCGTCGAGCTGGCCGATGAGGTCGGGGTACTTCTCCGGATCGGTGAGCGGCTCCATGTAGCCGATGCGGTCGTTGTCCAGCTTCAGACCCTTGGTCACGACCTCCTTGCGCAGCCAAGCGTGCTTGCCACAGCCGGTGTCCATGATGGCCACGACGGGCCGCCGCCCGGTGAGCTTCGCGTCGTCGTCCTCGCGCTCCGGTGCCGACCCGGCGTAGTAGACGGGCTGCCGACCACCTGAGCCGGGGATGCCGTACGTCGCCACCGGGGCCGAGAAGGGATGGCTCGAATGGAACGGGGTGGCTGGAATGGAACGGGTGGCTCGAGTGGAAGGGATTCGACTCGATCGGCGTGGGAAAGATGACGTGGTCGAGGCCAACGCCGTGGAGCTCCTTGAGCGGGTACTTCGCCCGGGCCTGCTGCAGCAGGGTCCAGCCGTCGGGAGCCATCGCCACCTCGCGCGACCTCGGCGAGATCGTGACGCGGCGCAGGCCGAAGCGCAGCTTGCGCGTGACTTCGTCCTCCGCCTCGAGCTCGACGTCCCAGCCGAGCCCCTCACCCACCTGCTTGAGGATGTCGAGCGCCTGAGCGACATCCACCGCCTTGGAGATCGTCAGGCGATGCCCGACGTACACCGTGGGCCGGGGCGAACCCCCTTCACCACCAGGGCGGTGGACGGATCCAGTACCCGGCCCTGAACCTGGTCGATGACATCCTGCGGCGGCAGTACTGGGTCGCGATCCATCTCGCGCGGCGGTGGGGGCTCGGCTGGCTCGGTGGGCTCGTTCCGGTCGTCGGGGTTCATCAATCTCCTCGGGTGCGGTCAGATCTCGAAGGCGGGGGTGCCGAAGGACGGCGTCTCCTCCTCGGGCGGGACCAGCCACAACCGGTACATCCCCCGAGGAAGCTGCGTGAACTCGAAACGGCCCATGTCGTCGACGGTGGACTCGTAGGTCCGCTCATCGCCCTGGACCTCGGCAACCCGGACCGTCAGCTGCTTCGCGGGAAGTACCCACCCGTCCAGGCGGCTCAGCGTCTCCCCGTTGGCCCCCGGCGCGCGGACCAGAAGCTCGAGGTCCTCGGTGGCGAAGCGCAGCGTGTAGGACGAACCGCCTCGGGTGCCGGCCAGCTCACTGGACCGCTCGACCAGCAGCATCAGCTCGTAGTCGAGGTCGGCGCCGACCGTGGCGGCCTCGGCGGCGGCAACCGCCTGCATGCGCGTCACCATCCCGTCGGGAACGGGGTCCACCGTGCGCCACATCCGGGCAAGCTCTTCGAAGGTCCTGTTGTCGTTCATCACTTCCCCTTGAAGAGGTCGTCGGCGCCGCCGAGTGCAGCGCGCAGCTTGGTGAGGCACCGGCCGCGGGTGGGGCCGATGCTGCCGACCGGCATGCCCAGTTCGGTGGACAGGCCGGCGTAGTCGGGACGGTGCTCGAATGCCACCACCCGCAGCAGGCGCTGGCAGCGTTCGTCGAGCGAGCGCACGGCCTCCCACAGGCGCGAGCGTTCGTCGGTGGCGACGACCGCGGACTCCGCCGACGGCGCCGTTGCCGTCCACGCGTCGATGGTGTCGGTCTCGACCGAGACGTCGCGGGTCGCTCGCTTGCTGGTGCGCCAGGCCTCTCGCCGGGCGGTGATCGTGAGCCATCCACCGACCGCTTGGCCGTCCTTGATGGCGTCCCGGCGGCGGACAAGAGCCAGCCAGGTGGCCTGCACGACGTCTTCGGCGGAATCCGACGGCAGCCGGTAGGCGCGGACGACGTGCCACAGCACCGGCGTCATCACCGCCACGAGGTCGTCGAGACCCGCCGGATCGCCGTCCAGCCAGCGGCCGAAATGAGCTGCGGCGTCGGCCCAGATGTCGGACGCCGGATGCGTCTGGTCGGTGCCAGCACGGCTCGGCTCGTCTGCTGCCGTCGTCCGGTCCACCCAAGCCACCTTCGCAGAGGTCGTCGCGCTGCGGTCCACAAAGCTCAAGAGCATGGTCGGCCGCTGCTGATACCTGCCGGTGCCTCCCCGTTCCCGAGACGCTGCGAGACACTCCCTCACGGTCAACTATGCCCATCCGTGACGCCGACCGCTACCGGTAGCCTCGCAGCGTGACTCGCCCCGCCCTCCCGACCGACCTGACCGTGCGCGTGATCACGGAGTCCGAGCACCTCGACTTCATCGAGCGGCAGCGGTCCGCGAGCTTCCTGCAGACGCCGGCCTGGGGCCGGGTGAAGTCGGAGTGGCGACGCGAGTCGCTGGGCTGGTTCCGGCAAGGGGAACTGGTCGGCGCGGCGCTCGTCCTCTACCGCCAGCTGCCCAGGCTGAAGCGCTACCTCGCCTACCTCCCCGAGGGCCCGGTCATCGACTGGGAGACCGACGACCTCGGCGCGTGGCTCGACCCCGATGGCCCGCGCACCTGCGGAAGCAGGGTGCGTTCGGCGTCCGCATGGGCCCGCCGGTGGTGACCCGACGCTGGAGTGCCGCCCAGGTCAAGGAGGGCATCGCGGACCCGACCGTACGCCGGCTGGGCGACGTGGCCCCGCTGGAGCGCGGCCACACCGGCGCTCGGGTCGTGTCCCAGCTGCACGAGCTCGGCTGGCGGCCGCAGTCGACGGAGGGTGGGTTCGCGGCGGGGCAACCGCAGTTCAACTTCCAGATCCCGTTGGTCTCGACGAGCTCGACAAGCGACGAGGGAACCCCCGCCGGCCACCAGCGCACGGAGGAGGACGTCCTCAAGGGCATGAACCAGCAGTGGCGACGCAACATCAAGAAGGCCACGAAGGAAGGAGTCGAGGTCTCGACCGGCGAAGGCGACGACCTCAAGGTCTTCCACGACCTCTACGTCCACACCGCCGAGCGCGACCGGTTCACGCCGCGCGGGTTCTCCTACTTCCGCACCATGTACGACGCGCTCTGCGCCGAGGACCCCGACCGGATCCGGCTCTGGTTCGCCCGCCACGACGGGGACCTGGTCGCCGCGACGATCGCGATCCGGGTCGGCGGCCACGCGTGGTACTCCTACGGCGCCTCCTCGACCGAGAAGCGTGAGGTGCGCGGTTCCAACGCGATCCAGTGGGCGATGATCCGGGACGCGCTCGCCGCCGGTGCCGACGTCTACGACCTGCGGGGCATCACCGAGACCCTCGACGCCGACGACCCGCAGTCGGGCTGATCCAGTTCAAGGTCGGCACCGGCGGCGAGGCGGTCGAGTACGCCGGCGAGTGGGACCTGCCGCTGAGCCCGGTGCTGTACAAGGCCTTCGACCTCTACATGAAGCGGCGTTGACATGAGCCTCACCCTCACCGTCGACGGTGACCGGTGGCGTCGTCACCTGCGCTCCGTGGCCGAGCTCGACGCCGGGCCTGACCCCGGTGGCGAAGGGCAACGGCTACGGCTTCGGCCTCGGCCGGCTGGCCCGCAAGGCCCAGTGGCTGGGCGTCGACACCCTGGCCGTCGGCACCTACGACGAGCTGCCCGAGATCGCCTCCCGGTTCGACGGCGACCTGCTGGTGCTCACGCCGTGGCGGCCGTTCGGCGCCGCCCTCGAGATCGACCCGGCGTACGCCAGGCGGGTCGTCCACACCCTCGGCCGGCCCGGCCGACGTCGACGACCTGCTCGAGCGGCAGCCGGACGCCCGATTCGTGCTCGAGCGCATGACCAGCATGAACCGGCACGGCTTCTCCGCCCGCGAGCTGCGACCGCGCCGTGGGGAGCCTTGGCCGAGGAGCGGGATTCGCCGGCGTCGCACTCCACCTCCCGCTCGCCCACGGCGCTCACCTCGACGAGGTGCACCGGCTGATGAACGACGTGGTCGCCGCCGGCCTCGGCCCCACGACGATCTGGGTCAGCCACCTGACCGACGACGAGCTGACCCTGCTCCGAGGCGTCGTACGCCGACTTCGACATCCGCCCCCGGATCGGCACCGACCTCTGGCTCGGCGACCGCGCGGCGCTGCAGGTCACCGCGACCGTGCTGGACGTGCACCCGCTCGAGCGGGGTGACGTGTTCGGCTACCGCGGCCGCAGCCTTCCGAAGGCCGGTCACCTGCTGGTCGTCAGCGGGGGCACCGCGCACGGCATCGGCCTGGAGTCGCCGACGGGCGAGTCCACGCTCCGCGCCCGCGCCGCCACGTTGGCGCGGGGCGGCCTGGACGCCGCCGGCTTCGTGCGCTCGCCGTTCACCGTCGACGGCAAGCAGCGGCTGTTCGCGGAGCCACCGCACATGCAGGCGTCCTGCTGTTCCTGCCGCCCAGGGCGCCGCGGGTGCCCGCGGTCGGCGACGAGATCGGGGTACGGGTGCGCTACACCGCGACCACGTTCGACCGCGTCGTCGTCGCCTGACCCGGTATCTGACGACCGACGGCCTACGCTGACGCCGTGGCGACGAACCAGCGGCCGCCTCCGCTTCCGGCCGACCGACGAGCAGCACCGGGTCACGACGCTGGAGCTGTTCTTCGACCTGGTGTTCGTGTTCGCGTTCACCCAGGTGACCGCGCTGATGGCGGACGGACCCGACTCCGACCGGGGCGCTGCGCGGACTGGTGCTGCTGGCGCTGCTCTGGTGGGCCTGGTGCTCCTACGCCTGGCTCGGCAACCAGGCCCACGCCGACGAGGGCGTCGTCCGGGCGACCCTCATCGTGGCGATGGCCGCGATGTTCGTGGTGGCGCTGGCGATCCCCGAGTCCTTCGACGACCTGGGCGGCGGGCTGTTCGCGCCGTTCGTGCTGGCCGCCTGCTACGCGGTGGTCCGGGTGGCGCACCTGGTCTGCTACTGCATCGCGGCCGGCGACGACGCCGGCGCTGCGGCGTCAGCTCCTGATCACCGCGGTCCCCGTGGTGCCCGCGGCCGGACTGCTCGTGCTCGGCGGTGCGTTGGGTCCGCCGTACCAGACCGCGCTCTGGGCGCTGGCCCTGCTCGTCGACTACAGCCGGCATCTGGGTCACGGGCACGTCGGGCTGGCGGGTGCACAGCGCCGCCCACTTCGCCGAGCGGCACCAGCTGATCCTGATCGTCGCGCTCGGTGAGTCCCTGGTGGCGATCGGCGTGGGCGTCTCCGACCAGCCGGTCTCGGTGCCGGTCGTCGCCGCCGCCGACCTGCGGGGTCGCACTGGCGGTGGCGCTGTGGTGGCTGTACTTCGACGTGGTCGCCCACGTCGCCGAGCGGGTGCTGGCGCGGACGCCAGCGGCGAGGAGCGGACCCGGCTGGCCCGCGACTCCTACACCTACCTGCACTTCCCGATCGTGATCTCGATCATCTACATCGCGCTGGGCCTGAAGAAGGTGCTCGAGTACGTCGCCGACACCGACCACCACGACCTCGTCCGACGCCGCTCACCGGCACACCGCTGGTCGCGCTGTACGGCGGCGTCGCGGTCTACCTGCTCGGCCATGTCGCGTTCCGCCGCCGCAACGTCGGCACCTGGAACCCGCACCGCACGGTCGCCGCTGCGTCCTGCTGCTGCGCTGCTCCCGGTGGCCTGGCGGGTCCCGGCGATCGCGGCGCTCGGCCTGGTCGCCGCGGTCCTGGTCGCGCTCGTGGCCTACGAGCTGGTGCGGTTCGGCGCCGCCCGCGAGCGGGTCCGCCACCACGAGCCCGGCTGACGACCCCGATTGATCTCCGACGACCCTCAGCGGCGCACGGACAAGAACGCATAGGGGTCGCGGGCATCCAGCACCGGATCGTGTTGTGGCTGCAACACGTCGCGGACGACGATGCCGACGAGGTAGAGCTCGGCCAGCCACCCGCAGCAGGATCGCCAGCCAGTAGAAGCCGGCGTCGCCGCCGCCCGGTGGGTCCAGGTCGCCGCCGAGGTACCACCAGACGCTGGCGAAGTAGAAGACCTCGCCGGCCTGCCAGATCAGATGGTCCCGCCAGCGCGGCCGCGCGATCACGGCGAGGGGCAGCAGCCAGAGCACGTACTGCGGCGAGTAGACCTTGTTCACCAGCAGGAACCCGGCCACGATCAGGAAACCGAGCTGCGCGAACCGTGGGGTCTACGGGCGCGCGCAGACCGACCAGCAGCACGCCCCGCACCACACGCGAGGAACAGCCACGAGACGTTGTTGATGGTTCCGGCGGCGAACGACGCGTCCAGGGCCTGCGACAGGACCAGCCAGATCGACCCCAGGTCCGCGCCCCGCTCGGAGTTGAACTCCCAGAAGACCCGCCACTGGTCGCCGCCGGACAGGAACGCGGGCAGATTGACCACCAGCCAGGAGATCGCCGCCGTCGCGATGGCGGTGCCGAAGTCCCGCAATCGCCGGTCCCGCAGGCAGATCACGAGCAGGCCGCCCAGCAGCAGCAGCGGGAACAGCTTGGTGGCCGTCCCGAGCCCGATCAGTACGCCGGTCAGGCCCGGCCGGTCCCGGGCCCAGGCCCACAGCGCCCCGGCGACGAGGACCACGACCAGCAGGTCCCAGTTGACCAGCGCGGTCAGCGCCAGGGCCGGCGAGAGGGCGAACAGAGCAGCGTCCCAGGGCCGGTTCGGGTTGACCCGGCTGAGGAACCACGCTGCCAGCAGCGCGGCGGCCGCGAAGCCGATCGTGTTCACCACGACGAACCACCGGACCTCGCCGGAGACCTCCTCGTCGGAGAAGAGCGAGTCGGTCGGCAGGGAGTAGCGCCGACTGAGGTCCGGCGACCCGGTCGCCCAGTGCGTGACCCAGGCCGTTCCCCACGCGTAGTAGGAGATGAGGACCGGGTACTCCATGACCGGGTAGCGGTCCCGCACCTCCTGGTCATCGGAGTAGGGCCAGTTCAGCTCCGCCAGTCCGCGCCCGGTGTAGAGGTAGGGAAGGTCTGAGTAGCACATCCGCGAGTACCGCTCGTCGCCGTCCTGCCAGGAATCAGCGACGCACGGGGCCTTCTGCAGCATGCCGAGCGCGAAGCAGATGGCCGTGAGCGCGAGGACGACGCGGACCGGGGTCCACCACGGATGCCGACCGGCCCGGTCCCCGACCGGGCCACCGACCGACTCACTGAGCGTGGTGACGACCGGATCGTCCCGGGTGGGATGGACCCGGCCGTCGTCGGTCACCCGTGCCGCTCCCGGATGGCCTCCTGCCGTGCGTTGGGGCCGCCATCGCCGCCGCCACCGCCACCGCCGTTTCCGCCGCCGTTTCCGCCATCCGGCTCGTCGGTCTCGCAATCGGGATCGAGCACCGGACAATCCGTCGGCTCGTCCGTCGGGTCGTCCGTCGGGCTCTCGGTGGGCTCGGACGGGGTCTCGGTGGGCTCCTCCGTCGTGGGCTCCGGGGTCGGGGACGGCTTCTTGGTCGTCGGCGGCGGAGGCGGAGGTGTGTACGGCGCGTGGCCTTCCTCCGGCGCCTCGGGGTCGACGAACGCAGGTGGTGGGAACTCCTCGACCGGCTCGCCCTCGAGGGCGCGGCGCATCACGTCGGTCCAGGTGCGGGCGGGATAGGACCCGCCGAAGTACTCGGGCAACCAGCCGTCGAGCTTCCCGATCCCCTTGCCGCGCAGGTAGATCACCGACGTCGCGAGCTGCGGGGTGTAGCCGGAGAACCATGCGGAGGAGACGTCATCGTTCGCGACAGTGGCGGTCCCGGTCTTGCCGGCCGCCGGCCGGCCGAGCTCGAGGGCCGCCGTGCCGCTTCCGCTCTTGACGACCTGCTGGAGGGCGTAGGACACGTCCGCGGCGATGTCGGGGTCGAGGGCCTTCTCGTTGCTGACCTTGTGCTGGTACTGCTCCTCGCCGTTCTGGTCGACGACCCGCTCGATGATGAAGGGCTTCGCTGCCACCCCTTCGTTGGCCAGCGTCGCGTATCCGTTGGCCATGTTGATGGGGCTGACCGTCCCCTGGCCCAGTGCCACGGCGATGTTGGGTTCCAGGCCGGCGGATGAAGACGGGAAGCCGGCGGACTTCTCACCACCCTTGGGGCCGGGAATGCCCATGTCGGTGGCCGTCTCGATGATCTTCTCCGGACCGTTCTCCATCGAGTTGGTCAGGTCGATGAAGGCGGTGTTGATGCTGTCCTCGGTCGCCTCCAGCAGACTGACCGACCCGTACGACGAGTCGCCCTGGTTCTCGAAGTCGGTGCCGTCCGGGAGGACCAGCGGGGAGTTGCCGTCGAAGGTGTCCTTCAGCGAGAAGCCGTCCTTGATGCCGGCCGCGACCGCGAACGGCTTGAGCGTCGAGCCCGCCATCCCGCCGGCGACCGCCCAGTTGATCTGCGAGTCGAGGTAGTCGTGGCCGCCGTAGAAGCCGCGCACCGCACCCGTGCCCGGCTCGACACTCGCCGTGGCGACGTGCAGCTCGCCCTTGAAGCCGTCCGGCTTCTGGGCCTCCACGCCCTCCTCGGCGGCGTTCATGGCCTTCTTCGTGAACGTCGTGGTGACCCGGAGGCCGCCGCCGTCGATCTCCTGCTCGTCGAACCCGAGCCGGAGCAGCTCCTTGCGGACCATGGTCAGCACATGCCCGCGCTGGCCGCCGTACTGGCTCTGCTCCTCGATCTCCGGGAAGTCCGGGAGCTTCTTGATGGCCTTGTCGGCCTCACCCGCGGTGACCGCGCCGGTCTCGGCCATCTGGGAGAGGACGTAGGCGTAGCGCTCCTTCGCGTCCTGCTTCGCCTCCTTGCCGTTGGCGGGGTCGTACCGGGTCGGGTTGTTGAGGACCGTGGCCAGGAACGCGCTCTCACGGAGGCTGAGGTCCTTGGCATCGACATCGAAGTACGCCTTGCTCGCCGCCTGGACGCCGTACGCGCCGCGGCCGAAGTAGATCGTGTTGAGGTAGCCCTCGAGGATCTGCTCCTTGGACTGCTCGCGCTGGATCTTCAACGACAGGAACGCTTCCTTGACCTTGCGCTGGAGGGTCTGCTCCTGGGTCAGGTAGAGGATCTTGACGTACTGCTGGGTGATCGTCGAGGCACCCTGGGTCGCGTTCCCCTGCGCGTTGTTGAAGGCCGCCCGGACGATGCCCTTGGGGTCGATCCCGCTGTCGGTCCAGAAGGTCTGGTTCTCGGCCGCCACGACCGCGTCCTTGACCGTCTCCGGCATCTCGTCGAGCGGGATCGACTCGCGGTTCTGCGTGGCGAAGCGGCCCAGCTCGGTCTTACCGTCGGCGAAGTAGACGAACGACGTCTGGGTCTGGAAGTCCTCGTTCGGGTCCGGGATGTCGGTCGTCTGGTAGAGGAACACGAAGGCCCCGGCCATGACCAGCGTCCCCACCAGGCCGACGATGAGCAGCCACTTGCCGACCTTCTTCATGCGGTCGTGCCGGCCGACGGGTCGCTTCGACTTCTTCTTGGTCACGGCAGGACCGGCGGCTCGTCTCTTTCCACTCAACGTCAGGGCTCCGAAGGGCTGGGGTACAGACAAACGGTGCGCGTGGGCGCACCTCGATACAGGGTACGCAACCGTAGGGGCCAGCGCCCAAGCCACGGCGACGAGACATGGGGCACACGGTCAAGGGCCGGGTTCACGGATCGCCGGATATATCGCTACGATAGGTCGCGTGGCACGACGTGGCGAAACCATCGAGCTGGCAGTCCTCGGACTGCTGCACGAGGGACCCATGCACGGCTACGTGCTCCGCAAGCGCCTCAACCTGATGCTGGGATGGAGCCGGGTGCTCTCCTACGGCTCGCTCTATCCCGCGCTGAAGAAGATGTTCGGGCCGGCCTGATCGAAGAGACCGCAGCGACCAGCACGCCCGTCACCCGACGACCGCGCATCGTCTACCAGCTCACCGACCTCGGCAACAGCGAGTTCCAGAGGCTGATGTCCGAGGTGGGCCCCACGGCGTGGGAGGACGACAACTTCGACATCCGGTTCGCCTTCTTCGGCCGCACCGACATGGAGATCCGCCTGCGCGTCCTCGAGGGCCGGCGTACCCGGCTCCAGGAGCGACTCGAGCGGGTACAGAACCAGCTGTCGATGACGCAGAAGGAAGTGAACCGGTACGCCGAGGAGCTCCAGCGCCACGGTGTGGAGTCCGTCGAGCGCGAGGTGCGCTGGCTCTCGGACCTCATCAACGCCGAGCGCACCGGTGGCGATCCGCCCGAGGCCGGGGAGACGCCGCCCGACGCCGGGAAGAAGCGCCCGGACAAGCGTCCCGACAAGCGACGGGCCAGCCCCTCGGCGGACGCGACCACCTGAGGCGCGACCCGGACAACGACATGAGCCACGCAACGAACGTCATAACGCAGCAGCGGAAGAGTGACAAGGAAGGAAACCCGATGGGTTCGGTTCGAGTAGCAATCGTGGGAGTCGGCAACTGCGCCACCTCCCTGATCCAGGGCGTCGAGTACTACAAGGGCGCCGACCCCAGCGGCACCGTGCCCGGCCTGATGCACGTCACGTTCGGTGACTACCACGTCGCCGACGTGGAGTTCGTCGCCGCGTTCGACGTCGACGCCAAGAAGGTCGGCTTCGACCTCGCGGAGGCGACCGCGGCGTCGGAGAACAACACGATCAAGATCTGCGACATCCCGCCCACGGGGATCACGGTGCAGCGGGGGCACACGCTGGACGGCCTCGGCAAGTACTACAAGCAGACGATCGACGAGTCCGACGCCGACCCGGTCGACGTCGTCCAGGTGCTCCGCGCGACCCGCGCCGACGTCCTCGTCTCCTACCTGCCGGTGGGCTCGGAGGCGGCGGACAAGTTCTACGCCCAGTGCGCCATCGACGCGGGTGTCGCGTTCGTCAACGCGCTCCCGGTGTTCATCGCCTCCGACCCCGAGTGGGCCAAGAAGTTCGAGGACGCCGGCGTCCCGATCATCGGCGACGACATCAAGAGCCAGGTCGGCGCGACGATCACCCACCGGGTGCTGGCGAAGCTGTTCGAGGACCGCGGCGTCGTCCTGGACCGCACCTTCCAGCTCAACGTCGGCGGCAACATGGACTTCAAGAACATGCTCGAGCGCGAGCGTCTGGAGTCGAAGAAGATCTCCAAGACCCAGGCCGTCACCTCGAACATCGAGCACCAGCTCGGCGACCGCAACGTGCACATCGGTCCGTCCGACTACGTCGCCTGGCTCGACGACCGCAAGTGGGCCTACGTCCGGCTCGAGGGTCGCGCGTTCGGCGACGTGCCGCTCAACATGGAGTACAAGCTCGAGGTCTGGGACTCCCCCAACTCCGCCGGCATCATCATCGACGCGATCCGGGCGGCGAAGATCGCCAAGGACCGCGGCCTCGGTGGCCCGATCATCTCGGCGTCGTCGTACCTCATGAAGTCGCCGCCGGTGCAGCTGCCCGACGACGAGGGCAGGCGCCGCGTCGAGGCCTTCATCCGCGGCGAGGAGTAGCCCTCCGGCTCAACTATCGGGTCGGGACGCCCACCACTCGAGCAGTGCCTCGCGCGCCGTCTCGGGAGACTGCGGACCGTTCTCCAGCCGCTGCTCGAGCAGGAACCGGTACGCCGCGCCGACGTCCGGTCCGGAGTCGATGCCCAGGATCTCCATGATCTCGTTGCCGTCGAGGTCGGGCCGGATGGCCGCCAGTTCCTCCTGCTCCGACAGGCGGGCGATCCGGGCCTCGAGCTCGTCGTAGGTGCGGCGCAACCGCTCGGCCTTTCGGCGGTTGCGAGTCGTGCAGTCGGCGCGGGTCAGAACGTGCAGCCGCTCGACCTGGTCACCCGCGTCGCGCACGTAACGGCGCACGGCCGAGTCGGTCCATTCGCCCGCGCCATAGCCGTGGAAGCGCAGGTGCAGCTCGACCAGCTTCGACACCGCGTCGATCTGGTCGTTGGAGAACCGGAGCGCCGCCATCCGCTTGCGGGTCATCTTGGCGCCGACCACGTCGTGGTGGTGGAAGGTCACGCTGCCGTCGTCGAGGAACCGCCGCGTCCGCGGCTTGCCGACGTCGTGCATCAGCGCCGCGAACCGCGAGACGAAGTCGGGCCCGCCACCGGGCAGCCGGTCCTCGAAGTCCGATCGACTGCTCCAGGACGGTCAGGGTGTGCTGGTAGACGTCCTTGTGCCGGTGGTGCTCGTCGCGCTCCAGCGCCAGGGCCGGCAGCTCGGGCAGGACGTGGTTGGCGAGCCCGGTGTCCACCAGGAGGGTCAGGCCCGGCCGCGGGTGCGGCGCGCAGACGAGCTTGACCAGCTCGTCGCGGACTCGCTCGGCGGACACGATCTCGATCCTCCCGGCCATGGCGGTCATGGCGGCGACGACCGACGGGTCCACCGCGAAGCCGAGCTGGGCGGCGAACCGCGCGGCCCGCATCATCCGCAGCGGATCGTCGGAGAAGGAGTCCTCCGGTCGCCCCGGGGTGGTCAGCAGCCGGTGGGCGAGGTCGACCACGCCGCCGTACGGGTCCTCGAAGGTGCGGTCCGGCACCCGCACCGCCATCGCGTTGACCGTGAAGTCGCGCCGGCCAAGATCACCGGCGAGGCTGTCGCCGAAGTCCACGGCCGGCTTGCGGGAGTCGGGCTCGTAGGCGTCGGAGCGGTACGTCGTGATCTCGACGTGCCAGTCCCCCTTGCGGCAGCCGATGGTCCCGAATGCGCGGCCCATGTCCCAGACCGCGTCGGCCCAGGGACGCAGCAGGTCCTCGGTGACTTCGGGCCGCGCCGAGGTGGCGAAGTCGAGGTCGTTGTGGTGCCTGCCGAGCATCGCGTCCCGTACCGGGCCACCCACGAGAGCCAGCTCGTGACCGGCGTCCTGGAACCTCCGACCGAGCTCGTCGATGACCGGCGAGATCCGGTCGAGCTCGGCGGCCACCGAGCGCTGCGCGTCCGACATCTGCAGAGGTGGCACGGGCGCGTCGGACACGGCCAGCAACTCTATCGGCCGGCCCGGGTCCCGAAGAATCGCGCCGGATAGAGTCGACGCCGTGCTTCGCCCGTGGTCACTGCTGCCTGCCCTCATGGCGGTGGCAGCGACCATGGCCGCGGCTCCAGCGCAGGCCGAACAGCCGGCACCTGCCGCAGTCGAGAGGCCGCTGGCCGTCAGCATCGACACGCTGACCCCGTCGTACCTTCCGGCCCGTGGGCCCGTGCGACTCACGGGATCGGTGACCAACAACACCGACGACCGATGGGTGGCCATCAACACGCACGTGTTCATCTCCGACACCCCGATCACCAGCGCCGAGGAGCTCGAGGAGCAGGCCGCCCTCGATCCGGAGGAGCCGGTCGGGGAACGGATCACCGTGCCCGGCACCTTCGACACCATCGACTCCCTCGAGCCCGGTGAGTCGTCGCAGTTCTCGATCGAGATCTCACGGGCCCGGCTCGGTGTCGAGGCACCGGGCGTCTACTGGTTCGGCGTTCACGCGCTGGGCGAGTCCGGCGAGCTACGCGACGGCATGGCGGACGGCCGGGCGCGGACGTTCGTGCCCGCTGGTCCCTCCGCGCACCCTGGACAGCGTCGACACCGCGCTGGTGATCCCCATCCGGCGCGAGGTCCGCTACGCGCCGGACGGCAGCCTGACGGACGTCCGACGGCTGGGCGCGCTCCCTGGACAGCGGGGGATCGCTCCGCTCACTGGTGGACTTCGGCGCAGCCGCCGGCTCCACCCCCGTCACCTGGCTGGTCGACCCGGCCGTCCCGGACGCAGTTCGACACCTGGTCGCCGGCAACCGGCCGCGTTCGCTCGAGGACACCGTGGAACCGGAGGGCCCGGGCGACGAAGAGTCACCGACCCCGGGGCCGACCGAGGGGACACCCTCCGACGAAACCGATGACGAAGACAGCGGTGCCGAACCGCCGCCGGCGAACGTCGCCACCGAACCCGGCCTCGCCTGGCTGGACCGCTTCGGGGAGGCGCTGGAGGGTGACCAGATCCTCGCCCTCCCCTACGGCGACCTCGACATGTCTGCCGCCGCGCGCCGGGATCCGGAGATGTACCGCCGTGCCCGGAGCGCCGCCGGCACCGACCTGCAGCCCTGGGGCCTGACGACCACTCCGGCGATCGCTTCGCCCAGCGGGTACGTCAGACCCGGACGGCATCCGCATCGCCCGGAAGAACTCGACCATCCTGGTGTCCGACCGGATGTTCGCCGAGAGAACGCCGCCGGCCGCGGCGCGCTTCGCCGACCGGGACCTGACCATCACCTCGGCGGCTGCGGCCGAGGGCGGCCCGGGACCCGGCGACCCACTGGCACCTCTCGCCGTGCGGCAGCGGATCCTCAGCGAGGCCGCCGTGCGGGCTGCTCGACCCGGAGGCCGTCAGCCGCTGGTGGTGGTGCTGCCCCCGCAGTGGAGCCCGGACAGCACCACCGGCTTCTTCGACGGCCTCGACGTCGACTGGCTCGAACCTCGCCGAGGTCGACGACCTCGACCTCGCCGCGCGTCACCGTGACCGAGAACGGCGGCCTCGACTACCCCGACGCAGCCAGGTCAGCCGCGAGCTCGACGCCGCGAACTTCACCTCGGCCCGGCGCTGGCCGGCACTCGGTGACGACCCTGCAGAACGTGCTGGCCCGCAACGACACGGTCGACGGCGAGGTCGTGGACAGAGTCCTGAACAGCCTCTCCTACGCCAGCCGCGAGCGACCCGCAGTCCGCCGCGCGCCGACGCCGACCGGTCTCGCGCGCTGGATCTCCGGCCAGCTCGCCTCGATCGAGGTCGAGGCACCGCGCGCGGTCACCTTGGCCAGCACCAGCGGCCGGTTCGCGGCCACGGTCACCAACCGGCTCGACCACCCGGTGACGGTGCGGGTCGCCGTCGCGACGCCGAGCGCCCCTCACCATCGAGGACACCGAGACGATCGACCTCGCCGCCGGATGGCAGCACCTCGGTCCTCCTCGAGGCGGCGCACGGACCGGCTCGGCGTCCACAACGTCAGCTGCGTCGTCACCGACGAGGACGGCACCCCGCTCGGCTCGTCGGACGACGCTGCCGATCCGCTCGGTCCAGGTGAGCCAGGTGATCTGGCTGATCCTCGGCACCGGCGTCGCGCTGCTGTTCGGCGCGATCGCCGTACGCCTCGTCCGGCGGGTACGTCAGGCACGAGGGCTCGAGCATGAAGACCTCGGAACGCCCCTGCGTCCACGCGGTGCCCGCATGACGTCCGGCCCGACGAACTCCGGCCGACGAGACGCGCGACGCGACGGCCAGCCCGGATCCTCACCTCCACCGCGGTGATGGCCGCCGGCACCGTGGTCTCCCGGATGAGCGGCTTCGTCCGCTCGGCGCTGCTGGTCGCGGCGCTCGGCAGCGCGCTGCACGCCGACCTGTTCAACATCGCGCAACACGGTCCCGAACATGCTCTACATCCTGCTGGCGGGCGGCATCTTCAACGCCGTGCTCGTCCCCCAGCTGGTGCGGGCGATGAGGAACGACGCCGACGGCGGCGAGGCCTACACCAACCGGGTGATGACGCTGGCGTCGCTGTTCCTCGGCGCTCGTGACGATCCTGCTGGTGGTGGCCGCGCCCTGGGTGATGCAGCATCTTCCTCGACGCCAGGCTACGACAGCGCCGAGCTGGCCGCCCAGCGCGAGTCGGTCATCGACTTCGCCCGGTTCTGCCTGCCCGCAGGTCTTCTTCTACGGGATGTTCGTCCTGGTCGGCCAGATCCTCAACGCCCGCGGCCGGTTCGGGCCGATGATGTGGGCGCCGATCGCCAACAACGTGATCGCGGTCGCGCGTGCTCGTGGTCTACCTGGTCGTCTTCGGGCCGGCCGCCGAGCGCCGAGCGGACCGGCGCCTTCACCACCGGCCAGGAGGCGCTGCTCGGCCTCGGCTCCACGCTCGGCATCGTCGCGCAGTTCCTGATCCTGCTGCCGTACCTGCGGGCCGCCGGCTTCCGCTACCGGCCGCGCTTCGACTTCCGCGACACCGGGCTCGGCCACACCCTGCGGCTCGGCGTGTGGACGGTGCTGTTCGTCATCGTCAACCAGATCGCCTACACCGTCGTGGTCCGGCTGGCCTCCGAGCGGCACCGCCGACGCGGCCGCCCGGCGCCGACGGCACCGGCTACACGGTCTACTCCTACGCTTCCTGATCGTGATGGTGCCGCACTCGGTCATCACCGTCTCGCTGGCGACCGCGATCCTGCCCCGGCTCAGCGCGCACGCCGCCGAGCCGACTGTCGCCGGCCTGGCCCGCACCCTCGGGATGTCGCGATGCGCAGCGCGCTCGCGGTCGTGATCCCGTTCGCGCTGCTGCTGCCGGTCATCGCCGCGCGACCTCTCCCACGTGATCTGGGGCTGGGGCGCCGGCCAGGACGACTACGAGCTGTTCGCCCCGACGCTCGCCCTGTTCGGCGTCGGGCCTGGTCTTCTTCACCGTCCACTACCTGATGCTGCGCGGCTTCTACGCCCTCGAGCGGACCCGCACGGTGTTCTGGATCCAGTGCGTCGTCGCCGCCGTCAACATCGTCGCCGCGGTCGTGCTGGTCCGCGTGACCGACGCCGAGGGACACCTCGCCGGCGCTGGTCGCTCGCCTACACCGCGGCGTACGCCGTCGGCTCGGCTGCTGTCCTACCTCGTGCTGCGCCACGCGCTCGGCGGTCTGGGCACCGCGCGGCTGCTGCGCGTTCCTGGTCCGGCTGCTGGTCGCCGCCGCGGCTCCACCGCCGTGGCGCTACGGCGTCGGCGCTGCTGCTGGACACGGCTCGGCGACGACCCGAACCTCGGCCGTCGCCGCCCTGCGCGCCGCTCGTGGTGACCGTCGTCGACGTGGTCGTGTTCGTCGTCGCTCGCCCGGCTGCTGCGGCTGCGGGAGGTGACCGACGTGCTGGACACGGTGACGCGGCGCCTGCCCTCCGCACGACGCGGATGAAGCGTCCTACGATGACGGGGTAGGGCGTGACCGACGCCCGAACGTCAGACGTCCAGCCGAGCCACGCCGGGAGGAGGCACGCACCCAGTGCCGAACTCGATCCGACCGGGCGACGTCCTGGCCGGCCGCTACCTGCTGGTCGACCTGCTCAGCGAGAGCGGGAACGGCCGGTTCTGGCGAGCCCACGACCGCATCCTCGACCGGCACGTCGCCGTGCACGTCATCGCGGCCGACGACGACCGGGCCGAGGGCATGATGGAGGCCGCCCGGCGGTCGGCGACGGTGCTCGACCGGCGGATCCTGCGGGTCCTGGACGTCGACCAGCACGGGCGACGTCTGCTACGTCGTCAACGAGTGGGGCTCCGGCACCTCCCTCGACATCCTGGTCGCCAACGAGGGCCCGCTCGGCGCCCGCCGGGCGGCCTGGATCGTCTCCGAGGTGGCCGCGTCGATCGCGGCCGCCCACGAGCGCGGGGTCGCCCACGGCCGGCTGGTGCCCGAGAACGTCCTGATCGACCAGCAGCGGCTCGGTCCGGCGTGATCGGCTTCTCCGTGGACGCCGCGCTGCTCGGCCTGCCCGCCCGGCCGGGTGTCCTCCGACGTGACCGACCTCGCCGGCGCTCCTCTACTTCCTGCTCACCGGCCAGTGGCCCGGCGTCTCGCGCTCCGCCGTACCCGCCGCGCCGCAGGAGGGCGGCCGGGTGCTCCGGCCGCGCCAGGTCCGGGCCGGGGTCCCGCGGCCGCTGGACGCCCTGTGCGACCAGGTGCATCAACCCGCACGCCGCCACCGGCGGGTCACGGCCCAGGACCCGACGACCGCCACCGCGATCTGCGACAGCTGCGCGACTTCGTCGGCGACCCGACCGGTATGGCGGCGGCCGAGGCAGCCGCCGGCCGGCGCAACGGGTCGCCCGGCACCGAGACCCGGCTGCTCCCGCTGGTGCCCGGCCGCGCCGGCCGCCGGCGCCCGCCCGATCCCGAGCCCGGCGCCCGAGCCGGCAGTCCAGAGCCGAGCCCGAGCCGGTCCCGGAGCCGGCCGGCGACCCCGGTACGGACCAGCCCACCCAGGCCGGGCTGCCGATCTTCGACGACGAGACCGACGACGTGTCCTGGTTCTGCCGCGCGCGCCGAGCACGCCACCGCCGCCGCCGCCGTTCGAGGAGCCGCCCGAGCGGCCGCTGTTCGCCCCCGACCCGGCCGACGGCGAGCCCGGTCGCGCAGGCCGCGTCCCGGCGCACGCACGCCGCGACGCCCGAGTACTGGCCCTGGGACGCCGCACCGGCACCGGCCCCGCGTCAGCGACCGGCAGCGGCGTCATCCCGGTCGCCCGATGACGAGGACGAGGACGACGGGGTGCCCGGCCGCAGCTGGCTGCGGCTGGCCGGTGTCGCTCGGCTGCCTGCCGCTCCTGCTGCTCGCGATCATCGTCGCCTTCAACCTGGGCCGCGGACGCACCCCGCTCGGGTCGAGAGCCTGCCCGAGAGCGACCAGCCTCCGAGCACGCCAGCGGCCGACGGCGTCCGCGCCGCCGCGCCGCTCACCGGCCTGACGGCCGACCGACCTCGACCCGCAGGGCGACCCGCCGGAGGAGAACCCCGACCTCGCTCCGCTGGCCGTCGACGGCGACCCGGCGACGGCCTGGCGCACCCAGACCTACGAGCAGAACTTCGGCCCCGGCGGCCTCAAGACCGGCGCGGCCTGACCCTCGACCTCGGCGGCGCGCAACAGGTCAGCGCGGTCGACCTCACCCTGGTCGGCGCGCCGACCGGCGTCGCGCTCTACGTGACCGACGAGGCAGCCCACCGACGTCGCGGGGCTCAAGCCCGGTCGCCGAGCGAGACGGTCGACGGCCGACCGCGGAGCGGATCACCCTGGACGAGCCGGCCACCGGCCGCTTCCTGGTGGTCTGGCTGACCTCGCTCCCGACCGTCGAGGGCGGCTTCCGCGGCGAGGTCGCCGAGGTCGTGGTCCGTGGCTGACCGCTCGACGCGATCGCCCGCCGGAGGCGACGAGCGCTCCGACGCCGAGCTGCTGTCCGCGCACGTCCACGGCGACACCGACGCGTTCGGCGTGCTCTTCGCCCGGCACCGCGACCGGCTCTGGGCGGTCGCGCTGCGCACGATGGGCAACCCCGAGGACGCCGCCGACGGGCTCCAGGACGGCCTGGTCGCGGCGTACCGGCGGGCGGGCTCGTTCCGCGGCGAGGCGGCCGTCACCACCTGGCTGCACCGGGTCGTGGTCAACGCCTGCCTCGACCGGCATCCGGGCCGCGAAGGTACGCCGCGCCGAGGCGCTGCCCGACGACCTCGACGAGCACGGCGGCCGCGGGCTCGCTGGCGACCGCAGCCGCCGGACCGACGGACCCCGCCGACCGGTCGGTCGCCGAGGAGCGGCGCCGGCATGGTGCTCGACGCGCTGGCCACGCTGCCCGCCGAGCAGCGGGCCGCGCTGGTGCTGGTCGACATGGAGGGCTACCCCGTCGCCGAGGTCGCCGAGATGCTCGACTGCGCCGTCGGCACCGTGAAGTCGCGCTGCTCCCGCGGCCGCGCCCGGCTCGGCGGACCTGCTCGGCGTACTCGCGCCGGGAGGTGACCCGGACCACGCCGAGCCGGGGAACCCCGACCCGACCCCGCCCGTCCGATCCACGAGGCCCCGGGGTCCACCCCAGCCCCGGCCTGACGCAGTCCCGACGGCCAGCGAGCCCAGCCACGAGAGGAGGTGCACCACCATGACCGACGAGCCGGAGACCCCGCTCGACGCCCGAGCAGGAGGAGGAGGTGCGCCGCCTGCTCGCCGACGCCCGGCACACCGAGCCGATGCCGCCCGACGTCGTCGCCCGGCTCGACCGGGTGCTCGCCGACCTCGCCGACGAGCCCGGCCGCCGCGGCCGCCCGTCGTCCACCTCGCCGCCCGCCGGCGCCGGGTCGACCTCCCTGCTGGTCGCCGCCGCCGCGGTCGTCGTGGTCGGGATCGGCATCGGCCAGGTCGTCGACGTCGGGCGACGCCGACGACGCCGGCGACAGTGCCACCGCCGCGGACTCCAGCGGCCGACGCCGAGGCCGGCGCCGCCGAGAACGCCGACGGCGTGCAGCCCGGCGAGCGCGGACGAGTCGAGCTCAGGGCGAGGACGGCCCGGCACGTCGCCGCGCCGAGCTTCGGCCGCGGAGCAGGCCTGTCGAGCCTCAACCCGCGGCGAGCTCTCGGCGCAGACGTCCGCCGAGTCCAGGCGCTACTGCCGGCTCCGGCGCCAGACGGCGACGCGGTCGACGTCCGACCGCGCGGTCACCTGCGTGCGCTACCGCCGAGGTCAGCCGGTGCCGCCTGCCGCCGGGTGACTGGGGCGCGGGGCTCGTTCGTGCCGGTCCGCTACGGCGCGCAGCCCGGCGGTGCTGGTGTTCCGCGCGCCCGCTGGGCGACACCCAGGTCGTGGACGTCTACCTGTGTGGCAACGCCGCAGCCCGGTCCGCTCGCTGACGCTGCCCGCGCCCGTGAGCCCGGCGCCCGGCGTCCCCGCGACGGGAATGCCGCTCGCCTACGATCGGTTGAATCGACGTCCACCGATCGAGGAGCAGCGCCGTCCATGTCCGCACCGCGCAACGTCATCATCATCGGCTCCGGCCCGGCGGGTTACACCGCCGCCGTGTACGCCGCCCGCGCGTCGCTCGCACCCGCTGGTCTTCGAGGGCTCGGTGACCGCCGGCGGCGCGCTGATGAACACCACCGAGGTCGAGAACTTCCCCGGCTTCCGCGACGGCATCATGGGCCCGGCCCTGATGGACGAGATGCGCGCCCAGGCCGAGCGGTTCGGCGCCGAGCTGGTCCCCGACGACGTGGTCGAGGTCGACCTGACCGGCGACATCAAGGTCGTCAAGACCGCCACCGACACCTACACGGCGCGCTCGGTGATCCTGGCCACGGGCTCCGGCTACCGGAAGCTCGGCCTGCCCCGCGAGGAGGAGCTCTCCGGCCGCGGCGTCTCCTGGTGCGCCACCTGCGACGGCTTCTTCTTCCGCGACCAGCACATCGCGGTCGTCGGCGGCGGCGACTCCGCCATCGAGGAGGCGACCTTCCTCACCCGGTTCGGGTCGAAGGTCTCCCTGATCCACCGCCGCGACTCGCTGCGCGCCTCGAAGATCATGCAGGAGCGGGCGTTCGCCGACCCCAAGCTCGAGATCGTCTGGAACTCCGAGATCGCCGAGATCAACGGCGACGACCGGCTCGAGGGCGTGACCCTGCGCGACACCGTCACCGGGGAGACCCGCGACCTGCCGGTCACCGGCCTGTTCATCGCGATCGGCCACGACCCGCGCTCGGAGCTGCTCGCCGGCCAGGTCGACCTCGACGAGAACGGCTACGTCCTGGTCGACCAGCCCTCCACCCGCACCAACCTGCCCGGCGTCTTCGCCGCCGGCGACCTGGTCGACCACCACTACCGGCAGGCGGTCACCGCCGCCGGCACCGGCTGCGCGGCCGCGCTCGACGCCGAGCGCTACATCGCGGCGCTCGACCACGAGGCCTCCACGGCCGGCGACGCCCTCGAGACCGAGGCGGTCGTCGAGGCCGTGCAGACCGCCGGCGCCTGAGCCTGGCCCAGCGTCGCCCGGCGGCGCGCCGGGAACATCCGTCGGCAGCGGCTGGTGTTGACTGAGCACTGGACGTCAGACACAAGAAAGGTTCAGATCCGTGGCGAACATCGCAGCCGTGACCGACGCCGAGTTCGAGGCCCAGGTCCTCAAGTCCGACAAGCCCGTCCTCGTGGACTTCTGGGCGGAGTGGTGCGGCCCGTGCCGCCAGGTCTCGCCGATCCTCGACGAGATCGCGACCGCGCACGGCGACAAGATCACGTTCCTGAAGATGAACGTCGACGAGAACCCCGTCACCCCGTCGTCCTACCGGGTCACCGGCATCCCGACCATCAACGTCTACCAGGGCGGCGAGGTCGTGAAGTCCATCGTCGGCGCCCGCCCCAAGGCCGCCCTGCTCAACGAGCTGTCCGACTACATCGCCTGACCGAGTCGTCCGGACAGGCGCTGGCGTCCGAGAGCGCCACCCTGCCGCCGCGCGGGTGGCCTTCGGGCGCGCGTGTCGTCTTCGGCGACGGGCGCACGGCACCCACGAGGCGCTCCAGCGCCGCCTCCACCTCGGTCCGCCAGGTGATCGCGGTGCGCAGCTCCATCCGCATCCGCGGGCGTGGTGCTGTGCGCCCGTTGCGTCTTGAAGCCCACGCTGCCGAGGAACTCGACCGGCAGCACGCACGACTGCTGCCCTTGCCGCGGGTGTCGCCGAACGCCTCGACGCCTTGATGTCGCGCTTGATCAGGTCGCGGGCCATGCCCTGCACCAGCATCCGGCCCAGCCCTCCGCCGCGCGTGCTCCGGGGCGACGTACGCCGTGGTGAGCAGCACCGCGTCCGGCGAGACCGGCGCGGTCGGGAAGCCGGCCGCGCCCGGCACGAACGCCTCGGGCGCGTAGATCAGGTAGCCGACCGGCTCGTCGTCGACCAGGGCGACCCGGCCGCACGAGCCCCACTCCCGCAGCACGTGGGAGACCCAGGCGTCCTTCTCGGCGGCGGGGTCCTCGGCCCGGCTGCGGCGTACCGGGTCGCGCTCCCAGAACAGGCAGGAGCGGCACGGCGCCGGCAGCGCCTCGAGGTTGTCCAGCGTCAGCCGGACGATCTTGCGCGACATGGGTGCTCCTCCACCGCACCATGCTTAGGTGTCGGACGCCGGATCCGGCGCGCCCGTCGCACCGGCCTGACAGGATGACGCCGTGCGCCCGATCACGCCAGAGCCAGAAGCTCCAGCACGTCCGGTACGACGTCCGCGGACCGATCCTGGTCGAGGCCCACCGGCTGGAGGCCGAGGGCCACCGGATCCTCAAGCTCAACATCGGCAACCCCGCGCCGTTCGGGTTCGAGGCGCCCGAGGCGATCGTCGCCGACATGGTCCACCACCTGCCCGAGGCCCAGGGCTACAGCGACTCCCAGGGCATCTACCCCGCCCGCACCGCCGTCGCGCACTACTACCAGGAGCACGGGCTGCGCGACGTGTCCGTCGACGACGTCTTCATCGGCAACGGCGTCTCCGAGCTGATCTCGATGGTGCTGCAGGCGTTCGTCGACGACGGCAACGAGATCCTGGTGCCCGCGCCCGACTACCCGCTGTGGACCGGCGCGGTGACGCTGGCCGGCGGCGACGCCCGTGCACTACCTGTGCGACGAGGCGAACGACTGGAACCCCGACCTCGCCGACATCGAGTCGAAGATCACCGAGAACACCCACGCGCTGGTGATCATCAACCCGAACAACCCCACCGGCGCCGTCTACTCCAAGGAGATCGTCGACGGGCCTGGTCGACATCGCCCGGCGGCACGAGCTCGTGGTCTTCGCCGACGAGATCTACGAGAAGATCCTGTTCGACGACGCCGTCCACCACCACGCCGCCACCGCGGCCGGCCACGACGTGCTGTGCCTGACCTTCAGCGGGCTGTCCAAGGCCTACCGGGTCTGCGGCTACCGCGCCGGCTGGGTGATGATCTCGGGCCCCAAGGAGATCGCCGACCGACTTCCTCGAGGGCCTCACCCTGATCGCCAACATGCGGATGTGCGCCAACGTGCCCGCCCAGCACGCCATCCAGACCGCGCTCGGCGGCTACCAGTCGGTCGAGGAGCTGATCGTGCCCGGCGGCCGGTTCTACGAGCAGAGCATGCTGGCGCACCGGCTGCTCAACGAGATCCCCGGCGTCACCTCGGTCCGGCCGCAGGGCGCGCTCTACTGCTTCCCGCGGCTGGACCCCGAGGTCTACGCCATCGACGACGACGAGAAGTTCGTCATCGACCTGCTGCAGGCCAAGAAGATCCTGGTCACCCACGGCACCGGCTTCAACTGGCCGCACCCCGACCACTTCCGGCTGGTCACGCTGCCCGACGTCGAGGTGCTGGAAGAGGCGATCGGCCGGATCGCCGAGTTCCTGGCCACCCGCCGCTGACGATTGCACCGGCTCGCCGCCGACGCAGCCCCAGGAGCCGGGATGCGCGACCTGACCTACCCGCCGATCATCCTCGCCGTGCAAGACCGGCCTTCCGGCTGCTCGGCCAGCGGATCGACATGCACCGGCACCGAGCACGTCCCGCGCACCGGCGGCGTGCTGCTCGCGGTCAACCACGTCGGGTACGTCGACTTCGTCTACGGCGGCCTGGCCGCCAACCCGTCGGGCCGCAAGGTGCGGTTCATGGCCAAGCGCGAGCTCTTCGACCATCGACTCGACCGGCCCGCTGATGCGCTCGATGCACCACATCGAGGTCGACCGGGGCGCCGGGTGAGGCGTCGTACCGGACGGCGGTGGAGTACCTCCGTGCCGGCGAGGCGGTCGGCATCTTCCCCGAGGCCACCATCTCGCGCGCGATGGAGCTCAAGGAGTTCAAGACCGGCGCGGTGCGGATCGCCGCCGACGGCCGGCGTGCCGCTCGTGCCCGGTGGTGCTGTGGGGCACCCAGCGGATGATGACCAAGGACCACCCGCGGGACTTCTCCCGCGGCAAGACGATCCTGATCCGGGTCGGGCGAGCCGCTGCACCCCACCGGCGACGGACCCGGTCGCCGAGACCGCCGAGCTGCACGCGCGTGATGTCGGCGCTGCTCGGCGAGGCGATCGCGGCCTACCCCGCCGACGAGCAGCCGCCCGGCGCCTGGTGGGTGCCGGCGTCGCACGGCGGCAGTCGCACCCACCCTGGAGGAGGCGGCCCGGCTCGACGCCGAGGAGAAGCGCGAGCGCGCGGCCCGCCGCGCCGGCCGCCGAGGACAGCGCAAGCCGCTAGATCGATGATCGCTCGATACTAGCGACTATGTTGGATTGATCGCTTTGTCGACAAGGACACGAGCGTTGAGCGCCTCAGATCGGCCGGTCGTTCCGGTTGCGCGGGTCCATCACGTCGACGATCCGCTGCAGGTCGTCGAGCGAGGCGAACTCGACGGTGATCTTGCCCTTGGTCCGCCCGAGGTCGACCTTGACCCGGGTCTCCAGCCGGTCCGAGAGCCGTTCGGCCAGGTCGGCCAGGCCGGGGGCGACCGGCTTGCGGCGGACCGGCGCGCGGCTCGCGGCGTCCGGTGTCACCGACCGCGACGATCTCCTCCAGGCCGCGGACGCTGATCCCCTCGGCGACCACCCGCTGCGCGAGCCGATCCTGCAGGTCGGGGTCCTCGACGGCGAGCAGCGCGCGGGCGTGCCCGGCCGACAGCACGCCGGCGGCGACCCGGCGCTGGACGGCCGGCGAGAGCTTGAGCAGCCGGAGCGTGTTGCTGATCTGCGGGCGGGAGCGACCGATCCGCGAGGCCAGCTCCTCGTGGGTGCAGCCGAAGTCCTCGAGCAGCTGCGCGTAGGCCGCGGCCTCTTCCAGCGGGTTCAGCTGGGAGCGGTGCAGGTTCTCCAGCAGCGCGTCGCGCAGCATGTCGTCGTCGCCGGTCTCCCGGACGATGGCCGGGATCGCCTCCAGCCCGGCCTCCCGGGCCGCCCGCCAGCGGCGCTCGCCCATGACGAGCTCGTAGTCGCCCGGTCGCCACGGGGCGGACCACGATCGGCTGGAGCAGCCCGACCTCGCGGATCGAGTGCACCAGCTCGGCCATCGCCTCCTCGTCGAAGACCTGGCGCGGCTGGACGGGTTCGGGCGGATCTGGTCGAGCGGGAGCTCGGCGAAGTAGGCGCCGGCGACAGTCGCGGGCGCACCGTGCCGTCGCCCGGCGCCGGAGTCCGTCGGCCGTCGCGGTCGCGGTAGTCCGGCGCACCGTCCTCTCCGGCGACATCGGCGTCGGACTCGTCGCCCGGCGTCGCGGTCGGGGACGTGGGGATCAGGGACCCGAGCCCGCGGCCGAGGCCCCTGCGCTGGGTCTTGCCTGGGCTGTTCATGCGGGACCCCCGGGAACTGTGAGCGCGGCGAGCAGTGTCGTGCGGTGATCATGTCGGTGCTCCCTTGGTGGCGATCTCACGGGCGGCTTCCAGGTAGCACAGCGCCCCCGGCGATCCCGGATCGTAGGTCATCACGGTCTGGCCGTACGACGGCGCCTCGGACACCCGCACCGAGCGCGGGATGCTGGTCTTGCAGGACCTGGTCGCCGAAGTGCTCGCGGACCTCGTCGGCGACGCCGGAGGCCAGTCGCGTGCGTCCGTCGTACATCGTGACCAGGATCGTCGAGACCACCAGCCGCTGGTTGAGGTGCTGGCGCACCATCTCCACGGTCTCGAGCAGCTGGCCGAGGCCCTCGAGGGCGTAGTACTCGGCCTGGATCGGGATCATCATCTCCGCGCCCGCGACGAGCGCGTTGAGCGTGAGCAGCCCGAGCGAGGGCGGGCAGTCGATGAAGACGTAGTCGAAGCGCTCCTCGCCCGACGTCCTCCGCGGTGCCGACCTGCGGGTGGCCGGCGATCGCCTTGAGCAGCCGGCTCTCGCGCGCCACGACGCTGACCAGCTCGATCTCGGCGCCGGCCAGGTCGATGGTCGCCGGCACGACCATCAGGCCGTCGACGTCGGGGCACGGCAGCGACGACGTCGGCCAGCGGGGCGCCCTCGACCACGCGCGTCGTAGGTCGACGGCACGCCGCGGTGGTGCTCGACCCCAGCGCCGTGGAGGCGTTGCCCTGCGGGTCGAGGTCGACGACAGAACCCGCTGACCGAGCTGGGCGAGCGCGGCGGCGATGTTGACAGCGGAGGTGGTCTTGCCGACGCCACCCTTCTGGTTGGCGACCACGACACCCGGGTGGCGTCCGGGCGCGGCCAGGGCCGGCCGCATCCGGGCTCCTTGTCGAGCGAGCACGATGTGCTCGGCCGCCCGGGCGAGCGGGGTCGTCGTCGTCGTCGAACGTCGGTCCGGCGTCCGCGAGATCGCCGGCCGTGCGGACTCCGTCCGTGGTTCCGGAGGTGTCGGAACCGCCGCCCTGATCGTCGTCGCGCGACCTCGAGTCGGGCGTTTCACGTGAAACCACGAGGTCGTCACCTGCCGGATCTAGCCTGTGGATGAGTGGGGACATCCTGTGGATAACTGCGCTCAGCGGGCCACCCAGACCGGTGGATAACTCCTCGGCGGCCGTCTCGCCGGGCCACCCCAACAGCGTCCCGGAGCCGGGTCTCGTCACTTGCCACCAACCTCCGCGGTCAGCCCACGGCCACGGATGCCCAGCGTCACCGAGACCGGCGTTGCCGACGAGCTCCTCGACGACGTGCGCCGGAAGGGGCCAACCTACCCTTGCCGGATCGGCCCAGGCCACCCGGACCGCCGTGGTTGGTGGACACCAGGCGTCTGCCGCCCCAGGGTGAGCACCTCGGGCGCCGCGCACGCGCAGCTCGCGGAGCACCGCCGCCGCCGCCTCGATCTCGTCGTGGATCGGAGGAGCCCTTCATGGCCACCAAGGCGCCCGTCGGGGCGACCAGGGGCATCGACCAGGCGCAGCAGCCGCTCCAGCGGCGCCACCGCTCGGGAGGTGACCACGTCGAAGGTGCGCGGCACCGTGCAGCGTCCTCGGCTCGCCCACGCACCACCTCGACCGACCGGTCAGGCGAGCTCGGCCACCACCTCGTCGAGGAAGGTGGTGCGGCGCAGCAGCGGCTCCACCAGCGTCACCCGCAGGTCCGGCCGGGCGATCGCCAGCACCAGCCCCGGCAGGCCGGCGCCGGAGCCGATGTCGCAGACCGTGGCGCCGTCGGGCGGCACGGCCTCGGCGAGCACCGCACAGTTCAACAGGTGCCGATCCCACAGCCGCGGTGCCTCCCGGGGACCGATCAGCCCCCGCACCACGCCGTCGGTCGCCAGCAGGGCCGGCGTACCGCTCGGCCAGCGCGAGCCGCTGCGACAGGCGAACACCCCCCGCGCCGACTCCGGGGCGGCTGGTGGGGTCGAGGCGGCTCGTGTTTCACGTGAAACGTCGTCGCGATCGTCACGACGCTCAGCCGGGCAGGACCACCACGAACCGGCGCGGCTCCACGCCCTCGGACTCCGAGGTCAGGCCGGCGGCGGCCACCGCATCGTGCACGACCTTGCGCTCGAACGGCGTCATCGGGTCCAGCGAGGCCTGCTCGCCGGACTCCTTCACCTCGGCGATGGTCTTCTCGGCCAGCTCCACCAGCTCCTCGCGCGCTTGCGCGCGGAAGCCGGACACGTCCAGCATCAGCCGCGACCGCTCGCCGGTCTCCCGGTACACCGCCAGCCGGGTCAGCTCCTGCAGCGCCTCGAGCACCTCGCCGTCGGCGCCCGACGAGCTGGGCAGGTCGGCGCCGACGATCGAGACCGCGGCCCGGTCGCCCTCGACGTCCATGTCCAGGTCGCCGTCGAGGTCGGCGATGTCGAGCAGCTCCTCCAGGTAGTCGGCGGCGATGTCGCCCTCGTTCTCGAGCTGCTCCACCCGGCCCGGACGCGGGCCTCGGCAGCGTCGCCCGCCCTCGGAGTCGCTGTCGGAGTCGCTCGTCGGGCTCGCCCTCGTCGGACTCGCCCTCGGCGGTCTCCGGCTCCTCGACCGGTCGGTCTGTCAGCCTCGGACTCGGTCGGACTGTCGCTCGTCCGCGACTGGTCGGACTGCTCGGTCTGGTCGGCCTCGGTCACGTTGTCGCTCATCAGTTCTTCCTCGGCTTGTTCTTCTGGTTCCGGGCCGGGCTTACCGCCGGCTTTCTTGCGCTGCTGCGCTGCGTCTGCTTCTTCGGCTGCTGCCGCTGGGTGGGGCGGCGGTCCGCCTCGGGAGTCTCGGGCTGCTCGGCTTCCGCCTCCGGAGCGACCACGCCGTGCTTGGCGGCCTTGGCCCGGTCCCGCTCCTCCTTCGCCTTGGCGGCGGGCGTTCCGGGCGCCGGGTTGTTGCGGATCACGTAGAACTGCTGGCCCATGGTCCACAGGTTGGAGGTGGTCCAGTAGAGGAGAACACCGATCGGGAAGGCGATGCCGCCGACCGCGAACACCACCGGCAGCACGTAGAGCAGCAGCTTCTGCTGCTGCGCGTACGGGCCGGAGAGTGCGTCCGCCGGCATGTTCTTGCTCATCAGCTGGCGCTGGGTGAGGAACGTGGTCGCCGTCATCGCGAGCACCAGGAATGCGGCCATGACCATCACCGCGACGTCGCCGTCGGCGCTCAGGAAGGTGTCGCGAGAGCGGAACGACCCCGAACAGCTCGGCGTCGCCGAACTGCTCGGCCTGCTCGGCGGTCAGCACGCCCTTGGGTCGCCGTGCGACGCGTTGTCGAGCAGCCGGAACAGCGCGAAGAAGATCGGCATCTGCAGCAGGATCGGCAGGCACGAGGAGAACGGGTTGGTCCCGCTGTCCTTGTAGAGCTTCATCGTCTCCTGGGCGAGACGCTCCCGGTCGTGGCCGTACTTCTTCTGCAGCTCCTTGACCTTCGGCTGGATCAGCTGCATGTTCCGGCTGGCCTTGATCTGCTTGACGAACAGCGGGATCAGGGCCGCCCGGATCACCACGCGTCAGGCCGATGATCGACAGCGCCCACGCGGCGCCGCCGGCCGGGGTCAAGACCCAGGACGTCGCTGAAGAGCGTGTGGAAGCGGCCAGCACGAACGAGATCGCGTAGTACAGCGGCGTCCCGATGAAGCTGAAGATGTCGCCGAAGAAGTCGATCAAGGTTCAGGCTCCTTGGTCGGGTGTGGTGCCCGCGGAGACGCGGGTGGTGCGGGGTGGGACGGGGTCGTAGCCGCCGGCGGCCCACGGGTGGCAGCGCGCCAGCCGGCGGACGGCCAGCCAGGTGCCGCGCAGGCTGCCATGGGTGCGTCACGGCGTCGAGAGCGTACGCCGAGCAGGACGGGTGGTAGCGGCAGACCTGCCCGTACAGCGGGCTGATGAGAGCCGGTAGGCCTTGAGCAGGCCGATCAGGACGTACTTCATGAGGTCACCCGCTGCAGGCAACGGGCGAGGTCCGCGCCGAGTTCCCTGGTACGACGCCTCGGCGGCCGGCGGCAGCGCCCGGACCACGAGCACGAGCGGAGCCCGGGAGCGACGCGAGGTGCTCCCGGGCGAGGTGTCGGAGTTGACGTTGCACGCGGTTGCGGGTGACGGAGTTCCCCACGGCCTTGTTGACCACGAACCCGATCGCGGGTCGGCGTCCCCGGCGGGTCCTCGGCCCAGGTGGACGACCACCGTGGCTCGCCCCGGCGCGACGGCCGGACCGGATCGCCCGGCGGAAGACTCACCGCGGTCGAGTCGATGACGCCGTGGGCAGCACGGGCAGCCGGCGGGGAGCCGGCCTCAGACGGCCAGGCTCTTGCGGCCCTTGCGGCGACGCGAGGACAAGATGGACCGGCCGGCGCGGGTGCGCATGCGCAGGCGGAACCCGTGCACCTTGTGGCGACGACGGTTGTTCGGCTGGTACGTACGCTTGCTCACGAGCTTCTCTTTCGGTGGTGTGCAGGGGCGTCCACCCGGCGGATCAGCGAGTGCGCCTTTCGGCTGGCACCGCCCACCCACGACGGCAGACCCTTCGTGGACATGCGGCACCGGTCGACACCAGGTGACCGGCCAACGGTACGCGCTGGCTTCCGGACAGGGTCAAACCCACGCCTGCCGGGTTCTGGCCAGCCTGTGGATGAAGCCTTGCCCGGGCCGCCGTCCGCGCTTGTTACGTTCGCCCCTCACCGAGGTTCCCCGCCACCTCGGGATCGGCTCCGATCAACAGGTCCGTGTGACCCCCGCCACAGTGGCCAGCAAAACGGGCCCCTGAACTGGGGAAACGTTGTTCGGTCGGACCTTCGCGGTGCGTCTCGGGCAAGGTCCCTCCACAGGATGGAGGGCGGGTTCACAACCTGTGGACAAAACTGTGGACCGAAATCGGGTCGACGGCCCGGCCACCGAACGATTGACCTGGAAGGCGGGAACCGTGGAGCAGACAACGGCCGACCTCGGCGCGGCGTGGCGCAGTGTCGTGGAGGACCTACAGCCCAACCAGCGGGCCTGGCTCCGCGCCAGCGAGCCGGTCACCCTGCACGAGAGCACCGCGATCGTCGCCGTCCCCAACGAGTTCACCCGCAGCCAGCTCGAGGGCCGGCTGCGAGGCCAGCTCGAGGACGCGCTGACCGTAGACCTTCGGCCGGGAGATCCGGATCGCGGTCACCGTCAACCCGGCGCTCGAGGACGCACCGCCTCCGGTGTACGAGCCGATCGACGAGTCGCCAAGTCGAGAAGTCGACATGTCGCCGAATCCTTCGCGGCGCGGTAGTCGACCATCCGGTCCCGCCACCCGCCGAGCCGGTCGAGTTGCCCCGACGCTCTCCGCGCCCGAGCGCCCTCGAGACCAGGCTCAACCCGAAGTACACGTTCGAGACCTTCGTCATCGGCTCCTCCAACCGGTTCCCGCACGCGGCGGCCGTGGCCGTCGCCGAGGCACCCGGCAAGGCCTACAACCCGCTGCTGGTCTACGGCGACTCCGGACTGGGCAAGACCCACCTGCTGCACGCGATCGGCCACTACGTGCGCAGCCTCTACAGCGGCGCCAAGGTCCGCTACGTCTCCAGCGAGGAGTTCACCAACGAGTTCATCAACGCGATCCGCGACGACCGGCAGGACCGGTTCAAGCGACGCTACCGGGACGTCGATGTCCTGCTCATCGACGACATCCAGTTCCTGGAGGGCAAGACCCAGACCCAGGAGGAGTTCTTCCACACCTTCAACACGCTGCACAACGCGAACAAGCAGATCGTGCTCACTTCCGACCGCGCGCCCAAGCGGCTCGAGGCGCTCGAGGACCGGCTGCGCAACCGGTTCGAGTGGGGCCTGATCACCGACGTGCAGCCGCCCGACCTCGAGACCAGGATCGCGATCCTCCGCAAGAAGGCCGCCATGGACCGGCTGACCGCACCGCCGGACGTGCTGGAGTTCATCGCCTCGAAGATCCAGACCAACATCCGCGAGCTCGAGGGCGCCCTGATCCGGGTCACCGCCTTCGCCAACCTCAACCGCCAGGAGGTCGACATGACCCTGGCCGAGATCGTGCTCAAGGACCTGATCCCCGAGGGCGGGGAGCCGGAGATCACCGCCGGGCTGATCATCGCGCAGACTGCGGCGTACTTCGGGCTCTCGATCGAGGAGCTCACCGGTCCCAGCCGCGGCCGGCACCTCGTCATGGCCCGCCAGATCGCGATGTACCTGTGCCGGGAGCTCACCGACCTCTCGCTGCCCAAGATCGGCGCCCAGTTCGGGAACCGCGACCACACGACGGTCATGTACGCCGACCGGAAGATCAACCAGCTCCTCGCCGAGCGGCGGGCGGTCTTCAACCAGGTCAGCGAGCTCACGAACCGGATCAAGATGCAGGCTCGCCAGTCCTGACCGCTGTCGGGTCGACCCCCGGCTCGCTGTGGAGGATCTGTGGGCCACGCCCTCCAGTCTCTGCACAACCTGTGCACAACCGGTGAGTGTTTCCGCCCCGGACACCTTCCATTCACAGGGCACCGCGAGTCGTCCGGGTGCCCTCCACACCCCCTGTGCAGCCGAAACCCCGGGCTGACCTGCACAAACGTTCTTCCTCCACAGATTCCACCGACGCTATGACTCCCACTGACCTACAACTGGATCGATCCTCGGTAAACATCTACTCGGCGTGCTTCCTGGGGACAACCAAACCCACCCGGCGCCGCACCTCCCGCGACCGCGGACCGCATGGCAGGATGCTCAGTCCAGAACTCAACGAGCCGAGCGCGCCACCTGGCACTCGACCAACCACGAAGGACCACCCACCGTGAAGTTCCGCGTCGAACGCGACGTGCTCGCCGATGCCGTCGCCTGGGCTGCCCGCAGCCTCCCGGTCCGCCCGAGCGTCCCGGTCCTCTCTGGACTGCTCATCGATGCGAGTGACGAGGGCCTGGTGCTCTCGACCTTCGACTACGAGACCTCGGCCCGCGCCACCTTGTCGGCAGAGGTCTCCGACGACGGTCGCGCGCTGGTCAGCGGCCGGCTGCTCGCCGACATCTGCCGCAGCCTCCCGGACAAGCCCGTGGACATGATGCTCGACGGACCCCGGGTCTCGCTGACGTGTGGTTCGGCCAGGTTCAGCCTGCAGACGATGCCGGTCGAGGACTACCCGACCCTGCCGGACATGCCGGCGGCGACCGGCAGAGTCCAGAGCGAGGTGTTCGCGCACGCCGTCGCCCAGGCCGTGACCGCCGCCGGACGCGACGACATGCTCCCGGTGCTCACCGGCGTGCGGATCGAGATCAACGGGTCCACGATCTCGCTGCTCGCGACAGACCGGTTCCGGCTGTCCCACCGCGAGGTCGGTTGGGATCCGGGCACTCCGGACGAGTCCGTGGCCGCGCTCGTCCCCGCACGGGTGCTCGGCGACACCGCCAAGTCGCTCACGGGGGGCGGCGAGGTCACCATCGCACTGGCCGCGAGCGGCTCCGGTGAGGGCATCATCGGCTTCGAGGGCGCCGGCCCCGGCGGCGTACGACGCACCACGACCCGGCTGCTCGACGGCGAGTTCCCCAAGGTGCGCAGCCTGTTCCCCAGCGAGCACCAGACGGTCGCGCGGATCGACAAGGCGGCCCTGATCGAGTCGGTCAAGCGGGTCTCTCTCGTGGCGGAGCGCAACACCGCGGTGCAGCTCGCCTTCAGCGACGGCGTGCTCACCCTGGACGCGGGATCCGGCGACGAGGCCCAGGCCTCGGAGTCGGTCGAGGCCCAGATCGACGGCGAGGACATCACCACGGGGTTCAACCCGCAGTTCCTGCTCGACGGTCTCACCGCCATCGACGAAGAGGTCGTCGAGCTCGCCTTCACCCAGGCGTCCAAGCCGGTCGTGATCTCCGGCTCCGTCGGCGAGGGCGGCGAGGACTCGGGGTTCCGCTACCTGCTGATGCCGAGGCGCCTGTTGTCGTGACTCGTTCGCCGTCTCGAAACCCGGTTCCGGTGCCGTAGGTTGGGCCGTATGGACATCGGTCTCATCGGGCTCGGCAAGATGGGCGGGAACATGCGGACCCGCCTGCGCAACGCCGGGCACACGGTCATCGGGTACGACCGCAACCCCGACGTCTCGGACGTCGCCGGTCTCGAGGAGATGGTCGACAAGCTCACCTCACCCAAGGTCGTCTGGGTGATGGTCCCCTCCGGCGAACCCACCCGAGACACGATCCGGAGCCTGGCCGGCCTGCTCGACAAGGGTGACGTGGTCGTCGACGGCGGGAACTCGCGCTGGACCGACGACCAGGTCCACGCCGACCATCTCGCCGAGCGCGGGGTCGGCTTCGTCGACTGCGGTGTCTCGGGTGGGGTCTGGGGCTTGGAGAACGGCTATGCACTGATGTACGGCGGCTCCGCTGAGGACGTCGCCAAGGTCCAGCCGGCGTTCGACGCGCTCAAGCCCGAGGGCGACTTCGGCTCCGTGCACGCGGGCTCCGCCGGCGCCGGGCACTTCTCCAAGATGGTGCACAACGGCATCGAGTACGCCGTCATGCAGGCCTACGCCGAGGGCTGGGAGCTGCTCGACAAGGTCGACTTGGTCGACAACGTGACCGAGGTGTTCCGGTCCTGGCGCGAGGGAACCGTGATCCGGTCCTGGCTGCTCGACCTGCTGGTGGCGGCCCTCGACGAGGATCCCCACCTGGCCGGCATCCGCGGGTATGCGGAGGACTCCGGCGAGGGTCGCTGGACGGTCGAGGCCGGCATCGACAACGCGGTCGCCACCCCTGCGATCACCGCCGCGCTCTACGCGCGCTTCGTGTCTCGGCAGGACGACTCTGCCGCGATGAAGGCGGTCGCGGCGATGCGCAACCAGTTCGGCGGCCATGCGGTGCAGACCGCGCCTCCCCTGGGCGGCGACGCGGAGGGCGACACCGGCCCGGACCAGGCTGCGGCCGCGCAGCAGGCCGGCAGCGGATCCGGGGACCCGTCCGACCCGACCGGAAGCTAGCCCGCTCGTGCACGTCGCCCGCCTCCAACTGCAGGACTTCCGCTCGTACGCCGACATCGACGTCTCCCTCTCCGCCGGCGCCAGCGCCTTCCTGGGCCGCAACGGGCAGGGCAAGACCAACCTGGTCGAGGCGATCGACTACCTCTCCCGGCTGTCGTCCCACCGAGTCGCGACCGACGCACCCCTCGTGCGGGCCGGCGCCGACCACGCACTGGTCCGTGCGGCGGTCGTCCGCGACGGTCGGGAGGCGACGCTCGAGGTCGAGGTCAACCCCGGACGGTCGAACCGTGCCCGGGTGAACAGGTCACCTCTCCCCCGCGCCCGTGAGCTGCTCGGCCTCGTCCGGACAGTGCTGTTCTCCCCCGAGGACCTGGCCCTGGTCAAGGGCGACCCCTCCGACCGGCGCCGCTTCCTCGACGACCTGCTGGTGCTCCGCACGCCCCGTCTGGCCGGCGTACGCGCGGACTACGACCGGGTGCTGCGGCAGCGGAACTCGTTGCTGAAGACGGCTGGCGCCGCTCGCCGCGGCTCCTCCTCCGAGACGTCGGCCCTGGCCACACTGGAGGCGTGGGACGCGCACCTGGCCCGAACCGGAGCGGAGCTGCTGGCCGAGCGGCTCGCCCTGGTCGAGGCGCTCCGGCCCTACCTCGGCAAGGCCTACGAGACGGTGGCCCGCGGGGCGACGCGTGAGGACGCCGAGATCGAGTACCGGCCGTCGTTCGAGCTGCCGGCCGAGACGGATGCGCTCGAAGCCGCGCTTCTCGACGCCCTCGAGAACCGCCGCACTGACGAGCTCGACCGGGGCATTTCCCTGGTCGGCCCGCACCGCGACGAGCTGGTCCTCACGCTCGGCGGCGGGCCGGCCGCCGACGGAGTCCGGCTGCCGTTGAAGGGGTACGCCTCCCACGGGGAGTCGTGGTCGTTCGCGCTGGCGCTGCGGCTGGCGTCGTACGACCTGTTGCGTGCCGACGGTGACGACCCCATCCTGATCCTCGACGACGTGTTCGCCGAGCTCGACACCGAGCGCCGCGGCCAGCTCGCCGACCTGGTGGCCGGCGCGGAGCAGGTGCTGGTCACCGCCGCCGTTGCGGCCGACGTTCCGGACGCACTGGCCGGGACCAGGTACGTCGTCGGCGACGGCGAGGTACGAAGGACCGACGATGGTTGAGAAGGGCGACGTCCCGGCTCGTCCCGAGGAGCCGGGGAACGAGGCGTCTCCAGCGGGCGAGACCGCCCCGGAGGAGGCACCGCACCCGCACCGTGACGACGGACTGGACCTGGCCCGCGCGCTGACCCGGGCCTCCGCCCGCGTCAGCCCGGCCAAGCGGGCGAAGAAGCGGGGAGCACAGGCGCCGGGTGGCCGCGGTCGGGTCTCAGGGGCCCATCCCGACGAGCGTGACCCCCAACCGCTGGAGGTCACCGTCGGCCGGATCGTGGACGACCACGGGTGGGAGCTGGACCTCAGGGTGCAGGGGGTGTTCGCCCGCTGGGTGGAGCTGGTCGGGGCCGAGGTCGCCGCCCACTGCACCCCGGAGAGCTTTGCCGACGGCAAGCTCGTCGTCCGGACCGACTCGACGGCCTGGGCCACTCAGCTGAAGCTGCTCGCGCCCACCGTCGTGCGACGCCTCAACGAGGAGCTGGGCCACGGCACCGTCACCGTGATCAATATCCGGGGACCGAGTGGTCCGACCTGGAAGAAGGGCCTGCGGTCGGTGCGCGACGGGCGTGGCCCACGCGACACCTACGGCTGACACCTACGGCTAGGCACCGACGGCTGGGCACCGACGGCTGAGCACCCCGAACTGGGCAGCACACCACAGCCTCCTCGAGGGTCCAGATCTGCCGATCTGGCGGGTCGGCGGACATACAGGGACCCATCGGCCCCCCTGCGCGGGCGGTGCAACGGCCTTCCCGCGCCGCTCAGGCCCACGATTGTCCACAGATCCCCCCGTTTCGCGGGACGGGGCGTGGAATGCGGGCCCCTGGGCAGTATCATGGACGTCAGGTCACGGCCACCACAGCCGCGACCTTCTGTATGTCAGAGCCGTTCCGGGCCCAGGCCCGGGCCGCCCGTCGCGAAGAGGTGTGTGTGACCGACGAGATCGCCGTCGAGGACCAGCAGGCAGAGGCCGTGAGCGGCCCGTTGACCGGCACCGCATCTCAGGAGGGATTCGAGTACGACGCTTCCGCCATCCAGGTTCTCGAGGGCCTCGAGGCGGTCCGCAAGCGTCCCGGCATGTACATCGGCTCGACCGGTGAGCGGGGCCTGCACCACCTGATCTGGGAGGTCGTGGACAACGCCGTCGACGAGGCGCTCGCCGGGCACTGCGACCGGATCGTGCTCACCCTGCAGGCCGACGGTGCCATCCGCGTCGACGACAACGGCCGCGGCATCCCCACCGACACGGCCCCTGGCCAGGACCTGCCCGCGGTCACGATGGCGCTGACCCTTCTGCACGCCGGCGGCAAGTTCGGCGGCGGCGGCTACAAGGTCTCGGGTGGTCTGCACGGCGTCGGCGTCTCGGTGGTCAACGCGCTGTCGAGCAGGCTGGTCGTCGAGGTGCGCAACCGCGACCACCTCTGGCGGCAGTCCTTCAACCTGGGCGAACCCGATAGCGAGCTGGAGCAGGTGCGCCCCCTCGAGCCCGACGAGGAAACCGGGACCACCGTCACCTACTGGGCCTCCACCGACATCTTCGAGACCACGGCCTACTCCCTGGAGACGATCACGACCCGGATCCGGGAGATGGCGTTCCTCAACAAGGGCCTGGAGATCGTGGTCCGCGACGAGCGGCCGGCCGCCGACGAGATCGCCGACGCGGTGCAGGACGAGACCGTCGCCACCGAGGTCGACCAGGCGGGCTCCGACGCGATCCACCGGGGTCAGGCCGGAGGGCTGGAGCAGACGTTCAAGTACGACCGCGGTCTGGTCGACTACGTCGAGCACCTCAACCGGCGCAAGGACAAGGCCAACCCGACCGTCATCTCCTTCGAGGCCGAGTCCGCCGATGTCGGCGGGGATCACATGAGCCTCGAGGTCGCAATGCAGTGGAACACCTCGTTCACCGAGTCCGTGCACACCTTCGCCAACACCATCAACACCCACGAGGGCGGCACCCACGAAGAGGGGTTCCGCGCGTCTCTCACCGGTCTGGTCAACCACTGGGGCGAGGAGTGGGGCCTGATCAAGAAGCGCGAGGACCGGGTGTCGGGCGACGACATCCGCGAGGGACTCACCGCCATCGTCTCCGTGAAGCTGGGCGAGCCCCAGTTCGAGGGACAGACCAAGACCAAGCTCGGCAACACCGAGGCGAAGGGCTTCGTGCAGCGCATCGTCAACGACCAACTCGGGGCGTGGCTCGAGCAGAACCCCGCCGAAGGCCGCGACATCGTGCGCAAGTCGCAGGCGGCCGCGTCTGCCCGGATCGCCGCGCGGAAGGCGCGCGACCTCGCGCGGTCGCGCAAGGGCCTGCTGGGGGGCGGCGGCCTGCCGGGCAAGCTGTCGGACTGCCAGTCGACGAACCCCGAGGAGTGCGAGGTGTTCGTCGTCGAGGGCGACTCCGCTGGTGGCTCGGCCAAGCAGGGGCGTGACCCGCGGGTCCAGGCGATCTTGCCGATCCGAGGGAAGATCCTCAACGTCGAGAAGGCGCGGATCGACAAGGTCCTGGGCAACCAGGAGGTGCAGGCGATCATCTCGGCGCTGGGCACCGGCATCCACGAGGAGTTCGACCTCGACAAGCTGCGCTACCACAAGGTCGTGCTGATGGCCGACGCCGACGTCGACGGCCACCACATCAACACCCTGCTGCTCACCCTGCTGTTCCGCTTCATGAAGCCGCTGATCGAGCACGGCTACGTCTACATGGCCCAGCCGCCGCTCTACCGGCTGCGCTGGAACAAGCCGCACGAGCACGAGTTCGTCTACTCCGACTCCGAGCGGGACGCCATGATGCGCGACGGCCTCGAGCAGGGCAGGAAGCTCCCGAAGGAGAACCCCGTCCAGCGCTACAAGGGCCTCGGTGAGATGAACGCCGACGAGCTGTGGGAGACCACGATGGACCCCGGCGGCCGGATCCTGCTCCAGGTGACGCTCGAGGACGCCGCGCAGGCCGACGAGATCTTCTCGATCCTGATGGGCGAAGACGTCGAGCAGCGGCGGTCCTTCATCCAGCGCAACGCCAAGGACGTGCGTTTCCTCGACATCTGACCGCGGTGGTCGAGCTTGTCGAGACCACTATCCCGGAATCTAAGAACTGATCTAGAGACACGTAGAGACGATGAGAAAGACGAACCGTGACTGAGACCACCGAGAACCTGATCGGCGAGGGCGGCGGCGGAGGCCGGATCGAGCCCATCGATCTGCAGCAGTCGATGCAGCGTTCCTACATCGACTACGCGATGGCGGTCATCGTCGGCCGGGCGCTGCCCGAGGTGCGCGACGGCCTCAAGCCGGTGCACCGCCGGGTGCTCTACGCGATGTACGACGGGGGCTACCGCCCGGACCGCGGCTTCTCCAAGTGCTCGCGCGTCGTCGGCGACGTCATGGGCCAGTACCACCCGCACGGCGACACCGCGATCTACGACACCCTCGTCCGGCTCGCCCAGCCGTGGGTGATGCGGGCACCACTGATCAACGGCCAGGGCAACTTCGGGTCGCCCGGCAACGACCCTGCTGCGGCGATGCGGTACACCGAGTGCCGGATGGCGCCGCTGGCGATCGAGATGGTCCGCGACATCGACGAGGACACCGTCGACTTCCAGCCCAACTACGACGGCCGCAGCCAGGAGCCGACGATCCTGCCGGCCCGGTTCCCCAACCTGCTGGTCAACGGGTCGGCCGGCATCGCGGTCGGCATGGCCACCAGCATCCCGCCGCACAACCTGCGCGAGGTCGCCTCGGGGGCCCACTGGGCCCTGGAGCACCCCGACGCCACCCGGGAGGAGCTGCTCGACGCGCTGCTGGAGCGGGTCAAGGGCCCGGACTTCCCGCTGGGCGCACTCATCGTCGGCCGCGAGGGCATCGAGCAGGCCTACCGCACCGGTCGCGGGTCGATCATGCAGCGTGCGGTGGTCGAGGTCGACGAGGACCGCAAGGGACGCACCTCGCTGGTCGTCACCCAGCTGCCCTACATGGTGAACCCCGACAACCTGGCCCTGAAGATTGCCGAGCTCGCCGACTCCGGCCGGGTGCAGGGGATCGCCGACGTCAAGGACAACACCTCCTCGCGCACCGGCCAGCAGCTGGTCGTCGTGCTCAAGCGGGACGCGGTCGCCCGGGTCGTGCTCAACAACCTCTTCAAGCACACCGAGCTGCAGACCAACTTCTCCGCCAACATGCTCGCGCTCGTCGACGGCGTGCCGCGGACGCTGTCGATCGACCAGTTCATCAGCCACTGGATCGCGCACCAGATCGAGGTCATCCAGCGCCGTACCCGCTATCGGCTGCGCAAGGCCGAGGAGGACGCGCACATCCAGCGCGGACTCGTGAAGGCGCTCGACATGCTCGACGAAGTGATCGCCCTGATCCGGCGCTCGCCCGACGTCGACGAGGCCCGCTCCGGCCTGATCGAGCTGCTCGACATCGACGAGATCCAGGCCGAGGCCATCCTGCTCATGCAGCTGCGCCGACTCGCGGCCCTGGAACGGCAGAAGATCATCGACAAGCTGGCCCAGCTCGAGCTGATCATCGCCGACCTCAAGGACATCCTGGCCTCCGAGCCGAGGCAGCGGCAGATCGTCGGGGACGAGCTCACCGAGATCGTCGACAAGCACGGCAACGAACGGCGTACCCAGATCATCGCGGCCGACGGCGACCTCTCGATGGAGGACCTGATCCCCGACGAGGAACTCGTCGTCTCGATCACGCGCGGCGGCTACGCCAAGCGGACCCGCGCCGACCAGTACCGCACCCAGAAGCGCGGCGGCAAGGGTGTCCGTGGGGCCACGCTGCGAGGCGACGACGTCGTCGAGCACTTCATCGCGACCTCCAACCACCACTGGCTGTTGTTCTTCACCACAGCCGGGCGGGTCTACCGCACCAAGGCCTACAACCTCCCCGAGGCGTCCCGAGACGCCAAGGGCGGCCACGTCGCCGGACTGCTCAGCTTCCAGCCCGACGAAGGCATCGCGCAGGTGCTGGCGATCCGCGACTACGAGCAGGCCCCCTATCTCGTGCTCGCGACCCGCAACGGGCTGGTCAAGAAGACCAGGCTCGGCGACTACAACAGCCCGCGCCAGGCCGGGGTGATCGCGATCAACTTCCGCGAGGACGACGACGAGCTCATCGGCGCGGAGCTCGTCAACGCCGACGACGACATCCTGCTCGTCTCCCGCAAGGGACAGGCGATCCGGTTCCGCGCCGACGACACCCAGCTGCGCCCGATGGGTCGCGCGACGTCCGGCGTGTCCGGCATGAAGTTCCGTGACGGCGACTCCATGCTCTCCATGTCGGTGATCCGGGCCGAGCAGGTCGCGGCCGAGGCGGCGGCCGAGGCGAGGGCCGAGTCGGCAGGTGAGTCCACCGCACCGGGTGACCTCCCCGACGTCAAGGAGCAGTACGTCTTCACGATCACCGACGGCGGCTTCGCGAAGCGGTCGCGCATCTCCGACTACCGCACGCAGTCCCGCGGGGGAATCGGCATCAAGACGATGTCGCTGACCAACGAGGATCGCGGGGGACTGGTCGGTGCGTTCATCGTGGTGGAGGGCGACGAGATCCTCGCGATCACGCAGGCCGGCCAGGTGGTCCGCAGCCCGATCAACCACGAGTTCCGGGCCATGGGTCGCTCCACGATGGGCGTGAAGTTCGTGACCCCGAAGGACGGCGATGCGGTGGCCGTGGTTGCACGTTCGGTCGAAGTCAAGGAGGACGACGAGGCCCCCACCGAGGACGGTCCCGCCGCAAACGGAGATGTGACCGAGGCCACAGCCGACGAGGACGAGGAATCGCCTGATGTGGCTCCGGATGCAACAATCGACGGGACCGATGACGCCGACGTGACCGAGGGAGAGTGAGGACTGATGACGGATCGCCAGGCCGAGCGAACCGCATCCCGCCCCGCTTTTGACCGTGGCGACACCGCGACCCGTCCCCCTTTGAGCGAGCGGATCCAGAACAAGATCGCGAGTGCCACCAACGAGCACCGGGCCAACGCCGAGGCCGAGACCAAGCCGGTCACCGGGCCCAAGGGTGGCGGACGTGGCCCGCGTCGCGCGCGGCTTCGGCTGACCCGGATCGACCCGTGGTCGGTGATGAAGACGGCGTTCGTGCTGGCCATCGCGTTCGGCATCGTCACGGTGGTGTCGGTGTTCATGGTGTGGTCCGTGCTGGGCGCCGCCGGCGTCTGGGAGTCGATCAACCAGACCGTGCAGAACATCCTCGGCGGCGAAGAGGCCGGCGACTTCGACGTCCAGAACTACATCGGGATCTCGAGGGTCATGGGCTTCACCATGCTGGTGGCGGTGATCGACGTCGTCCTCATCACCGCGGTGGCCACGCTCGGCGCGTTCCTCTACAACATGGCCGCAGCCCTCCTGGGCGGCATCGAGGTCACCCTCTCCGAGGACCGCTGACCCACCTGTCACCTCCCGCGAAGTGGCACGTTTGTGGCCCCGAAGTGGCGGGTCTTGCCGACCCAACTCCCGTTTTGTGGGGCTCCTTCGCGGTGGGGTAATGTCCCCCTCGGTCACCACTCGGCGACCACTGACGCGAGTCGGTCCCGGGCCTATAGCTCAGACGGTTAGAGCGCTTCCCTGATAAGGAAGAGGTCACAGGTTCAAGTCCTGTTAGGCCCACTTTCGACAACATCCGCACACCCCGGGGAGTCACGATGAAGAAGATCCTGTTTATCCTGCTGGCCGCTGCCGGTGCCGCCTTCGCGAAGAAGAAGATCGACGAGAGCCGCCACGAGCAGGAGCTCTGGGCACAGGCGACCGACAACGTCGACCCCTCGACAGGCTCGGGACCGGGCACCAAGCCCTGAGCCCGTCCGCACCACCTCCCGACCGGGGCTCCGGTCACCGGGGCCTTGGCGCAATTGGTAGCGCACCTGCTTTGCAAGCAGGGGGTTAGGGGTTCGAGTCCCCTAGGCTCCACCGCACGAATCCCCTGCCCCCCACCTTGGTGGCGTGCCATGTCGATCTGTCCCGGAAGCCCAATGTCCGGAATACGCCGTACTCTCGCGGAACCACGACGGACAGGAGATCGCGTGCCATGGACATGCTCAGTGGAGAGGACGTCACCGCGGCCGGCCTGACCGATTGGCGGAAGCTCGGCCAGGGTCTGCACGCGCGTTTCGCGATCCGCGACTTTCGCGCGGGCGTCCAGTTCCTCGCCGCAGTCGGCGAGGCCGGAGATGCCGCGGGGCACCAGCCCGAGGTTCGGATGGGCACCGGTTTCGTCGACCTGAAGCTGATCAGCGACGACGCGATCTACCGCGACGACACCGGCACCCAGCACCAGGTCGAGTGGGTGACCCAGCAGGACGTCGACCTGGCCCGCCGTGTGAGTGAGATCGCCGCCGAGCAGTCGCTCGTCGCAGATCCCGGATCGATCACTGCCATCGAGCTCGCGCTCGACACCGCGAACGCCGCCACGCTGGCGCCGGTGTGGGCGGCGTTGTTGACCGGTGGCGGCGAGGCCCAGGGTCGCGGCACCATCGGCGACGACGTGCGCGACGCCACCGGCCGGGTGCCGATCCTGTGGTTCCAGGAAACCGACGCCCACGCGCCGCCGCGCCAGAGGTTTCACATCGACGTGCAGGTTCCGTACGACGTTGCCGAGCAGCGCATCGCTGCCGCAGTTGCCGCGGGAGCCGTGATCGTCGACGACAGCCGGGCGCCGCGGACCACCGTGATCGCCGATCCGGACGGCAACAAGGCCTGCGTGGGCACCTTTCAACCTGCCACGGAGCCGGAGTCGGAGTAACAATGAGGCCATGGCGACGCCGGCAGCCGAGACCTCGTCCGACGCCATCGTCGTCGGTGGCCGGCTTGCCGGCGCGCTGACCGCCGCCCACCTCGCCGCCGCCGGGCTCCGAGTCGTCGTCCTGGAGTCGAGCTCGGTCTCCTCCGGCACCATCTCCACGCACTTCTTCCGCGGCGACGGCCTGGTGCGGGCGTTGCGTGACGTCGGCGCCCTCGACGCCGTAGTGGCCACCGGCGCGCCCCGGCTGATGTGCGACTACTGGTACGCCGACGCGGGGGAACGGCCCGAGGTCGAGCCGCCGCAGGAGCCCGGCGACGTCGGATACTGCCTGTCGGTGCGCCGGGAGACCCTCGACCCGCTCTTGGCCACGCACGTGGCCGGACGTCCGGGGGTGACCTGGCTGAACCGGCGCCGGGTCGTCGACCGGATCAGGGAGGACGGCCTGACCACCGTGGTCGACTCCGGCGGTGCCCACCATGTGGCACCGATCGTCATCGGCGCCGACGGTCGACGTTCGACCGTGGCCCGCCTCGTGGGCGCGCGGAACCAACGCGACCACCCGGCGGCACGGCTCCTCCTCTACCGCTACGTCGTCGGCTACGTGGGTCCGGGACCCGAGGCGGGCGCCGAGTTCTCACTTCGCGGCGACGAGCTGGCCTACACCTTCCCGAGCGACCACGGCGTCACCTGCGTCGCGGTCTCGGTGCCGATCGCCCGCTCGGCGGAGGCGCACGCCGACCTCGAGGCCTTCTTCGACGGCCTGCTCGCCCGGCATCGAGGGCCGGGGCCGCGTTACCTCGCCAGCGAGAAGCGCGGCCGCATCGTCGCCGGCCGCCCCACCCCGAACTACCTTCGCGAACCCGCGGGCCGTGGCTGGGCGCTGGTCGGCGACGCCGGAACTCATCAGGACCCGTGGAGCGGCGTGGGGATGGACACCGCCGCGCGACAGGCGAGGGCGCTCTCGGACGCGATCCTGTCCGGCCGCGCGGACTGGCCTCGGTCGTACGCCGCGGAGCGCGACGCCGTGACGCTGGAGGCCTACGAAGACACGGTCTCCGCTGCTGATGACCTGAGCGTCCTCAGCGAGCAGAGGGCCTGAACACACGCGCACCCCGGAATCTGGTCCCGGGAGGTACTTGCGATTCTCTGCGAAACTTGGTCGCGCGCGTGACCACAGGAACCTGAGTCTGGACAGGGGCGTCGAAGAATCGTGACAGGTACATCAATCCCTCGGGGAACGACGACAGACAAGATGTGGCTGATGCTCATGCTCGGCCTGGCGCTTCAGGTCACGGGTTGCATCTCCGCCGTTGCGCAATCCCCCCGGACCGAGATCGGACCGACCGGTCCAGTCGAGAAGGGTGACCGGACGCTGATGGTGGTAGGCGTCCTCGGGTTCGGACTCGGCGGCGTGCTGTCGTTGATCGCGGTGATCGGGTTCGGTGTGCTCCTCGGCATGCGAGCACACGCTCAAGGCTGACTCCTGCCCAGTGATTGCGGTAGCGATGTGCCTGGCTTCGCGGCGTCAGCCCTCCTGCCAGGACTGCTCGGTCCGTTGCGCGAGCTCGCTGACCACGGCTTGCAGGTCACCGCGCGCCTCGAACGTCGAACGCTGCCGAGTGGCACCGCCACCACGAGCCAGGATCCGCTCGCACAGGTCCTGGACGAGCTCGAGGTCGCCGGCCTCCTTCAGACCCGCACTGGCGTGCTCCACCAGCGACTCGACCACCTCGCGGGCCGGCGCGAGCTTCCGGTCGATCGGGTGCACGAGCTGACCGGCGAGCCCGTAGCGCGAGGCACGCCACGAGGCGGCTCGGAGCAGCTCGCTTCGCCACACGGGTCCCTCCCCTCCAGTGGCCGCGGTGGACTCGACCAGTCCTCGGCCGAGCGCGGCCAGCAGGATCGCGTCGTCGAGCTCGGTGCACACGTCGGCCACCCGGATCTCGACGGTGGGGAAGTTCTGCGACAGCCGGGCGTCGAAGTAGACCATCCCGGTGTCCAGCGCGGCTCCCCACTCGACCAGCTTGGCGGTCGTCTCGTCGTACGTCGCCGCGGAGCCGAACGGCTCGCCGGTCCCGTGGCTCGGCCACCCGGTCCAGATCTGCGAGCGCCAGCTGGCGTAGCCCGTGTCCCTACCGCACCAGTACGGCGAGTTGGCACTGATCGCCAGCAGCACCGGCAGCCACGGGGCGATGCCGTCCAGGACCCGGGCACCCTCCTCGTCGTCGGCGACCTCGACGTGCATGTGCATGGCGCACGCGAGCGAAGTGCGGGCCAGCTCTCCGAACTCCTCCCGGATCCGGCGATAGCGCGGTTCCGGGGTGACGTCGGCGTCCTCGTCCGCCAGCACTGGGATCGGCACGACGACCGCCGCAGCACCGGCATCCTGGGCCAGCTCGCCGACAGTACGGCGCCCCCGACGCAGCTGGTCAGCCAGCTCGTCCATCCGTTCGCACGGGGTGCTCGTGGTCTCGAGCTGTTGGAGGAAGAGCTCGGCCTCGACCCCGGGATCGTCGTCGGCCGGCCCGGCGAGATCGCCCGGCTCGGCGTCGGAGTCGCTCACCGCCTCGTCGTGCGCCCGCAGTGCCTTGGCCGCGACGGCGGTCAGGAGGCCGGTCTCGGGGTCGACGAGCAGCAGCTCCTCCTCGACGCCTACTTTGCGAATGCTCACGCGGACCAGTGCCCACGAGAGGCCGGCTCATTCGGGTGGTCCCGGATGGCGTCGCCGGCCACACCGCGTCTGGCAGAGTGAGCCACGATGCTCGCTCGCGTCCTGTCATCGGTCTTGGTTCTCCTCGTGGCCGCGGGCTGCCAGTCGGACGAGCCGGCCGCGCTGGAGGGGCCGACGCAATCTCCCACCGTCATCGAGGCGCGTGCGTTCGACCGGCAGAGCGAGCCGGCGGCCGCCGTACTCAGCCTGGTGCCCGCGTCGGCCACCGCCGTGACCGTCACCGACTTCGACCAGATCCGGGTCCAGCTCGGGGTGCCCGACCTGACCAGCGAGGATCCGATCACCGACCGATTCGACTTCTGGGAGCGGGCCGCACGCGAGGCACCGTTGCTGGCCGAGGGCATGCTGCGGCCGGACAGCAGCGAGCTGCTGCTCGACTACGGGTTCGGTCAGGACGACGTCGACTGGGAGGCACACTTCACCGGGCCGGAAGGGAACGGCTTCGTGCTGGCATTCCGGCCCGACCTGGACCTGACGCCGGTCGTTCGCGCGGTCGAGGCCGGAGTGGCGGGGCTCGGAGATGCCCAGGTGCTGGCGGAGTCGCACATCGTGGTCGCCGGCACAGCCGACGCCGAGGAACCCGTCTGGGCGAGCGAGCCGATGTGGGCCCGCCTCGGGGGCCCAGCCCCGGAGGCGACCTACCTGCGCCGCGGCTGCGTCCCGCTCACCGAGGCGCTCGGTCCCGGCGCCGGGTACGACGAGCAGCAGGCGGTCCTGGCCAGGCACCCGGTCACGAACCTCGACGACTTGGCCGGGTTTGCCCTGGAGTTCGGCGACCACAACGCGACGGTGCGGATGGACCGCAACCGGCACGATCTCTTCGACCGGATCGACCTGGGCCGCGACTGGCCGGTGACTGCCTTCCCGGCGACCTTCCGCAACGGCGTGGGCGACCCCACGACCGGCCGGATCGGCTACGCGGTACCCGAGCCCGCGCGGGCGGCCGCACTCGCGTTGCTGGACGAGCTTCCGTTCGCGGTCTGCAACGAGGTCACTCCGATGGCAGAACCGACCGGGCTCTGAGCGTCAGATCCCCTCGGAGGAGTGCAGGGCCTTGACGGTCTTGGAGGTCCTGGTGGTGACCGGGTCGGGGTAGGTCCCGAACAGCCTGTCGGCCGTCCCCGCGGTGGTGACCGTGAACCAGTAGTGCTCGTTCTTGTAGTGGTGCAGGCGATGGTTGCGCCACACCTCGCGATACCAGCCGGATCGCGGCCGGTAGTCGCTGTGGATCAGGTAGTGCGTCCACTCGTAGCCGAGCTTCAGACCGTAGACCGACACCAGGAGCGACAACGCGCTGGCCGGTGTGGGCATCGCCAGCAGCGCGACGACGACGTACGCCGGCAGCAGCCAGGCGAGCACCTGCCACGGGATGAAGACCAGCGGGATGTCGCGGGGGTCGGCGTGGTGCTCGCGATGCTTGCGGGCCAGCAACGAGTCGACCGCCACCGGGCCGAGCCGGCGTGGGCGCCAGTGCAGGATGCCGACGTGGATCAGCCACTCGATCACCGGGAACAACGCGACCAGGCCGGCGGGCAGCAGGAGCTCCCACCACGAACCGTCGCCGACGACACTGCGGGCGATCACGGCCCCGACGAGGAAGCTCGAGATCATCCACGGGGACGGGTGCCGCCAGAAGGCACGCCATGAGGTTCCGAGCGAGACCTGGGTACGGCGGGAGCCGGTGATCCGCTGCTCGTCGCGGGCCAGGCGCTCCTGGGCCAGGGCCTCGATCTCGGGCGCGGCCTGTTCATCGGTCTGCCTCGAGGGCGTCGAGTGCGGTCATCAGACTGGTGGTGGCTGGGCGGAGCACCCGCTCCGCCGCCGCCCGGGCGGTGTCGGCATCCCCTTGACCGATGGCAGCGGTGAGCACGCGGTAGGCCCCGACCTGGCCGACCTCTTCGCTCATGACGGGAGCGAGGGCGACCAGGGCCGGCTCGTAGGCCGCACGCAGGCTGTTGAACATCAGCCGGAAGGTCAGGGAGTCTGCCGCGTCGACGACCAGGTCCCAGAACGTCAGCGCGCAGCGCGCTCGACGTCCGACGTCGTCGTCGGTGGCGGCGAGGGTGTCGATGGTGTCGGTCAGAGTGGCGGCCAGCGCCGGTCCCCCCGCGTCGGCGGCGAGCGCGGCGACGCCCGGGCCGACCACGAGCCGGGCCTCGAGGATGCTGCGGACCACGGTCGCGTCGAGGGCGCCGCGTCGTACCAGCAGCCGCGGCAGGAGGTCGAGGCCGGCAACCTCCGGAAGTCCCGGACCGTAGTCGAGCCGCCCTGTCGGACGTCGACCATCTGGCTCTGCGCCATCCGCTGAAGGGCCTCGCGCACGGCGGGGCGGGAGACGCCGAGCACCTCGGCGAGCCGGCGCTCACTGGGCAGACTGCCCCCCGGCTCGATCTCGCCGTCGACGACCTCGGCCAGGACCTGGTCGAACACCTCGTCCGGCACCGAGCGCCGGGTCACGGGTTGCAGGGGCATGCGGCGACCGTAGGCGAGCAGTGGTCCTGTGGTCAAGTGGTCAGACCAGTTGTGATCAGGTGGACAGAGGGCCGAGACCCGAGCGGGCACCGGTCGACCGCGTACCTCTGACACCGCCACGGGTTCGTAGGATCGACGGGTGCCCCCCAGACAGACACCGCCGCCATCGTGGGCGCAGTTCCTGGCACTGCGGTTCTGGCCGGTGCACCTGCTCGCGTTGGTCTGCGTGGCGGCGGCCGCGACCCTGGGCGCCTGGCAGTACGACGCGTGGCAGACGAGGCGCTCCGCGGAGGCAGCCGACCTGACCCGGCTCGACCCGGTTCCGCTGCCCGACGTGATGGGGCCGGACGATCCGTTCCCCGGCGACCGGGTGGGCCACCCGGTGGTCTTGGAGGGCACCTGGGTTCCCGAGGGGACGGTCTACGTGTCGGGGCGCGAGGCCGACCCGACCGGTGGCGAGACCGGGGACGAGGCCGGCTACTGGGTCGTGACCCCGCTCGCGGTGGGCGGGGAGAACCAGCCGGCCATGCCGGTCGTCCGCGGCTGGACTCAGGACCCAGCCTCCGCTCCCGCACCGCCGACCGGCGCCGCCGAGCTCGTCGGCTGGCTGCAACCGCCGGAGGGATCGGGCACGACGGACGCGGACCCCGCCGACGACGTGTTCCCGCAGCTGCGCATCGCCGACCTGGTGCAGAGGGTCGACCAGGACCTCTACGGCGGCTACGCCGTGGTCGCCGACCGGGCAGCCCCGGGCACGTGGCCGGTCGGGGACCGCGCCACCAACCCCGGCACGGCCGGACTGGAGCCGGCATCCCTCGAGCAGCTCCCGGACGCAGGCAGGTTCACCGCCGTGCGCAACCTGCTCTACGCCGTCGAGTGGTGGGTCTTCGGCGCGTTCGCCGCGTTCATCTGGTGGCGCTATCTGCGGGACGCGAGGGCGGCGAAGGAGCCCGACTGCGACCCGGTACGTTCTGACGCGTGAGCGTCACCGATGAGCTGAAGGGCCCGCTGACCCGCTATCGCGTGATGGCCACCGTGGTGGGGGTGCTGCTGATCGTGCTCTGCCTGATCGGGGTGCCGCTCGCCAACTTCGACGGCACCGAGATGTGGGGCGTCTTCCCGAGTACCCCCGACCTGTGGGCGGCCGGCTCCCAGCCGCACGACGTCGGCGAGGCGATCACGACCTACCTGGGTGTCGCGCACGGGTGGCTGTACATGATCTTCTGCTCACGGCGTTCTGGCTGTCCCGCAAGGCGAGCTGGGACGCGCCGTTCACGATCGTGACCCTGGTGTGCGGAACGATTCCGATCGTCAGCTTCTGGGCCGAGCGCCGGGCCACGAGCCGAGTCCGCGCGGAGCACCCCGCGCTTGCGGGATAGTCCGTGACATGACCACGGCGTTCGTGCTCGGCGGAGGCGGAGTGCTCGGCGCGGTCGAGGTGGGCATGCTGCGGGCGCTGCTCGGGCGCGGCGTCGTCCCCGACCTGGTGCTCGGCACCAGCGTGGGCGCGATCAACGGCGCGATGGTCGCGCGCGATCCGTCGCTGGCGGTCATCGACCGGCTCACCGACCTGTGGCAGAGCGCCCGTGAGTCGCGGGACGTGTACGGCGACCGCCGGCTGCGCACGGTGCGGCGCGCGGTGGCCACCGGCACGCACATGTACTCGGCCAAGCCGCTGACCGAGCGCCTGCAGGAGGAGCTCGGGGACACCACCTTCGAGGAACTGCCGGTGCGGTTCCAGGTGTGCGCGGCCAGCATCGAGCGCGCTGCCGAGCACTGGTTCGACTCGGGACCGGTCGTGGATGCGGTCGTCGCCAGCGCCGCCGTACCCGGCCTGCTGCCGCCGGCCCGCGTGGGGGAGGAGCACTACCTCGACGGCGGCATCGTCAACTCGATCCCGCTCGGCCGCGCCGTCCAGCTCGGCGCGACCCGGGTCTTCGTGCTCCAGGTCGGCCGGATCGACCGGCCCCTCACTCCGCCCCGCCGCCCGTGGGAGGTGGCCCGGGTGTCGTTCGAGATCGCCAGGCGGCACCGCTTCGTCCGTGAGCTGAGCGAGCTGCCGGACGGCGTGGAGGCGCATGTGCTGCCCGCGCGGGGGACGTCGGCCCGCGACGACTCGATGCGAGCCCATCGCGACTTCGCCGGGATCCAGGAGCGGATCGACGCGTCGTACGACGCCAGCGTCGCCTACCTCGACGAGTGGTCCTCTAGACAGGCTCGACCGCCAACGGACGAGTCGTGATGATCTGGGTCCTGCGCCGGCTGGTCATCGCCCCGGCCGTCGTCCTGCTCACCATCCTGCTGTGGGTGACGCTCCCCCTGTGGCTGATCGTCGCCGCGGCGCTGTCCCCGATCCTGCCCGGCAAGTGGCGAGCGCTGCGGTTGATGTGGGTGTTCGTGCTGTACCTCACCTGCGAAGCGGTGATGCTGGTCGTGCTCCTCGGCCTGTGGCTCGCCTCGGGGTTCGGCGCCCGGGTGCGCACGCCGTACTTCGAGGGCATCCACTACGACCTGGTGCAGGGCGTGATGTGGGTGTTCTTCCGCGAGGCGCGGCGCGTGCTGGCGCTGCGCATCGAGACCGACGGCCCGTCCCCCGACGCCCATCCCGGGAACCCGATCCTGGTCTGCTGTCGGCACGCCGGACCCGGTGACTCGTTCGTCCTGATCCACGCGCTGATGCACTGGTATGCCCGCGAGCCACGAGTCGTGCTCAAGGACACGTTGGCGTGGGATCCGATGATCGACGTCATCCTGCGCCGGATTCCGGCCCGGTTCATCACCCCGAACCCGGCCGCAGGCGAGGACCTCGAGTCCCAGATCGCCGCCCTCGCCTCGGGGCTGGACGAGAACGACGCCTTCGTGATCTTCCCGGAGGGCGGCAACTTCACGCCGGCTCGACGGCAGCGCGCGATCGACCGGCTGCGCAAGCTCGGCCTGGAGCGGATGGCCACCCGGGCCGAGGCCATGACCAACGTGCTGGCGCCGCGACCGGGTGGCGTGATCGCGGCGCTCGAGGCGGCCCCCGAGGCGGACGTCGTCCTGGTCGCCCACACCGGTCTCGACCACATGCTGACCGTGGGCGATGTCTGGCGCGAGCTGCCGATGGACAAGCGCATCGTCATGCGCTGGTGGCAGGTGCCGCACGACCAGATCCCGACCGATCGTGAGGCGCGTATCGAGTGGTTGTTCAGCTGGTGGGAGCGGATCGACGTCTGGATCGCAGAGAACCGGCCGGAGGACCTGGTTCGGTGATCGGCGTTCAGTGGTCGGGCCGGTCGGTACGCGACCGGCCCGCCTGGCGGCTGCTACTTCTTCGGCTCGTCCTCGATGGACACCACGTCGGCCGGGTCGTCCGGAGTGGTGACCGGATGAGGCGACTCGGCGGCGTCGGCAATCGCCTCGTCGGGTGAGGCTCCACCGGTGTCGTCGGTCGCCTCGTCGGTGCCGGGCGTCGACGAAGCGGGCGGCGGAGGTGTCGCGGGCGCGGGGGTCGGGGTGTACGACGACTGCCAGTTGTCACTGGCCGCGTCGCCACGGAGCTTCTTGTAGACCAGGCCGCCGACAGCCGCGAGGCCGGTGATGAACAGGAGCTTCTTCAGCTTGCCGCCGCGCTTCTTCTCGCTCTTGACCTCAGCGGCCTTCGCCGAGGCCAGGTCACGCCCCTGTGCGGCCTTCTCGGCGGCGAGCGCCGCGCCCAGGGCCACCTTGTCGGCGGCCAGCGCCGCACCTTCCGCCAGGACGGGGACCGCCTTCGCGCGTGCGTCGGCGAGCGCCGGAGCGGCCTTCTCCCGGGCATCGTTGATGACCGGGGTCGCCTTCTCCCTGGCGTCTGCGATGAGCGGCTTGGCCTTGTCCTTGACCGACGTGACCGCGGATCCGAGCTGCGGCTTCACGGCCTCGACATAGTCACTGGCCTGGTCGGTGAGCGACTTCTTCCTGCGAAGACCCATGTCGTGGCACTTCCTCTCGTCTGTTCCGTCCATTCGACCATGCTTTCCCGGACCCGACCAGACGTGGGTCACCTTGTGGCACGTGCGAGGATCGGGTCGCACACACGGTCGACGTCACGATCGCCGTACCCACTGACGCGAGAGGTAGTCATGGCTGATCAACAGGCCATCCTGAAGACGAACAAGGGCGACATCACCGTCACCCTGCTTCCCGACCACGCGCCCGAGACGGTCGCCAACTTCACCGGCCTCGCGGAGGGCACCAAGTCCTACGACGCGGGCAACGGCCGGACCGGGCCGTTCTACGACGGCCTCGGTTTCCACCGGGTGATCCCCGGCTTCATGATCCAGGGTGGCTGCCCGCTCGGCACCGGCACCGGTGGCCCGGGCTACACGTTCAAGGACGAGCCGCACCCGGAGCTGGTCTTCGACAAGCCCTACCTGCTCGCCATGGCCAACGCCGGTCCGGGCACCAACGGCTCGCAGTTCTTCATCACCGTCGGTGCCACGTCGTGGCTCAACCACAAGCACACGATCTTCGGCGAGGTCGCGGACCAGTCCTCGCGCGACGTCGTCGACGCCATCGCAGCCGCGCCGACCGGGCCCGGTGACCGACCGGTCGAGCCGGTCACCATCGAGACCGTCGAGGTGGTGCGCGCCTGATCGCCCCACGACGTCCTCCGTCTCCCCCAATACGCGCCTCCGCCGGACAACCCAGCGGGGGCTCCGCATGACCAGCGGGCAGACTCCCGAGACCGGGGTCCCGACGTGTTACCGGCACCCCGATCGCGAGTCGTACATCCGCTGCCAACGCTGCGAGCGGACGATCTGCCCCGACTGCATGCGCGATGCGGCCGTCGGCTTCCACTGCCCGTCGTGCGTCGCCGAGGCGGCGAAGTCGACCCGCAGTGGGCGCACGGCGTACGGCGGGATCAGCCCGACGAACGCCTCGATCACCTCGGCGGTGATCGTCGGCATCAATGTGGCCGTGTGGCTCGCCATCGTGGCCACCGGCTGGCGCTCAAGCCGACTCATCGACCGGTTGGCGCTGCTGCCGGTGGGCGAGTGCGCGTCCAAGTCGCAGGCCGGGGCGTCGTACGAAGGACTGCTCACCGAGCAGGCCTGCACGACCCAGACCCGGATCGCGGGCGACGGCACCTGGATCCCCGGGGTCAGCGAGGGCGCGTACTGGCAGCTGATCACGTCGGGGTTCACCCACGTCGAGGTGTGGCACATCGGCTTCAACATGCTGGCGCTGTGGATCCTCGGGCCGCAGCTGGAGATGGTCGTGGGGCGGGCCCGGTTCGTCGCGCTGTACCTGTTGTCGGGCCTGGCCGGGTCGACGCTGGTCTACTGGGCTGCTGACGTCGACAGCGCGACGATCGGGGCCTCCGGCGCGATCTTCGGCCTGATGGGCGCCCTTCTCGTCATCGCGCTCAAGGTGCGCGGCGACGTGCGCACGATCCTGGTCTGGATCGGCATCAACTTCGTCATCACGTTCGTGTGGGCCGGTATCTCCTGGCAGGGCCACCTCGGCGGCTTCCTCGGCGGCCTGGTGATCGCGGCCGTGCTGGTCTACTCACCGCGCCAGCGCCGCACCTTCTGGCAGGTGCTCGGCCTCTCGCTGTACACGCTCGTGCTGATCGCGCTCATCCTGGCCCGGACCGCCCAGCTCGCCTGACGCGCGGTTGTCCCCAGCTGTGGAATCACCTGTGGAGAACTACACGCGTGTCATTCCTCCACAGGGCCATCCCCAGCTGTGAGTCATTCCCAGCGGGTGGCGAAGGTGAAGCCCACGGCCATGAAACCGATGCCGACGACCAGGTTCCACTGCCCGAGGTCGTTGAAGACCGGGATGTTGCTCAGGTCGTCGCTGAACACGTAGAAGGTGCAGATCCACAGCAGCCCGATCAGGAAGCAGGCCAGCATCCCGACCACGACGCCGCGGCCGCGGCCCAGCGGCGTACTCGGGTGGGCTGCGATGGTCAGCGCCAGCATGATCGCGCCGAACCCGATCAGGTAGTTCCAGTCGCCCAGGTCGGCCATGAACGCCGGGCTTCCGGGATCCGGGGCGGGAACCTTGTCGGGGTCGACCCGCACGGCCATGTAGTAGTAGGCCATCCAGGCGATCCCCGCGACTGCGAGCACGATGGCCACCACGAAGCGCGTCGAGAACACCGGACCCCTCGTGGGATCGACGAACTCCGGCCTGGCCTTCTGCTTGGACACCCTGACTCCTCGAATTGCTGGATGCGTTGGCGCGGGGGCTAGCGTAGTCGTCATGAGTCAGGATCCCGACGCGAGGGCCGACGAGAGCCCCGCGCCGCCGCGCCGAGCGTGGACACGATGGCGCGTCGGCACCCCAGCGGTCATCCTGCTCTGCGGCGGCCTCCTCGTGGTCAGCGCGACCAACAGCGAGGGAACCGACCTGCGTCCCGGGCGGTACGCCGACATGGCCTCGCTCGCACGCACCGAGGCAGAGGAGTACGACGCCCTGCAGGAGCGGGTGGGCGACCTGACGGCCGAGGTGGAGACGTTGACCGCCGCCGTCAACGACCGCACCGTCAACCGCTACCACCGGCGGATCGACAACCTCAAGGACCCGGCCGGGCTGACCCCGCACAGCGGTCCAGGCGTGACCGTCACCCTGTCCGATGCCCCCGAGGACGTCATCAACGCGACGTCACTCGACCTCAACCTCCTCGTCGTGCACCAGCAGGACATCCAGGCCGTGGTCAACGCGCTGTGGCTCGGCGGGGCCGAGGCGGTCACCGTCCAGGGCCAGCGGGTCGTGAGCACCACCGGCATCAAGTGCGAGGGCAACGCCGTCCAGCTTCAGGGGGTGCCCTACCCCGAGCCGTACTCCATCTCGGCCGTCGGTGACCCCTTGGCCCTGAGCCAGGCGCTCGAGGACAACGACTACCTGCAGCTCTACCGCGAGCAGGCCGAGAACCCCGACATCTCCGTCGGCTGGGACATGAAGGTCGCAGAGCGGATCACCGCGCCGGCTTACGACGGCCTGCTCGACCTCAGCTACGCCGAGCCTCTCCGCTGACTTCGCGGTCAGCCCCGGGGGACCTGCAGCCGCTCGTTGAGCGTCGGTGACTCCGTGGGGAAGCCAGGCGTCTCGGTCGACTCCGTCGGGTCGGACGGCTCCGTCGGCTCCTCGAAGGCCGACACCACGATGGTGACGGTGGATCCCGCCCGGGCGTCCTCGCCCTCGCCGGGGCTCTGGTCGATGACGGTGCCCTCGGGCTCGGTGGTGTCGGTGGACTCCACGACCCGGGGCTCGAAGCCGGCCCGCCGGATGAGCCGCTCGGCCTCCTCCTGCTTCAGGCCGACCACTCCCGGTACCTCTTCGGGTCCGTCGGAGTAGAAGACCGTGACGGTGCTGCCCTCGGGCACGCTCTCTGCGGGTGCGGGGTCGGTCTGCAGGACCTGGTTGGCCGGTTCGTCGGACTCCTGCTCCTCGAAGGTGACCTCGAGGCCCGCGTCCATCAAGGTGTCGCGAGCGGCGCCGCGGGGCTGCCCGATCACGAACGGAACCTCGACGAGAGGTCGGCCGCTCGAGACCACGATGTCCACCGCGGTGTCGGGGTCGACGAACTGCGACTGGTTGGGGTCCTGCCGAATCACCTCGTCTTTGCGCACACCGGCGTCGGAGCTCTCTTCGTAGGTCACCTCGCCGACGGCCAGCCCGGCGGCCCCGATCTCCGCACGGGCCTCGTCCTCGGAGAGGCCGACCAGGTCCGGGACCTGGACCTGTTCGGGTGGCTGCTCGAACATGCGCGGCAGCAGGAACGCCGCTGCCGCGATCAGGGCGACGAGCAGGACGGCGAGCGCCACCCAGAGTGCAGTCCGGCTGCGGGAGTCGTCCTCGGATTCCCCTGCCGCCGGATCCGCTGCCCCCGCGATGACCGTGGTCTCCTCGGCGGGCGTGGGTAGGACCGCGTGCACGGGGCGGCCCGCGAGGTAGCGCTCGATGTCGCTGCGCATTGCCGCCGCGCTCTGGTAGCGGTCCTCGAGGCGCTTGGCGAGGGCCTTCATGACGATGGTGTCGATGTCGGCCGGTAGCTCGGTGTCGTGGTCGGACGGGGGTACGGCGGGCTCCCGCACGTGCTGGTAGGCGACCGCCACGGGGCTGTCCCCCACGAAGGGGGGCCGCCCGGTCAGGAGCTCGTAGAGCAGGCAGCCGGCCGAGTAGACGTCGGAACGGGAGTCGACACTCTCGCCGCGAGCCTGCTCGGGGGAGAGGTACTGCGCGGTTCCCACCACTGCCGCGGTCTGGGTCATCGTCGACGATGCGTCGGACATCGCGCGGGCGATGCCGAAGTCCATCACCTTCACGTCGCCGCTCGGTGTGAGCATCACGTTGCCGGGCTTGATGTCACGGTGGATGATGCCGGCCCGGTGGCTGTAGTCGAGGGCGGAGAGCACGCCGCTGGTGATCTCCAGGGCGCGCTCGGGGAGGATCTTGCGGCCCTCGCGGATGATGTCGCGCAGCGTCCGGCCGGCGACGTACTCCATGACGATGTAGGGCTGGGAGACGCCGGACCCGTCGCTCGCGATCTCCTCGCCGGTGTCGTAGACCGCGACGATCGCGGGATGGTTGAGGGAGGCCGACGACTGGGCCTCGCGGCGGAACCGGGCCTGGAAGGTGGCGTCACTGGCCAGGTCGGTGCGCAGGCGCTTGACCGCGACCACCCGTCCGAGCCGGGTGTCGGTGCCCTTGCGAACCTCGGCCATGCCACCGCGGCCGAGCATCTCGCCCAGCTCGTAGCGACCGCCGACCAGCTGGCCGGTCATCAGGCGCCCCCCTCAGGGGTCGCGGTGTCGGTCGTGGTGTCGGTCGTGCCGCCACTCTTGCCGTCGGTCGTCTCGTCAGTCGGGGGTGTCGTGGGTGTGGTCGGGGTGCTGGGCGGCGGCTCCGGGGGCGGGGCACCCCAGTAGCTGACGGTCACCGTGTCGCCCTCCTGCAGCGTTCCGGACGGGTTGACACCCTCCACTGTGTTCTCTTCCTCGTCTCCGGGGTTGTCCAGCTCGTCCCTGCTCACGTTCAGCCCCAGACCCTCGAGCTCCGCAGCGACTTCGTCGACGTTGCGGCCGACGTAGTCGCCCTCGTCGACCTGGACGCTGGTGTCCTCGCTCTGGGTGGGATCCTGGGGCGTCGACTCCTCGCGGGTCTGGCTTCCGCTCGGGGTCGGCGTCTCCGGGTCGTCGTCCCCGCTTGTGGCCAGCGCGATGATCCCGATCACGGCCGCGATCACCACGACGGCCAGCAGGATCCACAGCCAGGGAGCCGCCCGCTTCCGGCGGTCGTCGTCTGGACCAGGAGCCGGCGTCGGTGGCGGCACCGGCACCGGCGCGACCCCGCCCATCACTTGGGTGCGGTCCTCGACCGTGGGAACCACAGCGGTCGCCGGGTCGCGGAGGGCTTCAGCGAACTCCGTTCCGTCTGCGAACCGGTCCTCGGGCGACTTGGACATCGCCTTGCGGACGACGGCGGCGAGGTCGACCGGTACGTCGGCGGGCAGGTCGGGGACCGGCTCGCGCAGATGGGCAAGTGCGGTCGCGACAGCCGACTCGGCGACGAACGGGCGACGGCCGGCGAGGCACTCGAACGCCACCACGCCGAGGGAGTAGACGTCCGACGCCGGGGTTGCGGTGCCGCCCTGGGCCTGCTCGGGGGAGAGGTACTGCGGGGTCCCCATCACCTGACCGGTCTCGGTCAGGGCCATCCCCTCGGCGGCGCGGGCGATCCCGAAGTCGGTGATCTTGATGGTGCGGTCGGGCGTGACGAGCAGATTGGCGGGCTTGACGTCGCGGTGCACGATCCCGGCCGCGTGGGCGGCGCCCAGCGCGTCGGCGGCTTGGGCGAGCAGGGCGCGGGTGGCTGCGGCGTCGAGCGGGCGGCCGGGGTGCAGGAGATCGGAGAGTGGTCGGCCGTCCACGAGCTCCATCACGAGGAAGGGTCGGCCGTTCGGCGCGCCGTCGGTCGGGGTGGCCTCGCCGAAGTCGAAGACGGCCGCCACGTTGGGGTGGTGCAGGGAGGCGGCGTGCTGCGCCTCGGTCTCGAACCGGGTGCGGAACGTCGCCTCGTCGGCGTACTCGGGCTTCAGCAGCTTCACCGCGACCGTGCGTCCGAGGACCGTGTCGGAGGCCCGCCAGACCTCACCCATGCCCCCGGTCGCGATCCGGGACTCCAGCGCGTACCGTCGCGCGTCGTCGACGAACTGTCGCTCGTCACTCACTGGATCACCGCCTCCATCACGCGCTTGGCGATCGGTCCCGCGACCGCACCCCCGGCGATCTCGCCGCGCGGGATGTCTGCCTTCTGGATCATCACGGCGACCGCGACCTGGGGGTCGTCCGCCGGTGCGAAGGAGACGAACCAGGCGTACGGCGGCACGTCGGGGTTTCCGCTCTCGGCGGTGCCGGTCTTGCCGCCGACGTCGATCCCGGGGATCGCGGCGGGCGTGGCGGTGCCGTTGGCGACCGTCGAGACGAGCATCTCCTTGAGCTCCTCGGCCGTGGAGGCAGAGACCGCCTCGGAGAACTCCTCCGGCTCGGTCTTGTCGAGGACGTCGAGCTCGGGGGAGCGGACCTCGTCGACGAGGTAGGGCCGCATCACGACCCCGCCGTTGGCGACGGCCGCGACCACCATCGCCATCTGGAGCGGGGTCGACGTGACGCTGCCCTGGCCGAACCCGCTGAGCGCCGTCTGCGGCTCGTCCAGGTCGTCGGGGTAGCGCGAGATGGCCTGCGGGCTGAGGTCCTCGAGGTACTCGGAGTTCCAGCCGAAGCCCTCGGCCTGCTCGCGCATCGCCTCGGCGCCGAGCTCGTCGGCGAGGGCCGCGAAGGAGGTGTTGCAGGACTGCTCCATCGCCTGGATCATCGGGATCCGGCCGCTGCCGCAGGCGCGGCCGCCGTTGTCCACGACGTTGTCCGCACCGGTCGTGAGCGGCAGCTGGTAGGTGGGTCCGCCCGGCACCTGCGCGTCCGAGTTCGGGTAGTTGCCGCTCTCCAGAGCCGCCGCTGCGGTGACGATCTTGAAGGTCGAGCCCGGCGGCAGCGTCGTCTGGATCGCGCGGTTGAGCAACGGCTCCGCCGGGTCCTCCCGGAGGCGCTCTTCGGCGGCCGCGACCGCTCCGAAGTCGTGGGAGGCCATCACGTTGGGGTCGTAGGTGGGAGTGGAGACCATCGCCAGGACCTTGCCGGTGCTCGGCTCGAGCGCGACCACGGCGCCCTGGGCGTCGCCCGGCAGTTCTTCGAGGCCGGCGAAGGCGGCGTCCTGGGCCGCCGGGTCGACCGTGAGCTGGACGCTTCCGCCCTTCGGCGAGGAGTTGCTGAGCAGGTCGACGAGCCGGGTGACGAACAGCAGGGAGTCGTCGCCGGAGAGCACCTCGTTCTGCGACTGCTCGATGCCGGTCTGGCTGAAGTAGGAGAACCAGCCGGTGACCGGGGCGTACTTGAAGGGCATCGGGTACTCGCGCTGGAACTCGTACTCGTCGCCGGACTCCACGCTCTGGGCCACCGGGTCCCGGCCCACGAGGATGGCGCCCCGCTCCGCGGAGAAGGCGGCCTCGATCACGCGGCGGTTGCGGGGGTCCTCGTCGAGCGCGCCGGCTCGGTAGTACTGCAGGTACGTCGCGTTCAGCATCAGCGCCAGGAACAGCAGCAGGCAGAAGATCGAGATGGTGCGGATCGGCTTGTTCATGACAGGCGTACCACCTGGGTGGACTCGCTGTCGGCCTCGGAGTCGTCGTCGGGCACGAGCGAGGGCACGGGTCGACGGGCCTGGTCGGAGATGCGGAGCAACAACGCGATGATCACCCAGTTGGCGACGAGGGAGGAGCCGCCGTACGAGAGGAACGGCGTGGTCAGACCGGTGAGCGGGATCAGGCGGGTCACCCCGCCGATGACGACGAACACCTGGAGAGCGAGGACGCCGGCGAGGCCGGTGGCGATCAGCTTGCCGAAGCCGTCCCGGCAGACCAGCGCCGCGCGCAACGCCCGCTCCACCATGATCCCGTAGATGAGGATCACGGCGATGACGGCGGTGAGCCCGAGCTCCTCGCCGATGGCAGCGACGATGAAGTCGGAGTTCGCATAGGGAACCCGCTCGGGGCTGCCCTCGCCGAAGCCGCGGCCGATCAACCCGCCCCAGCCCATGCCGAACATCGACTCGACCGGCTGGAACGCCAGGTCGTCGGTGCCCTCGCCGTAGTGGGCGAACGGATCGAGCCAGATGTTGACGCGGGTCTGCACGTGGGCGAAGAGCTGGTAGGCGATGAGCGCGCCCCCGAAGAACAGGGCGGCGCCGACGACGAGCCAGCCGGGTCGCTCGGTGGCGACGTACAGCATGATCAGGAACAGGCCGAAGAACAGCAGGCTGGAGCCGAGGTCGCGCTGGAAGACCAGGATCGCCAGGCTCAGCAGCCACATGGCCAGGATCGGACCGAGATCGCGCCCACGGGGGAGGTCGACGAAGAGGACGCGGCGGCCGGCGAGCGCGAGGGCGTCGCGATGGAGCACGAGGTATCCGGCAAACGCGACGACGAGCAGCACCTTGGCGATCTCGCCGGGCTGGAAGCTGAACGGTCCGACGTTGATCCAGATCCGGGCGCCGTTGATGGTGGTGCCGAGCCCCGGGACCATCGGCAGCAGGAGCAGCACGATGGCGGTCAGACCCAGGGTGTAGGTGATCCGCTGCAGCACCCGGTGGTCGCGCAACAGGACCAGGGTGAGGATGAACAGCGCAACGCCCAGGGTCATCCAGACCAGCTGCTGTTGGGCGAAGTCGTCCTTCCTGTCCTCGGCCTGGAAGGCGAGGTCCAGCCGGTGGATGACTGCCAGACCGAGGCCGTTGAGCGCCGCGACGACGGGAAGCAGCACGGGGTCGGCGTACGGCGCGGTGAGGCGAACGACGACGTGTGCGGCGATCACGAGCGCGGCCAGCCAGCCGCCGTACCCGATGATGTCGGCCGGGACCTCGCCCTCGACCCCCAGGCCCACGGCGGCGTAGGCACCGATGCCGACGGCCAGTGCGAGCACGAGCAGGAACAGCTCCGCGCCCCGGCGGCGCCGATGCACGAATCCCAGGAGGCTGGAGGTCTGCGACATGTCAGCCCACCTGCCCGCTGGACTGGGTGTCGGCTGACTGGGTGTCGGCGACTGGGGCTCGGTGGTCTGCTGCTCGGCCAGGTTCTCGACCACGCTGCGCGCGTCGGAGAGGTTGCCGGCCTCGATGCCCTCGCGCACCTTGTCGGCGTCGAACTCCGACAGCCGGTCGAGCTCGACGTTGGTGGTCTCGTAGGGACTGGACAGGTCGACGCCGGGCAGGTCGGTGTTGAGGCCGCGGTAGATGGTGACGACGCCGTCGCTCTCGCCCACGTAGTACTGCTCCTGGCTCCAGGACCACGCTGCGGCGGCCGCGATCCAGCCCAGTCCGACCACGATCGCGACGGCGAGCAGCCGGCGGAGCCACGTGAAACGGCGCGGGGGCCGGGGCGCGTATCGGGCCTCCTCCGGGTCGATCGGGTCGGCCGGGATCGCGAACGCCAGGTCGTCGGGGATCTCGGCGGTGACCGGCTCGAGCTCGCCGGTGTCGCCCGAGCGATGGCCCCGGAAGAGGCCGGTCATCGCCCCGCGCCTCCGCTTGAGGTCGGCCGCGGCGCCGACCAGGATCGGCGCCGGCGCGTCGTCCGGGGATCCGGCTGCTGCCTCGGCGTCGACCAGGTCGGCGACCACGCAGGTGACGTTGTCACTGCTGCCTGCCTCGAGGCTGGCGCGGACCAGCTCGACCGCGGCGTAGTCGGCACTGCCGCTGGACAGGATGTCGGCTATCCGACCGTCGTCCAGGACCCCGCACGCGCCGTCGCTGCAGAGCAGCAGGCGGTCACCCTCGGCCAGGTCGACGGTGAAGAGGTCCGGCTCGTCGTCGCGAACCCCGTCGAGGGCCTTCAGGATGAGGTTCCGGTGTGGGTGGACCCGCGCCTCCTCGTCGGTGATCCGCCCCTCGTCGATGAGGGTCTGGACGAAGGTGTGGTCCTTGGTCAGCTGGCTGATGTTGCCGCCCCGGAACAGGTAGGCACGGCTGTCGCCGATGTGCCCCACGCCGATCCGCTCCCCGTCGAAGAGCGCGACGGTCGCGGTGGTGCTGGTGCCGTCGAGCGCGGGATCCTCCTCGACCAGCTCACCGATCCGGTCGTGTGCCCGGTGCAGGGCACCGGCAACCTGGCCGAGCAGGTCGTCGGACGGCCGGTCGTCGAGCCGCCGGAGCTGCGTGATGGCGGTAGCGGAGGCAACATCCCCCCGAGCCGCACCACCCACGCCGTCGCACACCGCGAGCAGCCAGGGACCTCCGTACCCGGAGTCCTGATTGTCCTTGCGGACCCGGCCCACGTCGGAGATCGCGGCGAACTGGAGGCGGAGACTCATCTATTTCCTGAGCTCCAGGATGGTCTTGCCGATCCTGACCTGAGTGCCGAGGGTGAGCGTGGTGGGTTGGGTGAGCCGGGCGGTCCCGATGTAGGTGCCGTTGGTCGAACCGAGGTCCTCGACGAACCACTGGTCGCCGGAGGCGGCGATCCTGGCATGCCGGGTGGACACGTAGTCGTCGTCGAGCCGGATCGCGGCGTCCGAGCCTCGGCCGATCAGGATCGGCGCCTGGGCGAGGTCGGCGCGCTCGCCGGTGTTGGCGCCGTCGACCACGAGCACGTGGGTGGGGCTGCCGCGCCGCTTCGCTGGCGCCTTGCCCGCCTTGCCCGCCTTGCCCGGCTTCTCCTTGCCCCTGCGGGATCCTGCACCGCGGGCGCCCTCGGGGACCCGGGCACCGAACATGTCGGAGCGGATCACGGAGATCGCGGACAGGACGAAGATCCACAGGATCGCGAGGTAGGCGAGACGGATCAGGAACAGCGTCAGCTCAGACATCCACGTCCTCCTCGATGACCTTGACGGTCATCGTGGTGTTCCCGATCTTCACCGTGGAGCCGTCGTGGAGCGCGGTCTGCGTGATCCGGTGGCCGTCGACCAGCATTCCGTTGGTGGAGCCGAGGTCGCGGACCGCCAGCTGCAGGTCGTCGTCGCTCCGACCGAGCTCGACGGTGAACTCGACGTGCTGGCGGCTCACGCCCGGGTCGTTGATCCGGACATCGGCGTCGGTACCCCGGCCCACGATCAGCCCGGGGGGCTGCAGGGGGTGACGGGTGCCGTTGACCTCGAGCAGGGCACGGGCACGTCGTACCTGCGTGTGGGTGGCTCGGCCCGTCACCCGGGCCTGGGCCTTGCTGCGGATCCGGAACCGGCCGGTCGTCAGGTCCTCGGCCGCCTCGAAGGAGATCTGGACGGGACCCGGGAAGACGTAGCTCTGCTGGTCGGCGTGGTCCTGGACCTGGTGGGTGAGCTCCTCGGCCAGCGCCGTGTCGTACGGCGACAGCCGGTCGAGGTCGGTCTGGGAGAGCTCAACGTGGAAGGCGTTGGGCACCATCCGGCGCTCCCGGGAGAGGATCTGGGCGTTGTTGTCGCACTCGCGCTGGAGGGCGGCCGCGATCTCCACGGGCTGCACGGCGCTCCGGAAGGCGCGCGCGAAGGCACCGGAGATCAGCTGCTCCAGCCGTTGCTCGAACTTCTGCAAACCGCCCACGACCCGCCTCCTTCCTGGCTCCTCCGTGGTCGAGCCTGTCGAGACCACGCGAACGTGCGCGACCGCCCGTGCGGCGCGGTCGCAGCCGATCGTATCGGGGCCGGATGTGCGCGTTCGGCCCCCCGCACCGAGGGCCTCTCGCCGGTTTGGGGATGATCTCGGCGCTGGGATAGCCTGAGCCCCGCTTCACGCGCGAGTGGCGGAATAGGCAGACGCGCACGGTTCAGGTCCGTGTGTCCGAAAGGACGTGGGGGTTCAACTCCCCCCTCGCGCACCCATGGCTGATGGGCGGTCGCTGGCCGACCGCCTCCAGCTTGCGGCAACAGGTGCGGGCTCGCGGACGCCCAAATCACAGGAGAGCGACCAGATGGCCCTGCCCACTCATGCCGTACGTGCCCGGCTTGCGGCTTTCGGCGCCTGGGCGCGCCGCGGCCGGTGTCGGGCGCTGCTGACCAAGCTGGTCCTCAGCGTGGCCGGACTCGGCGTGCTACTCGCCGGGGTCGCGATGCTGGTCCTGCCCGGGCCGGGGTTGGTGGTCATGGCCGCCGGGTTCGGACTGCTGGCCACGGAGTGGGAGTGGGCGCGACGGGTCGTGCAGGCCGCCCGACGGGCATTGGCCCGGCTCAAGAGGGCCGCGCTCCCGGAGGGAGTCTCGCGCCGGCGTCGGCTGGCGGTGGCCGGACTCGCGGCGGCGTTCATGGGTGTGGGCTTCCTCGCGACCACTGCGGCCACGGCGTTGATCGGGTCGGCCGCCGTCCTCTAGGACCGGGCAGACGGGAAATCAACTGCCCTCGCCTCCATTGACAGAAGACGCACGGCGCACCAGATTGTGACCTGCGCCACAGCGCATCACCCTGCTCAACCTCCGGGAGCTGACCATGCGTCGTCCGAGCACTTCCTTCGTCATCATCGCTGCCGCCGGCGCTCTGGTCGCCGGCGTCCTCTCCGCTGCCACCACCAGCGCCGCACCGGCCGCTCCACGCGGCTCCGACCGACTAGAGGTCTATGTCGGCGAGATGCCGGTGACCAAGGTGACAGAGGTCGTCGACCTCGGTGTCGACCGACACGAGCTCGAGCTCCGTCCGGTCTCCGGGCAAGGAGAGGACGCCGTCGTCGAGGTCGAGGCGATCCTGTCCGCGGCCGACGTACAGCGGCTGCGCAGCCAGGGGATCCGGATGGCGCCCAAACGGATCGACGGCCAGACCGTCACCCAGCGGGCCACGGCCGCGGCCGCGGAGGGCTACGAGGTCTTCCGCACCTACAGGGAGGACGGTGGGCTCAAGGACGAGTACGAGCAGGTCGCTCAGGCCAACCCGAAGATCACCAAGCTGGTGACGATCGGCGAGACGACGAACGGCCAGGACATCATCGCGCTCAAGGTCACCAAGAACGCCCGGCAGATGCGCGACGGCAAACGGCCGTCGGTGCTCTACATGTCGGCCCAGCACGCCCGCGAGTGGATCACCCCGGAGATGAACCGACGCCTGATGCACTACGTGGTGGACGGCTATGCCAGCAACCCCGAGATCCGCAAGCTCCTGGGCAAGACCGAGCTGTGGTTCATCCCGGTGTCGAACCCGGACGGCTACGACTTCACCTTCCAGCCCGGTCAGCGGCTGTGGCGCAAGAACCTTCGCGACAACAACAACGACGGTGTGATCGCGCCGGGTGACGGGGTCGACCTGAACCGCAACTGGGACTTCAAGTGGGGCTACGACAACGAGGGCTCCTCGCCGGCCCCGGGCAGCGAGACCTACCGCGGCCCCGGTCCGAACTCGGAGCCCGAGACCCAGGCGATGGACCAGTTCGCCCGCAGGATCGGCTTCGAGTTCGTGGTCAACTACCACTCGGCCGCCGAACTGCTGCTCTACGGCACCGGCTGGCAGGTCGCCACGCCGACGCCGGACGACACGATCTCCGAGGCGATGGCCGGCGACGACGCCGAGCCGGCGGTGCCGGGCTACGACCCGGACATCTCCGCGGAGCTCTACACCACCAACGGCGACACCGATTCCGCGATCGGCGAGAAGTACGGCGCTCTGGGGTTCACGCCCGAGATGTCGACCTGCGAAGCGGCGTCGCAGTCGGTCCCGGATGACGAGTGGGTCGACACCGATTGCGACAGCGGCTTCCACTTCCCGGACGACGAAGGCCTGGTCCAGGCGGAGTTCCTGAAGAACGTCCCGTTCGCACTGTCGGTCGCACAGTCGGCCGACGACCCGGACGATCCCGAGTCCGTGGTCGGGCGCGAGGCCCCGAACTTCGTCGTCGACGGCTTCGACGTCTCCTACGGCAGCCCGCAGGAGGTCGCCGTCGTGGCCAAGCGTGCGCTGGGCCGGATCACGATGTACTACCGGATCAACGACGGCCGGGTGCGGAGCGAGCGCGCCACTGAGTGGCGCGGGGGTGAGCGCTACGGCAACGAGAACGACGAGTACTACGCCGAGTTCCGGGCCCAGGTCCGCGGCGCGGACGAGGGCGACGACGTCATGGTCTGGTTCGGCGGCCAGCGCGGCGGCGGTCACGGAGACCGCGGTCGGCCGCCGGTCAGCGAGCGCGTTCACCTACACCGTCGCGTCCGACACCGGCCACGACGTCCTGGTGATCGCCAACGAGGACTACACCGGCGTCAACCCGACGTACCCGGCCGGCACAAACCAGCCGAAGTACGACGAGGCACACGTCGCGGCGATCGAGGATGCCGGCTACTCCGTCGACGTCTGGGACGTGGACGCCCAGGGCGTGCCGCACGACCTCGGCGTGCTCGCGCACTACGACGGCCTGGTGTGGTACCTCGGCGACAACCGGATCACCCAGGATCCGGAGGACTTCATCACCACCACCCCGTTGGGGAACCTGCCCGACATCTCGGTCGCGGAGCGCCAGCAGTACCTCACCATGGCGGTGCGCGACTACCTCAACGAGGGCGGCAAGCTGGTCCACGCGGGTGAGACCGCGCAGTACGAGGGGCTCACCGGCATCAGCGATGCGGTCGGCGGCCTCTTCTACGGGCTCAACGGAGCCCCGGAGGAGGAGTGCGTGATCACGGCGCAGCCGAACTCGCAGACAGCCGGCTTCTTCGAGGACTGCCTGATCATGGCCGACGACTTCCGCCAGTACTACCTCGGCGGGTTCTCGCGGACGAGCATCGACGACGTACCCGGGGCCTTCGGCACCGGTGACCCGATCACCGGGTTCGAGGGTTCGTTCGGGGGCCCGGCGACGGTCGACAACCCGCTGGACGAGGCGGGTGTGTTCCAGGTGACGAGCAACGTGCTGCCGCCCGACGAGTTCCCGCAGTTCGACAGCCATGAGGCGGCGGTCTACCCGATCCAGGGCGGTCCGTTCGCACCGGTAGAGGGGACCCGGTTCGCCGGCGTCCTGCACGCGGACGACTCCTACGCCCGGCTGACGCGGGACGTCGTCTCGGTGCCCGCGGGCGCCACGTCCGCCGAGCTGCGCTTCCAACTGTCGTACGTCACGGAGGAGGCCTACGACCATGTGCTCGTGGAAGCCAGGACGGCCGGTCAGAACGACTGGACGACCCTGCCGTCGCTGCCAGGAAGCACCGTGTCGACGACGACGGATCCGCCGGCCGAGTGCGTAGCGGGTGGATTCCTCCTCGCGCTGCACCCGTTCCTCGGCAACTACCTGGGCGGTGACGACTGCACCGAGCCCGGTCCCAACGGTGGCGTCTGGAACTCCTTCACCGGAGACTCCGAGGGCTGGCAGCAGGTCGCCTTCGACCTCTTGCCCTACGCCGGCGACGACGTCGAGATCTCGGTGACCTACCTCACCGACCCGTCGACCGCCGGTGTGGGTGCCTTCGTCGACGACACCCGGGTCGTGATCGACGGGGTCGAGAGCGCCGACGGCTTCGAGGGTGCGGACAGCGTCTGGGCGCCGGGTGAGGCGCCCGAGGGCAGCCCGCCGTCTCCGGCCAAGTGGCGAATCGGGGAGGGTGTCTTCGCGGCAGGAACCGCTACCGACGACACGTTGCTGTTGGGCTTCGGCCTCGAGCAGCTGTCGACCGACGCCGAGCGCAGTGACCTGATGGGGAGGGCCCTGGACGGGCTGCTCGACTGACGACCCCGCGGGACGTCGTACGAAACGGTGGCTGGAGCGACCGGAGCGTACGGCGTCCCGCGGGTGGGTCAGTTGTCCAGCGGGTGGGCCAGCTCGTCCTGGGGCAGCCGGGCCCACACGATGGCCACGACGGCGGCCACGACCGGCACCACTCCGGCGATGGTGAACGTCGCGGTCAGGCCGATCGCCTCGGAGACGGGGCCGGCGAGCGCCATCGACACCGGCATCAGGGACACCGAGACGAAGAAGTCGAGGGAGGCCACCCGACCGAGCAGATCGGGGGGAACCCGGCGCTGGAGCAAGGTGCCCCAGATGACCATCGGCGCCGAGAAGAGGGCGCCGACAACGAACGACGACACCACCACTATCCACAGCCTCTCCGTCATGCCGATCACGACGAACGGCAGACAGGCCAACCCCCAGCCCAGGTTCATCAGGGTGAGATAGCGCCGCGGCATCCGCACCGACGCCATCGCGAGGGAACCGACGGCACCGCCGATGCCGAACGCCGCGAGCACCATCGCGTGGTCGCCCGGACCGCCGCCGAGCTTGTCCTTGACCAGGAACGGGATCAGGACCTGGAAGGGGCCCATCACGGCGAGGATCATCAGTGACGCGAACAGCAGCGTCGACAGCAACCACGGCGTGCGGACCATGTAGACGAAGCCCTCCTTCATGTCCGCGAACGCCGAGCGGATGGGGTGCGCGCCTGTGGTCTCGCCGAGATCGCGGCGTACCGCCGTCTTGGGGACCATCGAGAGCGCCAGGAGACCGGCCAGTGACGTCAGGGCAGCGACCGTGAAGGCAGCGCCGGGCGAGGCGGCCCCGACCACCACGCCGGCGACGCCCGGGCCGATGGCCTGGCCGATGGCCGGACGCACCATGCCCTCGAAGCCGTTGACGGCCTGGAGATCCGACTCCGGCACCAGGGCCGGTAGCCACGCGGAGTACGCCGGGTAGTAGAACGCCATCCCGGCTCCGGTCACGAAGGACACCGCGGCCAGCTGCCAGACCTGGGTCAGGTCGGTGACCGACAGGAAACCCACCAGTCCCATGCCCGCCAGCTCGACGCCGGCGACGCAGAGAAGGATGGACTTCTGTGGCACCCGGTCGGCCACCACGCCGCCCACCAGAGCTGGTAGCAGCACGCCGACTGCAGCCGCGGTCGAGACGATCGACAGCTGGGCCGGCCCGCCACCGATCCGGATCACCTCCCAGACCAGCGCCACCACCCAGACCCCGGAGGCGAACGTGCTCAGCACCAGCGCGACGGCCAGCCGGCGGTACGCCGGAGTACGGAAGGGTGTCAGGGCGCGCGGCAGCGCGCGGTCCTGCGTCTGCTCGCCGGCGGCTCCTTCGGCCACCCGCTCGCTGAGTGGATCGGACACGACTACCTCCTGCCGAGAGTCTGCAGGGATGGACCGACACCGTCGAACGGATTCATCGCCGGCGATCGCCCGGGCCCACGGGCCTGCTAGGAATGACGCGTGACCGAAGCGAGATCCGGCGCCGACACCTCGACCATGGTGCGCGTCCCCGGGGGGACGACCCTCGTGGGAAGCGCGCGCTTCTACCCGGAGGAGGGCCCGGTCCGAGAGGTGACGGTGGGCGACGTGTGGTTCGACCCCACTCCTGTGACGAATGCCGAGTTCGCGCGCTTCGTGGACGCAACCGGGCACGCCACGGTGCCCGAGCAGGAGCTCGACCCGGCGGCTTTCCCGGGCGCCGACCCGACGCTACTGGTGCCGGGCTCGCAGGTGTTCACACGGACTTCCGGCCCGGTATCCCTGGCCGACTGGACCCAGTGGTGGCGCTGGCAGCCGGGCGCCCAGTGGCGGGCACCGCGGGGCCCCGGGAGCACGTGGGAGGACATCCCCGACCATCCCGTGGTGCACGTGGGCTGGCAGGACGCGACGGCGTACGCCCGCTGGGCCGGCAAGGAGCTGCCCACCGAGAGCGAGTGGGAGTACGCCGCCCGAGGCGGCCTGCGTGGCAAGGACTATGCGTGGGGTGACGACGCCACACCCGACGGTGCCGTCCTTGCCAACACCTGGCGAGGGCCGTTCCCGTGGCGGAGCGAGGACCCGGACGGCTTCTCCAGCACGTCACCTGTCGCCTACTACCCAGCGAATGGATACGGGCTCCACGACATGATCGGCAACGTCTGGGAATGGACCGCCTCGCCGTGGACACCCAACCATGCGGACTCCGCAGCGCCGGCCCCAACGTCCGGGCAGTCGGCTCCGTGCTGCGGCGGCCTCTCACCCTTGCGCGAGACCGACCGGATGGTGTCGAAGGGTGGCTCCCACCTCTGCTCCCCGGACTACTGCCTGCGGTACCGCCCGGCGGCCCGTCAGGGGCACGGCGTCAACGACACCACGTCTCACGTCGGCTTCCGCTGCGTGGTCCGCGCCTGAGCGCGCGCCTGGACGACGGCACGCACCCGCGACGAGAGGAGGCTCGCGGCGGTGGCCACGAAGACGACGTTGAACACGTACTGGACCAGCACCATGACGCGTGCCAACTGACCGGCTGCATGGATGTCGCCGAAGCCGACCGTGAGGAGGGTGGTCATCGTGAAGTACAGCGAGTCGATCCTCGTTTCCATCCCGTCTATCTGGTGGGGTTCGCGGAGGTTCAGGATGTAGTAGGCAAGGGCAAAGACCACGACGACGATCACGATGGTGCCGACCAGCCCGTCTATCCGGCGCTCGACGTCGTCCAGGTGCAGGCCGAGCTGCCGTACGACGACGAAGGTCAGAGCCACGAGCGCCAGGAAGGCCACGACGCCCCGGAGCACTGTCTCGCGACCCACCGCTCCCTCGACCGGCACCACGAAGTAGGCGAGCAGGATCGACGCGACGAGAGCCACAAGGTGCAGCAACCGCCGAACACCGCTCATCGGTGCCTCCTGTTCAGTCCGTCGCCGAGCATCGTCCTTCCGTGATTGTCAGGCTTCACCCGCTCCGGGTGAGCGGGGGCACGCCGTACCCGGTCGGTTCACCCGCAACGGGTGAGCGAGGACGACGTCGGCGCGCTCACGCTGGAGGCCCGCTGCCGGATCCGTCGGCGGCCGACAGGGAACCGACCAGCCATGGGCCTCGCGGACGTCCGGGACGCAGTTCGCCGGCTGATCGCCCGCGTGCGCGACTTCGTCTACCGGCTGCTCGACACGGTGCCGCCGCTGCGCCGCACCGTCGACGAGCTGGTGCGGATCGAGATCATCGACCGATGCATGATCATCGCCGCCCAGGGGCTGCTCGCGCTGATCCCCATGCTGGTGATCCTGGCTGCCTTCCTGCCCCATGCCGTCACCGAGTTCAGCATCGACCGCTTCGGGGAGCTGACCGGCATGGGTCAGTCCGGCTCGGCCGTGGCAGAGGACACCGTGGACGTGACCGACGTCCGGACGCACACGGGGGTCATCGGAATCCTGATCACCCTGTTCTCCGCCACCAGCTTCGCGCGGGCGTTCGAGCGGCTGTACGAGAGGGTGTGGCAGCTCGACCACATCGGAGGTGTGGTCGGCACGAGGCGGTGCTTCCTCTGGCTGATCGGATGGATCGTCGCGACGCAGGTGGTGAACCTGCTGGGGTTCGCCATCGACCAGGGACCGGGCTTCGGACTGATGGTGGTCGTCACGCACGCGACCCTCGGAACGCTCGTGTGGCTCTGGACGATGCGCGCCCTGTTGTTCGGCCGCGTTCCCTGGCGGACGCTGTTCGTCGGCGCCTTCCTGACCGCTCTGCTCGTGGCCGCGTACGGCTCAGCCTCAGGTGCCGTGATGCCACGGTACGTCTCTGGCAACGTGGACCAGTTCGGGAGTCTCGGGCTGATCCTTGCCATCGCCACCTGGTTGATCGGCTTCGCAGCGGTGGTCGTCGGCTCGGCCATCGTGGGTCGGGTGCTGGCCGAGGATCCATGGGCGAGGGGTCTGATGCGCAAGGCCCGCGCGGCCGGCGAGCACGTCCGGCAGCGCGCCGGTCGTCGCGCCGACCCGAGGACCTCCGATAGTCCTGTCGATTGACGCCCCGCTGTGGGATCAGGCGGGGTTCACCTGGGTGGGCGCCCCGGTGGACCGCAGGGAGCGCAGGCGCAGCGCGGTGATGATTGCGATCACGGCGATCGCGAAGAGCCAGACGGACGCGAGGATCACCAGGAAGTCGAGGGAGGCTTCGGGATAGACCATCAGGAAGCCGCCCGCGACCATCGAGATCGCGCCGGTCGTGATGTCCCAGGCGCGGTGGTCGTGATGGGCGGCGAGGAGACCGCTCAGGAAGTCGATCGCGCCGGAGACCAGCCACCACACCCCGAGGATCAGCCCGAGGACCTGGACGGTCTGGAGCGGGTCGCGGAGAAACAAGAGGCCCACGACCACCGCGAGCGCCCCCGAGAGACCGATCAACGCCCGCACCCCCGTGTCGTGGGAACCGCCGCCGATCGCGGTGACGATCCGGTAGACCCCAGCCACCAGCAGCTGGATCGCCATCAGGACTGCGAAGACCACAAGGGTCTCGTCCGTCCAGACGACGAACACGACGGCCAGGCCGAACGTGATCAATCCATAGGCAAGCAAGGCACCCCAATGGTCGGCGAGCCGAGTGAAGCCGGGGGAGATGCCGTACGGCATCGGGCGGACGTCCGCCGGTTCGGTCATCGCGGCCTCCTGGTTGTGCAGTGATCGGCACGGCCATGCTGATCCGCCAGACGATGACTGCCCTCGCCTGATTCGGGTGGAACGCCGGCGACCGCCGGCGTCAGAGGAGGTGCATCTTCCGAGCGACCGCCAGTGCCTCACTGCGGCGGCCGGCGGAGAGCTTCCCGTACAAGCTGGACACGTGCGTCTTGATGGTGTTCTCCGAGACGAACAGGTTGGCTGCGATGTCGGCGTACGTCGACCCCCGCGCGAGCTCGTTGAGCACGTCGCGTTCGCGCGGGCTCAGGGTCGGCCGGACCAGCGAGGACGGAGGCGCACTGTTCTCTCGCGGCGTCGCCGTCGTGGGACCGAAGAACGTGGCGATGTCCGGCCTGCCGGCACCGGCCGCGGCCAGTTCCTGGGCCCACGGTGTGGTCACCCGCTCCGCCAATCGGCCGATCAGCGACTCCATGGGAGTCCCGTGACGGGTCCAGCCGAGGAACGGGACCGCATTGCGGCGTACCTCCGTCGTGGTGGCCGCTTCCTGCAGCCTGTCCAGTGCCGCCTCCTCGTCGCCGAGCACGGCGAGCATCTGGGCCTCGCAGGTCAGCGCCAGGGCCCGGCTGGGTGGCTGCGGAAAGGTGTCGGCCGCCGCCGCGGCCGCGAAGTGGGAAGCCGCCTGACGGCGGTCACCGACCAGGTCGGCCCGGAGGCCCGCGACCAGGGACGCCTCGCCCGGCGCGTCGACGTCGCCGAGCTCGGTCTCGAGCTTCGTCAGGGTCCGGGCGTCGCCCGACAGGCTTGCCAGGAAGGCCCGCTCGACGAGGGCCACCACCCTGAGGTGCCGGGACAGGGCGGGGGTCCCGATCGATGTCTCCAGCACCTGCTCTGCCTCCGACAGGCCGCCGCGCATGAGGGCGATCCGCGACCCGCGGATGCGGGACCAGAACCGGGTCAGGGGATCGCCGACGTGGGCCACGAGATCCTCGGCGGCGCTCTTCTCGGGTTCGTCGGGCCACGGCAGGTCGCACAGGCTGGCCAGGTGGTGGGCGATCCGGGCCCGGGTGCGGGCCACCACAGGCTCCCATCGCTGGGCCAGCAGGCTTTCGAAGGCCTCGTTGGCGACCTGCACGCACGCCCGCTCGCGGCCCAGCAGGAACTGCGTGAACGCGAGGTGGGAGAGGGCCACGGTCACGAGGGCCGGCAGATCACGAGTGCGAGCCAGGCGGACCGCGGTGGTGAGGGAGATCTCCGCGCCGTTCAGGTCGCCCAGCCAGTTCTGGGCCGCCCCCAGCTCGGTGAGCAGGATCGGGAACAGGACCTGGGCGGCTGGCTCCCGATGCTCGAGGCCCGCCGCGTGCGTGGCGCGCTCCACGGCGTCGGCGGCGACGCCTGCCCCGAGTCGCGCCCGCATCAGGTGGACGCAGGCAAGCAGCGGGCTGAGCGCGTCGTCACGACCCTCGGTCGGGCCCTCGACGATCCGGTCCAGCCAGTGACTCGCACCGGAGGAGTCTCCATTCACCCAGCGCTCGAGGGCCAGCGCGAACCAGGCACCGGGGGTGGCCTCCACGGCGGACGGGTGGCGACGGGCGAACGCGAAGATCGCCGGGCCCTGGCCACGCAGGACCATGGCCGGTCCCTCTTCGACCAGCACCTCCGCGGCCGCCATCGGCTGGTTCGTGCCGACCAGCCGTGGAAAAGCCCGGGCGGAATCACCTCTCGCCAGATCCAGGCGGACGGCGCGGAGCACCGTCGACTGGGCCTGGGCAACGTCGACACCCCCGGCGAGCAACCTTCTCCGCACTACCTCGCTGAGGAGTGGGTGGATGTGGTATCTCGCTCCGCGAGCGGAGTCGGCCGGCGCGTTGTCGTCTTCGTCGACCTCTGGGGACAACCGGGTCACCAGCAACCCCGTCGTCTCCACGTCGGCGAGGATCTCCCCGGCCCGGGAGTCGTGCGAGAGATGCGCCGCGGTGGCCGCGGTCACGGTCTCCTCGGACGCCACGCACAGCAACTGGTGCCGCTCCCGGGGGTGCAGGGTCGCGAAGACCTCGCTGGCCACCCGGTCCGCAACCGTCGAGCCCCCGTCGCCGTACGCCGTCGCGGCCGCCACCGGGTCCGGGGCCGCGGCGATGGCGCGAGCGGTCAGGACCACGGCCGCGCACCAACCCTGGGCGTGCGCCGTGACCGCCTCGAGCACCTCCGGCGCGTCCGTGCCGGCGTGCTCGGTGATGAGGGCGGCGGACTCGGCCTCGTCCATACGCAGCACCTCACCGCGCACCACGGTGAAGTGACCGAGCAGCTCGGGGACGAGCCTGGTCAGGGGGAGGTCCCATCGGGAGAGCAGCAGGACCCGCTGGTCGAGAGGGGCGGCATTGAGCCGCTCGTCGAGCAGCCGCAGGGTCGCCAGCGGCAACTGGTGCGCGTCGTCCACGACGATCAGTTCGGGGATGCTTCCGTGCTCGGCGTCGCGGGCAGCCGCGTCCAGGAGACGAGCCATCCGGGCGCGATCCCAGGTCGCGTCCGCGCTCACCCACGCGACCCGCTCGGTCCGGCCCGTCTGGTGCAGCCAGCCGCTGACGCCCAAGGTCTTCCCGGAGCCGACAGGGGCGACCAACAGGGTCAACGGATTCTGGGTGGCCTCCTCGAGGCGCTCCCACAGGCGATTGCGTTCGACGTAGATGCGCGGCAGCCGAGGGGCGCTGCCCGGCCACAGCGGTGCGTCCCGGATGTCGACGGGATGTGGTGAACCGGCCTTTCGGCGCGCGTTAGCCATCGGTCCCTTCCGCCGTGCTCCGGCGGGCGTCCCGGCGTCCGGATCAGCTGCCGGGTGGCGCCGCGTCGACAGCAACCCTGGAAACGAGGCCCCATCCCATTTCCCCTCAGGCTTGACCCTAGTCCTCGCGGGCCTCCGGCGCCTCCTCCGACCACCTCGCGGAGGGTCGAGCAGGTCGCACAGCTCCTCCGGTGCGTCCGCGCTCGACCGGGCGTGGAACAGGTCTGCCTCGCGCCAGGACGTCACCGGCCACGGCTCGACGACCTCCGCGGGATGGTCATTCGGCGGGGAAAACCGAACGCAGCGCCGCCTCCTGCTCCCCGCTGAGGTTGGTGACGATCAGATCGGCGGGCTGGTGCCCAGCCAGGGCCTTGCGGAACCGGTCCATGACTTCCTCCGAGGTCAAGACGAAGAGCGCCGACGTCCCCGGGGTGACCTGGTCCCGCACCTTGTTGATGAACACGTCGTCGATACCCACGTCGGTGAGGGAGCCTGCGAGCGCGCCCGTGGCGGCCCCGATGGCCGCCCCCAGCAGGGGCACGTAGAAGACCATGCCGAACAGCAGCCCCCAAAAGGCTCCGCCCAACGCCCCGGTACCCGCGGTGCTCGTGAGCTGGTGAGTGCGTGGCTTCTTCTCGTCCTCCTCCCACACCACGGTGGCGGCATCCCGGATGATGAGGTCGTCGTCCGCGAGATCCTGCAGCGTCCGGGCGGCGTCCCCGGCCCCGGTGGGGCTGTCGAACTTCCAGACGGTCAGGGTGGCCATGCTGCTCCTCGGATCGGCGGCGGACGACCTGAGGGTGGGGCCATCACGGGGGCCGTTCCGTGCACGGTCCTCCAGCAGCCGGGGATCGGCCTCCCCCGATACCGGTGAACGGGCCTCGCCCGTTTCCGGTGAGGCGAGCAGTCCCTAACCGGGCCTAGCGTGCGCAACACGTGGTCGCGGCGGGCGGCCCGGGACCTGTGGAGCAGCAATGGGAGCGGTCGTCGGCGACAACCTCCCCGCGGCGCTCGGGGTGGCCTGCGTGGTGATCGGCGAGCTGCAGGGACCGGGAACATGACCAAGATGCTCATTCGCGTGGATGCGGAGCTGACCGACGAGCTCTCGGCTGCCTTCCCGCATCTGACGAGCCGCATTCATCGACCGCAGACGACGCTGACCGGTGAGATGACGGACCAGGAGGAGCTGCAGGGCGTGCTCAGCCTGCTCAGCTCCCTGGGGATCAACGTGATTGAGGTGGTGACGATCCCGGACTGAGTTCCGGATCCTCCCTGTTCGACAAAAGCGGCACCAGCCAGCGGTTGTCCGGGTCCACGTCGACCAGCAATGCCTTCACCAGCAGCGACAGCGGGATCGCGAGGAGGGCGCCGAGCGCCCCGATGACCCACGCCCAGAACACGAGCGACAGGAAGGTCAGCGTCGTCGACAGCCCGACCGCGTCCCCGACGACCTTGGGCTGGATCACCGTCTGGATGACGACGTTGATGACGCTGTAGACGGCGATCACCGCGAGCATCAGCCCGGGACCACCCTCGAGCAGCCCCAGGATCGCCGGGGGCACCAGCCCGATCACGAAGCCGACGTTCGGGATGTAGTTCGTGATGAATGCCAGCAGTCCCCACAGCACGGGAGCGGGGATGTCCAAGAGTGCTAGTGCGGCCGTGTCGATGACCGCGACGATGAGTCCGAAGACCGTCGAGACGGCGAAGTAGCGGCGGGTGCCTCGCGAGAAGGACGCGAGGGCCGTCACCACGCTTGCGTGGCCGTCGGACGCGCGGGCCAGGTGACGTGGGAAGTTGCCGCCGTCCATGGCCATGAAGATTGCCAGGGCGAGAATGAAGAAGAGGTTGGACACCACGCCGAGGGTTCCGCTGAGCAGGTCGCCCAGGAAGCCGGACAGCTGTCCGAGGTCCATGGACGACGTCACGTTCTTCACCTGCTCGGAGCTCACCCCCAGCTTGTCGAGCCAGGCGAGGAGGCTGTCGACCCGGTCCTGGAACTCGTCCTCGTACTCCGGGAGCAGGGTGGCGAAACGAGCCGTGGCCACCACCAGCGACACCGCGAGGCCGAGAACCAGCAGGTAGACGGTCACGATGCAGATCAGGGAGGCCGCCCAGGACGGCATCCACCTGTCCAGCCAGCTCCGGAGCGGGTGGACCGTGATGGTCAGCACCAGCGCCAGGAAGGCCGGGCCGATGATTCCGGCCGCCCCCTTCATGCCGGCGACGACGATGACCGACAGGGCGAGCCCGAACAGGACGAGGAGTCCTCGCGGCAGGAACGGTCGTTCCTGGGAACTGGTCATGGGCACATCGCTCTCCGCCTTCGTGGGCCTGGCTCATGGTGCGGTCCGGTGTCGCGACGCCGGATCACCCATCTCAGGTGACCCCGGGTCCCCTCACGCCTCGTACCCTCGCAGGGAGTTGTCGCGTTGATCAGGGGGAGAGGCTCCGATGTCCGACTGGGTGACCTCTCTTCCCACGGTCCTCGGCATGATCCTCGTCGGGGTGCACCTGGTCGTCTGCGTCCTCGCCCTCGGCGTGCTTCCGCGCAACCGGAAGCCGTCGACCGGCATGGCGTGGTTGATCCTCATCATTGGCGTGCCCTTCGTGGGGATCCTCGCCTTCCTACTCTTCGGAAGCACCACCGTGGGCAAGCGTCGGCGCGCCGAGCAGGTCGAGGTCAACAACCGGATCATGGCGGCCCGCCCGCTTGCAGACCTCGAGCCTGATTCTGCCGTCGACGGCCCGCCGGGCGGGCCCGACGGGCTCGACGGGTTCGTCCGGCTGAACCGCAACCTGAGCGCGCTGCCGATGACTCGTGGGAACTCCGTCGAGCTCCTGTCGGACTACGCGGGATGCGTGGAGGCGATGCGACTCGAGGTCGAGGGTGCGCGGGAGTTCGTGCACGTCCAGTTCTACATCTCGGCCTGGGATCACGTGACCTCTGAGTTCTTCGAGTCGCTGGTCCGCGCGACCGAGCGCGGTGTCTCGGTCCGGTTCCTGTTCGACCATCTCGGCTCCCGGGGGATCCCCGGGTACAAGCAGTTCGCGGAGCGGTTGCGCGGCACTGGGATCGAGTGGGCACCGATGTTGCCGATCCACCCGCTGAAGGGCGAGCTGAGGCGCCCAGACCTGCGCAACCACCGCAAGATCCTCGTCGTCGACAGCCGCGTCGCCTTCAGTGGTTCGCTCAACCTCATCGAGCCGTCGTACAACAAGCCCAAGAACCAGAAGCTGGGGCGCGAGTGGGTGGAGCTGATGGCTCGCGTCGAGGGGCCCGCCGTACGAGAGCTCGGCGTGGTCTTCGCCACCGACTGGTTCAGCGAGACCGGCGAGGACCTCGGCAAGACCCTCGGGGCGGTGACACCCACGGAGCCGACGGCCGTCTCGTCGCGTCCGGGCACGGTCCACTCCGTGGGGTGTCAGGTGGTGCCGAGCGGGCCGGGGTTCGAGACCGAGAACAACCTGCGACTCTTCAACAGCCTCCTCTACTCGGCGCAAAGCCGCCTGTCGCTGACGAGCCCGTATTTCGTGCCGGACGAGTCGCTGTTGTACGCCGTGACCACGGCCGCTCAACGCGGCGTGGACGTGGAGCTGTTCGTCAGTGCGACGGCCGACCAGTTCATGGTGGCGCACGCGCAACGGTCCTACTACGAGGCTCTGCTGACCGCCGGGGTCCGGATCTGGCTGTACCCCGAGCCCAACGTCCTGCACGCCAAGCACTTCTCCGTCGACGACACCGTGGCCGTGGTCGGCACGAGCAACATGGACATGCGGTCCTTCGCGCTCAACTACGAGGTGGTCATGATGCTCACCGGCTCCGCCATCGTCGAGCGGATCCGCCTGGTAGAGGACGAGTACCGACGGCTGTCGACCGAGCTCAAGCTCGCCGACTGGCAGGGCCGCAGCTGGCAGGCGTCGTACGTCGACAACGTGATGCGGCTGACCGCCGCACTGCAGTAGCGGGCCTCACTCGTCGAGGGTCTCGAGGATGTCGGGGTCCTCACAGGCGCGGGCGAACGCCGCGATTCGGGCCCGGATCTCCCGGCCGAGCAGCCACTGTCCGACCGGTTCGGCGACGAACCGCACCCAGCGGGGGCGCACGGAGTAGGTGTACTTCCAGACTGCCCGGGTGCCGTTGACGCCCGCACGCACCTCGGGCGTGAACCGCCAGCCGCCACCGAAGGAGTCGAAGAACCACGGGCCCTCGACCATGGTCATGCCGACCGAGGTGGGCGGGCGGTAGGAGACGTACTCGCTGGTCATCCTCGGCCCGAGTCGTGCGCGAGTCAGGGTCCGCACGCCCTTCGCCGGCCGGTCCGCGTCGACCAGGTGCTGGTGCCGGATGAAGGGATCCCAACGCAGCCGGATCTCTCCCGTGGTCTGGGAGACCGCGAACGCCGTCTCCGGCGACACGGGGACCCAGGCCTCCGCGGTCACCTGGGGCACGGCCGGGTCCCTCTCATGCCAGGTCGAACTCCCCGCGCTGGTCCTCCGGGACCAGGTCGAGGTACTCGGTGGTCCGCTTGATGTAGCTGGCGATGAACGGGCAGTAGGGGAGGACCGCGAGCCCCGCCTCCCGGGCAGCGTCGAGGATCGACTCGGCCAGGATCTTGCCGAGTCCCTGGCCCTCGAAGGCGTCGTCGATCTCCGTGTGCAACAACGCGATCCGGGGCCCGTCGAGCTTGTACTCGGTGAAGCCGGCGAGCTGGTCGTCGACGTACACCTCGTAGCGGGAGTCGTCGCGGTTCTCCTCGATGCGGGTCGCCATGAACCCGACCGTACTTGCCCGTAACCAGAGCACGCGACAGGGTGAACGCATGGCCGCCACCACGTCGTCGTACTCCATCACGATGCGGCTCTACACCGCGCCGGACCACGGAGTGGTCGGATCCGTGGCCACGGCCATCTCGGAAGCCGGCGGCATCGTGACGGCGATCGACGTCGCGGAGTCCAGCCACGAGCGGCTGGTCCTCGACGTCACCTGCTCCGCGAGCGACTCCGACCACGCTGCGCTGCTGGTCACCGCGGCCGACAACCTCGACGGCGTCGAGGTGCACAAGGTCAGCGACCGGACGTTCCTGCTGCACATCGGCGGCAAGATCGAGGTCACGTCCAAGGTCCCGCTGAAGAACCGCGACGACCTGTCGATGGCCTACACGCCCGGTGTCGGCCGGGTGAGCATGGCGCTGGCCGAGAACCCCGACGACGTCCCGAAGCTGACGATCAAGGGCAACTCCGTGGCGGTGGTCACCGACGGATCCGCGGTGCTCGGCCTGGGCAACATCGGCCCGGGCGCCGCGCTGCCGGTGATGGAGGGCAAGGCCGCGTTGTTCAAGCGGTTCGCCGACATCGACGCCTGGCCGATCTGCCTTGCCAGCCAGGACACCGACGAGATCGTGCAGGGCGGTCGAGATGATCGCGCCCGGGTTCGGTGGCATCAACCTGGAGGACATCGCGGCCCCGCGCTGCTTCGAGATCGAGGCCGGTTGCGCGCCAGTCTGGACATCCCGGTGTTCCACGACGACCAGCACGGGACGGCGATCGTCGTCCACGCCGCCCTCACCAACGCGCTGCGGGTGGTGAAGAAGGACCTGACCGACGTCCACGTGGTCGTGGCCGGTGCGGGGGCGGCCGGCTCCGCGATCGTCACCCTGCTCCTGGCGGGCGGCGCCAGGGACGTCATCGTCTGGGACCGTGAGGGCTGCCTGTCGGCCGACGACGACACGCTGTCGCCGGCGAAGGCGGAGCTCGCCGCCCGCACCAACCCGCGGAAGGTGCGGGGTGACCTGAGGGCTGGTCTCGCCGGCGCCGACGTCTTCATCGGAGTCAGCGGGCCGGGACTGCTCGACCCGACCTGGATCGCGGACATGGCCGACGATGCCGTGGTCTTCGCGCTGGCCAACCCGGACCCGGAGGTCGACCCCTCCGAAGCGGAGAAGTACGCCGCCGTGGTTGCCAGCGGCCGCTCCGACTACCCCAACCAGATCAACAACGTGCTCGCGTTCCCCGGCGTCTTCCGGGGGCTCCTCGACGCCCGGGCGTCCGAGATCAGCACGGAGATGCTGCTGCGGGCGGCCGAGGCCATCGCGCTCGTGGTGGGGGACGACGAGCTCAACCCGAACTTCATCATCCCCAGCGTCTTCCACCCCGACGTCCCCAAGGCGGTCGCGGCCGCCATCTCGGGCAAGCCGCACGACTGAGCCGCACCATCGGCTCCGGCGACCCCTTGCCAGATCGGTTTACAAATTCTATGGTTTTGTAAACTAGTGGTCGACATGCTCGACCAGCGCACGTGGCAGGAGGCTGTCCATGTCCGACATCGCGAACAGCACCGTCCGCACCGGGTCCACCGCGGAGTGGCGGGACAAGAAGCGGTACCTGTGGCTGATCGGTCTCGTCGTACCGTCGCTGGCCTTCCTCGGTTACGGGCTCTGGGCGGCGACCGGGTTCGGCGGCTTCTTCTGGATCGGCCCGTTCGTCATCCTCGTCGTGGTGCCGGCGATCGACCTGCTCACCGGTCTCGATCGCTCCAACCCGCCGGACGACGTGATCGAAGCACTGGAGAAGGACAGGTACTACCGCTGGATCACCTACCTCTTCCTGCCGATCCAGTACGTCGGGTTCATCGGCGCGTTCTGGCTGATCGCCCACGGCGACCCGCTCGGCCTCCAGGGCGACCTGAGCACGTTCGAGAAGGTCGGGCTGGCGATCTCCATCGGCTGCATCGGCGGCATCGGGATCAACACCGCCCACGAGCTCGGCCACAAGCGGGAGGCCAACGAGCGATGGCTGTCGAAGATCGCGTTGGCTCAGAGCTTCTACGGCCACTTCTACATCGAGCACAACCGTGGCCATCACGTTCGCGTGGCCACCCCCGAGGACCCGGCCAGCGCCCGCGTGGGTGAGAGCTTCTACCAGTTCTGGCCGCGCACCGTCCGGGGCTCGCTGAAGTCCGCATGGCGACTCGAGAAGAAGCGGATCGCCCGACGCGGCGAGCACCCCTTCCGGATCAGCAACGACGTCCTGAACGCCTGGCTGATGTCGGCGGTGCTGTGGGGCGGCCTGATCGCCTGGCTCGGCATCGGGATCACGCCGTACCTCCTCATCCAGGCCGTGATCGGGTTCTCCCTGCTCGAGGTTGTGAACTACATGGAGCACTACGGAATGCTCCGGCAGAAGGTCGGCTCCGGTGACCGGCAGCGCTACGAGCGGGTCGACCCCTCGCACTCGTGGAACTCCAACAACATCGCGACCAACGTGCTGCTCTACCACCTGCAGCGGCACAGCGACCACCACGCCAACCCGACCCGGCGCTACCAGTCGCTGCGGGACTACGAGGAGTCACCGGTGCTGCCGACCGGGTATGCCGGGATGATCGTGCTCACGATCGTGCCCGCGGTCTGGCGCCGCGTGATGGACCCGCGGGTGCTCGCGCACTTCGACGGGGACATCAGTCGCGCCAACATCAGCCCCCGGAAGCGGGACGAGGGTTCTGGCGGCGAACGCCGCGAGAGCAGCCGACCCGTCGGAAACTGACCGGGGGAGCGAAGCGGAGGAGGACAGTTTGCGACGTGTCGGCGACCCCGACCGGGGCGCGCACCCGAGCGCCAGCCCGGCGAGCGAAGCGAGTACGGGCGGACCGCAACCGACGGGGGTTGGCTTGAAACCGCAACCGGAGACCCTTGCCTTCCGCTGCCCCGGGTGTGCCTACGTCTACAAGGTGGAAGCTGGCGACGAGCACGAGGGTTTCGCTGCCGGCACCTCGTGGGCCGAGATCCCGGACACCTGGTGCTGCCCCGACTGCGGGGTGCGGGAGAAGGACGACTTCGTCCCGCTGGCCACGGAGCCCGCCTGAGTTCCTCGGGCCCGGTTCCTAGGATGGTCGCCATGACGGCGGCACCCGGGACCCCTGCCTCGGTCGAGGCCACGCTGCGCCAGCGGATCGTGGCCGCGGCCGTGGAGCTGACCACGACCCAGGGTTGGGCGCAGGTGACGATGTCACGCCTGGCCGACCACGTCGGGGTGAGCCGGCAGACCGTCTACAACGAGGTCGGCGGCAAGCCCGCCCTGGCGGAAGCCATGATCCTGGCCGAGCTCGACCGATTCCTGGGCGTGGTCGGCGCGGCCTTCGACGGCCATCCCGACGACCTGCCCGCGGCGATCCGGGCGGCGTCGCGGGGCGTGCTGGAGCTGGCCGAGAACAACCGGTTGCTGCACGCAGTGGTGTCGGCCACCCACGGCGCCGACACCGAGCTGTTGCCCCTGCTCACCACGCACGCCGAGTCCCTCCTCGCGGTGGCCCGGATCGTCGTCGCAGAAAAGGTCGCGCCGTACGACGTGGGCCTGGATGCCGCGCAGCTCGAGGCCGCGATCGACATGGTCGTGCGGGTCGTGCTCAGCCATGTCATGCAGCCCTCCGGCACCCCCGCCGAGACGTCGGCGAACATCGCGTGGATCGCGGAGCGAGTGCTCGACGTGTAGGACCTGTCAGGCAATCCCTGAACTTGTCGGCCCTAGCACTGACCCCCCTGTTCAGGGATCCCCGGCCGACCGGGGATTCCGCGCCTACCCAGCCCTCCGCGCCTCGGCGAGCTCGACCGCTTCACGGAAGGCCGCGACGACATAGTCCGGGACCTTCATGCCCCGGTCCCGCGCCCACAGCAGCTCGCGCTCGACGCGGGAGATCTGGATCGCGAACTGCTCGAGGTCCCGGTCGATGCCCAGGCTGCGCATCAGGTCGCCGAAGTCGGCCTTCTGCACGTCGTTGTTGGCACCGACCGGTGCGAAGGAGAGCCTGCGCAGGTTGCGCACCAACCACCGCTGCCAGCCGGAGAGCTGCTCCGAGAGGCCCCGGGCCGACATCTTGTAGAACGCGTAGTGGGCCGGCTCCTGGCGGCGGATCTGCGCGACGACGGTCTCGGACACCGCGGTCTCGCCCAGCTCGCGGACGCCGTCGTACAACAGGTTGTAGGCGAGTACGGCGGACCGCTCGGTCGACATCCCGGTCAGGTAGTAGAGCATCCGGACCACGTCCTGGATCGGGTTCACATGGGACAGGGCGCCGAGGATCTTGATCTTCGCCGACACGTGGTCGAGGTCGGCCACGGCGTTGTCGCGTCCGATCCGCACCTGGAGCTCGTCCAGGATCTGCCCGTGCCGGATCTCCTGCGGCTGCCAGACGTCGGCGTAGAACCGACGGTCGACCTCGGGCGGGTTGGGCAGCATCGTGATCAGCTCGAGCACGTTGCGGTCCACTTCGAGCTCGACCCTGGCCATGTAGTCGAGGACGTGCCCGAACCGCTGGTTGAGCAGGTCGGGCCGCCGGACGTCGAAGTCCACCGATGCGAGGTCGATCGGCGGGTGCTCCTCGCCGATGCGCTCCACGTGTTCGACGAGTCGCAGCTCCGTCGATCGAGTCATGGTCACGACCGGAAGAATACGCTCGGGGCATGAGTGAGGTCGCGCCTCCAGCCGTTCGACTCGGTACGACGACTGGACGAGCAGTCGTCGCAGCCGCCGTGCTGGGCTCCGGCATGGCGTTCCTGGACGGAACCGTCGTGAATGTGGCGCTGCGCACGATCGGCGACGACCTCGACGCCAGCCTGGCCGAGCTGCAGTGGATCACCAACGGGTACCTGCTCTCGCTGGCCTCCCTCATCCTGCTCGGCGGGTGGCTCGGCGACCGGTTCGGGCGACGTCGGATCTTCGTGATCGGCACGATCTGGTTTGCTGCCGCCTCGCTGCTGTGTGGCCTCGCCCCGACTCCGCTGGTGCTGATCATGGCCCGGATCCTGCAGGGCGTCGGCGGGGCGCTGCTCACTCCGGGCAGCCTGGCGATGATCCAGGGTGCCTTCCGCTCCGAGGACCGCGCCAAGGCGATCGGTTCCTGGTCCGGCCTCGCCGGCATCGCCGCGGCGGTGGGGCCGTTCATCGGCGGTGTCCTCATCGACTACGCCTCCTGGCGCTGGATCTTCCTGATGAACCTGCCGATCGCCGCGGCGACGGTGTTGATTGCGCAACGGTGGGTGCCCGAGACCCGGGACCCCGCCTGTCCGGGGCGATTCGACCTTGCCGGAGCGGCACTCGCCACGGCTGCCCTGGCCGGCATCACCTACGGGCTGATCGAGTGGGGCTCCACCCTCTCTCCGTTGGCCTCCGCGATCGGCGTCGCCTCCGCGGTCGGATTCCTCGTGGTCGAGGCCCGGGTGGAGCGGCCGATGATGCCGCTCGGTCTGTTCCGCAGCCGCACGTTCAGCGCCGCGAACTCGATGACCCTCCTGGTCTATGCCGCGCTCGGCGCCGTGCTGTTCTTCCTCGTGCTCCAGCTCCAGACCGTCGGCGACTACACCGCCCTGGCCGCCGGGGTCGCCACCTTGCCGATCACCCTCTGCATGCTCTTCCTCGCGGCGAAGGGTGGTGAGCTGAGCACCCGGATCGGTCCCCGGATCCCGATGACCTTCGGCCCCATCGTGATGGCGGTCGGCACGCTTCTCATGCTGGGGGTCGACGACGACGTGAACTACTGGCTCGACGTGCTGCCCGGCCTCACCGTCTTCGGGCTCGGCCTCTCGCTGATGGTCGCGCCGCTGACGGCCACGGTCCTGGCGGCGGCACCCAGCGAGAACGCGGGTGTCGCCAGCGGGATCAACAATGCGGTCGCCCGGGCCGGCTCGCTGCTTGCCGTGGCTGCGCTGCCGGTGGCGGTCGGGCTCTCCGGCGAGGAGTACGCCGACCCGGTGGCCTTCGACGCAGCGTACCGCTCAGCGACCATCGCCTGCGCCGTCCTGCTCGTGCTCGGTGGCATCCTCTCCTGGTTCACGATCCGCAACAACGTCCTCGAGGACGCGCCCGGACCCGGCGACGCCGACGCCCCTGCGTAGGTTGGCGAGCGTAGGTTGGCGAACATGCGGATCGGCGCGCACCTGATCAAGTTCGACTTCGACGGCGGTCCGCAGGCAATCGCGCCGACCATCGCGGCGTTCGGCGCTGCGGCGGAAGAAGCGGGTCTCGACAACGTGTCCTTGATGGACCACTACCTCCAGATGAAGGCCCTCGGCGACGACTCGAACATGCTGGAGGGCTACACGACCCTCGGGTTCCTCGCCGCCCACACCTCGACCGTCGACCTGCAGCTCCTGGTCACCGGCGTCACCTATCGACACCCCGCACTGCTCGCCAAGATCGTGTCCACCCTGGACGTCCTGTCCGGTGGTCGTGCGGTGCTGGGCATCGGAGCCGCGTGGTACGGCGAGGAGCACGCGGCGTACGGCGTTCCCTACCCGTCGCTTGCGGAACGATTCGAGCGGCTCGAGGAGACGCTGCAGATCGTGCACAGCATGTTCGACGACGACGGCGGGCCGCACGAGGGGAAGCACTACCGGCTGGACGTCACCGTCAACCACCCCAAGCCGCTGCGTCGCCCGCCGATCGTCGTCGGTGGCGGAGGGGAGAAGAAGACGCTGCGCCTCGTCGCGAGGTACGCCGACGCCTGCAACATCTACGCCAATCCTGACACCGGTCCCGACGCCCTCCAGCGGAAGCTGGACGTCCTGCGCGGCCACTGCGACCAGGAGGGCACCGACTACGATGCGATCGCCAAGACCATCCTCTGGTCGACCGACCTCGACCCGACCGACCAGGAGTTCGTCGTGCACATGCGCGGTTTCGCCGACATCGGGGTCAGCGTGGTCCACGTGATGCACATCGGCGACGAACCCGTCGCGTTCGTGCAGGAGCTGGGCCGCTCGATCGTGCCGGCCGTCCATGACCTCTGATCAGGCATGACGAAGCTGATGGCGCTCACCAACGCGGCTGTCTGCGCGTCCGCAGCCGGCCTGGTGTGGTTCGTGTTCCGGATCGGGCCCGTGCTGGCGATCATCTCCGCCAGGGACGACCGCGCCCTGCACCTGGGTGACCTGCTCATCGGCGTTCCGCTCGCGGCCGCTGCCGTGGTTGCCGCCGTCGTCGGCGCCCGACCGTCCAGACGCGCGCCCGGCTGAACGGATCGCCACCAGGCGCTGAGCGGGGAGGCCAGCGCCCATTGTCTCGCGCAGCCACGGACGGTTACGCTGAGTCTGCATGATGCGCATCACGAAATGAGTTGCACAATGCGCAACAAAGCCTCCGTCGCGACCATGGCCCGGCTGCTGGAGCACGCGCGCTACGAGGTGCTGCCGACCGCTTCGACCGAGGACAAGGTCCTCGAGCACGTGCCGCGGGAGCAGACCATCACGATCACGGCGTCACCCAGCAAGGGGCTCGGCGCGACCCTGGATCTGGCCGAGCGGCTGCACGGACACGGGTACGTCGTCGTACCCCACCTCGCCGCTCGGATGATCACCGGCCGTTCGGAGCTGGAGGAGATCAGCGCGCGCCTGACCGGCAAGGGGATCTCACGCATCTTCGTGCCCGGTGGCGACGCCGACCCCGCAGGGGACTACCAGGACGCCCTCGGCGTGCTCGAGGACCTGAAGGCGCTGGGTCGCCCGTTCGAGCACGTCGGCATCACCGGCTACCCCGAATCGCACCCCACGATCACCGACGACATGACCGTGCAGTCCATGTGGGACAAGCGCCGCTTCGCGACCCACATCGTCAGCAACCTGACCTTCGACCCCCGTGCGATCCGGTCCTGGGTACGACGGCTCCGGGCCCGCGGCGTCGAGATGCCACTGTTGCTGGGCATCCCCGGCCCCGTCGAGCGGACCAAGCTGGTCGCGATGGCCACCAAGATCGGGGTGGGCGAGTCCACCAGGTTCCTGGTGAAGCACAAGGGCACCTTCGCCCGGCTGGCGGCGCCCGGTGGCTTCACCGGCGAGAGATTCCTCGAGAAGTGCGCCCCCGCGCTCGGCGAACCCGGCGCGCTGGTGGAGGGCCTGCACGTCTTCACGTTCAACCAGATCGCCGAGACCGAGACCTGGCGTACGGAGCTGCTGGAGCGGCTGCGCTAGCGGCCGATCGTCAGCGGCCGACCGTCCGAAGATGCGGTCCGCGCCACAGCGCGCGAACTCCGCGTCGCCGTCGACCCGGAGCTCCGAAGGTGGCCTCAGGCCTGCTCGGTGACCTCGGTCAGCCGGAAGTTGTTGCCGGACGGATCGCGGAAACCCGCGTCGATCCCGTACGGCCGCTGCTCGGGCGGCTCCTGGAACTCCACGCCACGTGCCGCCAGCTCCTCGTAGGCCTTCTGGCAGTCGTCGGTCACCAGGAATACCGTGCTGGTCCCGCCCTTGGCGAGCAGGGTGCGGATCTGCATGGACGTCTCGGCGTCGAACACGGGAGGGCCGGGGACCGCCATCAGGACGATCCCGAAGTCGTCCTGCCCGGGTGGGCCGACGGTCAGCCAGCGGAAGCCACCCATCTCCGGCATCGTGGCATCCGAACGCACTTCCATGCCGAGGCCCTTCGTGTAGAACTCCAGCGCCTCGTCCTGGTCGTGCACCCACACCTGCGCGTTCCCGATCCTGTACATCCCAGCCTCCTGTGGTCCGTCTTTGATGCTGTCGAGGCTAGGGATCAGGCCGGCTCGCCGTCTTCTCGAAACGTGCGGTTCTGCGGCCGGCCGTAGGCGCGCACGACACAGCTCGGGACGACGGCATGGGCGGAGGCCGGCGGGAAGCTGGCTCGGTAGGCCACGGGCGACTTCCCGTAGACCCTGGTGAACGTCGTCGTGAACGAGCCGACGCTCGTCAGTCCCACGTCGACACAGATGTCGGCCACCGTGCGGTCGGTCATCCGCAGCATGGCCGCGGCTCGCTCCAGTCGCCGGGTCAGAAGGTAGGCGTGGGGGCTCTCCCCGAACGCTCGCCGGAACGCCCGGCTGAAGTGTGCGGGCGACAGCCCGGCGGATCGGGCCAGGTCGCCGACGGTGAGCGGCTCGGTGTACCGCGCGTCGGCGAGGTCCCTGGCCCGCACGAGATGCCGCGCGATCGGGTGCGATGCCACGTGGCCATCGTGGCATGTGTGGGATCGCGCGTATTCAACCGATGAGTTGCAGACGCGAGACAGGTCGGTACCCCCGACAGCACCACGAGAGGATGAACCCATGGGACGAGTGATCATGAACGCCGCAGTGTCGCTGGACGGCTTCGTGGCGTACGACGACGACACGGTGGGGCCGTTGTTCGACTGGTACGGCAACGGTGACGTGCCGTTCGGCTTCCACGACGACGACGAAGGGGTCCGGGTGACCCGGCCGACGGCGGACTTCCTCCGCGATGAGGTCTCGAACATCGGCGCCATCGTGGCGGGGCGGCGCGTGTTCGACCTGACGAACGGCTGGGGCGGCAAGCCCCCGGCCGGCGACCACCTGTTCGTGGTGACCCACGAGCCCCCCACTGACTGGGAGTTCGCGGACACGGCTCCGTTCACCTTCGTCGGAAGCGTTCGCGAGGCCATCGAGCGAGCGCGTGAGCACAGCGGGGACCGGGACGTCTCCCTCGCCGCCGGCGACGTCGCCGGTCAGGCCCTCCGCGAGGGGCTGGTCGACCAGGTGGGGCTGAATCTGGTTCCCGTCGTGCTCGGGTCGGGTCGGCCCTTCTTCGGCTCCGGCGGCGTGCTCGAGTCGACGATCATGCTCGAGAACCCGACCCGGGTGGTCGAGGGCGACCGGGTCCTGCACCTGCTGTACGACGTGCGCCGCTGAGGCCGTCGGCCGGCGAACATCAGCCGGGCGGGCGCTGGCCGGGCGGACGTCAGCCGGGCGCGGCCACGGTCGCATCGGTCTGGAGCAGGCCACCAAGAGCCCGCTCCAGACCGGCGTCACCGGTCTCGACGACGGTGAGGGGAAGCCCGATCCGGGTCGCGGCCTGCTCCGCGAGGGCCCGCAGCTCGCCGTCGGGAGCCTGGGCCAGCCAGACCACGCGGGTGTAGTGGCCGAAGTAGGCCTCGCGCAGCTCGGGCCAGCGGTCCAGGCCCAGCTCCTGCTCCACGGTGCGGGCGAACGACCGGACCAGGAAGTCGGTCAGCAAGTAGGTGCCCGGCTGCTCGTCGAAGAACTTCTCCAGCCGCGACTCCCCGGCGTACACGTCGTAGCAGTGCAGCCCGGGCAGCCGACGCAGGTGGAGGTCGCGGCACACGGCGTCGAGGGCGCCGTAGGTCCCGCAGTCGGCGTACCCGACCGCGACCTCGTCGTACGACGCGGCGAGGTCCCCAGCGAGCCGGCGCACTTCTCCGGCGATCTCCTGTGGCCGGTTGTGCAGGAGCGGCGGCAGCGGATGTACGTCGACCGGCCACCCGCGGCGGGCGGCGATCGCGGCGGCCGGTTGCGCGATCGCCCCGCACGCGATGAGGGCGGTGCGACCGTGCGGCTCAGAAGGCGAGCTGCTCGACGAACTTGTCGTTGAAGTCGGGACGGTCGGAGAGCTCGACATAGGCCACCTCCTCCAGCAGGGCCTGGGCGCCGGCGCGTTCGCGAATCGACAGCAGCGCCATCTTCGCGCCCTCGCCGGCGACGTTGCCGGCCGCCACGATCCGCAGCACCGGGAGCTGCGGGACCAGTCCGATCCGGACCGCGGAGGCCGGGGAGAGGTAGCTACCGAAGGACCCGGCCAGCAGCACCTGCTGGACGTCGCGGTGCTCCAGCCCGAGCTCTTCCAGCAGCAGGGTCCAGCCGGTCGAGATGGCGGCCTTCGCGAACTGGAGCTCCCGCACGTCACGCTGGGAGAGATAGACGCATTCGGCCGGGTCGGTGTCGGGCGTGGGTCGGTGCAGCACGAACACCCGCTCTTCGCCGACCCGGGTGAGCCGGTCCGCCAACCCCGGTGCGATGTCGGGCGCGGCGAGGTCGGGCACGAAGCGGCCGGTGCTGTCGAGGAGTCCGACCTTGACCAGCTCCGCCACGGCATCGACCAGCCCGGAGCCGCAGAGCCCGCGCGGCTCGACGTCACCGATGACGCCCAGAGTGACGTCCGCGCTCTCCAGCTGCACCGTCTCGATCGCGCCGTCGGCGGCGCGCATGCCACACCGGATCGCACCGCCCTCGAAGGCGGGACCGGCCGGCGCCGCCGTGGACAGGATCGTGTCGCCGTTGCTCAGCACGATCTCGCAGTTGGTGCCGACGTCGATGAAGAGCCGGGTGCGCTTGTCGCGGTCCATGCCGGTGGCGAGCATGCCGGCGACGATGTCGCCACCGACGTACGCGCCGAGAGCGGGGAACAACGAGGCCCTGGCCCGCGGGTGCAGGGTGAGGCCGAGGTCGGCGGCCAAGACGGTCGGCGGCTGGGCGGAGGACATCACGAACGGCGCGACGCCCAGGGGTTCCGGCGCGATCCCCAGCGCCAGCGCGGTCATCGTGGCGTTGCCGGCGATGGCCACCTCGTAGACGTGGCCGGGGTCGATGCCGCCCTCGCGGCAGACCTGCCCGGCGAGCTCGGCGAGGGTGGCCCCGGCGGCCTCCTGGAGCCGGCCGAGCGTATCGGGGTCGATCATCGTCGCGCTGATCCGGGTGATCACGTCCCCACCGAACGGCTGCTGCCGGTTGAGCATCGAGGCGACCGCGACCGGCGTCCCGGTGCCGAGATCGAGCAGGGTGGCAACCACGGTGGTGGTGCCAAGGTCGAACGCGATGGCGTACCGCTCGCCTGTCGTGTCCCCGGGCTCCACGTCGATCAGGTCCTCGTCGACGACCACCGCGGTGACCTTGAAGTCGGACTCCCTGAGCACCGGCCCCAGCCGGCGCAACACGTGCAGGTCGGCGGTGAGCTCGAGGTCGGTGATGGCGTCGGTGAGCCGGACCAGGTCGGTGCGCTGGTCGGAGAGGGTGGGCTCTTCGAGTTCGACGTACCGCTTCTGCAGGGCCGGCCGCAGGATCACCTGCCGCCCGACTCCCACGGTCGCAGCCTTCGGCCGGGTCGTGAGTGGCGGGACCTCGACGGCGAGGTTGCGGGTCGCCTGCACCAGGCAGGCGAGCCGCCAGCCGTCGGCGATCTGGTCGGGGCTGAACGTGCGCACGTCGTGCCGGGTGACGGGCACCCCGTCGTCGACGATCCGCACCTTGCACTTGTGGCAGGTCCCGTGCCCGCCGCACGTGGAGTCGATGGCGATGCCGTTCCAGGACGCGGAGTCGAAGACGGTGACGCCGGGTGGGACCCGTACGCCGCGCTGGGTCGGCGGCGAGTCCGGCCCCGTGTCGACGGTGAACGCGAGGTCGACCCGGCCGGTGCCGTCGTGGGTGGCCTGCTCCGAGCCGCGCGGTTCGAGCAACCCCTCGCGCGCGACGGCGTCGCGTGAGAAGTCGGGTCCCTCGGTCATGCGGCGATCACGGTCTCATCATCGGATTGCTGCGGCTTCCGCGGCCGACTCGCGGGCCTGTCGGGCGCGATGCGCGGCGATCCAGTTGCCGCCCCACTCGTCGTGACCGAGCAGGAGGTCCGCGGCCTTGACCGCCTCGACGATCTCCGGCGTGCGGGCATCCATGATGGCGCTGGTGAGGCCGGCGGTCATCGCCATCGGCAGGAACGCGGCACCGAGCGCGTGGCGGGCCGGCATGCCGAACGACACGTTGGAGGCGCCGCAGGTCATGTTGACGCCGAACTCGTGCCGGATCAGCCGCATGGTCTCCATCGTTGTGTTGACGACCTGCTGGTCGGCGCCGATCGGCATCGCTAGTGGGTCGATCACGATGTCGGCCTGGGCGATGCCGTACTCCTTCGTGGCGACCTCGACGATCTTGCGGGTCAGCTCGATCCGCTTCTCGGCCTCCATCGGGATCTCGTCCTCGTCGTTGGGCAGGGCGATCACCGCGGCGTCGTACTTCTTGACCAGCGGGAGGATCTGCTCCATCCGCTCGTCCTCCGCGGTGATCGAGTTGACCAGCGCCCGGCCCTGGTACGCCGACAACCCGGCCTCGAGCGCCTCGACGACGGAGGAGTCGATGCAGATCGGCAGGTCGGTCAGCTCCTGGACCATGGTGATCGCGCGGGCCAGCAGGTCGGCCTCGTCGGTCAGCGGGACGCCCATGTTGATGTCGAGGACGTCGGCGCCGCCCTCGACCTGCGCCTTCACGTCCCGCTCGATCGCGGACAGGTCGCCGGCCCGGAGCTGCTCCTGGAAGATCCGCCGGCCGGTCGGGTTGATCCGCTCGCCGATCACGCAGAACCGGGTGTCGTGCCCGATCACGACCTGCTTGGTGGCCGACCGGATGACGGTCTCTAGGCGCGGTGCGGGCTGGCTCGTCGGGGTGGCGGTCATGCGGGCACCTTCGCGCGACGCTCGTCGAGGAGGGCCTTCGCACGCTTGACGGTCTGGGAGGCGTCCGCGGCGTACCCGTCGGCGCCGACAGCGTCGGCGTACTCCTGGGTGACCGGCGCGCCGCCGACCATCACGATCACGTCGTGGCGCATCCCGGCCTTCTCCAGTGCGTTCAGGTTGGCCTTGAACATCGGCATCGTGGTGGTGAGGAATGCGGAGAAGCCGACGATGTCGGGCTGGTGCTCCTCGATGGCGGAGACGAACTTCTCCGGCGCCACCTGGACGCCGAGGTCGATGACCTCGAAGCCGGCCCCCTCGAGCATGATGTTGACCAGGTTCTTGCCGATGTCGTGCACGTCGCCCTTGACGGTGCCCATCAGGAACTTGCCGACCGTCTGGACGCCGGTCTCGGCGAGCAGCGGGCGCAGCCGCTCCATCGCCCCGGCCATCGCGCGGCCCGCGATCAGCATCTCGGGCACGAAGAAGTCGCCGCGCTCGAAGCGTGCGCCGACTTCTTCGAGCGACGGGATGAGCGCGTCGAAGAGCAGCGTCTGCGGCTCCATCTGGAGCGAGAGCCCTTCCTCCGTCAGCTCCAGGACCCGGGGCGCGTTGCCGACGAGCGTCTCGTCGTACAGCCCCTGCAGGATCTCGTCGGGAGTACTGCTCATCGGGGGCCCCCGTTCGAAGCGGATCGAAGTGAGCATTCGAATGGGGTATTCATGCGACACCTTCCTTCTGCGTGCTGCCACGGAGCAGGGTGGAGAGCTCCGCGGCATGGTCCAGGAGGAGGCGGCCGAGCTCGTCGAGCCGCCCCTCCAGTCGTGGTGAGGGTCCCGAGATGCCCAGGGCGGCGACGACGTCGCCGCGGGTGCCGTGGACGGGTACGGCGACGCCGCTGAGCCCGACCTCGAGCTCGTCGGCGGTGGTCGTCCAGCCGCGCTTGCGCGACCCGGCACCCTCGCGGCGGAGCTGGTCGGGGTCGGTCACGGTGACGTCGGTCAGCGGCTCCAGAGGCCGCTCGGGGATCGGCAGGACGCCCCAGGCGAAGAAGACCTTGCCGAGCGCCGAGGAGTGGGCGGGTACGTCGACCTCGGTCCAGTCGCGGGTGCCGAGGAGGTAACGCGAGTCGACCTGCGCGACCTGCACCACCCGGTCGCCGCGAGTGACGCTGAGGTGCACGCTCTCGTGGGTGTCGTCGCTGATCTGCTCCATGGTCGGGCGGGCCAGCCGCACCATCTCCTCCCACGGGTCGTGCCGGGCGGCGTACAGCCAGAAGAGCGAGCCCGCGACGTAGGAGCCCGCGCTGTCCCGCTCCAGCAGACCGGAGCGCTCGAGGGCAGCGAGCATCCGCGAGGCCGTCGACTTGGCCAGCCCGGAGGTCTCCTGGAGGTCGGCGAAGGTCATCGGCTCGTCGGCGCGCACGATGGTCGACACCAGGTCGACGGCGCGGTCGACGGCGCGGGTGCCGCTGGCCGCGCCTCCGCTCACGCCGTTGCCGGTCTCGCTCACGACGGCTCCTCGGGGTCGGGGGTTCCTCTGCGTTCCATGATGTGGAACTGTAGTCCCACATCATGAGGCTAGGAGCCGTCGGGGACCGCGGTCAAGCACCGGCGCCCATCGGTTTCGAGCCACGTTGATCGGTGGTCGAGCGCGTCGAGCCCGTATCGAGCCCGTCGAGATGACCACCCGGACCGAGCAGGAGGACCGATGTTCCGGAACACGATGCCTCGCTACGAGGTGCTGTCGGCGGATGCGATGGCGACCCTCGACAAGGGGTGGCGCAAGCTGATGACCGAGATCGGTGTCGAGTTCGCGGATGACCGGGCGCTCGAGCTCTTCCGCAAGGCCGGGCAGAAGGTCGAGGGCCAGACCGTCTTCCTCGACCCGGACTTCGTCCTGGAGCAGGCCGCCAAGGCGCCGCGGGAGTTCGACGTCCAGGCCCGCAACCCCGAGCACAACATCCACATCGGCGGCGACGCGATGGCGTTCGGCGCGGTCTACGGGCCGCCGTTCGTGCGCCAGGGAGAGGTACGCCGCGACGCGACGATGGACGACTACCGCAACTTCACCAAGCTGGCTCAGTCGTCCGCCGTGCTGGACTCGGCCGGGGGCGTGATCTGCGAGCCGAACGACGCCCCGCTCGACAGCCGGCACCTCGACATGACCTACGCCTTGCAGACGCTGACCGACAAGATCTACATGGGCAACGTGGTCTCCGGGGTCAACGCCGCCGACACCCTCGCGATGACCTCGATCCTCTTCGGGTCACGCGAGGCGATAGAGGAGACACCCGCGACGATCTCGCTGATCAACTGCAACTCGCCGCTGCGGTGGGACGACCGGATGCTGGAGGCGCAGTTCGAGTACTCCGCCGCGGGCCAGCCCGTCGTACTCACGCCGTTCATCCTGATGGGCGCGATGTCCCCGGTCACGATCCCGGCCGCGCTGGTGCAGCAGATCACCGAGGCGCTGTCGGGCATCGCACTCTCACAGCTGATCCGGCCGGGCACGCCGGTGATCTTCGGGTCGTTCCTCTCCAACATCGACATGCAGTCCGGCTCGCCCACCTTCGGGACTCCCGAGTCCGGGATCGGCCTGCTCTGCACCGGCCAGATCGCCCGGCACTTCGGGTTGCCGTTCCGCACCGGCGGCGGTCTGACCTCGTCGCAGGTGGCGGACGCCCAGGCCGGCTACGAGGCGCTGATGACGCTGCTGCCGACCTTCCTGGCCGGTGCGAACTGGGTGATGCACTCGGCGGGCTGGCTCGAGGGCGGACTGGTCGCGGGCTACGAGAAGTTCGTGGTCGACACCGAGCTGGTGCAGATGCTCCAGCACGAGTTCACCCCGATGGAGATCGACGAGGCATCGATGGCCTTCGACGCCCACGAGGAGGTCGGTCACGGCGGCCACTTCCTCGGCGCCGCGCACACGATGGAGCGGTTCCGCACCTGCTTCTACCGGCCGACGCTGTCGTCGTCGGAGAACTACGAACGCTGGATCCGCAACGGCGGCAAGGACACCAGCGCCCGCGCCACCGAGATCTACCAGAAGACGCTGGAGGAGTACGAGCAGCCCGCCCTCGACGACGCCGTGCGCCAGGAGCTCGAGGAGTACGTCGTCCGCCGGCGGGCCGAGCTGGGCGACTGATTCCGGGGACTAGGCCCGGGCGGGCGGCCGGTTCGGTGTGGTCGAAGGGCCCAGCCCGACCAGGTCGGCGCTCACCTGCCAGAGGCGAGCAGCAGCGGCCTCGTCGTAGCTGGCCTTCGAGGACCTCGTGGGCTTGCGGTTGGCGAAGTAGCGGCCGGTCACCCGCTCGAGGCCGGGATCGGAAGCCACCTGGATCGACGTGGCGGCGCCTTGGGAGGGGCTCTTCATGAAGGACCGCATGAACGGGACGACCAGCCGGTGGACGAGCGCGGGGTCTTCGGCACCAAAGGCCGTGCTCACCATTCCCGGATGCAGGGCATTGGCGGTCACCGACGTGCCCCGCAGCTTCCTGGCCAGCTCGTAGGTGAACAGGACGTTGGCGAGCTTGGACTGGTTGTAGGCGCGGGAGCCGGAGTAGGACCGTTCGCCCTGCAGGTCGTCGAAGTGGATCTCCCCGAGCGAGTGTGCCTTCGAAGCGACCGTGACGACGCGGGCGGCGCTGCCCTGGTGCAGCCGGTCGAGGAGGAGGTTGGTGAGCAGGAACGGCGCGAGATGGTTGAGGGCGAAGGTGTGCTCGAGTCCGTCGGTGGTGACGCGCCGGGTCTCCCAGTAGCCGCCGACGTTGTTGACGAGCACGTCGACCCGGGGGAGGCGCTGGAGCACCTCGTCGGCCAGCCGTCGTACCTCCGACTGTGCGGAGAGATCCGCCACGAACACGTCGACCTGCCCGGCTCCGGCCGCGCGGATCTCGCGACCTGCGTCCTCCGCGCGGCCACGATCCCGGCCGGTGATCGCCACGTGCGCGCCCAGCGCAGCCAGGCCCACGGCGGTCGCCCGGCCGATGCCGCTCGTGCCGCCGGTGACCAGCGCCGTCCTGCCGGCCATGGGCCTGGCGTGGATCTGATCCATGCTCGTGCTCCCTGGTTCGCTCGTGACTCCGCTCGGGCTGGTCAGACGGTGATGACGACCTTGCCTCGTGCGTGCCCTCCCTCGAGGTGGCGCATGGCCTCCGGCACCTGGTCCAGCGGGTAGGTGCGGTCGATGCTCGGGGTGACCTTGCCCGCCTCGATCAGCGGGGTGAGGCGCTCGAGGTCGCTGGCACGTTCCTTCGAGGCGAGCATGGCCAGGCGCTGGCGCACGAACATGGACAGGAAGGGGGCGCGGAGCGACCGGCCGAAGCCGCCCGTCCACTTGCCGCCCTCCTCGCCGCCGACGATGACGGCCGTCCCGGTGGGCGTGAGCGCGCGGCGGAGCCGGGAGAGGGTGGGGTTCCCGCCGATGTCGAGGATCAGGTCGTAGCGGTGGGTGCCGTCGGCGAAGTCGTCTCGGGTGTAGTCGATGACGTGGTCGGCGCCGAGGGACGCGCACCAGGTCGAGCTTGGCGGCGCTGGCCACGCCGGTGACCTCTGCCCCGAAGGCCTTGGCCAGCTGCACGGCGTACGTGCCGACCCCGCCCGAGGCGCCGAGGACCAGCACCTTCTGACCGGCCTCGACCTTGCCGACGTCGCACAGGGCCTGCAGGGCGGTGCCTCGCCGAGATCGGAACCACAGCGGCCTGCTCGAACGTGAGGTTCGCCGGCTTGTGGGCCAGCTTGTCCTCGCGCGCCGCGGCGTACTCGGCGAACGACCCCCGGGACATCCCGAACACCTCGTCACCGACGGCGAACCTGGTCACCGCCGAGCCGATGGCCACGACCGTGCCCGCGACGTCGAGTCCGGGCACCCGGTTCTTCGGTCCGCGGAAGCCGAAGCCCGATGACGCGGAGCAGGTACGGCCGGCCGGCCATCATGTGCCACGTCCCGCGGTCGAGACCTGCCGCGTGCACCCGCAGGAGCACCTCGTCGTCGGCGATCTCGGGTGGTTCGAGACGCGCGAGCCGCAAGACCTCGCGTGGAGCCGTAGGCGTCCTGCACGATCGCCTGCATCGTGGTCTCCGGTTCAGCCTGACCGCTCGTGTCCTCGTTCATTGTCGTGGCGCGCTGTCCGTCAGATCGCATGACTGTTCGCCGTCAGCCTGATGTGGCGGCCCCGGATCAGGAGCCAGATGCCGAGGAGGAACTCACCCAGGAAGGTGACCATGGAGATGGACATCGGGGACCCGTCGGAGAACACGAAGACGAAGCTGTCGAACGCGTAGCCGACACCGGCGATGACGATCAGGACCCCGAGCACCTTGGGAACGTAGCCGGACTTGTAGGCCAGGAAACCGATGATGAGGAGGTGGGCTCCGAACAGGATGAGCCCGGCGTACCAGATGTCATTGAAAGCGTCGACCTTCAGCAGGGCCTCGGCCTGGAGCTGCTGCGGCGGGAACGCCGTCGAGTAGCCCTCGCTGGCCAGCAGGTCCGGGATTCCTGCGAGCTGGCTGATGGCAACCATGAACACGCCGGCGTAGACGAGCCTGAACCACGCCGCGAGTCTCGAGATGCCTTCGTTCACCGGCGCGAAGACCCGGAACAGCGCCCACGCGATCACGACGTCGAGCACGACCATGAGGTACATGCTCGTGACACCGAAGCGGAACATCCCGTCCGAGGCCGCGATGTCCTTGGCGGTCTGGGCTGCATCGCCGGGCGTCACCAGTCCTTCGAGGACCACCAGGTTGCCGAAGCCTGCCAGGACCGACATGAGCATGAGCCCCACGCCGGCGACGAGGCTCGCCCGGCGAACCGATCGGTCGGACGCCGCGCCCGGGGGTGCCGAAGGTGGCAGGTCACTGGCGCTGTGATCGAGCGGTGCTGCGCTCGTGTCGTGGGTCATGTCGATCCGATCAAGTAGGTGATTCGTACTATGTACGGCCAACGTACCGTACAATGTACGAAAACGCTACGGGTGGGGAGAGAAATGTCTGATGCAGCCGGCGACAGCCGCCAGGAGCGCCCTCGCCTCAGCCGCGATCGCGTGTTGCGCGGTGCCCTCGACATCGCCGACGCGGGCGGCATCGGGTCCCTGACGATCCGCTCGCTCGCGAAGGGGCTGGGGGTCAAGCCGATGTCGGTCTACTACCACGTCGCCAACAAGGACGAGATCCTCGACGGCATCGTGGACCTCGTCTTCGCAGAGATCGAGCTGCCGTCGGCCGACGGCGACTGGAAGGAGGAGGTACGCCGGCGAGCCGGCTCGGCTCGCACGGTGCTGCGGCGGCACAGCTGGGCGATCGCACTCCTGGAGTCGCGCACCTCTCCCGGTCCCGCGACCCTGCGACAGCACGAAGCCATGCTCGGCACCCTGCGGGCGGGCGGATTCTCACGGGAGCTGACCGCGCACGCCTACGCCCTCCTGGACGCCTACGTGTACGGGTTCGCGGTGCAGGAGTCCTCCTTGCCCTTCGAGGGCCCGGACTCCGTCGCCGACATCGCCGAACCGATCATGGAGCTGATGTCGACCGGGGAGTTCCCCCACATGATCGACATGGCCACGTCGCACTACCTCCAGCCCGGCTACGACTTCGGCGACGAGTTCGAGTTCGGGCTCACCTTGATCCTCGACGCCCTCGCCCGGTCGATCCCCGAGGCGGACGCGGATGCCTCCGCGAGTGACCGGGCGCGTCCCGCAGGAACGCGGTGATCGCAGCAGCGAGCTCGTAGGTCTGCGTCAACACCCAGGTTGACCATGTACTGGGATGCCCTCGCCATGATCGCCGGTGGTGAGGACTACCTGCCCCAAATACGCCGCTCGCGGCGGCGGGCTGAGGCGGAGGGGCGCCGGCCAGAGGCCGATTGCGTGCTCGCGCTGGCGTACGCCGCTGCGTGCCGCGACGCGTGGGAGGAGGCCGCCGAGCTGGTGGGAGTCGCCGTCGAGGCTCTGCTGCACGATACGGCTGGGTTCATCCACCACGCGCTCCTGCGCGAGCAGCTGGTGCGGCCCGTCCACGAGCCGGACGTGTTCGCCGAGGCCACGATGCGCGGGCAGGCAATGGCGCTCGACGACGTGCTCGACGAACACGGGTTGTGACCTTCCGCGCGAGCGAACCCGGCGTCGCAGGCCGGCTGTCGACGCGCCTCATCGGGTAGCGCTCAGGGGTGCACCGTTCACGGGCGGTGTCGGGCCCGAACGAGTGACTTAAAGCGAGAGAACTAGTAGAATTACTCAACCAGTATCCCTGGTGCATCGAGGAGCGCACCAGCGCGGTGGAGGCGTGATGACCGAGACCCGTCCGACGTCGAGCAGCGGCGATCCGTCGGCCGTTGCCTGCCTGGTCGGCTTTGGGTCGACGCTGGCGGTCCTCGCGCTGACCGAGCAGTTCCAGGAGTTTCCGGCCGCCGTGGTCGCGTGCGCGGCCGGGTGGTTCATCGTGCGGCGTGGGCGTTTTGTTGAGGAGCCGCACGAGACGACCGCGGTTTCCGGTAGATCCTCGTGCAGGAGGTGTGTGCAGATCTACCTGAACCAATGTGTGGGGACGTTGGGGTGCCACAGGAGTCTGGAAGAGTAGGTCGTCCGCGGACGCACTGAGCTCTGGGACGGACGAGGATCGGAGAAGGCCATGGGCGACATCTTCCTGAAGATCGACGGGATTGCCGGAGAAAGCCTCGACGCCCAGCACCCCGGCGAGATCGAGGTACTCAGCTTCGCGTGGGGCGTCGTGAACGAGGGCGGTGCCGGCGTGGGGACAGGCGGAGCAGCCGGCAGGCCGACGTTCCGGGACTTCGAGGTCACCAGCGCGGTCAGCAAGGCTTCACCCCGGCTGATGCTCGCGTGTGCCACCGGCACCCACTTCAGGAACGCAGTGCTCTCGGTGCGCAAGGCCGGTGGCGCCTCGCAGGACTATCTCCGCGTCACGCTCAAGGACTGCGTCGTCTCGGCGTACCAGTCCGCAACCTCTGAGGGTGGTGCGCCTGTCGACCAGGTCAGCCTCGAGTTTGCCAAAGCGACCTACTCCTACCGTCCGCAGAAGGCCGATGGCTCACTGGGGTCCGCCGTCGAGGTGTCGGTCTCGCCGGGCGGCTGACCGACGGTGGCCCAGGCGCCCAACTGAACGGTGATGGAGGCTCGGCTCAACGGTTCAGCGGAAGACGACGGTGCGGTTGCCGTTGAGCAGGACGCGGGACTGCGAGTGCCATCGGACGGCGCGGGAGAGCACCTGGGCCTCGACGTCACGCCCGGCGGAGACGAGCTGGTCCTGGTCGTAGCCGTGGTCGACCCGGAGCACGTCCTGCTCGATGATCGGACCCTCGTCGAGGTCGGGCGTCACGTAGTGCGCCGTCGCCCCGACCAGCTTCACACCGCGGTCGAACGCCTGGTGGTAGGGGCGGGCCCCCTTGAAGCTCGGCAGGAACGAGTGGTGGATGTTGATCGCCTTCCCCGAGAGCTCGCGACACAAGCCGTCGGAGAGCACCTGCATGTAGCGGGCCAGCACGACGAGATCGATGTCGTGCTCCTTCACCAGCCGGAGCAGCTCGGCCTCCGCCTCGGCCTTGGTGTCCGGGGTGACCGGGAGGTGGTGGAAGGGAATCCCGTAGGACGTCGCGAGAGCCTGCGCGTCGGAGTGGTTCGACACGATCGCGGGCACCTCGACCTGCAGGGACCCGGTCGTCGTCCGGAACAGCAGGTCGTTGAGGCAGTGCAGGTGCTTCGACACCATGATCAGGGTCCGGTACGGCGCCTTGGCGTCCCAGAGCTCGAACTCCATCGCGAACTCCTCGGCCACCACGGCGAACTCGCTGCGCAGGGTCTCGACCTCGACCGGGTCGGGCAGCACGAAGTCGATCCGCATGAAGAACCGGTTGGTCAGCCGGTCGCCGTACTGCTGGCTCTCCAGGATGTTCCCGCCGTATCGGACCAGGAAGCCGGAGACCGCGTGCACGATGCCGGGGCGGTCCGGGCACGAGAGGATGAGCACGAAGTCACCGGCCGGTGCGGTGGCCGGCACCGACATCGGACCGGACTGGCCCATGGGTGACGGAGTGGGGGACTGCGGCATGACGACCCTCGGAAAGTCTGCGGATGCGTTGCGCTGAACGAAACGCAGTCTGCGATACGCAACAGACCCTGCGCTAGTCTCCCGGCATGAGGAAGGCCGCGGCGGTCGATTCCGCGCGCGCCGATGGCAGCGCCGGCGTCCAGTCCGTCGACCGCGCGCTGAGCATCCTCGAGGTGTTGGCCCGGGTCGGCGAGGCCGGCGTCACCGAGATCGCCGCCGAGCTCGAGGTCCACAAGAGCACGGCCTTCCGGCTGGTCGCGACCCTGGAGGCCCATCGCCTGGTCGAGCAGTCGAGCGACCGGGGCAAGTACCGGCTCGGCGTCGGCGTCCTGCGGCTGGCCGGCGCGACCAGCGCTCGGCTCGACCTGGTCCAGGAGGCCCGCCCGATCTGCCGCCAGCTCGCGACCGACACCGGGGAGACCGTCAACATCGCGGTCCTGTCCGAGAGCTCGGCTCTCTACCTCGACCAGATCGCCGGGTCCTCGGCCCTCCAGCCGCACAACTGGGTGGGCCAGCACATCCCTCTGCACGCGACCAGCAACGGCAAGGTGCTGCTCAGTGGACTGGACCAGCCGCAACTCGATGCGGTCCTCGGCAAGCTGCCGACGTACACCCCGCAGACCATCACCAGGAAACCCGCGCTCCGGGAGGAGCTGGCCAAGGTCCGCGAGCAGGGGTATGCGGTCGCCGCCGACGAGCTCGAGGTCGGCCTGACCGCCGCAGCGGCGCCGATTCGCAACGCGCACGGGGACGTGGTGGCGTCGATGAGCGTCTCCGGGCCGACCTTCCGGCTCACGCCCGAGCGCATCGAGGAGGTCATCGACCGGCTCAAGGAAGCCGCCGACGAGGTCTCCCATCGCCTCGGCTGGGGTCAACGTTAGGTCACGGCGACGGCTCGGACCTTGACGGACCGGACCGCTCGCAGCATCCTCAGAACGGGCAATCGGTTGCGTGGAGAGCAATCGGTTGCGTGATACGCAACTCGCGAAGAGTGCGGAGAGAGTGGACCTGGTGGACGCAGGACTCTATCTCGGCGGCGCGTGGGCAACCTCGCGCTCCGGGGCGCGCAGGGAGATCCGCTGCCCCGCCGACGGCACGCTGGTCGCCGAGGTGGACGAGGCCGGACCGGAGGACACCGACGCCGCCATCGCGGCCGCCCATCGCGCCTTCCACGACGGCCCGTGGCCACGCACCTCCAGCCGTGAGCGCGGCGACCTACTCCTGAAGGTCGCCGACCTGCTCGAGCGCGACACGGACGCGATCGCGCGGATGGAATCGCTCGACACCGGCAAACGCCTGGTCGAGAGCGAGTACGACGTGGCGGACGTGGCGTCGGTCTTCCGCCACTACGGCCACGTGGCGGCCGAGGACGCCGGTCGCGTGGTCGACACCGGCAACCCCGACGTCGTCAGCCGGATCGTGCACGAGCCGATCGGCGTCTGCGGGCTGATCACGCCATGGAACTACCCGCTGCTCCAGGTGTCGTGGAAGGTCGCGCCCTGCCTCGCGGCCGGCAACACCTTCGTGCTCAAGCCGAGCGAGCTCACCCCGCACACCGCTATCCACCTGATGCGGCTGCTGGAGGAGGCCGGCCTCCCCGCGGGTGTCGGCAACCTGGTCCTCGGCACCGGACCGGAGGCGGGCGCGCCGCTCTCGACCGACCCACGGGTCGACCTCGTCTCGTTCACCGGGGGCGTCGAGACCGGGCGGAGGATCATGGCGGCCGCCGCTCCCACCGTGAAGAAGGTGGCCCTCGAGCTCGGCGGCAAGAACCCCAACATCGTGTTCTCCGACGCCGATCTCGACGTCGCCCTCGACTTCGCGCTCACCGCGGTGTTCCTGCACTCCGGCCAGGTCTGCTCGGCCGGCGCCCGGCTGGTCGTCGAGGAGTCCATCCACGACGAGCTCGTGGACGCGATCGTGGATCGGGCCGGGCGGATCCGGCTCGGCGGGCCGTTCGACGAGAAGGCCGAGACCGGCCCGCTCACCAGCGCCCAGCACCGGGACAAGGTCGAGGCGTACGTCGCCGCCGGCGTCGCCGAGGGCGCCGTACTCCGGTGCGGTGGAGCACGCCCCGACGACCCCGAGCTCGCCGACGGCTACTACTACCTGCCGACCGTGCTCGACAGGTGCACCAGCGAGATGTCGGTGACCCAGGACGAGTCCTTCGGCCCCGTCCTCACCGTCGAAACGTTCGGCGACGAGGACGAGGCGGTGACGATCGCCAACGACAGCATCTACGGCCTCGCCGGTGCGGTCTGGACCCAGGACGCCGGCAAGGCGCAGCGGGTGGCTGGCCGGCTGCGGATGGGCACGGTGTGGATCAACGACTACCACCCCTACGTGCCGCAGGCGGAGTGGGGCGGCTACAAGCAGTCCGGGACCGGCCGCGAGCTCGGCCTGGCCGGGCTTGACGAGTACCGCGAGACCAAGCACGTCTGGCACAACATCCGGCCCACCGTCCAGCACTGGTTCAGCGGATAGGTCGGGGCGATGAGTGCAGACCGGTACGACTACGTCATCGTCGGCGGTGGCTCGGCCGGGTGTGCACTCGCGATGCGGCTGTCCGTCGACTCGGGCACCAGCGTCCTGGTCCTCGAAGCCGGCCGGTCCGACTACCGGATCGACCCCTTCATCCACATGCCGGCCGCGCTCCCGATCCCGATCGGGAACCGGCTCTACGACTGGAAGTACGAGACCGACCCCGAGCCCGACCTGAACGGCCGCCGGGTGTTCCACGCCCGCGGCAAGGTGCTCGGTGGTTCGTCCAGCATCAACGGGATGATCTTCCAGCGCGGCAACCCGATGGACTACGAGCGGTGGGCCGCCGAGCCCGGCATGAAGGAGTGGGACTACCTCCACTGCCTGCCGTACTTCAAGCGGATGGAGAACTGCCTGGCCGGCGCCGACGAGTGGCGAGGCGGACACGGCCCGCTGAAGCTCGAGCGCGGTCCGGCCGACAACCCGTTGTTCGGTGCCTTCTTCGAGGCCGCGCAGGAGGCGGGCTATCCACTGACCGACGATGTCAACGGCTACCGCCAGGAGGGCTTCGCGAAGTTCGACCGCAACGTCTACCGCGGACGCCGGCTCTCCGCGGCGCGCGCGTACCTCCACCCCGTGCGACACCGGAAGAACCTGAAGGTGGAGACCGTCGCCTTCGCCACCCGGGTCCGGTTCCAGGGGAAGCGAGCAGTCGGCGTCGACTACCTCCGCGGCGGCCGGCTGCGCCGCAGCGTCGAGGCCGGCGAGGTGGTCCTCTGCGGCGGCGCGATCAACACCCCGCAACTGATGCAGCTGTCAGGGGTCGGCGACGAGGGGCTGCTCAAGGAGCACGGGGTCGACGTGGTCCACCACCTGCCCGGTGTCGGCGAGAACCTGCAGGACCACCTCGAGGTCTACATCCAGTACGCATCGAAGCTGCCGGTCTCGATCGCGCCGGGGCTGCGCATGCGGGCCCGGCCGGGCATCGCCTACCAGTGGCTGGTGCATCGTCGCGGCCTGGGCGCGACGAACCACTTCGAGGGCGGTGGCTTCTGCCGCAGCAACGAGGACGTCGACTACCCGAACCTGATGTTCCACTTCCTGCCCGTCGCGATCCGGTACGACGGGTCGGCGCCGACCGAGGGGCACGGCTACCAGGTGCACATCGGCCCGATGTACGCCGACACGAGGGGCTGGGTGCGGATCAGGTCGACGAACCCGAAGGTGCACCCCTCGATGCGGTTCAACTACCTGTCGACGGCGAGCGACCGCAAAGAGTGGGTCGAGGCGGTGCGAGTCGCCCGCGACATCCTCAACCAGCCCGCGTTCACGCCGTACAACGACGGCGAGCTGTCGCCCGGCGGCGAGGTCGAGACCGACGAGCAGATCCTGGACTGGGTGCGCGCCGACGCCGAGACCGCGCTGCACCCTTCGTGCACGGCCAAAATGGGCATCGACGAGATGTCGGTCGTCGACCCGTCGAACATGCAGGTGCACGGTCTCGAGGGGCTGCGCGTCGTCGACGCCTCTGTCTTCCCGTTCGTGACCAACGGCAACATCTATGCCCCGGTGATGATGGTCGCGGAGAAGGCCGCCGACCTCATCGCGGGGAACACGCCGCTCCCGGCGGCCGACGTGCCGTACTACCGCTACCGCGAAGGCACCCCCCTCTACCCGCCCGGCGACAGCCGTAACAGGGAGGACAGCGCATGACCACCACCACCACGACGACCACCGACAGCGCAAGCGGCGCCGAGAGGCCGGCAGTCCACGTCGATGGTCTCTGGAAGATCTTCGGTCCGAAGGCCGACAAGATCATGCAGAGCGGGGACGCCCAGCTCTCGCGCAAGGAACTCCAGGAGAAGACGGGTCACGTGGTCGGCATCCGGGACGTCTCGTTCGACGTCTCCCCGGGTGAGGTCTTCGTGGTCATGGGTCTGTCCGGCTCCGGCAAGTCCACGCTGGTCCGGCTCCTGACCCGACTGATCGAGCCGACGTCCGGGACGGTGCAGCTCTACGGCGACGACATCACCGCGATGTCGGACCGGGCACTGCTCGACACGCGTCGCCGCAAGGTCTCGATGGTGTTCCAGCACTTCGGGCTGCTGCCGCACCGGAAGGTCGTGGACAACGTCGCCTTCGGCCTCGAGGTGCGCGGGGAGGGCAGGGGTGACCGCCGCAACCGGGCCCAGGAGATGGTCGACCTCGTCGGCCTCTCCGGGTACGAGAACAACTACCCCGACCAGCTCTCGGGTGGCATGCAGCAGCGCGTCGGCCTCGCCAGGGCCCTGGCCGCCGACCCGGACATCATGATGTTCGACGAGCCGTTCTCCGCGCTCGACCCGTTGATCCGGCGCGACATGCAGAACGAGGTGATCCGGCTCCACCGCGAAGTCGGCAAGACGATGGTGTTCATCACCCATGACCTCGCCGAGGCCCTCAAGCTCGGCGACCGGATCCTCATCATGCGTGACGGGGAGGTCGTCCAGATCGGCACGCCCGACGAAGTGGTCGCCGCTCCGGCCGACGACTACGTGCGCGACTTCACCAGCGACGTACCCAGGTCGCACGTGCTCACGCTGAAGTGGGTCATGCGCGAGCCGGACGGTGAGATCGTGGACGGTCCGGCCCTGCAGTCCGACCAGATCGTGCGCGACGCGGCACGGGTGGTCCTGGACCACCACGGACCCTGCCGGGTGCTCGACGGAGACAAGCTCGTGGGCATCGTCGACGACGAGGACATCCTCCGCGTCGTGGTCGCGGAGGAGGACGTGACGTGACGACGACCAGTCTCCCGCCCACTGGGCCACCCGAGGGCAAGCGGGCGGCGATCAAGGAGCAGCTCCCGTACGTCGAGGTCGGGCGCAAGCGGCACACCGGACTGAAGCTGCTGGGCATCCTCGTCTTCTGGCTCGTCTGCTACGGGCTCCTCAAGGGCACGAACACCAAGGCGCTCGGGCTGCAGGACACGACGGACCTCCACCAGCAGTTCAACGAAGCCCGCGACTGGGTGCGGCAGGAGGGAGCGGACAACTGGTTCTTCGGCGGCGTGCTCGGCGCCATCGGCGACTTCCTCGACGCCGTCGTCCTGTTCTTCCAGGAACTGATCGCCATCCCCGCGTTCCCACGTCCGGTCCCCGAGATCGGTTGGCTCGGAGTGATCGCGCTGGCCGTATGGATCACCTACGTCATCGCCGGGCTGAGGTCCACCATCCTGGTCACGCTGTCCATGCTGCTGTTCGGCGTGTTCGGGCTCTGGGGCGACAGCATGGACACGCTGATCATCACCGGCCTGTCGGTGGTGTTCTGCATCCTGATCGGGCTCCCCATCGGGATCATGATGTCGCGCAACAAGACGGTGTCGGCGGTGGTCACCCCGGTCCTTGACGTCATGCAGACCCTCCCTGCCTTCTGCTACCTCGCGCCGCTCGCCCTCTTCTTCGGCATCGGTCCGGCGTGCGCGGTGGTGCTGACGTTCATCTACGCGCTTCCGCCCCTGGTCCGGATCACCGAGCACGGCATCAACTCGGTCTCCACGACGACCGTCGAGGCGGCCCGTTCGATGGGACTCACCCGTGGCCAGATGCTGCGCGGCGTCCAGCTGCCCATGGCCCGGCGCACCATCGTGGTGGGCGTCAACCAGTGCACGATGGCCGCGCTGTCGATGGCGACCATCGCCGCTCTGGTGAACGGTCCCGGCCTCGGCAAGCCCGTCGTGTCCGCGTTGCAGATCCAGAACGTCGGCGCCGCATCGGTCGCCGGCCTGGCGATCGTCGCGATGGCGATCATGCTCGACCGCACCACGACCGCGGCCAGCGAGCGCTCCGCCGGCCGCAGCGACGTGGCGTCGGTGAGCGGCCCGGGAGTGATGCTGACGGGCGTCGTCCTCGAACGCCTGCCACGGTGGGCCACCGAGGATGCCGGCAAGGGCCAGCGCCTCCCTCGACTGACCCGGTCCGGCCGCTGGCTCCTGCAGGGCCTGCTGCTGATCCCGGTCGCGATCGCGGTGTGGCTCTCGCGGCAGCAGCTCAACCTCGCCGAGTTCCCCGACGTCAGCGAGACCCCCGTCCTGAAGTACATCAGCGGGCCCGAGCTCGTCGGGTACATCAACGACTTCACCGATTGGTTCGTCAGCTCCGTCGACACGTTCACCATCGCGCTCCGGGACAACTTCACCGAGCTGTTCATCAACCCGCTCGAGGACCTGATGGCGCAGTCGCCGTGGTGGGTGATGGCCGTCGTCCTGCTGGCCGTGGCCTACGTCCTCGGGGGTTGGCGTCCCGCGGTCATCACCGTGGCCTGCGAGGCCGTCATCTTCGCGACCGGGCTGTGGAACGACACCATGGTGACCCTGGCGATGACCCTCATCGCGACGGTCATGGTGATGGTGTTCGCAGTCGTGCTGGGCGTCTCCATGGGACGCAACCGCAAGGCGGACCTGGTGATCAGGCCGTTCCTGGACGCCTTCCAGACCATTCCACCGTTCGTCTACCTGGTGCCGGCGCTGGCGCTGTTCGGGCCGAGCCGGTTCACCGCCATCGTGGCCGCCCTCGCCTACGCGGTCCCGATCGCCACCAAGCTCGTGGCCGACGGCATCCGCGGCGTCTCTCCGACCACCGTCGAAGCGGCGCGGGCGCACGGGAGCACCCGCTGGCAGATGGTCTCGAAGGTGCAGCTGCCGATGGCGCGCGAGGCACTCGTCCTCGCCACCAACCAGGGCCTGCTCTACGTGCTCTCGATGGTGGTCATCGGGGGCATGGTCGGCGGTGGGAGCCTCGGCTACATCGTGGTCTCCGGGTTCTCGCAGGAGCAGCTGTTCGGCAAGGGACTCGCGGCCGGGATCGCCATCGCAGCGCTCGGGATCATGCTCGACCGGATCGCCCGGTACGCCGCGGCCAGATATGGACGATGACTCATGAATCAAGGAACTTTCCCCGCGGACCGACGCGGGGCCAGGAAAGGAAGAAGCATGGCACGAGGACTACGCCGATTGCGGCTCGTCGCCCTTGTCACCGTCGTGGGCCTCGGCCTGTCCGCGTGCGGTGGGGGCGACATCGAGGAGAGCTCGACCGAGGCGAGCGACTGCGGAGACCTGCGGATCGCGATCAACCCCTGGACGGGCTACGTCTCGAACGCGTACGTGATCGGGCACGTCGCGGAGAGCGAGTTCGGCTGCAACGTGACCTACCCGGAGGTCAAGGAAGAGGTCGGTTGGCAGGGCATGTCGGACGGATCGATCGACACGATCGTGGAGAACTGGGGCCACGACGACCTGATCAAGACCTACATCGACGAACAAGGCACCGTGCAGGACGCGGGGCTGACCGGGAACGACGGCATCATCGGCTGGTACGTCCCGCCGTGGATGGTCGAGGAGTACCCGGACATCACGAACTGGGAGAACCTCAACAAGTACGCCGACATGTTCGAGACGTCGGAGTCCGGCGGCAAGGGGCAGCTGCTCGACGGCGACCCGTCGTACGTCACCAATGACGAGGCGCTGGTGAAGAACCTGAACCTCGACTACGAGGTGGTCGTCGGCGGCAGCGAGGCGGCACTGATCCAGAGCTTCAAGCAGGCCGAGGAGAACCAGACGCCGTTGCTCGCCTATTTCTACGAGCCGCAGTGGTTCTTCAACGAGATGGACCTGCAAAGGGTCGAGCTTCCGCCGTACGAGGAGGGTTGTGACGCCGACGCTGCCAAGGTCGACTGCGACTACCCGCCCTACGCCCTCAACAAGCTGATCTCGACCAAGTTCGCCGAGTCCGACTCGCCGGCGGTGGACTTGATCAAGAACTTCAACTGGACGAACGAGGACCAGAACACGGTGTCGACATACATCGCCCAGGACGGCATGTCGCCCGAGGACGCCGCGGCGAAGTGGGTCGAGGAGAACCCTGACAAGGTGGAAGCCTGGGTCAGCTGACGGCAACTGTCATCCCAGGGCGGGGCGGTGATTCCGCTGCCCCGCCCGCACTCTCGGAAGGGTGAAGCTCGACATGACCGACTTCAAGCAAGCGACCGGAACCGAGGCGGTGAGGGACGACAGTCGGCTGCCGGTCGACCGCGTCGTATTCGGAGTGGGCGCAGCCCTCGCCGTGGCCTTCGTCCTGGTGGGTGCCATCTGGCCCGAAGACCTGGATGAGAACACGACCAAGGTCCTGACCTGGATCACCGAGAACTTCGGCTGGCTGTTCGTGCTGACCAGCGCGGGCTTTGTGCTGTTCTCGGCGTTCCTCGCCATCAGCAGGTACGGGAACGTGAAGCTGGGCCCCGACGACTCCGAGCCGGAGTTCTCGACGTTCTCGTGGGTGTCGATGATGTTCGCGACCGGGATGGGCATCGGCCTGATGTTCTGGGGAGTCGCCGAACCGCTGACCCACTTCAACGCCCCGCCGATGGGCATGGCCGAGCCGCGGACGCCGGAGGCCGCCAGCCTTGCGATGGAGTACTCGTACTTCCACTGGGGGTTCCACCCGTGGGCGATGTACGCCGTCATCGGGCTCTCCATCGGGTACTTCGCGTACCGCAAGGGTTACGGCAACCTGGTGTCCGCCACGTTCCGGCCGCTGCTCGGTGACCGGGCGGCCAGCGGGCCGGGCAAGGCGATCGACGTGATCGCGATCTTCGCCACGCTGTTCGGCTCCGCCACCTCGCTGGGCCTCGGCGCACTGCAGATCACCGGCGGGATCGACGACGTCTTCGGCAGCGGGGCGGGTGACAAGAAGCTGGCAGTCGTGGTGATCGCGGTGCTCACCGCATGCTTCGTGCTCTCCGCCGTCTCGGGTGTGGAGCGCGGCATCAAGTACCTCTCCAACGCCAACGCCGTGGCCGCTGCGATCCTCGTGCTGTTCCTGTTCGTGGTGGGCCCGACGGTGTTCATCCTCGGGACGTTCACCGAGACGCTCGGCGACTACCTGACCCAGCTGCCCGGGCTGAGCTTCGGCACCGGAGTCTTCGGTGGCAGCGAGTGGCTCAACGGCTGGACCATCTTCTACTGGGCCTGGTGGATCTCGTGGACGCCCTTCGTGGGGATGTTCATCGCGCGGATCTCGAAGGGCCGGACCATCCGCCAGTTCGTGATCTACGTGATCCTGGTCCCCAGCCTGGTGTCGTTCATCTGGTTCGCGATCCTCGGTGGCTCCGCGATCAACCTGCAGCTCAACGAGGGTTGGGACCCGCCGATGACCGACGGTGCCATCGCGCTGGAGTCATCGCTTTTCGAGACCCTGCGCGAGTTCCCGCTCTCGGGCATCACGGTGGCGCTGGCGGTGTTCCTGGTCGCGATCTTCTTCGTGACCGGTGCCGACGCGGCCTCCATCGTGATGGGCATGCTCAGCCAGAATGGCAAGGAGGAGCCGCTGCGCGCCCTGATCATCTTCTGGGGTGTTGCCACCGGCGCGGTCGCCGCGGTGCTGCTCTGGGCAGGCGGCCTGGCCGCCTTGCAGACGCTGGTGATCATCGTGGCGGGGCCGTTCATGCTGATCCTGATCGGCATGTGCTTCTCCCTGATGAGGGAGCTGCGACGAGAGCCCGACGAGTCGCTGATGCCGGACACGGCGCGCCGGTTCGCGCGGAAGGTGGTGGAGATCCACCATCCACCCGCGGGATCCAGCACCGAATCCGGTACCGGCCCGGAATCGGGTGATCACCGGCACTGACTCCCGCAATTCTTGGGGACGACGTCCCGTGCCCGTGACCGCTTGACGGGCACGGGACGTCCCGCTCACACTGGGTGTGTTCCTTATTACGCATTACGTTGCGTCATACGCAACAAGGAGTACAGATGGCCACCATCCCGTCCCGCGCCGGCGTCGTCGTCATCGGCGCCGGCATCGTCGGCAACAGTCTCGTCCACCACCTGGCCCGCCTCGGCTGGCGCGACATCGTCCAGATCGACAAGGGGGCCCTGCCCAACCCGGGCGGCTCCACGGGTCACGCCTCCAACTTCATCTTCCTCGTCGACCACTCGCGCGAGATCACCGACCTGACCCTGGACTCGGTGGAGCAGTACCAGGAGATGGGCGTCTTCACCCAGTCCGGTGGCTTCGAGATCGCGCGGACCGAAGAGCGGATGGAGGAGCTCCGCCGCCGGATGTCGTCGGCGAAGGCCTGGGGCATCGAGTCGGAGCTGGTCAGCCCGGAGTTCGTGAAGGAGAGGGTCCCGTTCATCGAGACCGACCAGTTCGTCGGCGCGTTCTGGACCCCGGGTGTCGGGGTGGTCGACTCGCTGCGAGCGGGCACGATCATGCGCGAGCGCGCGATGGAGTCGGGTGCGCTGACCGTCGTACCCACGGTCGAGGTCACCGGGCTTGACGTGGAGGACGGCCGGATCCGAGGCGTCCGGACGACCGGCGGCGACATCGAGGCCGAGGCGGTCGTGATCGCCTGCGGCGTCTGGAGCCCGAAGATCGGCGACATGGCCGGCATCAGCATCCCGCTGACCCCCGCCGTCCACCAGATGATCAGCGTCGGTCCGTGCCCCCAGCTGGCCGGGAAGGAAGGCGAGATCTCCTTCCCGATCGTCCGCGACATGGACACCTTCTGCTACGAGCGCCAGCACGGCGCCGACATGGAGGTCGGCTCCTACGCCCACCGGGCGATCCTGCACGAGCCCGAGGACATCCCGTCCATCGAGCAGGCCAAGCTGTCGCCCACCGAGATGCCGTTCACGTCCGACGACTTCGACCCGCAGCTCGAGCAGGCCTACGAGCTGATGCCGGAGCTGCTCGGCGCCGAGGGCGCGGAGATGCGCTACGCCATCAACGGCCTGCTGTCGCTGACATGCGACGGCAACCCGATCCTCGGTGAGAGCCTGGTCAAGGGCCTCTGGACCGCTTCTGCAGTCTGGATCAAGGAGGGCCCGGGCGTCGGCCGCGCCGTGGCCGAGTGGATGACGAACGGACACTCGGAGATCGACATCCACCACAGCGACATCGCGCGCTTCCACACCCACCAGATGAGGCGCGAGCACACCCGGCTGCGCACCACCGAGGCGTTCATCAAGACCTACGGGATCATCCACCCGTCCGAGCAGTACGAGTCTGACCGCGACCAGCGGCTCGCGCCGATGCACGAGTCCCAGAAGAAGCTCGGGGCCTTCTTCTACGAGACCGCCGGCTGGGAGCGCCCGCACTGGTACGAGTCGAACGCCGGCCTGCTCGAGGAGTACGGCGACGCGGTGATGCCCCGGGAGCACGAGTGGGACGCGCGCTGGTGGAGCCCGATCATCAACGCCGAGCACCTGCGGATGCGCGACGCGGCAGGCGTGATCGACCTGACGGCGTTCTGCATCTTCGACATCGTCGGCCCGGGCGCCCTCGACGCCGTCCAGCGCACCTGCGTCGCGCAGTGCGACGTCACGGTGGGGAAGGTCATCTACACGCCCGTGCTCGACGCGCGCGGTGGCTTCCGCTCCGACCTCACCGTGATGCGGCTCGGGGAGGACCACTTCCGGGTGGTCACCGGCGGCGCGCACGGCATGGCCGACCGCAAATGGTTCGGGGACCAGCTCCCGCAGGACGGCGCCACCACCCTCACCGACCTGACCTCCGAGATCTCGACGATCGGACTGTGGGGTCCGCGGGCTCGCGACATCCTGTCCTCCCTCACCGCGGAGGACGTGTCGAACGAGGGATTCGGGTTCCTCACCTGTCGCGAGATCCAGGTCAAGGGCACGACGGTCCTGGCGTCCCGGATCTCCTACGTCGGTGAGCTCGGCTGGGAGCTCTACGTGCCGATGGACTCCGCGGCTGACGTGTGGGAGACCCTGCTCGACGCCGGGACTCCGCACGGTGCCGTTCCCGTCGGCATCGGCGTCTACGGCACCACCGGCCGGATCGAGAAGGGCTACCGCGCGTTTGGCTTCGAGCTCGACGGTGAGCGGACCATCATCGAGGCCGGCATGCAGCGGCCCAAGGTGAAGGCGGCCGACTTCGTCGGCAAGGAGGCTTACCTCGCGCAGCGGGAAGGGGCGCCGGCCACCGTGCTGTGCACCCTGACCGTCGACGATCACACCTCGGCCGACGGCAGCAAGCGCTACATGCTGGGTGGCGAGCCGATCCTCACGCGCGACGGGGGGACCTTGACCGATGGGCACGGTCACCATCCCTACGTCACGACGGCCGGCTCGGCGCCGTCGCTCGGCAAGCACGTGCTGCTCGCCTACCTGCCCCCCGGGGAGGCCACGGTGGGTAATCAACTCGCGGTGTCCTACATGGAGGAGCTCTACCAAGTGACCGTCGGGTCGGTCGACGCAACCGGGCTCCTCGACCCGACCAACGAGCGGATTCGCTAATGACCAACGTGCTGGTGTGCGTCAAGCGCGTCCCCGACGCTTCGAGCGAGGTCGTGCTCACCGACGACGGCCAGGCCGTGGACGGTCGCTTCGCCGGGTTCACCATGAGCGCCCACGAGGAGTGCGCGGTCGAGCTCGCCGTACGCATCGTCGCCGAGGGCGGGGAGGCGACGGTCCTCACGCTCGGCGACGCCGACGCGGTCGAGCAGCTGCGCGCCGCGCTCGCGGTCGGTTGTACGTCGGCCACGCACGTTGTCGCCGACCCCCAGCAGTTCGGGCCAAGCGACGTGGCGCGGGAGATCGCAACCGTCGTCCGCGAGCACGAGGCGGAGGGCCGGCCGCACGACCTGGTCCTGCTCGGCAACGACGCCGCGGACAGCGGCGACTTCCAGGTCGGGATCCGGCTCGCCTACGAGCTGGGCCGGCCGGTGGTCAACGGGGTCACGAACGTGACGCTGGCCGAGGGACTGGTAACCGCAACCGGCGCCGGTCCGGACGGGCACGAGACCTACCGGGTTCCGCTGCCTGCCGTCGTCACGGTGCTGGAGGGCGACGTCGAACCGCGGTATCCCACGGTCCCCGGTCGGATGAAGGCCAAGAAGGTGGCGATCGAGGAGCGCGCCCCGGCCGCAGAGCCCACCGGGCCGAGCCGGGTCCGGCTGCTGCTGCCGCCACCGGCTCCCAGCGACGTGCAGATCCTCGGCAAGGGGGCGGAAGCGGCTCCCGCCGTGGTCGACCTCTTCGAGAAGCTGGGGGTGCTCTCGCAATGATCCTGGTCCTGGTCGAGACCGATCTCGACGGCATGGCGGTCGAGGTGTCGAGGGAGACGATCACGTTCGCCCGGTCCCTCTCCGAGGCGGGCGGCGGCGTCCCCATCGATGCGGTCGTGGTCGGGGAGGTGTCGTCGGAGCTGACCGCTCGGCTCGCGGCGTACGGCGTCCGCGAGGTGCACCGCGTCGACGGCGCCGGGTTCGCGTCGTACTCGGCCGCTGCCTGGGCAGCCGGGGTCGAGACCGTCCTCGCCGCCACCAAGTCGGTCGTGCTGACCGCGGCCGGGACGGAGCGCGGCAACGAGGTGCTGGCCCACGTGGCCGCACGCGCCGGCGTGGCCATGGCCGCGAACGTGCTGGCCTTCGGAGGCCTCTCGCCGTTCACGGTGACTCGGCAGGTGGTCGGTGGCCAGGCCCTGGAGGAGATGCGGCTGGCCGACCGCCCGGCGGTGTTCAGCGTGGCCGGCCACGCTGTGGAGGCGGAGGAGGCCGCCGCCCCCGGCGACGCCACCGTCGTCGAGCAAACCCCGGACGTGGCCGAGGCCGACCTCGTCGCACGTGTGGTGTCGACGGAGGAGCCGGAGCCGGACCTGTCCGGCAGCCTGAAGTCCGCCACCGTCGTCATCGGGGCAGGTCGCGGCGCCGGCAGTTCTGACGGGTTCGCGGACCTGCTCGAGCTGACCGACCTGCTGCACGGCTCACTGGGCGTGTCCCGGGTGGTGACCTCGCTCGGCTGGCGACCGCACCACGAACAGGTCGGCCAGACCGGCAGCCGGATCTCCCCCGACCTCTACATCCCGTGCGGAATCAGCGGCGCAATCCAGCACTGGGCGGGCTGCTCCAGCGCGAAGAACATCCTTGCCATCAACACCGACGCCGACGCCCCGATGGTCACCAAGGCGCACTACGCCGTCATCGGCGACCTGCACGAGGTGGTCCCCGCCATCAACGCCGAGATCAAGCGCCGCCAGGGCTGAGATGTGAGATCCGGGTAGTACGTCACGATCGGCACGATCCGGCTGCTCGATCGCGTGCTTTTCGTGACGTACTACCTCGCGTCGTTGATGACCCGCCTACGCTGACTGCGTGAGACGGTCGCGGGGGCTGATCGCACTGGCCGCCGGGCTGGTGCTGTCGTTCGCGACCGCCTGCGGAGGTGCCGATGCCGACCCGGACGCCGCACCAAGCTCCCGCGCACCCTCGGGTGAGCCGACCTCCACGCCGTCGAACACCACCCCTGTCGCCGATCCCGAGCACGCCGTCGACCCGCCGGGGCCGCGCCGGGGACCCATCGTCGCGGCCGACATGCTCGTCTTCAGTCCCGAGAACCCACTGGACAAGGCAAAGATCCGCGCGATCAAGGGGCTGAAGGGGGTCGACCGGGTCGAGGCGCTTTCCCTGGGCCAGGCGGTGATCGAGAACAGATCGGTCACGGTCGCCGCGGTCGACCCGGCGTCGTACCGGCTGTTCACGCCGCGGGCGAGCGCGGAGGAGCAGGTGGTGTGGGACCGCGTCGCCGGCGGTGAGCTCGCCATCGTCAGCGACCTGCGCAACAAGCTGCCGACGGACGAGGACGGCTTCGTCCGGCTGGGCAGTGCCGACGATGCGCCGGCGGTCCACATCGGCGCCTACGCGCCGCAGATCGAGTCCGCGGTCGACGCCGTTGTCAACGAAGACTTGGGGTGAGGAGCTCGACCTTCCTGAGGGCAATGCGCTGCTCATCTCGACTGGTCAAGCCTCCCCGCAGTCGTTGCGAAAGCCCATCGCCCGGGTGGTCGGCGGCGACGCCTCGATCCAGGCTCTCGATGCAGTTGCCCGTTTCGGGCTGGATCCCGGTGCCCAGCAGACGGCCTACGTCGTCGGTTCGATCGCGGACGCGGTGGGAGTCTTCAACTACACCGTCCTCGGTGGAGGCAGGATCGCGCCAGACCCGGCGTGGGTGCGCAGCCACATCACCACCGCGCCGGTGCCGATCCTCGGCAGCGTCACCTGCAACAAGCTGATCATCCCCCAGCTCCAGGCGGCCCTGCTCGAGATCGAGGACCGCGGCCTGGCCGCTGAGATCCACCCTGGGGAGTACGCCGGCTGCTACTACCCGCGCTTCATCGCGGGGACCACCCAGCTCTCGAACCACTCCTTCGGTCTGGCCCTCGACCTCAACGTGCCGGGCAACCAGCGCGGCACGGTCGGCGAGATGGACCGGACCGTGGTGTCGATCTTCAAGAAGTGGGGCTTCGCATGGGGCGGCGACTGGAACTACACCGACCCCATGCATTTCGAGATGAACGCGCTGGTCGACCCCCGGTGACCTGGCCCGCCCGGCGCCCTCGCACCTCGACCACCGGAGGTCGCTAGCCTCGACGCCATGCGCGCCGTTCAGGTCCTCACACCCACCGGGCCCGCCGACGTGCAGGTCCGGGACGTCGACCCGCCCGACCCGCGCGCGGACGAGGTGCTGGTCGAGGTGCACCGCGTCGGGATCTCCTTCCCCGACCTGCTGCTCAGCAAGGGGCAGTACCAGATGAAGCCCGAGCCGCCGTTCACCCTCGGGGTGGACTTCGCCGGCACCGTCGTGAGCGGACCCGAGGGCTACCACGCGGGGGAGAGGGTGGCCGGGGTGCTGTCCTACGGTGGTGCGGCGGAGCTGGTCGCGGCCCCGCCGATGTCGGTGTTCGGGCTTCCGGACGAGATGTCGTTCGACGAGGGCGCAGCGCTGCCCCTGAACTACCTGACCGCCCACTTCGCGTTGGTCGAGCGGGGCCAGGTGCGTGACGGTGAGACGGTCCTGGTCCATGGCGCGGCCGGCGGGGTCGGCACCGCCACCCTCCAGGTCGCGAAGGGGTACGGCGCCCGGACCATCGCCGTGGTCAGCACCGCGGAGAAGGCCGAGCTCGCCCACCGGGCCGGGGCAAACGAGACCGTGCTCGTGGACGGCTTCAAGGACGCCGTGCTCGATCTCACCGACGGTGAGGGCGTCGACGTGGTCGTCGACGTAGTGGGCGGCGACGTCTTCACCGACTCCCTCCGCGCCCTCGCCCCCCAGGGTCGGTTGCTGGTGGTCGGCTTCGCGAGCGGCCAGGACATCCCCCAGGTCAGGGTCAACCGGCTGCTGCTGAACAACGTGGACGTCCGGGGCGTCGGCTGGGGCGCCTACGCCAGTGTGCGGCCCGGCTACATGCACGAGCAGTGGGACGCGATCGCACCCCTCATGGCAAGCAGGATCATCAAGCCGCCGATCGGCGCGACCTACGCCTTCGAGGACTTCGGCCGGGCCCTGGCCGACATGGAGGAGCGGAGAACGCTGGGCAAGTCCGTGGTCCGGGTCCGCTAGCTCTCGACACGGTTGCTGCCACGTGCTCGACCAGCCGACCAGCGGGAACCAAGACGAGTGATTCCAAGGGAGGTTGCCTGACTCGCGACTCACCGCATCCCGACCGGCGGCGTTGTCGTCGACTCGACGATGCTCCGCATCGCCTTCGCTCCTCCGCCAAGCCACCACCCCACAGAATCGCTCGCTGCGCTCCCGATTCCGCGGGGACCCCGGACGAACGTTCGGACGCGGATGAGCCGCTCGCTTGACCGGCACCCCTTGGAATCATTCGTCTAGGCTGACCAAGTGACGATTCTTGACGATGCCCGCGCGGGCATGGACCCCGACGTACGCCCCCAGGACGACCTGTTCGGCCACGTGAACGGCCGTTGGCTGGAGGAGACCGACATCCCCTCCGACCGCTCCAGCTGGGGGCCCTTCGTGGAGCTGGCCGACATCGCCGAGACGCAGGTCCGCCAGATCATCGAGGACCTGGCCGACGTGGTCATCGCGACAGGCTCGACCACCGACGACGGCTCGGCCGCCGCTGTGGACGACGACGCCCGCAAGATCGGCGACCTCTACGCCTCCTTTATGGACGAGGATCACATCAACCAGGTCGGCCTGCGTCCGGTGCGACCGCTCATCGACGCGGTCGCGGGGCTGCGCGACGTGCGCGACCTCGCGGCGTTCCTCGGCGAGTTCGAGCGGATCGGCGGGCACGGCCTGTTCGGCTCCTACGTCAACACCGACGACCGCAACTCCGACCGCTACATCGTCAACATCTTCCAGGGCGGGCTGGGTCTTCCCGACGAATCGTACTACCGCGACGACAAGTTCGCCGAGGTGCGTGATGAGTACGTCGCCTACCTCACGCGGCTGCTCGGACTCGCGGAGCACGACGACCCCGCCCGTGCGGCGGCCACGATCCTGGAGATCGACACGAAGTTGGCGAAGGGCCACTGGGAGCGCGCGGAGACCCGTGACGTCCAGAAGACCTACAACCTGACCACCGCTGACGAGCTCAAGGAGCTCTGTCCGTCCTTCGACTGGGACGCCTACGTCACCAACCTCGGCGGCGACGACGAGACCATCGCGGAGTCCTGCGTCCGCCAGCCGTCGTACCTCTCCCACCTGTCGACGGTCCTCGACGAGGTGCCGCTCGACGACTGGAAGCAGTGGCTGCTCAGCCACGTCCTGCGCGCCTCCGCGCCGTACCTCACCAATGAGTTCGTCCAGGTCAACTTCGAGTTCTACGGCCGCACCCTGAGCGGCACCCCCGAGCTGCGCGCCCGGTGGAAGCGAGGCGTGGCGCTGGTCGAGGGTGCGATCGGCGAGGCGGTCGGCAAGGAGTACGTCGCGCGCCACTTCCCACCGTCGTCGAAGGCGCAGATGGACGACCTGGTCGACAACCTGCTCGAGGCCTACCGGCGCTCTATCGCCGCCCTGGACTGGATGGGGGAGGAGACCAAGCAGCGCGCCTACGAGAAGCTCGAGACGTTCCGTCCCAAGATCGGCTACCCCGAGAAGTTCCGGGACTACTCGTCGCTGGTGATCCGTCCCGACGACCTGCTCGGCAACGTGGCGGCGGCGTCGGCGTTCGAGACCGATCGCCAGCTTGCCAAGATCGGCTCGCCGGTCGACCGTGACGAGTGGTTCATGCTGCCGCAGACGGTCAACGCGTACTACAACCCGGGCACCAACGAGATCTGCTTCCCGGCCGGGATCCTGCAGAAGCCCTTCTTCGCGCCGAGCGCCGACCCGGCCGAGAACTATGGCGGCATCGGCGCCATCATCGGTCACGAGATCGGGCACGGGTTCGACGACCAGGGCGCACAGTACGACGGCGCCGGCAACCTCAACGACTGGTGGAGCGCGGACGACAAGTCCGCCTTCGAGGTGAAGTCGAAGGCCTTGATCGAGCAGTACGACGGCTTCTCGCCGCGCGCGCTTCCTGGCGAGCACGTCAACGGTGCCCTGACCGTGGGGGAGAACATCGGCGACCTCGGTGGACTCACCATCGCCCACAAGGCGTATCTGATCGCGCAGGGCGGAACCGCGGATCAGGAGTCCCGCCAGCGGCTCTTCCTGAACTGGGGCTACGGCTGGCGCACCAAGCGTCGCAAGGAGCAGGAGCTCCAGTTCCTGACCATCGACCCGCACAGTCCGCCGGAGTTCCGCGCCAACATCGTGCGGAACCTCGACGAGTTCCACGACGCGTTCGAGACCAGCGCCGGTGACGGGCTGTGGCTGGACCCCGAGCAGCGCGTGCGCATTTGGTGAGCTCCGCCATGATCGAGCCCACAACGCACGCGGACATCAACGGCGGCATGGTCGTCGGGCACGACGGGTCGACGCCCTCGACGAAGGCGGTGCGCTGGGCGGCGCGGCTGGCCGACCGGCTCGGAACACCTCTTCACCTGGTGCGCACGTGGACCCTGTCCTCCGCACCCCGGCCGGAGTCTGCGAGCCACGGCTACGTGCCGTCGATGGCCGAGTTCGAGCAGGCGGTGCTGGACGAGCTCGAGCAGGATCGGGCCGAGCCTCGGCCTGCCGGAGGGTCTTGAGGTCACCTGCCACGTCCTGCACGGCGCGCCCGCGCGCCGGCTGCTGGAAGCGGCCGAGCACGCTGACATGCTGGTCGTGGGCTCACGGGGGGCAGGCGGTTTTCGGGGCCTCGGGTTCGGTTCCACGGCCGACCAGGTCGTCCGGCACACGCCGTGCCCGGTGGTGGTGGTTCCGGTGTCCGGCACGCAGGAACCTGCTGATCCGGACAGCCGGCTCGGTGCGACGTAGACGCGCCCGCACGGCCGGGACGGGGGCGAGCGTCAACCGTCCTGCGGTGGGGCAACACCCCATCCCCAGCGGGGCACCGGCGCGACCGCGGATGGCTCTGCTCCGGGCCGGGAGTTCGCCACGGCCAGACGACTGCCCCACTCGACATAGCTCGCGAACGCGGCCCGGAACTCGGGGTCGTCGGGCAACCCGACCTCGTCGGCCGCGTCCATCAGCAGGTTGACCCAGCGCCGTCGTTGCGGCTCGGTGATGGCCCTGCCCAGGTGTTGTCGCAGCATGTGCGGGTAGCCCCCGCGCTGCTCGGAGTAGGTCGGCGGCCCCCCGAAGACCTCCCCCAGCCACGAGGCGACGTGGGCGGGATGGTCGTGGTCCATGCCGCTGAAGAGCGGTGAGAGCAGGTCGTCGCGCCGAACCTCACGGTAGAACGCCTCGGTCAGTCGGCCGAGGGTGGAGGCGCCACCGGCCCAGTCGTAGAGGGTCGGGGTCTCTGTCACGGTCTCTCCTCGCTTCTCGGGATGCCTTGGGAGGCTGTGTAATGATGATTACATGATTACACAGGAGCAGCGAGAGCGGGTGCGTGGCTGGTTCGCCGGGCGCGTGCCCGAGGAGTGGCAACCGGTCGACGTGGTCGTCGACCGCGAAGAGATCACCGTCCGGCTGACGACCCCCGACGTCGCGCTCGACGGCTCTCCGTCAGAGGCCGAGACCGAGGAAGCGCGGGCCGGACGGGCCAAGGCGTTCCGCGAGGAGACGCGTGAGCAGCGGATGGAGATCGCGCGCGAGGCCCAGCACCGCTTCGAGCGCAAGGTGTCGTGGGCGCTCACGGTGGGCGATCGGGACGAGCTGTGGACGCACGTCTCGGCCCCGGTGATGACCCGGCTGCGCCAGCCCCAACGGCTAGTGCTGGACACACTGGTGGACTCCGGCGTGGCCCGGTCCCGCGCCGAGGCCCTGTCGTGGTGCGTGCGCCTGGTCGGACAGCACGAGGAGGACTGGCTCGGCGAGCTGCGGGAGGCGATGAGCCAGGTGGCGGACGTCCGCAGCAAGGGCCCGGCCGCCTGATGCGAGCGCCGAAACGGGCGGGCCGGTGTCCCCCACACCGACCCGCCCGACGGCGGAGCTCCGAGGCTCAGGCGTCTGCCTGTCGCATCAGTTGAAGCGCTGGAAGGTCGTCGTCGGGAAGTAGAGAAGCCCCCGCCGGCACCGGACTCGGTCGCCTTGATCCTGAGCGTGTGCCAGCCCTTGCCGATCTTGGTGCAGAACTGGGTCGACGCCTGGTCGTACTCACCGTTGTAGGCGAAGTACTTCGGGCTCACCGAAACCGGGTTCGCGTCGGGGGTAGGCACTGATAGACAGGCGGACATGACCGACGTGCTGGAGACCGATGTACGCCGAGCGGCCGAGACGCATCTGCGCGCGCTCGTCGGGAGCGACGACGCGACCCTTCGCGACGACCAGTGGACGGCGATCGAGGCCCTTGTGGTCGAGCGACGACGGGCCCTGGTGGTGCAGCGCACCGGATGGGGCAAGTCGGCCGTCTACTTCGTGGCCACGGCGCTGCTGCGGGCAAGGGGTTCCGGGCCGACGGTGATCGTGTCACCGCTGCTGGCATTGATGCGCAACCAGATCGCGGCCGCCGAGCGCGCCGGCATCCACGCGGTCACGATCAACTCCACCAACATCGAGCAGTGGGAGCCGATCCAGGACGCGGTCGCGGCCGGTGACGTCGACGTTCTGCTGGTCAGCCCGGAGCGGTTGAACAACCCTGGCTTCCGCGACGAGGTGCTGCCTCGGCTGGCCGCGACCTGCGGCCTGCTCGTGGTCGACGAGGCGCACTGCATCTCCGACTGGGGGCACGACTTCCGGCCCGACTACCGCAGGCTCCGCACGCTGCTCGCCGAACTGCCCGACGGGATCCCGGTGCTGGCGACCACGGCCACCGCCAACGCCCGGGTGACCGACGACGTCGCGGAGCAGCTCGGCTCGGACGTGTTGGTGCTGCGCGGTTCCCTGGACCGCGAGTCGCTGCGCCTCGGTGTGGTCCGGCTCAAGACCGCCGAGCAGCGCCTCGCCTGGCTGGCGGATCATCTCGCTGAGCAGCCGGGGTCGGGGATCGTCTACTGCCTCACCGTCGCGGCCACCCAGGAGATCTCCGACTACCTACGCAGCCGCGGGCACCAGGTGGCGGCGTACTCCGGCCGCACCGAGCCCACCGAGCGCCTCGCGCTCGAGGAGGACCTGCTCGCCGGCCGGGTCAAGGCGCTGGTCGCGACCAGCGCGCTCGGCATGGGCTTCGACGCGACTCTGGGATTCGTGGTCAACATGGGTGCCCCGGCCTCGCCCGTGACCTACTACCAGCAGGTCGGTCGTGCCGGTCGCGGCACCGACGACGCCAGCGTGGTGCTGCTGCCAGCCCTCGAGGACCGGGACATCTGGAAGTACTTCGCCTCCCTGGCCTTCCCGCGCGAGGAGCAGGTGCGCCAGACGCTGACGGTGCTGGCCGATGCTGGCAAGACCATGAGCACCGCCACCCTCGAGACGTACGTCGAGCTCAACCGCACCCGGTTGGAGACCATGCTCAAGGTGCTCGACGTCGACGGTGCCGTACGCCGGGTTCGTGGCGGGTGGGAGGCCACCGGACAGTCATGGTCCTACGACGAGGAGCGCTACCGGCGGGTGAGCGAGGCACGCGAGCGGGAGCAGCGCGCGATGCTCGACTACCTCGACACCGATGCCTGCCGGATGTGGTTCCTCCGCGACCAGCTCGACGATCCCGAGGCGGCTGAGTGCGGGCGCTGCGACAACTGCGGGGGTCTGACCCTGCCCGCCGACGTCTCCTCGGCGGCAGTGGACGAGGCTGCGGCCCGACTGGCTCGTCCCGGCGTCGTGATCGAACCACGCAAGATGTGGCCGACCGCGCTCGCCAACCTCGGGGTCGAGCTCAAGGGCAAGGTCGCCGACCCGCCGAGCGAAGGGCGGGCGGTGGCCAGGCTGACCGACCTGGGCTACGGCCAACAGCTCCGGGAGCTGTTCGCGTCGGACTCCACCGACGGGCCGGTACCGGTCCCGCTGGTCCGCGCCGTGCTCGACGTGCTGGGCGACTGGCGACCGGAGCCCGACGCGATCGTCCAGGTCGAGTCCGCCACGCGGCCCACGCTGACGAGCGACTTCTTCGCGGGCCTCGCCCGTCACCTCGGGGTCCCGGTGGCCGCTCGCTACGCCATTGTCGATCCCTCGGTGGCGCCCGGACAGGGTTCGGCGAACTCCGCCCAGCGGGTCGCGGCAGTGGGCAGGCGGTTCCGCCTCGAGGGCGACCTCGATCAGCTCGAGGGACGACGCATCCTGCTCGTCGACGACCTCGTGGTGACGGGCTGGACGTTCACCCTGGCCGCCCGCGCCCTCCGGGAGGCCGGCGCGAGCGACGTGCTCCCACTCGCGCTCGCCGTGCAGGCCTGAGCTGTCCGTCAGCCGGTGGGTGTGAGCGACTCCACGACCATCACGGTGACATCGTGGGCGATCTTCACGTCCTTGGACGAGGTGGTGAATGTGAGGACATCGTCGTCGACGGCGACCGCCACGCTCGTGCCGTAGATCTTCAGGCCCTGGACGTCCAGGACGTAGTCCACCAGCAGCCCTCGCCCGGCGTCCGTCCGCACCTTGTCGGAACCTGTCACGTCACCTCCGATGGCCCGCAGCTGCGCCTCGGTTGCCCCCAACGAGGGCAGCTCGGTGTCGTCAGCGGTGATCAGGTTGAGGTTGTCGAGGAACCCATCCTCGGCGTGCGGCGCGGCAACGAACAGGTCGGTGTTCGCGAGCAGCTGGTCCGCGAACTCCTCGACCTCCATGCCCGCCCGGCACCCTCGAACGCCTCCGTCCGGGTGCCCGCCTCGAGGGCACCTTCGGCGTCCTCGAAGGCGTCCCATCCGGCCGGGACCTCGAACTCGAGGTCCCGGTCCGGGACGGTCAGCGTCTCAGGGCCATCGCCGGACGAGGTGTCGCCTGGAGTGTCCCCGGCAGTGTCCCGGGCAGTGTCCCCTGCAGTGTCACCGGCAGTGGCGGCGTCATCGGAGCCGTCCGACAGCGCGCAGGAGGACAGGATGGCGGGGACGAGGAGGGCGGCCAAGGCCAGCTGTAGCACACGATTCACGCGCGGAGCCTACGGTGTGATCACGGCAGTTTCGACCGCGGTCCGGCTCAGGCCCGCTGCGGTTCGTGTTCGTGGCCGGGCGACGCGCTGTCGTCCTCGGCGGTCAGTGGCTTCGCGATGTTCTCCAACGACTCGCCCTCGGCCTTCACACCGAGGAAGATCTCGGTGACGCCTCCGATGATCATCAGCGCCGCACCGATGTAGTAGCCGATGGCGATGCCGGTGATGTCGCCACTGGCCGAGGCGTCGTCGATCAGCTTGCCGAAGAGCAGCGGCCCGCTGATGCCGCCGGCGGCGGTCCCGATCGCGTAGAAGAACGCGATGCACAGGGCCCGGGTCTCCATCGGGAAGACCTCGCTCGCGGTGAGGTACGCCGCGCTGGCGCCCGCGGAGGCGAAGAAGAAGACGATGCAGCCCATCAGGGTCAGCGTGGTTGCGGTGAGGCCACCGAGCATGGTGCCGGTCACGGCCAGCAGGATGCCGGACAGCACGTAGGTGCTGGCGATCATCCTCACCCGCCCGAGCCGGTCGAACAGCGGGGCCAGGAGCAGTGCACCGACGAAGTTGCTGGCCGCGAAGACCGCGAGGTACCAGCCGGTCTGGGTGACGTCGAGGAACGTCGTCAGCGTGTCGCCGTAGGTGAAGAAGAACGCGTTGTAGAGGAACGCCTGGCCAACGAAGAGCGTGAAGCAGAGAACGGTCCGACGCGGGTAGAGCGTGAAGACCGTTCGCGCGATGGTGCCGATGCCGATGGTCTTGCGCTGCCGGATCGTGATGGTCTCCCCGACCGACGGCAGGTCCTTGCCGGTGTCATGGGAGACCTCCGACTCGATGCCCTGCACGATCTCCTCGCCCTCGTCCTCGCGGCCGTGGATGAAGAGCCACCGCGGACTCTCGGGCACGTGGCGTCGCACCAGCAGGATGCCGATCGCGAGGATCGCGCCCAGTCCGAAGGCGATCCGCCAGCCCCAGGCGGGGTCGACGATGGTCGGGTCGAGAAGCGGGATGGTGAGCAGGGCGCCAGCGGCCGCACCCACCCAGAACGAGCCGTTGATCGCGATGTCGACCCGGCCCCGGAACTTCTTCGGGATCAGCTCGTCGATCGCGGAGTTGATCGCGGCGTACTCGCCACCGATTCCGGCGCCGGTGAGGAACCTGGCGCAGAAGTACCACGTCGGGTTCATGGAGAAGGCGGTGAGCACCGTGGCCACGGTGTAGACCCCGAGCGTGATCAGGAACAGCTTCTTCCGCCCGAACCGGTCGGTCAGCTGGCCGAAGAACAGGGCGCCCACACATGCCCCCGCGACGTACGTCGCGCCCGCGGCGCCGATCTGGAAGCTGGACATCCCGAGGCCGGTGCTCTCGGGCTTCAGGGCCTCGCTCATCGAGCCGACGATGGTGACCTCGAGGCCGTCGAGGATCCACACAGTGCCGAGGCCGATCACCACGAGCCAGTGCCAGCGGGACCACGGCAGCCGGTCCAGCCGCGCCGGAATGTCGGTGGTGATCCGGCCGATCTCTACGCTCTTCGCCATGGCGGCTTGGTACCCCGCCGGGGTCCATACACACGTCCTGACCTCGGGATCTTCCACCCCGGCGCGGAAATGTGTAATGTCGATCGCGCACGCCTTGCTGCAAACCAGTCGGCGAGATCGCTCGAATTCTTCAAGGGTTCTTCATGAGCGCAACTCCCACTTCCGACGCTGAGGGTGCCCTCACACGGCAGCAACGCCGTGAACGCACAGCGCGCGCCCTCTCCACTGTGGCGCACGTCGAGAGCGCCCGGCGACGGCAGGAACTACTCGACTACGTCGTGCGGATCAACATGGGGGTAGCCCGCACCGTCGCCAGCCGCTACCACCATCGCGGGATCGATGCCCAGGACCTCGACCAGGTTGCCTACATGGCGCTGACCCGAGCCGCGCGGGACTTCGATCCGGCCAGGCACCGCGACTTCCTCTCCTACGCGGTGCCCACGATCCGCGGCGAGCTGAAGAAGCACTTCCGGGACCACGGCTGGATGGTGCGGCCGCCCCGCCGGGTGCAGGAGGCCCAGGGCCGGATCACCCGCGCCGAAGGAGCGCTGGCCCAGGTCACCGGCCGACCGCCGACGCCCGAGGAGCTCGCCGAGCACCTCGAGGTCGAAGTGGGGGATGTCGTGGAGGCGCTCGCAGCCGACGGCTGCTTCGCGCCCTCCTCCCTGGACCGGCCGATGACCACTGTCGACGACTCGACCGGGGGCACCCTGGGCGACTTCCTCGGCGGTGTCGATCCGGCCCAGGACGCGGCCGAGGCTCGGGCGGTTCTGGCTCCGGTGGTCCGGCGGCTGAAGCCCCGCGACCGCTGCATCCTCTACCTGCGGTTCTTCGAGCAGCGCTCCCAGCAGGAGATCGCCGACGAGATCGGGGTGACCCAGATGCAGGTGTCGAGACTGCTGGCCAGGATCCTGCGGGACCTGCGCGCGGACCTCACCGCCCAGCAACTGCGCCCGATGTCTCAGGCCTCCTGAGGCTGGCCCGGTCAGCTTGTCCGAGTCAGCTTGCTCAGCCGACCTCCCGGAGGTGGTGGCGTCGTACGTCGAGTAGGCGTACCCCACCTCCGGGTCGGGCCGGCATCCGACGGAGGGACATCACCCGATCGTCCGGATGGATCGACCAGTCCAGCCTGGCCAGGGCCGGGACCACCGTCTGCAGCAGGGCTAGGGTGATCCCTTCGCCGGGGCATCGGTGCCCGGTTTCGACGCGCCCTCCTCCCTGGGGGATGAAGTCGCGGCGCTGGGCGGCTCCGCCACGGAACCGGCTCGGGTCGAATGTCGAGGCATCCACCCAGGCGTCCGGATCGTGATCAGCGCCGTAGACGTCGAGGAGGAGGCGATCCCCCTCCCGGACCTCGTGCTGTCGCCAGGTGAACGGGCATCGGGAGCGACCCGCGAGCAGCGGGGTCATGGGACACATCCGGCGGACTTCCTGGCAGAACTCCTCGACAGCGCGAGGGTCGCCGCTCGCGCAGCCGTCGTTGAGATCCGGGTTCGCCTCCAGCTCAAGGGCGGCGAACGACACGAAGTAGGCGACCGCGATGGTGGGCCGAAGGACGTTGAGCAGTTCTACCGCGGCGGTCGACGTGGGCAGCGTCTTCCCTCGCAGGTCGGTGGCGTGGGCCATCACGGCAGACGCTGACTGGGGTCCTGGGCGGCGTCGTCCGGCACGCACGTCCTCGATCAGACCTGCGGCCCAGGCGTCAGCGCGGCTCCGGGCCCTGCGTGCGCGCCATGCGCCCGAGGGGGAGCGGAACCCGTCCACGATCTCGGCCAGGTCCGCACTTCGACCGCCCATGACGACGGGGGCATCGTCAACGTCGGCCCACTCCTGCACCGCCTCACCGAGGACGGAGACCGCGGTCGGGAACACGGCGCCGGTGCGGTTGCGCACCCAGCGGTCGAGCTCGATCTCCCACTTCCCTGCGACCAGGTCGGCGAGCTCGCTGACCCGGTCAGGCGCCGTGACGTCGAGGAAGAGGCGCTTGCGCTTGCGATGCTCGACCCCGTCGAGGCCATGCACCCCGTTTCGTCCGAAGAAGGTGTGGGCGATCGACCGGGGGGTGGCCCCGTGACGCGCCACCCGGACGGGGTCGTAGAAGAGCTCCACCGCCTCCGGACCACGGACGACGAGGGTGCGGCCTCCGAACAGCCGGATCGGCGTCGCCGACCCGTCGCTGCCGGAGTCCTGGGCCCGCAGCCATCCCGAGAAGTGGTAGCCCTTGCGCATGAGGGCCATCGTGCGATCGCGGAGTCGCACTACGAACTCCCTTCACGTCGGAAGGCGCCCGTACCCGCGGTATCCGGGGTCAAACAGGTACCTCAGGAAGGTGGGGATACGTCCCGGTCGAGCACGGACTCGATGGCATCGATGACTGCGGCGTCCTCGGGATCGACACCCGCGTTGAACCTGGCCACAGCGGGCCCGTCGGCGGCGATCACGAACTTCTCGAAGTTCCACCGGACGTCGCCGATGCGACCCCTTTCGTCCGGGGTTTCCACGAGCGTCGAGAAGATCTCGTGCCGGTCCTTGCCGTTCACGTCGACCTTCTCGCTCATCGGGAACGTGACGCCGTACGTCGCCGAGCAGAACTCCGCGATCTCATCCGACGTGCCGGGTTCCTGGCCGCCGAACTGGTTGCACGGGAAGCCGACGACGGTGAAGCCGCGGTCGGCGTACTTCTCGTGCAGCCGCTCGAGTCCGGCGTACTGCGGGGTGAGGCCGCACCTGCTGGCGACATTGACGAGGAGCGCGGGTCGTCCGCCCGTCAGCTCGTGGAGGGTCGCCGGAGATCCGTCGAGCCGCGCGATCGATGAGTCGAGAATGCTCATGGCAGAAGCCTAGGCTGCGGGAACCAACCGGCGGCGCCGGGCGTTACCGTCTGAGTCCCCCAGATCGCAACCGAGGTGCCTGCCCTGAGCTTCGTCCCCGTCACCGGACCGGCAACATTCCGCGCCGGAGAGCCGCCCCGCACGGGCGTGGTGGAGTTCAGCGACGAACGACGGACTATCAGCCTGCCGATCCGGGCTGCGATGCCGGTGCTCAGCAAGGCGCACGCGCGCGAAGACCTGCATCCGAGCGTGGGCCTGTTGTCCGGAGCGACGCTGCTGGCCCTGCGGCTGGTGGCGGCCGGACGGCTCGAGCCGGACCCGTCCGCCTCCGGCTGGCGGATGAGCACTCTCGACGCCGCCGACACCGACCGGGTCCGGATGCTGGCCCGCGCACGGGCCAGCGACGACCTCGTGCCCGACGCGGCGGAGGCGCTCGTGCGCCAGATCCTCGACGCGATCGCCGACGCGATGCCCAGGAGTGCCCCTGCGGCACGACCGCTCGAGCCGCACCGTGGCCCGGGCTTCTCCGAGCGGTTGCAGGCACGGCTCGACCGCAGCAGGGTGGCGGTGCCGGACGCGCTCCCGCATCTGGTCAGGATCTCGCTCCGCGTCGAGGCCGACGAGGAGGAGCTCGTGGCCGGCGCCGTCCGCCTGGTGCTCCAGGTCCATGACGAGCACAACCCGCTCCACGTCTCCGACGCGGCGGTGCTGTGGGCGGAGCCCGGGGCCGATGCGAGCCACGGCTTCGGGGAGCGTGCCCGCACCCACGCCACGATCGCCTTGCGGGGAGCGGCGGAGGCCTGGCCGGTCCTGGACCGGTTGCTCGAGCTCCGCGTTCCCGACCAGATCACACTCGACACCGACGAGCTGGTGAGCCTCCTGGAGCACGGAGTTGGTGCGCTCCAGGCGCGCGGTGTCGACGTGCTCTGGCCGCGAAGCCTCGGTCGCGACCTGACCGCGACCGCCGTCCTGGACCGTGCCGAGCGACCGGGCGCGCCGGGCGCTCGCGAGGAGCCGCTCGCGACGGGGCTGTTCGGCCCCGACGCGCTGTTCGCGTTCAACTGGCAGGTCGCCCTCCACGGCGACCCGCTCACGCGTGCGGAGCTCGACGAGCTCACCTCGTCGGCCTCGCCGATCCTGAAGCTGCGCGGCAACTGGACGGTCATCGACCCGGCCATCGCCCGCAAGGCGCGCAAGCGGCTGATCCGCACGGTGCGGCCGGTCCAGGCGGTCGCCGCCACGCTCACCGGGGTCACCCAGGTCGACGAGCTCGAGGAGCAGGTCGTCGTCGGCGCCAGCCTGCTGAAGGTCCGCGAACAACTCCGGACGGCGGCCACCAGGCAGCCGATCTCGCCTCCACCGGGGCTGCGGGCGACACTGCGCGGCTACCAGCAGCACGGACTGACCTGGCTGGTCGAGCTCACCTCACTCGGCCTCGGTGCCTGCCTCGCCGACGACATGGGCCTCGGCAAGACCGTCACCACCATCGCCCTGCACCTGCACCGCCGGGATGCCGCGTCGTCCGAGGGAGCGGCCGGCCCGACCCTGGTCGTGTGTCCCGCCTCGCTGCTGGGCAACTGGGAGGACGAGATCGCGCGGTTCGCCCCCGGCGTACCGGTGCGGCGATTCCACGGTGGACAACGCTCGCTGAGCTTCGACTCCTCCGGTGACGAACGGGATCCCGGATTCGTGCTCACGACGTACGGGACGATGCGGCGAGATCATGCCCACCTCGCCACGGTGCCGTGGGATCTGGTGGTCGCAGACGAGGCGCAACATGTGAAGAATCCCCGCTCCTCGACCGCGCGCGGGCTGCGGGCCATCCCGAGTCGGGCGCGGGTCGCACTGACCGGCACCCCGGTCGAGAACAACCTCACCGAGCTCTGGGCGATCCTCGACTGGGCAACCCCGGGCCTGCTCGGGAGCCGCAACGCCTTCCGGAAGGTGTGGGCGGCACCGATCGAGTCGGGGTTGGTGCCCAGCAAGGCCGCGCAGTTCAAGGAGCTGATCGACCCCTTCCTGCTGCGTCGCCGCAAGTCCGACCCGGGCATCGCCCCCGAGCTCCCACCCAAGACCGAGACCGACCACCGACTCCGCCTCACCCGCGAGCAGGTCGTGCTCTATGAAGCGTTCGTCCACGACACCATGGAGCGCATCGAGCGGGCCGACGAGGACATCCGGCGCGGGCTCGTCCTCGCGCTCCTCACGGGTCTGAAGCAGATCTGCAACCACCCCGCGCACTTCCTCAAGCAGCCCAGCCTCGCCCAGGGGGGTGGACCGGGCGCCGGGTCGGAGAAGGTCGACCTGCTCGACGAACTGGTGGGCACTGTCCTCGCCGAGGACGGCGCGGTGCTCGTCTTCACGCAGTACGTCGCCATGGCCCGGCTGCTGGAGGGCCACCTGTCCGCGTCCGGGGTGCCCCACCAGTTCCTGCACGGCGGCACGCCGGTGCGCGAGCGGGAGGCCATGGTCGCCCGCTTCCAGTCCGGTGACGTGCCGGTGTTCCTGCTGTCCCTGAAGGCGGGTGGCACCGGGCTCAACCTCACCCGTGCCGACCACGTCGTGCACGTCGACCGCTGGTGGAACCCGGCCGTCGAGGAGCAGGCGACCGACCGTGCCTACCGGATCGGCCAGACGCGCCCGGTGCAGGTGCACCGGATGGTCACGACCGGCACCATCGAGGAGAAGGTCGCCGAGCTGCTCACACGCAAGCGCGCCCTGGCCGACTCGGTGCTCGCCCGGGGAGACGCGGCCCTCACCGAGCTGAGCAACGACGACCTGCGGGCCTTCGTCACGCTGCGCCCGGGAGCGGAATGAGCCGCATCGTGCACCCGCGGTTGTCCCCGAAGAGAGGCGCCGCCCGGGCCACCAGCTGGTGGGGCAAGGCGTGGGTGCGGGCGGTGGAGGAGGCGTCGTACTCCGAGGGCGATCTGCGCACGGCCCGGACCCTGTCCAGGTCAGGGCGGGTCGGCGGCATCACGACGGACGACGGAGAGTTCCTGGCCGCCGTGGCGGAGGGTGACGACATGTGGACGGTCACCGGGACCGTCGAGGAGTTCGACGCGGCGACAGCGGAGGCCTTCGTCGAGACGGTGGCCGCGGAGTCGGGCCGGATCGCTGCGTTGCTGGGCGGGGACCTGCCGTACTCCCTCGTTGAGCACGCCGAGGAGGCCGGCGCCGAGGTGCTGCCGTACGGCGGCGAGCTGGCCACCTCCTGCAGCTGCGAACCCTGGGCCGATCCGTGTCCGCATGCACTGGCCGTCCTCTACCAGCTCGCCTGGGTTCTCGACGCCGATCCGTTGGTGCTCCTCCAGTTGCGCGGGCTCAGCCGCGACGACCTGCTCGCCCGGCTCCATGCCGCGGCGCCGACTGCCCCCGGACGTGACCTCGACGACGAGGACCTCGAGCTTGCCCTGGATGCCGCCGCTCGGGCGGCTCGGGCGCTGGAGCTGCTCGACGACGCCGACCAGGCGATCGATCACCTCTTCTGAGAGCTCCCCCGAGCGGGCCGACCCGTCGGTTCCGCATCGAGGGCCCGGAGCGCCATGTCCCGCAGGAGGTCGTGCATGCGGGCGTCGGGCAGGAGCCCACTGTGCGGCGTGGAGTTGATCAACCCGAAGGCTGCGTGCGCCATGGCCCGGGCGGGAGCCAGGACCAGCCCGGGGTGGAGCAGGCGGAGCTGTGCAGCCCACAGGTCGACGTACTCCCGCTGCAGGGCGCGGACCTGCTCTCGCGCCGCATCGGGGAGTGACTCCCAGTCGCGGTCCTGGACCACGATCAGCGGGCGATGCCGGAGGGCGAAGCCCACGTGCCAGTCCACCAGGGATCGCACCGCCGCCGCGGGGCCGGGTGCGTCATCGACTCGTTGCCGGCCCACCATCAGGAGCTCCTGGCTGATCGAGACCAGCATCTCGGCCAGGACCGCGTCCTTGCTCGGGAAGTGCTTGTAGAGGGCGGGTCCCGAGATCCCGCATGCCGCACCGAGGTCCGCCACGGACACCCCGTGGAACCCCCGGGCCGCGAAGAGCTCGGCGGCGGTCTCGAGGATCTGCTCGCGCCGGGTGGCGGCGGGCGTCGTGGTCACCACCCAAGGTTAGCGTTCGTTAACGTGTCTGATGTGCTGCGGACCGCCACTGGCGTCGCAGGTTAACGATCGCTAACCTAGACGGATGGCCGATCTCAGGGAGCTCGTCGACGACCTCCGCGAGCGGTTGGCGCTCGCCCGCCGGGGCGGGTCGGAGAGCGCCCGCAAGAAGCACACCGACCGCGGGAAGCTCCTGGTCCGGGACCGCGTGGACCGGCTGCTGGATCCGGGAAGCCCCTTCCTGGAGCTGAGCCCGCTGGCCGCGACCGGCATGTACGCCGCCGCTGACGACTCGAACGCCGTCCCCTCGGCCGGCATCGTGACCGGCATCGGCCGCATCAGCGGCCGAGAATGCGTCGTCGTCGCGAACGACGCGACCGTCAAGGGCGGGACCTACTACCCGATCACGGTCAAGAAGCACCTCCGCGCGCAGGCCGTCGCGTCCGACAACCGCTTGCCGTGCATCTACCTCGTCGACTCCGGCGGGGCGTTCTTGCCGTTGCAGGACGAGGTGTTTCCCGACCGCGAGCACTTCGGCAGGATCTTCTTCAACCAGGCGAACCTGTCCGGCCGGGGGATTCCGCAGATCGCGGCGGTCATGGGCTCGTGCACGGCCGGTGGGGCGTACGTTCCGGCGATGTCGGACGAGACGGTGATCGTGCAAGAACCAGGGCACGATCTTCCTGGGTGGTCCGCCGCTGGTGAAGGCGGCTACCGGCGAGGTCGTGACGGCCGAGGACCTCGGCGGCGGCGACGTGCACGCCCGCACGTCCGGCGTCGTCGACCACCTCGCCGAGGACGACCCGCACGCGCTGGCCATCGTGCGCAGCGTCGTCGACACCTTCGAGCGACCGGCGCCACCGAGCCTCGCCATCGAGCCCGCGGAGGAGCCGCACGAGGATCCCGAGACGTTGTACGACGTCGTGCCCACCGACACCCGCACGCCCTACGACGTGAGGGAGGTGATCCGGCGAGTCGTCGACGGCAGCCGGATGCACGAGTTCAAGCAGCTGTACGGCGACACCCTGGTCTGCGGATTCGCCCGGATCTGGGGCTACCCGGTCGGCATCATCGCCAACAACGGCATCCTGTTCAGCGAGTCCGCCCTCAAGGGCGCTCACTTCATCGAGCTGTGCAACCAGCGCGGCGTCCCGCTGGTGTTCCTGCAGAACATCACCGGGTTCATGGTCGGCCGCGAGTACGAGAACCGCGGGATCGCGCGAGACGGCGCGAAGCTGGTGACTGCCGTGGCCTGCTCGGTCGTCCCCAAGTTCACGGTGGTCATCGGCGGGTCGTTCGGTGCCGGCAACTACGGCATGTGCGGGCGTGCCTACGACCCGCGCTTCTTGTGGATGTGGCCCAACGCGCGGATCTCCGTCATGGGCGGTGAGCAGGCCGCGTCCGTCCTCGCCACGGTCAAGCGGGACGGGATCGAGGCGGGCGGCGGCGAGTGGACCGCGGACGAGGAAGAGGACTTCAAGGCCCCGATCCGCGACCAGTACGAGCACCAGGGCTCGCCGTACTACTCCACGGCCAGACTGTGGGACGACGGCATCATCGACCCGGCCGACACCCGACGGGTGCTGGGGATGGCGCTGGCGGCGGCGAGCAACGCCCCGATCCCAGAGCCCAACTACGGCATCTTCCGGATGTGAGGTGACGATGCACGTCCGTCCTCATCGCCAACCGTGGCGAGATCGCGCGACGCGTGATCCGTGCCTGCCGCGGACTTGGCCTGCGGAGCATCGCGGTCTACACCGACCTCGACCGCGAGGCGCCACACGTTCGCGAGGCGGACGACGCCGTCCTGATCGGCAGCTATCTCGACATCGACGAGGTGGTCGCGGCTGCGCGGCGGTCGCAGGCGGACGCCATCCACCCCGGCTACGGCTTCCTGTCCGAGCGCGCCGGGTTCGCGCGCGCCGTGGAGCAGGCCGGCCTCACGCTGGTCGGTCCGTCCGCGGCAGTCATGGAACAGATGGGTCGCAAGGACGCGGCCCGCGAGATCGCGCTCGCCGCCGGTGTCCCGGTGGTGCCGTCCTATCCGGTGGCCGAGCCCGTCGAGATGACCTCCCTGGAGTTCCCGGTCCTGGTGAAGGCGGCCGCCGGAGGCGGTGGCAAGGGCATGCGCATCGTGCGCTCCGCCGACGCGTACGACGACGCGGTGGCCGCCGCGAAGCGGGAGGCCGCATCGGCGTTCGGCGACGACACGATCATCGTCGAGAAGTACGTCGAGCACGGACGTCACATCGAGGTCCAGGTCCTGGCCGACACCCATGGCAACGTCATCCATCTCTTTGAGCGGGACTGCTCCACGCAGCGTCGGCATCAGAAGGTGCTGGAGGAGGCGCCGGCGCCCACGATCAACGACGCGACGAGGACCCTGGTCACGGAGTCGGCGGTCGCGTTGGCGAAGCATGTCGGCTACGAGAACGCCGGCACCGTGGAGTTCCTGCTCGACACCAGCACCGGGAAGCCCTACTTCCTGGAGATGAACACCCGCCTGCAGGTCGAGCACCCGGTGACCGAGCTCGTCACGGGACTGGACCTCGTGCAGCTCCAGCTGCGGGTCGCCGCCGGTGAGCGCCTGCCGGTCACCCAGGGCGAGGTCACGCTGACCGGCCATGCCATCGAAGCCCGGGTCTACGCCGAGGACCCGTACTCCGGCTTCCTCCCCCAGGCCGGGACCGCGACCATCGTCCGCTGGTCGAGCCGGGCCCGGGTCGACGCGGCCCTCGAGAGCGGCCAGGTCGTCAGCACGGCGTACGACCCGATGCTCGGCAAGGTGATCGCGCACGGCCCGGACCGCGAGTCCGCCCGACGGGCACTGGTCGCAGCGCTCGACGACACCGCCGTCCTCGGCCTCACCACGAACCTCGGCTTCCTCCGGGCACTGGCCGCGAGCGAGGAGTTTCGCGAGGCGACGATCGACACCGCCTGGCTCGACACCGCGTCCCTGCCCGAACCGGGCGCCGACCTGGCCCGGGTGATCGCCGCCTGGACCTACGGAGCCGTGCTGGAGATGAGCCACGAAGTGCCGCACCCCTTTGCGCCGGACGGCTGGCGGCTCGGCGCCGACCCGGCTCCGCTCCTGGTCGAGCTCGACCGCCCGATGCACGTGGACCGGAGGCGTGGACGCGTCCACGACGGCGAGACGACGTGGGAGGTGCGGCAGCACCTGGCCGAGAACCACGTCGTCCAGCTCGACATCGCCGGCCGCCGGCACCAGGCGGTGGTGAACGTGACGGCACATGCGATCGAGGTCGTGCACGAGGGACACCGACACGTCTTCGAGCGGCCCGACGTCTTCGCCGATCAGGGCCCGGCGGCGGGGGACGGCTCGGTGGCAGCGCCGATGCCGGGCACCGTCCTCGACGTGCGCGTCACCGAGGGTCAGGACGTGGCCGAGGGAGATGTGCTGGGGACCATGGAGGCGATGAAGATGGAGCTCAGCCTGACCGCGCCCTTCGTCGGCACGGTGACCGCGGTGGACGCGGTCGCCGGCGAGCAGGTCGCCCTCGGCGCCCGCCTCTTCCTCGTCGAGGCCGAGGTCGATTCCTCGGTGGTCGAGTCTGTCGAGGCCACACCGTGAGAACGCCCAGCGTGATCCCGACCAGGTCGTCCACCGAGCCACTTCCGGACCGGGTGACGATCTACGAGGTGGGCCCACGCGACGGGCTGCAGAACGAGCAGGCGCTGGTCCCGACCGACGTCAAGGCCGAGTTCGTACGACGGCTGGTCGCGGCCGGGCTCCCGATCGTGGAGGCGACCAGCTTCGTGCACCCGAAGTGGGTCCCCCAGCTCGCCGACGCCGGCGAGCTGATGGAGCTGCTCGGGGAGCAGGGTCGAGACCTGCCGGTCCTTGTGCCCAACGAGCGCGGACTCGACCGCGCCCTGGAGCTCGGCTGTCGGCACGTGGCGATCTTCGGGTCGGCGACGGAGACCTTCGCCCAGAAGAATCTCAACCGCGGCCTCGAGGACCAGTTCGCGATGTTCGAGCCCACCGTGACCCGCGCCCGGGCCGAGGGGCTCGACGTCCGCGCCTACGTCTCCATGTGCTTCGGCGACCCCTGGGAGGGTGACGTCCCGATCGGACAGGTCGTCGACGTCGGCAGGCGCCTCTTCGAGCTCGGCGCCAGCCAGCTGAGCATCGGCGACACCATCGGCGTCGGGACCGCCGGGCACGTCAAGGCCCTGATCGCTGCGTTCGCCGACGTGGGCATGAGCGCAGACCAGCTCGCGATGCACTTCCACGACACCTACGGCCAGGCCCTCGCCAACGCCTACGCCGCCCTCGAGATGGGCATCACCACGTTCGACGCCAGCGCCGGGGGTCTCGGTGGTTGTCCCTACGCGAAGAGCGCCACCGGCAACCTGGCCACCGAGGATCTCGTCTGGATGCTGCACGGCCTCGGGATCGAGACTGGTGTCGACCTCGAGCAGGTCGTGACGACCAGCGCCTGGATGGCCGGGCACCTGGGTCGGCCGAGCCCGTCGGCGGTGGTGCGGGCCCTCGGGGGCGGGCACTGAGCGCGGCGCTCGTCACCCCGCTGGCAGAATCGGGCGCATGAGTCGGCGCGTCTTCCTGCACATCGGTGCCCCCAAGACGGGGACGACGTACCTCCAGGACCGCCTCGCCCGCAACGCCAGCGCTCTGGCCGACCACGACGTGCACTTCCCGACCCGGTCGCCGTTGGTCAGACCGACCACCTTCCACTTCCGGGCAGCCCTCGATCTGCTCGGCCAGGACTGGGGCGGTCCGCCCGGCCATGCCGAGGGCCACTGGGACGCCCTCATGAAGCGGGTACGCCGCAGATCCGGCACCGTCATCATCAGCCACGAGATCCTCGCCCCGGCCCGGCCGGACCAGGTGTCGCAGGTGATGGCCGACCTCTCCGGCAGCGAGATCCATGTCGTCTACTCCGCCCGCGACCTTGGCCGGTCGCTCCCGGCCGCCTGGCAGGAGAGCATCAAGCAGGGGCGCAGCTGGAGCTTCCGCCGGTTCCTGCGGAGGGCCCGCCGCGGCCAGCCGTGGTTCTACCACGCCCTCGACGTGCCCAGCGTCCTGGGCACGTGGGGCGCCGGCCTTCCCCCTGAGCGGATCCACGTGGTGACCGTCCCCCCATCAGCCGGAGGGTACGACGGAGCGCGCCGCGGCGAGAACCCGCTCTGGAGCCGCTTCTGCGAGGCGGTCCAGATCGACCCGGCGTGGGCACCCCTGGACAGCGATCGGACGAATCGGTCCCTCGGGATGGCCGAGACCCAGCTGATCCGCGCCCTCAACGCCCGGCTGGACAAGGCGTCCCGCCGTGAGCCGCCCTACCGGGCGTTGATCGACGGGATGCTCGCCCAACGCACGCTGGTCACGAGCTCCCCTATGCCCATCCGGCTGCCGCCGGCGGACTTCGCCTGGGCCGAGGAGACCACCGAGCGCTGGATCGAGTACCTCGAGCAGAGCGGGGTCGACGTCATCGGCGACCTGGCCGACCTGCGGCCGATCCCGCCCCCCGAGGGCACGCCGTGGCGGGCTCCCGACCGGGTGCCGGCCCGGAAGCAGCTGCGGGTCTCCCTGGACGCACTCGCCGCGATGACCCGCGAAGCGGCCGCCCGGCCGGACCCGAACAAGCAGCTCGTCGAGCGGGTACGCAGGGGTGCCAACCGACTGCGGAACAAGTAACCGCCCGCCGCCGGCCGCGGGGCGGCTAGCGGGTGATCCGCGGCAACAGCTCGCGCTCGGCGTAGCGACCGATCTTCCAGGTGGCGAAACCGTCGGCACCGGCCCCGACGACGCCACCGACCACGGGAACCCGTCGGGCGACGTTGACCGCCAGCCGCTTGCCGGCCACCCTCGCGATCAGCCCGGTCGTGACCTCGGACGAGATCAGCCGGTCCAGGCTGGGGTCGTTGACGGGTGCCGTGGCCAGGGCCATGGGCGGACCGGGCAGCTTCTTGCGCTTCACGAGCTCATCGACCTTGTCCTCGCCGAGCATGCACACGAGGATCGCGTTGCGGACCCTCGGGTCGGTGAGGTCGTATCCACGCAGGTGTGCGATCCCGGCGACCATCCGGCTCTGCACCAGCGCCACCCCGGTGATGTTGGCCGGGACGGCGATCGCGGCGGTGACCAGGCCCCCGAGGTTGGTCACGAACCCTTGCGCCCCGGCGTAGCGGACGTGGTTCTCGATCACCTCGTGGATGCCACGGTCGACGTTCCCGTGCTGCTCGCGCAACTGCTTGTCGGCGGCCCTGGCCGCGGGCGGGAAGGGGCCGATGCCCAGGATCGCGTGGGTCAGTGCCTCGCGAACGACGTTGGCAGTGAGGCCGGGCGCGATGTCGGTGACGTGAGGTGCCAGCCGCGTGCCGACCATCCCCTTGAGGCTCATGCCCGAATCCTACGGAGAGGCTGGTCAGGCGCCAGCTGCCCACTACCGTCGTCGTGTGGCCGTCGAACCCGCCCCGTCGCGCTGGGAGTTCCCGACGTCGGAAGGGTTCGACCCACACGGCGACCTCGTCGGTATCGGCGCCGATCTCGAGCCGGGGACCCTGCTCAACGCCTACCGGCACGGGATCTTCCCGATGCCCCTGGGAGAGGCCGGCGCGCCCATGCACTGGTTCAGCCCGGTCCGGCGCGGAGTTCTGCCACTGGCCGGGTTGCACGTCACGAGGTCGTTGCGGCGGTCGGTCCGTGATTACGAGATCACGGTGGACGCGGCCTTCGACGAGGTCCTGGACGCATGCGCGGACGAGCGGCGTGACAGCGGCTGGATCGACGAGGACATCCGGGCGGCGTACCTGGCGCTGCACCGCCTCGGCTGGGTGCACAGCGTCGAAGCCTGGCAGGGCGGTCGGCTCGCCGGAGGCCTCTACGGCGTCGCGATCGGGGGACTCTTCGCCGGGGAGTCGATGTTCTTCCGGGAGCGGGACGCCTCCAAGGTGGCGCTCGTGGCCCTGGTGGAGCTGATGTCGGACGAGTACGCCGATCAGCGGGTTCTCGACACCCAGTGGCAGACGCCCCACCTGGCGTCCCTCGGCGTCGTGGAGATCCCGCGTGCCGAGTACCTGGCCCGGCTGGAGGATGCCCTGTCCGTGCCGATCCCGGAGGAGTTCGCCGAAACCGCTCACTGAGCCGTCCCGGATGGGGCAGAGTGCCGTCCGAACTCGGAGCATGGGGATGGCGATGACGAAGCACGCACTGGTCGCGGGGAGCCTGGCGCTCCTCCTGGGTACGACGGTCGGCTGCGGCGGCAGCCCGCCCACGGACGCCTCCGTCGCGGAGTTCTGCGGCGCCCACAAGTCGCTGCTGTCCATCACCGCTGCGCAGGACGAGTCGCCGTCGGGGGCCATGGAGGCGGCCGGGGAGTGGGGCGAGGCACTGGCGGACGTCGGCACCCCCGAGGGCATCCCCGACGAGGCCCGGAAGGGGTTCGAGGTGACGGTCCGGAACCTGGAGACCCTCGGCGACCTGGATCCCGACAACCCGGAAGCGGCACTCGAGGACGCCACCAAGCCCTCCGCGGAGGACATGATGGCCGTCAAGGTCTACACCCAGTACGTCAGCACCACCTGTCCCGTCGACGCGCCCGACCTCGAACTGCTCCAGTGACCTGGATCCGCTGAGGTCCAGCGGGGGCGGCCATGGCCGACGGCGACAGATGGGGCAGAGTCTCCCTGACACGGAGCACCGGGATGGGATGACGACATGAAGCGTGCACTGGCGGCGGCAAGCCTGGTCCTTCTTGCGGCGACGGGCGCCGGATGTGGCGGCGACGATGACGGCGACGGTGCTCCGAGCGACGCATCGGTCGACGACTTCTGCGGGACCTTCAACGACTTCTACGCCAAGGCCGAGGAGCTGGGCGAGGGTGCCACGGACGAGGAGTTGGTCGCGGCCCTCAAGGACACCGGCGAGGAGCTCGGGGAGGTCGGCACCCCCGAGGACATCCCCGAGGACGCGCGGGCCGGGTTCGAGGCGACGGTGAAGGCGATCGGCGACCTGCCCGACGACGCGACCGAGGAAGATGTCGCCAACCTCGAGGATGACTACAGCGAGGAAGTGCAGGGCCAGGTCGACGGGTTCGCGTCGTACCTCAACGACACGTGCGGGTTCGACGAAGGCGGCGGCGAGGCGCCGTGAGCCCGCTCTGGTCGGTTCAGTCCGGTGGATCCGGAGTCAGACCACCTGTGGCGGCCGGCCGGTCTCGCTGACCATCGGCCGTCCGGCGCCCGCCCAGTCGACCATCCCGCCGTCCAGGTTGGCGGCGTCATGGCCCTGGTGCACCAGATACGCCACGGCCTGTGCGGAGCGGGCACCCACCTTGCACACCACGACCGTTCGAGTGTGGGGGACCTCGGCCACGCGTTCGCCGAGCTGCATCAGCGGGATGTGGACGGCTCCCTCGATGTGGCCGTGGATCCACTCGACGGGTTCCCGGACGTCGAGCACCGCGATGTCATCGGGCAGCGGGTCGGGCACGGTATCGACGGTCACCGTCGGGATCTCGTGTCGCATCGTCCTCCCCACTTGAGAGCAGGTCACTTCAGGAGCTTGGACATCCGGCGGTCCGCCAGGGGTTTGCCGCCGGTCTGGCACGTCGCACAGTACTGGAGGCTCGAGTCGGCGAAGGACACCTCCCGGACGACGTCGCCACAGACCGGGCACTTCTCACCGGTGCGGCCGTGCACGGCGAGATGCGACTTCTTCTCGCCCTTCAGCTCGCTGGCGGCCAGGCCCCGTGAGCGCTCAACGGCCTCGCCGAGGACGCCGCGGATGGCGTCGTACAGCGTCTGGAGCTCGACGTCGTCCAGGCTGCTCGCTGGCTTGAACGGCGACATCTTCGCGGCGTGGAGGAGCTCGTCTGAGTAAGCGTTGCCGATGCCCGCGATGGTGCCCTGGTGCCTGAGCACGCCCTTGATCTGGGCACGACCGGCGTCCGACAGGATCTTTCGCAGGAGCTCGATGGTGAACGCGTCAGTCAGCGGGTCGGGGCCGAGGGAGGCGATGCCGCGTACGTCGGCCGGGTCGCGTACGACGTACATCGCGAGGCTCTTCTTCGTGCCGGCCTCGGTGATGTCGAGACCCGATCCGTCGTCCAGGACGACGCGCACCGCGAGCGGAGACTTCTTGCTCGGCTTCGGGGGAATCGTGGGCACCTCGTCACGCCAGCGCACCCACCCTGCTCTGGCGAGGTGCAGCACGAGGTGCAGGCCGGAGGCGTGGAGGTCCAGGAACTTCCCGTGTCGCGTGACGTCGTCGACCAGGGTCCCCTCGAGGGCCTGCAGCGGCGGGTCGAACGTCTTGAGGGCACTGAACGCCACCACGTGCACCTTCGCGATGGCGCGGTCGGCAAGTCGGCCCTTCAGGTCGAGGGCCAGGGCTTCCACCTCGGGCAGCTCGGGCACCGGGACAGTCTATTTCGGGGGTGGAAGATGTCGAGACCAGGACCTCGGTGTGCAGCCGGAGTCCGCGTCTTAGTCGCACGGGCCGGACCTCCGGTCAGGGGCCGGCCTCGATGACCTCACGTATCTCACGCTCCGAGGGTTGGGGCTCGATACTGGTGAGCACCCAGGTCGCACCGGCCGCCTCCCATGAGCGAACGTCGCTGCCCGGAGGCACCTCCACGACCAGGTCGAACGGGTCCTCGCGCCCGGCACGTGCTTGCCCGATCTCGTCTGCGAGCTCGGCGAGCCCGTCGGGCCCGGGGAGATCGATGGGGAACAGCCCGTCCCAGCGGATCGCGCGTCGGATCGGCCTGCGGTTGGGCCATTTTGCCGCGACCCAGACGGGAATCCGGGGGCGCTGCACCGGAAGCGGGCTGAATCCACCGCGCCAGAAACCGTCGAGTCGCTCGAGGCCGTCATCCAGGATGCGCGCCCGCTCGCGCGGTTCGGTCACCTCTCCGAACGGCTCGAAGTCGTCGGCATCGCTGCCGAGCCCGACGCCCAGGGTCAGACGTCCGTTGCTGAGGTGGTCGAGCGTGACCGTCTCCCGGGCGACCTTCTGAACTCGTCGGCGGGACAGCGGAGTGATCATCGGCCCCAGCCGAATGGTCTCCGTCGCCAGGGCCACGGCGCTGAGCGCCACCCACGGGTCGGCCACGTCGCGGCCGCGAGGCGGATAGGTGATCCGATCCCACAGGAAGAGGCCGGCCCAGCCACGTGACTCAGCCAGGCCCGCGAGGTCAACCAGGAGCCGCGGATCGGCCAACTGGTCGAACGGCGCCAGGTACAGTCCGCGTTCGATAACCGTCACTCCCCGCGATCGGGACTCTTTCCACTGTCGAGCTGCTGGCCAGCGTACAAGTTCTCCCGGCAGCTCCCGGGTGATCAGCGTGTCAGGGTCGCCGACGGCTTCGATCTGCCACGCCGGGACCAGGAGGAAGCTGACTAGCGCGGTTTGCCATCCCGGCGCAGAATGGAAGCGTGCCAGCTGCGCGCCGCCTTCCAGCGACGGGGTCGGTGTTCCTCGACTCCCGTGGGGGCGATCGCGCGCTCCGCGTCACCTGGCACCAGGAGTCCGGCCTCGTGGTGCTGTCCCTGTGGCGCGACAACGTCTGCTCCGGCTCGTTCCGCATCGCCGCCGATGAGGTCCCGGACCTGATCGCCCTTCTGCGCGCCGGTCTCGACCGCGCGTACGACGGAGCCGCCGCCCCGCACACGCCGGCCGAGTCGGCCTAGGTCTGAGTAAGCGCGACACCGGGCTGAAATCTAAGGCTCGACCTAGAGTCCCCGATACGGTGCCATCGTGGACCCGATCCGGAATCCGTATGCGCCCGGCGCCGGTCAGCGACCGCCCGAGCTCGCCGGTCGTGACGAGCAGCTGGGTGCCTTCGAGGTCGTCCTCGAACGGGTGGCTCGCGGCAGGCCCGAACGCAGCCTGGTCCTGACCGGGTTGCGCGGCGTGGGCAAGACGGTGTTGCTCAACGCCCTGCGGTCCGCGGCCGTCCGGCGCGGCTGGGGGACCGGCAAGCTCGAGGCCCGCCCCGACCAGCGGCTTCGCCGACCGCTGTCGAGCGCGGTGCACCAGGCGGTGCGAGAGCTCGCTCATCCGCAGCCCGATGACGTCGACCATGTCCTCGGCGTGATCCGGGCGTTCGCCCAGTGCGAGGCCGGCACCGGAGCGAAGCTCCGCGACCAGTGGAATCCCGGGATCGACGTACCCGCGGTGAAGGGCCGGGCCGACTCCGGCGACATCGAGATCGACCTGGTCGAGCTGTTCAGCGACCTGGGCGGGCTGGCCGCCGACGTCGGCAAGGGGATCGCGATCTTCGTGGACGAGATGCAGGACCTCGGTCCCGGCGACGTGTCGGCGCTGTGCGCGGCATGCCACGAGATCAGCCAGTCCGGGCTGCCGGTGATCGTGGTCGGCGCCGGACTGCCACACCTGCCCGCGGTGCTGTCTGCGAGCAAGTCGTACTCCGAGCGGCTCTTTCGCTACCAGCGGATCGACCGGCTGGGCCGCGACGCCGCCGATCGGGCGCTGGGTGCGCCGGCCGAGGAGGAGGACGCGGCGTACGCCGGCGAGGCGCTGACGGCGATGTACGCCGCAACCGGCGGCTACCCGTACTTCATCCAGGCCTACGGCAAGGTCGTCTGGGACCTGGCTCCGCGCTCGCCGATCACCCCTGAGGACGTGGCGGTTGCGGCGCCGGAGGCGGAGCGCGAACTCGCAGTCGGGTTCTTCGGCAGCCGGTTCGAGCGGGCGACACCGGGCGAGCGGGAGTACCTCCGGGCCATGGCGGACGCCGCCGTCGTCCTCGCCGAGCGCGACGACGAGGCGATCGACGACGTCGGCTCGGTGCCGACGGCCGACGTCGCCTCCGCCTTGGGCAAGAAGCCGCAGTCGCTGTCGCCGGCGCGCGACTCACTGCTGAAGAAGGGGCTGATCTACTCCGGCGAACGCGGGCGGATCGCGTTCACCGTCCCGCACTTCGGGCGGTACCTACGCGAGCACGCCTAGGGCTCCTCGCACCCAGTCTGGGCTGGCCGAATCACTCCGAGCTCTTGCGAGCTCCGCGAGGCGGGGCCTTGATGCCGACCACGATGTCCGTGACATCGATGTACGCCGCCTTGGCGCCCATCCTGAAGTCCACGCCGGCGTTGTGGATCTCTTCGAGGGTGTCGGCCTCGATCATCGTCACCTGGTCGTAACGGGCGTCGAGGCCGCTGCACACGATGTGGGTGAGCTTGTCCGAGTGCTTCGTGAGATCTCCGACGTGCTCCATGGTGACCTTGTGGATGCCGTCTCGCCCGAGCGAGAAGTACTCCTGGCTCATCTTCATGAAGAGAAAGCCGACGTACTTGTTCTTGTCCGACAGTGGGTGCATCGCTGGTTCCTCCGTATCGCGGCGTTGGTGGGGTCCGGAACACCTCCGCCGGCTTCGGGCGGAGGCTGGATCAGGGTCACGGGCACCCTCCCTTTTCCGGGCGGTTGCTCCGCCCGCCCGGTCACGCAACAACTGACCGGCGGGGAGGCTGTCGGTGCGACACAGCACACTGATGAAGAGGGTGAGCCCCGAGGACGATCACGAGGGGTCATCTTCGGACGGGGCCCTCCCCAGCCCATCCGTCGACCGCATTTTTACTTTCCTCCTGCGCCACGAGCCCGTCAAGACCCAGTTGTGCAGGCCCGTAGGAATGACGCGAGGGCGGTACCTTGACCCAGGTCGAGCCGGCCCGGGTGAGGAGACGCTGATGACAGAATCAAGGCAGACTCATTCAGGCCGGGTGCTCCAGATGCGGCTGGTGGTGGAGGCGTCGGACTACGACGAGGCGGTGGCCTTCTATCGGGACGTCCTCGGCGCACCGGTCGAGCTGGTGGTCGAGGGCCAGGATGGCGAGAAGGTGACGATCCTCGACGTGGGGCGGGCCACGTTGGAGCTGTCGAACCCCGCCCAGGTTGCGATGATCGACGAGGTCGAGGTCGGACGCCGGGTCGCGCCCCGGCTGCGGGTGGCGTTCGAGGTCGCCGACGTTGCCGCGGTGACCGATGACCTGACCGCTTCGGGCGCGGAGCTGGTCGCGCCGCCGACGCGGACGCCCTGGCAGTCCCTGAACTCTCGGCTGGAGGCTCCTGCGGGGCTCCAGCTCACGCTGTTCCAGGAGCTGGACGACGGCTGATCTGGTCCCGGGGGCCGGTTGCGGCGGCGACCTCGACCACCAGGCCGTCGCGGGCGACGAGGACGTCGTCGCCATACGACTCGGCGGCGTCGCGTCGCGAAAGCTCCGGATCGTTGCCCGGCCACAGGTGCGTGATCATCACCCTTTTGGCGCCGGCCGCGCGGGCGGCCGCGCCGGCCTGGGCGGCGGTGAGGTTGAGCGCCGGCGTTCCCGGTGGCGCCGGAGCCACGCCTGGCTGCTGATGACGATCGGTGGCGTCGACGACGAACAGATCTGCGTCCCGGCCGAGGTCGGCGAGCCGTGGCGACGGACCCGTGTCGCCGGTGAACGCGACCACCGCGTCGTCGGCTCGGATGCGAACACCGGCGTTCGGCACGTAGTGGGGGAGCTCCAGGCTCTCGATCGTGACCGGACCGATGGCGAGCGGATCGCCCGGTGCCTCGTGCCAGTCGAACACGCGCGCGACGTCCTCAGGGTCACCGTCATGGTCGTGGAGGAGGCGCTCCCGGACGCCCGCGGGGGACAGCAGCGGGATCAGTTGTCCGTCGCGCCGGTCGTACCAGCGCGCCCGGAACAACCCGTAGAGGTCGGCCATGTGGTCGGCGTGCTCGTGGGTGATCACGACTGCGTCGAGGCCGTCACCGGTGTGGTCGCCGAGCAGGTCGAAAAGCCTCGGCAGCGTGCCCCATCCGAGATCCACCACCACCCGGGCCCCGGAAGCCTCCACGACGTACCCGCTGCACGCGTGGCCCGGGCCGGGGAAAGCTCCGGACGAGCCGAGGACGGTCAGGCGCACCGTGTCAGCATGCCACCGTGGACGATGTGCGTGAGCAGGAGACGATTCGCGACGAGGACTGGTACGGCGAGACTCTGGAGGGTGTCGTCTTCCGCGACTGCACCTTCGTCCGCGTCGACCTGACCGAGGCCGTCACCCGCGGCGCCACGTTCGACGACTGCACATTCGACAACTGTCGCTTCAACGCTTCCGAGCACTCGGCATCGGCGTTCGTCGCCTGCGAGTTCCGTCGGTGCTCGTTCTTCGACGCCACGCTGGACGGCTGCAAGGTGTTGAGTGCGACCTTCGTTGAGTGCACCCTGCGACCGGTCACCGTCCGCGGCGGGCAGTGGCACGGGCTGACCGCCCGCGGTGCGAACCTGACGAAGCTCGACCTCTCGGGACTCGACCTCCGGCAGGCCGACCTCACCGAGAGCGACCTGAGCGAGACCAACCTCCGTGGGGCGAACCTCACCGGCGCGACGCTGCACGGCACCAACCTGTACCGCACCGACCTGCGCGGCGCATCGCTGGAGGGCGTCGACCTGGCCGCTGCCCGGTTGCGCGAGACGAAGCTCGACCTGAACGGTGCCGTCCTGCTCGCCGAGCGGCACGGTGCCGACGTGTCGATCGAGCCCGGGTCCTGAGATCGAGGTGGCGTGCGGCGATAACCAGTTGCCCCGCCTGGTGCGCAGGGCTTGAGTGGTCGCAACACATCCATCCGGACGGGAGTCACTGATTGTCGATCTGCCGCAGCACCAACATCGCCTACGACCGCGCGGGACCTACCGATGGTCGAACCATCGTCCTGCTGCATGCCGGGATCGCGGACCGAGGCATGTGGGACCCACAGTGGCAGGCCTTGTCGGCCGACCACGACGTCATCCGGCTGGACCTGCGTGGGTTCGGGGAGTCGACTGTGCGGCCCGACGGCCGATGGACGACGTACGGCGACGTGCTGGACACGCTCTCCGACCTCGGCGTGAGCCGTGCGCACCTGGTCGGATGCTCGATGGGAGCCGGTGTCGCCGTCGAGGTAGCGCTGGCTCGTCCCGGCATCGCCCAGTCGCTGCTCCTCGTCGCCCCCGGTGGGCCACTCATCGCCGCACGAACCCCTGAGCTGGAGCAGTTCATCGAGGCCGAGAACGCAGCCCTCGAGCGGGGCGATCTGGATGCGGCCGCCGAGGCCAACGTGCGCTGGTGGCTCGACAGCCCCCGCCGTGCCGTCACCGACGTCGATCCCGCTGTCCGTGACCACGTCCGCGCCATGCAGCGCCGCGCCTTCGAGATCACTGAGGACTGGGAGGACGTCGAGGAGGCCGAGGACGAGCTCGAACCACCTGCAATGGAGAGGCTGTCCCAGTTGTCGGTGCCGACCCTGGTGCTGCTCGGGGACCTGGACCTGGACGCCATTCACGAGGCAGCGCGGCGGTGCGCTGACGAGATCCCCGCGGCCCGACTCGTCACCTGGTCGGGCACGGCTCACCTGCCGTCGATGGAGCGGTCTGACGAGTTCGCAGCGCTCGTCGACGACTGGGTCACCGAGGTCTCCGGCTAGGCAAGAGACGGCCCGGTCTCCTCACGTGCGTCTGGTGAAGGTGACCTTGCCGTCGGGTTGTCGGGTCATCCGGTAGCTGGCGTCGTGGGCGAGGGTGTGGTGGCGGGGGCACAGGAGGCGTCCGTGGGTGAGGTTGGTGTGGCCGCCGAGGTGCCAGGGGATGTCGTGGTGGGCGTGGCACGTGCCGGGTGGCCAGTCGCAGCCGAGTGCGGTGCACCCGCCTTGTTCGAGGCCCAGCGCGATGCGTTGGGGTTGGTTGTGGAAGCGGTTCTTGCGGCCCAGGTCGAGGACCTGGGAGTTGCCGCCGAGAACGGCGGGGATGATCCCGGCCTCGCACGCCAGCCGGCGAGCGAGGCTGGGCGAGATCGCGGCGCCGGTGTCGAGATGGGCGGCCTTCAGCCCGCCGAGCAGGGTCTCGTGGGGCATGGTGACCACCATGGTCGCGGGGATCCCGCCGGCGAAGGGGAGCCGGTCGGCGGGGTACCGCTCGAGGTACTCCAGGAACGCCCGCCCGAGCCGGTCCGGCAACCGGCGACGCGTGTCGGGAGCGTCGGTGGTGCCTGCCCGCCGCCGGCGGCTGCTTTGGTGGCGGGGTGCGGCCAGGGCGAGGAGGTGTTTGCGGAGCAGGTGGGCGTGCAGGGTGGGCAAGGTGAACCGGCCGTGGGTCTTCCCCTGCCCGTCGTCGATCATGGTCAGCCGGGCGGCCAGGGCTGCCTCGCGCTCCTCTGCCTCCAGCACGGCGGCTTCGTGGGCCTCCCCGATCTCGGGCGCGACCACGTCGAGGATCCGGCGGCCCAGGGTCCGCAGCGCCTTCGCGTCGTGGTCGCGGGCGTCGACGATCAGCCGGGCCTCGGCCTCGGCGATGGTCTCGGGGTCGACCCGGTCGGCCGGCAGCGCCTCGATGGCCTCGACGATCACCCGGGCCTGGTCGGCCAGCAGGTCCCCCGCGGCCAAGGCGTCCCGGACCGCCTCGCGAGACCCGTCCAGGGCCCGGGCCAACCGGATCGACCGGTTCGCCTCAGCCCGGGTCAGCCGAGTGCTGTGCGCCCACCAGCCCGCGGTCGAGGCACCCATGTGGGCGCCGACCTCGCGGCGCTCGGCCTGCGCGGCCACCCGCAGCTCCAGCTCCGCCACCCGCGCGGCCAGCCGGGTCAGCCCGGTCAGCGTCTCGGTGAACTCCTGGTGGCTCATCGACCACACACTCGACTCCGCCACCGCGTCCAGCTCCGCATGCAGACGCTGCACCGCCTCGGCGACCGGATGCCGCCGAACCTCCAGCCAAGCCCCCGCTGTCATGCCCCCAGCCAACCCGCGACCACCGACAATTCACGCCTCGGATCTCATCATCTGGGACACTATCCGAAACTTTCTTCGACCATCCCGCGAGGGAACTTTCACCGGACCAACTAGATTGGCACCATGATCGGATTCCTGGTTGCCGGCCTCATCATCGGGGCCCTCGCGCGACTCATCAAGCCGGGCAAGCAAGACCTCGGCATCCTCGCAACTCTCGGCCTCGGACTGGTCGGCTCGCTGATCGGCGGCGTGATCGCCTGGGTGCTCGGCACCGGGTCGATCTGGGAGCTCAACATCCTGGGCTTCGTGCTGGCCGTGGTGGCATCCGTGCTGCTCATCGGCGTCGCCGAGGGAGTCGCCGGCAAGTCGAAGTCGAGCGTCTGACCGGGACCGGGCCGGGCAAGCGACGCGCATGAGCATCGTGCAGATCGCTCAGCGGGCCGAGGACCTCGAACGCGCAGCCGCGTTCTACGCCGACCTGCTGGGAGCGGGTCCGACCGCTACGTACGACCCACCCGGCCTGGTGTTCTTCGACCTCGGCGGCGTCCGGCTCCTGCTCGACCGTGGCGCGCCGACGGCGCTGCACTACTACGCCGTCGACGACATCGACGCGACCGTGGCCCGCCTGCGCGACAGCGGGGTCACGATCGAGCAGGAACCCAACGTGATCTTCGCCCACGAGGACGACACCCTCGGGCCGGCGGGCACCGACGAGTGGATGGCCTTCGTCCGTGACTCGGAGGACAACCTGGTCGGGCTCGTCGAGCAGCGGCGCAGCGCCTGAGCAGTCCCGACAGGCTCGGCAGGCGCGACCACCGACCGGCCCGGGCATGAGTGCCGCGCGGCCGGGTACGACGTCCGACATGGCCACCCTGACCACGACCACCGATCGGTTCCCCACCAAGAACCTGCCGGCCCCACGGGTCGAGGATCTGCCCGATCCGCCGGCGACCTGGACCCGCCTCATCGGGCCGGGAATCATCGCGGCCGGGGTCGGGCTGGCCAGCGGCGAGTTCATCCTCTACCCCTACATCGCCTCGCAGGTCGGCATGGTGTTCGTCTGGGCGGCGCTGGTGGGTGTCATCACGCAGTTCTTCATCAACATGGAGATCGAGCGCTACACGCTCGCGACCGGTGAGACCGCGCTCACCGGGTTCAGCAGGTACTGGCGGCACTGGGGGCTCGTGTTCGCGCTGATGACCTTCTTCGCCAACCTGTGGCCCGGCTGGGCGACCAGCTCGGCGACGCTGGTGACCTACCTCTTCGGCGGCGACCCGAACTACATCGCGATCGGGATGCTGCTCGGGATCGCCGTCATCCTCACGCTCGCCCCGGTGGTGTACGTCGCCCTTGAACGCATCCAGATGGTGAAGGTCGCCGCGGTCATCCTGCTGTTCATCGTCGGCGGCGTCATCGCCGTGACGGCCGACGCCTGGCGCGACGCACCCCAGGTCGCCACCGAGGCGAGCATCCCGGTCTCCGAGCTCGGCTTCGCCGTCCTGCTCGGAGCACTCGCCTTCGCCGGCGGGGGCGGTGGCCAGAACCTCGTCCAGAGCAACTGGATCCGGGACAAGCGGTTCGGCATGGGCGCCTACGTGCCGCGGATCGAGAGCCCGGTCACCGGTGAGCCCGAGGCGGCGCCGAGCACCGGGGTGACCTTCGAGCCCACACCCGAGAACCTCACCCGTTGGCGGTCCTGGTGGCGCTTCGCGAACACCGAGCAGCTGCTCACGTTCGTGCTCATCACGTTCGTCTCGATCTTCTTCACCTCGCTCCTGGCCTACTCGACCGTGTTCGGTGACCCGAATCTGCCTGAAGACATCGGCTTCCTCGAGGTCGAGGGCGAGGCACTCAAGGACACGGTCGCGCCGTGGTTCGGCTCGTTCTTCTGGGTCATCGGGGCATTCGCACTGTTCGCGGCGGCGCTGGGGATCGTCGACTACACCTGTCGCCTCGTGGCCGACGTGCTCAAGACGTCGTACGCGCCCGGCGCGAACGAGAGCAAGCTGTACTTCGGCCTGGTGTGGTTGCTGGCCCTGATCGGTGTCGGCGTGCTCCTCGTGGGCTTCGACCAGCCGCTCGTCCTAATCATCATCTCGGCCTGCGTCGGTGGCCTGATGATGTTCATGTACTCAGCCCTGCTGGTGCTCATCAACCGCAGGATCCTCCCGGAGCCCATCCGGATCCGAGGGGTGCGCGTGGGTGCGATGGTGTGGGCCTTCGGCCTGTTCGGCGTGCTGTCGGTGGCGACGATCATCCAGCAGTACCAGGACAACTTCGGCTGACCCTGCGGGGGATCGCTGCTCCGGTGCGAACACGTCCCGCACGGGTCCCGCACCGGGCCGGTCGGCCGAGACAGAATGCAGGCATGAGCGCGGTGCGGTCGTGAGGCCGCAGGTCGTCGCCCATCGCGGCGCGAGCCACGAGGTCGCCGAGCACACCCTGGGCGCCTACGTGGCCGCCATCGAGGCGGGTGCGGAGGCGCTCGAGTGCGATGTGCGGCTCACGGCGGACGGCCATCTGATCTGCGTGCACGACCGGAACCTGCGCCGTACGGCGAGCAACCGCGGCGTCGTGTCCACGATGGAGCTGGCCGACCTGGAGAGCCTCGACTTCGCGTCGTGGAAGAACCCCTGGGCCGACCTCGACGACGAGGCACCGGACCGGGAGGAGGAGCTGGACCGGGTCCTCACGTTGCGCAAGCTGATGGAGACCGTCGCCGATCACGACCGCCCGATCGAGATCGCGATCGAGACCAAGCACCCCACCAGGTACGGCGGACTGGTCGAGCGCCGGCTCGTCGACCTGCTGCGGGACTTCGGATGGGACAAGGGCGACCCACCGGCCCGGGTGATGAGCTTCTCGTACACCGCACTGCAGCGGGTGCAGAAGCTGGCCCCGGCGGTCCCGGTCGTGATGCTGGTCGAGAAGGCGCACCATTGGCCGATGCTCAAACAGGTGATCGGGGACGACTGGATCGTGGGACCGGGGATCCGCGAGCTGCACGACCATCCCCGCCTCGGCAAAAGCCTGGTCAAGAGCGGTCGGGACCTTCACGTCTGGACCGTGAACACCGATCGCGACCTCGAGCGCTGCCTCGAGCTGGGGGTCAAGGCGATCATCACGGACCGCCCGGCGTACATGCTGGAGCTGCTCGAAAGATAGGTTCGCGTCATGGCGAAGCGCTCTCGCACCAAGTCCCGTGACCAGGTCGTGCCGGCGGGAGAGGTCGGGCCTCGACAGCCCTGCCCCTGCGGCTCCGGCCGCCGCTACAAGGCGTGTCACGGCTCAGCGGCCGGTGCACCGACCGCGTTCGTGAACCGGCCCTTCGAGGGATTGCCGGGGGAGTGCGACGTCGTGGCGATGCGCGAGCTCGTGCCCGCCGCGACCGCGCCGCTGACGCTGGCGTCCGACGAAGGCCGCTCCTTGCGGCTGTGCACCCTGCTGCCGATGGCGGCGCCGGGGATGGTGAGGGAGAGCGGTGAGGTCTGGCTGGGCCTCCAGGTCCGGCACAACTTCGGTGACCCGGCGCGCGACCTGGGCGCCGTGCTGACGAAGGCGCTGGAGTCCGAGGTCGGCATCGTCGGGCTGACCGACCCGCCGGGTGAGGGGCCACGACTCCAGGACCTGGTGACCGGTACGACGCTCGACGTGACCGTGCACGAGGGCTTCGACTACTGGGTGGCCGACGTGGAAGACCAGGACGGCCTGGCCGCGGCGCTCGACCAGGCGAACGACTCGGCCAACCCGACGACCCGGCTGACCTCGGTGGACGCGGCGTACTGGACCAGCGTCGGACCCAAGGAGCACCTGCGCTGGGTCATGCCCGAGCCGGAGGAGCGTCTCCTCGACGCACTGGCCCGCCTGCACGCGGCGGGGCGGGACGGGCTGGTCGAGGGGTCGCGGTTCGTCGGGATGTTCCGGGCGCACGGTCTCCTCACCCCGGTCTGGGATCTCCCGGTGGGCACCGGAGCGGAGGCCCTGGAGGAGCCGGCCGCGCGCTTCGCGAGTGACCTCGTCGAGGCGCTGGCCGACGACTCCTCCCTGTCCGGCGACGAGCGGTCGGCGCGCTCCGGCCTGGCGACCCGGCAGGTCACGATTCGATGACGGGCTGACCCCACGAGCGCGGCCGTTTCGCGCGTGGTCGACGACACGCCCACCCCGCCTTGTGTCTCGCTGTTCGTCCCATGTACGTTTTCAACCACCCGGCCGTTGTTGTGTCCCCCGTCAACAACGGCCGGGTCTTCAATTTCCGCCGCTGCTCAATCCTCGTCCGGCTCGGCGCGCGCGACGGGGCAGCTCATGCAGCGGGGGCCGCCGCGACCGGAACCCAGCTCGGCGCCGGCGATCCGGACGACCTCGATCCCGGCTGCCTCCAGGCGGGTGTTGGTCTCCTCGTTGCGCTCGTAGGCGACGGCGACCCGCGGGGCGAGGGCCAGGGTGTTGTTGCCGTCGTCCCACTGCTCGCGCTCGGCGGTGACCGGGTCGAGTCCGGTGTCGATCTGGTGGAGGGTGTCGATCTCCATGGCCTTGGCTGCGGCGACCAGGAACGGCTCTCCTTCGGCGACGTCGAGGACCAGCTCCTGGGCGGCGCCTTCGCCGCGTTCGGCGACGGTGACGGCATAGGCACGAAGCGAGTCGGCGACGTTCGGGTACATGACGATCTTGTCGACGTCGACCATGGTGGCGACCGTGTCGAGGTGCATCGTGGCGCGCTCCTGCGCGATGGGTACGGCGAGCACCGTGTGCGCCAGATCGGCGTGGAACACCTGCCGGGCCAGGCGCTCGACGCCAGCAGGCGTCGTCCGCTCCCCGACCCCGACGGCGAGCACGCCCGGCGCCAGCAGAAGGACGTCGCCGCCCTCCACGTGCTCGTGGTGCCAGCCATGGATCTTGCGGGTGCCCTGGAACCGCGGGTGCGCGGTGTAGATCAGCTCCGTCAGCTGGGTCTCCCGGGACCTCGCCGGCATGGTGAGGGACGTGATCGCGACCCGGTCCCGGATCCAGACGCTCGAGTCGCGGGTGAAGAGCAGGTTGGGGAGGGGGTCGATGAGGAAGTCGTCGCTCGCCAGGAGGGAGGTCACCAGGCCGAACCCACCGCGCACCTCGTCGTTGCGGATGCCGGCCGTGAGGTGGTCGGTCAGCTCCTCCGGTGACGACTCCTGCAGCACCCGCGCGAGGTAGCCGCGCATCGTGTCACCGAGGTGGAGACCGGCCAGCGCGGTGGTGATCGCGTGGTTGCGGGCCTGGTCCTGCGCCAAGGCCTCGGTGAGCAGGTCGGTGAGGTAGAGCACCTCGACGCCGCGAGCTCGCAGGGTCTCGGCGAACGCGTCGTGCTCGTCCTGGGCCCGGCTGACCCACGGGATCCCGTCGAAGAGGAGCTTGTCGTTGTTGCGCGGGGTCAGCCGCTTCAGCTCCGGACCCGGGCGGTGCAGCATCACGGTCTGGAGGCGCCCGACCTCGCTGTCGGCACCCAGAGGGGCTGCGCCTGACACCTGCGTCTCCATGAGGGGATCTTAGGCGGTGCGGTTCCGGCGGACGCTCCGGCGACGCTTCGCCCCGCGCCAGGAGCCCTTCGCCCGGCGCAGCACCCACGGCTCCAGGCGGGAGTATCCCTTCACGGACTTGCGCGGCATCCGGCGGAACCGGTACTTGCCGGCCTCGGAGTACGGCGACAGCTCGGCGAGCTCGCCGGCGGCCCGGTCGAGCACCTTGGCCAGCCCACGCGGTGCCGGGCCCGTGGCCGGGAGCTCGGTCGTCTCCAGGCCGTCTTCGGCCAGGGGACCGGTCAGCGCCGCGTACGCACCACGGTCGACCAGTACCGTTCCCGGCCGGGCGACGGACGTCAGCCGGGCCGCGATGTTCACGGTCGGGCCGAAGACGTCGCCGAGCCGGTTGACGACCTCGCCGTACGCGACCCCGGCGCGCACCCGTGGGAACCGGTCCTCGTCGTCCTCCCCGCGCTCGGTGGCGATCAGGGCCACCTCGGCCGCGGCGACGGGGTCGTCGGCCACGAACAGCAGCTCGTCGCCGATGGTCTTGATCACCCGGCCACCGAGGTCGACGACCATCCGTGTCAGCACGTCCTCGAAGTGCTCGATCCAGTCGACCAGCTCGCGGTCGGTGAGCTGCTTGCTCTGCCCGGTGTAGCCCACGATGTCGACGAACCCGACCGCCGCCGTGGTGGTGGTTCCGCCTCCCTCGGCGGTGTCGAGGAGTCGGTAGGCCGCGCTGGCGAGGTGCCGGCGCCAGATGTAGGTCTGCAGCTCCTGGACCCTCGGCAGCACCTCGTCCATGAGCTCGACCAGGCGCTCCCCCGGGTCGGACTCCTCGACCGCGAGCTCCGCGAGGAGGTTGACCTGCCACTCGGAGAGCCGCGCGAAGCTGCGGCCCCACGTGCGCACGAGCGCCGCCTGGGAGTCCGGGGCGAGGATGCCCAGCGAGATCAGCTCGGTAGTCCTCTTCAGGGCCTCGACGTCCTCCTCCGTGAATGCGACGTCGTCGTCCGTGGCGTGCGGGAATCCGAGCTCCTGCCACAGGTCCTCGGCGAGCTCGAGGGATACGCCGGCCCGCTCGGCGACCTCCTGACGCCTCAGCGACGGACGGGAGCCGAGCAGAGAGCGCTCGATGTCGTCGAAGGAGATGAGCGCGTCGTCTTCGGCCAAGTCAGTCCTTCGCACCCAGCCGTTGCTCGGCGGCGTCGTCGAGCGCCTTCTTGAACGCCGGGACCTCGTCGCAGAGCTCCCGTACCTCGTCGTTGGTGAAGTGCAACAGCTCCAGCTTGGTCAGGCTCACTATCGAGGCATTGCGCAATGAGTGGTTCACGATGCCGGCCTCGCCCATGATCTCGCCCGGGCCGAGGCGGGCGATCTCCGCGCCGCCACGGCGGACCGAGACCTCCCCCGACAGCAGGATGTAGGCCTTGTCGGAGGGAGTCTTCTCCCAGATCGGGGACCAGTCGGCGGGCAGGGTGACGAACGTCCCGGCGTTCTTGATCCGCTCGACCTCGTCGTCGGTGAATCCGTCGAAGATGGGCATGGCCAGCCTCTCAGCACATCGGCGCGGGTGCGCCCGCGCCTGGATCGGTTCTCCCAGCCTCCCCTGCTGCGAATCCTCCCGAACCCGTGCAGGGGTGTCCAGCCGGCATGAGCCTTGTCACGTACGACCCCGGATGTCAGGTGAGGAGCTCGTAGGTGGTGAGGCCGGCGAGCAGGAGGCACACGGCGGCGCCGGCGTAGTGGAGAACGTGCAGCGAGACCCGTCTCATCAGTGCCCGGCCGACGAGCACTGCGAGGCCGCTGACGACGAGCAGCGCGGAGAGGGCGCCGATGAACACGCTGACCGGGTCGTCGTACCGGGCGACCAGCGAGAGGGTCAGCAGCTGGGAGAGGTCGCCCCACTCGGCTGCGAACAGGACCAGGAAGCTGGCCCCGACCGCCTTGATCCCGTCCGCGCCACCGCCCACCTCGGCGTACTCGTCCTCCGAGGCCTGGTGGTGCGCGCGCCCCTCACGGAAGAGCAGGACGGCACCGGCCAGGAACATCACAGTGGCGCCCGCCTGCACCCAGTCCGTCGGCAGCAGCGAAGCCGCCTTGCCCAGCAGCACGGCGATCAGGGTCTGCACGGTGAACGCCAGGCCAACCCCGATCCAGACCAGGATCCCCCGGAACTTCGTGGACAGGACCAAGGTGGCGATGAAGGTCTTGTCGGGCAGCTCCACGACGAAGATCGCCGCGAACGTGAGGGCGATGACGACCGGGTCCATCAGCCGAGGAGCCGCCTGCTCGCGGCGACAGCGTCGGCGAGGACGTCCGCGACCGGCCGACCCAGGGCCGCGGCGGCACTGGCCACGTCGTCGTACTCCGGCATCGCGTTGACGACGGCGCCGTTGTGGCGGGCGAGCTTGACCGCGATCTCGTGACCGGCCACGTCGACCGTGACCAGTTCGCGTTCGAGGGCGTGCTTGGTGAGCTGCTGCTCGCGGACCCCGATCGCCGACGTCTCCCTGAAGATCAGGCTCCGCACCCGCGCGGCCCGATCCTTCGTGACCAGGACGCTCAGCGTGTGGGCGGGCCTGCCCTTCTTCATCAGGATCGGCGTCAACCACGCGTCGGAGGCCCCGGCGTCCAGGAGGGAGGCGATCACCGACGCCCAGACCCGCGGGTCGAGATCGTCCACGTTGGACTCGATGAGGACGGAATCGGCGGTGGACCCGTCCTCGGTGGTCGAGCGCTCCTCGGTGGTCGAGCCTGTCGAGGCCACGCCCACGATCAACCGCAACACGTTGGCGTGGCCCTCGGGGTCCCGGCCGCCCGCACCGACCCCGATCGTCGCGGTGGTCATGGCCGGCTGCGGTCCCCACTCGGTGGCGAGGGTGGTCAACAGGGCCGCACCGGTGGGCGTGCAGAGCTCCGTGGCCGGCGCCCCCGGCGGGCCGGCGTACGACGGGACGCCGCGCAGCAGCTCGGCCACGGCGGGCGGGGGAACGGGAAGAGTCCCGTGTGCACTCTCGATCGTTCCGGAGCCGACCGCGACCGGGCTGACGACCACCCGCCAGTCGGGCTCCGGGAGCAGGGGAGCCGTTCCCGGCGCTCCGGAGGAGAGGTGCACGAAGCCGGCGCAGACCCCGACCACGTCGGCGATGGCGTCGAGTGCGCCGACCTCGTGGAAGGACACCTCGAGCGGCTCGGACCCGTGCACCGTGGCCTCCGCGATGGCCAGCCGGTCGAAGGTCCGCGTCGCCAACAGCCGGACGGTCTCGTCGAGTTCGGCGTCCTCGAGAGCCGTGCGGATCTCGCGCCACGAGCGATGGTGCACGGACTCGGCCGCCTCGACGTGGCAGCGAGTGGCCGCGAACCCGTTGCGCTGGACGGCTTCGACGCGCAGGACGATCGGCTCCGGACTGATCGCGTCGACGGCCTGCTGCATCACGTCGATGGGTACGCCGGCGCTCAGGAGCGCGCCGAGCAGCATGTCACCACTCGCGCCCGCCGACGCGTCGATCCATACCGTCATGCTGGCTCGGTGGGTGGGTCCGCGGGATCGGTTCTCGGCGCCGCGCGGCGCGCAACACGGGCGGCGAACACTCCGGCGCCGTAGCCGTTGTCGATGTTCACCACCGTCACTCCCGGGGCGCAGGAGTTCAGCATCGCCAGAAGCGCGGCCAGGCCGCCGAACGATGCGCCGTACCCGACGCTGGTGGGAACCGCGACCATCGGCACCCCGGTCAGCCCGCCGACCACGGAGGGCAGGGCTCCCTCCATGCCGGCGACCACGATCAGGCAGTCGGCCTGCTCGAAGTCGTCGCGGACGCCGAGCAGACGATGCAGCCCGGCGACGCCGACGTCCTGGACCTGGTGCACAGACGCTCCGTGCACGCGCGCGGCGAGCGCGGCTTCGGCCGCGACGGGGGCGTCGGAGGTGCCGGCGCTCACAACGGCGACGGTGCCGCGTGCCGTCGGCAGCGGGCCGAGGGTCGCGGCCCGGGCGACCCGGTCCACGGTCGCGTCGAGCTCGGTCACGGCGTGGATGGCCTCGTCGGAGAGGCGGGTGGCGAGGACGGCCCGGTCCGGGTGCTTCTCGTGCAGGGTGCGCAGGATCCTGACGACCTGCTCCGGTGTCTTCCCGGCGCCGTAGACCACTTCGGCGTCACCCGTTCTGGCGGCGCGGTCCAGGTCGACCCTGGCGAAGCCGAGGTCGGCGGTGCGGGGATCGTCGGTCACGACGCGAATCTATCGCCCACCCGGCTGACTCCTGTTGCCCGCGTTCGCGGTCTGGGTGTTGGCTGTCCAACCGGGTCGTCGAACGAGGGAGCAGACACATGGCCAGGGTGGATTCCTACGAGCAAGGCCTACCGAGCTGGATCGAGCACGTCGGTCCCGACCTGGACGGCGCCAAGCAGTACTACGGGCGGCTCTTCGGGTGGGAGTTCGACCCCGGCAGCGAGGACGACAGCAACGGCTACTCGATGGCACACATCGAGGGCGACGCGGTGGCCGGGCTGAGCGACCAACAGCCACACGAACAGGGGCAACCCGCTCGCTGGAACGTCTACCTCGCGGTGGACGACGTCAACGCGGCGGCCGCGGAGACGGCGGCGGCCGGGGGCACGGTCGTCTCCGGTCCGCTCGACATCCCCGAGTCCGGCCGGATGGCGTTCGTCCAGGACCCGGTAGGTGCCGTCGTCGGGTTGTGGCAGGCGGGAGGCCACCTCGGCTCCTACCGGGCGAACGAGCCCGGCACGAACGGGTGGAACGAGCTGATGGCGGACGACGTCGGCCGCGCGGCGCCGTTCTACTCCGCCGTGCTCGGCCTGGGCACCGAGAACACCCCGATGCCCGACGAGAACGGTTACTACACCACCTTCACCGTGAGCGGGCGTTCCGTGGCGGGCTCGGCGCCGCCTCCGGAGGGCGTGCCGCCGCACTGGAACGTCTACCTGTACGTCGAGGACCTCGACGCCGCCGCGGATCACGCCACGGTGCTCGGTGGGAGCGAGGTGGCGCCGCGGTTGGACATCCCCGGGGTCGGCAGGTTCGCCTTCCTCACCGACCCGTTCGGTGCGGCGTTCTGCCTGATGGTGGACCCGCCGGAGGAGTGACCGCGGGCGGTCAGGTGCCCCGGAAGGGGTCGGCGGGGTAGACCCCGAGGATCTGCACGTCGGTGGTGAAGAACGCGACCTCCTCAAGCGCGCGCTTCACGCCGATGTCGTGCGGGTGCCCGTCGACCTCGGCCAGGAACTGGGTGGCGGTGAACTCGCCGTCCACCATGTAGCTCTCGAGCTTGGTCATGTTCACGCCGTTGGTGGCGAAGCCCCCAAGCGCCTTGTACAGCGCCGCCGGCAGGTTGCGGACGTTGAAGATGAAGCTGGTGACCACCGGCCCGTCGTCACGCGGCGCCTCGACGTACTCCTTGGAGAGCACCACGAACCGGGTGGTGTTGTGCTCCTCGTCCTCCACGTCCTCGCGCAGGATGTGCAGGCCGTAGATCTCGGCGGCGAGTGGTGGCGCGATCGCGGCCTGGGTCGGGTCCTGGGCCTCGGCGATCTCGCGGGCCGCGCCGGCGGTGTCGCCGGAGATCAGGGGAGTGAGGCCGAGCTCTCGGATCACCCGGCGACACTGGCCGAGCGCGTGCAGGTGGCTGTGGACGGTCTTGATCGTGTCGAGAGATGCCCCCTCGATCGCCATCAGCGTGAACTGGATCCGCAGGAAGTGCTCAGCGACGATGTGCAGGTTCGACGTCGGCAGGAAGTGGTGGATGTCGGCGACCCGGCCGGCGATGGAGTTGTCGATCGGGATCATCGCCAACTCGGCATCCCCGCTCTCGACGGCCGCGAAGACGTCCTCGAACGACGCGCACGGCACGGCGTCGGCGTCCGGGTACTTCTGCATGCAGGCCAGGTGGGAGTTGGCGCCCGGCTCGCCCTGGTAGGCGATTCGTCGTACGGTCACCGCTGCATTTTCCCACGCGGTGCTCGCGCCGCCGCCGCTCGACCGGTGCGCGGTCATAGGCTCGGCGCATGTCGACAGTCCTCGCGGGCGCGGCCCTGCTCGTCGCGCTGCTCGCCCTGGTCCTGACGGTGGTGGCGCTCCGCAGGCTCAACGCCGGGCGCAGGGGATCGGCCACCGACGCCCTGCCGGAGGACGTGCACGGACTGCGTCAGGAGGTGGCCGCACTGCGGGCGGAAGCCAGCGACGCGCTGCGACACCTCGCCGTGGTGAGGTACGACGCCTTCGGCGACATGGGCGGGCATCTGTCGTGGTCCCTGGCCGTGCTCGACGACGGCGGCCACGGTGTCGTGCTCACGTCGATCCACGGCCGGAGCGAGGCCAGGACCTACGCCAAGAGCATTGCCGGGTGGACCTGCGAGCAACAACTGTCGCCGGAGGAGGAGGAAGCGATCTCGCACGCCCGTCCCTGACTTTCCTGTCGGGTGGGGCAACCTGGACCCGGCTCGCGCGTCTCATCGGTTGAAGGGCAAGCACCGACACGCCACCGACGGGGAGCGCCATGAGGACAGACCTGGACCACAGGAGTCGTCCGATGCCGAGACCGCGATCGGCGACCGGGCACGGTTCGCTGGGCCGCGACGACCTCGCCGAGCTGTACGCGCGCATCGCCTGGGACTCGTGCGCCTCGCCCTGCTTCTCGTCGACGACCTGGCGTCGGCCGAGGACGTCGTCCAGGAGGTCTTCGTCGGCCTCGTGGCCCGATCCGACCGGCTGCGGGACGGCTCCGCCGCGCTGGCATACCTGCGGACGTCCGTCGTCAATCGCAGCCGATCGACCCTGCGTCGGCGTCGGACGGCGCGCGGCTACGCACCACCCCGGGATCCCGAGCCGGACGGCCCGGACGCCCTGGTGCTGCTGGACGAGGAGCACCGCGAGGTGCTGTCGGCACTCCACGGGCTGGCTCCGCGCCAGCGTGAGGTGCTCGTCCTGCGCTACTGGTCCGGAATGTCGGAGGTCGAGATCGCCACGACGCTGGGCATCTCGCGGGGGGCCGTGAAGTCCACGGCCAGTCGCGCGGTAGATGCGCTCGAGCGAGCGCTGGGAAGCAAGGAAGGGGACTCGCGGTGACCACGGTAGAAGATCGCCTCACCGCGGCACTGGCCGCGCGGGCGGACCTGGTCCAGGTCGAGGATCTGCGACCGCCGGCCCTGCCGGACCGGTCGAAGACGTGGGTCCGGCGCCCCGCCACCTACCTGGCCGCGGCCGCCGCGTGCGCAGCAGCCGTGGCAGCGCCGTTCCTCATCGCGGGCGACGACGAGGCTCAGACTGGGCATGGCCCGGCGACGCAGCCGGCCGATCCGGACCCCGGGGCCTCGGCCGGCGAGGGCGGCGACTGGCCCGTCATTCGCACGGCGCGGGTGGATGTCGACGGCGACGGCATCGAGGACGAGGCTCTCGTCCGGGATCCCCGGCGAGACTTCGTCGACCAGATCCGGATCGAGGTGGTGCTCAGTTCGGGCGGCTCGGCCTGGATCCAGCTCCGTGAGCCGAACATCGGCCTCAGGTTCATGCCTGCCGACATCGACGGAAACGGCGACGGCGAGCTGGTGCTCGCCGACTACATCGGGCGACCGGCGATGCACGTGTTCGATCTCGTCGAGGGCTCACTGGTTCCTGTCGACCAGCCCGACGATCCTCCGTTGACGTCGGCGTACACCCGGGAGGATCCAGCACTGGTGGCTGGACGAGGGCCGGCTGTACTCCAGCCGGTCGGTGGAGATCCTGGCCGAGAGCGACCACTACGTCCCGCTTCCGACCGAGTACGCGGTGGAGCTGTGGGGGTGGTCCCTCGAGCAAGGAGCGCTGGTGCCGGAGGATCTGGGGACCAGGTGCGTGCGGTCCGGAGCTGCGGAGCGCCCCTCTCCCTGCGCGGGAGACTGAGCGCGCGGTGACGACCCGCACAACCCTCAGCGTGGCACCCGGACCAGCAACCGGCCGTGGATGCAGTCCATCCGCAGCTCGCGGCCCAGCCCGATCGAGTCACCGTCCAGCTGTCGCGGGGTGTCGGAGCCGGCTCGAACCACCACTGACTGGCCGGTCATCCGGTTGATGGTGTCGTCGGTGCGCGGCCGCTTGGCGAGGACCCGGAAGGCGAGCGGTACCCAGGACAGGAACCGCTTGGGGTGCAGGATCACGACGTCGAGCAGGCCGTCGTCGATCAGCGCGTCCGGGAGGAGCGGCATCCCGGCCTGCAGGGAGCCGACGTTGCCCACCACGACAGTGCGGGCCCGGTGCCTGGTGAACTCCCCGCCCTCGATCGAGACCTCGATGCGGACCGCTGGGAACATCAGCGACTTGAGGGCGGAGAGCACGTAGGCGAACCAGCCGATCCGCTTCTTCACGTCCTCGCTGACGCCTTCCATGATCGCGGCGTCGAAGCCCATGCCGGCCATGACCATGAAGTGAGTGTCCTCGATCCCGTCACCGCCGACCGCCACCATGTCGATGGCGCGGTCCTGGCCACTCAGGGCCACGTCGATGGCGGCCCGCAGGTAGAGCGGGATGCCGAGGTTGCGGGCCAGCAGGTTGCCGGTCCCGGCCGGGATGATCCCGACCGGAATACCGGTGCCGGCCAGCTCGGCGCAGACCTCACGAACGGTCCCGTCCCCGCCGCAGACGAGGACCAGGTCGGCGCCACCGACCGAAGCGGCCTCGGCCATGCCGGTGCCCGGATCCTCGACCGTTGTGTAGTGCCAGCTCGGCTCCGACCAGCCGGCTTCGGCGGCCATGGCGGTGACGACGGCGCGGAACTGCCCGGAGTCCTCCACCTTGATCGGGTTGAGGACCACCGCCAGCTGCCGAGCCGACGGCACCGCCTCCGGGAGGGGTTCGGCGCGCTCGGCGTGACTCCGGGGCAGCGGGCTGTAGACCCCCACCCCGAGCAGCACGAAGAAGATGCCGAGCAGTACACCGGCCACCACGTCGCTGGGGTAGTGGCGGCCGAGCAGCACCCGGTCGAGGCACACCAGGACCACCACGAGCACGGCCACTGCGTAGACGGTGCGACGAACGCTGGCCCTGCGGACCAGCATGGACACGAACACCACGATCAGGCCGGCGAAAGCGGCGATGCTTGAGGCGTGCCCGGAGGGATATGCGTTGTTCACCAGCAGCTCGGACGGGTGCTGCCAGACCGGCCGCTCGCGGCCGAAGAGCTCCTTCATCAGTGTGGTCGTCAACGAGGTGGCGAGCATCACCGCCACGGTCAGGTACGCCGCCCGCCGGTAGCCCTTCACGAACATGACCAGCGCCAGGATCACGGTGTAGATGGTCATCGCGATGGTGTTGAAGGCGACCTCGACAACTCGCAGCACGTCGTGCAGACCGGGATGGTCCGACGCCCAACCCTGGGCCGGCTTCCCCCGCTCGTCGAGGTCCTGGAGGGGCCCCCAGTCGATGCCGACGAGCACGGTGATGCCGACGAGCAACCCGAGGCAGAGCGCTGCCCAGCCCAGGACGGTCATCCGCGGTCGGTCGATCACTCCGCTCTCGTCTCCTGTCGGCTGCGCTGGTGGGCGCCACAGTATCGACGGCCCGGGCGGGGTTGCGAAACCGTGTGACCGCGGTCGGCGGCGCCGGATAGCCTTGCGAACATGATTGATCCCCGGGTCCTCCGCGACGAGCCGGACCGCGTGCGCGCCGCGCAGGCCAAGCGCGGTCTCCCCGACGATGTCGTGGACCGGGCGCTCTCCGCCGACTCGGCCCGGCGGGCCGCGATCGCCGACTTCGAGTCCAAGCGGGCCGAGCAGAAGCAGTTGGGCAAGCTGATCCCGCAGGCCGACGGGGACGAGAAGCAGGAGCTCCTCGCGCGCACCAAGGTCCTCGCCGCCGACGTAAAGGCCGCCGAAGCCGCCCAGGGTGCGGCCGAGGAGGAGTGGCAGGAGGCGGTGATGAGCATCCCCAACCTCGCCGCCGACGAGGCACCGGCCGGAGGCGAGGAGGACTTCGTGGTCCTCGAGACGATCGGCGAACCGAGACAGTTCGACTTCGAGCCGCGTGACCACGTCGAGCTCGGCAGGATCCTGGGGGCCATCGACATCGAGCGTGGCGCCAAGGTGTCGGGCTCGCGGTTCTACTTCCTGACCGGCGTCGGCGCCGAGCTGGAGCTCGCTCTGGTCAACCTGGCCATGGAGCAGGCCCGCGACACCGGATTCACGTCCGTCATCGCGCCGTCGCTGGTCAAGCCACGGGCCATGGAGGGGACCGGATTCCTCGGGCAGGCCGCCGACGACGTCTACCGGATCGAGGGCCAGGACCTCTATCTCGTGGGAACCTCCGAGGTTCCCATGGCGGCCTACCACTCCGACGAGATCCTCGACGGGGCCTCGTTGCCTCTGCGCTACGCGGCGTTCAGCCCGTGCTTCCGCAAGGAGGCGGGCTCACACGGCAAGGACACCCGAGGCATCATCCGGGTGCACTGGTTCGACAAGGTGGAGATGTTCGTCTACACGACCACTGAGGAGTCCTACGCTGAGCACCAGAGGCTGCTCGAGTGGGAGAAGCAGTTCCTGGACAGCCTCGAGCTCGCCTACCGCGTCATCGACGTCGCGGCCGGCGACCTCGGGCTGTCCGCGCAGCGCAAGTTCGACTGCGAGGCGTGGATCCCGACCCAGGGCCGCTATCGCGAGCTCACGTCGACGTCGAACTGCACCGAGTTCCAGGCCCGTCGCCTCGACATCCGGGGCCGGTTCCCTGCGGCAGGATCGGGACAAGCAGGCGATGTGAAGCCGATCGCCACCCTCAACGGCACCCTGTGCGCGATGACCCGCACGATCGTCGCGATTCTCGAGACCCACCAGCAGGCCGACGGATCGGTCCGGGTCCCCAAGGCGCTGCAGGCATGGCTGGGCGGTCGCGAGATCCTGGAGCCCCTCGTTGGCTGAGGCGGGCTGGCAGCCGAAGCTGGTCGCGCTCGACATCGACGGCACCTTGCTCAAGTGGGTCGAGGGCGCTGGGACGACGTACGAGCAGATCACCCGGCCGGTCTACGACGCCGTGCACCGGGTGCTCGACGTGGGTGCGCACGTCGTCCTGTCCAGCGGCCGCTCCCCGCACGGCATGACCGGGATCGCCGACCTGCTGGACCTGCCCGGCGACGGGGACGACCGGCTCTGGGTGGTCGCGTCCAATGGAGCCGTGGTGTTCCGCTACCCCCCGATCGAGGTCGTCCACGAGGAGACCTTCGACGCCGCCCCGGCCGTGGCTGCGGTGCTGGAGCACCACCCGAACGCGCTGGTCGCTGTCGAAGAGCGGGGCATCGGCTACCGCGTCAACAAGAACTTCCCGATGGGCGAGCTGTCCGGCGACATGATCATCACCGCGGTCGACGAGATCGTGGCCGGTCCCGTGAGCCGGGTCATCATTCGCGACCCCGACGCCACTGCGGACGACTTCGTCGAGCTCGCCGCTCGGCTCGGGTTGCACGGCACCGACTACGTAGTCGGCTGGACCGCCTGGCTCGACCTGAGCCCGGTGGGCGTGTCGAAGGCGTCGGGGCTCGCGATCGTGGCCGAGCGACTGGGGATCGGGCAGGCCGACGTCCTGGCCATCGGCGATGGTCGCAACGACATCGAGATGCTGAGGTGGGCCGGACGCGGCGTGGCGATGGGTCAGTCCGTCGAGGAAGTCCGCGCCGCGGCCGACGACGTCACGGGGACGGTCTACGACGAGGGCGCCGCGGTCGAGCTCGACCGCTGGTTCCGAGAAGGTCGCTCAACCCAAGGGTTCCCAGGGCCGACGCCTTGACCGTGCCGCGCCTGGTCGCGACCGACCTCGACGGCACGCTGGTCCGAAGCGACGGCACCGTGTCGGCGTACACCCGCTCCGTCATCGACCGACTCGACGCCCTCCACGTGCCCGTCGTCTTCGTCACCGGCCGTCCGCTGCGGTGGGCCGAGGAGGTGTTCGAGTACGTCGGCGCGCACGGCCTGGCGGTCGTCTCCAACGGAGCGCTCGTCTGGGACGTCGCCCGGGACCGCGTGCACTTGACCCGGACCATTCCGGTCGACGTCGGGCTCGCCACATGTGAGCGGATCCGTGCCGCCGTCCCCGGCTCGTCGTTCGCGGTCGAGACCCTCGACGGGATCGCGCTGGAGCCGGAGTTCCTCGAGCGGCACCCGGTCCCCGACGGCTCCCGGCGTGGCCCGTTGCGGGAGGTGTTCGACGCGCCCGCGCTGAAGCTGCTGGCGCGGCACGAGGAGCTCGAGCCTCAGGAGTTCTGGGACCGGGCAGCCGACGCGGCCGCAGATGCGGTGGTGGTCACCTGGTCCTCGATGTCGGCCATGCTCGAGATCAGCGCAGCCGGGGTCACCAAGGCCTCCACCCTCGCGCTCCTGTGTCGACGGCTCGGCGTCCGGCCCGCCGACGTGGTGGCGTTCGGGGACATGCCCAACGACCTGCCGATGCTCGAGTGGGCAGGGGTGTCCTACGCGATGGCAGACGCCCACCCCACGGTGGTGGCCGTTGCCGACCACGTCGCCCCCGGCAACGACGACGACGGGGTGGCGAGGGTGCTGGCTGGTCTCTTCGACCTGTGATCTGTTGGAATGACCGCGTGCTCTCCATGGTTTCGCGGCTCCTGCTCGCACTGGTCCTGGCCGGCTCCGGCGTCGTCCTGGTGCAGCCCCCTGCCCAGGCGGTGTGCCGGTGCGAGAAGGCGGGCACCAGGGCACTTGCCGCCGACGCCGACGCGGTGTTCAGCGGCGTCCTGCTCGACGCGTCCCGGGTGCCGGCGGGCGACCGCGGTCGCCAGGCCACGGCGTACTCGGTCGAGGCCGACACCGTCTACAAGGGTGAGGTCACGACGGCGGGCGTCGAGGTGGTCTCCCCGGCCACCGACTGCGCACTCCGTGGCCTGAGGATCGACGGCGCGTACGTCTTCTTCGTGACCGCGCGTGGCTCTGAGCTCCGCGCGGACAGGTGCGGGGGCACCGCCCGGGCCACAAGCTCGTTCGTGCGCACGGTCGAGCAGAAGCTCGGGGAAGGCACGCCGGTCAACACGTCGCCGGATCCCGAGGAGCCGCAGGCCGTGTTCACCCCGGTAGCCGACGCCGAGCCGGAAACCCTGACCCGGCTGGCCGCTCCCGGGGCGGCGCTGATCCTGATCGGCCTGCTCGGACTGCTGCTCGTGCGTCGGGCCGGCGCCCGGGAGTGACCAGACCCCGCTGAGGAGGGGGCTCCAGCTGCCCCTAGAGGGACATCCGCCGCTAGAGGTACATCCCGCCGCGGTCTCCCGGCGCCGGGCTCTGCTCGTCCTGCCCCTGGCCGGGCTGCGGTGCTCCGGGGATGCTGACCCCGGGCGGCAGGGCCCTTCTCATCTGCTCGAGCTGGGCGCGGGCAGCCACCTGCTGGGCGTAGATCGCGGTCTGGATCCCGTGGAAGAGGCCCTCGAGCCAGCCGACCAGCTGCGCCTGCGCGATCCGGAGCTCGCCTTCGGAGGGCGTGCCCTCCTCGGTGAACGGCAGTGAGAGCCGTTCGAGCTCCTCCACCAGCTCCGGTGCGAGGCCGGCCTCGAGCTCCTTGATCGAGGCGCGGTGGATCTCCTTGAGCCGGTTGCGGCTGGCCTCGTCCAACGGCGCCGCCTTCACCTCTTCGAGCAGCTGTCGGATCATGCTGCCGATGCGCATCACCTTCGCGGGCTGCTCCACCAGGTCGGTCACCGCGCGCTCGGCGTTCTCGTCGTCGCCGTCGGCTCCGGCCGCCGCCGCCGCGAGCACGCTGGCGGGTACGGCGCCGACCGGCTGCCCATCGGGGCCGATCACGACGACCTGCTGCTCGTCGGGACTCTCGGACGGCTTCTCAGTCATGGGAGCAACCCTACGACGCGGTGGTGAGCACGACCTTGCCCACGTTCTCGCCGGCCTCCATGAGCGCGTGCGCAGCCCCGACCTCCTCCATCGGCAGGCGTGGTGTGCACGATCGGGCGAACCTGCCCGTCCGCCACGAGTGGCCACACGTGCTCGACCACAGACCGGCAGATGGCGGCCTTCTCCTCGATCGGCCGGGGCCTCAGGAGGGTGCCGATCACGGCGCCGCGCTTGCCCAGGAGCGAACCGACGTTGAGCTCTCCCTTGGTCCCGCCCTGCATGCCGATGATCACCAGACGGCCCTCGACCGCGAGGGCGTCGACGTTGCGGCCGAGGTACGACGCTCCCATGTTGTCCAGGATCACGTCCGCGCCGTGCTGGTCCGTGCTTCGGTGGACGGCCTCGACGAAGTCCTCCTCGCGGTAGTTGATGCTCACGTCGGCCCCGAGCTCGGCACACACCTGCAGCTTCGCGGCGGACCCGGCAGTTGTGAGGACCCGGGCGCCCATGGCGGCGACCAGCTGGATTGCGAAGGTGCCGATGCCGCCGGCACCGCCATGCACCAGGAAGTTCTCCTCCGGCTGGAGCCCCGCGATCATGAACACGTTGGACCAGACCGTGCAGGCGACCTCGGGGAGGGCCGCCGCCGTCACCAGGTCGACACCGGCGGGGAGGGGCAGCACCTGTCCGGCCGGCACGGCGACCCGGGTGGCGTATCCGCCGCCGGTGAGCAGCGCGCACACCTCGTCGCCGACCTGCCACCCGTCGACTCCGTGGCCGAGCGCGGCGACGGTGCCACTGCACTCCATGCCGATGATGTCGGAGGCCCCTGGTGGTGGTGAGTACAGGCCCTGCCGCTGCAGGAGATCCGCCCGGTTGATGGCGCTGGCCGCGACCTCGATGACGATCTCGCCCGGGCCGGGCTCCGGGTCGGGCACCTCGGTCACGGACAGGACTTCGGGGCCTCCGGCTCCGGAGGCGGTGACGGCTCGCATGGCGGTCAGCCTAGGTCAGGCTTCGTCAGGTGACGTACTCGTCTGCGCTGTGGTCGACCTGGCTGTCGTCGGGGATGTCGACTTCCACCTCGACCTCCTCCGGGTCCGGGGCGTCCGCGGGTCGATCCCACCCGTCGGCGAGCACCTGGGCGCGCGCGGCCAGCTGCTCGATCTCGAGCGGATTGGCCCCTTGCGATCCGGCAGCGACTCCCAGGAGGTACGTCGTGACAGGAGCGGCGACCTGCTCGACGTTGTGGGCGGCAACCCGGGCCAAGTCGAGGACGAGCGCCTCGTCGATCTCGGCCTCGATCTCGAGCGCGTCACAGAGCTCGTCGATCCAGTCGTGAAGGTTCACAAGGCCAGACTTGCCACTGTCGGGCGTGCCCGCAACCCCCTCCACCCCTCTATGCCAATTCGCCGCGGTCCCGCAGGTCGGCCCACGTGTCCACGTCGCGGGCCTCGTCGCCCTCCGCAGGCGCGGCCGCGAGGTGCAGGGAGCGAGCAATCGACGCAACGCAAGCCCGGTCACGTCATCCGGGCGGGCCCGATCGAGAGCGGGGAGGTGCACCACGCCAGCTCCGCCAATGCCATCCCGGCAGTCTCCCACCACGGTGCGGGACGTGCGGCACCGCAGGCGCGTGGACGTGGCACTCTGGGTGGGGTGAACATGCGCGTGGCCGTGGTGCAGCAGACCGCCGAGCTCGAGCCCGACGCCAACCGGGCTCGCCTCGACGAGCTGACCCCGGAGGGCGCCGACCTCGTGGTCTGGCCGGAGGCGTTCGCTCGCGACTTCGGCGAGGCGGGCTCCGATGTCAGCCCGTTCGCGGAGCCCGTCGACGGACCGTTTGCACGCGAGGTGGAGCGAGTGGCGCGGGCCCGCGGCACGACCGTGGTGGCTGGCATGTTCGAGACCAGTCCCGACGAGGCGCGGCCCTTCAACACCCTCGTCGTCCGCGGCGCGGCAGTGGCCGACTACCGGAAGATCCACCTCTACGACTCCTTCGGATACCGCGAGTCCGCCCGGCTGACAGCCGGCCCGATCGGCGACGCACTCGTCCGCATCGCCGGATTCACCGTCGGCCTGATGACCTGTTACGACCTCCGCTTCCCCGAGCTCGGGCGCAGCCTGGTCTCGGAGGGCGCCGAGGTGCTCGTCGTCCCGGCAGCGTGGGTAGCCGGGCCGCGGAAGGTCGACCACTGGCGGACACTGCTCCGCGCCCGGGCCGTTGAGAACACGGTGTACGTCGTCGGGGCGGCGCAGCCCGCGCCCCGCTACAGCGGGCACTCGATGATCGTCGACCCGCACGGCGACGTCCTCGCCGAGGCCGGTGAGGGCGACGAGATCATCACCGGCAGCCTGGATTCCGAGGTGCTCGCCGACGCCCGTCGTACCAACCCCTCGTTGCTGAATCGGCGAATGTAACCTTCCTGCCCGTGTCCTCGCCCGCCCCCCGTCGTCGCGCCGCCCGGGCGCCGTCCCGGTGGTCCCGAGGTAGCTCGAGCGACGCCCGCGTGCGTGCGGGCCGCCTGCCCCTGGCTCTCGGGCTGCTCCTGGTGGCGGTAGGACTGGCCGTGCTGGCCGTTGCTTCCTTCGAGCTGGGGCCGGACCGGATGCGCCCGGCGTACCTGTGCCAGGCGGGCTCCGTCGCGATCGCGGTCGCCTACACGTGGGCGCTAGCGGCCCGCACCGGTGGTCGTCCGTTCGTGTTCGGCGGGCTCGCCCTGGCAATCGGCGTCGCCGTGATCCTGATGGACCGCGAGGTCCTCACCACCGGGGCCGCGGTGGCGACCGCGTCGGTGAGCGCGGTGCTCGGGGTCATGGCGACGGTGCCCGCGGTGCGTGTCCTGCACGCGGCGCGTGAGGTGGTCATCGCCGTCGCCATCGCGGGTGTCGGTGCGTTGGCAACCGTCGGCTTCGAGCCCAGCATCTCGCTGCTCCGGTTCGAGTACACGACGCTCGCGTTGGCACTGCTGGGTGCTCTCGGCCTGGTGTACCGGCTGGGCGCGGGCCTGCACGGTCTCGGTCGGCGCGGTGTGGTCACGGTCCTCGTGGGCAGTGTGCTGCTGGCGCTGACCCTGGCGTACGCGGAGCTGCTGCGCCGGTACGGCACCCCCAGTCTGGTCGAGTGGCTCTTCGACGGGGTCCGCTGGTCGCGCGCCAACCTGGGGGCGTTCCCGAGGCCGCTCGAGGCGGTGCTCGGGATTCCGGCGCTCACCTGGGGCGTCCACATGCGGGCCCGCCGTCGGCAGGGATGGTGGGTGTGTGCGTTCGGGGTCGCCGCCACGGCACCGGTCGCGACCAGCTTGCTCAACACCTCCGTCACCCGGGCTGAGGCGGGGCTGGCAGTGCTCTACGCGGTCGTCGTGGGCCTGGTGATCGGCAACATCCTGATCTGGCTCGACCTGCAGTTCAGCGGAACGCGTGGCCGGCGCGCCACCCGAGCGGAGCAGGCCGCCGCGATCCGGCCGGAGCCCTCACGCACGAGCCCCCTGCTGTGACCGGGCTGGTGACGACATGCGGCATTCCCGCCCCGGTTCCGGGTACGGACGGGTAGCGGCTAGGTTCGCGTCATGGCGCGCGAGCAGGTGACCGAGATCATCGCGGAGATGGTCGCCAACGTGATGACCGTCGACGTCGTCCCCGGCGACGAGGTCGAGGAGGGTCAGACCGTCGTACTCCTGGAGTCGATGAAGATGGAGATCCCGGTGATCGCCGAGCGCGCGGGCCGGGTCACCGCTGTCAAGGTCGGTCCCGGCGACGTGGTCCAGGAGGGCGACGTCCTCATCGCCCTCGATTGACCCCTCGCGCCGGGAACGGGAGCGAGCGCGCCGTCCGCCCGGTGAGGTGCCGGCGACGAGATACCTGGTTCAGCTGGCCTCGAGGAAGGTGATCACGGCGAGTACGCGGCGGTGGTCGCTGCTCGACTCGGGAAGGTTCAACTTGGCCAGGACGCTTCGGACGTGCTTCTCGACGGTTCCCTCGGTGACCCACAACTCGCGGGCGATCCCGCCGTTGGAGCGGCCCGCCGCCATCAGCTCCAACACCTCCAGCTCCCGGGAGGTGAGGACGGCAAGGGGGTCGTTGCGGCGTTGAACGCCGACAAGCTCCTGCACCAGTGCTGGATCGACGACCGAGCCTCCCTGCCCGACCCGACCCAGGGAGTCGATGAACTCGTCCACGTTCACGATCCGGCTCTTGAGTAGGTAGCCGATCCCCTGCCCGCTGGCCAGAAGCGTCATCGCGTGTTCGACCTCGACGTGCGCCGAGAGGACCAGGATCGCCACGTCGGGGAGCTCTTCGCGAATCGTCCTCGCAGCCTCGAGCCCTTCGGCGGTGTGAGTGGGCGGCATCCGGATGTCGACCACGACCATGTCCGGCACGGTCTCGCGGACCAGGTCGAGGAGGCCGGCCCCGTCGCCCGCTTGCCCCACAACCTCGAACCCAGGACGGTCGAGCAGGCTGGCCAGGCCCTCGCGTAGCAGCACGTCGTCATCGGCCAGGACAACACGCAGTTGCCGCTCGGGATCCGGCTCCGCCGTCATGCCCAGCAGTATCGCTCATCGAAGTGCGCCGTACGGCAAACAACCGTTCCGGCTCCGAGCTGGCCCAGGTGGACCGCTGCACAGGTCTGACGCCGAGGGACGATTCCTCGGCGTCAGAGCGTCGCGCTTTCATCCTTGGTCCCGTGGACGGGAATCGGGAAACCCGACCACCGGCGTCAAGGTCAGTCACCTCATGACGTGCCCAGCGTGTGCCTCTCGCCGCCCCCGAAGGCACCGTCCACCTTCGCCTTGGTCGCCCGAGCCCTGGCCAGTGCGTTGGTCAGCCCTGTCTGGGCCGAGGGGGACAGGGTGAAGTTCGCCCTGGCGTTGGCGATGACGTTCACCTCGCGGGTGTACTGGGCGAGGCTGTCTGCCATGCCATCCGCGTAGTCGCCGCCGTCGCCTTCCTCCGGGAGGGCAATGACCGCGTCCAGCATCCCGTCGCGCGGGATCTGGGCCACGCCGACGGTCAGGCGAAGGGCGTACACCAGGTTCTCGTTCGTCTTCCCGTCGAAGAGCGCCACGGTCCGAGTGGTGATGCGGTTGTCCAGCCGCAGGGCCGCCAGAACCGCCGGAGGCCCGGGCAGGTCATCGCTTTCGGGGTCAGTCGGTTGGGCACCGATCAAAGCCTTGGCGTTGACGTTCGCGGCCTTGGTGTGGCGGCGGACGGCCGTCAGGGAGCTCCTTGCCTTCACGTAGTCGTGCGCGCGGATCTGCGCGGCTGCCCGCGCGAGCGCTTGGTCGGCCAGCGCAGCGTGGCTGGGAGCCGGGGCGGCAGCCGACGACGCTGCCTCGGCTGGGCCGCTGGACAGCCCCATACCCAGCGCGAGAGTCACAGCGAGGGCCAGCGTGGTGAGTGAACTCGTGAGCCGCAGTCCGTCAGAACGGTCCTGGAGAGAAAACATGATGTTGCCTTTCGTCAGTGTTGTCGGGTGGCCTTTTCTGCATCGATTTCCTTCCTCTTCAGGGTCGCTCTCCAGGTCCCGCGTTTCATCGACGCCAGCGGCCAACTGTGCTTGCGGCCGGCTGGCATTGCGCCGTACCTGCTAGCGGGAAGACAGCGACCCAATCGACGGGATTTTGCGGCTACCTGCAATGCGTGGCGTCCCCTCGCTGGGCAGACTCGTCGCATGGGAATCCGTGTCCTCATGGTCGACGACAATCGGCCGTTCCTCGACGCTGCGCGTGACCTCCTTCAGCGGCAGGGTCTGATCGTGCTGGAGGCTGCCTCTTCTGCCGCGCAGGCGCTCACCCTGGTCAACCAACTGCGGCCAGACGTCGTGCTCGTCGACGTCAACCTGGGCGCGGAGAGTGGTTTCGACCTCGCGCGGCGGCTGACACAGGACGACGGCCCCCGTTCGACGGTGATCATGATGTCGACCCAGGCGGAGGCTGACTTGGCGGACCTGATCGCCGACAGTCCCGCGTCCGGGTTCGTGTCGAAGTCCGAATTGTCAGCAGACGCGATCCGCCTGATCCGCGATGAAGGCCGCGATGAAGGCCGCGATGAAAGCCGCTGACCGCGGCTGACCGGTCGAGGTGTGCCGTACCGGCGCCCGGGCGGCGGCGGGCGTCGAGCGGCCGAGGATCGGCTAGCCTCGCAAGGTGGCCATGAAGTGGTCGGGCGGCCGGTGGGGCGGAGAGGCCGCCCTGGCGCTCGTCCTTGGCACGGGTTGGTTCGCCTTGTGGGCGGTCCTGCTCGGCCGAGCTCTCCCGCACTCGCCGGTCGTCGTCGTCGCCGTCGTCGCCATCGACGTCGCCGTGGTTCTTACGGTCGCGCACTTCATGGGGATCGGTTACGCGGTCACGATCGGCGTGGCCAGCGTCGTCGCCCTGGACTGGTTCTACATTCCGCCCATCCATCCAGCGACCCTTCCGGATCCGCAGAACTCGGTCGCGTTGGCCGCCTACTTGCTGACCGGGGTGCTGCTCGGGGAGCTTGCCGTCACCGCCCGCCGTCGCGCCGAAGCCTCCGAGGGGGCGCGCAGCCTCCTGGTCAACGAGCAGGCCGCGTTGCGCCGCGTGGCCGGGCTGGTCGCCCGCGAGCCCTCACCCGGGGAGGTCTTCGCCGCGGTCAGCGAGGAAGTGGGAAAGCTCCTCGCCATCGACATGACGGCACTGCTTCGCTACGAGACCGACGGCACCGCGACTGTGGTCGGGGCGTGGAGTGCGACCGGTCGACAAACCCCCATCGGTGCCCGGCTGCCGCTCGAGGGAGACAGTGTGGCCGCAGAGGTGCTACAGACCTCACGGCCGGCCAGGATCGACAGCTACGCGAAGAGCGCAGGTGCGCTCGCGACGTACCTGCGCGACTTGGGGGTGCGGTCCAGTGTCGGTAGCCCGATCGTCGTCGAGGGACACCTGTGGGGAGTGATGGTGGGCGCCTCAGTCTCCGATGAACCGATCGCCGCCGGCACCGAATCGCGGCTCGACGAGTTCACCGAGCTGGCCGCCACCGCCGTCGCCAACGCGCAGAGCCGGGACGAGCTCACCGCCTCCCGGGCCCGGATCGTGGCTACGAGCGACCAGGCACGCCGACACATCGAACGCAACCTGCATGACGGTGTCCAGCAGCGACTGGTTTCTCTCGCCCTCGACCTCCGTGTCGCTGAGGAACTTGCGCACGCCGGATCCGAGGACCTCCGTTCCCAACTCGCCCGCGTCAGGGAGGGTTTGGCCGGGGCGCTCGAGGACCTCCGTGAGATCTCCCACGGCATCCACCCCGCGATACTCTCCGAAGGCGGACTCCGTCCCGCCCTGGCCACCGTCGCCCGCCGCTCCCCGGTCCCGGTCGAGCTCAACGTCCACGTCCCGGACCGGCTCCCGGAGCCGGTCGAGGTCGGCGTCTACTTCATTGCTTCCGAGGCACTCGCCAACGTCATCAAGCACGCCCACGCCACGCAGGTGCACCTCGACCTGGACAGCGACCAGGCCACGACCACGCTCCTTGTTCGCGACGACGGCGTCGGCGGCGCCGACCCCAACCACGGATCCGGCCTGATCGGCCTTGCCGACCGCGTCCACGCCCTCGGCGGTGCCATCAGGATCACGAGCCCCACCGGCAGCGGCACGTCGATCGAAGCCACCATCCCACTCGGAACGTGACCACGCGAAGCCACGGCAGATGTCAAGGGCGGTCAGTCTGCATGCTGCGGGCCGACGGTACGACGGCGCAGGCGAGGCCGGCAGAGGGGGCGGGATTCGAACCCGCGGCTGACATCTCTGCCAGCGACCGCTTTCAAGGCGGTTCCGATCGGCCACTCCGGCACCCCTCCGAGCCGCCGAGGCGGCACCGGATGAGTGTAGACAGCACAGCCCTACTCGGAACCTCCGAGCTCGAGCTCGACCTCGTCGTACGCAAGGTCGTGGAGGCGCTGTACGTGGTGGGAGATGTCGGCCGCCAGCCTCTTGAGGTCGATGCGCACCTGCTCGATCTCCGTGCTTTCCAGGACGGCGGGACCGACGGCGGCCAGTCGAGCGAGGAGGGTGCTGCGCTCGCGCAACACTGCCCCGCCCCTGGCGGCCAGCCACCCTTCTGACGGATCGTCGCTCTCGCTGATCAGGCTGTCGCGAACGGCAGCCATGCGCTGGCGGACGACCCAGCGCCAGTTGCCCAGGGCGATGCCTTGCTGGCGGGGCGCGTCGAGTGCTTGCTGAAGGGCCGAGAGGGCAGCAGAGGTAGCTGGCATCGTGACCTCCGGATGGCGCGTAGTCCGGTGGGACTTACGAGTGTCGCCGCGGAGCGCGTCGGCGGCAACCCCCTGACCCCATGGAATTGGCCATCTTGTTCAATCGTCCTCATGTCGTCCGACTATCGGCTCTCCCCGGCCTTCGGCGCCCGGCTGATGGGGTTGCTCCTCGTCTGCGTCGCCGTACTCGTCTTCGTGACGACGATCGTGGTCGCCCTGCTGAACCTGCCCAGCGCGCTGGTGCTGGTGATCGGCGTGGTCGCGGTGGTGGCGGTCCTGGTCGGGGGCAACGTCGTGATGCGCCGCACCTACGTCGTGCAGCTCGACGACACCGGGTACCGCATCCGACTGGTCCGGGGGGCCGGAGTCAAGGAGGCCCGCTGGAAGGACGTCGAGGATGCCATCGCCGCGACGCCGCGCGGCATCCGGAGCATCGTCCTGCGCCTGCGCGACGGCCGTACGACGACGATCCCGCTGCAGGTCCTCGCAGCCGACGAGCAGGCCTTCGTCCAGGATCTCCGCGGGCATCTGCAGCGGGGGCACGGCCTCCGGCCGTTCGACGGAACTGCCGGCAGCTGAGCCGGGCTCCCTGATTCGGCAACCCCCCGGACTGCCTTGTAGCCTGTGCTGGCTGTCGGGGAGGCGTCGCCTAGTCCGGTTTATGGCGCCCGCCTGCTAAGCGGGTTGAGGGTGATCCCCTCTCGCGGGTTCAAATCCCGCCGCCTCCGCCACTGCCGTCGCCCCTCGCCGGAAGCCTCCGGCGAGGGGCGACGAGAGCGCTTACGTAGGCGCGCTCGATTGCAAGAAAGTGCAATGCACATTTCTGAGCCAACGATCTGCTGACGCTTATGGATCGCTGGCCCCAGACTAAAGGAGTTGGGTCCACAGACCCCCCAACCATAGAAGGCGGAAAAGCAATGAAGATCGCAACGAAGATCGGCATGGTGGTTGCCACCGTGGCCATGAGCATCGGTCTTCTCGGGGCACCAGCAGACGCTAGAGACAGCAGCTGGGGGTGCCCAGGCTGCAGGGTCGCACCCGCCAAGTACATCCCCTGACTTGAGACCAGGGCCTGACCACCCCCCACCGAGTCAGGCCCCCAAGGCCTCCCCCCGGCCGGTCTCAATGGCACGAGGGCAGTGACACAGTCACTGCCCTCGTGCTGCTTTTCGTGCCGCTTGTGTCGTCCCCACCAACGTCCCGGCTGATTGCCCCGGCTGATTCGCCCCGGCTGTTCGCCCCGGCTGTTCGCCCCGGCTGTTCGCCCCGGCTGTTCGCCCCGGCTGTTCGCCCCGGCTGTTCGCCCCGACTACTTGCGCCGTCGTCGCGCGTCGGCAGGCTCGTCGTTGTGCTCCCTGCCTGACACACCCTGCTGGCCCATCGTGTAGCCGAGCTGGAAGCGGGTCTCGGCCTCGTACTCCGCCTTCAGGTCGGCGACGTACCCGGCGTACGTCCTGGGGCTGACTCCGAGTCGCTTCGCACTGACCGGATCCGCGTGCCCCTCGATGAGCATCCTGATCGTCATCGCCCTCTGCTCCGCGGCGATGTCCTTCATCATCGACGTCTCCCGGTTGGTGAACGGGCGGGCCCGCTCCCAGGTGCGCTCGAAGATGTCGGCGAGATACACCACGACCGACGGTTCTCGGATCGCGATCGCGGCGCTGAGGTCCTCCTGGGCCGGAATCACGGCGATTCGCCGGTCGATGATGATGATCCGGTTGAAGAACTCATCGAGGGTTCGGACCTCCGCTCCGCGGGCCGTCACGGCTGCGACGTACTTGTGCGTGATCGAGCTGCGCCGGGCACTGTGCTGGTAGAGGGTGCGCATCCGGGTCCCGCGTTCGAGGAGAGCGGTGTCGCGCACTGCGGCAGCGGCCAGGGACTTGGCATCGCGGCCCGTCTGCGGCTGCGCGGTGAGCATCTCGTCCTCGCACTCGGCTACCAGCCCGGCGATGAACGGGTCGATCGCCTCGTCGTGGACCACGGTGAAGGGGCCGCTGGACGGGTGCGGTGAGCGCCGCCAGGCCTGGGACAGGGAACCGAAGGCCCGGGCCCAGAGTGAGGACTCGTCGAGGAGGCGTGCCCCCTCCTGGCCGAGCGGTGAGACGACCCGGGACTGCACGCTGCTCGGGTCGACCGGAACGAATATCGGCGACTCGCGGTCGGGCCCCACGAGGCCAAGCTCGAGCAACAGGTCGAAGGCCGGTCGGTCGGCCGCGTCGGGAGCGAGGCGCGGGTCGTCCTCCTTGATGCCGCCGTCGGCCACGAGCTCTTCGTAGAGGGCCGAGGCCCTGGACTCGAACAGCTCGCGGTCCTCGGGACCGTAGTCTCGCACCCCTCGAAACCCCTTTCGCGCGCCCGTCGCGCAGACAACCCCGTGCCCGAATGATCCCATAGCCGCCGACGCAGCAGGCCCCGACCGGCGGAGGGTCGGGGCCTGCTGAGTGGACTTGCGGGCGTTAAGGTCCGCCTGGCGCTGCGGCGGGAGCCTCAGCCGCCGAGACGGGCCTTCAGACCGTCGAGCTCGGTCCAGAGTACGGCGGGCAGGTCGTCGCCGAACTTCTCGAACCACTCCTGGATCTGCGGGAGCTCGGCCCGCCATTCCTCGACGTCCACGTCGAGGGCCGCCGCCAGCTGCTCGTCGGTCATGTCGAGGCCGTCGGTGTCCAGCGCCTCGGCCGTGGGCACATGACCGATCGGGGTCTCGACAGCGGCCGCCTGGCCGTCGATGCGCTCCACGACCCACTTGAGGACCCGGCTGTTCTCGCCGAAGCCCGGCCACAGGAAGTCGCCGTCGTCGTCGCGACGGAACCAGTTCACGTAGTAGATCTTCGGCAGCTTGGCCGCGTCGTTGTCCTTGCCGACCGTGATCCAGTGGTTGAAGTAGTTCCCGGCGTTGTAGCCGATGAACGGCAGCATCGCCATCGGGTCGCGACGGACAACCCCGACCGCACCGGTCGCCGCCGCGGTGGTCTCCGACGACAGGGTGGCACCCAGGAAGGTGCCGTGCGTCCAGTCCCGGGCCTCGAAGACCAGGGGAACCGTCGTCTTGCGGCGACCTCCGAACAGGATCGCGTCGATCGGGACGCCGCGCGGGTCGTCGTACTCGGGGGCGAGGATGTCGCACTGCTTGATCGGGGTGCAGTAGCGCGAGTTCGGGTGGCTCGACAGCTCCTCGGAGTCCGGCGTCCAGTCCGCGCCCTTCCACGAGGTCGCGTGCGCCGGGGTGTTCTCCATGCCCTCCCACCAGATGTCGCCCTCAGGGGTGAGCGCGACGTTGGTGAAGACGGAGTTGCCCTTGTTGATGGTCCGCATCGCATTGGGGTTGGTGTGCTCGTTGGTGCCGGGAGCGACGCCGAAGAAGCCGTACTCCGGGTTGACCGCCCACAGGCGACCGTCCTCGCCCACCTTCATCCAGGCGATGTCGTCGCCCAGGGTCTCGACCTTCCAGCCGGGGATGGTCGGTTCGAGCATGGCGAGGTTGGTCTTGCCGCAGGCACTGGGGAAGGCGGCGGCGATGTACTTCTTGACACCGGTCGGACTGGTGAGCTTGAGGATGAGCATGTGCTCGGCCAGCCAGCCGTCGTCGCGAGCCATCACGCTGGCGATCCGCAGGGCGTAGCACTTCTTGCCGAGCAGTGAGTTGCCGCCGTACCCGGAGCCGAAGGACCAGATCGCCCGCTCCTCGGGGAACTGCACGATGTACTTGGTGTCGTTGCACGGCCACGCGACGTCCTTCTTGCCGTCCGTGAGCGGCATGCCGACGGAGTGGAGTGCGGGGACGAACCCCGCATCCAGCTCCTCCATGCGTCGGAGAACGTTCGTGCCCATCCGGGCCATGACCCGCATCGACGCGGTGACGTACGCCGAGTCGGTGAGCTCGACCCCGAACATCGGCTTCTCGGCCTCGAGGTGGCCCATGACGAAGGGGATGACATACATGGTGCGGCCCTTCATGCAGCCCGCGTAGAGCTCGCGCATGATGGCCTTCATCTCGTTCGGGTCCATCCAGTTGTTGGTCGGACCCGCGTCCTTCTCGTCGACGGAGCAGATGAAGGTGCGGTCCTCGACCCGGGCCACGTCGGTCGGGTCCGTGCGCGCGTAGAAGGAGTTCGGCTTGATGCTCGGGTTCAGCTGCGTGAACGTGCCGGAGGCCACCAGGGCCTTGGTCAGCTCGGTCCACTCCTCGTCGGAGCCGGTGCACCAGTGGATGCGGTCGGGCTGCGTCATGGCGGCGACCTCGTTGACGAAGTCGAGGATGCCCTGATGGGTCGTTGGTGCGTCAGTGGCGGTGTCGGCGGTCATGCCTTCGGTTTCCCTCTCGCGCATTCGCGGTGGTCGCCCCCTGTGTTCGACTCGTCGTACGTCGAAGGCGCCGCCGGCCGTCGAGCGTATCGACGGATGTGTCGTGGAGTTGTGGTGGTTCGCTCGGCTTCGTTGTCGGCGACTGGTGTGGTGCTGGCTGATCGCTGCGACGCGTGCGTGATGTGCCGCTCGCACGCCCGCGATGGCTTGGAGGGTACCCCCGCGTCAGGGCGCGTCATATTGGATCGTTCAACGGTGCGAGCAGGGTCGCCGGGCCCGTGAACTTTGGTCTGGACCCAACGACCTCAGGCGCCTTCCCGGGCAGGCCGCCAATGATTTCGGCAACGCCGGGGCCCTCCGCTATCCTCGACCAGTCGTTCGGGCAGTCGGGCGGCGGGCGCCCGTAGCTCAACGGATAGAGCATCTGACTACGGATCAGAAGGTTTGGGGTTCGAATCCCTACGGGCGCGCAACGGAATTGCTTCTGACCCGCGCGAATGCGCTCAGGGCCCGGACGGCGAAGAGCTCGGGTCGGTCAGTCGAGGACGACGGCGGCCAGGTCGCGCGCGGCGCGAGCGGGATGCTGACCGTCCTGGGTGGCGCCCATGACCAAAGCCCCCTCGATCAGCAGGTGCAAACGCTTGGCAGCCTGTTCTGGGCGGGCATGGCCCAGCTCCTCGAGTTCCCGAACGAGGAGTGCGCGAATGCGCCTCCGGTATGCCTCGGTCTCCGCATGTGCTGGATGGCGGGGGTCGGCAAAGGCAAGGTCGGTCGCGAGGTACCGACAACCCCGGAAGCTCTCGTTGGACACGAGCTCATCAAGCCGATCGAACAGACCAAGAAGCCGGGCTCTGGGCTCCATCGCACCGGCCAGCGCGTCCTCATACCACGCAACGTCCTCCTCGGAGGCGCGGCGGAGGACCGCCGCAACCAGGCCGTCCTTGTCGCCGAAGTGCTCGTAGAGCGACCTGCGGGCAACCTTCGCCTCCTTCAACAGTGCGTCCACCCCCACAGAGGCGCCGCGTGTGTAGAAGAGGTGCTGGGCTGCCGCGAGAAGTCGTTCCCGCGGTCCCGGCTCTGCCTTCGGGCCCATCTGCACCTTCCTGATTCTTGCTTGCCAATAGACCGATCAGTCTACTACTCTCTCAGTAGACCAATCAGTCTACCTTCGAGGAGCTTGAGATGAGCACATCGGATGCGTCAGCCACCGAGGACACCGCTGAGACCATCGGCCTGTTCAACGACGCGTTCCAGCGCCGCGACAGGGACGCGCTTGCCGCGCTCGTTCATGAGGACTGCCTGATGGTGTCGGCCCAGCCGGCACCCGACGGCAGCGCATACGTTGGAAGGGACGCGTGCGTGGAGTTCTGGGCCGAGCTGATGGCCGACGAGTCGACCACGTTCGAGGTCCACCACGCGTTCGCAGAGGGCGAGTGGGCCGCGGTGCGGTGGCGCTACCGTTTCGGGTCCACCGACGCGGAATCCGTTCTCGGCGTGAATGTGACGCGGGTCAGCGGCGGTCGCGTCATCGAACAACTTGGTTACACCAAGACGCCAGGTGAGCTCCCGCTTCCCGAGTGACCCTCGAGCACCGTGGCGCTGATCTGGTCCACCCGGGCTACCGTCGGGCCATGACGCCTGCAGAGCTGCTGACCGACGCCCTCGGACGCACGGCTGAGGGTGCTGTCTCCCTCCTCGACGGCCTGACCGAGGACGATCTCGCCCACCGTCCGGCTCCGAACACGAACTCCATCGCCTGGCTCGTCTGGCACCTGACCCGGATCCAGGACGACCACGTGGCGGATGTGGCCGGCAGCCAGCAGGTCTGGACCGAGCAGGGGTACGCCGACCGCTTCGGGCTGCCGTTCCCTGACGGCGACACCGGCTTCGGCCACACCCCCGACCAGGTCGCGCAGGTCCGGGTGACGGCGGGAATCCTGCTCGACTACCTCCGGGCGGTCCACGCCCGCAGTGTCGAGTACCTCGCCAGCCTGGAGGCGGACGACCTGGATCGGGTCGTCGACGAACGCTGGACCCCTCCGGTCACTCTCGGTGTTCGCCTGGTGAGCGTCGTCGACGACTGCGCCCAGCACCTCGGCCAGGCGTCGTACGTCAAGGGCCTGCTCACTCGCTGACGCCGAACCGGATCAGTCCAGGTCCCTGGCCATCAGGTCGTCCCACGTCTCACGACGGACCACGAGGCGAGTGTGTCCGTCACGGGCGAACACCACGGGGATGCGGCGGGTGCCGTTGTAGTTGTTGGCCATCGTGAAGCAGTAGGCGCCGGTCGCGGGTACGGCGAGCAGGTCGCCGACCTCGGGCGCGGACAGGGGTACGCCGTCGACCAGGACATCGCCGCTCTCGCAGTGCCGGCCAACAACGACGACGGTCTCGCTTTCGGATCCGTCGAAGCGGCCGACGATGCCGGCCTCGAATCGCTGTCCGAACATCGCCACCTCGAGGTTGTCACCCATGCCGCCGTCGACGGCGACGAAGGTGGAGCGCCCCCGCTTGACCGTGGTGACTCTGTAGATCGTGGTCGCGGCCTCGGCCACCATGCTGCGCCCCGGTTCGATGATGATCTGTGCCTCCGGGGGGAGGTGCTCCTTGGCGGCTCCGATCAGCGCGTCGAGGTACGCGGGGACCGAGGGAGGCTCGTCCAGCCAGCTGTACCGCGCTCCGAGCCCGCCCCCGAGGTCATAGACCGGGAACTCACCGAGCCTGGCGATGGGCGGCACGGACTCCGCGAACGGTTCCACGTCGAGGATCTGCGAGCCGACGTGGACGTGCAGCCCCTGCATCCGGAGTTGCGGGCTCCGTTCGATGCGCTGGATCAGGGTCGAGGCCTGGGCCGGCGCGAGCCCGAACTTCGAGCCCTCGTGCCCGGTGAGGACGTGACCGTGGGTGTCCGCCGTGACCCCGGGGATGATCCGCACCAGCACGTCCTGGGCCCGTCCGGCCGGCAGCGTCGCCTCGAGCCGGTCGACGTCGTCGGCGTTGTCCACCACGACCAGCCCGACGCCGTGCTCGACCGCGAGCCGGATCTCCTCGTCCAGCTTGGCGTTTCCGTGCAGCACCAGGAGTGCCGGGTCGACGCCGGCCTTCAGCGCGGAGAGGATCTCACCTCCGCCCGCGACGTCGAGTCCGAGTCCCTCCTCAGCGATCACCCTCTGGATCGCCGTGCAGGGGAACGCCTTGGACGCGAAGACGACCCGGGAGTTCGCCCAGCGCTCGCTCAGGGCGTCCGCGTACTCGCGCGCGCGGTCGCGCAGCGCCTGCTCGGCGACGACGAGCACCGGTGTGCCGAACTCCTCCGCCAGGACGTCTGCTCGACAACCTCCGACGACGAGAACGCCGTCGTCGTCGAGCCGGCTGTCCCGCGGGAAGAGCGTGAGCAGGTCACCCATGTCGGGTCCGCGTCATGGGTCGGAGTGTAGGGCCGTCTCACCGAGTCGACTCAGCGCAGGCAGGACGCGCCCGCGCAGCTCGCCAGGGCGTTCAGCCGCGTGGTGAGGCTGTTGATGGTGCTGGCTGGCGGATCGTTGCCCGGGTTCGAGTCGCCGAGGAGGTTGGTGTGCTCGTGCTGGTCGGCGTCGAGGTTGTAGTACTCCCGGGCGATGACCTGGCCCTGGGGGTTGTAGGTGTGCACGTACTTCACCGTCCCCGTGCGGAGCATCTTCCACGACGGGTAGTTGGGGTTGGCCTTGGTGTCGACGTAGTACTCGGTGTACACCGTGGTGCGGTCGGACGTCGCTTTCAACAGCGACTCGCCGTCGAGCCGTGGCGCAGCGGCCGGCAGGGTGAAGCCGGCAGCCTCCAGCATGGTGGGCAGGACGTCGAGGGACGACACGAACCTGGTGGTGTCGGTCCCCGCCGTGATGTGGCCCGGCCACCTGACCAGCAGCGGGATCCGGATCGACGGTTCGTACGGCGTGAACTTCTCGGTCAGGTTGTGCTCGCCCCAGAGGAAGCCGTTGTCGGAGGACAGGATGACGAGGGTGTTCGCGAGCACTCCACGCTGCTCGAGCAGCCTCATCGTGGCGTCGAACTCGTCGTCGGCGGTCATGATTGCCCGCATCTGACTGACGCACATGTTCTGTGCCCTGGCCGTCGGGTGGGTGAATCGGAGAAGGTAGGCCGGCTTGTCGCTGCGATCCGGCTCGGGGACCCCTGCGCAGGTTCCGACCGGTGCCGATGCGTAGTTGGCGGCGGGCACGGCCTGGTGTGTGTTGCCCACCTGGACCCAGTGCGGGGCCTGCGGGGTCTCGTACAGCAGGAACGGCTTGCCGATCGCGAGCGCGTCCTGCACGTACTGCCGCCCGCGGTTGCCGAGGAACGTCGTCGAGTAGCCCGACCCCGTGCCCTGGACGCCATCCGTGCGAATCGCCACGTTGGTGTAGCCGCCCCACATCACCGTGGAGTGGTCGAAGCAGGGAGGTCGCTGGCTCTTCGGCCACGTGGTGAGGAACTTTCCGGCCATGTAGGTCGAGTAGCCGGCGCTGCGCAGGTAACAGGCCATGTTGCGGGTCCGGTCGAACAGCGCCCCGTCCTGCTGGTCGAGGACGCCGTTGTTGTGGGGGTAGCGACCGGTCATCATCGCCGCGCGTGAGGGGCAGCACGACGGGTCCGCCACGAACGTCTGCCGGTAGCGGCGCCCTTGCGCCATCCAGCCGCGAGTCTTCGGCATGAACTGGAGCGGGTCGATGCTGCCGGGGATGACGTCCCGGAGATCGTCGAGGTGGTACACGAAGATGTTCGGCTGGGCGGCCGCCGCGGCCGGCGCCGGTGTGGCTGCGTGGCCACCCCCGGCCGCGCCCAGAGACGTCATGAGGAGAGTCCCCGTGACCATCAGAGCGGCAAGCGCGGCTAGAGCCCGTGATCGGGTGCTGACTGTCGCGGCCATGCCGCACCTCCTCCTACTGGAACCTGAGCTCGACCCTCTGGATCGGGCCGCTGGTCTCGAGACCGTTCAACACGAGGAACTCCGCCAGGCCGTCACCGTTGCCGTCGAGCGTGGTGACCGCGTCCCCGATCCCACCTGCGGCCGGCACCGGGACCGCGGTGAACGACAGGTTCGAGTTGCGCAGCACCACATCGTTCGGGTTGCGACTGCCGCTCGAGACGAGCGCGTAGACGTCGAGGTCGCCGTCCCCGTCTGCGTCGCCCAGGGCGACCGCGCGACCGTTGCCACCGCTGGGGACGGTGTGGATCACGCGCGGGCTGCCGAACCTGCCGTTGGTGTTGAGCCGGTACTCGTACCGCCGGGGCGAGACGGTCACGAGGTCCGGGTCGCCGTCCTTGTCCAGGTCCCCGAACGCAGCGTCCGCATGCTTGGTCGTCAGCCCGTTCGCGGCTGAAACGTCGGCGAAGACCGGGCCACCGCTGTTCCCGTTGTTGCGGAAGAGCCGGGTCGGTTGGGCGCTGCAGATCAGGAGGTCGTCGAAACCGTCCCCGTTGATGTCGGCGACCTCCGCACAGCGGGTGCCGCCGAAGCCGCCGACTCCGGAGTTCGCGGCGGGCTTTACGCCGCGGCCGACGTCGAGGTAGAGCTTGTTCTCCTCGCTGGGCAGGTTGTTGGCCGGGTTGTCGCATGGGTCGCTCACGTTGCGGGGCACGGCGTTCCCTACGAAGAGGTCGGGGCGAGAGTTCCCGTTCGCGTCGAGGAACTCGACGTAGTGGCTGCGACCGCACACGTCTCCGAGCCCCCACGCCGTGCCCTGGTCGACGAACTGACCCGGCGCAGTCTGCAGCCACAGCTCGTTGTCCTTGCCGGTCTTCACCGAGTTGCTGCCACCCCGCCCTGCCGAGCAGTAGGCGTCCGGACGCCCGTCGTCGTCGACGTCGGCCCAGTCGCAGTCGTGCCGGTCGGGCACCAGACCCTCGGCGTTCACTCGGGGCCACGCAAAGGCTTGCGTGTACACACCGTTCCCGTTGTTCCGCCACAGCTTGCCACCGGCGTCGTGGTGGCCGATCCACAGGTCCTGGTCCCCGTCGCCGTCGAAGTCGACCGGGGTCGCCTCCCAGGTCTCGAGGGAGGTCGACAGACCTGAGCCGCCGACGGTGTTCACGGCGGTCCACGCGGCCGCCGAGGCCGGCGGGGGGGTCAGGATCAGAACGGTGACGAGCAGACAGACAACGGCGGGTGCGACCCGTCGGACGGCAAATGCAGGAACCATGTGCGCCCTCCCCACGCGGCAGGTGACCTGGCGCTGGTCACCCGACGCCTCCACAATTCGCCTCCCGCCGGGCGCCGTCAAGGGGTCAAGGCGGTATCCGTGGCGCCGAGGCGGGCCGGACCGACGGCGGCCCGGACGAGCAGCCGGCGTCATTGCCAGACGCTGACGAGCAGGCCCACCACCAGGAGCTTCACCAGCCAGTCACCGGCGTGGATCGCGGCTGGCCGAAGCGGAACCCGCTCGTGGAACATCGCACCGGCCCACAGCACCACCGGGAACCCGACCCACAGAGCGAGCCCGAGCACGAGCCCCCCGGTCGCCGTACCGATGTCGCCCTGTGCCGCGAGGCCGGCGACGACGGCGGACAGGAACAGCCCGCGGGCGAGCTCGACGGTCGCTACCTGCCACCCCGGCCGCTCGCCCGGGGCGGCAGCGTTCGCCGTCAGCTGGTTGCCGAGGACCGCGTAGTACGCCCCGCCGAGTACGAACGTCGCGAGCGTCGCGACGACGACCGCGAGCACGTTGACCTCAGGCATTGCCCTCACCTGCCTCGACGACGGCCTTCAGCGCCGTCAGGCGGGCCCGCCACGAGAGCTTCATGGCTTCGGCCGTCGGCGCGTCGGCCAGCCGCTCGTGCGAGACGTACACCGTGCTCTTCGCCTCGTCCTTCGCGTCGAAGGTGACGTGGACCCGGGATCCGCGGTCGCCCCAGTCGAAGTGCGCCCGGCGAGGCCTGGTCGACGTCCGGGTGTGCAGCTGTCCGTCCGTCAGCCACTGTCCGCGCGCGTCCTCGTCCACGAAGGCGTCGTAGAGTCGCTCGACCGGCACCGCCATGGTCCTCGAGGCCGTGACGGTGAAGCCGTCTGCGTGCTGCCCGACGGCCCGGCCGCGCCGGGCCCGTTCGTAGCTCATGGTCACGGCTTGGGCGTTCCAGGCGAGGGGCTCGATGTCCTGCTGCTCGGCCACCCACCGTGCGATGTCGCGGTGGGTGCGGTCGGCCGCGCCCCACTCGTCGAGGAGGTCAAACCACTCCTCCCAGCCGCGGCCCGTGCGCTGCCGGATCACCTCGTCCGACGTGGCCAGGACCGGCGCCGGGTGACCGGTGCCGTCCGCGCCGCCCGCACCGTCCGTGGCCTCAGCGGAGAGCAGGATCGCGCGCGCCGCCGTGTAGCTCTCGCCGGTCTTCTCCATCCGGCTGCGGACCAGCCGCTTGAAGGATCGTTGCCTGGTCATCTGGTCTTCCTTTCAGGGCGGCCCGCCGCGACTCACGCTCCCGACGTCCCGCCGGAAAGGACGACACTCACCGGCGTCCCGAGGGCGAAAGCCCCCTTTGCCCTCGCGTCCGCCGGTGGCGTGAGCACCGGAATCGAGGGTTGGGCGCGGGACGGCGCCGGTTCTGCATCCAACGGTAGGACAGACTCGGCAAACCGCACAGACTCATCGGACGCGGTCTCGCTCGATTTCTCACCCGGCGGGCACGCCAGGCCGCGCGAAGTCAGTCGACGTGCAGCGAGTAGTCGACCCAGCGTTCGTCGCGCGTTCCGCCGATGCGGTCGTAGAGCTTCTGTGCGCGGTGGTTGTCGGCTGCCGTCGTCCATTCGAGATCGGTCGCACCCTGCTCGCGGCAGCGGTCGGCGCACGCCGTGATCAGGGCCGCCGCCACGCCGGTTCCCCGAGCAGCCTCGGCGACGAAGAGGTCGTACATGACGCCGATCCGCGACGCGGTCAGGGTCCCCCATGTCCAGTACACCGTCGCGAACCCGATCGCATCCCCGGCGTCGTCGCGGGCGATCAGCTGGGTGCCCTCCCGGTCCGGGTCTGCGATGAGGGCCCGAGACAGGTGCAGGAGGTCCTCGTCCGAGGGCTGGACCTCGTAGAAGTCGCAGTAGCCGCGCATCAGCGGGAGCAGGTCGGGGAGGTCTTCCTCCGTGACGGTGGCGATCACGTTCGGGACGCTACACCTGGTGGCCGGCGTACCGGTTTGACGGCGAGCCCTTCACAACACAGGCGTGAGGATGGAACTCTTGGGGCCGGAAGGGGCGTGGCTCCGGGGGCCTGCCAGCGAGGAGGTCTGCCGTGACTGCAACCGTGACCCGCTTCGACCCGACGATCGCTCCGTGCGGGGGATCACACGACGGGGTCCGGACCATGACCGAGGACATGCAGGGTCTGGTCACCGAGGACATCACCTACTCCTGCGGCTGCGAGAGCCATCGCGAGGAGTTCCATGACGGCAGCGTCCACCGACTGATCGTGCACCACCGCGGCAAGGTGTTGGTGGACGAGGAGCTGCGAGGTGAGTGACGACCCGATAGTCGCCTCTCACGACGTGCTCCTTGTGGGCGGCGGGGCTGCGGGCCTCCGCGCCGCCATCGCGATCGCGGAAAACGACCCGCGCCTCGATGTGGCAGTGGTGTCGAAGGTCTACCCGATGCGCAGCCACACGGTCTCGGCCGAGGGAGGCGCGGCGGGCGCCATCGCCGAGGACGACACCCTCGAGGAGCACATCTACGACACGATCTCGGGAAGCGACTGGCTCGCCGACCAGGACGCGGTCGAGGCATTCGTGGCGGAGGCACCACGCGAGCTGCTGCAGCTCGAGCACTGGGGCTGCCCCTGGAGCCGCGAGCCCGACGGTCGGGTCGCAGTCCGGGCCTTCGGCGGCATGAAGAACATGCGCACCTGGTTCGCCGCCGACAAGACCGGCTTCCACATGCTGCACTCGCTCTTCCAGACCACGCTGAAGTACGACGAGGTCGCCCGGTACGACGAGTGGTTCGTGACCAAGCTGCTCGTGGACGACGGCAGGGTGCACGGGGTCGTGGCCGTCGAGCTGGCGACCGGGCGGATCCAGGCGATCACTGCCAAGGCCGTGGTGCTGTGCACCGGCGGCTGCGGCAAGGTCTTCCCGTTCACGACGAACGCCAACATCAACACCGGCGACGGGATGGCCCTCGCCTACCGCGCCGGCGCCCCCCTGAAGGACATGGAGTTCGTGCAGTACCACCCGACCGGGTTGCCGTTCACCGGGATTCTGATCACGGAGGCGGCCCGCGCCGAGGGCGGGTGGCTGCTGAACAAGGACGGGTACCGCTACCTCCAGGACTACGACCTCGGCAAGCCGTCGCCGACCCCCGAGCTCCGCAGCATGGAGCTCGGGCCGCGGGACCGGCTCTCGCAAGCGTTCGTCGCCGAGATGGAGAAGGGCCGCACGCTGGATTCGCCGTACGGCCCGATCGTCCACCTCGACCTGCGCCACCTCGGCGAGAAGCTGATCGAGGCCCGGATCCCGTTCGTGCGCGAGCTGTGCCTGAAGTACGAGCGGATCGACCCGGTCACCGACCTGATCCCGGTCCGGCCGGTCGTGCACTACATGATGGGCGGTGTCCACACTGACGTCGACGGCGCGACTCCGCTCGCGGGGCTCTACGCGGCGGGAGAGACGGCTTGCGTCAGCATCAACGGCGCCAACCGGCTGGGCTCCAACTCGCTGTCGGAGTGCCTGGTGTTCGGTGCCCGCGCGGGCCGGGCCGCAGCGGAGTACGCCGCGACCGCCGGCGCCGCGCCGGCCTCGATAGCAAGCCAGGCGGCCGACGAGATCCGACGGCTGGAACGGGACCTGCTCGGCAAGCCACCCGGCGAGGAGTCGGTCGCGAGGATCCGGGACGAGATGCAGTCGACGATGGAGGAGGTCGCCGGGATCTACCGGTCCGGTCCGGCCATCGCCAAGGGCTCTGACACGCTGCGGGAGCTGCAGGGGCGGATGACGAACGTGGGGATCCAGGATACCAGTCGGACCTTCAACACCGAGCTCGTCAACGCGTTGGAGCAGAGCAACATGCTCGACGTCGCCGAGTGCATTCTGCAGGCCGCCTTGCAACGCGAGGAGTCGAGAGGCGCCCACCAGCGGACCGACTTCACCGAGCGCAACGACGAGCGCTACCTCGCCCACCAGCTCACTCATCGTGAACCGGACGGTGCCGCACGGGTGGAGCAGCTACCAGTGACGATCACGCGGTGGCCGCCGGGAGAACGGGTCTACGGGAGATGACGATGGCGGACAGCCCAGAGAGCGACGACAGCATCGGCATGCACGTGTCCAGGTACCGGCCGGACAAGGACCAGACGCCGGGCTGGCAGGAGTACGACGTACCTCTGCGGCGGGAGTGGACCGTCCTCGACGGGCTCAACCACGTCAAGGACGAGGTCGACCCGACCCTGGCCTTCCGCTGGTCCTGCCGGATGGGCATCTGCGGCAGCTGCGGAATGAATGTCAACGGCGAACCCCGGCTGACGTGCGGCGCGTTCCTGGCCGACTACGCCCCCGGCCCGGTCTTCGTGGAGCCGCTGCAGAACTTCCCCGTGGTCCGCGATCTCGTGGTCGACATGTCCGACTTCATGGAGAAGCTGCCGCGAATGAAGCCGTGGATCATCCGCGACGAAGAGATGTCGGTGGACGACGGGGAGTACCTCCAGACCCCCGAGGAGCTCGACGCCTACAAGCAGTTCAGCATGTGCATCAACTGCATGCTCTGCTACGCGGCCTGCCCGGTCTACGGACTGGATCCGGACTTCGTGGGGCCGGCGGCGATCGCCCTCGCCGAGCGTTATGACCTCGACTCGCGGGACCAGGGCTCCCGGGAGCGGCTCGACGTACTCATCGAGCACGAAGGCGTTTGGGGGTGCACCTTCGTCGGTGAGTGCACGCGGGTCTGCCCGAAGCACGTCGACCCGGCCGGCGCCATCCAGCGTTACAAGCTGAAGGCCGCCAAGGAGTCGGTGAAGGCGTTCCTGCTGCCGCGGGCGCTGCGATGACGCAACCCGTGACCCGCACCGACGAGCTGGTCTACCGGCGCCCCATCTCGACCTGGTGGTGGACGCGGAAGCGGACCTACTTCGTGTTCGTGATGCGCGAGCTGAGCAGCATCTTCATCGCCTGGCTCGTGGCCTACCTGCTGATGTTCCTGTCCGCGGTCGGCCGGGGCGATGAGGCGTACCAGCACTTCCTGGACTGGGCGGCATCCCCGGCGCTCGTGGTGCTGAACGTCGTGGCGTTCTGTTTCCTCGTGCTGCACGCGGTCACGTGGTTCAGCCTGACCCCTCAGGCCATGGCGCTGAGAGTGCGCGGCCGGCCGGTGCCCGGGGCGCTGGTCATTGGTGCCCAGTACGCCGGGCTGGCCGTGGTGTCGGCGTTCATCTACTGGCTGGTGACGGGGTGAGCACACGATGAATCCACCTACGCCCCCACTAGTGACCAAGCGCCGGATCGAGCCGCTGATCTGGCTGACGTTCAGCGGAGGCGGGGTGATGGCGGCGATCTTCATGACGCCGCTGGCGTTCCTGTTCGCGCTCGCCTTTCCTCTTGGCTGGATCACGCCGCCCGACTACGACCACCTGCACGCCGTCGTCAGCCACCCGCTGACGTTGCTGATCCTGTTCGGGATGATCGTCCCGATTCTCGTGCACTGTGCCCACCGCTTCCGCTACACGCTCTACGACGGCCTGCAGGTCAAGCACAAGATCGCCATCGGGGCACTCTGCTACGGAGGGGCCGCCGCGGGCGCCTTCGCCGCCCTCGACGTCCTGGGCAGCCTGCTGTAAGCCCTCCCTGATCGACCATGGATCGATGCTCCTGCGTTCGGCTTCCGGTCCGGGGCGCATGAAGTTCGGACGTTCGGGCACCTGGACCCCACACCAAGGAGGTCACATGGGACTCAAGGACAAGGCCGAGAACACGGGCGACAAGCTCAAGGGCAAGGCCAAGGAGACCGAAGGCCGGGCCACTGGCGACGAGAACCGCGAGGCCCAGGGCCGCGCCGACCAGTCCAAGGCCGACATCAAGCAGGCTGGCGAGAAGGCGAAGGACGCCTTCAAGAACTGAGCCGCCGGAAGAAGGAGCTACTGCATGACTTTCATTCTCTGGATCCTCGCGGTCATCCTCGTGGTGGCCGGGATCGTGTCCCTGATCCGGGGGCAGATCCTGTGGGGGGTTGTCCTCATCATCGTCGGGCTGCTGGTCGGCCCGGGCGGAGTCAGTGTCTTCACCTGATCTCCGCGCACATCAGGTTCCGCGGCGCCCCTCACGCAGGGGCGCCGCGGTTCGTCTGTGCATGGGGTGGTTGTCGTCGGGGCGGACTGAGTCGGTGCTGCGTGCGATGCTGCCCCGGTGAGTCTCCGGATCCATCGCGCCCCGCGAGCCGACGTGCTCGCCGACGGGTTGGCGGACCTGCTGGCCACACCGCTCGAGGACCCCTTCGCCAGCGATGTTGTCGTGGTGCCGGCCAAAGGTGTCGAACGGTGGCTCACGCAACGGCTGTCGCACCGGCTCGGCACCGGTCCCTCCGGTGACGACGGGGTCTGCGCCGGCGTCCGCTTCCTGAGCCCGCGGTCCCTGGTGTCGCTCCTCCTCGGGCGTGAGCGCGACGACCCGTGGGATCCCGACCGGCTGGTCTGGCCGCTCCTGGAGGCCATCGACGCGAGTCTCGACGAGCCGTGGTGCACCACCCTCGCCACCCACCTCGGCCATGGACTCGACGGTGACGAGGCATTGATGCGGCGCAACCGGCGCTATTCCGTGGCCCGCAGGCTGGCCGCACTGTTCGCGTCGTACGCCGTGCAGCGCCCGGCCCTGGTGACCGACTGGCGGGACGGTCGCGACACGGACGGCGCCGGTCAGGCCCTCGACGACGACCTGCGATGGCAGGCCGCGCTGTGGCGACGGCTGGTGGTGCGGGTCGCCGACCCACCGCCCGACGTGCGCCACGAGCGGGCACTGGAACTGCTCCGGACCGACGCTGCGGAGCTGGACCTGCCACCGCGGCTCTCCCTCTTCGGCCACACGCGGCTGCCCGTCACCGAGGTGGCGTTGTTGCAGGCGCTGGGCCAGGCGCGCGACGTGCACCTGTGGCTCCCGCAGCCCTCCCCGGCGTTGTGGGACGACCTGACCGGTCTGGGCGGGCCGGTACCGCGCACCGAGGACACCTCGGCCGAGAGGGTGGGTCACCCGCTGCTCGCTTCCCTCGGCCGGGACTCGCGCGAGCTCCGGCGGGTGCTCCAACCGCTGGTTGAGGTGCGAGGCGCCCCGGCGCCGAGCCTCGAAACCCCCGCACCCGAGCAGGGTCGACCACGAGCCGACCCTGCTCGGCTGGCTGCAGCACGACATCCTCGCCAACCACGCCCCGAGGCGGGAAGAACGGTCGACCCGGGTGCCGATCGCGGGCGATCGCAGTGTTCAGGTGCATGCCTGCCATGGCCCGGCGCGGCAGGTCGACGTCCTCCGCGAAGTGCTCGTCGGTCTGCTCCAGGACGACCGCACCCTCGAGCCCCGCGACATCCTCGTGATGTGTCCCGACATCGAGACGTTCGCCCCGTTGATCTCCGCCGGCTTCGGGCTCGCAGACGTGGTCGATGACGCCGCGGGCGGCGGCCACCCCGCCCACCGGCTGCGGGTTCGTCTCGCCGACCGCGCGCTCACCAGCACGAACCCGCTGCTGGGCGTCGCGGGTGCCCTCGTCGAGCTGGCTGGTGGCCGGGTGATCGCGAGCGACGTGCTCGACCTGGCGTCGGCGCCACCGGTGCGGGCCCGCTTCGGCCTGGGTGACGACGACCTGGCCCGGATCACTGGGTGGGTCACCGACGCCGGGATCCGCTGGGGGATGGATGCCGGGGGCCGCGCCGGGTTCGCGATGGAGGGTTTCGCGCACAACACCTGGCGGTCGGGCCTGGACCGGATCCTGCTCGGCGTGGCCATGAGTGCGGACGACCACCGGCACCTCGGCCGTGGACTGCCGGTCGACGACGTGGGCAGCAACGACATCGAGCTGGCAGGGCGGCTCGCGGAGCTGCTCGCCCGGCTGGGAGAGTCGCTGACCCGGTTGGCAGCGGCCGCCCAGGCGGGAGAGTGGATGTCCGCGCTCCAGGCCGCGGTTCGCTCCCTCACCGATGTTCCAGGGGACGACACGTGGCAGGGCCCTCAGTTCGAGCGCGAGCTCGCGAGAGTCGTGGACTCCGCCGGCGCGGGTGCCGAGGTGCCGCTCGGGCTGGCCGACGTCCGGGCACTGCTGGCGTCCCGGCTCGGAGGCCGGCCCACTCGCGCCAACTTCCGCACCGGCACTCTCACCGTGTGCACCATGGTGCCGATGCGGTCCGTGCCGCACCGCGTGGTCTGCCTGGTCGGCCTCGACGACGGAGTGTTCCCCAGGTCCGCGTCCATCGACGGCGACGACGTGCTCGCGCGGCGGGAGCACACCGGCGAGCGCGACCTCCGGAGCGAGGACCGACAGCTGCTCCTCGACGCGGTGCTGGCGGCCGGCGAGACGCTGGTCCTGACCTACACCGGCGCCAACGAGCACACCGGCGCGGCGCGGCCGCCCGCCGTACCCCTCGGCGAGATCCTCGACGCCCTCGATCGCACCATGCCGGCTCCGGTGCGGGACCAGGTGCTCGTCCGCCACCCGCTCCAGCCGTACGACGCCCGCAACTTCAAGACCGGGGACCCGGCGCTCGACCCCGCCGAATGGACGGACCCCGAGCGGCGTGGCCCGGTCGAGCGCCCGTTCAGCCACGACGCGGCCGCTCTCGCGGGGGCCACTGCGGCGGCGCGGCCCAGGGACCCTCCGCCGCGCTTCCTGCCCGGGCCGCTCGCCGAACGTCCCACCGACGACGTCTCGCTCGCCGACCTCAAGTCATTCTTCTCCCACCCGGCGCGAGCATTCCTGCGTGGCCGGCTCGGTGTGACCACGCCGCTCGAGGCCGACGAGGTCAGCGACGCGATCCCCATCGACCTCAACGCGCTGGAGCTGTGGGGGGTCGGGGACCGGCTGCTCCGGGAGGTGATGGCCGGTCAGGACCCCGTCGCGGTGATGACCGCCGAGCAGCTGCGCGGAACGCTGCCGCCCGGCGGTCTCGGCACGCGCGCACTGACCACCGTGGTGGAGGAGTCCCAGAAGCTGTTCGACCGCACGGCCGAGCTTCGTGTCGGCGAGGCCGGCAGTGTCGACGTCGATGTCGACCTCGGCGAGGGGCGCCGGCTCACGGGCACTGTGTCCGGTGTCTACGGCAGCAAGATCGTCTCGCTCGGCTACTCCCGTCTGAAGGCTCGACAACGACTCATGTCCTGGCTGGACCTGCTCGCTCTCACCGCCGGTCTCCCGGACGAAAGCTGGACCGCGCACGCCGTCGGTCGGGACCGGGCCGGCCCCAAGCGGGCACTTGCCGGGCCACTCGACCACCGCGCCGCCGACTGGCTGCGCGAGCTCGTCGCGCTCCGGGACCTCGGCATGCGACAGCCGCTGCCGGTCCCGCTGGCAACGGCGCATGCCTGGGCGGAGGCCAACGCTCTCGAGTTGATGGGCAACGACCGGCCACCGGCCCTGGCCGCCGAGCGGCAGTGGGCCACCGACCCCAACAACAGCTACGGCATCAAGGGCGAGGACGACGACCCGTGGCACGTGCGCCTCTACGGCGAGCGGGCGCCGCTCTCCGACTTGCTCGATGCCGGCCTGGCGACCTACGCCTGGCAGATCTGGGAGCCGTTGCTCACCGGCGGGGAGCGGGTGGCGGCACTGTGACCAGAGACGGGGTAAGCAGAGACGACCACTTCGACATCCGGGACCCGCTACCCACGCCGAGGGAGACCACGCTCCTGGAGGCCAGCGCCGGCACCGGCAAGACCTGGACGATCGGGGCGCTCGTGACCCGATACGTCGCCGAGGGAGTGTGCCCGCTCGAGCAGATGCTCGTGGTGACGTTCGGTCGCGCCGCCAGCCAGGAGCTGCGCGAACGCGTGCGCGCACAGCTGGTCGAGGCCGAGCGCGCACTCGCGGACGACCCGTCGTTGCCGGTGTCACACCGTCGGACCTGATCGACCTGCTGCTGGACTGCGATCCCGGAGAACGGGTCGCCCGACACCGTCGGGTGGCCGAGGCGCTCGCCGGCTTCGACGGCGCGACCATCGCCACCACGCACCAGTTCTGCCAGCATGGTGCTGGGCTCGCTGGGCGTCGCCGGCGACACGGACTCCCGGGCCCGGCTGGTCGAGGACCTCGACGACCTGCTGCGGCGAGGTCGTCGACGACCTCTACCTCCGGGCGTTCGCCTACGTCGAGTCCGATCCCGCCTTCACCCACGCCGAGGCGATGTCCATCGCCCGCACCGCCGTCGGGCGACCCGCAGGCCCGGCTGGAGCCGGCCGGCGACGGATCGTGACACGCCGTCGGGTCGCGCGGGTCGCGTTCGCCAACGCGGTCCGCGCCGAGATGGAGCGACGCAAGCGGCGGCTCGGGATCCTGTCGTACGACGACCTGCTCAGCCAGCTCGCCCACGCCCTCGAGGAACCGGATGCGCCGGCCCGGGCCCGGATGCGGCAGCGCTGGCGGATCGTGCTGGTCGACGAGTTCCAGGACACCGACCCGGTGCAGTGGGAGGTCCTCGACCGGGCCTTCACCGGTCACGCGACGATGGTGCTGATCGGTGATCCCAAGCAGGCGATCTACGCCTTCCGCGGCGGCGACGTCACGACGTACCTGCAGGCGGCCGAGACCGCCGCGACCCGCAAGACGCTGCCGGTCAACTGGCGCTCCGACGAAGCGCTCCTGGTCGGCCTGCAGACGGTGCTGGCCGGTGCCGCGCTCGGCGACCCACGGATCGTCGTGCACGACGTCGCGGCCCATCACCCGGGCGCTCGGCTGACCGGGCGCCGCACGGTCGACCGTTCCGGCTGCGGGTCGCTCCGCGCGTGACCAGCTCGGGCGGCCGCGGAGCCGAGCCGCTCCGCGTGGGCCAGATCCCGCGCACGTCGCGCGCGACCTCGCCCTCGACGTCCGGCGCTGCTGGCGTCGGGCGCCGCGTTCGACGGCCGCCGGCTGGAGCCGCGCGGACGTCGCCGTCATCGGCTACCGGCATAGCGACCTCGGCCGGCCATCGCAGGCGGCGCTGCACGCGGCCGGCGTCCCGGCCGTGATCGCCGGCGGCGGCAGCGTGTTCGCCACCGCGGCCGCCGATCGAGTGGCTCGCGCTGCTCGAGGCGCTGGAGCAGCCGCACCGCAGCCCGCGGGTGCGGCGGCGGCGCTCACCTGCTTCTTCGGGCACACCGCGGCCGAGCTCGACGCGGGCGGTGACGACCTGACCGACGAGGTCGCCGGACGCGCTGCGGGAGTGGGCCGAGGTGTTCGCAGCCCGCGGTGTCGCGGCGGTGCTGGAGGCCGCGACGGCTCGTGGGCTGCCGGCCGCGCGTGCTCGGCCGTGGTCGGTGGCGAGCGGCTGCTCACCGACCTGCGTCACATCGGCGAGGCGCTGCACGAGGTCGGCGCTCGAGGAACGGCTCGGGCTGGTGGCGATGCTCGACCTGGCTGCGCGGGCAGATCGCCGAGGGCCGGGCCGGACGGTGGCAGCGAGCGAACCCGGCGGCTCGACTCCGACGCGGCCGCGGTCCAGCTGGTCACGATCCACGCCAGCAAGGGGCTGGAGTACCCCGTCGTCTACTGCCGCCGCTCGCTGACCGCAACGTCCCGCAGAGCCCGACGACTGCCGCTCTTCCACGACGAGACGGCGACCGCTGCGCGCCGTCGGCGGTGCGCGGGGGCCGACTGGCACGACCATGTGCGTCGCGGCGGAGCACGAGGAGGGCGGCGAGTGGCTGCGCCTGCTCTACGTCGCCATGACCCGTGCCCAGTCCCAGGTCATCTGCTGGTGGGCGCCGACCCGGAACACTCCGCGCTCGCCGCTGCAGCGGATGGTCCTCGGCCGGCGGCCGGGGACGGCGGAGGTCCCGGCGGAGTTCGACAACCTCACCGACGACGAGGCGGCCGAGTTCCTCGACAGGTGGCGCACCGCGGGCGGTCCGTGGCCGAGCCCGCCGTCCATCCCGACCCCGGAGCCGAGCCCGAGCGCGCGGACGTTCCGCCGCTGTCGGCCCGGCCGTTCACCCGGTCGGTGGACCTCACCTGGCGGCGGGCGTCGTACTCCTCGCTCAGCGCGGTCGAGGCGGTGGCCCGCACCCGTGGGCGGCGTGGCCAGCGAGCCCGAGGTCGTGGCCAAGGACGACGAGGAGGTCGAGCCGGGGCGGCGGCCGCTGCCGCAGTCCCGAGGGACGCCGTGGTGTCCCCGATGGCCGACCTGCCGGTGGGAGCGACGTTCGGATCGCTGGTGCACGCCGTTCTCGAACACGCGGATCCCGACGCGCCCGACCTTCGGACCGAGCTGCTGGACCACATCGACGAACAGCTCGTCCGCTGGCCGGTGGAGCTTGATCGAGAGCGAGCTCGCCGACGCTTTGGTGGCCGTCTGCGACTCCCCGCTCGGCGGCCTGGCGCCACCACGCTCCGGCAGCTCCCGCTGCGCGATCGGCTGCGGGAGATGGACTTCGAGATGCCGCTGGCCGGGGGAGACCTGGTCTCTGACGCGGGGACGTGCGGCTCGGCGACCTGGCCCCCATCCTCCGCCGACACCTGGAGGAGGGCGACCCGGTCCGCGCGTACGCCGACGCCCTCGCCCATCCGACCCTGGGCGACCAGGCGCTCCGCGGCTACCTCACCGGCTCGGTCGACGGGTGTGCTCCGACTCCCCGGGCCCCGCTACCTCGTCGTCGACTACAAGACCAACTGGCTGGGGGGTCACGATGCCTCCTCGACCGCGCACGACTACCGGCCGCAGGCCCTCGCCGCCGCGATGAGGCACTCCGACTACCCCCTGCAGGCTCTCCTCTACGCCGCGGTCCTGCATCGGTTCCTGCGCTGGCGCCAGCCCGGCTACGACCCCGAGTTGCACCTCGGAGGGGTCCTGTACCTCTACCTGCGCGGGATGTGCGGTCCGGACACACCGCTCGTGGAAGGCGAGCCGGGCGGCGTCTCTCGTGGCGGCCGCCCGTCGCCCTCGTCGAAGAGCTGTCCGACCTCCTTGACGGCAGGGTGGCGACGTGACCCCCACCCCATCGAATGCTCACTCCGTTCCGCCAGACCACCCCACAATCGCGCACCTCCCCCGCTGCGCTCCTCCGGCGGACCACTCCGCGGGGACCCCGGCGGAACGGGGAGCCCGGAGACATCGAGCTCTTCGAACCGTTGGCGAGCATGATTCGCGCCTCGCGCTCGGGGCGCCGGGCCGGCTCGGGTGCCTTCAACCGGGCAGGGGTGCTGGAGGCGGCCGACGTGCACGCCGCCGCCCGGACCGGCGACCTGGGCGGCAGACCGACGAGCGGTCCCGCTCGCCGTAGCCATGGCGGCGCGGGCCGCCCGCGGCGGCTCGGCGTGCGTCGACTCGCTTTCCTGCGCGCTCGCCACGGTCCACCGTGGCCGGAGCAGGCGGAGCGGGCCGACGCCGTCCTGGCCTCGCCGTCGCTCGAGGCAGGAGTCGCGCCGGCGGAAGGACCACCTGCTGTGACCTGGACCGCTATCACCGGCTGGAGCGGGCGGCGTGCGCTGACCTGGTCGCCGGGGCCGCGAAGCCTGCACCCGAGGTCAATGAGACGGCGTTGGCCGCGGGCGTGGAGCGGATCAGCACGGCGACCTCAGCGACGAGCAGCGCGAGGCGGCCGTGCGCGCCGTGCGCCAGTGGACTTCACCGTCGTCACCGGGCGGCCCCGGGACCGCGCAGACATGAACGCCTCTATGCCCTGGCACGCTCGCCGGTCGCCAACCAGGCCGCGGCCCGCGGAGGGCGGCGTCGATCGCCTCGAGTGCACCGACCGGCAAGGCCGCGGCGAGGTCTGCAGGAGGCGGTCGAGGGCGAGCTGGCCGGGCATGTCCGCCGACGACCGCGCGCACGTCGGGCGCGCGCAGGCGATGACCCTGCACCGCTGCTGGGCTGGCGGGCCGACAACGCTCACTCGCTTCCGGCACGACCGGTCGAACCGCTGAAGTACGACGTGGTCGTGGTCGACGAGTCGTCGATGGTCGAGCTGACCATGATGGCGCGCCTGCTGGAGGCGGTCGACCAGGCCGGCTTGGCGCTGGTCGGGGACCCTTCCGCACCGGCATGACGTTTCGTTGCGCCGGCGCGGGCTCTGTCCGACCTCGTCGCCGGTTACTATGGTCATCCCCGCCTCACCCGGTGGTGTCCCTGTC
>CAVTEY010000002.1:0-142887 GCA_963733895.1 uncultured Actinomycetota bacterium
CCGGGTCGACGCATATCATCCTGCGGCGGGACGCTGGCCGAGGTTCGGGCCGATTGACTGCGGGCATGACAGAGACATCACGTCGCCCCGCACCGGGCACCGCTCCTGCTACCCGTGAGCGGTCCTACCGCACGCTCTCCGTGCTTGCCGTGGCAACCGGCGCCCTCTGGACCGTCGGCGTCACGCTGGTCGCCACCCAGGCCGGGAGCGACCCGGTCGGCGCCGGGTACGACGCCGCCAATCGCGCACTCACCCTCCCCCTCTTGCTGCTCGTCGGCTACGCGGCACTTCTGCGGACTTCACCACCTGGCGGCAGCAGCAAGGGTTCGGTGGCGCTGCTGGTGGGCTCGGTCCTGCTGCTCGCCGGGAACGTCCTGGAGTTCTGGATGGTGCTGTTCAGCGATCTGCACACGGAGAAGACAGCCGCCCGACTTGGGGAGACGGAGGCGTTCTGGGGGAGCTTCGCCGGGTGGATGGTGTTCGTGCTGGGCATGCTGGTCACGCTCGCCGCTGCCGTGATGCTGGGACGTGCCGTCGGTGGCATCCGTGGCGGGGTACTGGTCGTCCTCGCGATCGTGGGGCTCTCCGCCACCGGACTGTGGGCGGTCTCACCGCTGCTCGCCGGCGCCGCTGGTCTTGCCCTCGCCGGGTGGTTGATCGGGCTCCTCCAACCGCGCCATCTCATCGCATAGATCGAGCTCATCGCATAGATCGAGCGACCAGCGGCTGATCCGCGCACGTCCGAAAGCTGGCACGCGGCGTAACGAGGCACCTCGCGATCGCCGAATGGATCGGGGTGCCACGACCTCACGAATCTGTCCGGATCCGGGCCAATCCAGAGCGTTCGCGACCGAGGTGTCCCGGATAGTCTCCTGACGGGCCTCGAGGGCTTGCGTTGCGAGCCGCGGGAGACAGATCGCGCCGGCCTCGTCGTGGGCTACGGCACGCCGGCCGGGCACGCTTACTCCGGCGCACTGGCGGCCCTGACCCTGACGTTGAGCGACGTCCGTTGACACTTGAACCTCGCGGCCTCGTACTGGCCCACGTTCTTGACCTTCGACTGGACCACGATCGGGAACCCATGGCTGCGTAGCGCGCTGGGGTCCTGCCACCAAGCGCTCCAGGAGACTCAGATGCGCATCCCCGGCGTCGCCCTGGCGGCCGCGGGCTCCCTCGCCCTGCTCGCGGCCGCGAATCCCCTCTCACCCGTACACGGCAACAGCCAGGCACGCACCAACTGCGCCAGGAAGTTCGACGCGGCGCAGCGCCAGGACATGGAGTCCTTCCGCGACTACGACGCCGAGGCGTTCCGGGAGGTGCACCACCCCGACGCCGCGAGCGTCATTGCCGTCGGCCAGGGGACTTCCATCGAGCCCCCCGCGCCGGAGACCTGAGGGCCAGATGCGTGAGCGGACCGGCTTCGTGCTCTGACCGGCCCTGCTGCCTGGGGTCAACTGGGCTTGGCGTACGCCGCGATTCCGGTATCCAGAATGACGCAGGGCTCGTCGCCAACGGTCCACGCGTCGTGTCCGGGGTCGAGGTCGATGACATCGCCGGGGCCGACCGTGATCTCCTCGCCGGCGTCGGACCGGACCGTCATCTGTCCGGACAAGCAGATCCCGGTGTGGTGGGTCTGGCAGGAGTCGGTGCCGGCGATCGGCTTCACGTCGTTGGACCAACGCCAGCCTGGCTCGAAGACGCCACGGCCCAGAGTGAAGCCGCCGACGGTGACGACGTCCACGTGGCCGTGATCCTTGAAGGGGCGTCGCTCGTGCGGGGTGTCGATGTTCTGCTTGTCTGTCATGTGTCCTCCTCGTACTTGATCACTCTGTCCGAGATGAACTCGTTGGGTGTGTGACCCGGCGCTGGGCGGGATCTGGTCCCGCCTCAGGCGGACACCTGGGGTCGAATGTTCTGGTTGCCGGCGAAGACGTTGGCGGGGTCGTACTCGGCCTTGATGGACGCCAGCCGCTCGAGCTTGGCGGTGCCGAAAGCCGCGCTGATCCGCTCCTCGCCCTCGTCTCCGATGAAGTTGAGGTAGACACCACCGGTGGTGAACGGCGCGTTCGCGGCGCGGTAGGCCCGGACCCAGGCGATGTTGATCTCGTCGTCGGCGGCCTCCATCCAGGTCGCAAAGGGATGGGTCACCCAGCGGGCCCCGCGCTGGGCCATTGGCGTGGAATCCTCGTCGATCCTGCCCAGCGCTCCACCCCAGGGCAGCAACAGGTGCTGGGTCAACGGGGACGCGCGCCGGCTGCCCGCGTCGAGGAACACGTCCAGGGCCTCGTCGGGGAAGGAGTCGTGGTAGTCCGCACTCCAGTACTGCCTCAGTCCCGGTGGGTCATCGATCATCGACTGCAGCTGCACGTAGGGCATCGGTCCGACAAGGTCCAGGTCCGGCTTGAGGTCTCGCAAGACTTGGACGAGGGCGGCGCCCTCGGCATCGTCGCCGGACCACAAGACAGCGATCGCGACCATGGGCCGGTTCTGCAGGTGGGCCGGAACGAAGTCCTCGGGCGGTCCAGACAGCATCACGAGCCCCGAGCCGAGCTCGTCCGGCGCGTCGTCCGCCCAGTCCCGGTATGCGCGGGCCACTTCGTCTGCGGCATCAGCCGGCCAAGCCATCAGGCCGCCCAGGATGGTCGGCCCGACCGGGTGCAGAGCGAACTCGAGTGCCGTGACGACGCCGAAGTTCCCGCCACCGCCCTTGCTCGCCCACAGCAAATCCTGGTGCTGGGTGTCGTCGGCGCGGATCTCTCGACCATCGGCCGTCACCAGTTCGAGGGCCACCAGGTTGTCACAGGCAAGACCGTGCCTGCGTTCGAGCCAACCGGATCCGCCGCCCAGGGTCAGGCCGGCGACACCGGTCGTGGAGACCCGACCGCCCGTGGTGGCGAGCCCATGTTGCTGGGCTGCGGCATCGAAGTCCGCCCACGTGCACCCGCCACCGACGCGCGCCCGTCGGGCGGTCGGATCGATTTCGATGCTCGTCAGGGCTCGGACGTCGATGACGAGTCCGTCGTCATTGGTGGACTGTCCGGCCACGGCGTGGCCACCCGAGCGGACCGCCACTTCGAGGCCGTCATCGCGGGCGCGGTCGAGTGCCGAGCGGATGTCGGCGGGGGTCTCGCAGGCCGCGATCACTCGCGGCCGCTTGTCGATCATTGCGTTGAACAGCGCGCGCTGCTCGTCGTACCTGGCGTCCGTGGGCCCGATCCACTCCATCCGCCCTCGCCTCCTCCTGGTGGGCCCCCGCCCAAGCCACAGTCCTCCCGGGAGCGGTCCCTGGCAATGCATCCGGGTTACGGATGTCTGACGTCCAGATGTTTCGTGTCGACTGAGTAGGCCGTCGGCGACGCCGGCTCGGCCTTCGATCACCCCTCACTCAGCCTTCAGGAAGGCGCACCGGCGGCGGTGTCGGCCAGCAGCTCGTCCTGCCAGGCGAAGCAGGCCGCGGACCGCTCGCGCAGGTCCGGACCGGGCACCAACGTCGCCAGCCGGGAGGCCACGTCGGCGGGCAGATCGTCGTCGAGGTAGCGCAGTCCGTAGTCGTGCCGCCACGGGCAGTAGCGCACCCGGAGCAACCGCACCAGCGGCCCCAGTGCGAAACGCAGGTAGAAGTCGGTCGCCTCGGCCAGGTGGCCGCGGACGATCGCGCGGTTCACCAGCCACTCGCCGGTGCCGCGCCGCTGCCGGACCTGATCGACCGCAGCCGCGATGGCCTCGGCCAGCTCCTGCTCGTCGTCCTCCTGGAGGACCAGCAGCCGGTCAGGGTCGTGCAACACGATCGGCGTCCCGTGCCGCCGCACGTCGAGACGGGTATGTGCCTCCGACGAGGGCGAAATCCGCAGGTCGACGATCCGGGTCGGCTCCTCCAGCAGCCCCGGCCGGTGCTGGAGGTTCACGAAGCATTGTCGGCCGTCCGGCCACGTTTCCCGCGGCAGCTCCCAGACATGGTCGACGGCGAAGTCGGTGAGCGCCCGGTCCAGGAGTCGGCGGTACGTCGCCTCCTGCTCTCCCGGCGTGCACACGAGGTCGGCGTCGAGGTCGGACCACTCGTCGTACCCACCCGTGACGGCCGAACCGACGACCCACACTGCCCGGATGTCGGGATCCTCGCGCGCACGATCTCGGAGCCATTCCGTCCAGTCGTCGTAGCGGGAGAGATCGGGACCGTTTGCCATGGCGGCAGCATGCCATTCGATTCACTGGGTAAGGCGTGATTGCCGCCCCGAATGCATCGGGGGCAAAGGCGCTACGGTCGCGGGCGGTCGACATCTACCTCGGAGGTAGTACGCACATGACCGACCCTCGTCCCCCACGCCCCGGTGCCTCGTCGCGTGGGCACTGGCTCCTCATCTGTCTGCTCCTGACACCCGCCATCGTGGTGCCGCTGCTGGTCCCGCTCTACGACCGGGCCGACCCCACCCTGGCCGGCTTCCCGTTCTTCTACTGGGCCCAGCTGGCGATGATCCCTGGCGCCGTGGCGCTCACCGTCGCTGCCTACTACATCGCCAAGGCCGCTGACCGGCGCGACCGGAGCTCGCAGCGGGGAGGCGACGACCGATGATCGACAACGTTGACGGAATCGCCTTCGGCATCTTCATCTTCTTCTTCCTGCTGGTCACCGTCCTCGGCTTCGCGGCCGCACGCTGGCGGCGCGCGCAGGAGCTCAACAACCTCGACGAGTGGGGGCTCGGTGGGCGCAGCTTCGGCACGTTCATCGCGTGGTTCCTCATCGGCGGCGACCTGTACACGGCGTACACGTTCGTGGCGGTGCCCGCGCTGTTGTACGCCGGCAGCTCGATCGGCTTCTTCGCGGTGCCGTACACGATCGTGGTCTACCCGCTGATCTTCCTGTTCCTGCCGAGGCTCTGGTCGGTCTCGCACCGGCACGGGTACGTGACGCCGGCCGACTTCGTGCAGGGCCGCTACGACAGCACGCCTCTCGCGACCGTCGTCGCCCTCACGGGAATCCTGGCGACGATGCCCTACATCGCGCTCCAGCTCGTCGGCATCGAGGTAGTGCTGCAGGTGATGGGCATCGGCACCGGAAGTGACAGCTGGATCATCCAGGACCTGCCCCTGTTCATCGCGTTCGCGGTGCTCGCGGCCTACACCTATTCCTCGGGCTTGCGGGCGCCCGCCCTGATCGCGTTCGTCAAGGACCTCCTGATCTACACGGTGATCCTGGTCGCGATCCTCTACCTGCCCTCGCAGCTGGGCGGCTGGGACAGCATCTTCTCGGCCGCGACCGACTCCTTCGACACCTTCAACGCCGACAACGCCGACGCGATCGCCGCGGGCGACGCCGCGCCCAAGGGTGCGATCCCACCGGCCGCCGCCCAGTGGGCCTACGCCTCGCTGGCTCTGGGATCGGCCCTGGCGCTGTTCATGTATCCGCACTCGGTCACGGCCGTGCTGTCCACGCGGAGCCGCTCGGTGATCCGGCGCAACGCGGCGCTGCTGCCGGCGTACTCCTTCCTGCTCGGGCTGCTCGCCCTGCTCGGGTTCGTCGCGATCGCGGCCGGCGTCGCGGTGGACAACCCGCAGCAGGCGGTTCCGCAGCTGTTCGAGAACGAGTTCCCGAGCTGGTTCGCCGGCGTCGCCTTCGCCGCCATCGTGATCGGTGCGCTGGTGCCGGCAGCGATCATGTCCATCGCCGCCGCGAACCTGTGGACTCGCAACATCTACAAGGCGTTCATCAATCGGGGCGCCAGCAAGGGACAGGAGGCCCAGCAGAGCAAGGTCGCGTCGCTGTTCGTGAAGTTCGGCGCACTGGTGTTCGTGCTCGCAGTGCCTACGACGTACGCCATCGACCTGCAGTTGCTCGGTGGAGTCTGGATCCTGCAGACCTTCCCGGCGATCGTGGTGGGGCTCTACACCGCGTGGTGTCACCGGTGGGCGCTCGTCGCGGGCTGGGCCGCCGGCATGGCCTACGGGACCTGGACGGCGTACGGCGTGGAGAAGATCGGCGACCCCGGCAGCCACTTCGGCAGCCCGGTCTACGCCTTCCCGTTCACCGAGACCAACGTCTACATCGGGTTCACGGCGTTCGGGATCAACGTGCTCGTCACGGTCGTCCTGACCGTGCTGTTCCGGGCGATGAAACTCGCCGACGGCGTGGACCAGACCCGGCCGGAGGACTACGGCGCGGACAGCGGCGATGCCGGCGTCGACCCGGACATCCACCCGGAGCAGCCCGCCCACGCCTAGCCGCTGGTTGAGGTGCGAGCGAAGAGAGCCTCGAAAACCCCAGACGCTGGTTGAGGTGCGAGCGAAGCGAGCCTCGAAACCCCGGAACCGGAGGCAGGTCGGTGAGATCGGTGGTCACTGCCCTGCCCGCGTCACGGGGTTTCGAGGCTCGGCCGTGAACGGCCTCGCACCTCAACCACCGGCGAACGGCCTCGCACCTCAACCAGCGAACCTCCCGGATACCTTGGCCCCGTGACGAACACCTTCGAGCTCGGCCAGGACAACCTCGACCTGCGGGACTGGGTGCACGCCTTCGCCGCGGACGTGATCAGGCCGGCGGCGGCCGAGTGGGACGAGAAGGAGGAGTTCCCGTGGCCGGTCCTGGAGGAGGCCGCCAAGATCGGCATCTACTCCCTGGACTTCTGGGCGACCCAGGCCTTCGAGGAGACCGGGCTCGGGATCCCGGTCGCCATGGAGGAGCTGTTCTGGGGCGATGCCGGGATCGGGCTGTCCATCGTCGGAACGACGCTCGCTGCGGCCGCCGTCCGGGCCAATGGCACGGACGAGCAGGTCGGCGAGTGGGCACCGCAGATGTTCGGCAGTCCGGGTGACCTGAAGCTCGCGGCCTTCTGCTCCTCCGAGCCCGACGCGGGCTCCGACGTCGGCGCCATGCGGACCCGCGCGACGTACGACGAGGCGACGGACGAGTGGGTGCTCCAGGGCACCAAGACCTGGGCAACGAACGGCGGGTTGGCCGACGTGCACGTCGTCATCGCCGTGGTCGACCCGGAGCTGCGGACCCGCGGACAGGCCAGCTTCGTGGTGCCGCCGGGCACGAAGGGGCTCAGCCAGGGCCAGAAGTTCCTCAAGCACGGCATCCGGGCCTCGCACACCGCCGAGGTGGTGCTCGACCAGGTGCGGGTCCCGGGCCGCTGCCTGCTCGGTGGCAAGGACCGGCTCGACGAGCGACTCGCGGGTTCCCGCGAGGGAAGCTCGGGGCGCGGCCAGCCATCGATGGCGACCTTCGAGCGCACCCGGCCGGGGGTCGGCGCCCAGGCGATCGGCATCGCCAGGGCGGCGTACGAGATCGCGCTCGACTACGCGAAGACTCGCGAGCAGTTCGGCAAGCCGATCATCGAGAATCAGGCGATCGCGTTCATGCTCGCCGACATGGCCACATCCATCGAGGCGTCCCGGCTGCTGGTGTGGCGGGCCGCGTGGATGGCCCGGCAGGGCAAGACGTTCGACCTGGCGGAGGGCTCGATGTCGAAGCTCGTCGCCGGCGAGACGGCGGTCCGGGTCACCGAACGGGCCATGCACATCCTCGGCGGCAACGGCTTCACGCGGGAGTACCCGGTCGAGCGGATGGCGCGCGACGCCAAGATCTACACGATCTTCGAGGGCACCTCGGAGATCCAGCGGCTCGTGATCGCTCGCGCCATTTCCGGAGCACCCATCCGCTGAGTGGGTACCTTTCCCGCGCACCCGGTGATCGTCCGGGTGCCCGGGGAGGTGGGTGCCATGGCCGGCACAAACGTGGGCGCTTGGATGCGCGAGCGGTGGCGGGACCCGGTCTTCTGGAGCGGCGTCACCCAGATCGTGAAGACGGCCCTGGCCGCGGTGATCGCGTGGGTGATCGTGACCGAGCTGTTCCACCTGCCCCAGTCGTTCCTCGCCCCGTGGGCCGCGCTGCTGGTGGTGCATTCGACGGTCTACCGAACCTTCTCGCAAGGTGTCCGCCAGGTGGCGGCGGCGGTGTTGGGCGTGGTCCTGGCGTGGGCGGTGGGGAGTGCTTTCGGCATCGACCCGGCGGCGGTCGCCATCGTGCTGCTTGTCGGTCTTGCCCTGGGCTCGGCCCCATGGTTCGGGGACCAGGCCACGACGGTGGCTGCCACTGCGCTGATCGTCCTCACCACGGGCGTCTCCGACCAGGACAACATCCTGCTGCTTCGGCTGGCGGACACGGGGATCGGGATCGCAGTCGGGCTGTGCGTCAACGTGCTGGTCTGGCCGCCGTTGCGACGACGGAGTGCCATCGCGGCGATGGGCGCGTTGGACGACCGGATCGGTGAGCTGCTGATCGACGTCGGCGGCGGCCTCGACGGTGGGTACTCGCGGGACGACGTCGACGGATGGCTGGACCGGACCCGCGAGCTCGACGAGGAGCTCGACCGGGCCTGGGCTCTGGTGCGGCAGGCAAGCCAAAGTGCCCGATTGAATCCGCGGCGTTCGGCCACCGAGCTGCGTGACCCGCGGGCGTGGGTGTCGCTGCTGGGACATGTCGAGCAAGCACTCGCCGACACCCGGAGCATGGCTCGGACGCTGTCGCACGCGCAGGCGCACGTGGGGACGTGGCAGTCCGGATTCCGCACGGCGCTTGCCGACGCCCTGCAGGAGGCAGGCCGGGCCATCCTCCAGGCCGACCAGGGCCCGATCCGTCGGTGTCGGGAACGGCTCGACGACCTTGTCGCCCTCGTGGACGAGGACGACACGACCCCGCGCATGTGGCCTGTGTACGGCGGGCTCCTGGTCAACCTGCGCAACATTCTCGACGCGATGGACGAGGTGGCCGCCGCCAACCCGATGAGCCAGCCACCCTTGCCGTTCACGAGGCACTGACAGTCATGTCCGGCCGGCTCGCGGTGGCTGGTCCCTCGTCGGCCACCGCGAGCCTGACCTGTCGTTGTTCCGAGTCAGACGCCCAGTCGCAGCAGTCCGAGGATCCGGTTGAGCAGCCTGGTGATCTGGCCCAGGCCACCGGGGCCGTCGAGCAGTCCCGCAACCGCGCAGAGCAGGTTGCCGAGCAGGTTGCCGGCGCCGCTGCGCGCGATGATGTCGAGGACGACCCGGTTCAGGTGGACCTCCAGCCCCAGCAGGTCCAGGTCGAGCGGACCGAGCACCAGGTTCAGGATGTCGCAGCGAGCCCGAGCCGCCGTCGTCGAGGCGCCGGCCCGAGGTGCCACGCCCTCGATCGTCTTGACCGTCATGGTGCGGAGCCCGGAGAACCGGATGTCACGGGCAGCAGGCCTGTGGACGACTCCGAGGAGCATGCCGCGAACCTTGATCCGCCCCGGCTTCTTGACGAACGTCACCGGCACGAAGCTCCCGGTGACCCGATGGCCGTTGGCCGTTTCGCCCACGATCCGCGAGTTCATCCGGCCCTGCGGAGAGGCTGCGACCACCTTCGCCGCCTCGGCGGCTGATGTGCCCCTCGAGGGCGCGGTCGGTGAAACATTTGCCGCCACTGCCGATGTCAGTCCCAGCGACATGACCAGGAGCAGGATGGCGAGGATCTTCAGCGGTGATGCCGTGACTCTTCTCATGGATGGATTCCCTTACCGAGTTGTCAGCTTCGGACCCGCATCGCTTGGAGCATCCGGACCCGCCAGCGCCCGTCGGGCGCCGTACGTGTCCACATGGCGTGAGCACGGCGTGTCGTTACACCTGCAGAGATTTCCTGGTTCACTCCTGGGGGCGCCCGCGGGGGAGTACGCGGGCCACTCGCTCGTTGCGCCCGGGTTCCTCGATCCCGGCAGCCAGGAGTCGGCGAAGCCGCCGCATGGCCCGGTGGTGAGCGACCCGAACCGCGGTAGCGCTCATGTCGAGGGCGACGGCGGTGGTGGCGACGTCCAATCCCACCACGTCGATGCAGGCCACGACCTGCGCTTCCCGCTCGGAGAGGTGGGCGAGCAGGCGGCGAGTGCTGTCGGTGGCGCCCACTTCCCGGGCGGGGTCGTCGACCGCGGTCCAGAGGACGCCGGACTTGTCGTCGGCAGGCACTGGGGTCGTACGCCGTCGGGCAGAGGTGCGCCGGCGGCTGCTGCTGACGTTCCGACCGATCGTGAACAGCCAGCCGGCGAAGTCGCTGCTGCTGCTTCCGGAGAAGTCCGCGATCTTGCTTGCCGCGGTCAGCCACGCCTCGGCGGCGAGGTCCTCGGGGTCGATGGCCGCGTCGGCGGACGGAATCGTCTGGAGCCAGACGAGCAGACGGCGGCCATGGGCTGCGTAGAGCTCGGCCCATGCGGACTCGTCGCCCTGCCTGGCCCGAGAGACGACGTCGTCCGACTCGCCTCGCGTCATCCCGCGCCCCTCCCGACGGGGTTCCGGACGTCCTCGCCCTCCCGGCGGGGTTCCCGAGGCCTCTCCGTACCCGTTGGATGCCGGGCCAACCACTCGTCATCCCAGTCACCACGATTTTCGGCACTAGCATGGGCGTGCCATGGGTCTCTTCCGGTCCCGCCGTCGGATGGCGCGCGGGTTGCGCGCCGACACCTCCCAGCCCATGGCCGACAAGGAGTTCACCGACAACCTTGCCCAGGTGGCAGCCACGTCCGAACCGACGGAGGCCTCTCCGGCGAGGCGAGGTGCACGGGCTGCTTTGGTCGCTGTCGGGGCGTGCCTGGCCCTGATGGTGGCAGCCGTGGGAGTTGTGTGGGCGTCGGGAACCGCCCAGCCGCCCTGGGCGCCGGACGAGTCGGCGACGCCGACTCCGACGTCCTCCCCAGGCGAGACGGAGTCGGGTGACACCAAGGGGCCGAGCAAGGGGCCGAGCGAGCCGACTCCCGGGTCGGGCTCCGGAACCGGCGCGACGTCACCCTCGGATCCGTCATCGGCCCCGTCGTCGGCGCCCACGAGCCCCGGATCCCCGGGCCCCGGGGGACAGGGACCCACCGGGTCGGGCGGGCCCAGTGTGAGTGTCTCGGTGTCCGTCTCCGTGTCCGCGAACCCGAACGGAGCGGGCAACGACGGTTGACCTCGAGTCGACTTGAAGTCCTGGCGTGGCGAGTTGGCCGACTTCCGGTGACTGTCCGCGAAGCCGAGGGTCAGAGCTCGATCGCCCGGTTCACCCAGGTCGAGGCGACGACCATTCCGACCTTCTCGTAGAGCCCGCGGGCACCGGCGCGGGTGTCCGTGGAGAGGTAGCACCGCTTCGCCCCGTGCTCCCGCGCCAATCCGAACGCGTCGACCAGCATGGCGCCTGCGAGCCCGCGCCCGCGGTGGTCGGGACGTACGGCGACCTTGGCGACGTACCCGCCCTCGCCGGCGAGGAACACGTGGGTCGCCCCGACGAGCTCGCCGTCTGTGTTCTCCACCAGCCGGAGGTTCCACGGCTCGTAGCCCGGACGTCGCCAGATCCGGGACCCGAAGTCGTCGAACGGGATCCGGTCTCGCTCCGACCACTCGAGGAACGCGTCCTCGAGCAAGGTCCAGGCAGTCTCGTGGTCGGCCGCGGCGGCATCGCGGACCGCGAAGCCGCCCGGCAGCGGCTGGGCCTGGATCTCCTGCCCCTCCGGCAGCTCGAGGTCCCAGGCGGTCCAGCGCACCTGGTAGCCCAGATCCGTCATCAACCGGTCGGCCGCGCTGCCCTGGGGGACCTGGCCGCCGACGTGGGTCGCCCCCGAGGCCCGGGCCGTCGCCTGGAGCCAGTGGGCGATGACGGTTCCGATGCCCCTGCCATGGTACGCGGGGTGGACTGCGGCATAGACGACGTCGCCGCCGGCCGCGTCGCCGTACCCGACCAGCCGCTGCCCGTCGAAGACGCCGACCGTGCTCGACGCGATGTCGTAGCTGGGGCGCTGCCAGTCGCTGGTGAGGTCCTCGAGGGTCACCTCGGCCTCGCCCAGGTCGACGACCTCCTCGGCCGCGATGACGTCGTACACCGACTGTGCGTCGTCCATGGTGAGACTGCGACTCGTGAAGCCGTCCGGCAGCTCGATGGTCGCGGTCATGGTGTGGGCGCCAGGTCGATCGCGCGGTTCACCCAGGTCGACGTGACCTTCATGCCGACCTTCTCGTACAGGCCGAGCGCGCCCGTGCGGGAGTCCGTGGACAGCTCCGACTTCACGGCCCCGTGCTCGGCGGCCACCGCGAACGCGTCGACAAGCAGGGCCTGGGCGAGACCCTGGCCGCGCAGGTCCTTGCGGGTCGCGAGCAGGGCGATGTAGCCGCAGTCGACGTTGAGCTGGAGCAGGGCGGTCGCGACCACCTCGCCGGACGGGTCGGTCACGACCCGGAGGTTCCACGGCTCGAAGCCGGGGCGCTGCACGGTCTGGGACTTCCACTCCTCGAAGGTCTCGCGCTCGCGCACCGACCACTCGAGGAAGGCGTCCTCCTCGACCGTGTACGCCGCGTGGTACTCGTCTTCGGTGGCCGCGCGGACGACGTACCCCTGCGGCAGCGGGCGTGTGGGGATCGTGGCGCCCTCCGGGAGCTGGAGGACCCAGCTGGTCCAGCGGACGTGGTAGCCCAACGACTTCAGGAGGACGTCGCCGGGCGAACCCTGTGGCACCGGAGTGGAAACTACGTCCCAGCCCTGGTCGCGCGCCCTCTCCTGCATCCACAGTGCGATCTGGGTGCCGATACCGCGTCCGCGATGGGCCGGATGCACGGCAGCGTCGCACCGGTGCAGGTACCCGACATCGGCGTACGCCACGAGCGCCTCGCCGTCGAACACACCGAGCGTGCCCGTGCCGATGTCGTATCCCGGCCGCTGCCAGTCGGCGACGATGTCGGCCTCCTCGACGATGACCTCGCCGACATCGGCGACCTCCTGGGCGGCGATGAGCTCGGTGACCGCGGCGGCGTCGCTGGGGACGAGCGGGCGCGCCGTCAGGCCGTCCGGAAGATCCATGCGGTCATGGTCTCTGCCGGAACGCCGGTCCGGCCACTGATTTCTCGTCGTCAGGGCAGGTCTCCCGGTACGGCTCGTCAACGGTCGGGAACCGGGCGGATACCGAGGAGATACCGATCAGGAGCGGTGGCGATACCGGGTGGTGTCACAACGGAAGCAGCACGGGGCACCCGGCCCCGGCCTTCCGAATCAAGGAGCTCATCATGAACCGCTACTCACTGGAGTCAGACTCCCGCCGCTGGTGGATCCCATCCGCGGCTGCTGGAACCCTCGCCACCGCGGTGGTCGGCCTGATCGTCGTTCTGCCGGCCACGGGGAACGCGATCCCGGTCGACACCACTCGGCAGGGGTCCACACCCACCGCGCCAGGCATCACGTATCGCCCGGGCAACAGCCCGTGCTTCATGGTGCGTGCGGTGTGGAACGAGGCGCTCGACGGTCCGCAGCCCACCTGCGGTTGGGGACCCGAGGACGATCCCGACGTCGGGGACGACCCGATGGACGGCCCGATGAACGGCCCGATGTACGGCGGGGAGGACGGCCCGGTCCATCCCGGACTGCCCAACCTGCCCTGACAACCCGAAATAACGCTGACCCGGCAGAAACTTTCTGCCGGGTCAGCGTGCTTTGTGGCGTCGGGGATGCTCAGGCGTTGCGGATCGCCGAGACGTCGAACTCGAGCTTGACCTTCTCGGAGACGAGGACGCCACCGGTCTCGAGCGCGGCGTTCCAGGTCAGTCCCCAGTCCTTGCGGTTGAGGCTGGTGCTGCCCTCGAACCCGACCCTGACATTGCCGAACGGGTCGCGGGCCGAGCCGGTCTCCTCGAAGACCACGGTGACCGGCTTCGTGACGTCCTTGATGGTCAGGTCGCCGGTGATCGCCCACTCGTCGCCGTCGCGCTCGACCTCGGTCGAGGCGAACGTGATGGTGGGGTTGGCGTCGGCGTCGAAGAAGTCACCGGAACGCAGGTGAGCGTCGCGGTCGGCGACACCGGTGTCGATGCTGGCGACGTCGATGCGGAGGTCGACCTTGGAGGCGCTCGGGTTGGCGGTGTTGATCGTCGCAGTGCCTTCGAAGTCCTTGAAGGCGCCGCGAACGGTGGTCACCATCGCGTGCCTGGCCGAGAAGCCGAGACGAGAGTGGGCCACGTCGAGCGTGTAGTCGCCGGAGATGTCCTCGACGGCGGAGGTGCCTGCGTCGAACACAGGCTCCGCGACGGCAGTGTCGCCCTTGCGGTTGAAGAAGTTCATCGCTGCTCCAGTTCATGGGTGTGTGGTTGAACTTTCAATAGATGTAACAGGACGGCTGACAGCGTCATTCCCGAGGGCCGGTGTGGCGCGGGTCACCCACGTCGGCGGCCGTAGGATCCACCTCGATGCTCGACCTCCTCCAGACCACGCTGATCGCCTTGTCGCTCGTCCTCGCGGCCGCCACGGCGTTCCAGGTCTTGCGGGACCGGCCGATCGGGCCGGTACTGCTGTGGATCGTGACCCTGATGGAGCTCGGCCTGCTGGCTCAGGCCGGCATCGGCATCGCGCAGCTGGTCAGCCAGGACCGCGACGTGAACGGCCTGGTCTACGTGGGCTACCTGCTCGGCACCCTGCTCTTCCTCCCGATCGCCACCGTGTGGGCGCTCGGTGAGCGCAGCCGGGCGGGGACGGCGGTCCTGCTCGTGGCGGCCCTCGTGGTACCCGTCCTCATCGTGCGCACCCAGCAGGTCTGGACGACGTCGAGTGGCTGAGGGGCCGACTGGCACGGCGCGCACCAACGCCGGCTGGGGCCGGGCGCTGATCCTGGTGTACGGCGTCTTCGCGTTCTCCGCACTCGGCCGCTCGTCCACCCAGCTGGTGCAGAAGGCCGACGAGGCGCCGCTCGCCTATGCGCTGTCGGCGTTCGCGGCCGTGGTGTACGCCGTCGCGACCTACTGCCTCGCCCGCCCGGGTCCGCGCACCACGCCACTCGCCTGGGCGGCCGTCATCACCGAGCTGTTGGGCGTGATGGTCGTGGGCGCCCTCAGCCTCCTGGAGCCGGACTGGTTCCCCGACGACACCGTCTGGTCCCGGTTCGGCAGCGGCTATGGCTGGGTGCCGGCCGTGCTGCCGTTCCTCGGCCTGGCCTGGCTCATTCGGACCACACGGCAAGCCAGACGCGAGGAATCTGCCTGACCTGCCCGAAATCGGGCAGAAAGTTGCGATTGGTATCGCCGTACGGGCACTCTTTGTCCTTGTGCACATCGAATCGGAGCTTGTCGAGCGGATCGTCGCGAGCACCGGTCTCACCGCTGACGAGGCGGCCCGGGTGGTCGAGGACGTCGTCGCCTTCCACTCCGAGCCCGTCGAGGAGTACGTCCGACGGCGGCACGCACACCTGAAGACCTTCGGCGCCAGGAACCCGGAGATCTTCGCCCGGATCGCCGACGAGTTGGGCGAGCGAGTGGTCGCCGCCCCGACCCTGACCGAGCGGCAGCTACGCCGGATCGTCTACGGATAGGCGTGGTTGAGGTACGAGGCCGCTCGCGGCCGAGCATCGAAACCCCGCAACGAAGAAGGGAAGCGCAACCATGTGCGGAATCGTGGGGTACGTCGGCGGCCAGCAGGCCGCGCCGCTGATCGTGGAGGGATTGACGCGCCTGGAGCACCGGGGCTACGACTCGGCGGGTCTGGCGGTGCTCGGCGGGAGCGGGATCAAGGTCGCCAAGCGGGCCGGCCGGGTCCGGGACCTGGCCGATGCTCTGCCCAAGAGGTTCTCCGGCAGGGTCGGGATCGGGCACACCCGATGGGCGACCCACGGGCCGGCCAACGACGTCAACGCCCATCCGCACACCGACCTGGCCGGCGCCGTCGCCGTCGTACACAACGGGATCATCGACAACGCAGCGTCGCTCCGGCAGCAGCTCACCGACGACGGGGTGGAGCTCGCCTCCGACACCGACACGGAGGTCATCGCCCACCTCGTTGCGCGCTCCGACGCCGACAGCCTCGAGGGCCGGGTCCGCGACGCGCTCGCGGTCGTCCAGGGCACCTACGGTTTGGCGGTCATGCACGCCGACCACCCGGACCGGATCGTGGTCGCGAGGAACGGCAGCCCGCTGATCATCGGGGTCGGGGAGAAGGAGATGCACGTCGCCTCCGACCTGGCCGCATTGGTGCGGTACACGACCACGGTCGCCCATCTCGACGACGGCGAGCTGGCGACGGTGACGGCGACCGGGTTCACGACCTTCAAGCAAGACCTCAGCCCGACCCGCAAGTCGGCCGCCCAGGTGGAGATCGACCCGGATGACTACGACGCCGGGGAGCACGCGTCGTACATGCACAAGGAGATCCTCGAGCAGCCGGAGGCGGCCGAGCGAGTGCTGCGCGGCCGCCTCGACGAGCGGTTCGGTACGGCGCACCTCGGTGGGCTGAACATGGATCCTCGGGAGACCCGGGGGATCCGGCGAGTGAAGGTCCTGGGCTGCGGGTCGGCGTACTACGTCGGCCAGATGGGGGCCTCACTGGTGGAGGAGCTGGCCCGGATCCCGGCGGACGCGGAAGCCGCCAGCGAGTTCCGCTACCGCAACCCGATCATCGAGCCGGACACGCTCTACGTGGCGGTCAGCCAGTCCGGCGAGACCATCGACACCCTCCTCGCGGTCCAGGAGATCAGGCGCAAGGGCGGGCGGGTGATCGGCCTGGTGAACGTCGTGGGCAGTGCCATCGCCCGTGAGTGCGACGGCGGGATCTATCTGCACGCGGGCCCGGAGGTCGCGGTCGCCTCCACCAAGGCGCTGACCAACATGTTCCTCGGCTTCGCCCTGCTCGCGCTGCAGCTGGGCCGGGTCCGCGACCTGTCGATCGCCGACGGCAAGCGGCTGATCGCCGGACTGACCGCGCTCCCCGACCAGGTCGCCGAGATCCTGGCGCGCGAGGACGAGCTGGCCGAGATCGCCACGGGGCTTGCGGAGGCCGAGAGCCTGTTCTTCGTCGGTCGGGTGCGTGGCTTCCCGGTGGCCCGCGAGGGGGCGCAGAAGTTCAAGGAGATCAGCTATCGGCACGCGGAGGCCTACCAGACCTCCGAGCTCAAGCACGGCCCGCTGGCGCTGATCTCGACCGACGTCCCGACCGTGGCCGTGGTCCCGGACGACGAGCTCGCCGATCGCAACGTCGGCGCGCTGCACGAGATCGCCGCCCGCGGTGGACCCCTGGTCGTCGTGGGCCACGCGGGGGTCGACCTGGGCGGGGTCGACGCCGTCCGCATCGACGTCCCCCGCAACGAGCGAGAGCTCGACCCCATCCTGCTCACCTTGCCGCTGCAGGTCCTCGCGTACCACGCCGCACTCCACCTCGGGCACGACATCGACAAGCCCCGGAACCTCGCGAAGTCCGTCACGGTCGAGTGACCTCTCGACTGACGCGTTCGGCGGCAGCGCGGCGCCCACCGAGGGTTTCCCCTCTTCAGCGGCTCCGGTAGTGCTTGAGTGACGAGGGCCACATCTCGGGTGGCCGTCTCGGATCTCGGAGGATCCCATGTCCCACCCTCGCCGCGCTCTCGGACGCGCCCTGCTCGCCGTGGCCGCCCTCGCCGCTCCGCTCGCGCCGGCCCTCGCCGTCCAGTCCGCCGCGCACGCCGCCGCACCGTCGTACGTCGCCCTCGGTGACTCGTACTCTTCGGGGACCGGGACCCGCAGCTACATCGACGACGGCACGTCGTGCCAGCGCTCGACGTTCGCCTACCCGAGCCTGATCGCCGCCCCGCGCGGCTACGCCCTGGACTTCCGGGCCTGCTCGGGCGCGACGGTCACCGACGTCACCAACACCCAGCTCGGCGCCCTGAGCTCCGCCACGAGCTACGTGACGATCTCCGTCGGCGGCAACGACGCCGGCTTCGCCGACGTCCTCACCGAGTGCGCCACGCCGTGGTGGGCGGGCGACTGCGACGGCGCGATCGACGCCGCGCAGGCCTTCATCAACACACCCTGCCGGGGCGCTGTCCACGCTGTACGGCTCGATCCGGCTCGCGTGCGCCCGAACGCGAGGTCGTCGTGGTCGGCTACCCGCGGATCTTCATGGGCGAGGACTGCAACGCCGGCACCTGGTTCTCCCCGGAGGAGGAGGCCCGGCTCAACCAGACGGCCGACCTGCTGAACACCCGGACGTCCGCGCAGGCCGCGGCGGCCGGGCTTCTCGTTCGCCAACCCGACCAGCGCGCTTCATCGGGCACGCCGTGTGCGACAACCCGGAGTGGATCAACGGCCTGTCGAACCCGATCAGCGAGAGCTACCACCCGAACCGCGACGGCCAGGCCTCCGGCTACACGCCGACCGTCAGCCCGGTGCTGACCGGTGCCGCGGTTCGCGTGACCGCCGCGACCCTCCGGGCCGCCGCGCGTCAGGTGGCGACGAGCTCGCCGCGCAGCAGCGCGAGTACGCCGCCGCCGACGTCGTCGATCCGGCCCGCCGAGTTCCGGGCGCCGACCTGACCAGTCCGCACATGCGGAAGGCCGCCCGCAAGGCCGGCGTCGACCTCGACCGCTGGCTCGCCCGCCAGACATCGCGGCTGAGCAGCTCGGCCTGACGGGCACGGCTGATAGAACCGCGTGTCATGGGGGCTACCTCGGACTCGCCGGCGCGCTCGCTGCCGGCGTACTCGTGGCCGGGTCTGCTCCGGCGCCTGCGACGCGGCTGGCGGACGACGACGGCCCCGATCCCGACGAGGCGGCCGACGCGCTCGCCGCCGCGCTGGCGGCACGGTGAGTTCGCCGACGTCGAGTTCACCGACGAGAGCACCGAGGCGGTCTCCGACGACGTACGCCGAAGATGGTCGAGGGCATGGGCGAGGTCACGCCCGACCGTCGAGGTCGGCGACGTCGAGCGAGTCGGACGAGCACCGCGACGGCCGCGCTCGCCTGGACCTGGCCGTTGGGCGAGCAGGAGTGGTCCTACGCGACCGACGCGGCCCTGCGGCAGGTCGACGACGACTGGCAGGTGGTGTGGACGCCGGCGGTCGTCGAGCCGTCGCTCACCGATCGGAGGTCCTCGACGAGCGCCCCGATCGCACCCGAGCGGGCCGGCATCCTCGGCGCGGCGGGCTGGCCCTGGTCGCCGACCGCCCGGTGGTCCGGTTCGGCATCGACCGGACCATGGTCGCGGCCAGCAGGCGGGCGAGTCCGCACGCCGGCTGGCCGAGCTGCTCGGACATCGACGTGGCGCCGTACGTCAAGCAGGTGAAGGCCGCCGGCGACAAGGCGTTCGTCGAGGCGATCGTCTACCGCAGCGACGACGTCCCGCCCGAGGTGGCGCGGGGCTACGACGAGATCCCGGGCGCCTCGCCCTCGCCGGCGAGCTGCCGCTCGCGCCGACCCGCGAGTTCGCCGCTCCGATCCTCGGCACGCGTCGGCGAGGTGACCGCCGAGATGATCGAGGAGGACCCGGACCGCTACGCCGTCGGTGACCAGGCGGGACTGTCCGGCCTGCAGGCGAGGTACGACGAGCAGCTGGGCGGCACGCCCGGCGTCGTCGTCGACGCGGTGCGGCCGACGACAAGGAGCGCGAGCTGTTCCGCGAGGAGCCGGTCGCCGGGCAGCCGCTGTAGCTGACCCTCGACGTCGACCTGCAGCTCGACCGCGGAGCGGCTGCTCGCCGCCGTCGGGCCGGCCAGCGCGCTGGTGGCGATCAAGCCCTCGAACGGCGACATCCTCGTCGCGGCCAACGGCCCCGGCACCGACGGCTACAACATGGCGACGTTCGGCCAGTTCGCGCCCGGGCTCGACGTTCAAGAGCGTGAGCTCGCTGGCGCTGCTGCGCGCCGGGCTCACCCCCGACTCGGTGGTGCCGTGCACGTACCCGATCGTGGTGGACGGCAAGCAGTTCGAGAACTACGACGACTACCCCGCCGGCGGGCTGGGCCGGATCCCGTTGCGCACGGCGGTCGCGAACTCGTGCAACACCGCGCTTCATCTCCCAGGCCGGCCGGCTGACCGACGACTCGCTGGTCGACGCGGCCGCCTCGCTCGGCATGGGGGTCGACCACGACCTCGGCTTCCCGGCGTACTTCGGCACCGTGACGCCGCCCGCCGTCGGAGACCGAGAAGGCCGCCGACATGATCGGCCAGGGCACGGTCCTCGCGTCGCCGATGGCGATGGCGACCGTGGCCGCGTCGATCCAGTCCGGGGACCGGTGCTGCCGCGGCTGGTGAAGACCGTGGACGTCGAGCCTGCGACGGGGTCGCGCCGCGCTGACCCGGGCCGAGGCGGCGCAGCTGCGCGGGATGCTGCGCGGCGTCGTCACCTCGGGCAGCGGCAGCTCTCCTCGCCGACGTACCCGGCCCGCCGGTGATCGCCAAGACCGGCACCGCCGAGTTCGAGAAGAACGGCAAGATCCTCACCCACGCCTGGATGATCGCCGCCCAGGGCGACCTGGCCGTCGCGGTCTTCGTCGAGGATCGGCGACTCCGGCTCCGGGACCGCCGGCCCGATCCTCGAGTCCTTCCTCCGCGAAGCCGGTGGTTGAGGTGCGAGGAGCGTCAGCGACGAGCCTCGAAACCCCTGAACCCGAGGCAGGGCGGGGGCCGACGCCCTGCGAACGTCACCGGGTTTCGAGGCTCAGGCGCTAGGGCGCCTTCGCACCTCAACCACCGGTGAGGTTCAGGCGCCAGGGCGCCTTCGCACGTCAACCACCGGACGCGACGGTCAGCGCTCGCGGGGGGTGACCTTGTTGGCGACGTCCTCGGGCATCGCCTCGTAGTGGGCGAAGGAGCGGGTGAAGGTGCCGGCGCCGTGGGTCGAGGAGCGCAGGTCGATGGAGTAGCGGACCAGCTCGGTCTGCGGGACCTCGGCCTTGACCAGCGTGCGGTCGTCGCCGACCTTGTCGGTGCCGAGCACGCGGGCCCGTCGTGAGGACAGGTCGCTCATCACGCCGCCGACGTAGTCGTCGGGACGAGGACGTCGACGGTGTCGTACGGCTCGAGCATGGTGACGATGGTGCGGCGGCGGCCTCGCGCAGGGCGAGCGCGCCGGCCGTCTGGAAGGCCATGTCGCTGGAGTCGACGCTGTGCGCCTTGCCGTCGGTGAGGGTCACCCGCAGGTCGACGACCGGGTAGCCGTTGCGTACGCCGCGCTCCATCTGCGCCGGACGCCCTTCTCGACGCTGGGGATGAACTGCCGCGGCACCGAGCCGCCCACGACCTTGTCGACGAACTCGAACCCCGAGCCCTCGGGGAGCGGCTCCACCTCGATGTCGCACACGGCGTACTGGCCGTGCCCGCCGGACTGCTTGACGTGCCGGGCCCTTGCCGGCGGCCTTCCCGGAGAACGTCTCGCGCAGCGACACCACGAACGGCTGCTGCTCGACGTGCACCGAGTACCGGCCGGCCAGCCGCTCGAGGACGACGTCGGCGTGCGCCTCGCCCATGCACCACAGGACGAGCTGGTGGGTCTCGGCGTTGTTCTCGACCCGGATGCTCGGGTCCTCGGCCGCGAGCCGCCGAGCGCTTGGGACAGCTTGTCGTCGTCGGCCTTGCTCGCGCCACGATCGCGACCGGCAGCAGCGGCTCGGGCAGCGACCACGGCATCAGCACGCGCGGGTCGTCGACCGAGGACAGGGTGTCGCCGGTCTCCGCGCGGGACAGCCGGCCGATGCGCACAGATGTCGCCGGCGACGACCTGGGTCGCCGGGACCTGCGTGCTTGCCGAACGGGTGGGTCAGCGCGCCGATCTTCTCGTCCTCGTCGTGGTCCGTCGTGGCCGGCGTCCGCGCCGAAGAACGACGTGAAGTGGCCCGGAGACGTGCACCGACTCGTCGGGGCGCAGCGTGCCGGAGAAGACGCGGACCAGGCTGAGCCGACCGACGTACGGGTCGCTGGTGGTCTTCACGACCTCGGCGACGAGCGGGCCCGTCGGGGTCGCAGGTGATCGGGTCGCCGGCCGGCGCCCGCCGGGCGTGAAGACCTGCGGGGGAGGGGTGCTCGGACGGCGACGGGAAGGCGCGGCGTCGCCAGGTCGAGCAGCTCGGCGCAGCCGACGCCGGTGACCGAGCAGACGGGTACGACGGGGAAGAACGTCGCCCGCGCGACCGCGCGCTCGAGGTCGGCGATCAGGACCTTCTCGTCGATCTCCTCGCCGCCGAGGTAGCGGTCCATCAGGGTCTCGTCCTCGGACTCCTCGATCACGCCCTCGATCAGCTGGCCGCGCAGCTCCTCGAGTCGCCCTCGGCGTCGCCGGGCGCCAGCAGGCCGGTCAGCGACACGACCTCGCCGCCCTCGCGCACCGGCAGGTAGAGCGGCATCACCTTGTCGCCGAAGGCTGCCTGCGCCTGGGCGAGCACGCCGTCGTAGTCGGCGCGGGCCTGGTCGAGCTTGGTGACGATGACCGCGCGCGGCATGCCGACGTCGGCGCACTCGCGCCACAGGGAGCGGGTGCGCGTCGTCGACGCCGTCGTTGGCGGCGATCACGAACAGGGCACAGTCGGCGGCGCGCAGCCCCGCGCGCAGCTCGCCGACGAAGTCGGCGTACCCGGGGGTGTCGATCAGGTTGACCTTGATGCCGTCGTGGACCAGCGGCGCGCCAGGGCCAGCGAGATCGACCGTTCGTGGGACTGCTCGGACTCCTCGAAGTCGCACACCGTGGTGCCCTCGCGCACCGAGCCCGCGCGCGGGACAGCTCCTGCCGAGGCGAGCAGCGTCTCGACCAGTGTCGTCTTGCCGGAGCCACCGGGCCCGACCAGGACGACGTTCCGGATCCGGTCCGGGCTGCTCGCCTCCAGATCCTGGCCCGGCTGGTCTCCGGGAGCTTCCCTTGTCCGCCATCGCGCACCTCCTCCAGATCAGAGGCAACTCCTCTTCGCGCGCCGGTGCAAGGGGTATCCCGGAACCGTTCGCGTGACTACCCTGTCGGTGATGTCTCGGGTCGTGGGTCGTCGTCACCCTGCTCGCGGAGGTGCACCACCTCCTGCGGCAGGGCGTCTCGCGTCGCGCTCGACGGACCGCCCGGTATCGGCAAGAGCGCCCTCCTCGACGCCCTCGAGTCCAGCGTCGACGCGCTGCGTGCTCCGGGCCAACGGCGCCGCTGTCCGAGCAGTCGATGCCGTACGCCGCGCTCCAGGACCTGATCGACCAGCGTCCCCGGCCGACCTGGCCGCGCCTGCCCGACGCGCTCCGCAAGCAACGCGAGCCCGGGCTGGTCGGCGCCCCGGCGAGCGACGAGCTGCGGTGCGCGGTCAGCTGCGCCTTCCGGACCCTGCTCGACGAGCTCATCGCCGACGGTCGCCGGGTGCTGCTGCTCCTCGACGACGCGCACTGGCTGGACCCGGACTCGGCGCTGCGTGCATCGGCTACGCCCGGCGCCGGCTGGTCGGCCGCGTCGGCCGTGGTCGCCACCGTCGGCCCGGGCTCCGGCACCGGCGATCGACCTGACCGGACCTGGATCGCTCGACGTACCCCCCTCGAGGCCGGCGACATGATCGAGCTGCTCGGGCACCACGGCCTCCCGGCGCACACCGCCCAGCGGCTGCACGTCGAGTCCGGCGGCGTGCCCGCGCTGGCGCTCGCGCTCTGGCGGCGCGGTCGGGAGCGACCGTCGCTCCTGGGCCGGCCGACCCCGCTGCCGGGCCGGATCGAGCACGTGCTGCGCGAGCGGTTCCTCGTCCCTGCCCGACGAGCGTCCGCGGCACCCTGCGGCCGGCCGCCCTGCTGCACCGGCCCGACCGTGCGCCAGCTCGAGCGGGCCGGACGGCTGGACGCCGAGCGGAGAGAGGTGCGCTGCGGAGGCGGGCCTGGTCAGCCGGGGCCACTACGCCACGACACCGACGAGGCCGTCCTGCGGTTCACGCCTCGCGGCGCTGCGGCGGGTGGTCGCCGAGTCGACCGCCGCCGGCTGCCGGGCCGAGCTGCACCAGGACCTCGGCCGAGGTGGCCCCGACCGTGGCCGAGCAGCTGCGGCACCGGGCGCTCGCCGACCCGCGCCCGGACGCCGACGTTCGCCCGGGCGCTGGCCGCCGCGGCGACGGACGCGGCCGCCGGGGGTGCCCGCGAGATCGCGACCGAGCTCTTCCTCCTGGCCGCCGACCGAGCGCCGTGCGGCCTCTCCGACGATCGGGTCGAGTGGCTGGCCACGGCCGTCGAGACCGGTGCCCCGGGCAACCACGCCGAGCTCGTGCACCGGGCGCTCGTCGACCTGCTGGCGAGCCCGGCGACCCCGGCCCAGCTGGTCCGGGTCCGGGTGGCGCTGCTCGAGCTGGCCGGCTCCGGCGTCGCCGCCATGGACGAGATGCTCACCGCCGCGCTGGCCGACGCGGCCGACGACGACTGGCTGGTCGCAACCGTGCTCCTGCAGCGGGCCCGGGTGGCATTGATGGAGTCGCGACCCGGCCGTCGCCGCCCGGCACGCCGACCGGGCCGTGCGCCTGCTCCGCCGGGACCCAGGGCCGGCGGGCGACACGCAGGCGACCTGGCCGACAGCGCTGACGGTCCTCGCGGTCGCGACGCGCTGGACCGGCGACCGGGCAGCACGAGCGCACCTGGCCGAGGCGCTGCTCCTGGCCGGGCCGGCCGGCGCCGGCATGATGCACACGTCGCCGGCGTACATGGCGGCGCGGTTCGCCTTCTACGACGACCGGCTCGAGGACGCGTGGTCGGCCTTCCTCGCGATGCTCGCCCAGGTCGAGCGCGGGGCCGGCGATGGACCAGGTTCACCTGCTGCGCTGCCTGGTCGAGGTCGGCGCCCGCTCGGGCCGGTGCGCCGAGGCGATGGAGTACGCCGCCCGCGCGGCCCGGATCGGCCGAGGAGTTCGACCTCGAGCCGCACACCGGCTGGTTCATCCCGGGCGTGGCCGAGCTGGCCGGCGGCGACCTGGACCGGGCCCGGACCTTCGCCGAGCGCGGGGTGGCTGGCCGCGGAGGAGCGCGGCGACACCCGCTACCTCCAGCGGCACCTGCTGGTGCTCGGCCAGGCGCTGCTGCGCTCCGGTGAGGCCGCAGGGCCGCGCGCACGCGCTCGAGCGGATCCGCGACGATCGAGCGCCAGCCACGGCATCGGCGACCCGACCGTCAACCGGTGGCAGGCCGAGCTGGTCTCCACCCTGGTCGCCCTCGGCGACCTGGACGAGGCCGAGGACGTGCTGGACGAGGCCCGGGCCGCGCTCGACGGCCGGCTCGGCACCGACGGCGTCAGCGCCCAGCTCGACCGGGCCGAGGCGGAGCTGCTCGGCGCCCGCGGCGACATCGACGACGCGCTCGATCCTGCTCGACCGGTCCGAGAAGGTCTGCCGCGGCCTCGGCATGCGGGTCGACGTCGGCCGCGCCCTGCTGGTCCGCGCCCACCTCGAGCGGCGCCGCCGCCGCGCCGCCGCGGCGCGGGCCGCCCTGGAGCCGGCCGAGAGCACTGTTCGCCAGAGATCGGCGCCGTGCCGTGGCTGGCCAGGCCGTCGACGGGGCCGCCCGGCGGCGGCGGCCCCGCGACGGCCGGCTCGCCGACTACTCACCGAGACCGAGGCGCGGGTGGCCGCCGAGGTCGCCCGCGGCGCCAGCAACCGGGAGATCGCCGAGCGGCTGTACCTCAGCGTGAAGACGGTCGAGGCCACGCTGACCCGGATCTACCGCAAGCTCGAGGTGCGCTCCCGCACCCAGCTCGCCGCACGCTGGCTCGTCTCGGCCGAGCGGCCCCGAGTCGCACAAGGGTTTTCCCCCTACCACCGCAGGGGTGGGCGGCTCCTGCCTAGGGTTCCAGGTTCGGCCGCACCGGCCCTGGCGTGCCACCGTCGTGAACACAGCCCCCAAGGAGCACCACTCATGAAGTTCCCAGAACGCTGCTCGGAGCGGCTCTGGTGGCCACCTGTCGCCGGCGCCCTCGCGGTCGGCACCCAGGTCCCCGTCGTACACCCAGCCGGCTTCAGCCAGCACCCAGCCCCCGACCGTCCGCGTCGACTCCAGGGCCCGATCCGCCGCCGTCGACTGCGGCGAAGGACTACGTCGGCGAGCACCGTTCGCTCTTCAAGGCCTCCGCCAGGACGCGTTCACCCGCGTCGGCGCCACAGCCGGGCAACGCCGGCACCTACTACGTCGCCTACGAGCGCACCCACCGCGGCCTGCCGGTCGTCGGTGGCGACTTCGTGGTCGCCGTCAACGACGACGGCAAGGTCACCGGCCGGACCATCGGCCAGGAGCGCACGATCAACCTCGGCCTCCGTCCGCCCCACGGTGAGCGCCGCCGCGGCCACGGCATCCGCGACGCGTGAGGTCGCGAAGGTCTCGACCGTCGACCGCGCCGAAGCTCGTCGTCTACGCCGCAGGGCGCGCCGCGCCTGGCCTGGCAGACCGTCGTCACCGGCCGCGAGGCCGGGCTCCCCGACCAAGCTGACGGTCTACACCGACGCCCGCTCCGGCCAGGCTCATCCGCAGCCTGGGACCTCGTCGTCGACGGCACCGGCACCGGCTACTACAACGGCTCGGTCACCTTCGGCACCTCCGGCAGCGGGTCGTCCTTCTCGATGACCGACCCCTCCCGCTCCGGCCAGAAGTGCGGCGGCCAGAACGGTGCGGCGTACACCGGCACCGACAACGTCTGGGGCAACGGCGCCGGCACAACCTGGAGACCGCGCTGCGTCGACGCGATGTACGCGATGAACAAGGAGTGGGACATGCTCGCGTCCTGGCTCGGGCGCAGCGGCATCAAGGGCAACGGCACCGGCTACCCGGCGCGGGTCGGGCTCAACGACGTCAACGCCTACTGGGACGGCTCGATCACCAACTTCGGCCACTCGCGCGGACAACGCCCGTCAGCTCACCGCGATCGACATCGTCGCCCACGAGAACGGCCACGGCATCTTCCACACCACGCCGGGCGGCTCGTCCGGTGACAACGAGACCGGCGGCATGAACGAGTCCACCGGCGACATCTTCGGCGCGATGACCGAGGCGTACGCCGCGAACCCGAACGACCCCGCCGACTTCCTGGTCGGCGAGGAGGCCAACCTGACCGGCGACGGCCCGATCCGCAACATGTACAACCCGAGCGCCCTGGGCGACCCGAACTGCTGGTCGACCAGCATCAAGAACACCGAGGTGCACGCCGCCGCCGGTCCCGCTGAACCACTGGTTCTACCTGCTGTCCCAGGGCTCGAACGCCTCACCGGCCAGCCCCACCTGCAACGGCTCGACGGTCACCGGCCTCGGCATCCAGACCGCGGGCAAGATCTTCTACAACGGCCTGCTGCTGAAGACCTCGAACTGGACCCACGGCGCCGCCCGCAAGGCGACGCTGCAGGCCGCGGTCAACCTCTACGGCACCAGCAACTGCACCAACTTCAACACCGTCAAGGCGGCCTGGAACGCGATCTCGGTGCCGGCGCAGTCCGGTGAGGCGACCTGTGGTGGCGGCGGGGCGCCGGCACCTGCACCGAGGTCACGACGACCGGCTCCGCCACGCAGGGCACCTCGACGTACAAGCCGTCCTCGTCCGGCTTCTCGGCCGCGGCCGGCACCATCAAGGGCTGCCTGACCGGGCCGTCCGGTGTCGACCTCGACCTCTACCTGCAGCGCTGGACACGGCGGCTCGTGGGTGGACGTCGCGGCGAGTGAGGGCGCGACCTCGACCGAGACGATCACCTACAGCGCCGCGGCCGGCAGCTACCGGTGGGACGTCTACGCGTACTCGGGCTCCGGCTCGTTCACGCTGAAGTACGACATGCCCTGACCCGACCGAACCTGTGGCGAAGGGCACCGTCCATTGGCCGGTGCCCTTTCGTCGTACCCGGCCGGGCAGCGTCCGCTGAATCGTTCGCTGGGCGCACTGGAGTACCCAGGCCCTTCCCGGATTGGGGATGTGCGGTCGTTGTTGCGAGTGGGACGTTGGATTTCACCGTCTCGGGCGAAACCACCCGGAGATGGAGAAACCATGACGCATGCAGCCTCGGACGAAGCCGTCGAGTGCCCGTTCTGCCGCGAAAAGGTCAAGGCCGAGGCCGTCAAGTGCAAGCACTGCGGCAGTGCGCTGCCCCAGTCGACACCGGGTCATGAGGGCATCTGCCCCTTCTGCAAGGAGGAGATCCACCCCGAAGCCGTCAAGTGCAAGCACTGCCGGACGATGCTGGCTCCGACCAGTTCCGTGCTCGCCAGCGTCACGCACGAGCAGGTCATCGCCAGGCTGGAATTTCGTCGTGCCGATGACTTCCCCCTGGCGCTTGGGCCCCGCCTGCCCGTCGCTTAGCTCACGAGCTGACGCAGCCAACAAGGGGCCGCCACTCCCTTCTTGCTGGGGCGTTGTGCTCGGCCTACCGTCGAGGGATGGTCGACGGGCCGGTCGAAGGTGCGCTCTCGATCCTCGGCCTCATCACGGTCGGGGCCCTCGTCCTCGGCCTGGTGCTGTATGGCCGGGAGATCGGCGCCGTGTCGATCCGGCTCGGCCGCCGCCTGCACCTGGTTCCTCCTCCGCCACCGACCCCGCTCGGCTACCCCCTGGAGCAGATCGCCAGGGACCTCCGGCGGCTACGCCGGGAGGCCCGGCGCCACCGTCCCTGGATGCCGCTCGCCAAGCACCGGGGGATCGTGGCGGCGTACGACGACGCGTTGCTCGACGCCTGCCGCGCACTCGGCGTCCAGACCACCCTGGACACCCTGCCGGAGGGGATCGAGCACGAGTCCGAGCGGCTGCGGGTCGAGTCCGAGCTCGAGGCCGCCGGCATCGTTTGGGAGGTCTAGGCAGAGACCGGAAGCCCGGTCAGAAGACTCGTCGATGAGGAAGTACCAGGTCACCCGGACGGGCATGAGGAAGCCCCCCGCCGCATGGGGTCAGCGAGGGGCCCCTGTCGACATTCGTCATGCTCCCTCCGAAGTCGACGGGACCATGATTCCACTAGAGCCAAGTCGTGTCTCCTGTTTCCTCCCGCACCGGCGGGTGCGAAGGTGATTCCATGAACGGATTGGACCTCCTGGGCAAGCAGCAGCGCAGCCTCTACATCGACGGCACCTGGCGAGAGTCGAACGGCGGTGAGCGGTTCGACGTCCACGACCCGGCGGACGGGTCTGTCATCACCGACGTGGCCGACGGATCGGCGATCGACGCGCTGGACGCCCTCGACGCGGCGGCCTCGGCGCAGCCCGGGTGGGCCGCGACCGCGCCGCGGGAGCGGGGCGAGATTCTGCGCCGCGCCTTCGACCTGATCACCGCCCGAGCCGGCGACCTGGCGCACCTGATGAGCCTGGAGATGGGCAAGACCGTCGCCGAGGCGAAGGGGGAGGTGGCCTACGGCTCGGAGTTCTTCCGGTGGTTCGCCGAGGAGGCGGTCCGGATCCACGGTCGGTGGATGCGGGCGCCCGCCGGCGGAAGTCGCTTGCTCACGATCAAGAAGCCGGTCGGACCCTGCCTGTTCATCACGCCCTGGAACTTCCCGCTCGCGATGGGCACCCGGAAGATCGGTCCGGCCATCGCGGCCGGCTGCACGATGATCGTGAAGCCGGCAGCGGAGACCCCCCTGACGATGCTCGCGCTGGCCGGGTTGCTGGAGGAGGCAGGGGTGCCTCCCGGCGTCCTCAACGTGGTCCCGACCAGCAACTCCTCGGAGCTGGGCTCCGCTCTGATGGCGGACGACCGGCTGCGGAAGGTGAGCTTCACCGGGTCCACCGAGGTCGGGAAGGTCCTGGTCCGCCAGGCGGCCGACGAGCTCCAGCGGGTTTCGATGGAGCTGGGCGGCAACGCGCCGTTCCTGGTGTTCGACGACGCGGACGTGGACGCCGCCGTGGAGGGCGCCATGATCGCGAAGATGCGCAACATGGGCGAGGCCTGCACCTCGGCAAACCGGTTCCTCGTTCACGAGTCCGTCGCCGAGGTGTTCGGGGCGGCGCTCGGCAAGCGCATGTCGGCGCTCGTGGTCGGCCGCGGGCAGGACAAGGGAGTCGACGTCGGTCCCCTGATCAACGCGGACGCCGTGGAATCGGTCGGCGAGCTGGTCACCGACGCCGTCCACGACGGAGCAAAGCTCGTGACCGGCGGTACGCCGCCCGACGGGCCGGGGCACTACTACCCGCCCACCGTCCTGCTCGGCGTACCGGCCGAGGCGCGGATCAACGACGTGGAGATCTTCGGTCCGGTTGCTCCGATCACGACCTTCGCCGACGAGGCGGAGGCGATCGAGCGCGCCAACGCGACGGAGTACGGCCTCGTCTCGTACGCCTACACGCGCGACCTCGACCGCACGATCCGCCTGGCCGAGGCGCTCGACTTCGGCATGGTCGGCATCAACACCGGCCTGGTCTCCAACCCAGCCGCGCCGTTCGGCGGCGTGAAGGCGAGCGGGTTCGGTCGGGAAGGCGGCTTCGAGGGGATCGAGGAGTACCTCGACACCACCTACGTCGCGCTTCCCGGAAGCTGACCCGGGGCACACGCTGGTGGAGCCGCACGCACCCGTCGTCCAGCAGTACACCGACTTCGCCAGGGACGCGGGGGACTCGCCGTGCTTCGTCGCCTGGGCGCAGGGAGTGGCCACCGACCCCGAGGTGCAGGCGTGGCTGGCAGACCTGCCGCCGATCAAGCAGCAACCGAACCTGGTGTTCGCGGCTGCCCGGTGGCACGGCGTACCGGCGCCCGGGCCGTACGACGGACTGCGCGACGCCCTCCTCGGGGATGACGGCAGCATCCGGGCCACCATCGTGGGCCGGTCCACCCAGACCAACGAGGTCGGCCGTCTGGCCACGCTCACCCCTGCCTTCGCCGGGCTGGCCGACGGGCGGCCTGTGGCCCTGCTGGAGGCCGGGGCCAGCGCCGGGCTGTGCCTCTTTCCGGACCGGTTCTCCTACGCCTGGGCGACCAGCGCGGGGCTCATCGAGGCCGGCACCGGCCCCCGGCTCGACTGCGAGGTCACGGGGTCGTTCGCCGGCCCGGTCGCGGTCCCCGAGGTCGCGTGGCGGGGCGGGATCGACCTGAACCCGCTCGACGTGGCCGACGACGACGAGATGGCCTGGCTCACCAACCTGGTCTGGCCGGAGCAGGACGATCGTCGGGAGCGGCTGGCCAGCGCGATCGAGGTGGCCCGAGCCGAGCCCCCCGTCGTGACCCGCGGCGACATCCTCGAGGACCTGCCCGGGCTCGTCGACGAAGCGAGCCGACACGGACCGGTCGTGGTCTTCCACAGCGCGGTGGTCGCCTACCTCGAGGATCCCGACCGGCGTCGCTTCGCCCGCTTGATGGCCGACCTGGTGTCCTCGGGTCGCTGTCACTGGGTCAGCAACGAGGGCAAGCGGGTGTTGCCGGAGGTGACGACCGGCCCGGACGTGCCGGCCGACCTGGCCGGCTTCGTGCTCGGTGTCGACGGGCGTGCCGTCGCGTGGACGCACGGCCATGGCCGGTCGATGACCTGGCTCTGACCCACTGATTGGGTCAGGCGGGGACGCCGAGGACATCGGCGAGGCGGGTGCGTCCGGGGATGCCGAGCTTGCGGTAGACGTTCGAAAGGTGCCACTCGATGGCCTTGATGTCACCTCCATCTCGCCGGCGATCTTGCGGTTCGTGAGCCCGCTCGGCCGCCAGTCGGGCCGCGACGCTGCTCGGTGGGTGTCAGCGTCGCCAGGGTCTCGCTGCGGATCGGGCGCGGCTCCTCGCCGAGCCGCTCGAGGATGATGCGGACCCGGTTCTGGAGCGGGAAGAGGTCCTCGCGGCCGGCGTAGAGCTCCGCCGCGCGGAGCAGCACCACGGCTGCCCGGCCGGCGTCGGGGCTCGCACTGCAGGCTCAGCAGCAGCGGCGAGGTCGGCATCGATCTGGGCGGCCAGGCGCTCCGCCGGGACATCTCGGAGAGTCGTTCGCGCCTCGCGGAGCAGGGCGCCGCTCCTCCGTCGGCGTTGGTGGCGGCTGCGGTCCGCAGCGCCTGGGCGATGGCGTACGGCGAGCCGGTTCCGCGGGCCAGCGCGAGGTGCTCGTGCGCGAGCCGGTCCCCGCCTGGCGGTGGCCGAGCCGGGTCAGGGCCAGGGCGGCGCCGGCACCGCCACGGCACCGTGAGTGGGTCGTCCAGGACGGGGCCGAGCAGGGCTCCGGCCTGGGCATGGCTGGCGGCCGCCTTCTCGGCCTGGCCCTGGGCCGAGGCGAGCTCGCCGAGCGCATGGGCGGCGAGCGCCGCTCCCGTTCCCTCCAGGCCGGCGAGGCCCAGGATCCGGTCGCCGAGCGCGTCCGCGTCGGCCAGCTCACCGCGGGCCAGCCGGCAGTCGAGCAGCGGGCCAGGCGCACGACGGCGTCGGCCGGCGCCTCGTTCTCGGGCTGCGCGGTCAGGGTCGAGGGCGCCGGTGACTTGTCCGGCGCGAGCCAGGGCACGGCCGAGAGCAGGCTGATCCGGTGCCGTCGTGGGAGCGTCGGCGGGCATGGCCGAAGCGTTAGGGCGCTGCCTTGCGGTCGTCCCCGGATCGCAGGGAATGGCCGAGGGTGGTTCAGTCCACGTGGTCAGGGCGGGTGGTGGGAGCCGGGCAGTTCAGGCCATGTCGTCGGTCCGGACGGCCGAGGAATCCCCGCAAGCGCTCGTCGTACGACGCCTCGTCGGACACCGGGCACGGCGGGCCGAAGCGGATCCCGCGGTCGGCGTCGTCGACGACCTGGTGGGCCACCGGCAGCAGCGGCGCGGGCGAGGCTCCTCGGGGATCGGGCTCGCGCCGTCCCGGTCGCTGCGCCGACGTCCCACCCGTGCACGGTGATCTCGAGCGCCGCGGTGGCGACCAGGAGGTCGCTCGCCAGATCGGCGTCGCCCACTCGGACGTCGGGACGGCGTCGGGGCGCTCCAGACGCCGAGCAGCGCGCAGGCCTTCTCCTGGAGGCGTCTCGACCCGGAGCGTCGCCGTGGACGCGTCACCAGCTGTACGGCTCCGCCGGCCGCCTCGGTGAAGGCGTCGAGGGCGTCGTCCATGTGGGCGAGCAGCTGGCTCGAGCGTCCAGCCACGGCACGGGGTACGCCGGTCGAGGTGGGCGCCGCCGGACTCCGGCCAGGGCCACCCGGGTGTAGCCCAGTGACCGGTCCAGCAGCTCGACGGCGCCCGCGAGCGCGGTGGTCACCGGGCTTCCGGACTGCGTAGTCGGCCGGCAGGCGGTCGGGGAGGCCGAACCGGCCGAACAGCCGGTGGTCGAAGAACGCGGCGACGTGGCGCACCTGGTCGCCGTCGAGCTCGAGCACCTGGAGGTGGAACGGCTCGAAGTCGCCCGTCGTGCGTGCGCATGTAGAGCCCGAACGCCGGCTGGCCGTTGGCGGTGGTGCGCATCATCGGCATGTCGTGGACGCCGCCCGGGCACTGGGTGTCGATCAGCTCGCCGATGTTCGTCGGCGCCGGAGTACCAACCGGTGAACGGCGGCATCTCCCAGACCGCCTCGGCGGTCAGCAGCTGACGATGGTGTCGATGTCCTTGCGCCAGAACGCGTCGACGTACTGCTCGAGCAGCTGCTTCTGCGCCGGCGTCAGGTCGGGCTCGACGGTCTCCTCGGTGAGCTGCCGCTCGGCCATCTGGGCGTGCGCGCGCTGGAGGGCGGAGTTGACCGCGGCGGTGGTGGTGTCGAGGGCCTCGGCGACCTCGGCGGCCGACCAGCGCAGCACGTCGCGCAGGATCAGCACGGCGCGCTGCCGGGCCGGCAGGTGCTGGAGGGCGGCGACGAACGCGAGCCGGATCGAGTCGCGCTCGGCCACGACGACGGCGGCGTCGGGCACCGGCTCCAGCCACGGGATCTCGGGGTCGGTCTCGAGCGCGTCGCCGGCCAGGGAGTCGGAGGTGCCGAGGCCGGTGGGGAGCGGCCGGCGCGGCCGGCCCTCGAGGTTGGTCAGGCAGACGTTGGTGGCGATCCGGTAGAGCCAGGTGCGGACCGACGAGCGGCCCTGGAAGTCGGCGGAGGCCTTCCAGGCGCGCAGGAACGTCTCCTGCACGAGGTCCTCGGCCTCGTGGAAGGAGCCGCTCATCCGGTAGCAGTGCGCGAGCAGCTCGCGCTCGTAGCGTTGGGTGAGCGTCGGGAAGTCGTCGAGCTCGGTCGTGCCGTGGTGTGGTCCCGCTCGTCCGCTCTCGTCGCGCTCGTCCGTCCTCATGGGTGGCTCCTCGTCGTCGTCCAGTCTGCCTCTGAGGTAGGACCGGCGTCGACGGGAAACTCATCGGGTGCCAATTCACTGGTTAACCAGTGAATCGAGTCTTCCCGGGGATCCCGCGGACAGTGCAAGTTTCGCGTGTCGGCCGACCGAGGCGCCGAGCGCGCGCTCGGCGGCCGGGCACGGCGAGCTCCCGGTCGGCGGGGACCAGCCCGATCCGGGTACGCCGGTCGAGCAGGTCGTCGACGTCGGCGGCGCCCTCGTGGGTGACGCCGAACAGCAGCTCGGCCAGCGTGGCCGGCACGCCGTCGGCGACCGGCGCGAGCAGCTCGTCGTCGCCGAGCCCGCTGACCTCGCGGGCGCTGACTCGAGCACCAGCGCGGCGTCGGTGCCGTAGCGGCGGACCAGCCGGGCGGGCAGCTCCAGCCGGGCCAGCTCGGCGCGCGGACGCGGCGCCGGCCAGCGGCAGGGCTGCGGGTGCGGCAGGGCCCGGCGGCGAGCCCGGCGCGGGCGAGCGCGCGCGTCGACGGCGTCCTCGGCCATCTGCCGGTACGTCGTCAGCTTGCCGCCGACGACGGTCACCACGCCGGTGCGGGAGGTGAGGACGGCGTGCCTGCGGGACAGGTCGGCGGTCGCGCCCGCCCCCCGGTCGCGACGTGTCGAGCAGCGGCCGGAGGCCGGCGTACGCGCCGACCACGTCGGAGCGGCGCAGCGTCCTTGGCGAACGCGGCCGAGACGACGTCGAGCAGGAAGCCGATCTCGGGCTCGGTCGGCTGCGGGTACGTCGGGGATCGTCGCCGTCGACCGGCTCGTCGGTGAGGCCGACGTAGAGCGTGCCGTCGGGCTGGGGGAGGACCATCACGAAGCGGTTGGTGTCGCCCGGGCACGGGCGCGGTGACCGCGACCTGGAGGCCGGGCAGGGTGCTCGCCGCGGAGCACGAGGTGGGTGCCGCGGGACGGGCGCAGGGTGACCTCGTCGACCAGGTCGCCGGCCCAGACGCCGGTCGCGTTCACGACACCGTCGGGCGGTGACGGTGGAGGTGCGCGCCGGTGAGCTCGTCGCGGAGCTCGACCGCGGTGCCGGTGGCGGACAGCACCCGGGCGCGGGTGCGGACGTGGGCGCCGTGCGTCGGCGGCCGTGCGGGCGACGGTGGTGACCAGCCGGGCGTCGTCCTCGAGCTGGCCGTCCCAGGAGAGCAGCCCGCCGCGCAGCCCGTCGCGGCGCAGGCCGGGGGCCAGCGCGAGCGCCTCGGTGGCCGAGATCCGGCGCGGCGGGGCAGGGTGTCGCGGCCGGTGCGCGGCGCTCCGGCGCAGCAGGTCGCCGGCGACGCAGCCGGCCCGTGCGAGGCCGGCCTGGCACGCCGGTGACGCTCGAGGTCAGCGGGATCAGCATCGGCATCGCGTGGGTGAGGTGCGGCGCGGTGACCTCCATCAGGATGCCGCGCTCGACGGCGCTCTCGTGGGCGACGCCGACCTGGCCCTTGGCGAGGTAGCGCAGGCCGCCGTGCACCAGCTTCGAGGACCAGCGGGACGTGCCGAACGCGAGGTCGTGGGCGTCGACGGCGAGCACGGACAGGCCGCGGGTCGACGGCGTCGAGGGCGACGCCGGCGCCGGTGATGCCGAGGCCGATGACCACCAGGTCGACGTCGGTCGGGTGCGCCGGCCAGGCCGGGGGTGATCCGGCGGGCCGGTCATGGCGCGAGCGCCCGGGCGAGGAGGGTGTGCAGCTCGTCGTCGAGCTCGGCCTCGGTCGACGTCGTCGTCGACCATCGTGTGCGCGGACAGGACGAAGCCGTGGGCGGCGAGCAGGAGCGCGCGGGCGATCGCGGTGGGGTTGCCGGCGCGGATCGCGCCGGCCCGCTGGCCGGTCGCGGATCTGCTGCTCGGTGAGGGCGAGGATCGCGTCCTGCGAGCGGCCGCGCCGGGAGAGCAGGTAGGGGAGCAGCAGCTCGGGGTCGAGCTCGACGATCCGCAGGAACAGCTCGTTGTCGCGGAGCGCGCGGACGGTGCCGACGATCCCGTCGACGAGGCGCGTCGACCGGGTCCGGCGTCGGCGTCTCCGGCCGCGACCGCGAGTCGGCGACGACCGCGCCCCACTCGCGGGTCATCAGGTCGCCCAGCAGCTGCTGCATGTCCGGACCAGGCGCGGTAGATCGTCATCCGGGAGACGCCGGCCCGGCGGGCGACCTCGGTGAGCGTCGTACGCCGCCAGCCGACGTCGAGGATGCAGTCCCGCGCGGCGTCGAGATAGGCGTCCCGCGGCTCTCGCTGGTCGGGCCCGTTGTGACGAAGTGACGTCATATGTCACACTGTAACACATGACGACGCCCCGAGATGCACCCGAGCCGCTGGGGCGACCCCGCCGCCGCCGCGCCCGCTCCCGGAGGCCGCCCGCGGCCTGATCGAGATGGTGTTCGGCATCGACGAGCGACCCGCCGTCGAGCGTCCGACCTGCCGGCGCCGCGGCCTCGCCCCCGCCGTCCTCGACGGCCTGCGCGACCTGCTCGGACGCCGACCACGTGCTGACCGACGACGAGACCCGGCGGCTGCGCACCCGCGGCAAGTCCACGCCCGACCTGCTCCGCGCCCGCGCCGGCGACCTGACCGACGCCCCCGACGCCGTGGTCCGCCCGGGCGGCCACGACGACGTCGCCGCCGTCCTCGCGTACGCCGTCGAGCACCACCTCGCCGTCGTGCCGTTCGGCGGCGGCACCTCGGTGACCGGCGGCCTGGCCGCCCGGCGCGAGGGGTACGCCGGCCTGGTCAGCCTCGACCTGATCCGGATGAAGCGGCTGCTCGCCGTCGACCCGGTCTCGATGACGGCCACCCTCGAGCCCGGCCTGCGCGGCCCCGAGGCCGAGGCGCTGCTCGCCGAGCACGGCCTGACCCTCGGCCACTTCCCGCAGTCGTTCGAGTACGCCTCCATCGGCGGCTTCGCCGCCACCCGCTCCAGCGGCCAGTCGAGCGCCGGCTACGGCCGCTTCGACGCGCTCGTCGTCGGCCTCACCGTCGCCACCCCGGCCGGACGACTCGACCTCGGCTCGGCGCCGGCGAACGCGGCCGGCCCCGACCTGCGCCAGCTGGTGCTCGGCTCCGAGGGCGCCTTCGGCGTGATCACCTCGGTCACCGTCCGGGTGCGCCACGCTGCCCGAGGTCAAGGTGTACGACGGGTGGCGCTGGCCGTCCTTCGCCGACGGCGCCGCCGCGATGCGGACGCTGGCCCAGGCCGGGCTGCTGCCCGACCGTGATCCGGCTCTCCGACGAGGCCGAGACCGCGATCAACCTGGCCCGGCCCGACGAGATCGGCGCCGACGGGCGCGAGCGGCTGCATGATGATCGCCGGCTACGAGGGCGACTCCGGCCGCGGTCGACGCCAAGCGGGCCGCCGTCACCGCCGTGCTGACCGGCCTGGGCGGCATCGACCTCGGCGAGGAGCCCGGCCGGGCCTGGGCGCACGGCCGGTTCAACGCGCCGTACCTCCGCGACTCGATGCTCGACGTCGGCGTCCTCGTCGAGACGCTGGAGACCGCGACGTTCTGGTCCAACCTCGACCGGCTCTACGCCGCCGTGAAGGCCGCGCTCGAGGAGTCGCTGGGCGAGCCGTCGCTGGTGCTCTGCCACATCTCCCACGTCTACGAGACCGGGTGCTCGCTCTACTTCACCGTCGCCGCGAAGGAGACCGAGCGAACCGATCGACCAGTGGCGGGCGGCGAAGGCCGCCGCCAGCGACGCGATGATCGTCGGCCGGCGCCACGATCACCCACCACCACGCCGTCGGCACCGACCACAAGCCGTGGTTCGCCCAGGAGATCGGCGAGGTGGGCGTGTCGATCCTGCGCGCGGTCAAGGCCGAGCTGGACCCGACCGGCGTCCTCAACCCCGGGGTGCTGGTCCCGTGACCCGGCACCGTTCACGTTCCTGGTCAACCCGGCCTCGGGCGGTGGCGCGGCGCCCGGGGCCGTGGTGCCGGTCGCGCGGCTGCTGCGGGACGCCGGGCGCCGGTGTCGAGGTGACCTACTCGCCCGGACCCCAACGCGACGCGGGACCTGGTCTGAAGATCGCCGTGGATCGCGGCGACGTGGTCGTCTCCGTCGGCGGCGACGGGATGCTCTCGTCGCTGGCCGGTGCGGTGTCACGCGCGGACGGCACGCTCGCCGTGGTGCCTGCCGGTCGCGGCAACGACTTCGCCCGGATGCTCGGCCTTCCCGACGACCCGGCCGGACAGGCGCGGGTGCTGCTGTCCGGCGAGGTGCGCCGGGTCGACCTGCTGTCGTGGACGCGTCGGCGGTGTCTCGCGCCTGGTCGCCGGCTCGGTCTACGCGGGCGTCGACGCCCGCGCCGTCGGAGATCGTCGACCGGGCGCAGCTGGCTGCCGAAGTCGATGCAGTACCCCTACGCCGCCGTGCGTGCGCTCGCGACCTACCGGCCGGGCCGCTACCGGCTCTCGGTCGACGGCGCCGAGCGTGAGTACGCCGCGGCGACGGTCGTCGTCGCCAACTCCGCGTACTACGGCAAGGGGATGAGGATCGCACCGGCGGCCACCGTCGACGACGGCCTGCTCGACGTCGTCGTGATCGAGGCGGCGTCCCGGGTCGCCCTGATGCGAGCGCTCCCGACGGTCTACGACGGTGCGCATGTCTCCCGCGACGACGTCACCGTGCTCACCGGCAAGCGGGTCGAGCTCAGTGGGCGGTCCCGCACCCCGATCCCGGTCGGCGGCGGACGGCGAGCCCCTGGGCGTCCTGCCCGGGCTCGACGACGAGCCGGCGGTCGTCGAGATCCAGCCGGGCGCGCTGTCGATCGTCTGCTGACGTCGGGGGTCGAGACCCGCTCCACCGCTAGACGAACGACCAGACCAGCAGCTCGGTCCTGGAGGCGGCGGTGACGCTGAGCCCGGGTCGGTCGGTGATCCGGAACGCGTCACCGGCCGACAGCGGCTGGGCCAGACTCGAACGGACCAGCGACCCGGTGGCCACGAACACGTGCTGGAGCGGATCGTCGGGCAGGGTGACCGATTGACCCGCCTCGAGGGTGGCCGCGTGGAGGGTTGCGGACGCCGTACCGACGGAGACGAGCGCGGCGGGGTCGTGCCCGGAGACCACCGGCACCAGGCGGCCAGGACTGATCACGTCGGTCGTGTCGGCGGTCGCGTACGCCGGTTCGGTGCCGGCCGCGTCCGGCCGGAGCCATGTCTGGACGAACCGGGTGGGTCCGGCAGCCTGATCCGCCACCTCCCTGTGCTGCACACCCGAGCCCGCCGACAGCACTTGCACCTGGCCGGCAGGCACGACGGTGGCGGGACCGACCGAGGCCGTGTGCCGGACGGCGCCCGACATCACCCAGCTGACGATCTCCAGGTCCTCGTGCCGGTGCTCGCCGAACCCCGCGCCCGAACGCAGCAGGTGGTCGTCGTGGCAGACGATCGGCCCGAACCCGAGGTTGTCGGCGTCGTAGTGCTCCCCGAAGGAGAACGAGTGCCAGGTGCGATATCCCTCACTGCGGGTGATGAACCTGGTGGTTCCCCGGCGGACCTCGACCGTCATGGGCACAATGATCCCGTGTTCCCGCAACTACCCCCTGGCTTCCGCTTCGGCACTGCCACCTCGTCGTACCAGATCGAGGGCGCAGCCTCCGAGGACGGAAAGGGTCCAAGCATCTGGGACACCTTTGCCGCGAAGCCCGGCCGGATCGCCGACGGGTCCAGCGGCGCTGTGGCGAGCGATCACTATCACCGGTGGCAGGAGGACGTCGACCTGCTGAAGAAGCTGGGCGCGGGTGGCTACCGGTTCTCCATCTCCTGGCCGCGGATCCAGCCCTCCGGCTCAGGGCCCGCCAACGCCCGCGGGCTCGCGTTCTACGACCGCCTGATCGACAAGTTGCTCGAAGCCGGCGTCCAGCCGATGGCCACGCTCTATCACTGGGACCTGCCGCAGGGACTGGAGGACGACGGCGGCTGGCTCAACCCCGACACCGTCTCCCGCTTTGCCGACTACGCCGCCATCGTCGGCGACGCGTTCGCCGATCGGGTGGAGCACTGGATCCCGGTCAACGAGCCCAACGCGGTGACCCACCTCGGTTACGCGACGGGCATTCACGCGCCCGGGAAGCGGCTGATGTTCGACTCGCTGTGGGTCGCCCACCACCTCCTGCTCGGCCACGCCCGCGCGGCCATCGCCCTGCGCGCCGCCGGGGCCACCAGCGTCGGGTGTGCGAACAACCACGCCCCGATCTGGCCGGCGAGTGACAGCGACGCCGACGTCGGGGCGGCGAAGCTGTTCGACGCGCTCTGGAACGGCCTCTTCGCCGAACCGATGCTGCTGGGTCGCTACCCGCGGGACCTCGCGATGCTGATGGAGGACCTGATCCGGCCCGGGGATCTGGCCACCCTGCGCCAGCCCGTCGACTTCTACGGGGTCAACTACTACTTCCCGATCAAGATCGCGGCCGCACCCGAGGATGCCCCGATGCCGTTCGAGCGGCTCGAGCTCCTCGGTCACGAGAAGACGGACATGGGCTCGCCGATCGTGCCGGACGCGCTGCGGGAGTGGCTGATCATGTTCCGGGCCCGGTTCCGCGCCGCCCTGCCGCCGTTGGTGATCACCGAGTCAGGCTGTGCCTACTCCGACGGGCCCGACGAGGACGGCATCGTCGACGACGAGCGCAGGATCGACTACCTCGACGGACACATCCGCGCCGTGGCCACGGCGATCCAGCGCGGCGTCGACATCCGGGGCTACTACGCGTGGTCGCTACTCGACAACTTCGAGTGGGCGGAGGGGTTGCGGCAACGGTTCGGCCTGGTCCATGTGGACTACGAGACGTTGGAACGCACTCCCAAGAAGTCGTTCAAGTGGTACGCCGACATGATCGCGGCCCAGCAGTCCGACGATCACGCCAACCACTGACTCAGCGCAGATCCACGCGGCTATGTGCGCGTCAACGCCGCCGCGAGCCGGCGAATGATCTCGGTGAGCCGCTCCGGAGAGGTGGCCAGGTTGAGCCGGGCGTGGCCGTCGAGACCAGGCTGGTACGCGTGCCCCGGCGAGAGCCGCACGCGGCCCTTCTCGAGTCCGACGGCCGCGGGATCGGGGTGCCCGTAGGCCCGCAGGTCCAGCCACGCCAGGTACGTCGCCGCCGGCGGCCGCACCCGCGCCTCCGGGAGGTGTTCGCCGAGCAGGTCGCCGAGGAGTGAGCGCTGCTCGTCGAGCCGCTCCACCACGGCTGCCAGCCACGGATCGCCATCCCGGTAGGCCGCCACCGCGCCGACCACACCGAGCGTCGACCACGAGTCGTTGCGGGCCATAGGGGTCTCGAGGAGGCGCTTGCGGGTGTCCTCGTCGGCCGTGAGGATCTGGGCGCAGCGCAGGCCCGCGGTGTTGAACGCCTTCGACGACGCGACCACCGCAACGGCGTGGTCGGAGGTGCCGTCCAGACTGAGGTAGGGCACGTGTTCGGCGCCGGGCAGCATCAGCGGCGCGTGGATCTCGTCGCTGATCACGCGGGCGTCGTGCCGGACCACGACGTCGCGGATGGCTTCGAGCTCGGCCCGGGTGAACACGTGCCCCGTCGGGTTGTGCGGGTGGGTCAGCAACAGGGTGCGCGCTCCGTCGGCGAACAGCCGGTCGAGGCGGTCCAGGTCGAACATCGCGGACGACGCGTCCGGATCGACGACCAGGTCCCACCGCTCGCGCCCGGTGATCTCCGCGATGTCGAGCTGCGGGTCGTAGGCGGGAAGCGGCAGCACCATCGGCCCCGGGTCGCTGAGCACGTCGAGCGCCACCCGAACCCCCGCGGTGACGTCCACCGTGGGCAGGACGTGTTCGGGATCCACCTCCTGTCCGAAGTGCCGCGCCGCGAACCCGGCGTACGCCTCACCGAGCTCACCGCCGGGCCGGAAGGCCGGGTAGGCGGTCATCCCCGCGCGCACGGCCTCGACCAGCGCCTCCTCGATGACCCGCGCCGGCGCGAAGTCCATCTCGGCCACCCAGGCCGGCAACACGTCGGCGTCGACGCTTCCCCACTTGTCCGGGAGGGCGCGCCGGGCTTCCTCGTCGGTCAGGTCCCTGATCATGTCCCGAACCTAACGCGGCAGGATGGCCGGGCAACGACACCGTGATTGACAGATACCCCTAGGGGGTATATGTTTCACGATCATGACCGACTCCTGGCGTACCGCAGTCTCCGCAACCCTCCACTGCCTCACCGGCTGTGCCATCGGCGAGGTGCTGGGCATGGTTCTGGCCACGTGGTGGGGCTGGAGCGACGCAGCCAGCATCGCGCTGGCGGTCGGGCTCGCCTTCTTCTTCGGCTACCTGCTCACGTTCGTGGGCGTGCGTCGCGCCGGGCTCGATGTCCGAGCCGCCGTCCGCACCGCGCTCGCGGCCGACACCATCTCCATCCTGGTCATGGAGATCGTCGACAACGCCTTCCTGCTGGCCGTGCCCGGGGCGATGGAAGCCACGCTCACGAGCGGGCTGTTCTGGGGCGCCCTGGCGCTCGCGCTGGCCGTGGCTTTCGTGCTGACGGTGCCGGTGAACAAGTGGATGATCGACCGCGGCCGGGGACACGCGGTGGTGCACGAGATGCACCACCGCGGCCACGACACGAGTGATCACGCGGGTCAGCACGCCGAGAACCACTGATTTCGCACTACGATGGGGCATGCGCCTTCGAACCCTGCTGCTGGTTGCCCCACTCCTGATCGCCGGGGCCGCCTGCGCCCCGGAAGACGAGGACCCGGCCGCAAACTCCGTGGCGCCCGCCGAGGTGTGCGCCGAGGAGGAACTGGCCGTGCAGAAGCCCGGCACCCTCACGATCGGCACCGACTCCCCGGCGTACGAGCCGTGGTTCACCGACAACGACCCGACCAACGGCGAGGGCTACGAGTCGGCGGTCGCGTACGCCGTTGCCGATCAGCTCGGCTTCGTGAAGGACCAGGTCGAGTGGGTGACGGTGCCCTTCAACAACTCCTACAAGCCCGGGCCCAAGGACTTCGACTTCGACATCAACCAGATCTCGATCACCCCGGAGCGGGCCGAGGTGGTGGACTTCTCCGACGGCTACTACGAGGCCGCCCAGGCGGTGATCGCGCTCAAGGGCACCGAGGGAGCGGCGGCCACGAGCCTGGACGAGCTCAGCGACCTGCGACTCGGCGCGCAGACCGGGACCACGTCCCTGACCGCGATCCGGGACATCATCCAGCCCGGCGAGCAGCCGCTGGTGTTCAAGGACACCAACGCCGCCAAGCAGGCCCTGCAGAACGACCAGGTCGACGCGATCCTGGCCGACCTGCCCACCGCGTTCTACATCAGCGCCGTGGAGATCCCGGACAGCACGATCGTCGGACAGTTCCAGCCCGAGACCGGGGAGCAGGAGGAGTTCGGGATCTTGTTCCCCAAGGGCAGTGAGCTGGTGCCGTGCGTGAACGACGCGCTGGCCACCCTCAGCGAGGACGGCACGCTCGAGCAGCTCGAGCAGCAGTGGCTCTCCGACGTCGTGGACGTCCCCGAGCTGCAGTGAGCGGCGGCCCGACCGACGACCGGCAGCCCGACTGGCAACCCAGCGCCCGGGAGCTCGAGCGCCGTCGCACCCGCCGCGCGGTCCGCACCCGGTCGATCCTGATCGCGAGTGCCGCGCTGGTCGTCGTGTTCGCCGGCCTGGCGTTTGCCGTGACCACCTCGCCGGGCTGGCCCCGGTTCAAGGCGGCGTTCTTCGACGCTGGGCACGCCGAGGCGGCCTTCCCCGCGATCCTGGACGGGTTCTGGCTCAACGTGAAGCTGTTCCTCATCGCCGAGCCTCTGATCCTGGTGCTCGGGCTGCTGGTCGCGCTGGCCCGCCAGGCCAGGTCACCGTGGCTGGTGCCGGTCCGGGCACTGGCCATCGGCTACACCGATCTCTTCCGCGGCATCCCCACGATCCTGCTGGTGATCCTGTTGGCCTTCGGGATGCCCAGCCTGGGACTGCAGGGCGTCCCGAACAGCCTGTTCTTCTGGTGCCTGGTGGCACTGGTCCTCTCGTACGGCGCCTACGTCGCTGAGGTGTTCCGGGCCGGGATCGAGTCGGTGCACCCCTCCCAGATCGCCAGCGCCGAGGCACTGGCCCTGAGCCGCGGTCAGACCATGCGCCACGTGGTCGTGCCGCAGGCTGTGCGTCGCGTCGTCCCTCCGCTCCTCAACGACTTCGTGGCGCTGCAGAAGGACACCGCGCTGGTCGCGAGCGTGGGGGTGTTCGACGCGGTCTTCGCCGCCCAGGACTACGGCAACTACAACTTCAACTACACGCCGCTGGTCGTGGTCGCCCTGTTCTTCGTCGCGATGACGGTGCCGCTGGCACGACTCACCGATTGGCTGGGTCGCCGCTACGCCGAGCGCGAGTTCGCCGGAGCGGTGCGGTGAGCGCACTCCTCGAGGTGACCGGGCTGCGGAAGTCGTACGGCGACCGCGTGGTGCTCGACGACGTCGACCTCACCGTCGCCCCACATGACGTGGTCTGCCTGATCGGCGCGTCCGGCTCGGGCAAGTCGACGCTGCTGCGCTGCCTCAACCTGCTGGAGGAGATCGACGACGGTGTGATCGCGTTCGAGAGACGGGAGATCTCCGATCCACGCGTGGACCGACGCGACGTACGCCGCCGGACCGGCATGGTCTTCCAGTCGTTCAACCTGTTCCCCCACCTGACCGTGCTCGACAACGTGACCCTGGCGCCGCGCCAGGTGCACGGGCTGTCCCGAGCCGAGGCCGACGCCCGCGCTCGTGCGCTGCTCGAGCAGTTCGGCCTCTCTGAACACGCGGCGGCGCACCCGGACCGGCTCTCCGGCGGCCAGCAGCAGCGGGTCGCTCTCGTCCGCGCGCTTGCCACCGAGCCGGCGCTCGTGTTCCTCGACGAGATCACCGCGGCCCTCGATCCGGAGCTGGTCGGGGAGGTCCTGGCCATCGTCCGCGACCTGGCCGCTGCCGGTACCACCATGGTGCTCGCGACCCACGAGATGACCTTCGCCCGACAGGTGGCGACGCAGGTCTGCTTCCTGGACCGGGGTCGGATCCTCGAGCACGGTCCGCCCGAGCAGGTCCTTGTGCAGCCGGTCCAGGAGCGGACACGTCGATTCCTGCGCCGGGTGCTGCCCGACTGAGCCGTCACCTGTCGAGCTCGTCCTCGATCTCGTGGAGCGTCGCCTCCCCCGCGCGTGCGAGCTCGGCGCGCTCGTCAGCGGACAGCGACGCCCAGTAGTCCTGGAACTTTCGCGCGCCCTCGTGGGCCATGGACGCGAACTCAGGGTCGTCGGCGAGGGTGCGGAAATCCTCGCGGCCGGCGAGCACGTCATCGAGCTGGTCGGCCAGCGGCGAGCCGGCGTACTCGTCGCGCAGCGCGGTCAGCGACCGCCGGAGCTGCTCGGCGGCGGCGCGGTCGCCCGTGAAGGCTTCCAGCGAGTCCGGTCCTGGCTCGGACATGACAATCACTCGAATCCTGGTGGCACGTTGCGCAGCCGCTCTTCCGTGGTGAGCCCGTCATGCGGCGTGTCGTCGTGTACCCAGTTCGCACCAGAGGCGATCCATGCGGCGCGGTACTTCTTCGTGCTCTCGACACCGCTGTCCTCGTAGCCCCACTCGCACTCGCAGCACGGGCAGATGTCGAACGAAGGCTCCTTGCCGCTCTCACCCCACGGCGGGGTCGGTGAGCGCCAGCCGCACACGCGGCAGTTGTAGAGGTCACCCATTGAGGAAGTACTCCCAGTTGGTGGGGAAGTTGTGCTTGCTCGGGTCGGGCTTCATCATCGTCTTCATCACGCCGTCCTTGGTCATGATCCCGAGCGTGTTGGTGTCCGGGTTGTAGCGCAGGATGTCCCCACCGGGCTCGCGCACCCGGGTGTAGGTCCCGGGGGGTGGATCGCTCATGAATTGCTTGGACCGATCGAGGTACTCCTTCGAGTTGTGGATCTCGGGGAACTCTCCCTTGTGCTTGTTGTAGTGCCACTTCACGTTCTTGGGGTTCGCCTTCACCTGGCCGGTGAATCGGCCCGAGGTCCACAACCGGTCGTTGATCTTGCTCGACGCGCTGCGGACCGCCCGCACGTTCTTGAACTTCGTGAGCGCGGTGCGGATGCCGCGGATCTTGGGCAGGGTGCGCGCGATGGTGCCGATCGCCCGGACCGCCTTCAGGGCGGCCAGGGCGGCGATGATCCTGCGGGCGCAGGAGATGGCACGGGCCGTGGCGACGCCGGCGCCCACGGCTGCCGCGCCGCCGAAGGTGACGAAGGAGAGCGCGCCGCTGACCACCGCGGTGGCGCCGATCTCGATGGCGAGGTCCCGGATGAGGTCCTTGATCGTCTCCCGTGTCTGCTCGACCTGCTCGGCGTAGTCCTCGCAGGCGTCGCCCAGCGTCCGGCACTCCGTGGCGAGCGCCTGCACCTGCGCCTGCAGGTCCTTCGTGGCGGACTGGGCCAGCGGGATCTCCGGTGAGCGCTGTCCGGAGAGCTCACCGTTCGCCGTGTCGCACTTGCCGGGCAGCAGCTCGAGGTTGCCGGCCATGGTCCGCCAGGTGCCGGCGGCGGACCGCAGCTTGCCGGTGTCGGCGCTTGGCCAGGCGTATCCCTGCAGGTGGTCGACGACCAGGTTCCAGAACTCCGGCATGTCCTGGTTGTCGCCGCCCAGGGAGCTCGGCGGGGTGTACGCCGCCACGTCGACCGGGCCGCCACCTGGCAGGCCGGTGCCGTCGTACATCGGCGGCGGCTTCTTGTACACCGACGCCGCGTTGGCGTCGCGATGGTTCTGGCCGGACGTCGCCGTCAGCGAAGCCATGGTCGCGAACGCATCGACCACGTCGGCGGACGCGCCGACGGTCTCCCGGGCCATGTCGTCGTACCCCTGCACGAACTCCTCCGACGACTTGTCGTCGCCGGCCATCGCGCCGTACCCGCCGAGCTTGCCGGTGAGGGAGGTGTAGTACATCGCGGCCAGGTGGTTGCCGGCCGTGAAGGCCTCGGCCGCGCTGTCGTAGGAGGTGCCGGAGACGTCGAGCCTCATCGGATCTGCTCCCACATCGAGACGTTCGTGTCCGCGGCTCCGGTGTAGTTCCCGTGCGCCACGCGGGCGGCACCACGCAGGTCGCCGAGCGCCGTACGCATCGCCTGCATCCCCTGGGTCCACTCCTCGTGGGCCTCCTGGTGGGCGTCGGCGGCCAGGCCCTCCCACACCGACTGGAGGACCCGCATCTGCCGGGTGAGGTCCTGGGTGAGCGTGTCCAGGGCTCCCTCGCAGCGCGACACGTCCGCGATGACCTCGTCCAGCTCGTCTGAATCGATCGTGAAGCGGTCGGTGTCGCTCATGTCAGCCCAACCTCTCGATGATGCGGGCCGCGATCGTGTCCAGGTGCTGTTGCGATTCCGTGTCCGCGTCCACGAAGTCCCGGTGCGCCGCGTCCAGCAGCTGGCCCATCGCGACCAGCCCCTCCAGCACGTCGGTGGCACCGGCCTTCCAGTCGTCCCACGCGTCGACGAACGAGTCCGCCGCGACGCCGGTCCAGCCGGCGCCGAGAAAGGCGCTCACCCGCCGGTCGATGTCGTCGCGGTCCTTCCGCAACCGCTCGACCCCGTCGTGGACGTCGGTCTTGCCCTTGTCGAAGGCCTGGTGGATCAGGGCGACGGTCGTCATCTGGATGTCCTCCCCCGTGTCGTCGTCCGTGTCGTCGTCAGGTGTGTTCCGGTTCCCTGCCCGCTATCTCCGTCGACGAAACATTCGGCGGGACCGTCCTGCCCACCGTGACAGCGGCCCTGTCATCATCGAGCCATGAGCTACGCACTCGGTCAGGGCACCGGACCGCTGCGCGGGGTCAAGGTGGTGGAGATCGCCGGCATCGGCCCTGGGCCGCACGCGTGCATGATCCTGGCCGACCTCGGCGCCGACGTGATCCGCATCGAGCGGCCGGGCGGGCAGCTCCTGGCCGGCGGGCCGACGAACCTGCTGAACCGGGGCCGGCCCAGTGTCGCCCTCGACCTCAGGCACGACCGGGCCGTGGCCACCGTGCTCACACTGGTGCAGGACGCCGACCTGCTCGTCGAGGGGATGCGGCCGGGGGTCGCCGAGCGACTCGGCTTCGGTCCCGAAGACTGCCATGAGGTCAACCGACGCCTCGTCTACGGCCGGATGACCGGCTGGGGGCAGGACGGTCCGCTGGCCCAGGCGGCCGGGCACGACATGAACTACATCGCGGTGGCCGGGGCCTTGCACGGGCTCGGCCAGGACAAGTCCCGCCCGCATTTCCCGACCAACCTGGTCGGCGACTTCGGCGGCGGGTCGACGTACCTGGTGATCGGACTCCTGGCCGGGCTGCTCGAGGCGCGCGTGAGTGGCCAGGGACAGGTGGTCGACGCCGCGATCGTCGACGGCACCGCGCATCTCAACACGGTCACCGCCGCCTTCCTGGCGTCCGGGACCTTCCGGGAGGAGCGGGCGGCCAACCTGCTGGACGGCGGAGCGCCGTACTACGACGTCTATGAGACCTCCGACGGCAAGCACATGTCGGTGGCAGCTCTGGAGCCGCAGTTCTACGACGTCTTCCTCGACCTGCTGGGCATCGCGCAGGCGGCGCCGGACCGCCACGACCCGGAACGCACCGACGAGCTCCGCAAGCTGATCGCCGAGCGTTTCGCGACTCGTACCCAGGCCGAGTGGGCCGAGGTGTTCGAGGGCACCGACGCCTGCGTCGCGGCGATCATCCCGATCAGCGAGGCCAAGGACCACCCGCACGTGAAGGCTCGCGAGGTCTATGTCGAGCGCGACGGGCTGGTCCAGCCGGCACCGGCGCCGCGCTTCTCCCGCACCGCATCCAGCCTCGGCCACCCGCCGTCACCCGAGGCCGGCGCGCACACCCGCGAGGCGCTGGCGGCCTGGGGCATCGAGGACGTCGACGCGCTCATCGACAGCGGCGCTGCCGTCCAGGCGTGACCGGAGCGCGACGATGAAGCCCTTCCTCTTCCTCGGCACCCGGGCCGAGGACGAAGCCGCCGACAACGAGTACGCCGCCATGCTCCGCTGCTCCGGCCTGGAGGAGCGCCACCTGACCCGGATCCGCCTCGAGCGCGACCCGCTCGGCTCCGTCGACCTCGACGACTGGTCGGGGGTGGTCCTCGGTGGTGGTCCGTTCAACGTCAGTGACCCGGAGGAGGAGCAGTCACCGGACCAGAAGCGCACCCAGGCCGAGCTCAGCGCCCTGGCCCGTCGCGCCGTCGACGAGGACTTCCCGTTCCTCGGCGCCTGCTACGGCATCGGCATCCTGGGCAGCCTGGACGGTGGGCTCGTCGATCGCACGCACGCCGAGCCGATCGGCTGCGTCGCGATCCGGCTCTCCGACGAAGGGCGCCGCGACCCGCTCTTCGAGGGGATGTCGGCGGAGTTCGACGCCTTCCTCGGGCACAAGGAGGCGGTCAGCAGGCTGCCCGCGGACGCCGTACTCCTGGCGTCGTCGGCCACCTGCCCGGTGCAGGCGTTCCGGCTCGGCGCCAACGTCTACGCGACCCAGTTCCACCCGGAGCTGGACATCGACGGCCTGTGCACCCGGATCGAGGTCTATCGGGAGTACGGCTACTTCCACCCCCCGGAGGCGCAGAGCCTCAAGGACATGGCCAGGCGCAGCGTCGTCACCGAGCCGCCCGGGCTCCTCAGCCGCTTCGTCGAGTTGTATGCGCGATGACCGTCACCACCTCACGACGCGTCCGGCGAGCGGATCAGGTCTGCATCGAGGCCCGGACGCCGGGGGACGTAGTGGAATCCGAACTCGGTCTCCGGTTCGTAGTGGACGACCGTGCCGTCGCCGGCCCGCTCGGCCAACCAGCGGTCCAGACGCATGGCCATGTCGTCGGCCACGTCCTCGCCGGCGCGCCGTTTCTCCAGCGTTCGGAGCATCATCACCGCATAGCTCCACCGGTGCTCCTTGCGCACCTCCCATGGGATCAGCACGCTCTTCCGGGCACGCTTCTTCCGCTCCCGAACATCACTCACGTTGGCCTCTCCTCGTCGCTCGCCCGTCACGTCACCCATCCCAGCACCCGCCACCGACATCGCTAGGGTCGCGTCGGTGAGCACCGAGCACGTCGACGTCCTGATCGTCGGGGCCGGCCTGTCGGGCATCGGCGCCGCGGCGCAGCTGACCCGGGAGCACCCCGGCCGCAGCTACCTCGTCCTCGAGAGCCGAGCCGCGAGCGGGGGCACGTGGGACCTGTTCCGCTACCCGGGGATCCGGTCGGACTCCGACATGTTCACCCTCGGCTACCGGTTCAAGCCGTGGCGCGGCGATCAGGCGCTCGCCGACGGGCCGGCCATCCTCGACTACGTCCGCGAGACCGCGGAGGAGTACGGCGTGGACCGGCGGACCAGGTACGGACACCGGGTCACCCGCGCCGTCTGGGACTCCGACGACGCGCTGTGGACCGTCGAGGCGGAGACCGACGACGGGCCGCGCCGGTTCACGACCCGCTTCCTCTGGTCGTGCAGCGGCTACTACGACTACGACGAGGGCTACGCGCCGGAGTTCGCCGGCAGCGACCGCTTCGGGGGCCGGATCGTCCACCCCCAGCACTGGCCGGAGGACCTCGACTACCAGGGCAAGCGGGTCGTGGTCATCGGCAGTGGTGCGACCGCGGTGACCCTGGTGCCCGCGCTGGCCGAGTCCGGCGCCGCCCACGTGACGATGCTCCAGCGCTCGCCCACCTACGTCCTCTCCCTGCCCGGGCGGGACCCACTCGCGGCCCGGCTCCGGCGCATCCTGCCCGAGCGGGCGTCGTACGCCGCCATCCGGTGGAAGAACGTGCTCATCTCGGTTGCGGTCTACCAGCTCAGCCAGCGCCGACCGCGGCTCATGCGCGGCCTGATCCGCAAGGCGACGACGAAGCAGCTGCCCGTGGGCTACGACGTCGACACCCACTTCAAGCCGCGCTACAACCCGTGGGACCAACGGCTCTGCCTGATCCCGGACGGCAACCTGTTCCGGGTGCTGCGCCAGGGCACCGCCGAGGTCGTCACCGACACCGTCGACACATTCACCGAGACCGGAGTGCGCCTGGCGTCGGGGCGGGAGCTGGACGCCGACATCGTCATCACCGCCACCGGGCTCAACCTGAAGCTGTTCGGCGGGGTCGAGGTCACCGTCGACGGGCGGACGCCGAACCCGCCGGACCTGATGGCGTACAAGGCGCTCATGCTGACCGGGCTGCCGAACTTCGCGTACACGATCGGCTACACGAACGCGTCGTGGACGCTCAAGGCCGACCTGGTCGCGGAGTACGTCTGTCGGCTGCTGTCCTACCTGGACGAGCACGGCCACCGGTCAGCCGTCCCGGTGCCGGACCCCGAGGTGAAGGAGAAGCCGTTCCTCGACTTCACCCCCGGCTACGTCCTGCGGAGCCTGGAGGACCTGCCGAAGCAGGGTGACCGCGAGCCGTGGCGACTGCGCCAGAACTACCTCCTCGACGTGCCCAAGATCCGCCGCGGGGCGATCGACGACGGGGCCCTGCGCTTCACGTCGTAAGTAAGGCGGGAGTGCGAAGAAATGCCCATGCCCCCTTCCCGGGTCTGAGGCGGCCTACCGATGCATCGGTCTCCCACGGTGCCTAGCGTGAGCTGATCGGGGGCCGAGGCGCGCCCGCGAACATAGGAGACCTCAATGACGAACACGAAGGGGCCGTCGATCCTCGTGGTGGGTGCGGGCATCGCGGGGCTCGCGCTCGCTCGCGCCCTGGGGGAGCGTGGCATTGGCTGCACGGTCGTCGAGCAGCGCTCGGGTGCTCCGCGACTGGGCATGGGGCTCAACCTGCCGGGGAACGCCGTGCGGGCCCTGGAGGCCCTCGGGGTGGCGGACCAGGTCCTGGCGCGCGGCGTACCAGTGCGGCGTCGGGAGTACCGCAACGGCCGCGGACGCCTCCTCTTCAGCGTTGACGACGAGGCGTTCTGGCAGGGAGTGGGCGGTCCTGTGTGCGTGCGCCACGGCCACCTGCTCGACGCCCTTCGCCCTCCGGACCTGGACGCGGCCACGCACGGCACCCATGTGGTCGCGGCCCGACCCGGACCACACGGGGTGGACGTCCTGTTCGAGGGCGAGGAGGGCCGGCGATACGACTTCGTGGTCGGTGCGGACGGGGTGCACTCCTCGATGCGCGGCGCAATCGTGGGGGACGCTGTCCGTCCCTCGTCCATGACGAGCTCCAGTTGGCGGTTCGTGGCCGACAACCCCGGCGTCGACTGTTGGACGGCGTGGTCGGGATCGACCGAGACCATCCTGTTGATCCCGGTCGAGCCGGGGCGCGTCTACGGGTACGCCGCCAGCACCCGCGGTGGCGCCACCGGGGCCGTCCCTGCCTGGCTGAGGGATGCCTTCGCGCGATTCCCGACGCCGGTGACCGAGGTCATAGACGACGTCCTCGGGGACGGTGGCGAGCTCCATCACGCCCCCGTGGACGAGGTGCGCGTTTCGCGTTGGCACAACGGCCGGCTGGTGCTGATCGGCGACGCGGCCCACGCCACCGGGCCGGTGTGGGCGCAGGGAGCCGCGATGGCGCTCGAGGACGCGTTGGCCCTCGCCGACCTGCTGGGTGCCTCATCGGACTGGACGGGGGCGGGAGCGGAGTTCGATCGGTTGCGGCGGCCCCGGGTCGCCGCACGTACAGGCTGCGACGGACAGAATGTCCAGGCTGGCTCGGCTGCCCGGCCCGCTGCGCGACCTGGCCGCGCCACTGCTCGGGCCCCGTGCGTATCGCGCCGCATACGAACCGCTACGAGCGACGTGACGCAGCCGTCATCGCCAAGATGCACACCATCGGACCCTTCCCCGATAGGGTGTAGTCACAGCTCGCCCGGTCTCGCCGCGCGCTGTCCGTGCGTCGCAGCACCCTTGCTCCGCACGTGCCAGGTCTTCACGACCAGGCAGTGGCGAGGCAGTCACACAGAAGAGCGCTCATTCCCTTGTCTGCCCAAAACTTCGCCGACCTCGGCGTACCCACTTCCCTGACCGACGTCCTCGGGCGCATCGGCATCACCGAACCCACCCCGATCCAGGCCGCCACGCTGCCGGACTCCCTGGCCGGGCGCGACGTGCTCGGCCGGGGCCGCACCGGCTCCGGCAAGACCTACGCGTTCCTGCTGCCACTGGTCGCCCGCCTCGTCTCCTCCGACCGGCCGACCCGCAAGGGCGCACCACGGGCGCTGATCCTGGCCCCCACTCGCGAGCTGGTCGGCCAGATCCACGAGGCACTCAAGCCGCTGGCCCAGGCCGCCGGCCTGACCACCCAGACCGTCTTCGGCGGGGTCGGCCAGAACCCGCAGGTCCAGGGCCTGCGCCGCGGCGCCGACATCGTCCTGGCCTGCCCCGGCCGGCTCGAGGACCTGATCGGCCAGGGCCACTGCTCCCTCGGCTCGGTCGAGGTCACCGTTCTCGACGAGGCCGACCACATGGCCGACCTCGGCTTCCTGCCGTCCGTACGTCGCCTGCTCGACCAGACGCCCCGGGAGGGCCAGCGGCTGCTGTTCTCGGCCACGCTGGACAAGGCGATCGACGTCCTGGTCAAGCGGTTCCTCAGGTCACCGGTCACCCACGAGGCCGACTCGGTCGCAGTCGCCGATCTGCGACGATGGACCACCACGTGCTGCACATCGGCCGCGAGCACCGGGTCTCGGTGCTGGTCGACCTCGCCAGCGCCCCCGGCCGCACGATGGTCTTCACCCGGACCAAGCACGGTGCCAAGGCGCTCACCCGCCAGCTCAACAAGCGCGGCGTTCCCACCGTCGAGCTGCACGGCAACCTCAGCCAGGGCGCCCGCACCCGCAACATGGCGGCCTTCCACTCCGGCAAGGCCGCGACCCTGGTCGCCACCGACATCGCCGCCCGCGGCATCCACGTCGACGACGTGGCGCTGGTCATCCACGCCGACCCGCCGGTCGAGCACAAGGCCTACCTGCACCGCTCGGGACGTACGGCGCGCGCCGGGGCGGCGGGCACCGTCATCACCCTGATGACCGACGAGCAGGTACGCGACGTCCGGTCCGCTGACCCGGGCGGCCGGCATCAAGCCGACCACCACCCGGATCGACGGATCCTCGCACCCGATGCTCGCGCAGCTGGCGCCCGGCGAGCGGATCAAGGTCCCCGGCGGACTCATCGTCGAGGCCACCAGCCCGGCCGTCGCGCGGATCGGGGCCGGCTCCGGTCCGACGGCGGGCGCAACCGCTCGCGTCGCGGCGGGGGCGGCCAGGGCGGCCGACGTCCGCGCAACGGCCAGGGCCAGGGCAAGCAGACGACGCTCGCTCCTCGAACGGCGGCAACCGCAACCGGTCGAGGCGGATCCGCGGCGGTCCTCGGGCGGCGGCAGGTCCTCACCACAGCGCGGCCACCTTCAGCTCCGGCCGCCGCTGACGTTCGGCCCGTAGGGTCGCCGCTCGAGAGGGGTGATCCGGTGCGGGCCTGGCTGCAGCGCGCGCTGTGGGACGTCGTACCGCGCGATCACCGGGAGACGCCCGGAGCGCTGCGCCGACGGCAGCTGGTCACCGTGGCCGTCGTCGTCCTCGGCGGCGACGGTGCTCGGGCTGTCCCTGCGGATCGAGCCGGGCAGCCCGTCGTTCTACTCCGCCACCCTCGGCCTGGCCGCTGGTCTGGACGGTCGGCGCGTTCGCCTCGGGGCCCCTGCACCTCGGCCGGATCGAGCGACGGCCGGGTCACCAGGTCCGACCGGTCGTCGCACCGATCCTGCTGGGCCTCGGCCTGGCCGGGGCTCTTCGTGGCCGGCGGGCTCGTCGTGCGCGAGATCCCGTTCCTGGACGACCAGGTCGGCTCGGTGCTCGACTTCGCCGACGAGGGCGTCGGTGCCGCTGCTGCTGGTGATCACGGCCGTCAACGGCGTCGCCGAGGAGCTGTTCTTCCGCGGGGCGGTGTACGCCGCGATCACCCGCTACCCGGTCCCGGTCACGACCGTGGCCTACGTGCTGGCAACCCTGGCGACCGGGAACGTGATGCTGGCCTTCGCGGCGGTCCTGCTCGGCGTCGTGGTCGGCCTGAACGCCGGGCGTCCGGCGGGATCCTGGCGCCGATCCTGACCCACGTCACCTGGTCGGCGGCGATGCTGCTCGCGCTGCCGGCCCTGTTCGGCTGACCACCCGGCCGCGGGATCCGAACCGTCGCTCAGGTCTGGTTGCGCTCCTCGAGCGCCCGCCGCACCGCCTCGGCGTAGGGCAGCGGGTCGCCGGGCACGATCTCGCGGATCGACTCGTCGGTCGACCACGACCTCGGTGCCCATCGAGTCGATCAGGTTGCGGCCGGTGGTGACGTCGACGTCGGTGACCAGCGCCAGCCAGTACGACGACAGCCGGGGCGTCAGCACCGGCACCCGCACGATCGGGACCCGACGGCCTTCGGACACCTCGGCGGCGACCTGCAGCATCTCGAGGTAGGTCAGCCGGTCGGGGCCGCCGATCTCGAAGATCCGGCCGAAGGCCTCCGGGGCTCCGCGACGACGCCGGCGAGGTAGCGGATCACGTCGTCGACAGCGATCGGCTGGGTCCGGGTCGACACCCAGCGCGGGACCACCATCGCCGGCAGGTTCTTGACCAGCTGCCGGGTCAGCTCCCAGGAGATGCCGCCGGCGCCGACCACGATCGCCGCGCGCAGCACCGTCACCGGGACACCGGCCTCGCCGAGCAGCCCCTCGACCTCGCGACGCGAGCGCAGGTGCGGGGAGAGGTCGGCGCCGTCGGCGCCGAGCCCGCCGAGGTAGACGATCTGTCGCACGCCGGCGGCGGCGGCCGCCCGGCCGAACGTCCGCGCGCGCCTCGGCGTCCTTGCGCTCGAAGTCGGGGTCGTCGAGGGAGTGGACCAGGTAGACCGCGACATCCACACCGTCCAGCGCGACGTCCAGCGATGCGCGGTCGTGCACGTCGCCGGCAACCGGCGTGCGCCGCGGCCGTCGTACTTCTCCGGGCTCCGGGTCATCGCCCGCACGTCGAGGCCGCGCTCCACCAGCGCGGGCACCAGCCGGCGGCCGATGAAGCCGGTCGCGCCGGTGACCAGCACGGTCGGCGCATCGCTCATGGGCCCACCCTAGGAACCCGCACCGAAACCGCCGGTCGGGCTTCAGCCGGCTGAGCTCGGAACCCGACCCGCCCGGCGCGCGATCCCCTCGCGCTTGGTCTCGTCCATGGCGGCCTCGTACGCCGCGACCAGGCTCGCGATCGACAGCGGCTTGAGCCGCTCGACGACCTCCTGGAGCCGCTCCGGGGAGGCGCCGGACTCCTTGTAGACCGGCCAGACCATGGTCCGGAACAGCTCGTAGAGCTCCTCGGCGATCTGGCGGCCGTGCGCGGCGTACACGTCCGCGGCGGCGAGCGCCGCCTCGGTCGGGAAGCCGAGGTCGAGCAGGCCGAGCCCGACGGAGAGCTGGGAGAGGGCGACCTGGTAGCGGCCGCGCTTGGTGCGGAGCACGATGCCGAGGGCGGCGAGCGTGTCGAGGTCGTCGTCGCCAGCTTCCGACCGCACCGCTTGTCGAGCTCGGCGCGGGTCATCTCGACGGGCGCTCGGACTGCCACGGCGCGAGCATCGCGCGGTGCAGGGCGATGTCCTCGGGGGTGGCGTCGGTGGGATCCGGGCGACGTACCGCTCGATCGCGGCCAGCGTGAAGCCGTGGCTCTGCAGCTCCTGCACCAGCTCGAGCCGCGCGACGTGGTCGGGGGTGTAGTAGCCGGACCGGCCGCGGCGGATCGGCGGCGGCACGAGCCCCTTGGTCGTGTAGAAGCGGACGTTGCGCACGCTCATCCCGACCCGGTTGGTCAGCTCGTCGAGCGTGAGCAGCTCGCGCAGCGACTCGACGGTCTCGTCCACGCTCGATCTCCTCGTCGGTCGGCGGGGTGACCCGAGCACACTGGTGCCGACCACCTTGACGACAGTGACAGTAACAGTGTCACAATCGCGGCATGGCAGAAGCTTTCGTGTACGACCACATCCGCACGCCGCGCGGCAAGGGCAAGAAGGTCGGCTCCCTGCACGAGGTCAAGCCGGTCGACCTGATGGTCGGCCTCCTCGACGAGATCAAGGTCCGCAACCCGGGTCTCGACCCGAACCGGGTCGACGACGTCGTGCTCGGCGTGGTCTCCCCGATCGGCGAGCAGGGTGGCGACATCGCCAAGACCGCCGCGCTGGCGGCCGGGCTACCCCGAGACCGTCGCCGGCGTCCAGCTCAACCGCTTCTGCGCCTCCGGGCTCGAGGCGGTCAACCAGGCCGCTGCCCGGGTCCGCAGCGGGTTCGAGGACCTGATCCTCGCCGGCGGCGTCGAGTCGATGAGCCGGGTGCCGATGGGCTCCGACGGCGGCGCCTGGGCCTCCGACCCGGCGACCGCGCTGCGCACCGGCTTCGTCCCGCAGGGCATCGGCGCCGACCTGATCGCCACCCTCGAGGGCTGGGAGCGCGAGGACGTCGACGCGTTCGCCGCCGAGTCGCACCACCGGGCCGCGAAGGCGTGGGCCAACGGCTACTTCGCCGACGCGGTCGTACCGGTCAAGGACCTCAACGGCCTCACGATCCTCGACCACGACGAGCTGATCCGCCCCGACACGTCCGTCGAGGGCCTGGCCGGCCTCAAGCCGTCGTTCGCCGCAGATCGGCGCCGACGCCGGCTTCGACGACGTGGCCCTGGAGAAGTACCACTGGGTCGAGAAGATCGACCACGTCCACCACGCCGGCAACTCCTCGGGCATCGTCGACGGCGCCGCGATCATGGCGATCGGCACCGAGCAGGTGGGCAGCGACCTCGGCCTGACCCCGCGGGCCCGGGTGCTCGCCACCGCCGTGTCCGGCGCCGACCCGACGATCATGCTCACCGGCCCGGCCCCGGCCGCCCGCAAGGCGCTGGCGAAGGCCGGCCTCGAGGTCGACGACATCGACCTGTTCGAGATCAACGAGGCGTTCGCCGCCGTCGCGATGCGGTTCATGCGCGACCTCGGCATCAGCCACGAGATCACCAACGTCAACGGCGGCGCGATCGCGATGGGCCACCCGCTCGGCGCCACCGGCGCGATGATCCTCGGCACCCTGATCGACGAGCTCCAGCGGCGCGACCTGCGCCGCGGCCTCGCCACGCTCTGCGTCGGCGGCGGCATGGGCATCGCCACGATCGTCGAGCTGGTCTGAGCAGAGCTCATGACCAACTCCGACGATCTTCGCGTTACATCGGTGGTTGAGCAGCGACCGCGACCGAGCAGGCGAGGTCGCGACGGAGCGTGTCGAAACCCGGTGAGACGACTGACCACAGCAACCAGAGATCTTCCACTCAAGGACAACTCATGACGCAGACCCAGACTGAGAGCGCCGTCCGCTACGAGCGCGACGCCGACGGCATCGTCACGCTCACCCTCGACGACCCGACGGCCAGCGCCAACACCATGAACGAGCTGTACATGGAGTCGATGGCCGCCGCCGTCGACCGGCTGTACGACGAGCAGGAGGCAGATCGACCGGCGTCGTCGTCGCCAGCGCCAAGAAGACCTTCTTCGCCGGCGGCAACCTCAAGGCCGATGGTCCAGGCCACGACCAAGGACGACGCGCCCGCGATCTTCGAGATGGGCGAGAGCATCAAGGCCTCACTGCGCCGGCTCGAGACCTTCCCGCGCCCGGTCGCCGCCGCGATCAACGGCGCCGCACTCGGCGGCGGCTACGAGATCACGCTCGCCTGCAACCACCGGGTGATCGTCGACGACCCCAAGGCCGAGATCGGCCTGCCCGAGGCCAGCCTGGGCCTGCTCCCCGGCGGCGGCGGCGTCACCCGCGTCGTACGGCTGCTCGGCATCCAGACCGCCCTGATGGACGTGCTGCTGCAGGGCACCCGGTTCAAGCCCGCACGTCGCCGCCGGAGAAGGGCCTGGTCGACGAGGTGGTCGGCGACCCGCGAGGAGCTGGTCCCGGCCGCGAAGGCGTGGATCAAGGCCAACCCCGAGTCGACGCAGAACCCCTGGGACGCGGACGGCTACAAGATGCCGGGCGGCACGCCGAGCCACCCGAAGCTCGCGCAGTTCCTGCCGGCGTTCCCGGCCCTGCTGCGCAAGCAGACCAAGGGCGCCGTCTACCCCGCGCAGCGGGCGATCCTGTCGGCGGCGGTCGAGGGTGCGCAGGTCGACTTCGACACCGCGTCGCGGATCGAGTCGCGCTACCTGACCAAGCTGGTCGTCAACCAGAACTCGAAGAACATGATCCAGGCGTTCTTCTTCGACCTGCAGGCGATCAACGCCGGGAAGCTGCGGCCCGAGGGGATCCCGCCGTACCAGGCGGTCAAGGTCGGCGTGCTCGGCGCCGGGATGATGGGCGCCGGCATCGCGTACTCGTGCGCCCGCGCCGGCATGCAGGTCGTGCTCAAGGACGTCGCGGTCGAGAACGCCGAGAAGGGCAAGGCGTACAGCGAGAAGCTGCTCGACAAGGCCATCGCCGAGGGCAGAGCCGACGGACGAGAAGAAGGCCGAGCTGCTCGGCCGGATCACGCCGACCGCGGACCCGGCCGACCTCGCCGGCTGCGACCTCGTGATCGAGGCCGTCTTCGAGGACCCGTCCCTGAAGAACCAGGTGTTCGCGGAGATCGCTCGATCACGTCAACGACGACGCCCTCCTCTGCTCCAACACCTCGACGCTGCCGATCACCGAGCTCGCCGCCGGCGTGGACCGGCCGAAGGACTTCATCGGCCTGCACTTCTTCAGCCCGGTCGACAAGATGCCGCTGGTCGAGATCATCCGGGGCGAGGAGACCTCCGACGAGGCGCTGGCCAAGGCCTACGACGTGGTCCAGCAGATCCGGAAGACCCCGATCGTCGTCAACGACAGCCGCGGCTTCTACACCTCGCGGGTGATCGGCACGATGGTCAACGAGGGGCTCGCGATGCTCGCCGAGGGCGTGCACCCGGTGTCGCTGGAGAGGGCCGCCACCCAGGACGGCTACCCGGTCGGCACCCTGCAGCTCTCCGACGAGCTGAACATGGAGCTGATGAGGAAGATCCGGGTCGCCACCCAGGAGGCCGCCGAGCGGGCCGGCGGCACCTACACGCCGCACCCCGGCGAGCACGTGGTCGACACGATGATCGAGCTCGGGCGGCCCTCCCGGCTCAAGGGCGCGGGCTTCTACGAGTACGACGAGACCGGCAAGCGGCTCGGTCTCTGGAAGGGCCTGGCCGAGCACTTCCCGGTCGCCGCGGAGCAGGTGCCCTTCGAGGACGTGAAGGACCGGCTGCTGTTCGTCGAGGCGCTGGAGACCGCGAAGTGCTTCGAAGAGGGCGTCATCGAGTCCGCGGCCGCTGCCAACATCGGCTCGATCATGGGCATCGGCTTCCCGCCGAACACCGGCGGGGCCGCGCAGTTCATGACGGGCTACGAGTCGCCGACCGGTGAGATCGGCCTGAAGGCATTCCTCGCCCGCGCCGACGAGCTCGCCGAGGAGTACGGCGACCGGTTCCGCGCCCACGCCGTACCTGCGCGACCTGGCCGAGAAGGGGGAGTCCTTCCCGGCCTGAGTGCCCGGGACACCTCAACCGCCGTCGCGGTGGCTCCGGGAAGTAGAACTCGATGGAGTCGACCATGGCCTCGAGCTCCCGGTGCACGGCGGGCGGCGCCTTGGCGTCCGCTGCCGGCGGCGACCAGGATCGCCTGACCGTCGACGTCGACCACCCACATGTCGTCGCCGCCGCCACCGACCAGTCCGTTGCCGGTCCTGAACAGGTTGAAGTCCACGCGGCACTCCTCGATTGCCGGTGTCTCACGCAGGCGCAGGTGCGTGGCCGGGTAGCCGAACTTGTCGGGCGACTCCTCCTCGTTGAGAGTGACCCGGTGGCCGGGGATCCGCGTGATGGCCGCGACCAGGGCATCGGGGGAGTCTCGTCTGACCTCGTCGCCGGTCGTCGGGTCTTGGCATGGACGCGACGCCACGGCGCTGACGTCCAGGACCAGCATCCCGGCGTACCACGTGGCGTGCCCGAGCGCCTCTTCGTTGGACCTGCCGGGTGCGTGCCCGTTGAAGCGGTTCGGCCCCTCCCACGCGTTCCATCCGTCCGGCAGGGTGATCCGGGCACGCACTGAGTAGCGAATCCGAAGGACGGGCCGGAGCTCGTACGTGCCGCGCTCCAGGGTCTCCATGGCCGGGCACCGGGATACGGCCGCGCCTGCGGCGGGCGCCTCGTCCGGGGGCCGGATGGGTTCGGCGGCCTTCGGCGGGTCGTCACTGAGCCACCACGACGCCGATGACCGCGAGCACGCAGGCACGCGAGCGCCGAGGCCGCAACGAGGCCGGCGCGGCAGGGCGCCGCCCCGGCGGTCCAGGTCGGCGAAGTCCGGGAGGGTCACGAGCTCCTCGGCGCGGGCGCCGAACTCCCTCAGCTTCTGCTCACTCATGGTCCTCCTCCTCCGACAACAGGGCGGCGAGTGCTTCGCGGCCGCGCATCAGCCGTGACTTGACGGTGCCTTCGGCGACGCCGAGGAGCTCGGCGATCTGGGCCACCTGCTGGTCGGCGAGGTAGTGCAGTGCGAGCACCTCCCGTTGGGGCTCCGGCAGCTGCCGCAGGGCCTGGATGACGGTGACGTGCTCGTCGAGTCCGGGCGGGTCCGGAGGGGGTGCCTCCAGCTGCGGCCGGACGCGATGGAAGTTGCGCAGCTTGCGCCACCGGTTCCGGTGCAGGTTGATGGCGGTCCGCCGCAGCCATGCCTCCGGGTTGTCCACCCGGCGGAACCGGCCGCCGGCGGCCGAGGCCCGGACGAACGCCTCCTGTACGAGGTCCTCCGCCTCCGAGAGGTTGCCGACCACGCCGTACAGCTGCACCACCAGCCGCCGGTAGGACAGCTGGAAGATCTCGGCCAGGCTCGGTCGCGGCGTGTCCGCCGGCGTGACTCGACCCAGGGCGAGCGTTTCCTTGTCTGCCATCGCGGGTCTCCCTTCGTCGCCTGTCGTGCAGGACGACCCGCGAGGACCCCCGTGGGTTCCATGGTGCGCCCCGAGACTTTCCGTGTACACCGCACGCTGCCCGTCAGAAAGTTTCTGACGGGTCAGCCGTTTTCAGGACAGGTGCGGACGGGTCGGCGAGACTTTTGCAGTGACTCCGCCCGTTCCCCAACCCGTGCACGAGCCCGTCGTCGAGGTCCGGAGCCTGCACGTCCGCTTCGGGGACGTGGAGGCGGTGGCCGGCATCGACCTGGCGGCGCATGCCGGCCAGGCGACCGCACTGCTGGGCCGCAACGGTGCCGGCAAGTCCACCACCATGCGGGTGCTGGCGGGCGTGGTGCCGCCCACTGCAGGGTTGGTGCATGTCGCGGGCTTCGACGTGCGGACTCACGCACTCCAGGTCAAGCGTGGGGTCGGATACTGCCCGGACGTCGGCGGCCTGGTCCCGCGGGCAACCCCGTGGGAGCACCTCCAGCTCGCCGCGCGCCTGCGCCGGCTGACCAACTGGGAGCCGCGCGCCCGCGATCTCCTCGAACGTTTCGAGCTGGGTGACGCCGCCCACCGGGTCACCGCCGGGTTCTCCCACGGGATGGGCCGACGCCTGTCGGTGATCCTCGCCTCGCTGCACGAACCCGTCGTCCTCCTGCTCGACGAGCCCTTCGACGGCGTCGACCCGACGGGCGTCGAGGCGACCCTCGACGTGATCGCCGACGCCCGGGCCCGCGGCGCCTGCGTCCTGGTGTCGACCCACCTCCGCGAGCTGGCGGTCGAGGCCTGCGGCGACGTCCTCGTCCTCCGCGGCGGCTCCCGGGTGGCGAGCGTGGCGGCCGGCGACATGGCCGGTGAGGAGGGCGCACGTGCCTACCGTGGGCTTCTCGACTAGGGGCTCGACCAAGGGCTCGCGGCTGGGATCGTCGCTGGGATCCGTCGCGGCCGTCCGTCACCTCTTGGCCTTCCGCGCCGCGACCGTACGACGTCGCGGCGTCGCGCGCTGGGTACTCGCCGGGATCGTCCTCGTCACCGCTGCGACGGCCGTCGTCCCGGCGTACACGCCGGGAGCCGGTGACAGCTCGCGTGCCTTCGAGGTGCTCCTCCTGCTCCCGACCGGCTTCGCCGGCTTCCTGGCGCTCGCGGTCATCTCTGCCGTGGTGTCCGGCGGCGGCCGCGAGCTGCTGCCGCGCGACCAGGCGGTGCGCCTACCCGATCAGCCCGACCACCGACCACCTCGGCGCCCTGCTGCTGGCGCCGCTCAACATCGCCTGGCTGATCCAGGCCTGGGTGCTGCTCGGCAGTGCCGCCTACGCGATCGGGCCGCGATCTGCTGGCGACCGGTCAGGTGGTCGTACTTCTCTGGCTCGCCGCCGCCACCGCTCTCGCGCAGGTGGTGGCGTGGACCATGGAGGCGGTGCGGCGCCGGCGGCACGGGCTCCTGGTCGTGCGCAGCCTCGGCGTGGTCCTGCTGGCAGTGGCCGGGTGGCTGCACCTGCAGCGACCGACTCACCACACTGCTCGACCAGGTGCCGACGGTCTGGATCATGACCGGAGCCACTGACGGCCTGACCTGGCGATGGGCGCTGACCGTGGTCGGCGCGCTCGGCCTGGCGGTGGTGGCGACTGCTGCTCGGTGTCTTCCCGCGCCCGGCTCGCGTCGCGGCACGCTCCTCGCGACGAGGCGCGGGTCGAGAGCGAGACCCGCGCTGCCGCTGCCCGTCCCCGCGCTCGGACCTGCTCGCCCTGATCCGTACCGACCGCTCCTCGGTGTGGCGGACCGTCCCGATGCGGCGGGGCATGGTCGTGCTCGCGGTCGGACCCGGCCTCGTGGCGATCGCGGGCAACCTGCCCTGGCCCACCTTGGCGTCCTGCCGGGGCTGGTCGCGTCCGGTGGCGCCCTGCTCTTCGGCGTCAACGTCTGGTGCCTGGACGGGCGCGGCGGCCTGTGGCGCGAGAGCCTGCCCGTCGAGCCCGGAGCTGGTCTTCGCGGCGCGGGCCTACGTGCTCGGTTGAGTTCCTGGTCGCTCGCCTCGGCGATCACGATCGCGCTCGCGTCGCCTGCGTGCCGGCATGCCCGCAACCGCCGAGCTCGCCGCGCTGGTCTGCACCTGGTCGTGGTGACCGTGCAGGTCGTGGCGGCCGCGATGCGCTGGTCGGCCAGCAGCGGCCGTACGCCGTCGACCTGCGCTCGGCCCGCGCGACCCCCGCGCCGCCGAGCTGATGGTCGTCTACTCGGCCCGGCTGGCGGTGAGCACGACCCTGACCGGGGTGGTGTTCTCGGCCCTCGCCCGGGTGCCCGCCTGGCAGCTGTCGGTGCTGGTCGCCGTGCCGTTCCTGGCCTGGTCGCTCGACTCGGCTGGTGCGCACCCTCGCCAGGCTGGACGGGACCCGGTGCTGCGCGCGCGGGTCGTCACCACCGTGGCTGCCTGAGCGGGTGCGCGTCAGCAGCGCGTCAGTCAGCGCCGCTCGGTCCTCGCGGAGTCGAACCAGGGGTGGTGCAGGTCGTAGAAGGCGACGTCGTTCATCACCGACTCGAAGTCCGATCTCGGCCGTCATCCGGCATCGCCTTGCCCTCGCCCTCGCGGGCGCTGGCCTCGCTCGTGAACGCGATCGTCTCGGTGAACGTGCCGTCGTCCTCGATCGCCAGCGTCGCACCGAGGATGTCCGGCCGCATCTCGTGCAGCATGGCGGTGTCGGTCATCATCGACTTCACCGTCCGGCGTCGCGCACCTTGCCGCGGATGACCTGGACGAAGCCGGCGCTGTCGGAGCCGCCGTCCATCATCAGGGTGACGTCGTCGCAGTCGTGGAACTCGACCGGACCGTCCATCAGCGCCATCATCCGCTCCGCCCAGGCACCCTGCTCGGGGCGCCGGAGTTGGCCATCGCCGCCTCGCGGCTACTCGAAGCGGACCACGCCGACGAACATGTCGTCGTCGGTGAAGCCATACGTGCCGCCGAGCCAGCCGATCGCGCCCGGGCCGAGTTCGTCGCGCCCACCCCTCCGCCATGGCGCGGAGCTCGTCTTGCCTCGTGCACTTGCCTTGGATGATCTGGATGAACACTGCGTGGCCTCCTGTCCTTCAGGCCGCCTCCGGGGTGAGGTGGTCTCATGCCCAACTCTCGACGCTAGCCCTGCGGTCCCTGCGCGTCCATGGCTCGATCGAGGTAAATCAGTACCCGATCTGTGCACTCATGCGCTTTCGGCACAGGAGGTCTGCGCGGTGGTCAGCTCGGCGACCTCGGGGGACTCCCAGTCGCCGGTGAGGGACGCGACCGTCGCCGACCGCACCTGCTCCTCCGACAACGCCGCACGCAGGCAGGCGGCATACGCCTCTGCGTCGAGCTGACCCTTCGTCACCTTCTCCTGGGCCCGGGTGGAGGCCTCGACGAAGTCGGTGCACGCGAACTGCGCGTCCACCCAGGCCTGGGCGACGTCCTCGGGCAACGACGGCAGCTCTGCCATGACGTCGTACGACGCGTCGAGGACTCCGGCCCGCTGCAGCTCTTCCGGCGTGGTCAGCTCGGTGAGCTCGGCGGCGAAGCACCGGCCGTCCTCGGTCTCCCGGTCACCGGGGTGGTCGCCCGCGAAGAGCCCGGCCAGACCGGTCTCGATGGCGGTCGCGTCCGGTTCGGCATTCTTTGCAGGCTCCTCCGATTCGCAGGCCGCAAGGGCGAGGAGCAGCGTGGTGGCCAGAACGGCGGCACGCAGCATCCGGCACTCCTGGGACGGGATCGGGGCGCCTGCGAGTCTGCCACTAGACGAGTGATTCCAAGGGGTGCCAGTCAAGCGAGCGGCTCATCCGCGCCCGATCCGGCAAGGCGGAGGAGCGAAGGCGATGCGGAGCATCGTCGAGTCGACGACAACGCCGCCGGTCGGGATGCGGTGAGTCGCGAGTCAGGCAACCCCCTTGGAATCACTCGTCTAGCCTGCTGGACGTGGGCGTCGTACTCCTCATCCGGCATGGCCAGGCGTCGTGGGGTGAGGCCGACTACGACGTGCTCTCCGACACCGGAGAGCGACAGGCTGCGGTCGTGGGTGAGGCACTGGCTCACCTGCAGCCCGACCGACTGGTCCACGGGTCGATGCTTCGCCAGCGGCGTACCGCCGAGATCGCGGCCAAGGCGGCCGGGTGGCGGGCCACCCCGGCCCTCGACGAGAAGTGGAACGAGATGGACCATCTCGCGGTGCTGGCCGCGCAGCCGAAGTCCTTCGAGGGGGAGCCGGACCGCACCCAGTTCCAGGCCTGGTTCGAGGCGGCCACCACGCGCTGGACGTCCGGCGAGGAGGACGACGCCTACGACGAGTCCTTTCCGGACTTCCGGGCACGGGTGCGGACTGCCCTGGACGGCCTCGCTGACGCAGGCACCGTTGTGGTGGTCACGTCCGGCGGCCCGATCTCCTCAGCAGCATGCGACCTCCTCGGGGCCGGCGCCGAGACGTACACGCGGATGGCGCCGGTGGTGGTCAACACCTCCATCACACGCGTGGTTTCCGGCCGTCGCGGCTTGACCCTGCTGACCTTCAACGACCACCAGCACCTGCCCGACGAGCTCCTCACCTACCGCTGACTCATCGCTGGTTGAGATGCGACGGCGCTTTGCGCCTGAGCCTCGAAACCCGGTGAGATCGCGCGTGGCCCGTCAGAAGAGCCTCTTGAAGACGGGGAGCGGCGCGTGCCGCATCACGACGGAGAGGGGTGCCCACGGGAGGGGCGGGACGCAGGCGGAGGCCTTCTCCTTCTCGATGGCGGAGACGATCGCGCGCACGCCCTTCTCGGTGGAGACCATCATCGGCTGCGCGTGCGCGCCGTACTCGTTCATCTCCGACGCGATGAAGCCGGGGTAGAGCACCGTCACCTTGATCGGCTTGCCGTAGAGCTCCGCGCGCAGGCCCTCGGCGAGGTGGGCGACGCCGGCCTTCGTGGCGGCGTACGTCGTCATCGACTTCGGCATACCGCGCACCGCGGACATCGAGGACATCATCACGAAGTGGCCGGAGTTCTGGGCCCGGAAGATCTCCATGGCCGCCTCCGATTGTGCGAGCGCGGCGACGAAGTTGGTCTCGGCGGTCGCCCGATTGGCCTCGAACTTGCCGGTGCCGAGCGGGGCGCCCTTGCCGAGCCCCGCGTTTACGACGATCCGGTCGATCGTGCCGAAGTCGGAGGCGAACGCCCGGAAGACCTCGAACACCTGGGCGTGGTCGGTCACGTCCAGGGCCCGCACCTCGATCCGCCGATCGGGGTGCGCCGCCAGGATCTCGGACTTCAGCTCCTGCAGCCGGTCGGTCCGGCGAGCACACAGCGCCAGGTCGTTCCCGCGGGCGGCGAACTGCCGCGCCATCTCCGCGCCGAGGCCGGCCGAGGCACCGGTGATGAGGATCGTCGTCATGCCCGTGAGTCTGGCGTAGGGTCCGCAGCATGAGCGGACGGGTAGTGCATTTCGAGATTCCCTTCGACGACGCCGACCGGGCGCGAGGCTTCTACCGCGATGCGTTCGGCTGGGACCTGATGGAGATGCCCGGCATGTCCTACACCTCGGCCACGACCGGCCCGTCGGGTGACACCGGGCCGACCGAGCCGGGCTTCATCAACGGCGGGATGCTGCGGCGCGAGAGCCCCAACGAGGGCCCGATCATGGTCATCGACGTCGACGACATCGACGCGGCCCTGGCCCGAAGATCGAGAGCTCGGCGGGCAGACGCTGCTGGGCCGCCAGGCCGTCGGCGAGATGGGCTGGGCGGCGTACTTCAAGGACGTCGAGGGCAACAGCATGGGCCTGTGGCAGAGCGCCCCGTAGCCAGGCCGGCCGCTGTCCGCGTGCCGACACGACTCCCGCGTCATCCGGGCTGCCCTAGGCTCGGCTGCCATGTCTTCCGCGCGCGTCTGCATCATCGGCGCCGGGTCCTCCGGCATCACCGCGGCCCAGGTGCTCGATGCGCGCGGGCATCGCCTTCGACTGCTTCGAGATGGGTTCGGGCGTTGGCGGCAACTGGCGCTACGACAACGACAACGGCGTCAGCTCGGCGTACCGGTCGCTGCACATCAACACCTCCCGGAACGCCATGGAGTACGCCGCGTACCCGATGCCCGAGTCGCTGCCCGACTACCCGAACCACTGGCAGATCGCGGAGTACTTCGACGACTACGTCGACCACTTCGGGCTGCGCGACAAGATCACCTTCCGGACCGAGGTGGTGAAGGTCGCGCCGGCCGAGCGGCGGAGGGTACGACGTGACCGTCCGGCCGATCGAGCCCGAGCCGCGAGCCGGAGAAGCGGCACTACGACCACGTCCTCGTCGCCAACGGCCACCACTGGGATCCGCGCTGGCCGGAGCCGAGCTTTCCCGGCAGCGAGACCTTCCCCGGTGAGCAGATCCACGCCCACTACTACCGGATGCCCGACGCTGCTCGAGGGCAAGCGGGTCGTGGTGCTCGGCATCGGCAACTCGGCGACCGACATCGCCGTCGAGTCGTCGCGGGTCGCGCGGGAGACCTACCTGGCCATGCGCCGCGGCGCCTACATCGTGCCCAAGTTCATGTTCGGCATGCCGACCGACCACCTCACCGACTCGCCCCTCGCCCGCGGGCCGCTCGTGGCTCCAGCAGCTGGGCATGAAGGCGATGCTCCGGCTCTCGGTCGGCAAGGTCACCGACTACGGGCTGCCCCAGCCCGACCACGACGGTGCTCGAGGCGCACCCGACCGTGAGCGACGACCTGCTGACCCGGCTCGGCCACGGCGACATCGCGGTCAAGCCGAACCTCGACCGGTTCGAGGGGCCAAGGTCTTCTTCGCCGACGGCACCGCCGTCGAGGTCGACGTCGTCGTCTACTGCACCGGCTACAAGGTGAGCTTCCCGTTCCTCGACGAGGAGGTCATCCGCGCCGACGACAACCACGTCGACCTCTACCGGCGGGTGGTCTCGCCCGATCACCCCGGCCTCTACTTCATCGGGCTGGTCCAGCCGATCGGCGCGATCATGCCGCTGGCCGAGGCGCAGGCGCACTGGGTGGCCGACATCATCGCCGGCGACGTCACCTGCCCTCCGTGCGCGAGATGCGCGCGCAGATCGCGGCGTACGACGCGGAGCTGCGCAAGCGGTACGTCGCGTCCAAGCGGCACACCATCGAGGTGGATGCCCTGAAGTACCTCCGCGAGCTGCAGCGCGAGCGTCGTACCCGCCGCGCGTCGTCCTGACCCGACCGAGGGATCCCCGGCCGGCCGGGGATCCCTGAACATGTCAGGCATCGCTAGGCCCGACAAGTTCAGGGATTGCCTGACAAGTGATACAAAAAGTCAGGCTTGACTGTTTGTTGACGCTCGCGCGACCATGACCGAGTGACCACCACCCGCGTCCCGCAGGAGGAGCGCACCCGTGCGATGCGGGCCCGGCTGCTGGAGGCCACGGTGGACTGCCTGGTGGAACGCGGCTTCAGTGGTACGTCGACCACGCTGGTCTCGGACCGGGCCGGGGTGTCCCGAGGCGCGCAGCTGCACCACTTCCCGACCAAGAACGCCCTCGTGGTGGCCGCGGTCGAGCACCTGACCGAGGTCCGGGGAGCCGAGCTGGCCGCGGCCGCCGAGCGGCTGCCGACCGGCCGACGCAGGACCCGGGCAGTCCTGCAGATGCTGGCCGACCACTTCACCGGCCCGGTCTTCACCGCGGCACTCGAGCTCTGGGTCGCCGCGCGCACCGACGAGGCACTGCTCGCGGCGGTCGCTCCCCTCGAGCAGCGTGTCGGCCGGGAGACCCATCGGCTGACCGTCGACCTGCTCGGCGCCGACGAGGTGCGGCCGGGCACCCGCGAGCTGGTGCAGGCCACCCTCGACCTGGTCCGTGGCCTGGGCCTGGCTAACACCATCTCCGACGACGCGCGACGCCGCTCGCGGATCCTGGACAGGTGGGCGGTCACCCTCGACGCGGCCCTGCGGGAGGCGACATGAGCGAGCTCCTCGACACCCTCCTGACCGACCTCAAGGCTGAGGGCGACCAGCTCTGGAGTGTGGTCGCCGGCCTCGATGAGGCGGACTGGGGCACCCCCACGCCCGCCACCGGCTGGGACATCTCGACCCAGATCGCGCACCTGCTGTGGACCGACGAGGTCGCGGTGGTCGCCGCCACGGACAAGGACGCCTGGGACGCCGTGGTGCTTCGGGCGCTCGGGGACCCCGACCGCTTCGTCAGCGAGCAGGCAGTTGAGGTCGGCCGGCTGGCTCCGCGCGCCTTGCTGGCCCGTTGGGGCACCGCCCGCGAGGCGCTGGGTCAGACCCTGCGGGAGTTCCCCGAGGGCCAGAAGGTGCCCTGGTTCGGCCCACCCATGTCGGCGACTTCGATGGCCACCGCTCGGTTGATGGAGACCTGGGCGCACGCGCTCGACGTGTACGACGCCGTCGGCACCCAGCCCGAGCCGACCGACCGGATCCGGCACGTCGCGCACCTCGGCGTACGCACGAGGGACTTCGCGTTCTCGGTGCACGGGATGCAGCCACCGACCGAGGAGTTCCGGGTCCAGCTCACGGCGCCGTCAGGCGAGGTGTGGACCTGGGGCCCGGAGGACGCAACGCAGACGGTGAGCGGTTCGGCATACGACTTCTGCCTGCTGGTCACCCAGCGCATCCACCGTGACGACACCGACCTCAAGGCGTCCGGCGAGGAAGCCGACCAGTGGCTGGGCATCGCGCAGGCGTTCGCCGGACCGGCGGGCGAGGGGAGGCCGCCACGATGACCGACGTACTACGGGTCGGCAACTGCTCCGGCTTCTACGGTGACCGGCTCTCCGCCATGCGGGAGATGCTGGAGGGTGGTCCGCTCGACGTCCTCACCGGTGACTACCTCGCCGAGCTGACCATGCTCATCCTGGGCCGGGACGCGATGAAGGACCCGGCGCTCGGATACGCCCGCACGTTCGTGCGCCAGGCCGAGGACTGCCTGGGCCTCGCCGTCGAACGCGGGGTGAGGATCGTCAGCAACGCCGGCGGGCTCAACCCGGTCGGCCTCGCCGACCAGCTGCGCGAGGTCGCGAAGGGACTTGGCCTCGACCCGGCGATCGCACACGTCGAAGGCGACGACCTGCGGCTGCTCGCGGGCGATCGTTGGCCGGACGCGCTCACGGCCAACGCCTACCTGGGCGGCTTCGGCATCGCAGCCGCGCTCGACGCGGGTGCCGACGTCGTCGTCACCGGGCGGGTCACCGACGCCTCGCTCGTGGTGGGACCCGGGATCAGTCGCTTCGGCTGGACGCCCACGTCGTACGACGAGCTGGCAGGTGCCACCGTCGCCGGCCACGTCCTCGAGTGCGGGACCCAGGCCACCGGGGGCAACTTCTCCGGGTTCCGCACCCTGGAGCACACCGGGGCATCGCTGGGCTTCCCGGTCGCCGAGCTGGCCGCCGACGGCTCGAGTGTGATCACCAAGCACGACGACACGGGCGGCGCCGTCACCGTCGACACGGTGACCGCCCAGCTGGTCTACGAGATCCAGTCCACCCGCTACGTCGGGCCCGACGTCACGACCCACCTCGACACGATCGCGCTCGATCAGGACGGCACGGACAGGGTGGCGATCTCCGGAGTCCGCGGCTCGGCCCCGCCTGAACTCCTTAAGGTGTGCGTCAACCAGCTCGGCGGCTTCCGCAACACCGTCGAGTTCGTCCTCACCGGGCTCGAGATCGACGCCAAGGCGGACTGGGTGCGCCAGCAGATGGAAGCAGCCTTCGCCGCGAGCGGTGCCGCCCCCGCGTCCGTGTCATGGTCGCGGACGTCGGTCCCGCACGTGGACGCCGAGACCGAGGAGGCCGCGTCGTGCTTGTTCCGGTGCACGGTCAAGGACCCGTCCACCCACCCCGTCGGCAAGCGGTTCACGGCGGCGGCTGTCGAGCTCGCGCTCGCGTCTTACCCGGGATTCACCCTGACCGCCCCGCCCGCCTCGCCGACGCCGTACGGCATCTATCGATCGGAGTACGTCGACCGGGCGTCGGTCACGCACGCGGTCGTCCACGCCGACGGGAGTCGCGAGAAGGTCCCCGACCCACCGGAGCTCGGGAGCGAGTCCAGCGACATCGGTCACCGGCCGTCAGAGTTCCCTGCGCCCGCTGACGTGCGCACGCGGAGGATGCCGCTCGGCACCTTCGTGCACGCGCGGTCCGGGGACAAGGGCGGCGACGCCAACGTCGGCCTGTGGGTCGCGCACGACGGCTCGGACAAGTACGCCGAACGGGTGACCTGGCTGACCAAACTGGTCACGCCGCGGAAGATCCAGGAGCTCCTTCCCGAGACCGCGGACCTGGAGGTCGAGGTCTACACGCTGCCCAACCTGGGCGCCGTCAACGTGCTGATCCACGGCCTCCTCGGGGACGGGGTCGCGGCCTCCACCCGGTTCGACCCCCAGGCCAAGGGACTCGGTGAGTGGCTGCGCTCGCGGACGGTGCACGTCCAGGACGGTCTGCTGTGAGTCGGCGGCGCAGGTTCATCAAGGTATGCAGGGAAACCCGCACTTCCCACGGTGTCCGGACCATGGGAAGTGCCGGCTCGGCTGCATACCTTGATGAACCAACGACGGAGGCAGCCCGATGACCGCCGAGCGGGAGGCCCTGCGGGAGACGGCCGCGACCTTCGTACGCCGTGAGGTGGCGCCGCACCTCCAGGAATGGGAGGAGGCGGGCGAGGTCCCGCGCTCCCTGCACCTGGCGGCGGCCAAGCAGGGCCTGCTCGGGATCTCCTTCCCCGAGGAGGTGGGTGGCCAGGGCGGCGACCTGCTCGACTCGGTGGTGGTCCAGGAGGCGATGTTCGAGGCGGGCGCCTCCAGCGGGCTGATGGCAGCGCTGTTCACCGGCGGCATCGCGCTGCCCCACATCGTGGCGGCCGGCGACCCGGATCTGGTCGATCGATTCGTCCGGCCGACTCTGGCGGGGGAGAAGATCGGTGCGCTCGCCGTCACCGAACCCAGTGGTGGCTCGGACGTCGCCGGCATCCGCACCACGGCTCGGCGGGACGGCGAGCACTACCTCGTCAGCGGCGCCAAGACGTTCATCACCAGCGGGGTGCGGGCCGACTTCGTGACCGCGGCCGTCCGCACCGGCGGCTCTGCTGAATCGTCCCGGGGTCGCGCGGGCGTCTCCCTGCTGGTGGTCGAGAAGGGTGCACCCGGCTTCACTGTCGACCGCGCGCTGTCCAAGATGGGCTGGCACTGCTCCGACACCGCCGAGTTGTCCTTCGTGGACACCCCGGTGCCCGTCGCGAACCTGGTCGGGGCCGAGAACTCAGGCTTCGCGCAGATCGCCGAGCAGTTCGTCGTCGAGCGGATCGCGCTTGCAGTCCACGCCTACGGCATCGCGGCCCGATCGCTCGAGCTGACTGCGGCGTACTGCCGCGAGCGTCAGACCTTCGGCAAGCCGCTGATCGCCCACCAGGTGGTGCAGCACAAGCTGGTCGAGATGCGGAGGCAGGTCGAGGTGGCGCGCACCTACACGCGCGCGATCGCGGCCCGTCACGTCGCGGGCGACGACGTGATCGCCGAGGCATGCCTCGCCAAGCAGACTGCGGTCGACTGCGCGACGTACGTCTGCGACCAGGCCGTCCAGCTGCACGGAGGAGCCGGCTACATGCACGGCACCGAGGTGGAGCGGCACTACCGCGACGCCAGGATCCTGCCGATCGGGGGAGGCGCGAGCGAAGTGCTCACGGACCTGGCCGCGAAGCTTCTGGGGTTCACGGCCGCGGAGCGGAGGTGACGTCGGTGGTTGAGCAGCGACCACGGCCGACGCAGGAGGCCGTGACGGAGCGTGTCGAAACCCCTGCACCCGGGAGGCAACGGTGACCACGGCTAACCGCGAGGCGATGCTCGAGAAGCTGGCCGAGCTTGACGCCGAACACGCGAAGGCGGTCGCCGGCGGCGGGGAGAAGTACGTCGACCGCCACCACGCCCGGGGCAAGCTGCTGCCGCGCGAGCGGATCGAGCTCCTCGTCGACGAGGGCTCGGCCTTCCTCGAGCTCTCGCCGCTGGCCGGATGGGGCTCGGACTTCACCGTGGGCGCCAGCGTCGTGACCGGCATCGGCGTGATCGAGGGCGTCGAGTGCCTGATCACGGCCAACGACCCGACCGTGAAGGGCGGCGCCTCCAACCCATGGACGGTGAAGAAGATCTTCCGGGCCTCCCAGATCGCCGAGGAGAACGGGCTGCCCACGGTCGCCCTGGTGGAGTCGGGCGGGGCGGACCTGCCCACCCAGAAGGAGATCTTCATCCCGGGCGGGAAGCTCTTCCGCGACATCACACGCTCCTCCGCCGCCAGGCTCCCGACCATCGCGCTGGTCTTCGGCAACTCGACGGCCGGCGGCGCGTACGTGCCGGGCATGAGCGACTACACCGTGATGGTCAAGGAACAGGCCAAGGTGTTCCTCGGTGGGCCGCCGCTGGTGAAGATGGCGACCGGGGAGGAGTCGGACGACGAGTCGCTCGGCGGGGCCGAGATGCATGCCCGGGTCTCCGGCCTGGCGGACTACCTGGCGGAGGACGAGCGGGACGCGCTCCGGATCGGACGCCGGATCGTGGCGAGGCTGAACTGGCGCAAACCGGTGGTTGAGGTGCGAGGAGCGCCGGCTCAGGCGCCAGGGCGCCTCGGCACCTCAACCACCGGTATCGGCTATGCGGAGCCGGACGAGGATCTCGACGGGCTGCTCGACCTGATCCCCACCGACCTGAAGGAACCCTTCGACCCGCGCGAGGTGATCGTGCGGATCTGCGACGGCACGGGTCCCGGCAACACCCAGCCCTTCGACGAGTTCAAGCCGCTCTACGGCTCCTCACTCGTCACGGGGTGGGCGAGGCTCCACGGCCGACAGATCGGCATCCTCGCCAATGCGCAGGGTGTGCTGTTCTCCGAGGAGGCGCAGAAGGCGACCCAGTTCATCCAGCTCGCCAACCAGATCGACGTACCCCTGCTGTTCCTGCACAACACGACCGGTTACATGGTCGGCAAGGAGTACGAGCAGGGCGGCATCATCAAGCACGGCGCCCAGATGATCAATGCCGTCTCCAACTCCACCGTCCCCCACCTGAGCGTGATCATGGGGGCGTCGTACGGCGCCGGGAACTACGGCATGAACGGCCGCGCCTACGACCCCCGCTTCCTGTTCACCTGGCCGTCCGCGAAAGCGGCGGTGATGGGTCCCGCCCAGCTTGCGGGAGTGCTGTCGATCGTGGCGCGGGCCGCGGCCGAGGCGAAGGGACAGGCGTACGACGAGGAGGCCGACGCCGGCATGCGCGCCTTCGTCGAGGAGTCGGTCGAGGAGCAGTCGCTGCCGTTCTTCCTGTCGGGGATGCTCTACGACGACGGCGTGATCGACCCGCGGGACACCCGCACCGTCCTGGGCATCTGCCTGTCCGTGATCGAGAACAAGGCGTACGCCGGCACCGACCGGTTCGGCGTCTTTCGAATGTGAAGGCCACGATGATCCAGCGCCTCATGGTCGCCAACCGTGGCGAGATCGCGAGCCGGGTGTTCGCGACCTGTCGCCGACTCGGCATCGAGACCATCGCCGTCCACTCCGACACCGACGCCGATCTGCCGTACGTCCGCGAGGCCGACGTCGCGGTACACCTCCCGGGGAACGCACCCTCCGACACCTACCTCGACATCGACCTGATGCTGGACGCCGCGAAGCGCACCGGCGCCGACGCGATCCACCCCGGCTACGGCTTCCTGTCCGAGAACGCCGACTTCGCTCGAGCGGTGATGGCGGCCGGCCGCACCTGGGTCGGCCCCGACCCGGAGTCGATCGAGCAGATGGGCTCCAAGATCGAGGCAAAGGCGCTGATGGAGGCGGCCGGGGTCCCGGTGCTGCCCAACCTTGTGCCGGACAACGCGACCGACGACGACCTGCCGGTGCTCGTGAAGGCGTCGGCGGGCGGGGGTGGCCGCGGAATGCGGATCGTCAGCGACCTGACGGACCTGGCCGGTGCCGTCGAGGCCGCGCGGGCCGAGGCGGCGTCCGCCTTCGGCGACGGCACCGTGTTCGTGGAGCCCTACGTCGAGCGCAGCCGCCACGTCGAGGTGCAGGTGGTCGGCGACCGCAGCGGCGACGTACTCGTGCTCGGGGAGCGGGACTGCTCACTCCAGCGGCGGCACCAGAAGGTCGTGGAGGAGTCGCCGGCGCCGGACCTCGCGGCCGAGGTGGCCGCCTCGATGCACGACGCGGCGCGGGCCGCCGCCACCGCGATCGGGTACGTCGGTGCCGGCACCGTGGAGTTCCTCTATGACCCCCAGCGCGAGCGGTTCTTCTTCCTGGAGATGAACACCCGACTGCAGGTCGAGCACCCGGTGACGGAGCTGGTGCACGGCGTCGACCTGGTCGAGCTCCAGCTCGCCGTGGCCGAGGGTGCCGAGGGTTCCGGGGTTTCGAGGCTCGCTTCGCTCGCACCTCAACCACCGGAGGGGCTCGCTTCGCTCGCACCTCAACCACCGGAGGGGCTCGCTTCGCTCGCACCTCAACCACCGGAGGGCCACGCGATCGAGGCCCGCCTGTACGCCGAGGACCCCGCCACCGACTACCAACCCCAGTCGGGCGTCCTCACCACCTTCGAGATCCCCCGCGAGGCGGGGATCCGGGTCGACCCCGGCTACGCCTCGGGCAGCGAGGTGTCGACCCACTACGACGCGATGCTGGCCAAGGTGATCGCCTACGCGCCCACCCGGGCGGAGGCGGCCCGCGCCCTGGCCCGCACCCTGGCCGGAGCCCGGATCCACGGAGTCACCAGCAATCGCGACCAGCTGGTCTCGGTCCTGCGCGACGAGGAGTTCCTGGCCGCCCGGGTGCACACCGGATTCCTGGAAGGTCGCACCGGGGAGGTGCTGTCGGATCCGGGCTGGGCGCTCCGAGCGGCCGTGGCTGCCGTGGTCGCCGACGAACACCAGCGTCGCGGAGTCCAACGGGGCATCCCGTCCGGATGGCGCAACGTGGTCAGCCAGCCGCAGCGGATGAGCTTCGAGGTCGGCGGCGAAGAGCAGTCCGTGGCCTGGCTCGCGGGCGGGGACGGCCTGGTCTTCCCCGACTCCGACATCCGGGTCCCAGCCGTCGAGCCCGGCCGGGTGACCCTCGAGGTCGACGGCATCCGTTGGGCGACCGACGTACTGATCGAGCCGGTCACCCTCCCGGGCACGCGGGAGATCCACGTCGACGGGCCCCTTGGGTACGTTCGGCTCCGCGAGGTGCCCAGGTTCGTCGATCCCGCGGACGCCGTCGCGAGCGGTTCCCTGCTCGCCCCGATGCCCGGCACCGTGGTCAGTGTCGCGGTGACCGAGGGTGACCGGCTCGAGGCCGGCGAGACCGTCCTGGTGCTCGAGGCGATGAAGATGCAGCACACGGTCAGCGCGCCGCACGCCGGCGTGGTGACCGAGCTCGACGTGCATCCCGGTGCCCAGGTGGCCTCCGGCGAGGTCTTGGCCGTGGTTTCAGAAGGAGAAGAAGGATGACCGACACCGTTGCGTTCAGCGAGTCCGAGGAGCGCCAGGCGCTGCGCCGCGAGGTGGCGAAGCTGGCCGGCACCTACGGCCGTGAGTACTTCACGAAGCAGGCGCGCAGCGGCGGCAAGACCACCGACCTGTGGCTGGAGATCGGCAAGTTCGGCTACCTCGGGATCAACATCCCGGAGGAGTACGGCGGCGGTGGCGGCGGGATCGGCGACGTCGCGGCGGTCTGCGAGGAGCTCGCCGCCCAGGGCTGCCCGCTGCTGATGATGGTGGTCAGCCCGGCCATCTGCGGCACGGTCATCAGCCGATACGGCACCGAGGATCAGAAGAGGAAGTGGCTGCCCGGCATCGCCGACGGCACCAGCACCATGGCCTTCGCGATCACCGAGCCGGACGCCGGCACCAACTCCCACAACATCACGACCACGGCCCGCCGCGATGGCGACGAGTGGTTGCTGACCGGCCGCAAGATCTACATCTCCGGGGTCGACGAGGCCGACCACGTGCTCGTGGTCGCCCGCACCGAGGACGCGAAGACGGGAAAGCTGAAGCCCTGCCTCTTCGTGGTGCCGACCGACGCGGAGGGGTTCGAGTACAAGCCGATCCCGATGGAGATCGTGTCTCCTGAGCTGCAGTTCCAGGTCTTCATCGACGACCTGCGGCTGCCCTCTGACGCGTTGGTGGGCGACGAGGACGCCGGCCTGGTGCAGCTCTTCGCCGGGCTCAACCCGGAGCGGATCATGGCCGCGTCGTTCTCGACGGGGCTGGCGCGATTCGCCCTGGACCGGGCCGCGGCGTACGCCAAGGAACGCACGGTTTTCCAGGCCCCGATCGGCTCGCACCAGGCCATCGCCCACCCGCTCGCGCAGTCCAAGATCGAGATCGAGCTCGCCCGGCTGATGACCCAGAAGGCCGCCTCCCTCTACGACGCCGGGGACGACATGGGCGCCGGGGAGGCGGCCAACATGGCGAAGTACGCCGCCGCCGAGGCCGCCTGCGATGCGGCGGACCGGGCGGTCCAGACCCACGGCGGCAACGGGATCACCCAGGAGTACGGCATGGCCGGTCTCCTGGTCGCCACTCGCGCCGGCCGCATCGCGCCGGTCAGCCGCGAGATGATCCTCAACTTCGTCGCCATGCACTCGCTGGGCCTGCCGAAATCGTACTGAGGGGTCGACTGCCCGGGATCCGGGGGCCGCGCCGGTAGCGTGAGCGGTGTGGGTAAGGCCCTGGCCAGCGTGGATCGCGCGCAACGACGGTTCCCGCCGGTCGGGTTCCCGCTCGCCGTCGTCTACAAGTTCTTCGACGACCAGGGCAACTACCTGGCAGCGATCATCACCTACTACGCGTTCGTCGCGGTCTTCCCGCTGCTGCTGCTGGGCACCTCCGCCCTGGCGTTCGTCCTGCAGGGCAACCCCGACCTGGAGCAGCAGGTGCTCGACTCGGCGCTGGCCCAGTTCCCGATCATCGGCAACGAGCTCGGGCTTCCCGGGGGCCTGAGCGGGTCCACCACGGCCATCGTGCTCGGTTCCCTCGCCGCCTTGTACGGCGCGCTCGGGCTCGGCCAGGCGATCCAGAACGCCACCAACACGGCCTGGTCCGTCCCCCGGAACAGCCGCCCGAACCCGCTCCTGCTGCGGCTCAAGAGCCTGCTCCTGCTGTCGATCGGCGGACTCGCCGTGCTCGCCGTCACGGTGCTCTCGATCCTCGCCAGCCACACCGAGGTGCTCGGTGAGAGCATCACGTCCTACCAGTGGCCGATCATGCTCGGCACGATCCTCGTCAACACGCTGGTGTTCACCCTCTTCTTCCGGTTGGCCGCCGCGCGCCGACACAGCCTGCGCAGTGCGGTGCCGGGGGCGCTGGTGGTGGCGGTGCTGTGGCAGGCCCTGCAGTACCTCGGGACGTTCTACGTACAGCAGGTCCTGACCAGCACCAGTGCCATGAACCAGACCTTCGGCCTGGTCCTCGGGCTCATCGGCATCATCTTCATCGCCTCGGTGATGGGGGTTCTCGGCATGGAGGTGAACGTCGTCCTGGAGCGGCGGCTCTGGCCGCGCGCCCTGCTCACGCCGTTCACCGACGCCGTCGACCTCACCGAGGCCGACCGCCGCGCCTACACCGGCTATGCACGGGCCCAGCGGCACAAGGGCTTCGAGACCGTCGTGGTCACGTTCGAGGACCGGCTGCCGCCGGACGAGGACACCGGCCCGGATCAGCGCAGTGGCACGAACCGGTAGCCGCCGTGCCGGGTGACTTCGATGTCGTCGCCGTCGAACGGATCACCAGCAGCATCGTGCCGTCGACCGGGATCACCATCCGGCCGCCGTCGGCGAGCTGGTGCACGAGCTCGTCGGGCAGCGTGCGGGGCTCGGCGGACACCAGGATCCGGTCGAACGGTGCCTGGTCGGGCAGGCCCAGGACGCCCGGTTCCGCCTGGAGATCGTGGCCCAGGGCTGGCCGGTCGCCGCCAGGTTGTCGCGGCCGAACGCCACCAGGTCGGCCTCGATCTCCACGCCGAGCACCTCGCCGGACGGGCCGGTGAGGTGCGCGAGCAGCGCCGTCGACCAGCCGGACCCGGACCCGACGTCGAGCACCCGTTGCCCCTTCTCGACCTCGAGCAGCCGGAGCATCGAGCCACGGTGCGGGGCTGGGAGTTGGTCTGCCCGTGCCCGATCAGCAGCGGCCCGTCGTACGCCGCCAGCCGGCGCTGGCTGCGTGGCAGGAACCCGGTCCGCGGATGCGCCTCGAACGCGACCGCCACGGCGTCCATGCCGCCGAGTCAACCACTCGAGCGGCCCGCTCGCGCGGCCTCTCCGTCATGACACCGGCGGGCATAGAGGCGGCTCCAGAAGAGCATCAGCCCTGAGCAGACGATGTAGAAGGCATGCAGCGCCCAGATCGGCCCGGGCGGCAGGTGGAACACGTAGAACGAGTAGAACGCGTTGCCGACGTTCGACAGAACCAGGTTCCCGGTGCTGTAGGAGGTCAGGTCCTTGCTGCGCAGCGCCTTGCCCAGCATCGGGAGGGTGCTGACCGCGAACACGACGGTGGCAACGGTGCCGGCCAACGTCGGAATCGAGGTCCACATGCCGTGACGCTAGGCAACCCACGGCCCGGGCCGCGTCGGTCGAACTGTGCATCCCGGACCGGGCGTTCATGGGTCACTCGCACCATGCCCGCCCCGGGACCTGCGTCACGGCCGCTTCGGCGGGAGCGGGAAGAACATCGACGTCCGGGCTGCGTACTCGGGGTAGCCGGGGCGCTGCATCATCGTCTGTTCCAGGGGGCGGGCGCCGGTGGCGTAGATGAGGAAGTACGTCATCGCGATCGGTGCAGGCACGGACAGCAGCGCTGGCAGCCACCCCGAGGCGAGGCCGCCGGCCAGCCAGATGCCCCACCACACGCAGGCATCGCCGAAGTAGTTCGGGTGCCGGGTCCACGCCCACAGACCGCGGTCCATCACCGGACCGCGGTCGGGATCACGCTTGTACGCCGCCAGCTGGGTGTCGCCGACCGCCTCGAACACCACGCCGACCAGCCACAGCGACAGACCGACCCAGACCGGCCACCACCACGCCACGTCCCAGACGGCCGCGGTCTGCACGGGAAGCGCGACGAACCACAGGGCCAGCCCCTGGAACACGAAGACCTTGCGGACGGCGGCCCGGAAGCCGCCCCCGTCGAGCAGCTTCAGGTAGCGCGCGTCCTCGCCCTGGCCACGGGAGCGCCGGAACATGTACCACGACAGGCGCAGCCCCCAGACCGCGACCAGGCCCACCAGCAGCCACCCCCGCCGGTCGCCACCCAGCACCGCGCACACCACGGCGATCGCGGTCAGCCCGATCCCCCAGGTGATGTCGACGATGCCGACCTTGCCGATGCGACGCGAGATCACGGCTGTGACCGTCATGGCAAGGACAGCGACGACGGCCGTGGCGAAGGTGGTCTCGACGAGCTCGACCACCGAGAACGACTCGATCACCGTCCGACACCGGAACCGACCAATGCGACGCGGTGCGGAGCCAGCATCAGGCGTTCTCGAAGGGGATCAGCGCGACGGTCTCGCCGGTGGGCGTCTCGGACCCGCCGGCGGGCTCGACGGTGATCCCGGCCCCGACGGCTGTCGCCGGGTCGCCCTCGAGCAGCATCCTGGCGTCCCGGCCGCGGGGCATCAGACCCGCGGGGACCATGCCCACCCCTTCGTGTTCCAGCCACAGCTCGTAGACCGTTCCCGGCGGCGGCGGCGCCATGTTGTTGGCGACCAGGACTGCCTGGTTCAGCGACTTCGACCGGGTCAGGGTGGCCTCCGCGCCGTTGGGGAGGCTCTGCTGGTACTCCTCGGCGTCCTCGGCCTGCAGCACCCGGTCGACCGCGCTGAGGCTGGGGGCCTGCTCGGTCTCGTCGGCCCACGGCTGCTGCCACACGACAGCCCCGCCGCCGAGGGCGATCACGACCGCCGCGGCCGCCACGAGCGCTGCCGGGCGAAATCGCCGGCGGCGCTGGGCTGTGGTCGCGACGGTCTGCGGAGGCACGGGGCGGACCGTGGCGATGTCGGCCAGGACCCGGTCCCGAAGCGTGTCGGGCGCGGCCGCGAGGGTGGTCTCGGCCAGGAGCCCGGCCGCCTCTCGGAGGCTTGCCACCTCCGCGCGGCAGTCGGCGCACTCAGCCAGGTGGCGTTCGAACTGCGCGCGCTCGATGTCGTCGAGGGCGTCCACGGCGTACGCGCCGGAGAGTGCATGGATGTCGCTCATGCGGTACCCACTCCCATCGTGTCGCGCAGCCGGATCAGTCCGTCCCGGATGCGAGTCTTGGCGGTGCCGACCGGCAGGTCCAGCATGCGCGCCACCTCCGTGTGTGTGTAGCCACCGAAGTACGCCAGCTCAAGGGCCTGGCGCTGGACTTCGGTGAGGTGCTCGAGGGCCGCGCGGACGCGGCGCGCCTCGAGCGAGGCCTGGGCGGCCTCGGCGGTCGAGTCGTGTGGAACCGGTTGGGTCTGCTGGTGGTACGTCGTGTCCCTCCGGGTCGAGGCCTCCGCGGACCGGACCCGGTCCACCGCCTTGCGGTGCACGATGGTCAGCAGCCACGCCAGGGCGCTGCCCCGGTCCGGGTCGAAGCGGGCCGAGGACCGCCAGATCTCCAGGAACGCCTCCTGGGCCACCTCCTCGGCCTGGGACGGATCCCGCACGACCCGCACCGCCAGCCCGAAGACCCGGGCCGAGTTGGCGTCGTACAGCCGCGCGAACGCAGCCTCGTCACCACGGCCTGACAGCTTCAACAGCTGTCCGAGGTCCGCGGCCCCCGGCGCCCCCGCATCGGGAGCGGGGACGCCGGGGGTGTTGGGGCGGATCGGGTCCACGTCGTGATCCTTTCCCGTCTCGACCAAAGGGCCAAGTCGGATCAGGGCATCAACACCGTGTCGATCACGTAGACCGTGGCGTTGGCGGTCGGGATGTTGCCGCAGAGGACTGTCGCTTCCTCGTCCCCGACGGTCGCCTCCTCGCCGGATCCGTTGATCGTCAGCGTGTCCCCGTTGAGGGTCTCGAACTCGCCGGAGAGCTGGTCCGGTGCGATCTGCTGTCCCACGACGTGGTGCTGCAGGACGCCGGCCAGGGTCTCCTTGTCGGCGAGCAGGGCGTTGAGGTCCTCCTTCGGGATCTCCGCGAACGCAGGCTCCGCCGGCGCGAACACGGTGATCTCCGGAGCCGAGTTGAGCGGCTCCACCAGGTCGGCCTCGGTGACCGCGGTCACGAGGGTCTGGAGGAGTGGGTTGGCGCTCGCCGCAGACGCGACCGGGGCGGTCGCCATTCCGTCGAAGGAGCCGTCACCCTCGGTGGGGACCTCGCCGCACGCCGCGCCGTAGGTCTGGCGCCTCCGGGCTGGCCTCCTCCATCGGAGACTCCTCCCCCGCGGGAGTCTCGGACGTGTCGCTGCCGGCGGTCGGCTCCTCGTCCTCACCACAGGCGGCCAGCCCGAGAGAGAGCGTGAGCGCCAAGGCGGCGAGCCCGCCGTTCCGGTGCAGTGTGCTGAGCTTCATGTCTGAGCCTTTCCTGTGGGTTGCTTTCACCGAGTGTTCGGAGCAGCCGCGTGGGCGGATTGGTCGGCTCAGCTGACCTTGACGATGATCTTCTGCAGGCCGCTGGCGCCGTTCGGGAAAGGCGAGGCCTTGGCCGTCGTCTGGACCTCACCGTCGCGGGTGGTCGCGCGCACCTGCAGCTCGTGGTCACCCGACTCGGCCCGCCAGGGCAGGTACCACTGTCGCCAGTAGTCCTCTCCCGCGGACGGCCCGAGGCGGGCCTCCTGCCAGCTGCCACCGTCGATCGTGACCTCGACCTTGTCGATGCCGCGGTGCTGCGCCCAGGCGACGCCACCGATGAACCTGTCCCCGGCGTCGATCGTGTCGAAGGACTGGGGCGTGTCGATCCGGCTCTGGACCTTGATCGGCGCGTCCGTCGCCCAGTCCCGCTCGGTCCAGTAGGCGTCCTGCTCGGCGTACGTCGTCAGCGTGAGCCGGGTCAGCCACTTGGTGGCGCTGATGAAGCCGTAGAGCCCGGGAATCACCATCCGCACCGGGAAGCCGTGTTCGCGCGGGAGGGCCTCGCCGTTCATCCCGATCGCGATCATCGCGTCCCGGCCGTCCGTCGCCAGGTCGAGTGGCGTGCTGATCGTCATCCCGTCGACGTCGGTGCTCAGGATCTGGTCGGCGGAGTCCCCGACCCCTGCACGGTCGAGCAGGTCGGTCAGCCGGACGCCGAGCCAGCGGGCGCCGCCGACGTACGGGCCGCCGACGTCGTTGGAGACGCAGGTGAGGGTGATGTCCCGCTCGATGAGCGGCATCGCCGCGAGCTCGTCGAAGCTGAACGTGAGCTCGCTGTCGACGTCCCCGTCGATGGTGAGCTCGTAGTCGTCGACGCTGATGGTCGGCAGCGTGAGCCGGGTGTCGATGCGGTAAAAGTCGTCGTTGGGCGTCCGGAAGGACGTGATGCCCGGCACCTTGTCGTCGAGGCCGCGTGGGAACGCCGGCGCCGGGTCGCGCGGGGCGGGCAGCGCGATGTCGGCCGGGCGGGTGCGGTACTGCGTGATCCACCGGCCGGCGCCGCCCATGACGGCGGCGGCGGCCGTGAGCACTCCGGCGGCGATGAGCACTCCGCGCCGGCTGGGGTTCGGCGTGCCCTCGGGCGCTGGGTGGTGGTCGGGTCGTTCCGCTCGGTGGTCGAGTCGGTCGGCTCGGTGGTCGAGTCGGTCGCGACCACTCCACGTCAGGGTCAGCCACCGCAGCGCGCCGACCCCGACGATCCCGGCGACGACTGCGGGCAGGGCATCTGCGGCGGTCGCGGTCGGGCGCAGCAGGGCGGCGACCCCGGCGGTTCCGACGAGGACCACCAGCAGCCCGGCACCGAGCACGAACCTGCGCCGCGCCAGCAGCCCCGCGACGGCCGCGAGGACCAGGGCGCCGAGCAGCACCGAGCCGATCAGGATCGGCTTGTCGGCCGTCCCGAACTGCTGGACCGCCCACTCCTTGACCGGCGTGGGCGTCAGGTCGATGACGGTGGAGCCCACCGCCAGGACGGGGGAGGCCGCCGGGTCCGTCAGCGCGGCCACGAGGTGGCCCGCAGCCATGCCGACCAGGGTCGCGAGGATGCCGAAGCCGGCATGGGTGAGTCGATTCCGCATGGTCGGGATTCGGAGCGGGCGGCCTTCCGGATCGGATACGCCGCCGAAAGCAGGGTGCGGCAGGATGACGCCCATGACCGAGCTCGTGAGGTACGACGTCAGCGCGGCCGGCGACGGCGGCGGTGCCCTGGCCACCATCACCCTCGACTCGCAGCACAACCGCAACGCCCTGTCGCGGCAGCTGGTCTCCGAGCTGTTCGGTCGTCTCGAGGCGGCCGAGGCCGACCCGGCGGTCCGGGTGGTGCTGGTCCGGGCCGAGGGCAAGGCCTTCTGCTCGGGGGCGGACCTGTCGGAGGCCACCAGCGACGGCATGGAGGAAGGGGCCCGCCGGATCGTCGAGCTGCAGCGGCTGATCGCCACCATGACCAAGCCCGTGGTGACCCGCGTGCACGGCGCCGTTCGGGCCGGTGGCATCGGGATCGTCGCGGCCTCCGACATCGCGGTCGCCGACGAGGACGCCACGTTCGCGCTCACCGAGGTCAAGATGGGCCTCGCCGCGGCGATCATCTCCCTCACCGTCCATCACCGGATGAACCCTCGCGCGGCCGCACTGACCACGTTGGGCGGTGAGGCCTTCAGCGGAGCGGACGCGGCGACGTACGGCCTGGTCACTGCAGCGGTCCCCGGTGACCGGCTGGACGCCGAGGTGGATCGGGTCTGCGCCTCCCTGGCGACCGGCGCACCGCAAGGGCTGCGCGAGTCCAAGCGGATCCTGAACCGCGACCTGGTGGCCAGGATCGATGAGCACGGCGCGGACCTCGCCGCGCTGTCCGCCGAGCTGTTCGCGTCCGACGCGGCGCGTGAGGCGATGACGGCCTTCCTCGAGCGCAAGAGGTAGACGCAGCAGGTTGAGTTCCTCCACGCGGAATTCCTGCGCTCCCGGGGGCTGGTCCGGGTAGGCTGGTCAACTTGCCATATCCGGTTTCGGGGGGAATAGGAATCACAGTGTCTGAGGAGCTTGCCGAGCGCGAGGTCGCTCGGGAGCAGGCGTTCGTGGACCGGGTCTACCGCCAGCTCGACCAGTCCGCGGCAGCGGCCAAGGAACTCGCCCGAGAGGGGCACGGTCGCGGCCGGCTCGGCCACGAGGGTGGGCTCGTCGAGCGCGACGCGATGGTGTTCCAGGCCGCGAAGCGGATGGCCCAGCTCGACGCCGCGCACGAGGGGCTGGTCTTCGGCCGCCTCGACCTGCGGGCCGAGCTCGACCCCGAGCCGCGGTACGTCGGCCGGATCGGGCTGCGCGACGCCGACCGCGACTCGCTGCTGATCGACTGGCGCGCGCCCGCGGCGGCCGTCTTCTACCAGGCCACGGCCGCCGAGCCGCACTCCGTCGTCCGGCGTCGAGTGCTGCGCTGCACCGGCCCGAAGGTGGTGGGCGTCGAGGACGAGCTGCTCGATTCCTCGGTCGAGACCGACCTCCCGATCATCGGTGAGGGCGCGTTGATGGCCCAGCTCTCCCGCGCCCGCGACCGGTCGATGCACTCGATCGTGGCCACCATCCAGGCCGAGCAGGACCGCGCGATCCGGGCTCCCGGCCGTGGGGTCGTCTCGATCTCGGGAGGCCCAGGCACCGGCAAGACGGTCGTGGCGCTGCACCGGGCGGCGTACCTGCTCTACACCGACCGGCGCCGCTATGAGGGTGGCGGCGTGCTGATCGTGGGACCCAGCGGGGTCTTCATGCGCTACATCGAGCGGGTGCTGCCCTCGCTCGGCGAGACCGCCGTCGCCCTGCGCTCGCTGGGCGAAGTCGTCGACGGGCTCCGCGCCGAGCGTCACGACGAGCCCGCAGTCGCGGCTCTCAAGGGCTCGGCCCGGATGGCCGAGCTGATGCGGCGGACCGCGCGGCAGCAGGCGCCCGGCAGCCCCACGCATTTCCGGATCTTCTGGCGCGACGACACGATCGTGCTCGACCGCGGGATCCTCGGCCGGCTGCGTCGACAGCTCATGTCACACGGCCGCCGGAACCGGCAGCTGCCGCGGGTCGCCTCGACGCTGCTGGACGCGATGTGGCGGCAGGTCACGGGCGAGCGCGGTCGCGACCGGGGTCGCGAAGCCTTCAACGACGAGATGTTGTCCAACCAGGCCTTCGTCGACTTCGCGATCGAGTGGTGGCCACCCCTGGACGCCCCGCAGGTCCTCGCGTGGCTGCGCGACCCGGACTTCCTGGCCCGGGTGGCCGAGGGCGTGGTGAGCGCGGAGGACCAGCGTCTGCTGGCCAAGTCCTGGGGCGGGGACGGACCGTTGTCCGTCGAGGACGTGCCCTTGCTCGACGAGCTGCGCTATGCGCTCGGTGACGTCCCGGCCCGGCACGAGGACGACCACTCGCTCGACGACCACGTGGGTGCCGACCTGGTCGAGCTGACCACGGCCGCCGACCGCGAGTACGCCCCGTCGGGCGGGCCTGGTCGCCGCCGACCCACCGGATCGAGGACGACAGCTACGCACACGTGCTGGTCGACGAGGCACAGGACCTGACCCCGATGCAGTGGCGGATGCTCGGCCGCCGCGGCCGCGCCGCCTCCTGGACGATCGTCGGGGACCCGGCCCAGTCGTCGTGGCCGGTGCCGGAGGAGTCCGCAGCCGCCCGGGCCGCGGCTCTGGAGGGCAAGGACCTCCACGAGTTCCACCTGTCCACGAACTACCGGAACTCCTCGGAGATCTACGCCTACGCCGCGGCGTACGCCGCCCGGGTCGGTCTCGACGCCGACCTGCCCACGGCAGTCAGGTCGACGGGAGCGAGCCCCGCTGTGCTCGACGGGGGTGGGTGACCTGGAGTCGACAACCCGCGAGGCCGTGGTCGGGATGGCCGGGGAGGTGGCCGGCACCGTCGGGATCGTCGTACCCGTGGCGCGCCGCTCGGAGGTCAACTCCTGGCTCGCGTCCTGGCCGGAGCTGGCCGCCGACGCGCCCGGCGCCCGCGCCGCCGTCGACTCGAACACCTCGCCGTCCGGCGAGGACAGGGTCGTGGTCCTCACCGGGCTGGACACCAAGGGCCTGGAGTTCGACGGGATCGTGGTGGTCGCCCCGCAGGAGATCGAGGACGAGTCCGCCACCGGCCGGGCCACCCTCTACGTCGTCCTCACCCGCGCCACCCAGCTCCTCACCACCATCTCCTGACGCCGACCCGGCGCCAGTTGTCACCTCAACGGCGCCGACCCGGCGTGAGTTGTCACCTCAACGGCGCCGACCTCACGGCCGACCGGCTGACCGGGGTTGCGGCTGAGGTCCTCAACGGCGCCGACCCGGCGCCAGTGTCAGCTCACGAGCGGTCGCGTGACGACTGGCGCCGGGTCGGCGGGTGTGGGACGGCAACTGGCGCCGGGTCGGCGGGAAGTAGGGTTTCGGCCATGTCCGCCGACGATGCCCGGGCCGCGATCGAGGAGATTCGGCGGCACGAGGCGTGGGCGATCGTCCGGCGCTCGACGCGGGCGGGTGACCGGGACACGGTGGGGCTCGTCGGAGGTCGGCGCAGTGAGGTGGCGTCGGTCCTCGACGTCCCACTCGAGGACGGCCGGCCGCAGCCCGGCCACATCGCCGACCGCCTGCTGGCGATCCCGTTCCGGCAGGTAGCCGAGCGTGGCTTCGAGGCCCACGACGACGGCAGCCCACTGGTCGTGGTGGACGTCGAGACCGAGCAGGAGTTCACGGTCGCCGACGTGATCGAGGCGATCAGTGACACCGACGTGGAGTTCGCCGACCGAGGCGGCTTCGAGACCGACGACGCGACGTACGCCGACCTCGTCGGCAGGATCATCCGCGACGAGATCGGCCAGGGTGAGGGCGCCAACCTGGTGATCGGCCGTCACTACCGGGCCAAGGTGGCCGACTGGGGCCACGACAAGGCACTGGCCGTGCTCCGCCGCCTGTTCGAGCGCGAGCGCGGGGCCTACTGGACCTTCCTGTTCTTCACCGGAGACCGTTACCTGATCGGCGCCAGTCCGGAGCGGCACGTCAGCGTGCACGGCGGCGACGTCCGGATGAACCCGATCAGCGGCACGTTCCGCGTCTCCTCCGGCGCCCCCGGCGGTGAGACCGGCGACCTGAAGGACGGCTCCTGGAGTTCCTGCGCGACGAGAAGGAGATCTACGAGCTCTTCATGGTCGTCGACGAAGAGCTGAAGATGATGTGCGACATCTGCCACGAGGGCGGCCAGGTCCTGGGCCCGTTCCTCAAGCCGATGACCCACCTCGTGCACACGGAGTACCTCCTCGCCGGCCGCACCAGTCGTGACCCGCGCGAGGTCCTGCGCGACACCATGTACGCCGCCACGGTCACCGGCAGCCCGGTCGAGAACGCCTGTCGCCTGATCAAGCGCTATGAGCCCGAGGGGCGGGGCTACTACGGGGCCGCACTCGCCATCCTCGGTCGCGACGAGACCGGCGGCCCGGTCGTCGACAGCCCGATCGTGATCCGCACCGCGGACGTATCGCTGGACGGCCGGCTGACGGTCACGGCCGGGGCGACCCTCGTGCGCGACTCGGACCCGGCGTACGAGGTTGCCGAGACCCACGCCAAAGCCGGCGGCATTCTGTCCGCGTTCGGCCTGGTGCCGCCCGCGCCACGCCCGCAGGTGGACATGACGGAGCTGGTGAGCGATGAGGACGTGCTGATCCAGCTCAATGCCCGCAACCGCAGGCTCAGCACGTTCTGGCTCACCGACCAGGGCGACTCCGCCCCGGACCCGTCGCTCAAGGGCAAGTCGGCGGTCATCCTCGACGGTGAGGACGACTTCGTGAACATGCTGCGCCACGTGCTCGGCGTCCTCGGCATGTCGAGCTCCGTGGTGCGGCACGACAAGTACGCCGAAGGTGACCTCGACGGGCACGACCTGGTGATCGTCGGCCCGGGCCCGGGCGACCCGCGGGACGGGGACGACCCGAAGATCGCGACGATCCGCGGTGCGGTGGATCGGTTGCTGGAGCAGGAACGGCCGTTCCTGGCCGTGTGCCTGGGTCATCAGGCCCTCTGCGACCGACTCGGGATCCCGCTGGCGTTCAAGGACATCGTGTTCCAGGGGACGCAGTCGCCGGTCTCGATCGCCGGGCGGACCGAGCGGGTGGGCTTCTACAACACGTTCGTCGGGAGGGTCTCGACAGGCTCGACCACCGAGCCGCTCCCGGACGGCGTCCGCGTCGAGGCCGACAGCGCGACCGGCGACATCCACGTCGTGCGGGGCCCGCACTACCGAGGCATCCAGTTCCACGCCGAGTCGATCCTGACCGAGCACGGCTACGACCTGATCCACGACCTGGTCCGGGACCTGCTCGTCTCCTGACCCGATCCTCTTCTGACGCGGTCTCTACTGAGCCGCTGCTTCGCGATCCGGGGCAACCAAACCACGACTTCGCGCGTCTTCCAGACAACGGCGTCTCCCGGAACTATTTTTGGAGGCGCGGCACGCGGGCCAGTCGGTCCGCCGTTGAGCGGATACGGGGGACGTATGCGTCGCATGACCGTGGCCCTGGCCGGACTCGCGCTGATCACGGCCTGCAGCGCGCCGGTCCAGCAGTTCCACGACCAGCCCGTGTCGGCGGCCAACACTCGGCCGCAGGCCGTGCACACGCCGGCCCAGGCCGTGATCGCGCGGCAGCCGAACATCGTGCTGGTGCTCATGGACGACTTCTCGATGGACCTGCTCCAGTCCATGCAGCACGCCCGGACCATGCGCCAGACGGGTGCTTCCTACTCGCATGCCTACGTCGTGGACTCGCTGTGCTGCGTGTCGCGCACCAGCCTGGCGACCGGCCAGTACCCACACCAGACCGGCGTCCTGACCAACACGGCCAACACCCCGAATGCGGTCGGCCCGATCGGGGGCTGGGAGGCGTTCCGCGCCTACGGCAACGCCCGGCGCAGTGTCAACGTCCGGCTGCAGCAGGCCGGCTACACCACCGGGCTCGTGGGCAAGTTCCTCAACCAGTACGAGCCCGCGCCGGGCAGCACGCGCCCCGGTGCCGCCCGGGTGGTCGCACTGGCGTCCCGTCTTCGCCTCCGCCTACGACGGATGGGACTTCGAGAGCGTCGTCGTCGAGGACGGGAACACGACGATCCGCCATCATCCGGCCCCGCCCGCCGAAGCGAGCGCGCGCGAGAAGGACGCGGCCTATGTCGGCACCCACATCGAGGACGAGGCGTTGCGGTTCCTCGCGCCAGCACCGCGGCGACCGGGCGCCGTACTTCCTCCAGGTCGCGCCCTTCGCCCCGCACTCGCGCGTGGTCCGAGACGGCGCACTACCCCGCCGATCCGGGGTTCCCGCCGGCGTTCCGCGATCGTGCCGTGGTGAGCGACCGGGCAACTGCGGTCCGCGTCGCCGTGCTCGTCGATCGACGCCGAGGACCTGCCCGGTCGGGCGACGACCTGACCGACAACCTGCCCCGCCACCGCGACGGCAGCGCGGCCGAGCAGTGGCGGACCTACCCGCTACGACCTGACCGACGAACAGGTGGCAATCCGCCTGCGGAGCCGGGCCCGGATGGTGCAGTCGGTCGACCGGATGCGTGGGGCGGATCCTGCGTACCGTCGACGACAACACCTACGTCGTGCTCACCTCGGACAACGGCTTCCACGTCGGCCAGCACGGGCTCGGGCTCCGGAAAGGGCACACCGTTCGCCTCCGACGTGCACGTACCGCTCCTGGTCGTCGGGCCCGGAGTCGAGCGGGGCGACCCGGGACGAGGTGGTGTCCAATCTCGACCTCGCGTCGACGTTCGAGGATCTGGCCGACCTGCAGTCGCCGCCGTACCGCTCTGGCGTCTCACTGGTCCCGACCTTCGGTGACGCCGGCGTGAACCGTCGTCACCTCACGTTCTTCGAGCACACCTACGCCACCGCTCGCTCGGGTTCGACCCGGACGCGGCGTACGCCGGGGGCAGCATGGACCTCATCCCCTCCTACGTCGCCGTGCGCAGCCGCACCGCGCTGCTGGTCCGCCTCGACCTGGACCTGTCGTGGGACGGCATCGACCACGCCTGGGAGTTCTACGACTACACCGACGGTGGGCTGGGAGCGGACCAACGAGTACGGCGATCCCGAGCACGCCGACGAGATCGCGCGGCTGACCCGGAAGCTCACGAAGTTCGACCAGTGCTCCGCGTACACCCAGGGCGATGTCGTGCCGGGACGAGTGCCGGAGGCTGACGCAGTAGGTTGAGCCGGTGCCCGCACCGGTCCCCGGACCTGACCCCGGTGCCCGACCCCGGACAAGACGTGGTCGTCGTGGACCACCACGACTCCTACACATGGAACCTGGTCCACCTGATCGCCTCGGTCACCGGGTCACTTGCCGCGAGTGGTTCAGCACGACGAGGTCACGGCGGCGGACGTGCTGGCCCACGAGTACGTGGTCCTGTCGCCGGGGCCCGGCCATCCCGACGACGCCGGCGACTTCGCGGTGGGTCGGGAGGTGCTGCGCGCCGGGACTCGGCCGGTGCTCGGCGTCTGCCTCGGGATGCAGGGGCTGGTGTCGGCGTACGGCGGCCGCGTGGACCGCGCCGTCCCGGCCCACGGGGAGGTCTCGCTCATCACCCACGACGGCGACGGGCTCTTCCGCGGGCTGCCCCAGGAGTTCAAGGCGGTGCGCTACCACTCGCTGGCGGCCCTCGACCTCCCGGACTCGCTCGTCGCGACGGCGCGGTGCCCAGGGGCCGACGGTTCACCGCCGGTCGTGATGGGAGTGCGGCACCGTCCCTGCCCTTGACCGGCGTCCAGTTCCATCCCGAGTCGATCCTCTCCGAGCACGGCCGGCGCTGGTGGCCAACTTCCTGGAGGGGGCGTGAAGGATCCCGTCGCGGCGTTCACGTCGGTCGCGGCCCGGCACCGGCGCTGCTTCTGGCTGGACGGCGGCGGGGCCCGGGAGTGGTCGGGCCGCCGGTCGATCATCGGCTGGCTCGATGACGACGACGTGTCCCTGACGTACGACGCGGCGCGCGGCGAGGTGACCCGGCACGCGTCGGGTCGGGCGGAGCGTCGTCGGCGACGACGTCTTCGCCGTGCTCGAGCCGGAGCTGGCCGCCGGCCGGCCGACGGACCAGTGGTTCGGCTACTTCGGCTACGCCGGCCGGCCGGACCTCCCCGCCGCGACCGGCTCCGGTCTGCCCGACGCCGTCTGGATGCGGGCCCGGCACGTCCGGATGTTCCATCACCCCGCCCCCGCCGAGGCGGGGCGGCTCCGACCCGGCCACGACGCGGGCGGCTCCGGGCGGGGAGGGACCGGGGCCTGCGAGCCTGGTCGCCGGAGCAGGCCCGAGCACGGTGCCGGTCCCTCCCCGCCCGGAACCTCCGGGCCGGGTCCGGGCGGGGCGCCGCCCGGCGACTACTCCCGTGCCTTTGCCGCGTCCAGGAACATCTGCACGCCGGCAACTCCTACGAGGTGAACCTGACCTACCGGCTGGCGCGGCCGGCGAGCTCGATCCGCCGACGGCGTACCTGCGGCTGCGCGACATCAACCCCGCGCCGTACGCCGGGTTCCTCCAGCACGACCTGCCGGGACACCGGGCCTGGCTGCTCAGCTCGCGCCCGGAGCGCTACGCGCTGGTCGATGCGGACCGGATGATCGAGACCAAGCCGATCAAGGGCACCACCCCGCGCGGGGGCACCCCCGAGGAGGATGCCGGGCTGCGCGAGCGACTGGCCGTCGGAGCCGAAGTTCCGGGCCGAGAACCTGATGATCGTCGACCTGCTCCGCAACGACCTGGCGATGGTCTGCGAGCCGGGCACGGTCGAGGTGCCGTCGCTGATGGCGGTCGAGTCCTACCAGAGCGTGCACCAGCTCGTCTCGACGGTGCGCGGCCGGCTGCGGGACGACGTGTCGACGGTCGGGGCGCTGCGTGCGCTGTTCCCGGCCGGCTCGATGACCGGGGCGCCGAAGCTGCGCACGATGCAGATCATCGACGAGGTCGAGGCCTCGCCGCGCGGGCCGTACTCCGGGGCCTTCGGCTGGATCGCGGCCGACGGCCGCGCGGACCTCGGCGTGATGATCCGGTCGCCTGGTGACCGCCGGCGACGGGCTGACGTCCTGGGCACCGGCGGCGGGATCACGGTGCTCTCCGACCTCGAGGACGAGTACGCCGAGTCGCGATGGAAGGCTGAGCGGCTGCTGCAGGCGCTAGATCCCGGCCAGCGCTCGGCGCCCCGCTCGCCGTGACCGCGCGGCTCGGCCGTCAGGTGGAGACGGTGTCTGCGTCCTCGTCGGTCCGGGCCGGTGGCGTGGACGTGCCGGGAATCCGGACCACCAGGCGGCCGCCGCCAGAGGGTGCGGACTCCACCGCGACCGTCCCGGCGTGCCGCTCGACGACCTGCGCACGATCGACAGGCCCAGGCCGGAGCCGGGCATGGACCGCGACTCCTCGGAGCGGTAGAACCGGTCGAAGACGTGCGGCAGGTCGGCCTCGGCGATCCCGGCGCCCTGGTCGTCGACGGTCAGCGCGCCGTCGGCCAGCCGCACCGTGACGACGCCGTCGGGCGGGCTCCACTTGGCGGCGTTGTCGAGCAGGTTGGTCACCGCCCGCTCCAGGGCGGCGGCCTCGCCCGATCACCCACCAGGGCGAGGCCTCGACGTCGAAGGTGATGTCCGGCGCGCGTCGGCGTACCCGGGTCAGGGCGCGGTCGACGACCTCGGCGAGGTCCACCGGCTCGACCGCGGTGGGTCAGCGGCTCGTCGCGGGCGAGCTCGACCAGGTCGCCGATCAGGGTGGTGAGCTCCTCGATCTGGGCGCGGACGTCGGCGAGCAGCTCCGTGCGAGCCTCGGGTCGGGCAGCCCGCCGGATCGGTCGGCCTGGGACAGCAGGTCGAGGTTGGTGCGCAGCGACGTCAGCGGGGTCCGCAGCTCGTGGCCGGCGTCGGCGACCAGCCGGCGCTGCCGGTCCCGGGAGGCGGCGAGCGCGGTGAGCATCTGGTTGAACGCGCTGGCGAGCCGGGCGATCTCGTCGTCGCCCTCGACGGGCAGCGGGGTGAGGTCCTCGGTGCGGGCGATGTCCTCGACGGCGGCGGTGAGCCGCCGGACCGGTCGCAGACCGTTGCGGGCCACCGCCCAGCCGGCCACGCCCGGCCGCGATCACGCCGGCCAGTCCGAAGAGCAGCATCACGACGCCGAGCTTGGCTCAGCGTCCGTTCCTGCGGACTCCAGGGACTGGGCGAGCACCAGGGCCTGGCCGATCCGGGCGGGCACGGCTCACCACCCGGTAGCGGGTCGCCGTCTCGGCCGCGATGGTGCGGATGCTGTGGTCGTCCTGACCCGCCGCGCCACGTCGAGCTCGGGCTCGCCGAGCCGCAGCAGCCGGCCCCTGGTCGGAGGCGTGATAGGAGCTGGTCGGAGGTGACGAAGATGATCCGGATGTCGGCGGCGCCGAGCGCCCACGACGGGACCTCGTCGTCGGTGGCAGCCGCTGAGTGCCGGCGTACTCCGCGGCCTCGTAGGCCCGGTCGAGCAGTGAGTCGTCGAGCGAGGACTGCAGCTGCATCCGCACCGTCACGTAGGCGCCGAGCGACAACGAAGGCCACGGCCAGGCCGACCGCGATCGTCGTGAGCAGGGTGACCCGGCTGGCCAGTGAGCGCCGGTAGTGCCAGCGGTCGACGTCGGTGCGGAACGGACCAAGGGTGTTGGTCATGACTCCTGCTTGAGCACGTAGCCGACGCCGCGCACGGTGTGGATCAGCCGCGGCTCGCCCTCGGCCTCGGTCTTGCGCCGGAGGTAGCCGACGTAGACCTCGAGGGAGTTGGCGGTGGTCGGGAAGTCGTAGCCCCAGACCTCCTCGAGGATGAAGGAGCGCTCCAGCACGCGGCGCGGGCGGCGCAGGAACATCTCGAGCAGGGTGAACTCGGTGCGGGTCAGCTCGATCAGCCGGTCGCCGCGGCGGACCTCGCGGGTCGCGATGTCCATGGACAGGTCGGCGAAGGTCAGCGTCTCGTCGGCAGCTCCTCGTCGGGTACGACGCGGCGCAGCAGCGCCCGCAGCCGGGCCAGCAGCTCCTGGAGCGCGAACGGCTTGGTCAGGTAGTCGTCGGCGCCGGCGTCGAGACCCTCGACCCGGTCGCCGACAGCGTCGCGGGCGGTGAGGACGATGATCGGCACGTCGTTGCCGGCCGCTGCGCAGGGCCCTGGTGGCCTCGATGCCGTCGAGCCGCGGCATCATCACGTCCATCACCACGACGTCCGGGTTGACGCTGCGCGATCGTGGCCAGCGCCTCCGCCCCGTCGGCGGCCAGCGCGACGTCGTACCCGTTGAACTCCAGCGACCGGCGCAGCGACTCCCGTACCGCCTTGTCGTCGTCGACGACGAGCACGCGCGGCTTCGGCAGAGAAGGTGCAGACACGCACCTACTCTGCCAGCCCAGCCTGAGTTCGCCCTGAGAACCAGCCTCGTTGGCGGTCAGGCGTGGCGCTCGGCGATGGCGGCCGCGCGGGCGGCGTAGCCGCCGCCGAACATGCAGGCGTGCACGAGCAGCGGGAAGAGCTGGTGCAGGCCGAGCCGGTCCTCCCAGCCGTCGGCGAGCGGGGCGGCCTCGGCGTAGGCGTCCATCACCCTCTGCAGGTGGGGGAGCCCGAAGAGCGACGAGCATCGCCAGGTCGGCCTCGCGGTGCCCGCCGTACGCCGCCGGGTCGATCACCCGGATCACGCCGTCGAGTCCCCACAGCACGTTGCCGTTCCACAGGTCGCCGTGCAGGCGGGACGGGCGGCTCCTCGGGCAGCAGGTCGGCGAAGCGGCCGATGACCGCCTCGATCGCGTCCGCCTCCGTCTCGGAGGCGGCGCCGCGGTCGCGGGCGAGCTTGAGGTACGGCAACACCCGCCGGGTCGCGTAGAACTCCGCCCACGTCGGCGCGGTCTTGTTCGGCAACGGCAGCCGGCCGATGAAGCCGTCGTCCTCGAGCCCGAACGACGGCGCGCCGGCCAGGTGCGTCGCGGCCAGTGCCTGCCCGAAGGCCACCGCGGCGTCGATGGTGCTCTTCCCGGGCTCGACCCAGCGCAGGATCAGGCACTCGTGGTCGGCCCCGAGCACCTCGGGTACGGCGACCCCACCGGCCTCCGCGAGCCAGCGCAGGCCGCGCGCCTCGGCGTCGAAGAACCCCTCCGGCGCCTGGTGGTGGGTCTTGACCAGGGCGGTGGTGCCGTCGCTGAGCCGGATCCGGGTGGCGGTCGAGATGTCGCCGCCGGCCACCGGTGCGGTGGCGACCACCGAGGACCCCGAGCAGCTCCTCGGCCCGCTTGGCGACGTACGGCAGCCGGGTCATGGGGTGGCGATCTCCCGCTGCAGAGCGGCCACGATGGCCGTGCTGGTGCGCTCGACCATGCGCAACACCTCCTGGAAGCCGCGGGGTCCACCGTAGTACGGGTCGGGCACGTCCGCCCCGGGGTCGACGGGATCGAAGTCGCGGAACAGCATCACCCGGTCGCTTCCGCCGCCCAGGTCGGCGAGGTTGTCGTGGTCCATCGCCAGCACCAGGTCGTACGACGACAGCCAGGCGTCCGCGAACTGTCGGGCGCGGTGCCTGGTGGCGTCGTACCCCGCTCCGGTCAGCTCCGCGGCCGCCCGCGCGTCCATGGGGTCGCCCACGTGGTAGCCGGCCGTCCCCGAGCTCGCCACCTCGACCGTGCCCGACAGCCCGGCCTGCTCGAGGTGGGAGGAGAGCACGACCTCGGCCATCGGCGAGCGGCAGATGTTGCCGAGACACACCAGGGCGACGGCGTACCGCCCCGGCGAGCGGGCAGGTGGCAGGACGGTCATCGGCCGGTGAGGTCGGTCAGTGGGGCGCCAGGCCCCGGGTCCGATCCTCCCCGACAAACCCGTCCAGCACCCAGCTCACGAGGCTGATCACGATCGCCCCGCCGATGGCCGTCCAGAAGCCCTCCACGTGGAAGCCGATGTTCAGCTTCCCGGCCAGCCACGCGGTGAGGCCGAGCATCGCGGCGTTGATCAGGATCAGGAACAACCCGAGGGTGATGATGATGAAGGGGATCGACAGGATCTGGAGGATCGGCTTCACGAACGACGAGACGAGCGCGAGGATCAGCGCCACGAGAAGCAGCTCCAGCAGCTTGTCCTCCACCTCGGCCATCCCCTTCGTGGCGCCCTCGAACCGGATCCCGGAGAAGATCCAGGCGGCGACGGCCAGCGCCACGGCAGTGGTCAGCACTCTGATGAGGAAGTTCACGCGGCGATCCTAGGGCGTGTCTCCATGGGGCCGGGGCCCGCTCATCCCTCGTCATCGAGGCGCAGCCGGTCGATGATGGCGACCTCCGCCCCGGCGAGGTGCTCGGCGAGCTCGGCGGCCGCCGTCTCGATGTCGCCGTCCTCGAGGAGTCGCAGCAGGTGGGTGTGTGAACCCACCTGGGCGTGCACGTTCTGCCGAGCCCGGTCCACCTGGGCGAGGGCCAGCCGCAGCTCGGCGTTGAGGGCGTCGGCCATGGCCACCAGCCGCGGTGACCCGGTGAGCCCCACCAGCGCCAGGTGGATGGAGAGGTGGCGCTCGTTGAGGAGCTGGTACGACGCCCGCTCGTCCGCCGCGGCCTGGTAGGCGGCGAGGGCGTCCCGCACCGCCGCGCGATCCTCGTCGGTCGCCGTCTCCCAGCGGCGGACGCCGGCGACCTCGAGCACCGCCCGGGCGCGGCAGACGTCCCGCACGGAGGCTGGGTCGGGCTGGGTCACCGAGACCCCACGGTTGGGCTCGCGCGTGGCCAGCCCCTCGGCCACCAGGACCGTGAGGGCCTCCCGGACCGTGGGCCGGGAGACGCCGAGCGACTCGGCCAGGGCGACCTCGCGAAGCGGCGTACCCGACTCGAGCTCGCCGTCGAAGACGGCTCGGCGCAGCTCGTCGGCCACCCGATCGGCGGTCGAGGAGTGCACGAGGCTGAGCGAGCCGAACGGCTCGGTCATCGAGGCCTCCGGGTGGGTGAGCGACACGGTCGCGCCCATTGTGGACCACCCGTGGCCCAGCGGTCGCCCCGGAGTTGCGTGGCCGCTCCCCATCCTTCACACTGGGCATGTCAGATTGTCTGACAATCAAACAATCGTGTCGCAGTTTTGATGCGGCACTACTCGACGACGCAGATCCAAGGGAGGCGACAGCCATGGGCACCGAGCTCGCGTGGGGCAGGAAGTACGTGATGGTCCGGCCGGACCACTTCCGGGTGGACTACCAGATCAACCCGTTCATGGATCTCGCCGACCAGCCGGACGCCGCGCTCGCCCGTCAGCAGTGGGACACCCTGGCCGCGACGATCCGCTCCCTGGGCGGCCACGTCGACGTGGTCGAGCAGCGCCCGGACGCGCCGGACATGGTCTACGCGATGAACCTCGGCCTCGGCCTCCAGCGCCGCGACGGCCAGGCGCACGTCGTGATGTCGCACATGCGCTTCGCCGAGCGTCGGATGGAGACGGCCACCGCCGCCGCGTGGTTCGGCGCGCGCGGCTCCACCACGTCGTACGTCGGCCGGGAGGGCGTGGGCGCCTTCTTCGAGGCCGGCGACGCCTTCCCCTTCGCGGACTCGCTCGTGGTGGGTTACGGCCCACGCACCGAAGAGCTCGGCCTCAAGCACCTGGCCACGGACCTCGGTGTCCGGGTGCGCGGCTTCCGGATCACGCACCCGGGGATGTACCACTTGGACCTCGCGTTCTGCCCGATCGACGAGTCCCGAGCGATCGTCTGCCCGGACGCGTTCGACGACGCGTCCGCCGCCGAGCTGATGGCGCTGGTCCCCGAAGCGATCGTGCTCACCGAGCAGGAGGCGCTCACGACGTTCGCCGCCAACTCGATCGTGCTGAGCTCAACCTCGGGGGCCAGCACCGTCGTGATGCCGGGTTGCCCCGACCACGTCCGGGCGCAGCTCGAGGAGTGGGGTTTCGACGTGGTGGTGCTCGACCTGTCGGAGTTCCACAAGGGCGGCGGCTCGATCCGGTGCCTGACCAACCCGGTCGACATCCGGATCGGCCGCGACCTGCCGGCCGTCCCGGGCGGCCGGGTCGTGGTCCCGCCCGTGGCCTGAGGCCCGACGCGCGGTCTGTAGCCTCAGCGCCGTGTTTCCGGTCGGTGGCGTAGGCATCATGCTCCTGGGCGCCGTGCTGGCGCTGGTGCCGTGCGTCGCCCTGGCCATCGTGCTCCAGCCCCGGCTTGGCTGGGTCACGGCCGTCTGCATCGCCGGCTTCCTGTGGTCCCTGGTCGTGATCGGTCTGGTCACCCTGATCCCGCCGTACGGCGCGCCCGGCATCGTGGCGGCCGAGAGTCGGCTGCCTGAGTGCTCCCGTGACATCGGCGGCCCGGCCCCTGAGGGCTTCTGGATCTTCACGAGCGGCCAACGCGCTCTCAATACGGCGCTCTTCGTGCCGTCGGGCGTGCTCCTGGTCGTGGCCGCCGTCCGCTGGCGCGCGTGGGCGCTGCTCACCGTCCCGGCCGGCCTGGCCATCCTGGCGGCGTACTCCGGAGCGATCGAGTGGGTGCAGTTCGTGGTGGCCCGGATCGACCGGGCCTGCGACCTGACCGACGTCGTCGACAACGTCAGCGGCGCGCTCATCGGCGTGGTGATCGGGATCGGCCTGGCCCTGGTGCTCCGCCCGTGGCGGTACGAGCCCGCGCCCCCGCAGTGAGTGTCTCGGGACTAACCTCACCGGCATGCCGCAGAACCCGCAGCCGCGTCCCAACGTGACCGAGATCCCGGCGTACGTCGCTGGGAAGCCGCCGACGCCGCGGCCGGGGCTGACGTCGCACAAGCTCTCCTCGAACGAGAACCCCTACCCACCGCTTCCCGGCGTGGTGGAGGCGGCCAATGCCGCGGTCGAGCGGATGAACCGGTACCCCGACATGGGCAATGTCGAGCTGTACGACGCCCTCTCGGACCGGCTGAAGGTGCCCGTCGATGATCTCGCGCTGGCCACCGGGTCCGTCGCCCTGATCTACCAGCTGACGCAGGGGTTCTGTCACCCGGGAGACGAGGTCGTGTTCGCATGGCGTTCCTTCGAGGCCTATCCGATCGCGGTCGCCGCCGCGGCCGCGAACGCGGTCAAGGTGCCCGTGCTGCCGGACGGCCGGCACGACCTCGACGCGATGGCGGCGGGGATCACCGACCGGACCCGGATCGTCCTCGTCTGCACGCCGAACAACCCGACCGGGCCGGCGGTGACCCAGACCGAGCTCGACGCCTTCCTGACGAAGGTGCCGTCGCATGTGCTGGTGGTGGTCGACGAGGCCTACGTCGAGTTCGTCCGGATGGACGACCCCATCGACGGGCTGGGGGCCTACCGCGAGCATCCCAACGTCGTCGTCACCCGCACCTTCTCCAAGGCCTACGGCCTGGCCGGACTCCGGGTCGGCTACGCGATCGCCGCGGCGCCGATGGCGACCGCCATGCGCGCCTTGTCGCTGCCCTTCGGGATCTCGAACGTCGCCCAGGCCGCGGCCGTGGCCTCACTCGCGCGTGAGGCGGAGCTGCTGGAGCGGGTCGAGGCGCTGGTCGTCGAGCGAGCCCGGGTGCTCGACGGGCTCGCCGGCGTTGGCTGGGACGTCCCGGTGCCGCAGGGCAACTTCGTGTGGTTCGGGCTCGGTGAGCGCACCACCGACTTCGCCGCCGCGGCCGAGGAGGCCGGCATCATGGTCCGCCCGTTCGTCGGCGAGGGCGCCCGGGTCTCCATCGGCGAGCCCGAGGCCAACGACCGGCTGATCCGGGTGGCCACCGACTTCCGACGGTGATCGGTAGTAGACCCGGGCGCCCTTGGCGGGTGAGGCCCCAGTATCGGACGACGGTGGCGCCAACCCGGCGCGCTCTCATGCCGATGACAGCGCGTTGAAGTTCAGGCGCGGTGGGTCCGGATCGCGTCTACCAGAACCGTGCCGAGGAGTCCGTGAGCCAGAGGAGGCAACTCCTCAGGCCGGAACCACCGGATCTCGTCATGTTCCTCGGGAGCGACGTTCGTCGGCGTTTCCTGCCAGTCGCTGACAAGCCAGGCACTGAGGTGTACTGACTCTCGTCCGCGTCCTGCGTTCAGCCGACACAGATGAGACGCCGAGCCCGTCGCTATCTGCACGCCGAGTTCCTCGTGCATTTCCCTCGTGAGCGCGCCCAGTTCCGACTCGCCAGGCTCAATGTGTCCACCGGGCAGATCCCACACGTCCGGATATGCACGGCGGTTCGGACTCCGATGCACGAGTAGGACTCGACCTTCACGAACCAGCGCGCCGACGACGACCTCATGCATTGGGGGATTAGAGCATGGACATCCGACCTAGCGAGTGTCCGCAACTGCCGCTGTCGGCTCCGCCCGACCATGCCGCGTTGAGGGCGGCTGCGCTCACCCGGATCTGCCGCGTCCGGTGCGCGCTCATGCCGATCACCGTCTGGCGAATCCTGGTGCTGTCTCCGGCTACTCGTCGGGCTCGTCGTCCAGGTGCGGCCCGTCCCAGGTGGACAGGCAGAAGGGATGGCCGGCCGGGTCGGCGTACACGAAGCAGTGGTCGGAGTTCGGCTGGAAGTCGAGCCGGGTGGCGCCAGCAGCGACTGCGCGGGCTCCGGTTGCCTCGAGGTCGTCGACGAAGAAGTCGAGGTGCATCTGCATGGGTACGTCGGCACCGGGCCACACCGGTGGGCAGAAATCGTCGACCTGCTGGAATGCGATGAAGCCGTTCGGCCCGGAGACGGTCGCCCAGTGCTCGCTCCCCTTCGTGACGCCGCCGGTGAGCTCGGCGTAGAAGATCGCAAGGGCGAGCGCGTCGGGCGCGTTCACCGTGGTCGCGCTGAGTCTGATCTCGTCGGACATCACTCGATCTCCATCGCTTCGTAGGCAGGGGACAACTCGTCCCAGCGCCGGCGCCACGCCGGTGCCGGAGTCTGCTCCGTCCAGCGCTCGGGGTGGGCCCCGGAGTCCTCTGCGAGCGACCGCCCCAGATCCTCCAGATGCGCCTGCCACCCGGCCCCGTGCAAGTACAACTTGTCCACCGGCAGTCCACGCTCCTCGACCACCAGCCTGGTCTGCGATCCCTCCTCGGTCAGCCATGCCTCCATCTGAGACTCATCGTCCGTGCCCGGCTCCATCGTGAGGAGCAGATGATGCGGTCCGTCGCACACCTCGACCCGCCCCGGACCGGTCCAGGTGCTGGTGAAGACAGCATGGATCGTGCCTCCCACCCGCAGGTCGCCGGAGACTTCAGCGATCCAGCGCGCGAGCCGCTCCGGTGTCGTACATGCCTCCCACAGGTCGTCGATGTCCGTGTCGTAGATGTCCTCGACACGCACCGCGCCGCGGGTCTCGTCAAGCGCCCGCATCGTCCCGATGATGTTCACGTTCGCGCCTTCTTCCCTCGAGCGATCTCTGTATGAAGGGCGTCGAGCCGGCTCTGCCAGAGCACGCGGTAATCCGCGAGCCACTCGTCCACCTCGATGAGCGCCTCCGGACGGAGGCTGTAGATCCGGCGCTGCGCCTCCCGGCGTACGTCGATCAGTCCGGCCTCCCGCAGCACCCGCAGATGCCGGGACACGCCCGGACGGGCGATCGGGATCGCCTCGGCCAACTCTCCCGCGCTCGCCGGATGATCGCGCAGGATCTCCAGAACCGTTCGCCGGCTCTCGTCCGCCAACGCGTGCAGCACCGCATCCATCGCCCTAACGTAACGGATCGGGTACGTATCCGCAAGGTTACATACGACTCATCGATGTGGGCGGGCCCGCCCGACCATGCCGCTGACCGGTCGCGATCCCGGCGGTCATGCCGTTGAGAGCGCGCGTCGTGGAACGGCGATCCAACTACGGACTGCCTGGGCCTCGAACCGCACGCTCACGCCGATCAAGGGGCTGCCCGTTCGCGCCCGTCAGCGCAAGGCGAGCGCTGCGGGGAGGGCGAGGGCAGCGAACCGGGCCGTCCGGCCGACGAGGCAGACCACGCCGAACTCGCAGCGCTTCTGCGCCGAGGCGCCGGCCGCCAGGCTGACCAGGGCGAGCGGCGGAAGGCCCACCGTGGCGGAGGCGAGGACCGTGGGCAGGCCGGTACGCCGCCGCGACATCAGGCCGCACACCCGGCCGCGCCATCTCTCCGCGCGGCCCTTGCCGGACCGGGCGAGCCGGGCATGCAGGCGACCCGTCCCGCACCGGGCCGCTTCGAACAACAGCAGCTTCCCGATGGTCTGGCCCACGGCGAGGGCCAGCGCGACACCCATGCTCAGCGCGACGTTCGTCCGGGCCACGGCGATCAGGACATAGGCCTCGGCGTTGACCAGGGGCAGCAGTGCGGAGACGACGCCGATCGCGATCGCGAGCCCGGCCTCGCCGAGCCAGTTCACCGTCCCTCGGCGGTGAGCAGCTGGACGACGCGGCGGGCCGACCAGACCTTGATGCCCACGACCCCGACGGCGACGACGAACGCGACGCCGTACAGCTCCAGGGCCAGGGTGCCCACCACGCCCGCGGTGTTGGCCGCCTTCGCCAGCGGCGACCAGTTGAGCTGCCACACCCGGCGGTCCACGACGTGGAAGTAGTTCGGGCTCAGCACCGGCCAGCACAGGAACGCGAGCGACAGCATCGAGTCGAGCACCATGAACGACAGGACGAACACCACGACGACGGGGAGCGCCTCGGGGACCGATGCCACGAGTCCCACGCACAGCACACCGGTGCACGCCCGGTCGCACACGATGTCGAAGACGGCGCCGGCCCGGGTCTCCTGGCCGAGCCGCCGGGCCGACCAGCCGTCGGCGATGTCGCCCACCCAGAAGACGGCGTACGCCACCGCGAGGAGCCTGAGGTCGCCGGCAGCGACGGCGATCGCGCCCACGAGCACCGCGACCACGGTCCGGGTCACGGTCACGATGTTCGGGACCGTGGCGAACGGGCCCACGGGCAGCAGGTTGGGATTTACCGGCGCGGCGGCTGCGATGCCGGGGACTACAGGAAGATTTGTCATGCCCTTCACGGTCGACCCGGCGAGCCGAATGCAGAACGGGCCGAGGTGCCGTCCTCTGGTCGCCTCGGCACCCGGGTTCCGGCGCTGACCGGTACCCCGGTACCGATTTCGCGCCGACGTACGACAGGAAGCCCTCCGTCGCTCACACTGACCGTATGAGGGCGTTACACCGGTTGCTCGACGACCCGCACCTGCTGCGCAGGGTGACGTACGCCGTCGCAGGTGCGGCCGCGGTGATCTCGATGATCGGCACGCTCGCCGTGGGACCCGGGGGCAACAGCCGAGCAGCGGCGTACGTCATCCCGGCTACCGCCTTCGCCGCCCTGCCCAGCCGGAAGTGGCGGTCGACGGTCCTCGCTGTCGGTGCCGGCCTGGTCGCCGCGGCGACCAACAGCGAAACGGGTCCGCTCTGGCTCGGCGTCGCGGCCCTCGTCTTCGGTTCCGTCACCGAGGACCTGCGAGCCCGCCCGTGGATCGGCTGGGCCGGCGGGTTCGCCGGCGCGATACTCGGCGTCGTCCTCCAGTCCGGAGATCAGAACGTCGCGGCGTTCATCGGCGTCATCGGCGGCGGCAGCCTCGGGTTGCTGTTGCGCACGCGACTGCACACCCTCGAGCTGGCCGAGGAGGCCGAGGAGCTGCGCGGCAGGGCCGCATGGCTCGAGCAGCGCACCAGCCTGGCCCGGGAGCTGCACGACGTTGTCGGCCACCACGTCACCGCGATGGTGGTGCAGGCCGAGGCAGGACAGCTGGGCGACCCGCAGGAAGCACTGCGGAACATCGGTGACATCGGGCGCAAGGCGCTCGGCGAGCTCGACGCGATGGTGGTGCACCTGCGCGATCCGGACTCGCCGCTGGCAGTCACCGCTCAACCCCGGCTGCTGGACATCGACGAGCTGCTGGCGGCTCCACTGCGTGGCCAAGGGGTGGATGTGGACGTCCGACTCGAGGCCGAGCTGGGTCTGGACGACGCCGGTGTGCTGACCGTCTACCGGATCGCCCAGGAGGCCCTGACGAATGTCACCCGCCACGCCCGGGCCACTCACGCTTGGGTCGAACTGAGCCGTTCCGACAACCTGGTCAGGCTCCGCGTGAGTGACGACGGGGTCGGGCCGGGGCCCGCGTCCGATCGCGGCTCCGGCCTGCTCGGGATCGCGGAACGTGTGGCGGCACGTGGTGGCAGCTGGGACCTGAGTGCGCGGCCTGGTGGCGGCACCGTCCTCGACGTGAGCCTCACGGTGGAGCCGCAGTGAGCGAGCCGGTGCGGGTTGCCGTGGTCGATGACCAGCAGATGGTCCGTGACGGGTTCTCGTTGATCATCGCCGCCCAGCCCGACATGGAAGTGGCCGTCGCGGCCGACGACGGCCAGCAGTTCCTCGACGCCGTCCGGGTAGACCCCCGCATCGACGTGGCTCTGGTCGACATCCGGATGCCGGTGCTCGACGGGCTCCAGGCCACCCGCGCACTGGCCGCCATTCCGCACGCCCCCGCGGTGGTCGTGGTCACGACGTTCGACGACGACGCCTATGTCCTCGACGCGATCGCCGCGGGGGCGCGTGGGTTCCTGCTCAAGCGGTGCAGCGGGCGCGAGCTGGTGGAGGCGGTACGCACCGTCGCAGCCGGCGGCTCGACGCTCTCGACCGAGGTGACCGGGGCGGTACTCGATCGCGTCCGGAGCGCCGGCCCGGTTTCCGGCGTCGACCTGAGCGGATATCGCCTCACCAGCCGCGAGCTCGACGTGCTCGGTCTGATCGGGGCGGGTCTCAACAACACGGAGATCTCCGAGCGGTTGCACCTCTCCATGAGCACCGTGAAGTCGCACGTCACCAACGTGCTCGCCAAGACGGCATGCCGCGACCGTGTGCAGGCTGCGATCCTCGCGATCCGCGCGGGGATCACACCGTGAGTGGTTCCCTGGCCGGCGCTCGCCGGTCGTCCATGGAGCGGAACGGGCGGACGAAGGCAGGTGCCATCGTGGTCACGAAGTACGCCGCTCCGCAGATCACCAGGGCCGCGGACGGGCCCGCGCCACCGATGAGCAGGCCCGCGATCACGCCACCCAGGGGCATCAGGGCGAAGCACATCGCCGTCGTCAACGAGCTGACCCGGCCGACGAGCTGGACGGGGATCCGCTCGAAGATGACCGCGCTCAGGATCGGGTTGAGGAAGCCGCTGGCCGCGCCGCCCATTGCGCAGACTGGAAGCACCACCCATAGCGGCGCCCCGGACGCGAGGACGAGGAACTTGGGTGCGCCGCCCAGGAGGAATGCCACCAGGTAGGTCCGGAACCGGGGCAGCCGCTCGCCCCAGCGGGCCGCGGTCAGGGCACCTACGATCGCGGCGCCGTTCGCCACGGTCAGGACCAAGCCGATTGCGGCAGCTCCGCCGCCGGTGTCGTGGGCCCACACCGGCAGCAGGACTGCGACGTAGGCGATGTCGATGAGGTTCGTGACTGCGACCATCGCGGTGATCGCGAGCAGCACCGGCTCGTGGACGAGGAAGTGCCAGCCCTCGCGCAGCCGGTGCAGGTACGTCCCGCCGGCGCCGTCGTCCTCGGAAAACGGTGGCCTTGTTTGCGGAGTCGGCCAGCCCCCGGGTGGACACCCAGAGCAAGGCGGCGCTCACGCCGAAGCTGAGCGCATCGACGTACAGGGCGTTGGCGGGGCCACGAAGACCACGAGGCCGCCGGCGAATGCCGAGCCCAGCATCGAGGCCCCGCGCTCGACCGCCGCGGAGAGCCCGGTTGCGCGCTCCATGGGTACCCCGGCGTGCTCCGACCAGCGTCGGGACCATCGCGTGCTTCGGCCGCGTCCCCGGGCCCACGCAACCCACCCGCGACTGCGACCAGGGCAAGAAGCAGCCAGAACGGCAGCGACCCTGCGGCGTACAGCACGGGCACGATGCCGACGACGACCATGCTGGCCGCGTCGCAGCCGACGGACACGCGGCGTGCGCCGACGCGGTCGATGACCGGCCCACCCAGCACCTTCAGCAGCACCAGCGGGATCAGCTCGGCCATCGCCACCAGGCCCGTCTGCGTGGCGATCCGGTCGTGGTCAGGACGAACCACGGGATGGCGATCATCGACACCCGGGTGCCGGTCAGCGAGATCGCCTCGGCGGTGAGCCACCCGTAGAGCGGGACGCGGGCGCCGGTCACGAGACCGTCCCCGGACGGGAATACGTCGACAGCTGGACCACGAAGTGCGCGCCTTCCTCCTCGTCCTCGGTGGTGTCTTCGACGACCGCGACGATGGCCTCGACGAGGGCCTGCGCCTTCTCGGCGCTCAGCTTGAAGGTCCAGTCGCTGAGGGTGGTGGCCCGGCGCCACTCGGCGGGCAGCGTCATCCGCTCCTCGATCGCCCGCTGCAGTTGCTCGGCGTACACGACCGCGGCGGCCTGGGAGTAGGCGTCGAACGCGTCGCGGTCCGACGGGTCGGCCACCGAGGCGCCGGTGCGGGTCGCCTGATGGGCCGCCCGCCACCAGCGGTCGCGCCCGTTGCCGCGCTCCTCGTCCTCGACGATGAAGCCGTGCAGGGCCAGCTGGCGGAGGTGGTACGACGTGGCGCCGGTGTTCAGCCCGAGCTGCAGAGCCAGCGTGGTCGACGTCGCGGGGCCCTCGAGCCTCAACAGCTCGAGCATCCGCAGCCGAACTGGGTGCGCGAGCGCCTTGAGTCCTACCGGGTCCGGAGTGATGGCAGTCATGTCCACATGCCGACCCTATGACTGCAGCGACATGTTTGCAAACAAATCTTTGCAAGTAGTTGTTGGGGGTTTGTCAGGCCCCGCGCTGGGCACGGGGAGCAATGAGCGACAACGACCGCCCGACGTACGTCAACCGCGGCCAGGAGTTCCAGCGCGACACCACCTACATCCCCGACCGGATCACCCGCGAGGGGCGGGTGCCGGAGCACGGTCCGGTCGAGGGCGAGCTGTGGCCGGCGGAGCCGGGGCGGTACCGCCTGGTCGCGGCGCGGGCCTGCCCGTGGGCGAGCCGGGCGATCATCGTCCGACGCCTGCTCGGGCTCGAGGACGCCATCTCGCTCGCCACGCCTGGCCCGGTCCACGACGAAGACAGCTGGACCTTCGACCTCGACCAGGGCAACACGACCCCGTGCTCGGTGTCGCGAAGCTGCAGGACACGTTCCTCGCCCGCTACCCGGACTACGACCGCGGCATCACGGTGCCGGCGATCGTCGACGTGCCGACCGGGGAGGTCGTGACCAACGACTTCCCGTGGATCACCCACGACTTCTGGTTCGAGTGGCAGGACCACCACCGTCCGGACGCGCCCGACCTGTGGCCCACGGACCTGCGCGGGGAGATGAACGAGGTCATGGAGCGGATCTACACCGAGGTGAACAACGGCGTGTACCGCTGCGGCTTCGCCGGCTCGCAGGCGTCGTACGAGCGCGCCTATGCCCGGCTGTGGGCGGCCATGGACTGGCTCGAGGAGCGGCTGGCGGACCGGCGATTCCTGATGGGTGACGTCATCACCGAGGCCGACGTACGCCTGTTCACGACGCTGGTGCGCTTCGACGCCGTCTACCACGGCCACTTCAAGTGCAACCGCAACAAGCTGACCGAGATGCCGGTGCTGTGGGCCTACGCGCGCGATCTGTTCCAGACGCCCGGGTTCGGCGAGACCGTCGACTTCGACCAGATCCGCGAGCACTACTACGTCGTGCACCGCGACATCAATCCGTCCGGCATCGTTCCGGAGGGCCCCGACCTGTCGGGCTGGACCGAGCCGCACGGTCGCGACCGGATCTGATGCCTCCCCACTGACACCCACGCTCGCCCGGCCCGTGCCAGACGCGCCCTAGGCTGTGGCCCGGCAGTCTCGGATGACCGGGAGGCGGGGGTGCCCCAGTGACCGAGCGGCTCGTCCGGCGGTGGTCCGCGGCCGTGCGCCGCCTCGACCCGGAGCTGGACGCGTTCCGCAAGGCCGTCAAGACCGCGGTGGTGGTCACCGTGGCTCTGGCAATCGGCACCGTCGGTACCGACAACCCGGCGTTCACCATCTTCGCGGCCTTCGGTGCTGCGGCCATGCTGTTGTTCGCGGACTTCCCCGGCACCCGGACCGCAAGGCTGGTTGCCTACCTCGGTCTCGCTGTCGCGGGGCTGGCGCTGGTCGTCCTCGGCACCATCGCCTCAGCCGCCGCGTGGCTGGCGGTCATCGCCACCGCCGTGGTCGGCGTCGCCGTGTGGTTCTCGGGGGTCTTCAGCGCCGCTGCGGCGGGGGCAACCCGGGCCGCGATGCTGGCCTTCGTCCTTGCCGTCACCGTGCCGGGACCGGTGAGCGACGTGCCCGCGAGAGCCGCCGGGTGGGGCCTGGCCGCCTTGCTCGCCATCCCGGTCGCGGTGTGGATCTGGCCGCCACGCGACCACGACCTCCTGAGGCAGCGGGCGTCCACGCTGTGCGGCGTGATCGCCGAGCGGCTCCGCGGTGCTGCCGACGGGTCAACCGTCCGGGCCGCTTCCGCCGCGCTCCGGGCCCAGGCCCACAGCACCACCGCGCGGCCGGTCGGGTTGACCACCGGAAGCCGGCTGCTGCTTGTCCTCACCGACCGGCTCGAGTGGCTGGCGGCGGTGACCCGACCCCTCGAGCAGGACTCGCCCCACACGGCGCCCGACGTACGACGGCTGGTCGAGCGCTGCGCCGACGTGTTGGAGGCGTGCGAGGCGGTGGTGCTCGGACCCCGGTCGGCCGAACCGCGCGCGAGGCTGGACACCGCGCTCCAGGCGTTGCACCGACAGCGCGTGGCGGCCTCGCTCTTCCGCCACGTGATCGAGGACGAGGGCGACGATGCGGACCGCGACCAGCAGCGCGCCGTCGTCCACGAGATCGTCTGGACCACCCGCCTCGTGGCCGACACCGTCGCCGGCGCGGCGGCAGCGGACGCGCGCACCGTCGTCGACCGGGTCCTGGGGCGCGGCACCGAGGCGGCCGGCGAACTGGTATCCGCGCGGCGCATCGCTTCCGGACAGACCACCTGGCGGTCGGTGTGGTTCCAGAACAGCCTGCGGGCGGGGCTCGGGCTGGCACTGGCGGTCGGGCTGGCCCGGGCTGCCGAGGTCCAGCACGGGTTCTGGGTGGTGCTGGGCGCGATGTCGGTGCTCCGGACCACGGCCGTCACGACCGGCTCGACGGCCGCCCGGGCGATGGTCGGCACCGCGATCGGCTTCGCCGCCGGAGCGGCGGTCCTGGCGGTCCTGGGCACCACGCCGTGGCACCTGTGGCTGGTGCTCCCGGCTGCCGTGTTCGTGGCTGCCTACCTTCCCGAGGTCGTCTCGTTCGTCGCCGGGCAGGCGGCCTTCACGCTGTGGGTCGTGCTCCAGTTCAACCTGATCGCACCCGCCGGATGGACCGTCGGCCTGGTCCGCCTCGAGGACGTGGCACTCGGCTGTGCTGCCGGCCTCGTGGCCGGTGCGCTGGTGTGGCCCCGGGGCGCGTCCGCCAGGATCAGGGTCGACCTCGCGGATGCCTTCGCGGCCGGAGGGGCCGCCTTCTCCGCGGCCGGCGCCTCGATCGACGCACTCGGCTCCGCGGAGGGTGCACGGACGGCGCTCGCCTCCGCCCGTGCCGCCGACATGCGCCTCGACGACGCACTCCGCCAGTACCTCAGCGAGCGCGGCAGCAAGCCACTCGACCTCGAGGAGCTCACCACCGCCACGAACGGAACCAACCGGCTCCGGCTCTCCGCCCAGACCCTGGCCGACTTCGAACGCAAACTGCCGCCACTGCCGGCGGGGGAAACCTCACCGGAAGTGCTCGTGTCGTCCGGGGTGGACCCGGCGGTGGACATCCTGACCACCGCCGTCAACCGCGCCGCTGAGTGGTACGACGGGCTCGCGGAGTCCATCCGTCATCCCGAGCAGGACCTACCCGTCCCCGATGTCGCGGGCACCGAGTCACGGGTGGCGGCCGTCCTGCGCCGGGCGCGGCTCGTGCCCGGGACCGCGGACTACGCCCTGGGCCGGCGGCTCTGGGTGGCGTCGCTCTACGTGGACGACGCGACCCGGCTCGAGGGCCGCCTGCGCCGCCCGGTCGGCGCGCTCGTCGAGAGGTCCGGGTCGCGGACTAGCCGGACCTAGAGTGTGGGAGTGGGCGCCGGACACAGCCATGGTCACGCCGCCGGCCGCGCCGAGGACCGCGGGCGGCTGCGGCTGGTGCTGGCGATCACCGCCACGGTGCTGGTGGTCGAGGTGGTCGGCGCCTGGGTAGCCGGCTCACTGGCCCTGCTCGCCGACGCCGGTCACATGGCCACCGACACCGCCGCGATCGTGCTTGCCCTCGGGGCGTCGTACGTCGCCACCCGCCCGGCAGGCCCCCGCTCGACGTTCGGCTGGCACCGGGCGGAGGTCCTGGCCGCGCTCCTCAACGCCCTGGTCCTCTTGGTGGTCTGCGCCTACCTGGCCTACGCCGGCGTCGCCCGGCTGCTCGACCCGACGACCGTCGATGCCGGCCCGATGATCTGGTTCGCGGTCGTCGGCCTGGCGGCCAACGCGGTCTCCCTTGCGATCCTGAATCGGTCGGAGACCGGCAGCCTGAACCTGCGCGGCGCCGCGACCGAGGTGTTCGCCGACCTGCTCGGCTCGGTGCTCGTGGTCGTCGCCGGTGTCGTCATCTGGCTCACCGACTTCCAGCGTGCCGACCCGATCGCCTCACTGGTCATCGCGATCATGATCCTGCCGCGCTCCCTGATGCTGCTCCGCGACTCGGCGGCCGTGCTGCTCGAGATCGCGCCGAAGGGACTTGACCTCGACGACGTCCGCCGGCACCTGATGGAGATGCGTGGGGTCGTCGACGTCCACGACCTGCACGCCTGGACGATCACCAGCGGCCTGCCGAGCCTGTCCGCGCACGTCACCGTGACCGACGAGGTGCTGGCCGAGCTCGGGGTCGGCGGAATCCTCGACCGGCTCTGCGAGTGCACCAGCGACCACTTCGACATCCACCACGCCACGTTCCAGGTCGAGCCGGTCACCCATCAGGAGCACGAGGACCTCGGCGAAGCCCACTGACCGCGGGCCACCTCCGATTGGCGAGGTGGCGGCGCGCCCCGGTACCTTTGGTCGAGCGGTTGCGTGTGGCCCCGGTCACAAGTCCGCGAGCGTGGCGGCCCGGCGCACCACCCCCGCGTCGAGCGCCACGACGACGAACCCTCCCGGGACTGCGGTGATCCCGCGCGCCGGGCGAGCAAAGGAGTGCGTGTGACAAGTCCAGGATTCGGCCCCGATCTGGTGGAGGTCTTCGGACCCTCCCAGCAAGACGGCGGCCCCGAGCTCGTCCAGCTCCTGACGCCCGAGGGCCAGCGCGTCGAGCACGCGGACTTCGCCTTCGGCGCCGGCCTGAGCAAGGACGAGGAAGCCGAGATGGTGCGCGGCTTCTACCGCGACATGGTGCTCACCCGCCGCATCGACACCGAGGCCACCGCCCTGCAACGACACGGCGAGCTCGGCATCTGGGCCCAGCTGCTCGGCCAGGAGGCCGCGCAGATCGGCGCCGGCCGGGCCTTGCGGCCGCAGGACTACGTCTTCCCGACCTACCGCGAGCACGGCGTCGCCTACTGCAAGGGCGTCGACCCACTCAGCCTGCTGGGGCTCTTCCGGGGCGTCGACCAGGGCTCCTGGAACCCCGACGACAACAACTTCGGCCTCTACACCATCGTGATCGGCGCCCAGACCCTGCACGCGACCGGCTACGCGATGGCGATGCAGCGCGACGGCGACGTCGGCACCGGCGACCCCGAGCGCGACGCTGCGGTGATCGCCCACTTCGGCGACGGCGCCAGCAGCCAGGGTGATGTCAACGAGGCGTTCATCTTCGCGGCGTCCTACAACGCGCCGGTCGTGTTCTTCTGCCAGAACAACCAGTGGGCGATCTCCGAGCCGATCGAGCGGCAGAGCCGGATCCCGCTCTACCAGCGGGCTCTCGGCTTCGGCTTCCCCGGCGTCCGCGTCGACGGCAACGACGTCCTCGCGACGTACGCCGTCACCCAGGCCGCTCTGCAACGGGCCAGGGACGGCCAGGGGCCGACCTTCGTCGAGGCCTACACGTACCGGATGGGCGCCCACACCACGACCGACGACCCGACTCGCTACCGGCTCAGTGACGATGTCGAGCACTGGAAGCTCAAGGACCCGATCGCCCGCGTCGAGGTCTATCTCAAGCGCAACGGCCTTGCCGACGACGACTTCTTCGAGTCCGTCCAGGTCGAGGCCACCGAGCTCGGCCACCACCTCCGCGAGGGCTGCAAGGCGCTGCCGGACCCGAAGCCCCTGAGCATGTTCGACCACGTCTATGCCGAGATGACCGACGAGCTCGCCGCCCAGCGCGACGGGTTCGCGGCCTACCTCGACTCCTTCGAGGAGGCCAGCGCATGAGTTCACCCCACGAAATTGCTCCGCTGGCGCTCCACAATTCCGCAGGGACCCCGAGATGAGCACGAAGATCACACTCGCGAAGGGCCTCAACATGGGCCTGCGCAAGGCCATGGAGGACGACCCGAAGGTCCTCGTCATGGGCGAGGACGTCGGCAAGCTGGGCGGGGTCTTCCGGATCACCGACGGTCTGCAGAAGGACTTCGGCGAGGATCGCGTCATCGACTCACCGCTGGCCGAGAGCGGCATCGTCGGTACGGCGGTCGGCATGGCGATGCGCGGCTATCGGCCGGTCGTGGAGATCCAGTTCGACGGCTTCGTCTACCCGGCGTACGACCAGATCGTCTGCCAGGTCGCCAAGATCCACTTCCGGAGCATGGGCAAGGTCAGGATGCCGATGGTCATCCGGATCCCGTTCGGTGGCGGCATCGGGGCGGTCGAGCACCACAGCGAGTCGCCGGAGGCGCAGTTCGCGCACACGCCGGGGCTCAAGGTGGTCGCCTGCTCCAACCCGGTCGACGGCTACTGGATGATCCAGCAGGCCATCGCCTCCGACGACCCGGTGATCTTCCTCGAGCCCAAGCGGCAGTACCACGCCGACAAGGCCGACCTCGACGAGGACGCCACGCCCGACCCGCTGTTCGCCTCGCGGGTCGTCCGCCAGGGCAGCGACGTCACGGTGCTGGCCTACGGGCCGATGGTGAAGGCCGCGATGAAGGCGGCCGAGGCCGCGGCCGGCGAGGGCAAGTCGCTCGAGGTGATCGACCTGCGCACGCTCAGCCCGCTCGACATGGCCCCGGTCTATGACTCCGTGCGGCGGACCGGCCGCGCGGTCGTCACCCACGAGGCGCACGTCAACCTGGGCATGGGTGCCGAGGTTGCCGCCCGGATCACCGAGGAGTGCTTCTACTCGCTGGAGGCTCCGGTGCTGCGCGTCGGCGGCTTCGACACGCCGTACCCGCCGTCGCGGATCGAGGAGGACTACCTCCCCGACCTCGACCGGCTGCTCGATGCCGTCGACCACACCCTGAACTTCTGACCTGATCTCACCCGGAGGAGACAACGAATGGCTGAGTACCTCCTGCCCGACGTGGGCGAGGGCCTGACCGAGGCCGAGATCGTGGCCTGGAAGGTCAAGGTCGGCGACACCATCGAGATCAACGACATCGTCGTGGAGATCGAGACCGCCAAGTCGCTGGTCGAGCTGCCGTCGCCGTACGCCGGCACGGTCACCGCGCTGCTCGTCCCCGAGGGGGAGATGGTGCCGGTCGGGACCCCGATCATCGCGATCGGCAGTGCCGACTCGGCGCCAGTTGCCGACGACGGCGCGCAACCGTCGGGTGGTGCCCAGGAAACTGGCGCCGACTCGGAGCCCATGGAGATCGACCTCAGCAACCCGCGGGCCAGCGGTGGTGGGGAGGGCGAAAGCCTGGTCGGTCGCAACAAGGTGGACCGCGGAGCAATTCGCCGCGCCCGGAAGAGCGCCGGCACCGCGGGGCTGTCCGCCGGAGTGACAGCCGCACACGCGCAGGCCCAGGGGGCGTTCGAGCAGGGGCCGTCGCCGGAGGTGGCCGGGGCCGACGAGCCGGCCGTGCCGGCGACCTCCGCACGCACCGCGACGGAGACGTCCCCGTCCGAGGCCCGGGCACTGGCCAAGCCGCCGGTGCGGAAGCTCGCCAAGGACCTCGGCGTCGACATCGCGACGCTGACTCCGACCGGACCCGGCGGCACCGTCACGCGCGACGACGTGGAGGCCGCAGCCGAGGGGGCCGCTGTCGGGTCGAGCGGTTTCGAGGCTCGGGCGCCAGAGCGCCTTCGCACCTCAACCACCGAGCCGGGCGAGCGGGAGCGGCGCGAGCCGATCAAGGGCGTGCGGAAGATGATGGCCGGCGCCATGGTGAACTCCGCCTTCACCGCACCCCACGTCACCGAGTGGGTCACGATCGACGTCACACGCACGATGGAGTTCGTCGACCGCCTGAAGCGGCGCCGCGAGTTCAAGGACGTCAAGGTCTCGCCACTGCTGGTGCTGAGCCGCGCGGTGATCCTCGCGATGCGGCGCACTCCCGAGATCAACTCCTTGTGGGACGAGGCCGCCCAGGAGGTCGTCTACAAGAGCTACGTCAACCTCGGCATCGCCGCGGCCACACCCCGCGGGCTCGTCGTACCGAACGTCAAGGAGGCGCAGGACCACTCCCTCCTCGAGCTGGCGACAGCCCTCAACGAGCTCACCGCCGTCGCGCGCGAGGGGCGGACCCAGCCGGCAGAGATGAGCGGCGGCACCTTCACGATCACCAACGTCGGAGTCTTCGGGGTCGACGCCGGGACGCCGATCATCAACCCCGGTGAGTCGGCCATCTTGTGCTTCGGCGCGATCCGCAAGCAGCCCTGGGTGGTCGACGACGAGATCGTGCCCCGCCAGATCACCACGCTGGCGCTGGCCTTCGACCACCGTCACATCGACGGCGAGAAGGGGTCGCGCTTCCTCGCCGACGTCGCCGGCATCCTGGAGGACCCCGCCAGCGCCCTGCTGTTCTGACCCGGGTCGGGCCGACCACGCGTGGCGTGCGGTCCACGACACCTGAGAGGATGCGCTCATGGAGCCCGATCTCCGCGCCCAAGAGCGGCCCGACGGCGGTGCCGAGGGCGCCGCCGCCGTGCTCCTCCAGCGTGCGCAGGACATCGCCGAGGAGCTCCAGCGCGAGGCGGCCCAGGCAGCGGAGGACGCAGCCGCGGAGGCCCGTGAGCTGAAGGAGGATGCTCGCCGTCTTCACGTCGAGGCCGAGCAGGTGTACGACGAGGCGGCGACCGCGCGGAGCGAAGCCGAGCGTGACCGGGAGCGACAGGCCCAGGTGCTGTCCGAGGCATCGGGTGAGGCAGGGGCGATCATCTCGGACGCCAGTGAGCAGGCCAGCCTGCTGCTTCGTTCCGCCGAGGGACAGCGCGACCGGTTGCTGGAAGAGACCCGGACCGAGTCGGCCGGGCTCCGGATGGCCGCCGACCAGGCGCGGACCGATGCGGGCGTCGAGGCTGAGGAGACCAGGCAACGAGCCGAGGCGGAGGCCACCGAGCTCCTCGAACGTGCCCGGCGCGAGGCCGCCGAGCACGAGGCCGAGGTCGCGGAGCGGGCCGCAACATTGATCGCCGAGGCCGAGGAGAACGCTCGGGTCAGACTCGATTCCGCGACGACCGAGTCCGACGAGCTCCGCGAGGCGACCGAGCGTGAGCTGGCCCAGCTGCGACTCGACGTGGAGAAGGAGACCGCGGCCGGTCTCGAGGAGTCCCGCGACGTCGTACGCCGTGCCCGCGCCGAGGCCGAGGAGCTGCTGCGGACCGCCCGGGCCGAAGCCGAGGGGGAGCTGCAACGAGCCGCGGAGCACACGGCGTGGGCGAAGAGCACTGTCGATGCGCTGCTGGCCACCGCCGGCGACGAGGCACAGGCGATCCGGCTCGGTGGACATGGCGATGCCCGCGAACACGTTCGCGACACACGGCGCCGCATCCAGGCCGTGGTCGCCCGCGTCACGGAGCGGCTCCGGGCCGACGTGGACGAGGCCGAAAGGCGTGCCGCCGAGCTCAGCGATGCTGCCGCCGCCGTGGTCGCGGCCGCCGACGAGGATGCCGCACGACGACGCGAGCAGGCGGAGGCCGACGCGCACGCGTTGCGCGAGGAGGCAGAGGCCGACGCCGCACACATCATCGAGCGCGCGGACCGGCGCAGTGCCGAGTCGGAGACCGGAGCCCAGCAGCTGCGAGGCCTGGTCGCGGACGAGGTCGTCGCCCGACGGGCCGAGGCGGCCGAGGAGCTGCGCGTCAGCCGCGAGGAGGCGGCCCAGATCCTCACCGAAGCACAGGCCGCCGCAGACCAGCAGCGCAATCAGGCGCGTGACCTCCTGTCCGACGCCAGGGCAGAGGTCGACGCGCTCCGTCATCGTCGCGACGAGATCGCCGCAGAACTCACCCAACTGTCGGGGGTCATCGAGGCGCTGGCAGTATCGGAGTCCGAACCAGAGGAGCAGTCATGACCCAGCCCGACCACGAGTTCCGAGTGGTGTTGCGCGGATACGAGCCGAGCGAGGTCGACCGGGTGGTGAGCGACCTGCAGGCGCGGGTCGCCGACGCCGAGGCGTCCGCCCGCACCCTCGAAGGCCGGCTGGAGGTCGCGGCATCCGAGCCCGGCCCCGCCGCCGAGCCACCCTCGTTCGCCCACCTCGGCCAACGGGTCGGCCAGATCCTGGACCTGGCCGAGGAGGAGGCACGCGAGCTGCGCGAGCAGGCCAGCGCGGAGGTCGAGGGCGTCCGCAAGCTCGCCGACCAGGCCGCGCTCGACGTCCGGGACGCCGCGGACCAGTACGCCGAACAGCGGCGCCGCGACGCCGACACCGAGGCGAGCCGGATCCTGGCCGACGCCAAGCGCGCGGCCGACGAGGAGCGCGACGCCGCGGAACGCGACTCCGCCGCCCGCCGGCAGGAGGGCGAGGCCCTCTTCGAGCAGCAGCGGGCCAACGCCGCACAGAGCGCCGCCGACTTCGAGACGACCCTCGCCGAGCGACGCGAACGCACCGCTGCCGAGTTCCGGGAGCAGCAGGCGGCTACACAGGCGCAGCTCGACGCGATGTCGCAACAGGTCGAGGCGGCCCGCGCATCCGCGCAGCAGGAGCAGGAGTCCGCGGAGGCGCACGCCCGTCGCATCGTGGTCGAGGCCGAGGAGCGCGCGGACTCCGTCGTCCGCGATGCGCGTGCCGCCGCCGACCGGATCCGCACCGACTCCGACCGCGAGCTCGCCGCCGCCACCCAGCGCCGCGACAGCATCAACGCCCAGCTGACCAACGTGCGGCAGATGCTCGCGACGCTCTCCGGTTCGGCCACCGGCTTCGTGGTCGACCCGCTGCCCGAAGACCTGGAAGCGATCGACGTGGAAGCTGTCGACGTGGCCGCGGAGGGCGAGGCCGAGCCGCTCCAGGATGACGTGGGCCTGGACGAGGACCTCGACGAGGCTGATGACGAGGCTGGTGACCAGGCTGGCGACGACGAGGCTGCCGAGGGGGAGCAGTCCCGGGAGTCCTGAGCGGCCGCGACCTCGCGCGGACCGACCCCTGTCGAGCCGGAGGAGTGAACTCCGCCACACCGGGTAGGACGGCACCGTGAGCATGAGCGCCGGATATCCCACGGACGGGGACTCGATCGGCCCCTACCGCATCGTCCGCCGGATCGGCGGTGGCGGCATGGGAGTCGTCTACGAGGCCGCCGAGGAGACCCTGAGCCGGAACGTGGCGCTCAAGGTGATCTCGCCCCATCTGGCGGAGAGCGACGACTTCCGTGCCCGATTCACGCGCGAGGCCCGGGCGCTGGCCTCGCTCGACTCCCCGAACGTCGTCCATGTCTACGCCCATGGCGAGGCCGACGGCCGCCTCTACATCGCCACCCAGCTGATCCCCGACGGAGATCTGGGCAGCATGCTCCAGGGGTACGGCGCCCCGCCGATCCGGGTCGCGCTCGACCTGATGGGCCAGGTCGCCACCGGCCTGGCCGACGCGCACGCAGCCGGGCTCATCCACCGCGACATCAAGCCGGCCAACGTGCTGCTTCGTCGACGCGACGACGTGATGACGGCTTGCCTGGGCGACTTCGGGATCGCCCGTCAGGTGGGTGCCGAGCACACGCGCAGCCAGACCGGTACGATCGGCACGCCGTCGTACATGGCTCCGGAGCTGCACACCGGGGGCACCGCGGGAGTCGCCACCGACGTCTACTCGCTCGGCTGCCTGCTCTGGGCGACCCTCAGCGGACGGGCGCCGTACTCCGGCACGACGGAGTACCAGATCGTCACCGCGCATCTCGAGCAGCCGATCCCGCAACTGCTCGGCGACCGTCCCCTCGTGACCGAGGTCAACCGGATCTTGCGGGCGGCGATGGCCAAGGATCCCGCGGAGCGCTACGGCTCCGCCGCCCAACTGCGCGACGACCTGCGGCGCGCGACGTCGCTCCCCGACGACGGCGCGACGGGTGCCGTCGGGGACGCCCCTTCGAGCAGGACCCGGAGGCGGCTCGGCCTGATCGCGGCCGGGGTCGCCGTCCTGGTCGCGGTGACCGTGGGCTCGATCGCGTACGCCGCGTCGACGGACGACGACGAACCGCCCGGCAGTGACCCGACGCCGAGCACTTCTCCGCCCGCGACGGCCCCGGACTCGCCCACGACGGGTTCCTCGCCGACGGGTGCGCCCGAGGGGGACGAGGAGATCGCGATCGCCAGCTTCGCCACCGCGCTGGAGGATGCGGGTGTGGTGACCCGCCAGCAGTCCCAGTGTGTCGCCCAGGACGTCGTCCAGTCCGTGGGCCTGGACCAGATGATCGAGGACGGCTTCTTCGACGAGAACCTCGACTTCGTCGACCAGGACCTCGGGCCCTATCCCGAGATCAAGTCCGCCCTCGAGACCGCGACCCTGGGCTGCGTCGCCACTCAGTCGTAGCGGTGGGCCCGCTCGTCGGGTGTCCCGGGTCCGCTGGCGAGCAACGAGGCCAGCTCGTACTCCAGCACCATCCCCACCCGCTTGCAGAACGCCTCCGGCTCCTCGGCGGCATCCGGGTGCTCGGCCACGATCCGGTCCACGATCCCGCGGGCGTGCAGGTCCAGTGCCCGCACGTGTTGTGATCGCGCCATCTCGGGGGCGTGGTCGAGGTCACGGTGCATGATCGCGCTCGCCCCCTCGGGCGGCAGCGGTGACAGCCAGGCGTGCTGGGCCGCGACGACCCGGTCGGCGGGGAGCAACGCCAGCGCGCCACCGCCGTTGCCCTCGCCCAGCATCAGGCAGAGCGTCGGGGCGTCCAGCGTGACGAGGTCGGAGAGGCAACGCGCGATCTCCCCAGCCAGCCCGCCGTTCTCGGCGTCGGGTGAGAGGGCAGCGCCCTGGGTGTCGATGACCGTGACCAGCGGCAGACCGAGCTCGGAGGCCAGGTGCATCCCTCGCCGGGCCTCACGCAGCGCCTCCGGGCCGAGCGGGTGGTCGGGCGTCTGGCCGCGCCGGTCCTGTCCGAGGAAGACGCACGGTGCCTGACCGAACCGGGCCAGCGCGATGAGCAGGCCCGGGTCCGACTCTCCCGACCCGGTGCCGTTGAGCGGTACGACGTCGGTCGCGGCGTACCGGAGGAGGCGGCGTACGCCGGGACGATCCGGCCGGCGGGAACGGGTCACCACGTCCCACGCCTCGACGTCCGGGATGGCTTCGTCGCCCGGCGCCGCAACCGGCGGGATCCCCTCGCGCGGCGCCAGCAGGACCCTCAGCGCCCGGTCGAGCACCTCGGCGATCTCGTCCGGGCGGAGGACGGCGTCGATGATCCCGTGCGCGTAGAGGTTCTCCGCCGTCTGAACCCCCTCGGGAAAGGGCCGGCCGTAGAGCGCCTCGAAGACCCGCGGGCCCAGGAAGCCGACCAACGCTCCGGGCTCCGCCACCGTGACATGACCGAGCGAGCCCCAGGAGGCCATGACTCCGCCGGTGGTCGGGTTGCGGAGGTACACGAGGTAGGGGAGGGCGGCGGCCTTGTGGGCGGCGACCGCGTTGCTGATCCGGATCATCTGCACGAAGGCCGGGGTGCCCTCCTGCATCCGGGTGCCGCCGCTGATCGGCCCGGCGAGCAGGGGCAGTCCCTCGGCCGTCGCCCGTTCGATCGCGGCGATGAGCCGGTCCGCGGCCGCCCTGCCGATGGAGCCTGCGAGGAACCCGAACTCGCCCATGAGCACGGCCACCCGGCGGCCCCGCATCGAGCCCTCGCCGGTCAGCACCGCCTCGTCGACCCCACTCTTCTGCGCCGCGGCCGCGAGCTCGGCGGCGTACGCCTCCGAGACGTCCCCGCGGTCCGGTGCGGAGTCCCACGACGTCCACGACCCGTCGTCGAGCACCAGGTCCAGGAGCTCGTGGGCGGTGAGGCGCTCGGTCACTCCTGAAGGGTAGGCGGTGGGCCAGCTCGGGCGGGCGGCGTCCCGGCCACACGCCCGGGCCGGCAGGGGCGGCGCGTCGCCCGGACAGCGCGGAGAGGTGGAGTCGCGCCGCTGCGGGCGCCGCGGCCAAGCCCTTTGAGCGACCCGGGCGTGCGTCCGGCCCGCCACCCGTCCGGGACGGCCGGCGCTCGAGCATCACAGCGACCGCGGCGACCGAGTCAAGGTGGGTGGAACCGGGCTAAGTCGTCGGCTGGTCGTGCCAGGCGCGGAGGACGGCTGCCTCGGTCTCGCGATCCATGCCTGTCACCTCTGCCCCGGGGTTCTCGCGCAGCCAGGTCAGGGTGTCGCGGGCGGTGTCCCCGATCGGACGGGTCGCCAGCCCGGCGTCGTACGACGCCCGCACGTCGTGCGCCATCAGCCCGGCGTACTCCGGAAGCGGCAGCCACAGCGGCGCCGACCGCGGCCCCATCCACGGCTCGATCTCCTGCTTCGTGAGGAACTCCTGGTCGACCCAGGTGAACGTGGTCTCGACCGGCTCGACCACCGAGGACAGCCCGTCGACCATCTGCGACAGCGCGTCGGCCCGAGTCATCGCGTGGCTGGAACCGTCGAACACCCCGGCGGTTCGCGGCTCGGCGGCGTCGACGATCCACGCGGCGAGATCGCGTACGTCGATCACCTGCACGGGGTCGTCCGGCGAACCCGGTGCCAGCACCTCGCCGCCGTCGGCCAACCGGGCCGGCCAGTAGCTGAATCGTCCGGTGGGGTCGCCGGGCCCGACGATCAGGCCGGGCCTGATGATCATCGAGGACCCGGCGCCCTCGCGCACGCTCTGCTCGCAGGACACCTTCATCGCGCCGTAGGTCTCGGGCGCGGCCATCGGGTCCTCGTCGGTGTGGATCGGCTCGTGCAGCGGGAGTGAATCGGGAGTGCCGCCGGGGACGGCGTCGTCGGAGTAGACGTTCAGCGTGGACACGAAGATCCAGTGCGCGTCGGGGAAGGCGGACACCGCTGATCGCACCCACGACGGGTGCCTGGCCACGTCGACCACCGCGTCGACCTGTGCCGACGAGAGAACTTCGGCGACATCGTCCGCAGCCCGATCGAGGACGACGTGACTGGCCCCCTCGGGGACGGTCCCGGACTCACCCCGGCAGGCGCAGGTGACGTCGTGTCCGCGCCGGATCGCCTCCTCCGCCACCGCGCGCGAAAGGAAGACGGTTCCGCCGAGCACCAGAAGTCTCATGGGTTCACTCAAGCCCGACCTCCGCAGTCGCGACAAGCACGACCCGCCGGGATCTGCTCTGGGCAGAAGTCACGGGTACGGCGGGGAGTCCTCACCGAGCAGCCAGGCGTCGAAGAGCGGCTGGAGATCCTCGCCGGTCTCCTCCGACCACCACCGCGTGATCTCGTCGTACGACGCGTGGCCGTTGTCGTTGGCCTGGGGCCAGGCCCGCACCAGCCGCCAGAAGGTCTCATCGCCGACGCGCTGCCGGATCTCGTCCCACATGAGCGCGGGCAGGTAGTAGATGTTGCGTGCGCCGAACATCGCGGGGTCGAAGTCCGCCGGAGGCCCGCCCGCGTCGCGCAGGGCCTGGTCCTGGTCGGCCCACCCGTCCAGCGTCGTCTCGAGGTCGACGCCGAGCTCCTCCGACTCCCAGAGCGCCTGGAGGTACATCGCCATGCCCTCGTTCATCCAGACGTCGCGCCAGCCCAGGGGCGTGACCTGGTCGCCGTACCACTGGTGCACCATCTCGTGCACGATCACCGCCGGGGACAGGGCGAACTGGTTGTTGCCCAGGGTGATCATCGTCTGGGTCTCCATGCCGCTCATGCCGTCCACGACCAGGATCCCGAGCGAGGAGAAGGGGTACTCGCCGAGCCGCTCCTCGATCCAGCCGAGCTCGTCGCCGGCCACCCGCGCGGCCCGGAGGGCGAAGCGATCGCCGGGCGGCGTCCAGTAGGTCATCGGGACCCCGCTGTCCGAGGTGCCCTTCGTCATCTTGAGGTCGCCGATCGCGACCGTGGCGAGGTACGACGCAGCGGGCTCGTCGAGGTGCCAGGTCGTCACCGTGTTGCCCTCGACCTCCTCACGCGACTCGAGCTGCCCGTTCGCCACGCCGACCCACGGCGCCGGCGTGCTGATGGTGAAGTCGTAGAGCGCCTTGTCGGAGGGGTGGTCGTTGACGGCGTACCAGGAGTAGGCGCCGTACGGCTCCTGCATGGTCCACGTCTCACCGTTCTCGGTGACCGTCCACCCGATGGTGGTGAAGTCGTTGCGAAGGGTGGGCGCGGGAACCGGTTCCGGCGTTCCCGAGTAGTGGACCTCGAGCGTGTACCGGTCGTCGGCCCGGACTTGGGCGTCGACGACGAGGTCCTTGCCGTCCTCCTCGAACCCCGCCGGCTCCCCGTCGAGGGTCAGCTCGGAGACCGCCAGCGGTTCGCCGAAGTCGAGCCGGAAGCTGTCCGCGTCCGACGTGGCCCGGAACGTCAGGGTCTCGACCGCGTCCAGGGTCGTGCTCTCCGGGGTCCAGGCGAGGTCGAGCTGGTAGTGCAGCGCGTCCACGCCCGGATCGCCGACGTCGGGATAGACCGAGTCCGCGACCGGCTCGTTGACAGCGACGTCCAGGGCCGGGTCGGTGGGGTCGAGCTCGCGCGTCGATGAACCGGGAGTCGCCGAACCTTCGGGGGCGCCGGGCTCGTCGTCGGCGGCGCCCCCGGAGGAGCAGGCTCCCGCGAGGACGGCCACGACGGCCAACCAGGCCAGCGGTTGCCTGCTGCGAGTGGACGACACGAGGTGAAGGCTATTCGTCCCCGACAACAGGGGTCGCGCCGTCGTCCTACCGGCCCCGAGTTGCGTGTCCCGCACGCGGGCGGTTGGCTGGCGCCATGACCTCCGACCTCCTCGCCAAGCACCGTGACCGCCTCGACTCCGCCGTGGCGGCCAGTGCGTCGCGCGAGTACTTCTCAGCGTTCGACGAGTCCCCTCCCCGCGCGTGTACGGCGAGTCCGCGGCGCCTGAGGGCAAGGCGGCGTACGAGGCCTGGCTCGGTGGGGACTTCCCGCTCGACACGGCGGGCAGTCAAGGGACCGTGGCGACCGAGCGCTCGCCGTACGGCTTCGACCTGGGTGTCGCGTATCCCCGCGTGACCGACGTCGACGCGCTCCTGGCCGCGGCCGGGAGCGGGATGAAGGCCTGGCGCGACGCCGGGCCCGAGGGGCGCACCGGCGTCTGCCTGGAGATCCTGGACCGGCTGCACGGTCGGATCTTCGAGCTGGCCAACGCGGTGCAGCACACCAGCGGGCAGGCATTCGTGATGGCCTTCCAGGCCGGCGGTGCGCATGCGCTCGACCGGGCGCTGGAGGCGATCGCCTACGCGTGGACCGAGATGACCCGCACGCCCGCGTCGGCGGTGTGGGAGAAGCCGGGTCGCGGCGAGCCGTTGCGGATGGAGAAGACCTTCACCGATCGTGCCCCGGGGGATCGCGCTCGTGATCGGCTGCAACACCTTCCCCACCTGGAACTCCTGGCCCGGCCTCTTCGCCTCGCTGGTGACCGGCAACCCGGTCGTGGTGAAACCGCACCCGGCCGCCGTCCTGCCGCTCGCGATCACCGTGCAGACCTGTCGGGAGGTGCTCGCCGAGGCGGGCTTCGACCCCGACCTCGTGACCCTCGCGGCCGAGGACCCGTCCGACCGGCTGGCCGCGACGCTGGCGGTCCGACCCGAGGTGAAGCTGATCGACTACACCGGCGGCAACGCCTTCGGCGACTGGCTGGAGGAGAACGCCCGGCAGGCGATGGTGTTCACCGAGAAGGCCGGCGTGAACACGGTCGTGGTCGACTCGACCGACGACTTCAAGGCGATGTGCCAGAACCTCGCGTTCTCGTTCGCGCTCTACACCGGCCAGATGTGCACCGCGCCCCAGAACGTCTACCTTCCCTCCGGTGGGATCACCACCGACCAGGGGCAGAAGTCGCCGAACGAGGTGGGCGAGGGGATCGGCGCCGCGCTCGGCAAGCTCCTCGGGGACGACGCCCGCGCGGTCGAGCTGCTGGGTGGGGTTGTCAACCAGGGGGTCCTGGAGCGGCTCGACTCCGCGAGCTCGGCCGGCGAGGTGCTCGTCGAGTCGCGCACCGTCACCCACCCTTCGTACGACGAGGCGACGGTCCGCACGCCGACCCTGATCTCGCTCAGCGCGGCGGACGCCAAGGTCTACGAGGAGGAGTGCTTCGGCCCGGTCGCCTACCTGATCTCGACCTCCGGCACCGACCAGTCGATCGACCTGTTCCGCGACACCGTGAAGCGCCACGGCGCGATGACGGCGGCGGTCTACTCCACGTCCGGCACGGTCATCGACGACATGCGCGAGGCCGCACTCGACGCGGGGGTGGCGCTCTCGGAGAACCTGCTCGGCGGGGTGTTCGTGAACCAGTCGGCCGCCTACTCCGACTTCCACGGCACCGGCGCCAACCCCGCGGCCAACGCCTCGTTCACCGACGGTGCCTACGTCGCCTCCCGCTTCCGCGTGGTGCAGTCCCGCCGTCACCTCTGATCGGACGCTCCGCAAGAGGCAAGAAGGGTCGAGCGGTGGGAATGCGCGCCCACCGATGATTCTCGGAAATCGACCGAGTCTGAATGTCGTATAGGCATTCACCCGTTCGTGGAGAAGGTATCCGAACCTTCGACACCGAGGAGAACTTCTGATGGACGCGCACCGCAGCCGCTGGCTGGCTCTCTACGTACTCTGCCTGGGCGACCTGTTGATCGTGCTCGACATGAGCATCGTCAATGTCGCCCTGCCCTCGATCCAGGCCGACCTGGGGTTCTCGCAGACCGCGCTGGCCTGGGTGGTGAACGCCTACCTGCTCACCTTCGGCGGCTTCCTCCTGCTCTCCGGGCGGCTCGGGGACCTGCTCGGCAACAAGCGGGTCTTCCAGGCGGGCGTCGTGTCGTTCACTGCCGCCTCGATCGCGTGCGGGCTCGCCCCCTCTGCGGGCTTCCTGGTCGCGGGTCGCGCGATCCAGGGCCTCGGCGGCGCCGCGGTCTCCGCGGTCGCGCTGGCCCTGATCATGGGCCTGTTCACCGACCCGGGTGAGCGCGCGAAGGCGATGGGCGTCTTCGGCTTCGTGATGTCCGGTGGCGGCGCCGTCGGCGCGCTGATGGGCGGCGTACTCACCGGACTCCTGAACTGGCACTGGATCTTCCTGGTCAACGTCCCCATCGGCATCACCGTCTGGGTGCTCGCCAAGCGCGTGCTGCCCGCGGACGAGGTCGTGCCGAGCAAGAGCCGTCTCGACGTTCCCGGCGCGGTGCTGGTGACGCTGAGCATGATGTTCGCGGTCTACGGCGTCGTCGGCGGCAACGAGGCCGGCTGGACCTCCGCGCGGACGCTCGGCCTGCTGGCCACTGCCGCCACGCTGCTCGTCGTGTTCGTCGCCTGGGAGTCCCGGGCCGCGCTCCGCTGGTCCCGCTGCGCCTGTTCGCCCTGCGCAACGTCTCGGTCTCGCAGGTCGTGGGCGTGCTGTGGGCGGGCGCGATGTTCGCCTGGTTCTTCCTGGCAACGCTGTACATGCAGCAGGTGCTGGGGTACGACGCGCTGGACATCGGCCTGGCCTTCCTGCCGACGAGCCTGGTGATGGCCTACTGCTCGCTGCGGGTCTCCGACCGCCTGGTCATGAAGTTCGGCATCCGGCCCCCGCTCGTGGTCGGCCTGGGGCTCGCCGGGGCCAGCCTGCTGCTGTTCTCCCGCGCGCCCGTCGGTGGCAGCTTCGTCGATCGACGTGCTGCCGGCCCTGATCCTGATGGGCGTCGGCGCGGGCATCGCCTTCAACCCGGTGCTGCTGGCGGCGATGGGTGACGTGGAGCCGCACGAGGCCGGTCTGGCCTCCGGTGTCGTGAACACCAGCTTCATGATGGGTGGTGCGCTCGGCCTGGCCGTGTTCGTCAGCCTGTCGACGTCGCGGACCGAGTCGCTGGTGGCCGACGGGGTGGCGCCGCTCGAGGCGCTGAACGGTGGCTTCCAGGTCTCCTTCGCCGCGGCCGCGGTGGCTGCAGTCGCCGCCGCCGTGATCGGCGGGGTGTTCCTGCGGCCCAAGCCCATGCAGATGCCGGACATGGAGCCGGTGGACGAGTCGGGCGACGAGACGGACGCGGAGGCGGTTGCGGCCTGACTCCGGCCCCAGTCCTCCCTCACAAGGGTCGTGTGCCTGAGAACGAGCCACAAGCCGTTCTCAGGCACACGACCCGGTCATGTCTGGGTAGTTCAGGCGGTCAGCAGTCCTACTCCGAGGCTTACCAGGCTGACCGCCAGCAGAGCGGCACCGGCGAACACCAGCGCGATCAGCCGGTTCGGCTCGGTGCGGCCGGCTCCCATCGAGGAGAAGAAGAAGCCGCCCGGCATCAGCAGCGCCGCCACCGCGACGCCGGAGCGAGACAACCAGCCCACGAAGCCGGTCTGGGTCGTGGCGTCGGCGAACACCTGGCACAGCAGCGCCAGCAGCAGCAGCACGCCGGCGTGGGCGTGGCCGGCCCGGGCGAACTTCTCCTGGAACGGCGTGACCCCGGCCCGACCGCGCACGATCTTGAGCATGTAGAGGCCACCTGACTCCACGGTGACCAGCGCCAGCAGGAGGATCCCGGCGAGGATCCGGCCTTCGTCGGACATGTGACGCCCCTCATTAGATACTTGGCTCCCCAATATTGGATATCTAACTATCCAATATGTCAAGATGATTCCCATGTGGATGTCCGAGCTGTCGGAGCGCAGCCAGGTGCCGGTCGCGACCATCAAGTACTACCTCCGCGAGGGACTGGTCCCACCTGGAGAGTCCACCGCGGCCACTCGCGCCGACTACGACGAACGGCACGTCGAACGGCTCCGCCTGATCCGGGCGCTGGTCGACGTCGCCGGCATGAGCCTGGAGCGGGTCCGCCGAGTCCTGGCTGCCGTCGACGACGAACGCCAGTCGCTGGACGCGGCGATCGGGAGTGCGCACACGGAGCTCTCGCCGGAGCCGGGTACGCCTCCGTCCGGAGAGTCGTCCGCCCGGGTGGCGGCACTGGTCCGCCGCCGGCGCTGGCGGATCGAGCCGGACGGGCGCCACGGCACAGCGCTCGCCGCCGCACTGGACGCGATGGAAGCGGCCGGTCAACCACTCAGCGCACGCAGCCTCGACGTGTACGTCACAGGCCGCCGCCTCGATTGCCCGGGCCGATCTCGACAGCATGGGAGACCGGAGCCGCGAGGGCGCGACGACGTACGCCGTGATCGGCACCCTCCTCACCGAGCCGGTCCTGATCTCCCTGCGGCGGATGGCCCAGGAGAACCTGGCCCGCCGTCGCCTCTCGACACGGAGCCCCTAGCGACTCCCAAGTCCGTGGCCGGCTGCGCGACGGCCGAGAGTTGGGAGACACCCCCTACCGTGACGCCATGAGCACCTTCGTCCTTCGCGACGCCCGCATCGTCGAGCTCGGTCCCGGACCGGGCCACGACGTCCCGGTCGACGTCAGGGTCCAGGACGGCCGGGTCGTCGAGGTCGGGCTGCACCTGGACCGACCGGCGGGGGTGGACGAGTACGACGCCCAGGGGCGATGGCTGATTCCCGGCCTCTGGGACCAGCACGTGCACCTCGGCCAGTGGACGGTCTCCTCGCAGCGACTCGACCTGGCGCCCGTGCGTTCGCCGGAGGAGGCGACGGCCGCGGTGGCCGCACGGTTGGTCGAGCTCCCCGACGAACCCGTCATCGGTTGGGGGCACCGGCTCTCCCGCTGGGACCGCGATCCGACGGTCGCCGAGCTCGACGAGATCGCCCCCGAGACGCCGGTCATCCTGATCAGTGGCGACGGCCACCACGCCTGGCTCAACACCACTGCTCTGGTCGCCCTCGCGCTGCCGGTCCGGGACACGGTCGTCGCGGAGCGGGAGTGGTTCGCGGCGTACGCCCGGCTGGTCACCCTGGTCGGCAGCGAGCAGACCTCGCCGTCGGCCTATGCGCGCACGCTGGAAGCCGCGGCCGCGCTGGGGGTGGCGGGCGTCGTCGACTTCGAGTTCACCGGCGGGGCGACCGACTGGGCCGAGCGCTTCGCCGACGGCGCCGACATGCTGCGGGTCCGGATGGCGACGTACGCCGAAGGGCTGGACGAGATCGTCGAGGCCGGCCTGCGCACCGGCGATGTCCTGCCCGGGTGCGCCGAGCTGGCCACGATGGGCCCGCTCAAGGTGATCTCGGACGGCTCGCTGAACACCCGCACCGCCTGGTGCTGCGAGCCGTACGCCGACGGCACCGGTTCGGGGGCGCCGAACCAGACCACCGAGGAGCTCCTCGACCTGCTGAAGCGCGCGACCGGGCACGACATCGAGGTGGCCACCCACGCCATCGGGGACGCCGCGGTCCGCGAGGCGCTGGACGCGTACGCCGCCACCGGCGCCCGGGGCTCGATCGAGCACGCCCAGCTGGTGCGTCGCGACGACGTGCGTCGGCTGGCCGGCCTCGGGATCCGCGCCAGCGTCCAGCCGGCCCACCTCCTCGACGACCGGGACGCGACCGAGCGGGTCTGGGTGGACCGGGCGGACCGCTGCTTCGCCCTGCGCTGGATGCTCGACGAGGGCGTCACCCTGGCCCTGGGCTCGGACGCACCGGTCTCGCCGCTCGACCCCTGGCTGGCGATGGCCGCTGCCGTCCACCGCAGTGGCGACGAGCGCGCGCCGTGGCATCCCGAGCAAGCGCTGACTCCCCGCGAGGCGCTGGCCGCGTCCGTCGACGGCCAGGGCACGGTCCGGGCCGGGTCTCCGTGGTGACCTCGTGCTCCTCGACGCCGACCCCTTGGCCCCCGGGCCGACCGCCGAGCAGGCCGCCCGGCTGCGGGACATGCCGGTGTACGCAACCTGGGTGGCGGGCCGTCTGGTGCACGAGGCAGATCTTCGGTAGCAAGACCGGCACCAGCGTGGTTTGCCACCCCCACCTTTGGGGCACGTCCGGTGATGGCCGAGATCCGAGTCGGGGTGTCGGGGTGGCGCTACCCGCGGTGGCACGGCGACTTCTACCCCGAGGGCCTCGTCCAGCGCCGCGAGCTGGAGTACGTCGCGTCGCGGATGAACTCGGTCGAGCTGAACGGCTCGTTCTACTCCCTCCAGCGCCCGACGACGTACCAGCGGATCGTCGACGCGACCCCCGCCGACTTCGTGGTGGCGGTCAAGGGCGGCCGGTTCATCACCCATCTCAAGCGGCTGGTCAACATCGACACCGCGCTGGCCAACTTCTTCGCCTCCGGCGTGCTGGCCCTCGGCGACCAGCTCGGGCCTCTGCTCTGGCAGCTGCCACGAGACCTCGTGTTCGATGGCGACACCCTCGCCGCCTTCTTCGACAAGCTCCCCCGCACCACGGCGGCGGCCGCCGAGCTGGCGGCCCGGCACGACGCCAACGTGCCGGAAGAGAGGGCGCTGACCCGCGCACGCGGTCGAGAGAAGGATGCGGCACGCCCTGGAAGTGAGGCACCCGTCCTTCGGCACTCAGGAGGCGACCGCACTGATGGCACGCCATCAGGTGGCGCTCGTGGCCTCCGACAGCCCCGGCACCTGGCCCTACCTCGAGGCGACGACGAGCGACTTCGTCTACGTCAGGTTGCACGGCCACACCGAGCTCTACGCCAGCGGCTATTCCTCACCCTCACTCGACCGGTGGGCCGAGAAGGCGATCGGATGGCAGTCCGACGGCCTCGACGTCCACGTGTACTTCGACAACGACAGCCGCGGCCGGGCGCCTCACGACGCCGTGGCGCTGCTGGGTCGACTCGGATCCCCCTCGGCGCGGGCGATGGTCAGCCCGGCACCGTGACCGCTCGAAGCGAGGTCACAGGTCGGGGTCGTTGTCCGTCTCCAGGCGCGCCGTGGCGGAACACGGGGTTGCGGTCCCGGTGGCGGAGGTGACCGACGTGGACGGCGCCCAGGTCATGTTCCCGGCAGCGTTGTCGTCGGTGAACGTCCCGGACCCGTTGGCGAAGGTCACCGTGACCACGCTGCGGGTGACGCCGTTCACAACGGTGGTCGACATGGTCATGGTCGAGTTGTTGAACGTTCGCTGGAGGTTGCCGGTCAGGTAGTTCTGGGCGAAGGCGACTGCCCCGAGGTTGACGTTGAAGCTCGCCCAGTCGCGTCCACCGACGGGTCCCCCGCTGATGGCCTGGCTGTTGATGGTGACGTTCACCGCGGTGTTGCCGATGCCGTTCCACGCCGGCTTGATGCTGGCCGGGTCGACCTCCCGGTTGTAGGTGAAGACCAGCTGGTCGGTGTTGGCCGGAGTGCCGGGGTTGTTGGCGTTGACCGCGCGGATGTCGGCGGCGAACAGGGTGTTGGCCACGGTCCGGGTCACCACGGCCGAGGTGGTCGAGAGTCCGACGTTGTCGGTGCCGATCGCACGGAAGTCGTAGGACCCGTCGTTGAGCGACGTGGTGTCCACGGCGCAGGAGGTCCCGGTGCCACAGCTGGTCCAGGCGCCGGCGGAACCCGTCGCGCGGTACTCGATCTGCACCGAGGCGACCCCGGAGTGGGTGTCGTTCGCCGTGGCGGAGATGTTGACGCTGTCACTGAGGGTTCCGTTCGGAACGGTGACGGACACTGCGGGAGCGTTGTTGTCCACGATCCGGGTCTGGCTGGTCGAGGTCGTGCTCTTGCCGGCGCCGTCGGTGGCGGTGGCGCGGAACTCGACGTTGCCGGACGCCATCGGCGTGGTGTTGACAGAGCACTCGAAGGGCGCGTTGGTGTCGGTCGCGCAGGTGTTCCAGGCGCCGGGTCCCTGGCGGTACTGGAGCACGACCTGGCTGACGCCGTTCCCGTCGGCGGCCGTGGCGGACACCGTGACGTTGCCGTGCAGGTAGTTGGCAGGCGGATTCACTGTGACCGTCGGGTTGTTGTTGTCGACCATCCGGGACTGCAGCGGAGCGCTCGCGGTGGTCCGCCCCGACGTGTCCGTGGCGACCGCCTGGAACTCATAGGTCGCGTCGGCGATCGGGCCGGTCGCGAGGTTGCAGGTGTACGGCGAGCCGTTGTCGGTGCCGCAGCTGCTCCACGAGCCGGCTCCGGTCACCCGGTACTGGAACTGCACCGACGCGATCCCCATGCTGTCGGCGGCGGTCGCGGAGAGGGCGACGTTGCCGCTGAGCTGGCCGGTGGGCACGGTCAGGGAGACCGTGGGCGCCGCGTGGTCGACCCGGCGGGTCTGGATAGCGGTCGTCGTGGTGTTGCCGGCACCGTCGGTGCCGATCGCCAGGAAGTCGTAGTTGCCCTCCGGCAGCGAGCCGGCGGCCAGCGCGCACGCATACGGCGCGTTCTGGTCGACCGCACAGGTGCTCCACGAGCCGGCGGCCGGGCGGTACATGAACGCCACCGACTCCACGCCGCTGCCGGCGTCGTTGGCCGTAGCCGTCAGGTTGACGCTCCCGGTCAGCGGCCCAGCCGGGACCGTGAGCGCCGTCGAGGGTGCGGTGTTGTCGACCACCACGTCGTTCTGGACGTCGTAGTAGTTGATGCCGCTGACGACGGCATGCGCACGGACGTCGTAGGTGCCGTCGAGGAAGTCGCTGGTGTCGTAGGTGCAGGTCCGGGTCGTCCCGGTCGCCGCGCCACAGCCGGGGATGTCCACCCAGCCGAGGAACGTGACGTAGGCCTGCATCCGGATCGAGACCGACGCGGTGCCGGGGTTCACGAACGTGGCCGAGAACGTGACGGTCCCACGGACGGGCGAGGGGATCGGGTTGAGCACGACACCCGGCGTGTTCGCCGTCTGGGTCGTGATCACCGCAGAGGTGGCTGAGTTGGTGTGCACGTCGACCGCGATCGCGCGGAGCTCGTAGGAGCCGTCGGCGAGGACCGTGGTGTTCCACGAACAGGTGTACGGCGCCACGTTGTCCGTGCACAGGTTCGTCCAGGCCCCCGGCCCGGCCGGGCGACGCTGGATGGTGACCGACGCGATCGAGGAGTCGGCGTCGGAAGCATTGGCGCTGAGCGCAACGATCCCGGAGACCGGCGTGCCGGGGTTGTTCAACGTGACGAGCGGGGGCGTCCAGTCCGGGGCGGAGGACACTGTGACCTTCGTGTCGGTCTGACTGGTGAACTCCGCGGAGGAGGTCTCTGCAGCGGCCAGTCCGAACGCAGCGAGGAGCAGCCCGCCGAGGACGACCAGGGTCGGCTTCGTCTTCATGGTCAGCGGCTCTCTAGGGCGATGGGCGTGCGGGCCGGTGCGGTCTCGTCGGCCTCGGTTCCCCGGCGCAGGACGCGGCCCAGCTGGACGAGGCTCATCAGCGCGATGATGGCCGCGGGGATGCCGATGGCGATCATCCGGACCGTCCGGTCCTGGAGACCGATCAGGATCCAGCCCACGTAGGGGAGTTCGTACTCGACGCGGGCCTGGGAGGCGGACTCGAGCTCGAAGGTCCACGGGTCGGCCTCGGGAACGGCGTCGCCCTTGGTGCGGAGCTGGTCGTCCTCGATGGCGACGATGCGGTGCGTGATCAGGTGGTCGATCCCGGTCTCCGACGGCGGCTCGTAGGTGATCACGTCGCCGACCTCGAGGTCGGCGACCGGGACGACCTCGGAGAAGATCATGGAGCCGCGGTCGATGCTGCCGCTCATCGAGGTGCCGGTGATGACGTAGCGCTGCAGGCCGAGGGCGGCCGGGATGATGAACAGGAGCGCTGCGAAGACGGCGACGAGGCAGACCAGGTTGACCAGGACGCGGGCCAGGCGGCCCGAGCGATGTGTCGTGGTGGAGATCTCCACGCTCTTGCCCCCGTCATCATTAGTGGTGTGGTGCTGATTCCTGAGTGGCGCGGATGACCCGTCCGGCTTCCCCCAAAGCCGGACGGGTCTGCCCCACGCCCCTCGGTGCGCCGCGTCAGCCCCCCGGCAGACGCGTCAGGTCAGTTCGATCAGGGAGTCCAGACGGCGCCGGACTCGTCGCCGCTGGTCGAGGTGGTGACGAACTCCAGGTCGACGCCGGCGTCCTTGCCCTGGTTGGCGTTGCTGGCGGCCGCGGCCATCTCGACGGTGAACTCGACGGTGATCGAGTCGGCCGCCGGGGTGTCGGCGTCCAGCGAGCCGAGGGTCAGGGTGCTGGTCAGGTCCGCGAAGTCACCGCTGTAGACCACATTGCCGTCGGCCTCCACGGTCAGGGTGACCGCGTCGGCCACGAAGCCGTCGGTGTTGCCGCTCGGGACCGCCGTCAGGGTGGAGTCCAGGGTGCCGGTGTCGGTGATGGTCAGCGAGCCGGTCTCGGTGGCGCCGGGCTTGAGGTTCGTGACCGCCAGGGTCGCGTTGTCCTCGCTGTTGACGTGGGCCAGGTCGCCGGAGCTGGCGGTGATCGAGGAGTTGCTGGTCGAGGTCCAATCGGCGCCGGAGCCGATGGCCACCGCGCCAGCGGCGAGCAGCGTGGCCAGAGGTACGAGGACCTTGCGGCTGTTCGTGGTTGCCATTGTTTTCTCCCTGACTGGTTCGAGCCATTCGCTCGGGTCTAGTTGAAAGCTGATAGGAAGAAGTTATGTAGCCCTGGTCCACGGACTTGCCACGCGTGGTCCACGCGACATCCAATCCTTGGTAACAGCGGAAATGATCCGTTGTTACTAATGGGCGCTGCGAAATTAGTTGCCGATCAGGAGTCGCCCGATCGATTCGATTGCGGGAAGGCGGGATCGCCTCAGGAGGCGGAGTCGCTGCCGGGTCGACCCGGCGCCCTCTCGGCGAGGGCGATGGTCAGCTCGAGCACCGTGGCCGGATCGTCGAGCCGGTCGCCGTACAGCTCGCGGAGCTGCCCCATGCGGTACCGCACCGTCTGAGGGTGCACGAACAGCTCGGCGGCGATGTCCTCGCGCCGGCCGTGGTGCAGCAGCCACGACCGAAGGGTGGCGGCGAGCTTCTCGGCCGTCGCCGGCCGGAGCTCGGCCAGGGGAGCCAACGCGCGTTCTCGCAGGTCCGCGACGGCCTCGGGATCCGCGGCGAGGACGAGTTCGGCCAGGTGCTCCTCGGTGTCGAGCGTCAGCCCGAGGTCGAGCGCCCGGAGCGCCCGGTCGACCGAGGCCCGCACCGACTGCCACGGCCGGGCGGGGCCGGCGATCGCGCCCCGGTCTCGCAAGGTCCGGAGCAACGCAGTCCGGCGTCGGCCGTCGACGTCGGGGACGAGCAGGAGCACGCTTTCCTCCAGTTCGGGCAGGTCCTCCGCGGACTGCAGGGTGCCTGCCGTGAGGACGCCGAGGACCGGCCGGACGTGCGCCTCGGGGACGACGACGGCGGTCAGCGTCTTCGGTGGTTCCCAGCCGGCGCGCTCTGCGGCAGCCAGCACGGTCTCAGGCGACGAGCCCTGGAGGAGGTGGTGGGCCAGCCGCTCCAGCAGTCGCTGCCGCACCCGGCCGGTGGTGGCCAGCTCGTCGTTGTGCCCGGCCACGCTGGCCGCGGACAGCTCGTCGATGTAGGCGAACACCAGCTCCGCGAAGCTGGCCAGGGTCTCCGGGTCGACCCCGTTCGCCACGGCGGTCGCCGACATCTCCCGCCACGAGACCCGGGCCCCGATCCGGTACGCCGCCAGCAGGGCGTCGACGGAGCGGCCGCTGCGGGCCTCGCCCCGTCCGAGCTGGTAGGCGCCCTCGACGGCGGGTGCGGCCGGGGTCCGGGGGTCGGCGCCCCGGCTGCGTGACGCCAGCGAGATGAACCCGCCGAGCGCCAGCTGTACAGCCGTCCGGATGTTCTCACCCATCGGTCCAGACAGCGCCCCGGCGTAGCTGGGCACCTCGTCGATGATCGCCCGGACCGTCTGTTCGGCCACCTGTGGGAGCCGCGATCGCATCTCCTCGATCGTCTCCGCGGTCAGGTGCAGGCTGTGCGCGGCCGTCTGGCGCGCATTACGAGACGCCATCTTGTGCTCTCCGAACAAATGTGACGTAGGTCTTCACGCGGTCTGGTCAGGACTTTACTCGCTCCGACGGACAATATGGAGTCATGAGCATCGTTCTACCCGCGCGGAACACTCCGCTCGGCGTTCCGCGCACCCTGCGCGACACCGCACGGCGCGTCGCCGAGGCGGCGCTGACCCCGCTCGTGCCTGCCGACGTCCTGGACATGGTCAATCCCTTGCGCGCGGGCGCGGACCTGCGCGGCCGCATCGTGTCGGTCCAGCCAGAAACGGCGGACGCGGCGACGATCGTCATCCGGCCGGGCAAGGACTGGGCCGGCCACATCCCCGGCCAGTACGTCCGGATCGGGATCGACGTCGACGGCGTTCGCCAGTGGCGGGCCTACTCCCTGACCCACGGCCCTCGCGCCGACAAGCTGATCTCGATCACGGTCAAGGCCGTGCCGCACGGCCTGGTCAGCAACCACCTCGTCCACGACGCTCGTCCCGGAACCCTGGTCCACCTCGAGCAGGCGGCCGGTGAGTTCGTGCTGCCGGCCCAGCCTCGCAAGCTGCTCTTCGTGACCGCGGGCTCCGGCATCACCCCTGTCATCGGCATGCTCCGCAACCTCTACCCCTCCACCGACGAGGGCGTGCTCCACCTGTCACGCAGCGCCACGTACGACATCGTCGTCGTCCACGTCGCTCCCAGCGAGCCGGACTCGATCTTCACCGCCGACCTGAAGGCCCTGCACAAGGCGGACGCCATCTCCCTGGTTGCGCGGTACGACGACATCGACGGCGTTCTCGACGTGCGGGACCTGGCGGGGCTGGTTCCCGATCTCGGGGAGCGGGTGACCTTCGCCTGCGGCCCGGCCGGGCTCCTCGACGCGCTCCAGGACCATCACGACGCGGCCGGTCTCGCGCTCTTCACCGAGCAGTTCCGCACCGCCAGGATCGTCGCCGGCGAGGGGGGCACGGTCAGCTTCGCGCAGACCGGCGCCGTCGTCGCGGCCGACGGTTCCACTCCGATCCTCGACGCCGCCGAAGACGCCGGCGTCCTCATGCCGAGCGGGTGCCGCATGGGCATCTGCTACGGCTGCGTCCTCCCCCTGCGCGAAGGGGCCGTGCGCGACCTGCGCAACGGCGAGCTCACCACCGCTGCCGCGGGGGACCGCATCCTGATCCAGACCTGCATCAACGCCGCCGCCGGCGACTGCGACATCGACCACTGACCCCGACCGGCTGTTGAGGCGTGAGGCCCGCCAGGGCCGAACCCCGAAACCCCGGAAGACGAAAGGCCACCAACCATGACTGCGATCCAGAAGAAGTCCGACAACCCGATCGCTCACCTCACGCCCGAGGACATCGAGCAGATCGGCAGGGAGCTCGAAGCCATCCGCCAGGAGGTCATCGACTCCCGCGGCGCGGACGACGCGGCGTACATCCGCAAGGTGATCGACGTCCAGCGCAAGCTCGAGGTCGGCTCGCGGGCGGTGCTCCTCTTCAGCCTGTTCCCGCCCGCTTGGCTGGCCGGGACGGCCGGGCTGAGCGTCGCCAAGATCCTCGACAACATGGAGATCGGGCACAACATCCTGCACGGCCAGTGGGACTGGATGCGCGACCCCAAGATCCACTCGACGACCTGGGAGTGGGACCACGCGACCCCGGCCGAGCAGTGGAAGCACAGCCACAACGAGCTGCACCACAACTACACGAACGTGATCGGCAAGGACAACGACCTCGGCTACGGCATCATGCGCGTCGACGAGGACCAGCCGTGGCACCCGTTCTTCCTCGCCCAGCCGTTCTGGAACTTCCTGAACATGGTCTTCTTCGAGTGGGGCATCGCGGCCTACGACATGGAGCTCGGTGCCTCGATGAAGAAGGGCACGACCAAGGACCCGGAGTTCAAGGCCCGCCTCAAGGCGGTCCTCGCCAAGGTCCGCAAGCAGATGGCCAAGGACTACCTGGTCCACCCGGCCCTGTCCGGCCCGTCGTTCTTCCACACGATGGCGGCGAACTTCGTCGCCAACACCGTGCGCAACGTGTGGGCACACTCGATCATCATCTGCGGTCACTTCCCCGAGGGCGTCGAGACCTTCGAGAAGCGCTCGATCGACGGCGAGACCCGCGGTGAGTGGTACGTGCGGCAGATGCTCGGCTCGGCGAACATCTCCGGCTCGAAGGCGCTGCACATCATGAGCGGCAACCTGAGCCACCAGATCGAGCACCACATCTTCCCGGACCTGCCCAGCAACAGGTACGCCGAGATCGCACCGAAGGTGCGCGACGTCTTCGAGCGGTTCGGGCTGAACTACCACACCGCCCCGTTCCCCAAGCAGGTCGCCAGCGCCTGGCACAAGGTGCTCCGGCTGTCGCTGCCCAACGGGTGGCTCGCCGCCACGACGCCGAAGAACGCGCCGAAGCAGCTGGCCAAGCTCTACAAGATGACCACCGGGGGACCCCGCGTCCGCCGCGCGCTCCAGCGCGCGGCCTGACCGGGAGGACGTCATGCGGAGCGAGCCGTCTCTGGCTCCCTCCGCATGACGTCCTGGGGGCGTCGGTCAGCCGTACGCTGCCCCCATGTCACTCTCCGACTTCCCTCGCTACCCGCTGACCTTCGGGCCGAGCCCGGTGCACCGGCTCGACCGGCTGACCGCCCATCTCGGCGGACCGCAGATCTGGGCCAAGCGGGAGGACTGCAACGCCGGCATCGCCTACGGCGGCAACAAGGTCCGCAAGCTGGAGTACCTCGTCCCTGATGCCCTCGCCCAAGGGGCCGACACGCTGGTGAGCATCGGCGGCTACCAGTCCAACCACACCCGTCAGGTGGCCGCGACCGCAGCCAAGCTCGGGCTTCGGTGCGTACTCGTCCAGGAGAACTGGGTCGACTGGCCGGACGCCGTCAACGACCGGGTCGGCAACATCCTGCTCAGCCGGATCATGGGGGCCGAGGTGCGGCTCGACCCGTCCGGCTTCGGGATCGGTTTCAAGGACTCGTGGCGCCAGGCGATCGACGACGTCGAGCGCCGGGGCGGCACGCCGTACGCCATCCCGGCCGGCGCCTCAGACCACCGGCTGGGCGGGCTGGGCTTCGCGCACTGGGCCGAGGAGGTCGCGCAGCAGGAGCGTGAGCTCGGCGTCTTCTTCGACACGGTGGTCGTGTGCGCGGTGACCGGCTCGACCCAGGCCGGGATGATCGCCGGCTTCGCCGGCCAGGACCGGCCGCGGCGGGTGATCGGCATCGATGCCAGCGCGAAGCTCGAGGAGACGCGGGAGCAGGTCGAGCGGATCGCCCGCGCCACGGCTGACCTCATCGACCTGGGCCGCGACCTGCGCGACGACGAGATCACGGTGCTCGAGGGCTGGGCGGGGGAGCGGTACGGCGTGCCTGTGCAGTCGACGCTCGACGCGATCCGGATGACCGGCCAGCTCGAGGGGATGATCATCGACCCCGTCTACGAGGGGAAGTCGATGGCCGGCCTGCTGGACCTGGTCCGGGACGGGGAGATCGGCGCGGACAGCACGGTGCTCTACGCACACCTGGGTGGCCAACCCGCCCTGAACGCCTACAGCGCCTTGTTCACCCATACCGTGCCGGTCGCTCTCTGACCCGGGCGCGAAGCCGAGACCGCGGATCTGCACAATCGCCAAAGGGCAGGTGGCGGGGTCGCCGACCGCCGCGACCAGGTCGATCGCGTCGTCGTCCGGGCTGTGCAGCAGCATCGAGTGCTACATCGCCGGCGTCGGGTCCGTGGGCTCCGCCGCGACGGTCGACACGGACCTGGTGGGCGAGTTCCAGCCGAGCGGGCTCGGGGCCAGCAACCGAGCCTCGAGACCCCCCGCACCCGTGCAGGGCCCCGCCCGGGACCTACCGTGCCCGTGCCCGCCGTCGGTCGTCGTGACGGCAAGCCAAGTGCCCCGGCGGCTACGCTCGTGAGCGTGGGAACCGCTTCCTCCATCGGCGTCGCGGCGTGCATCGGCGGCCTTGCGGGAGCATCACTGGCCGCTCATCGGGGCGGCTCGGCTGCGGCTCGCGGCGCGCTGGTCGGCGCGGTCGGCCTGTCCACCTCGGAGGCGGTGGCCCGGGCCCGCCAGCAGCCGGGCGAGATCCCGGCCCTGTGGCAGCGGATCGCGGTGAGCACGGCGTTGGCCGCGCCCCTCGGGTGGGCGTCGGAGAAGGTGACCGGCGCACCTCCGCGCGCGGTCGGCGCAGCCACCGGGGCCTTGGTCGGGGCGATGGGGCTGCGACCGCAGAAGGTGGCGATGGGCCCGGTCGTCGGGCTCGCCGTCGGACATGCATTCTCTCGCGGGCAGGCCCCGTCGGCTCTGGTGGCCAGCAGCACGGTCCTGACCTACCGCAGCGTGTCCGCCCTGCTCTTCAGAGACGCACAGGTCAGCCTGCTCGCTGACCGGGTCAGTGCCGCCGACCTCCCGTTCGTGGTGCCCCGGCCGGCACGGTCGAGGTACGTCGGCACCACCTATGTCCGCGAGCTCGCCCAAGAGCTCGGAGCCCACTACACCGCCGATGCCCGGGACACCGGGATCGTGGCCTCCCTCGACGCGTTGGCCGGACCGGAGCTGGACCCGGCGCGAGTCGACCCGCTCGTGCGGGAGTTCTACGAGCACACCACGCGGTTCGCCCTCGACATCGTCCCGCAGTGGAGGCTCTGGACCAGGCCCGGCTACCTGCTCTACCGCACCCTGGTTGCGCGTCCTCTCGGACAGGCAAGTCTCCCGATGAACCAGCGCGAGGCCCAGCGCGGGATCCGAAGCCGCATCGACACGGTCACCGGGGTCGACGGCGCGGTGTCGGTGCGCGGCTGGATCAGGTCGTTCGCCGACGACGACGAGCCGATCATGGTCGGCATCTACACCACCTACACCCACCACGGCTGTGGCTACGTCAGCGTCGGCTTCCCCGTACCGGAGGGCAGCTTCACCGCCACCCTCCTTCCCCGGTCACGACCGGACGCGGGACTGACCCTGACCAGCCGGGTCGATGACAGCCAGGCGGGGCACTACCTCACGTATGTCGACACCGCAGCAGACGAGCTGACGGCCCTGGCCGTGCACGGCTTCGAGGAACAGCTCGACGTCTTCGTCGAGAACGGCGCGTTGCGCGCCGAGCACGCGTTCTGGGTGTTCGGCTTCCCGTTCCTGACCCTGCAGTACCGGATCGCACGCAAGCCCACCAGCTGATCCCGCGGTGGCCGCGGACGATCCCTCACGGTCGATCGCGGCGATAAGACGCATGCCTATGGGACGCACGGATCGCGGCATAGGCGGACGTTGTTCTGGAGCCTGCGTATGAAATTTCGGTCGCGATTCGCGGGGGCGTCCGGCAACCTTGCTGTGTGGTCGAAACCCTTGTCCTGACGCCCGACGACTGGGCAACCTGGCGGCATCTGCGGTTGGCAGCATTGAGCGAGGCGCCCGATGCCTTTGGGTCCCAACTCGCGGACTGGTCGGGCGACGGAGATGTAGAGGAGCGCTGGCGTGGCCGACTCGGCATCCCTGAGTCCCACAATGTTGTTGCGATGCTCGACGACCACGGTGTCGGTATGGCCAGCGGTGTACCGACGTCCCACGTCGGCATCGTGGAACTCATCTCGATGTGGGTGGCCCCGGGGGCACGTGGGCGTGGGGTCGGAGATGTGCTCGTTCGAGACTTCGAGCGATGGGCTCGGTCAATCGACGCTCGAGTGCTAAGGCTCAGTGTGGCCAAGAGCAACGCGCGAGCCGCGGCGCTGTATCAACGCCATGGATTCCAATACACGGGTGAACTCGGCGACATGATGGGAGACGGGGTTCATCGTGAGCGGGTAATGCAGAAGGCCTTGGCGTTGCACCTGTAGCGCCGCTCGCCCAGCGGGAGATTGGATCCTGCGCTCGATCAGCCGGTGCAGGATCATGGCA
>CAVTEY010000003.1:0-185726 GCA_963733895.1 uncultured Actinomycetota bacterium
GCTTCGCGCTGGGCGACTACGAGTGGCTGCTGGCGTTCGAGGCCGACGAGCTGCACCGCATCGTCGACCTGATGCGCCACCTCCGCGCCTCCGACGCGCGGCGGCACGTCCGCGAGGAGGTGCCGTTCTACACCGGCGCCCGCGTCGGGATCGCCGAGCTGGTCGACCGCCTGCCCTGACGGAACCGCCGGGAACCGGCCGGCCCGCGTCCAACCGCCATGAAGACAGTTCTCGCTGCGATCGCGCTCTGGTCACCGCTCGCCGCCTGCGGCTCGGACTCCGGCGGCGACACCGCCACCGACCCGGCGGCTCCGCCGGGCGGCAACCCGATGCCGACCGAGGCCCCGGCCGCGCCGGGCACGGTGCACACCCGTGGCCTGGTCACCGTGATGGACACCGGCCGCCCGAGCTCTGCCTCGGGAGCGGTCGCCGAGTCCTACCCGCCGCAGTGCGGCGGGCCGGAGATCCGCGGCTGGGACTGGGAGGACCAGCGACGGCGTTTCGACCAGCAGGGCAACGTCCGCTGGGGCCAGTTCGCCGTGACCGGCCGCTGGGACGGCACCACGTTCACCGTGACCGACGCGATCCCGGCTGCGCTCTACGACGCGATGGCGCTCGAGGAGCCGACGGTCCCGCCGGCCGGGCGGTCGTACGCCAGGCCGAGCTCGAGGACATCGCGGCGAAGCTCGGCAAGGAGCTGCCCGGCGCGCCAGGGCGACTTCGCCGACCAGGGGCACGTGTTCGTGGACGTGATCTACGACGACGGCTCGCTCCAGGCCTGGGCCGACGAGGAGTACGGCGAGAACGTCGTATCGTCGTGCCGTCCCTCGTCGACGGGCCGTAGACGCTCAGGCGTTGTCGGCCGGCTCGAGGGTCAGGCTGATCGAGTTGATGCAGTAGCGGTCGCCGGTGGGGGTGCCGTAGCCGTCGGGGAAGACGTGGCCGAGGTGGGAGCCGCAGTTGGCGCAGCGGACCTCGACCCGCTTCATGCCGTGCGCTGGTGTCCTCGATGTACTCGACGGTGTCGGTGATCGGCTGGTAGAAGCTCGGCCAGCCGCAGCCGGAGTGGAACTTCGTGTCCGACTCGAAGAGCTTGGCCTGGCAGGCCTTGCAGCGGTAGACGCCGGTGGTCTCGGTGTCGGTGTACTCGCCGGTGAACGCGCGCTCGGTGCCGGCCTTGCGGAGCACGGCGTACTCCTCGGGCGCGAGCTCCTCGCGCCACTGCTCGTCGGTCTTCTCCACGTTGTGGGCCATGCCTCGACGGTATTGGGTCGATCGACAAGTCGTTCCGTGCGGGACGCTCGACAGGCTCGACTACCTAGGCGCGTTGACGATTTCAGTAAACAAGTGTTCACTGAACGTTTCTGGGTACGAGCACTGGCCGACCGAGACGCAGAGGAGGCCGATGTCGGCAGGCACCATCCCGTGGGAACGGGTCCGCGAGGCCGGGTCGAAGCTGACGACCCCGCTGCACCCCGACGACTACCTGCGCTGGTCAACCCGCTGTGGAGCGCGCGCGAGCTGCGCGGCCGGGTCGAGAAGGTCGTCCCGGAGACCGACGACGCCGCCACGCTGGTCATCCGGCCGGGCTGGGGCTGGCACTACGACCACCGGCCCGGCCAGTACGTCGGCATCGGCGTGCAGGTCGACGGCAGGTTCCAGTGGCGGTCGTACTCCGTCAGCTCGCCGCCGCAGGCGCAGCGGCCGCACCATCTCGATCACCGTGCGGGCGATGCCCGAGGGGCTGCTCTCGGCCCACCTGGTCAACGGCCTGGAGCCGGGCACCATCGTCCGGCTGGCGCTGCCCGAGGGCGACTTCGTGCTGCCCGACCCGCCGCCGGCGAAGATGCTGTTCCTGGTCGGCGGCAGCGGCGTCACGCCGGTGATGGCGATGCTGCGCACCCTGGACCGGCGCGGCACGATGCCGGACGTCGTCATGCACTACTCCTCGCCCACCCCGGAGCGGATGATCTTCCGCGACGAGCTCGCCGACCTCGCGAGGACGCCACGACGGCCTCACCGTGCACCGGCTGCACACCGACGTCGACGGGATGCTCGACCTCGCCGACCTCGACGGATCTGCCCCGACTGGCGCGAGCGCGAGACCTGGGCCTGCGGCCCGGGGCCGATGCTCGACGCGATCTCGCGAGCACTGCGAGCGAGGCCGACCTCGAGGACCAGCTGCACCTCGAGCGGTTCTCGCTCGAGCTCGGCGGCGACGGCGGCGAGGGCGGCACCATCACCTTCCGCAACTCCGGCAAGACCGTCGACGCCGACGGCGCCACCACCGTGCTCGAGGCCGGCGAGGAGGCCGGCGTCGGCATGCCGTTCGGCTGCCGGATGGGCATCTGCCACACCTGCACGCTCACCCTCGTCTCGGGCACGATCCGCGACCTGCGCAACGGCGACGAGTTCGGCCAGCCCAACGAACAGGTGCAGACCTGCGTCACCGCCCCCGTCGGCGACTGCACCTTCGACATCTGACCATGCGCAGCGCAGACGGGTCGCGAGACGCGCTTCGCTCGCACCGACCAACGAAGCAAGGAGAACGGCGATGGCCATCGCGGACGTCAAGGAGTACACCCACCTCACCGAGGAGGAGGTGGAGCAGATCGGCCGCGAGCTCGACGCGATCCGCGCCGAGATCGAGGAGTCGCGCGGCGCCGCCGACGCGGCGTACATCAACCGGATGATCAAGATCCAGCGCGGCCTCGCCGCCGCCGGCCGGGTGACCCTGCTCGCCGGAGTCCACACAGACGAGCGAAGCCGGCGTGGGCCGCCGGCGCCGCGCTGCTCGGCGCTGGCCAAGATCCTCGAGAACATGGAGATCGGCCACAACGTCATGCACGGCCAGTGGGACTGGATGAACGACCCCGAGATCCACTCCAGCAACTGGGAGTGGGACACCGCGCAGCCCGCCGAGCAGTGGAAGCACTCGCACAACTACGTGCACCACCAGTTCACCAACGTGCTCGGCTACGACAACGACATCGGCTACGGCATCCTCCGGATGGCGCGCGAGCAGAAGTGGCACCCCGCCAACCTCGGCCAGCCGGTCTACAACGCGCTGCTCGCCACGCTCTTCCAGTGGGGCGTCGCGCTGCACGACCTCGACATCGAGCGGATCCGCAAGGGCGAGAAGGACCCGAAGGAGATGAAGCGGCAGCTGCGCCAGATCGTGCGCAAGGGTCGCAACCAGATCATCAAGGACTACGTCGTCTACCCGGCGCTCGCCGGGCCGGAACTGGAAGTCGACGCTGACGGCCAACGCGACCGCCAACCTGGCCCGCAACCTGTGGTCCTACGTGATCATCTTCTGCGGCCACTTCCCCGACGGTGCGCTGCACTTCACCGAGGAGGAGCTCGAGGACGAGACCCGCGTCGGAGTGGTACCTGCGCCAGATGCTCGGCTGCGGCGAACTTCAAGGGCGGCCCGCTGCTGCACATCATGTCGCGGCAACCTCGGCTTCCAGATCGAGCACCACCTGTTCCCCGACCTGCCGAGCAACCGGTACGCGCGAGATCGCGGTCAAGGTGCAGGCGCTGTGCGAGAAGTACGACCTGCCGTACACGACCGGGCCGCTGCACCGGCAGTACGGCCAGGCGCTGCGCACGATCATGAAGCTGTCGCTGCCCAACGGCATGACCTCCAGCGACGACCCGGCGCCGCCCGAGCGCGCGCGACACGGCCGAACGAGCCGACCCGCGGGCGCCGGCGCCGCAATCCGACGACGAGCGCAGCCGCGCGCCGTACCGAGCTGGGCGGCTGCGTCGCAGCGGAGCGCCGCTGATGGACGCGCACCGTCCTGCGCCGACCGCCCCGGACGACCTGTTCGCCTGGCGGCGCGCGACCCGCTCGCCGGACTCGCTCGTCGGCAGGCGGGTCACCCAGTGCGCGCTGAGCCGGATCTGCGGCGTGTGCGGGCGCCGCTCGGCCGGCCGATCGCGTTCGTCGGCACGCCGACGCGAGGTGGGCCGCAACGCCTTCCACCTGCCCGCCGCTGCACGTCGGCGTGCGTGCGGCGCACGCCGGGTGACGAGCCGGACTCGGGCGACGACGACCCGTCCTGGCGAGCTGGTGACGACCGCCGGCTTCGAGTTCGTCCGGCCCGGCCGCGAGGACGACGACCGGCGGCCGACGTTCCAGCCGAACTCGCTGCTCGGCGACCGATCGGGCGGGTGAGCCCCTCGACCGCGGCGCGACATCGGCGCGGGCTCGACGACCGTCAAGCGGGTTCACTCGATGCAACTTCGCCGATGCAGTCCGCACTGCCTGACGCAAGTACGCCACCTTCAGCGGCCGCGGTCGCCGGCCCGAGTTCTGGCGGTTCGTGCTGCTTCAGACTTCGCTCGTCAGCGGCTGCGCGGGGATCCTGCGACGGCGATCCTGCGGTACCGGCCTCGGCCGCCGGCCGCCGGTGTCAGTCGGCCTGACTCGCGGGCCTGGCCCTACATCGCTGCCAGCTACCTCCGGGCCGCGACCGTTCGTCGGCTGCACGGACGCCGGAACCGCTCGGGACTGGCTCCGGATCCTGATCGGCCTGATCCCGCTGGTCGGTCTCATCGTGCGGATCGTGCTTCGCAGTCGGACCGACAGCAGATCCCGGCCGCCGAAGCGCTTCGGCGACGTCGCCCAAGCGAGCTCACCCAAGGAGTACGGCGGCGCCGCCGGCGCGTGCGCTCCACGCCTGACGACAGTCGGTCGGGCCCCGGAGCGAGCATCTGAGCGCAGTGCCAGGGGCAGCGACCGACCGCTAGTGCCTCGTCCGGCAACGTCTGCCCTGCGGGCGACCCCGCCGTCGTCACGCACCGGCTGGCTGGCGTCGTCGTCGGTACGGAGACGGGGCTGCCACATGCTGCAGTCATCCGCCTCGTCAGCGCACGCGCTGGACGACGCTCGCCGACGGGCAACGTCGCCGGCCAAGGCACTAGGTTGGCCCCATGCCGAAGCCGCCTGCCGCCGAGGTCGAGGCCGGGGGACGCGCGGTCCGCGTGTCCAGCCCGGACCGGGTGATCTACGAGAAGACCGAGCGGACGCCCGAGGTCACCAAGCTGATGGTGGCCGAGTACTTCGCCAGCGTCGACGACGGGCTGATGCGGGCGCTGCGCGATCGCCCCACCGCGCTGGAGCGCTGGCCGTCCGGGGTCCGGCCCGGATCAAGCTGGCGACCGGACGCCGCGGGAGAGAAGGCCGACGCGTTCTACCAGAAGCGGGTGCCCAAGGGCGCGCCCGACTACCTCGAGAGCGTCGAGGTCACCTTCCCGTCCGGGCGCACCGCCGACGAGATCTGCCCGACCGAGATCGCGGTGCCGGTCTGGTGCGCCCACATGGGCACGCTCACCTTCCACCCGTGGCCGGTGCGCCGCGCCGACGTGGACCAGCCCGACGAGCTGCGCATCGACCTCGACCCGCAACCGGGTACGACGTTCACCGACGCCGTGCGGGTCGCGGGCGTGGCCCGCGAGCTGCTCGAGGAGCTGGGCCTGGTCGGCTTCCCGAAGACCGTCGGGCAACCGGGGCGTCCACATCTACGTCCGGATCGAGCCGCGATGGGAGTTCACCGACCTCCGGCACGCCGCGATCGGGTTCGGCCGCGAGCTGGCCCGCCGCGACGACGGGCGTGACCATGGACTGGTGGAAGGAGGAACGGGGCGAGCGGATCTTCGTCGACTTCAACCAGAACAACCGCGACCGCACCATCGCCTCGGCCTACTCCCTGCGACCCATCCCGGGCGCCCCGGTGTCCACACCGATGACCTGGGAGGAGCTGGCCGGAGTCACCGACCCGCGCGGGTTCAACCTGTTCACCGTCCCCGAGCGGCTCGCCGACGGCGACCCCTGGGCGGCGATCGACGACACGGCGTACTCCCTCGAGCCGCTGCTGCGGCTCTGGGAGGAGCTCCCGGGCGGGGAGATGCAACTTCCCGCCCGACTACCCCAAGATGCCGGGCGAGCCGCCCCGGGTGCAGCCGTCGAAGAAGGTGGCGGAGCACTGGGACGAGCAGGGCAACTTCATCGGGAAGGCGACGGGTCGAGACGCGGGCGCCGACGAGTGACGGAGCGCGGAGGCGCTGTTCCTCAAGGGGTTCCTGAACGCGTAGATCAGGCCCAGTGATTCGTCCGTTCCAGAAGGTCTGGTTCAACCTCGCCGGGACGCCTGTCGCGCTCTCGGGGCCGCGAACCGTGTGTGAAACACTGCCGATCGATGACGACTCGGCACCGCCAGGAGCCGCTGCCCTCGGGAGCGGGCGGCCGAGGCGCAGACACCGATCTTCTTCTTGGTCCGGATCGGCACACATCGCGGTTGCGAGGGTTCCTGCGCGAGCTCGCCCAGCTTGCGCCCCTCGCCCTGCTGCTCGCTGTCGTGCTCCAGGTCTCCACCAGGTTCGAGGCGGGACATCGCGAGCTGGCGCTTGCCGCGCTGGCGGTCGTGTTCACCCAGGTCCTGCCGGGCGCTCTGGTCTGGCGCGTGATCCGGCCGATCGACGGCTGGTTGGTGGAGGACATCGGCCTCGGGCTGGCAATCGGCGCTGCCCTCGCGGTACCGACCCAGATGTTCGGTGTTGCGCTCGGCGCGCCGTGGGTCAACCTGGTGGTGCCCGCGGTGGTGGTCAGCGTGCTGTTGGGTGCGCCTCGCAGTCGTCGGCTCATCCTGAGTAGACGATCCCGGCCACTGCCGTGGCTGTGGGGCGCCGCCGTCGCAGCCACCACCCTTCTGCAGTGCCAGGCCGTCTTCTCGTTGTTCCGTGAGCCGGTGCGCTGGACGGGGTGGGCGATGCCCTACGTCGACATGGCGTTCCACCAGGCACTGGCGGCCGAGTTCCTGCATCGCTTCCCGCCGGCCTACCCTCAGGTGGCCTCGGAGCCGCTGAACTACCACTGGTTCACCTACGCCTGGACCGCCCAGACCGCGTCGGTCTCGGGGACCGATGTGGCGGTGCTGCTGTGGCGCTTCCAGCCATCGCTGCTTGCGGTCGCCGTACCCCTCGTGACGGCATTGGTTGCCGTGCGGCTGTCCGGGAGGCCCTGGGTCGGCGCCGGCGCCGCGGCCGTCGGGTTCATCCTGCTCGACGTCGCGCCGTGGGCCGTCACCGACGCCTCGTCGCCCCTGCACACCCCCCTGTCGGCGACTCAGGGGTTCGGCCTTCTGGTCTTCCTGCCCCTGCTCAGCCTCCTCGCGCTGCGATGGCGCCGCGAGGTCCATTCCGCCAGCGTCGTGCTACTCGCCCTGATGCTGGTCGTCGCGGGTGGCGCGAAGGGCAGCACGCTGCCAGTGCTCGTCGCCGGATGCCTGCTCGCGTGTGCGTTCGTGCTGGGCTTCCGTCGGGATCTGTTCCGGATCGTGGCACTCGACTCCGCACTGGCGATCGCCGCCCTGGTCGTCCTGTCGATGACCATGTTCGGCGGCGCGGCAGGTGGCTTGCACCTGGCCTCGGTCGAGGACTTCATCGCCGCTCGGGGGACGGCACTTGTCGGGGAGGACATCGACCCGGGCTCAGCCATCGGCGTCACAGCGGGACTGCTCTACCTGCTGTCGATCGCCTGGGGAAGCATCGGCGTCGCCGGTGCCCTCGCGACCCGCTCGACCCGTCGGGACCCGGTGATGTGGCTGCTGCTCGGGGCCAGCATCTCGGGGTTCTTGGCGATCTTGTTCCTCACGCACCCGGGCCAGAGCCAGTTGTACCTCTTCCGCACCGCCGAGGCACCTCTCGCCATCCTGGGCGCGTGGGGCCTGGGTGTGGCTCTCCACCGCCTCGAGCGTCCCGCGCTCACCTTGTGGGCCGGATCGGCAGCCGGAGCGGCGGCCCTCGTCGTCACTCATCGCATCTTCACGCCGGCACCCGACGACGTGCCGGGCCTCGAGCGCGCCTTCCTGGCGTTGGCGACCTTCGTCCTGCTCGTGGCCGCCGGATGCTTCGCCGCCACTCTTCTCGTTCGGGGCGCGGAGCCGCTCGCCCGGCGCCTGGCCGTCCTGGGCATGGTGGCGATCACGGCCGCCGGCATCACGCCGGCGATCCAGAACCTGGTGGAGTGGGAAGGCACACCCGTGCACGTCTCCGCCGAGCCGCAACCGGGAGCGCTCCACTCCAGCGAGGTCACGGCCTACCGCTGGATCCGCGATCACTCCGACGTCGACGACCTGGTCATGACCAACCGGCACTGCCGGGTCATCGCCGAAGAGCCGTGCGGCCACCGGCGGTTCTTCCTTGCCGCCTACTCCGAGCGGCGCGTCCTCGTCGAGGGTTGGTCCTACACGACGGGCGCCCGTCGCCAGTTCCAGACCGGCGCGTTCGAGGAGTACGACCAGGTGCCGTTCTGGGACGAGGACCTGCTTGCCCTCAACGACGGCTTCATCGAGCACCCGACGGCCGAGGCCGCCGACGAGCTGTACGACCTCGGGGTGCGCTGGGTCGCCGTCCACAAGATGAGCCCGCACGCGCGCACCCTGGAGCCCTTCGCCCGGCAACGGCGGCAGACGAAATACGTCACGGTCTACGAGCTTGTGCCGAGTTGAGGCACGCAAGCGCGACACCACGGCCCTGGCGATCGGTTCGTGGTGAGCGGAGTGCTGGCGCACAGGAATCCCGCCTCGACGCCGGGCCTCGGCTCTATCCAGGCGGGTCCGGAGCCGTTGATGTGGACCTAGCGGACCTTCGCGTGGCGGCCCACCGGTTGCAATTCGGCGGAGAAGCGATCACGACCGCTTCTCCATCAGGAACCAGGTCAAGTCGTCCTGAGGGAAGGGGCCTCGGTGATAGGCGAAGCCTGTTCGCACCAATCGAAGGTCGGGGTACCCGTCGAGCATCTCGCCCGCGAAGTCGCGTCGGAACAGTCGTTGTTCCTCGCCGTGGTAGGTGATCGTCTCCGGGCGCGGGTTGTAGTACTCGGCCACGAGCAGGTAGTGCTCGGTGGCGTCGTACATCAGGTCGTACACGTCGCCCAGTCGATCGGGCGGCATGTGGATCAGCACGCCCTTGGTGAAGACGAGGTCGTAGCGTCGCGGGGGCGTGAACTCCAGGGCAGACCCTCGGAAGACGGTGCAGCCGGTCTTCTCCAGCTCGGTTGCCGCGAACTCATTGATCTCGAGAGCAGCGATTTCGGCTTCCGGCAACAAGTTCTGGAGGGCACGCACGTTCAGCCCGATGTTCGCGCCGATCTCGAGAACCGAGGACACCTCCGCGTGCGCGAGTACCTCGGCGAAGAGCGCAGTATTGGCTGCTACCCAGTGCTCGCCAGCGTTGCGCCGGCTGTACGCCTCCCCGAAGGACCCTGACCAGAACGCCTCTTGCTCTGTCGGATGGTTGTCCTGCCCGGCCACGATTCCCCCGAAGTCCTTTGCTTGGTCCAAAGCGGCACGCGTGACACTACATGGCGCCGGTGGATGATTAAGGTTGTCCCGTGCCGTTCAGACCGAGCCTCAAGGAAAGCGCGCACTGTGGCTGGGTAACCTGCAGTGCTGTCGCATGACCAACGTCGGAATCATCACCCAGGCTCGCACTACCAGCACCCGCCTTCCCAGGAAGGTGCTCCTGGAAGCTGCCGGGAAGACGTTCCTCGATCATCACCTTGATCGTCTTGCTACCGCGGAGCACGAAGTCTTTGTGGCGACCACGACGAATGACACTGACGACGCCATCGTCTCGCTAGCCGATCACCGCGGCGTTCGCGTACACCGCGGCAGTGAGGCAGACGTGCTGCAGCGTTTCCACGACTGCGCGGTGACATATGCCCTCGACGTGATCGTCCGGGTCACCTCTGACTGCCCGCTGATCGACGGGGCCCTGGTGCGATCCGCAGTGAAGAAGTATCTACAGGCCGGCGATCCCGATCTGTATCTGTCGAACACGGTCGAACGCACCTACCCTCGCGGCTTCGAGTTCGAAGTGTTCAGCGCGAGATCTCTCGCGGAGGCGCATCGATGCGCGACATCCACGTCGGACCGAGAGCACGTCACGCCCTACCTGTACACGGGTCCGGATCCCCGCGCTCGGCTCGAGAACCTGTCCTTCCCCATCGACAAGTCGTCCTACCGGGTCACTCTCGACACACCGGAGGACCTGGAGGTCCTGACCACGCTGATCGAGCGGCACGGCGCCGCCCGGCTCAACTGTGCAGAGATCGTGAAGGTGCTCGACGACCATCCCGACCTGGTGGCGATCAACGCCAACGTCAGACAGAAGCCACTCACAGAACCCGAGTAGCGGTACTGCGGAAGGCGTCGGCGGCGAGGCGCGCCGCTCATCCGCGGAGTGCCGACGCCAGCTGGTCGATCACGCGGTCGACGTCGGCGTCGGTGAGGTCCGGGAACAGCGGCAGCGAGAGCTCCTCGCGCGTAGAACTGCTCGGCGACCGGGCACATGCCGCGCCGGTAGCCGAGGTCGCGCGAAGACCGGGTGCCAGTAGACCGGGATGTAGTTGACCTGGACGCCGATCCCGGCGGCCCGCATGCCGGTCGAAGACCTCGCGGCGGCGGCCGTCGAGGACCCGCAGCGGGTACAGGTGCCAGGCCGGGTCGACGCCGCGCGCGCTGGTCGGCAGTCCGCAGGCCGTCGACGTCGGCCAGCGCCTCGTTGTAGCGCGGCGACGATCTCGGCGCCGCCGCTGCCTTGAACGCGGCGAGCCGGCGCAGCTGGCTGCAGCCCGAGCGCGCAGAGCACGTCGGGCAGCCGGTAGTTCAGGCCGAACTCGTGCACCTCCTGGTGCCAGCGGCCCTCGTCCGGTGATCGCGAAGCCGCGTCCGGGTCGCGGACCAGGCCGATGTTGTGGAACTCGCGCGGCGCGGTCGCGCAGCGTCGGGGTCCGTGGACGACGACCGCGCCGCCCTCGGCGGTGGTGAGGTTCTTGGTCGGGAAGAACGAGAACGTGGTGAGGTCGGCCAGGTCGCCGACCGGGCGGCCGCGGTAGGTGCCCGCCGATCGAGTGCGCGGCGTCGTCGAGCAGCAGCGCGCCCGCGCCGGTCGGCGACCTGCTGCAGCGCGTCGTAGTCGGCCGGGTGGCCGGCGTAGTCGACGGCGGCGACGACCCGGGTGCGGTCGGTGACCGCGGCCGTCGACCGCGGCCGGGTCGAGGTTGGCGGTGTCCTCCTCGACGTCGGCGAACGACGACCGTCGGCGCCGAGCGAGCGACGCGCCGCGACGCGGTCGCGACGAACGTCATCGGCGTGGTGACGACCTCGTCGCCGGGCCGAGGCCCGGCGGCGGCGTAGGCGATGTGCAGCGCCGCGGTGCCGGAGGTGCAGCTGACGCGCGCGGTGTCCGCCGGCCAGCTCGGCGACGGCCGTCCTCGAACGCGGTCGACCGCCGGGCCGGTGGTCAGCCAGTCGCCGCGCAGGACGGCGGTGACGGCCTCGACGTCGGCCTCGTCGATCGACTGGCGGCCGTAGGGGAGCACGTCAGACGCCCGCTGTCGCAGGATCTCGCGGATCTCCTCGCGCGGTGAACCACTGGTCGTTGCTGTCCGAGCGGTAGGCGAAGCCGTCCGGCACCGGCTCGCCGTCGGCCGGCGGCTGGTAGCCCCAGGTCGCGAGGTCGGGCTGCACGACGTACCGGTCGCCGAGCGCAGCGCGCGGCGGCCCTCCTCGGGCGAGATCATCTCCTCGTGCAGCTTCTCGCCGGGCCGCAGGCCGATCTCGTGCATCGTCGCGTCCGGGCGCGATCGCCTGGGCCAGGTCGGTGATCTTCATCGACGGGATGCGCGGCACGTAGCAGCTCGCCGCCCTGCATCATGGTCGAACGAGTCGACGACGAACTGCACGGCCTGCGGCAGCGTGATGAAGAACCGGGTCATCCGCAGGTCGGTGATCGGCAGCGACTCGCCCGCCGTCGGCGAGCCTGCGGAAGAACGGGATGACCGAGCCGCGGCTGCCCATGACGTTGCCGTAGCGGACGACGGCGAAGCGGGTCGTGGTAGGCCGCGGCGTAGTGGTTGCCGGTGATGAACAGCTTGTCGGCGGTCAGCTTGGTCGCGCCGTACAGGTTGATCGGGCTGGACGCCTTGTCGGTGGACAGCGCGACGACCTTCTTCACGCCGGCGTCGATGCGCGGCCTCGATGACGTTCTGCGAGCCGATGACGTTGGTCTTGACGAACTCGAACGGGTTGTACTCCGCGGTGTCGACCTGCTTGAGCGCGGCGGCGTGCACCACGTAGTCGACGCCGTGCATCGCCCGGCTGCAGGCGGTGCTCGGTCGCGGATGTCGCCGATGAACCAGCGCAGCCGGGGGTCGTCGCCGAACAGCTGGCGGACCTCGTACTGCTTGAGCTCGTCGCGGGAGAACACGATCAGCCGGTGCGGGTCGAGGTGGTCGAGGGCGTGCCTGATGAACGCCTTGCCGAACGAGCCGGTTCCGCCGGTGACCAGAATGTTGGAGCCGTGAAGTTCCGACACGTGGTTCCTCGCTGCAGCAGAATGCGCGGCGCCGCCTCAACGGCAGGGCCGCCTGACCTGGTCTCGTATCCTATGGGGCGACCCGGACGCCGGACGATCTGCACTGGAAGGTCCTTGCGACGTGCATGTGATGATCCACTGCAGCGGCGGAACGACTCTCGGTGTCGGACACGTCGTGCGGTCGTTCGCCCTGGCGGAGGAGGCGCTCGGTCGCGGTCACCGGGTCACCTTCGCGGGTGAGTTCGAAGGGGCGTTCGTGGAGCGGCTGCTGGCCGGACTGCCGGTCGCGGTCCACGCGACCCGGAGGGACGTGTCCGCGCTGGCGCGCGAGCTGGACCCTGACGTCGTGCACGTCGACTCCTACGCACGGCTCGAGCTGGACGCCGGCCGGGCTCTGCTGAGCAACCTCGAAGACGGCCCATTCGGACGTCGACCCGCCGACGTCGCCATCGACCCGAACCTGGGAGCGGAAGCGGACAGGCGCCCCAACACGCCTGCGGCGCTGCTGCTCCGTGGTTCGCGCTACGCACCTCTCCGCTTCGCCGTCTCGTCGCTGCGCGGACGTGGACACATCCGTGAGGTTGCGAACAGGGTGCTGGTCGTCATGGGCGGGACCGACCCCCAGGCCCTGTCGCCGCGGGCCGTCGCCGCGGTGGCGGGCACCGGCCTGGCCCTGACGGTCACGGTGGTGGCGCCGCAGAGCCAGCACGCCGACTGTCGACGCGCCGCGTCCGGCTCGCCCGATCTGAAGCTCGAGCTGCTGTCGGAGGCCGCCGACCTGCCTGCGCGCATGGTGGAGCAGGACCTCGTCGTCAGTGCTGCGGGCACGTCGGTCTGGGAGCTCTGCTGCCTCGGGGTGCCCATGGCACTGGTCTGCGTCGTCGACAACCAGAAGCCTGGTTACGACCGAGTGGTGGAAGCGGGTGCAGCCGTGGGGCTGGGCGAGCGGCTCCCGGACCTCGACGGAGCCGCGCAGGCGTTGCGAGAGCTGCTCGTCGACGCTCCTGCCCGGGTCGGGCTGGCCGACCGGGCGTCGGCGGTCGTCGACGGCCGCGGCGCCTGGCGGATCGTCCGCGCCTGGGAGCAGCTGCAGTCCGGGCTCCCCGAGCCTGCCACCGGGCGGGTGGTCGAGATACGACACGCGACGGTCGCGGACGCCGAGCTGCTGCTCGGCTGGCGCAACGACCCGGCCACTAGGGCGGCGTCACGGACCACGGATCCGGTCCCGCTCGACGCCCACGTGCGCTGGCTCGAGCGGACACTGGCCCGGGACGACCGGCTGCTCCTCATCGGGTCGGACGACGACGGCGACATCGGGAGCCTCCGCTGGGACCGGCGGAGTGAGAACGAGTGGGAGGTCTCGATCACGGTCGCGCCGGCGCGCCGTGGCACGGGCGTGGCGCGCCCTCTTCTGGCAGCGGGCGAACGCGCTTTGCGGTCGCTCGTCGGGCGGCCGGCCGTCTGCCTGGCTGCCGTCCGGGCGAGCAACGAGGCGTCTCGCGGCCTGTTCATGAGATCGGGGTACGTCCTCGACGCCCCGACCGACGCTGACGGGTTCGAGGTTTTCGCAAAGCAGTTGGCCGCCGGTTAGCCTCACGCGGGCGTGACACAATTGCCGCCCCGTCGACGACGGTGGCTCAGCGCAGCGCCACGTCTCGTGCGTCACGACCCAGGAGGAGCAGGATGCCCGCGCGCCAGGTTTCGAACGGAGGGGCGCACCTTCTGTCCCGCTCCCTCGCCTGGCTCAGGCGCAAGACCAACCGGACCGCCCCTGCACCCATTGGGCCCGGGCGTCGCTCAGGGCGAGCGTTGCAGGCGAGCGCAGGCGACCGCCGGCTCCAAGGAGCCCCGACGCAGGTCCAGACCCGGGCGATCCGGCGTGCCCTCTCGGAGGACCGCCACAAGAAGGCCTCTCGACTCCTCGCGCAGACGAGTTCGAACTGGCGGCGGCAGCCGCAGGCATGGCAATGGGTCAGTGACAGCGCACCGCCCGAGACCGTGATCCCGGTAGCGCTCCAGCTGTCCAGGGCCGGGCGCTACACGTTCGCCGCCGGAATCCTGACGCGAACGAATCTGGAGGCGGCAACGCCCGAACAGCGCCGTCCCGTGGGGCGCGCGCTGATCCATGGCTACCAGCATGAGATGGCCGTCCCCTACTGGGAGAAGCTCGTGGCAAGCGAGCGAGACCCGGGTGAGGACGACCCCGAGGAGGAGCTTCGCAAGGACACGAGACAGCTCGAGCTGGCCCAGTTCTACCTCGCCGCGAACTCCCACCTCGGCAAGCTCACCAGCCCGACTCGCGCGGAGGTCAAGGGCTTCGTCGTCGTCTACAGCATGCACAAACATGTGCTGGCGGCGTTGATGGTCCCGATGACGGGCCTGCTGATGGACCAGGGATACCCCGTCAAGACGGTGATCGCCGGCACGGTCATGACTCCGCGGACCGGGATCCCTGCGTTCGACAGGCTCCAGGGGTGCATCGCACCCTCCGGGTCGAAGTTCGCGCGCCACGCACTCGAGGACCTGGCGCACGACTGGACGATCGACTGGCGCGCAGGCGTCGTGGAGGCCGGTGGGATCAACTACCACACGTACTTCCAGGAGCGACTGGCCCGGTTCGCGCGGGCCTACCGGACCGACGTCCTGGAGAACCCTGCGGCAGCGGCGAAGTTCGACGACCTCCTCCATCAGGCCGACGTTGCGCTGAGCCTGTGCGAGAGACTTCTCGACCTCGCGCTCGACGAAGGCAAGCCCGTCCGCATCGCCATCCAGGGCTCGCATTACGCACCCGCCGGGATCATCAGGGAGTGGTGCCACCAGGTCGGGAGGAAGCACGGTGTCCACGCGGTCGCGCTCAGCGTTGGGTATGAGAACTACTACTCCAACCTGACCACCCTCCAGGCGACGACTGTTGCGGTCGAGGACCTGACCGCAAACCCCACGGTCCGGCAGCCCTTCCTCGGCGGCCTGCATCGGCTGGAGGCGGCGCTGGTCGAAGATCCCAGCCTGGACAAGGATCCGGACGAACAGGTCTTGTCATGGATCGTTCAGGACCGGAGCAAGGTCGAGCTCTCGTCCGAGCGGCGGGACGACGTCATCGGCCGGGTCGAGCGGACCCGGGCGGCCGGCGGCAAGGTGTTCGTCGCCCTCGGGAAGGTCACTGTCGATTTCGCCGCACCGGACGACCGCGGATTCGCGCACGCCGACTTCGTGGAGTGGGTCAACCATCTGGTGCACGTGGTCGCCGGCACCGAGAACCTGCTCCTGATCAAGCCGCACCCGCACGAGCTCCGGAAGGAGATCGCCCAGGACGACGTGCAGCCGCTACGGGAGCTCGTGGTCGCGGATCTCCCCGAGAAGGTGCACTTCCTCGACCACAACTCGTTCAACACCCACGAGCTCGCAGACCTCGTGGACGCCGCCTTCTTGTGGAACGGGACGGCCATCCTCGAGTTCTCGGTGCTGGGTGTCCCGGTCGTGCCGGCGAGTGTCTGGGCGGAGCGGGACTACCCGGTCGGGTTCGAGATCCTGCGCACCCGTGACGACTACGAACAGGTCCTGCGGGGAACGCGCGTGCTGTCCGTGGCGCCGGGCGCCACTCGACGCTCGGCCGCCATGCTGCGCCTGATGCGTTCTGACCACGTGGCGATCCCGTACCGCTACGTCAGGCGAGCGGCCACCAACTTCGACATGCGAGCGCCAGTGCTCGACGTCGAGATGCTGACGAGGCTCGCCGAGCAGCCCGACCCGTACGTCGTACGCGCCGCGTCGCGCTTCTTCGAGTTCGGCTGATCAGATCAGTTCCCAGGTGAGCGGGGTGCCCCGGACGACGTCGTGGGCGAACGTGCGCCCCAATACGGTGCTCATCGCGTCCGGCGACAACCCGCCCGCGGGCCGGATCGAGCGGACGTTCTGCTCGGTCACGACATCGCCCGCTCGCACGTCCTGCACGACGTAGAGCGAGCGGCGCAGCCGGAGCACCTCTCGCTCGCTCGGCGTCGGCCCGAAAGCAGGAGCCCCGGTCGCGGCCAGCCTGGCCTGCTCCGCCTCGCGAACGAGCAGCTCGAGCTCGGCCGGGTTCGAGGAGAAGGCGGAGTCGACCCCTCCGTCGGCCCGGCTCAGGGTCACGTGCTTCTCGATGCACACCGCACCCATCGCCACGGCTGCCACGGCGACGCCGATGCCGAGGGTGTGGTCGGACAGGCCGACGGGCACGCCGAAGGCCTGGTGCAGCAACGCGATGTTCGCAAGGCGGGCCTCCGCGGCCTGGGCAGGGTAGGAGGCCGTGCAGGCGAGCAGGACCAGCTCGTTGCAGCCCGCGCCCTGGGCTGCGCTGACCGCCGCCTCGACCTCACTCAGGGTCGCCATCCCGGTGGACATCACGATCGGCTTCCCGGTCCGCGCGACCTCGCGCACGAGCGGCAGGTCGACGATCTCCGCCGAGGCGGTCTTGTAGACCTCGACCCCGAGCTTCTCGAGGAACTCCACGGCCGACGGGTCGAACGGAGTGGAGAAGGGGAGCAACCCGTGCCCGCGGGCCCGGTCGAAGATGGGCTCGTGCCAGTCCCACGGCGTGTGCGCCTCTTGGTAGAGCTGGTAGAGGTTGCGCCCGCCCCAGAGGTCGTGTCCTTCCGTCACCCGGAACGGGGGCGTGTCCGCATCGATCGTGATCGTGTCCGGTGTATACGTCTGGATCTTGATCGCCTGCGCGCCGGCCTCTGCGACCGCATCCACGATGGCCAGGGCCCGGTCCAGTTGGCCGTTGTGGTTGCCGGACATCTCGGCGATGACCAGGGGAGGGTGGTCGCGGTCCACCGTGTGCGGACCGATCTGAACGCGGGAGTGGAAGTCCACGGCACCAGCGTATCGACGAACGCCTCCGACCCCGCCACCGTGCGGCAATGGCAAATCGCTGAATACCCGACAATCCCGCTATCCGGTCGTCGCGGCGACTCGTCGATATTCTGGCTCACATGGCATGTCGGAGATGGGCGGCAGCACCCTTGGGTGGACAGCGCCCACGCGGCCGACTACCCCAAGATGCCGGGCGAGCCGCCCCGGGCGTCGTCGTCGAAGCAACGTGGCCGCGCACCGGGATGAGCAGGGCAATCGGATCGAGTCCTGAGTGAGCCCGTGACGGAGGACCAGCGCAACGCCCGCAACCCGAGCGAGCCGGACAAGCACGGCGAGCCGGGCGCGGAGCGATGGGCGGGCTACCTCGACTGGGTCCGTGAGGAGATCATCGCGGCCGTGCTGACGCTGTCGCCTGCGGAGCGTCGGGCGTCGCGGGTGCCGTCCGGGTGGTCACCCATCGAGTTGCTGTCGCACGTGCTGCACATGGAGCAGCGCTGGTTCGTGTGGGGTTTCCTTGGCGAGCAGGTCGCGGAGCCGTGGGGCGACTGGAGCGTCGACGAGCCGTGGGGCGAGGGGGCGGACGGTCGGTGGGTCGTCGCGGACGACGTGACCGCGGAAGAGCTGGCTGATTGGCTCCGAGCGATGGGGCGCCGTACGACCGAGCTGCTGAGGTCCCATCCGCTCGACGCGGTCGCCTCGGGGGGTGGGCGGTTCGCCGACGACCCACCGAGCCTGGAGTGGATCTGCTTCCACGTCCTGGCCGAGTACGCGCGCCACGCCGGTCACCTGGACATCGCCGTCGAGCTCGCGGGGAGTCCGACAGGGGAATGAGGCTTAGACCCCGGTGACGCCCTCGCCGCCGCCGGCCTGCTCGTCGAAGGTCTCGTGCTCGAGAAGGTGCAGGACCGGTACGCCGATCTTGCGGCGGGCGCGGGAGGTCCAGTCGAGGTGGAAGAACTCCGCGACCACGTGCGGGCGGGTCAGGATGATCGCCTCCCGACCGTCGATCGCCGCGACCTTCGCTGCGAGCGCGTCGATCGGCGGCTGCGAGACGACCTCTCCGGTGGCCGTGGCCCCGGCCTCCTTCAGCACGGCGAGGGTGGCGTCGAGCTCTCGATCGGAGCGGTCCTGGCAGTCCTTGCGGACGGCCTCGAGGTCGACCTCCCGCATCGCCATGGCGGGAGAGGCCATCACGTCGCCGGCGGCGAGGGAGCCCATCGAGGCCTCGATCCGGGCCGCCGCGTCCTCCATCGGCAGCAGCACGTGGTAGGTCACGGGCTCGTCGAGACCCTCGTGCAGGGACCACACCTGCGCAGCGTCGGCCTGCGTCAGCGCCTGCTCGACGAGAAGGACCACGTCGTAGTCCTCGGTCATGGCGATCGCCTCCACTGGTCGGGTCATCCCACTCCCAAAATCCTAGCGAGGTCGTAGCTGATTGGCTCCTCCAACTGCTCGTATCCGCACGACTCGGGGTCGCGGTCCGGCCGCCACCGGCGGAACTGGGCGGTGTGCCGGAACCGGCGGCCCTCCATGTGGTCGTAGGCCACCTCGAGCACCCGCTCGGGGCGCAGCGGCGTGAACGACAGATCCTTGCCGGCGCTCCACCTGCTCTGGGTGCCGGGCACCCGGTCGGGGTTGGCGATCGCCCATTCTGACCCTTGGGTTGAGGAGCCGCTTGCGGCGTCTCGAAACCATTCGCCCCACGGGTGGTCCTTGATGTCGCACACCAGCTCCTGCATCTCCTCGTAGAGCTCGGCCCGGCGCTTCTCGGTGAAGCTCGCAGAGACGCCGACGTGCTGCAGCTTGCCGTCGGCGTACAGGCCGAGGAGCAGGCTGCCCAGCAGTGGCCGCTCCGGCGTCGAGGTCTTGTGGTCGCGGTAGCCAGCGACCACGACGTCGGCGGTGCGCTCGTGCTTGATCTTGAGCATGGTCCGCGCCTTCTGCTCGTACGGCGCGGTGAGCGGCTTGGCGACCACACCGTCCAGTCCGGCGCCTTCGAACTGGTGGAACCACTCCTCGGCCTGGGCCGTGTCGGTGGTGGTCCGGGTCAGGTAGCAGGGTCCGGTCAGGCCGCCGAGGGCCTGCTCCATCGCCGCGCGCCGGTCGGCGAACGGCTGGTCGACGTACGACGTGTCGCCCAGCGCGAGCAGGTCGAAGGCGACGAAGCAAGCGGGCGTGGTCTCGCTGAGCAGCTCCACCCGCGACTTGGCAGGATGGATCCGCTCCTGGAGGGTCTCGAACTCCAGGCGTGGTGTGTGGTCCTCCTTGGTCATGGCCACGAACAGCTCCCCGTCGAGCACGCACCGGCCGGGGAGCTGGTCGCGAATCGCGGCCACCACCTCGGGGAAGTAGCGGGTGAGCGGCTTGGTGTTGCGCGAGGCCAGCTCGATCTCGTCGCCGTCCCGGAACACGATGCACCGGAACCCGTCCCACTTCGGCTCGAACGACAGGCCGCCGTACTTCTCGGGGTCGGGGATCCCCTTCACCGACTTCGCGAGCATCGGTTGGACAGGAGGCATCACGGGGAGCTGCACACGCCGAGCCTAGGGGGTCCCGCGGGGCCCGGCAGAGGCAGAGGCCATCAACCAGCACACACCAGCCCCCACCACCAGCCCCCAGCAAGGGAGCCGACCCGTCGGCGACCCCGACGCCAGCCAGAGGCCGAAAGCAAAACCTGTGCCCAAGAGGGTTGGTCTGAACCGCAACCAAAGCGGACCCGTAACCTGACTTCGAACATTCCCCGGTTGGTCTGCCGGCAGGGCCCGCCTGACTTTGAATCAGGACTAGCGACGTAGGTTCGACTCCTACCCGGGGAGCGAGAGCCCGAAGCGAGGTCCGAGCGCGGGTCCGAGCTACCAATGCGAGACTGCGAGCATGGAGTTGAACAACCTCACGGTCATCGTGCTGGCCGCCGGCGGCGGCACCCGCATGAAGTCGAAGACCCAGAAGGTGCTCCACGAGGTCTGCGGCCGAAGCATGATCGGGCACGTCCTGGCGGCGGTGCAGGCGATGGAGCCGCAGCGGATCGTGGCAGTGGTGGGCAACCAGCGCGAGCAGGTCGGCCCGCACATCGAGGCGTTGATCCCCGACGTGGTGCTGGCCGTCCAGGAGACCCAGCAGGGCACCGGGCACGCGGTGCGGATCGCCATGGAGTCGGCCGGCACGACGAGCGGCACCGTCGTCGTCGCGTACGGCGACACCCCGCTCCTCGAGGGGGAGAGCATGCGGGAGTTCGCCGCCGAGCACGAGGCAGCCCAGCGTGCGGTCAGCATCCTGAGCGGGGTGGTCGCTGACCCCCTTCGGCTACGGCCGCGTCGTCCGCGACGAGAACGGTGACGTCGAGGCGATCATCGAGGAGAAGGACGCGACTCCGGAGCAGCGCGAGATCACCGAGATCAACTCCGGGATCCTGGCGCTGGACGTCGAGTTCCTGGTGGAGGCGCTGCCGAAGCTCAGCAACGACAACGCCAAGGGGGAGTACTACCTGACCGACGTCGTCCAGCTCGCCCGCGACGCCGGCCTGACCGTCGGTGCCCACGTCATCGACGACGTGATGCAGACCGAGGGCGCGAACGACCGGGCCCAGCTCGCAACGCTCGGTCAGGAGCTCAACCGCCGGATCGTGACCCGGTGGATGCGCGACGGGGTCACCGTCATGGATCCGGCCACCACCTGGGTCGACGCCGACGTGGTGCTCGCACCGGACGTGACACTGCTGCCCGGCACCCAGCTCCTCGGTGCCACGGTCGTGGCCGAGGACGCCGTGATCGGCCCGGACACGACACTGAAGGACTGTGAGATCGGCGCCGGAGCCCGGGTGGTCCGCGCCCATGGCGAGCTGGCCGTCGTCGGTGAGCGCGCCAGCGTCGGGCCCTTCTCCTACCTGCGGCCGGGCACACACCTCGGGATCGAGGGAAAGATCGGCGGCTTCGTGGAGACCAAGAACGCGCGGATCGGGGACGGCGCCAAGGTGCCGCACCTGTCCTACGTCGGCGACGCCGAGATCGGGGAGGGCACCAACATCGGGGCCGGCACGATCTTCGCCAACTACGACGGCGTGGCCAAGCACCGGACCACCGTCGGGAGACACGCGAAGACCGGGTCCAACAACACGTTCGTCGCCCCCGTCGACATCGGGGACGGGGCCGGGACGGCCGGCGGGACCGTCGTACGACGCAACGTGCCGCCCGGCGCACTCGCGGTGTCCAGCGGACCGCAGCGCAACATCGAGGACTGGGCCCAGCGCAGCCGGGCCGGCACCCCGCAGGCCGACGCGGCGACCGAGGCCCTCCAGAAGTCCGACGCTGAGAGCGACACGTCGCCAGAGAGTGGGCCAGGAGTTGGGCAGACCCCCTCGGGTGGGGAAGAATCCTGAGTGTTCCCGCCCGACCGGCGATCGAGGAGTCACCCACCGTGAGCGGAATGAAGAGGACCACCGAGAAGAACCTCATGGTCTTCAGCGGCCGGGCGCATCCCGAGCTCGCCCAGGAGGTCGCCAAGCAGCTCGGCAGCGGGCTGGTCCCGACCCAGGCGTACGAGTTCGCGAACTCCGAGATCTACGTCCGCTACGAGGAGTCCGTCCGCGGCTGCGACGCGTTCGTGATCCAGAGCCACACGGCGCCGATCAACGAGTGGATCATGGAGCACCTGATCATGGTCGACGCCCTCAAGCGGGCCTCGGCCAAGCGGATCACGGTGGTCCAGCCGTTCTACGGCTACGCCCGCCAGGACAAGAAGCACCGCGGCCGCGAGCCGATCTCCGCCCGATTGATGGCCGACCTGTTCAAGACCGCCGGCGCCGACCGGCTGATCGTCGTCGACCTGCACGCCGACCAGATCCAGGGCTTCTTCGACGGGCCCGGTCGACCACCTGATGGCGCTGCCGATCCTCGCCGACTACGTCCGCGAGAAGTACGGCGACCAGCGGATGGCGGTCGTCTCGCCCGACGCCGGCCGGATCAAGGTCGCCGAGCGCTGGTCGGCGAAGCTCGGCGGGGTTCCCCTGGCCTTCATCCACAAGACGCGACGCGAGCGACCGGCCCAACGAGATCGTCGCCAACCGGGTCGTCGGCAAGGTCGAGGGCCGGATGTGCGTGCTGGTGGACGACATGATCGACACCGGCGGCACCATCGTGAAGGCCGCCGAGGCGCTGATGGCCGACGGGGCCGCCGGGCGTGATCATCGCCGCGACCCACGCCCTGCTGTCGGGACCCGCTGTCGACCGGCTCAAGAACAGCCCGGCCGCCGAGGTCGATCGTCACCAACACCCTGCCGCTGACCGACGACCGGATGTTCGACAAGCTGACCTGCCTCTCGATCGCGCCGCTGCATCTCGCGCGCGATCCGCGAGGTCTTCGAGGACGGCTCGGTCACCTCGATGTTCGACGGCCACGCGTGAGCCACGCCTGAGCCGCCTGAGCGCTGGCCCCTTGGGTCAGGTGCGGGGCTCCCAGCGGCGACGCAGGGTCGCCAGGATCTGCCGTTCGCCCGCGGTGGTCTCGAGGACGAGGTCGATGCGGCCGTGCACCCCGAATCTGCACCGGGGGACTGCGAACCTGGCCGCGGCCGCCTCCGGACGATCGGGATGGCGCTGACCGAACTTCGGCGACGGTCGGCCGAGCTCGGCCTCGAGCTCATCGTCTTCGATCGCGAGCAGCCGCGTTCCCGGTCGGGCGTCGGCCGCGGCCAGCAGGCACCCTGCGACCTGGAAGCGAGCCCGGGTCGCGTCCACGTCGTCAACGGTGAGGTCGTCCACGCCCGGGTGCGGGTAGAGCACCGTCTCGACGGTGGGGACGAAGCTGCGGTCGAGCCACTGCAGGACCACACCACGCAGGAGACCGGCCAGGATCGGCCACGTCGTCGAGCTGGTTCTCCGGTCGTCGGAGGAGCTGCTCGATCTGCGGGGCCGTCCAGCCACTCAGTGCGACGAAGTCCTCTCGCCACTCCGGAGTCGCGGCCAGCTGGCCGTCGTCGAAGTGCTCGGCGTACCGACGCTGATCGAGGACGACCTCGGGGGGCAGGGTCGCCGCCAGCCCCGGCCAGGCGTCGCGCAGCTCGGGGACGATGAGGTTGAGCTGCCGATGTGCCTCGACCTCACACGCCTCGATCGAGGGGTTCTCCCGCCGCTCGGCGGCAGGGACGTCGATCCCCAGGAGCCCGAAGAAGTGGGCAGCGGTGTCGCCGGTCCCGTCGTACGGCCACACCTGCAGCTCGCCGGGTGCGATCGCGTCGCGGAGCGTGGTCACGGTCTCGAGGGGATCGAGCGGTCGGGCGTTGGTCTCGACGAACTCCGGAAGCGGGCGGACGTTGTCCCGGCGGCGGGTCTGCTCGCGGTAGAAGCTGCGGGCATAGTCGAACCGGTTGCGGAGGTAGAGGGCGCCGTGGACTTCCTGGATGCAGCCGGCGTCGCGCAACGCCGTCAGCAGCGCGGTCAGACTGGGCCCGGCGCTGGGACGGCTCCAGGCCTCCGAGGACATCACGACGTGGTCGGCGCCAGAGGCCCGGATCTCCGCGATCAGGGACGTGACCATGGCCTGCCACTCATCGGGCGCCCGGTAGCGGTAGACGAAGCGGGAGTGCCGGTAGCCGACATCGGGCTCGTCCATGACCAGGCCCGACTCCGGGTAGAGCCATCCTCGTTCGAGGAGCTCGGCACGGCGCGCCCAGGCCACGTTCTGGATGCGCGACGAGCCCGACTTGAACGTGCCGCAGTGCAGCCACAGGTCGCGGGTCATGAATAGTCCTGGTGGTCCTCGGGCCCGCCGAGGTGTGCGACGAAACCGGCGAAGTGCCGCCTGGCGGTTGCCCAGTCGAACCTGAACGTGGGGTCGGGGATGCGCCAGTCCGGCCCGTAGTTCGACTCGAGCAGTGGTTCCGGGCGGCGCGGGAGCATGACCTGGACCCCCGAGACCTGCCGGGGGACCAGCGGGAGCAGGTCCTCCCGCGCCACCTGGCCGTGGGTGTGGGGCCATACGTAGACGCCGTCGGGTGCCATCCATGCGGGGAAGAGGTCGACCCTGACCCCGCCGTGCACGCGCACCTTGCTGTGCCTCCTGCGGAGCTTCTCGAACTCGAGGTCGAGCAGTCCCGCCGCGGCGAGCCGTGCCCGCAGGGCAGTCCACTCGGCAGCCGCGTCCACCTGGTCTCCCGCGGACAGGATCACCGCGAGGTCGACGTCGTCGTCATGGGCGATCAGGCCACCGTCTCGGACCAGTCCGAGCAGGGTGCCGGAGTTGACGAAGCACCGGTAGCCCAGCCCGGCGATGGCCTCGATGATCGCGGCGACCTCGTGCCAGACCGCCTGGTCGTCGTCCGCGCCGAGCGCGCGGTGGTAGCCGTGCGGTCCCAGCGTGTCCGGTCCCAGAGCCTTGCGGCAGGTCTCCCAGAAGCGGTCGAAGTCGGCCATGGTGCCGTCGGTGCGGTGCCGCTCACGCATCCGGCCGAGCTGACCGAACACACGCCGGGGTCGTTGCCGGAAGAGGAGGTCGGTGAGCACGCTCGCCTCCCGCCAGGGGCGGCCGCGCCGCCCGCCCGGGACCGCATCCAGCCGCTCCCGGAGGACGGTGTGCTCCGCCGGGTCTCTCCGGTCGGTGGTCATGAGCACCTCGACCCGGGCGCGTACCTCCTCGGCGACCGGCCGGGCGGCGCCGGTCATCTGTGCCTCCGCACGTCGTCCAGCGCATCGTCCCACTCCCGGCGCAGGACGGTCGGCACGTCACCCGCGAGCGCGGCCTCCAGCGCGGCGAGGTCGGGCGCCGTCGAGCGGGATCCTCGGGAAGGCCGGCCGACCGACCAGCTGGGAGAACGCCTGCCCGCGGGCGCCGGCCACGGCCGGTGCCTCGGCGAGGTAGCGGGCGACGTACGGGTGCACGAGCGCCCACTGCTCGGGGTTCCAGAATCCCGCCGCCAGCGCCACGAAGCGCCGGTTGGAGACGTTGGGGTCCTCGAACATCCAGGACCACGCCGCTGCCTTGGAGTCCGGGTCGGGGATCGCGGCCAGGGCGGTCGCGGCGCCCAGGTCACCCACCACGGTGCCGTCGCCGATCCGCTCCTCCTCGATCGCGTCGGCGGTCATGGCTCCGAGGGATGCGAGTCGGTGGATCGCGGTCCAGCGCAGCTGGGGATCGAGCTCGATCCCGGTGTGCGTGACGCGGTCGACGAGCCAGCCTTCGAGGAGGACGGCGTCGGGGGTGGTGCCGGCCAGGGACCGGGTGAGCGAGACGGCGATCTCGGGGTCCGGTCCGGATGCCAGGCCGCTCTCGCAGGCCGCCGCCAGGCGGGCGACGGCGTCGGCCACGCCGTCCGGCTCGAGATGACGTGGGATCAGCACCCTGCGGGTCCAGTCGAGCACCGCCTCGACGATGCCCACGTGGGGGTCGCGCGGGAGGTGCCGGGTGACCAGTCCGAGGTAGTCGGCTGGCGGCGAGCTCACCGCAGCGCACCAGGTCGAACGCGGTGGCTCCAGAGGATCGCGCGGACGTCGTCGTCAGCGATGGACGCCAGGTCCTGCGTCACGCGGTCCCACGACCGCTCGTCGAGCCGGATCCGGGCGAACGTCTCGCCTGCGCCGTTCGGCACGATCACGGCGGCGTCGGCGAGGCGCACGGGCTCGTCGTCGACGTCGAGCACGACGGAGTCCAGCGGCGGCCAGGGACTCGTCGTACGTCGTGACCCGGATCCGGTGCGGCCGGCTGCCCTCGCGGCGGAGCACGGGACCGTCGTCGTCGCGGGTGACCCGGAGGGTGTCGAAGCCGGTCGTGCGCAGCCAGGCCTCGACCCAGGCGCGCACGTCGCGGTCGGTGGCGCCGCTCCAGGGCGTCGACGAAGTCGGCGAGGGTGGCGTTGCCGAACCGGTGCCGGGCCAGGTAGGCGTTGACGCCGGCCAGGAAGTCGTCGTCGCCGAGCCAGGTGACGAGCTGCCGGATCACCGAGTTGCCCTTGGCGTAGGAGATCATGTCGAAGTTGTTCGCGGCGTGATCCACGTCGGCCACGTCCTCGGCCACAGCGGCGACCGGATGGGTCGAGCGGCGCTCGTCGGCGGCGTACGCGCCGGCCTTGCGGCCGACCGTGAAGTCGACGAAGGTGCCGGCGAAGCCGGCGGCGTCCTGCGCCGACCCGGAAGCCCATGTAGTCGGCGAAGGACTCCTGCAGCCAGGTGTCCTCCCACCAGCGTCATCGTCACCAGGTCGCCGAACCACATGTGCGCCATCTCGTGGGCGATGACCATGCCGCGCTGTCGGCGCTCGCCCTCGGTGACCCGGCCGACGGGCAGGTACTCGTCGCGGTAGGTGACGCAGCCCGGGGTCTCCAGCGCGCCCCAGTTCTGGCCGGGCACGAAGGCCTGGTCGTAGGAGTCGAACGCGTAGGGCTCGTCGAACATCGACGCGTAGTGGTCGAAGCACGCCGTCGGTGATCTGCCGGAGCTCGTCGGCGTCGCGGTCGAGCTCGGCGCGCGAGGGAGCGGCGGGCGTGCCAGCCGAACGGCAGACCCGGCGTGCTCCCACGTCACCGAGTGCCACGGCCCGGCGCAGACCACGAACATGGCGCGGCGGGATCGGCGGGGTGGTCGCGAACCGCCAGCGTCCCGTCGCGCGGCGCTCGACCGTGCGGCCGTTGGCGAGCACCGTCCAGCCTCCGGTGCGGGACCGCGAGGGACACCGGCGCCTTGAGGTCGTTCTGGTCGAAGCAGGGGAAGACCCGCTGGGCGATGTCCATGCCGACGTACGCCGACACGTAGGTCTCGCCGTCGGCGGGTCGGTGAACGTGTGCATGCCGTCGCCGTCGGTGACGTAGGGGATCCGCGCCTCGACCACGACCTCGTTGCGCTCGGCCAGGCCGTGCAGAGCTCGATCCGCCGCCCGTCGTACGTGGCCGGCGCGGACACCGTCGACGGTCACGTCGGTGGCCCGGGCCAGCTCGAGGAAGGTGCTCGACCCCGGGGCGCGCGCAGTCGAACCGGACGGTCGTCCGGCAGCCGAAGGTCGTCGCGGTCGGTGAGGTCGAGCTCGATGTCGTAGGAGACGTCGGTGATCAGGGCGGCCCGGCTGCGGGCCTCGTCGAGAGTGAGGGACACGGCGCCGACGTTATCCTTCGCGGGATGCCGATCCGCCTCGGGTCGGCGCGGATTCGCACCGCACGCGCCGCACGTCGTTAGGATCGGGGCGTTGCCTCGGCGAGGGAACGGCCTGACAACCAGGGAGCTCCGTGATCGACAGGGCGGGCTGAAACGCCGCGCTGTCGCGCGGCGTTCGTCGTTTCCGGCCAAGGCAGCGCGGTGGTTCGACAGGTTCGACCGCCGGAAGCACCAGAGTGGTCCCGACGAGCTGCACGACCGAGAACAGGAGAGTCACATGGCCGCCGAGAAGATCACCGCCGAGACCCGCACCGAGTTCGGCAAGGGCGCCGCCCGCCGGATCCGCCGCGCGGACAAGGTGCCCGCCGTCGTCTACGGCCACGGCAACGACCCGATCCACATCACCCTGCCCGGCCACGACACGATGATGGCGCTCAAGCACGGTGGCGCGAACGCCCTGCTCGAGCTCGAGATCGACGGCACGACCCAGCTCGGCGCTGACCAAGCAGGTCCAGATCGACCCGATCACGCGGCATCTCGAGCACATCGACTTCGTCGCCGTCCGCAAGGGCGAGAAGGTCACCGTCGACGTCCCGATCCACCTCGTCGGCGAGGCCGCCCCGGAGACCCTGGTCGTCACCGAGAACTCCACGATCTCGCTCGAGGCCGAGGCCACGCACATCCCCGAGTACATCGAGGTCAGCATCGAGGGCGCCGCGGTCGGCACCCAGATCCTGGCGCCTCCGACCTCGACCTGCCCGACCGGCACGTTGCTGCTCACCGATGACGAGACCCTGATCGTCAACATGACCAACGCGCCGACCGCAGGAGGAGCTCGAGGCCGAGCTGGAGGAGGCCGAGGCCGAGGCCGGCATCGAGCGCGAGGAGTCCGACGCAGACATCGCCGAGCGCCGAGGAGGCCGAGGCGGCCGCCCGAGGGCGACGGCCGCGGAGGGCGAGGACGCCGAGGCACCTGCCGAGGGTCGGCGACGAGGAGTGATCCTCGAGCTCTGACTCGACGCCCGTCGAACATGTGGCTCGTGGTCGGGCTGGGGAACCCCGGCCCGGCGTACGCCGGCCACCGGCACAACGTCGGCTACCTCGTCGCCGACGAGCTGCGCCGACCGGATCGGGTCGGTCCGGTTGCGCGCGCACAAGTCCGGACGCGCCGAGGTGGTCGAGGGCAGGTTCGGCGCTCCCGGGACGGACGCCCCCCGCGTCGTCCTGGCCCGCCCCCGCGGCTACATGAACGAGTCCGGCGGCCCGGTGAAGGCACTGGCCTCGTTCTACAAGCTCGCCTCCCGACCGGATCGTGGCGGTCCACGACGAGCTGGACATCCCGTTCGGGACCCTTCGGGTCAAGCTCGGTGGCGGCGACAACGGGCACAACGGGCTGCGGTCGCTGCGGTCCTCGCTGGGCACCGGAGACTTCCATCGGGTGCGGGTCGGCGTCGGCCGCCCGCACGGCCGCCAGGAGGTCGCCGACTTCCTGTTGTCCGACTTCTCCGCCGCCGAGCGCAAGGAGCTCCCGTTCCAGGTCGACCGACGCGGCCGACGCGGTCGAATGCCTGCTGGCCGAGGGTCTGGCGGCGACCCAGCAGCGGTACAACTCCTGACGGCGTGGCCGGGCATAGGGTGTCGCCCGTGACCTTCGAACCCGGCACCCCGCTCGCAGACGCCGACAACGACCACGTCCTCGCCGCCTGGCTCGCCACCGTCGCCGGCGAACGCCTGCTCCAGGTGCGGGGCGAGGGTCTCGAGGGCCGCGAGCTCAAGGATGCCGGCGATGCCGCCGCCCACGAGTTGCTGATGCGGCTGCTCGCGGAGCACCGCCCGGCCGATGCGGTGCTCTCCGAGGAGGGGCCGGACGAGCGGGCCGACAGGGTCGACCGGCACTCTGCCTCGAGGGTCTGGATCATCGATCCCCTGGACGGAACCCGCGAGTTCTCCGAGGTCCCCCGCGACGACTGGGCCGTCCACGTGGCGCTGTGGCAGGACGGCGATCTTGTCGCCGGGGCCGTGGCCCAGCCGGCGCTGGGCGAGACGTTCAGCACCGGCCGGCCGCCGGTCGTGCCTCCGCGGACCTCCGACCGCCCGCGGATCGCCGTCTCCCGCACCCGTCCGCCGTCGTTCGTCGAGGCGCTCGGCGCGGAGCTGGACGCCGAACTGGTGCCGATGGGATCCGCAGGGGTGAAGGTGATGTCGGTGGTCCGCGACGTCGCGGACGCCTACGTGCACGCCGGCGGACAGTACGAGTGGGACAACGCCGCCCCGGTCGCGGTCGCCCGCGCGGCGGGCCTGTTCTGCTCCCGGGTCGATGGCTCGGAGCTGGCCTACAACCAGGAGGACGTGTCCCTTCCCGACCTGATCGTCTGCCGCCCCGAGCTTGCCGACCGGATCGTCGACTTCGTCAAGCGGCACGGCACGGACTGAGCGGTCCTGGGCACCTATCCCCTAGCTGGCGTCGCGCAGGTACGCGAGAACCGCAGCCTCGGCCTCGGTCCGCCGCTCGAGGTCGAGGTCCTCGCGGAGCTGCTGGTAGAGATCAACGGTGGCCTGCGCCGCCCGCAGGCAGTCGGCACGGTCCGGCCGGGCCACTGTGGCCGCCAGGGCGCCTATGTGCTCGGGAGCGAGCTGCTCGACCCGACGTACGCCGCTCGGCTTGTCGGTCCTGCCCGCCGTCAGCAGCGGTGCCAAGGCGGCCCCCCGGAGCATGCCGAGGCCATCCACCGCCTCGAACAGCTCGCCCGACCGACCTTCGCAGCCACGTAGTGGACCCAGACCCAGAACCGATCCTCGATCCACTGCACGTCGGCGCTCGGCCACGCCGGCGCGGAGCGGGCGAGCGCGTCGCGGATCCGGTTGTCCCGCTGCCAGAGGACCACCCCGTTCTCGACCCGCGTGTCGAGGTCGTCGACGGAGACGAACTTCAGGTCGACGTGGGTCGCGGGTGGTCCGTACAGGGTGATCAGGAGCCGTGGCTCGCCGACGTGCTCGCCGGTGAACGCGACCAGCAACGGCCCCAGTCTGCTGGCGAAGTCCATGGCCTCGGCCACGAGGTGGCGATGGGCGTCGGCGGTGCTCACGAGCACCAGGTCCAGATCGGAGTACTCGTCTGCGGTGCCGCTTGCCACCGATCCTCCGACGATGACCGCCAGAAGTCGGTCATCGTCGCAAGCCGTGGCGACGGCACCGGCGGCGAACTGCCGGAGCCGCGCCGGGATCCACTCGAGGGTCTCGGACATGCTCACCCTTCACTGTCGGCGCCGCACCGAGCGCTGTGGTCGGTGCTTCGCCTCAGTCTGGGTACGACGTCACTCGTCCGGCAACCGAGTTTGTCGTCGCCCTCAGCGCACCGGGCCGGTCACGACGTCGGTGGCGTGCATCGACAGCCAACGAGTCACCCGGTCGTTGCGCACGGCTTCCCACAGGCTTCGGTTGGCGGAGGCGTCCAGGTAGACGACGCTCTGGTCGCCCTCCATCCCGGTCCCCAGCACGGGGACGGTCATGAAGTCGACGTCGCCGGTGGACATGCCGCGCAGATCGAAGGCGAGGCTTCGCAGGTCTCCGACGGACCATCCGGAGTCCACCGAGACGTGCCGGCTCAGAGTGTCGAGGACGTCGTACGCCGTGCGCGGTCCGTCGTTGCGCAGGGACTGGAGGGTCGAGCGCATCAGACTGCGCATGAAGGCCTGCTGTCGCTGGACCCGGTCGAAGTCGCCGCGTGGCAACCCGTAGCGTTGCCGGACGTAGAGGAGTGCCTCCTCTCCGTCCAGGTGGTGCTCGCCCTCGGTCCACACGACGTCGCGCTTCGTGTCCTCGACGGTCTGCGGAACCCTGATGTCCACCCCGCCCAGGGTGTCGGTGAGCGCCTCGAACCCGATCATGTCGATGACGGCCAGGTGGTCGATGCGGACCCCGGTGTACTGCTCCACCGTCTCGACGGCCAGGGACGGACCGGAGAACGAGAACGCGGCGTTGATCTTGTTGGTCCCGTAGCCAGGTACGTCGACCCAGGAGTCACGCGGGATCGAGATCAGTGACGCGCCCTCTCGATCGCCGTCGATGTGCAGGATCATGATCGCGTCGGTGCGCTGGGCGCCGGGGATCCACTCCTCCCCGGTCCCGTCGAGGCCGGTCGCGGAACCCTCGGCGCGACGGTCGGTGCCCATCACCAGGATGTTCAGCGAGCTGGCTGCCGTCCCGGTGGTGGGCTTGGCAGGTCGGTTGTTCAGGCCCGTGAAGACGTTGTCGATCCGCTGGATCTGACTGTCCAGCCGGTGCTGGACATAGAAGACCCCGGCGACGGCGGCGAGGGCGAGCAACAGCGTGCACGCCAGCAGTCCGAGCAGGGCCTTCCGGACCGGGTGCCGGCGTCGTGGAGTCACCACGATGTTCACCGGCGCGGCCGGTTCCGTAGACCGTTGGGCAGTCGTCAGCTCGTTCACGACCAGTGCTCCCCCCTTGCGCATGTCGCGGCGAACGTCACCCTAGGAAGGTCTAAGCCCCCGCCCGGCGGGGGAGGTCAGGACTTGCCCCATATGGGGCAAGGGCGCGTGACGGAAGGCGGCGAAAGCCCAGCTCCGGTGGGGGATTTGCGACCCGCAACGGGTCGATCCCCAATATCGACGAAAACGGTTACCGAGCCCACGGACGCCCCCAGTCGGCGGGGCACGCTGTGCGCACGCTGAGCTCAGGAGGGTGTGCTCCGCCAACGGGGAACAGCGCCGACCGCAACCACTAGAGGACGGGCACGCGACGTGACGCTGAACGCATTCGTTGACGCACGCGACGGTGCCCTCACCCCCGAGGACGAGACGATCGCGGTCAACGGACTCGGGGCGAACGTGGCAACCGTGTCCGGTCGCGACCGGACCGCGTCGACGATCTCCCGCTCACTTCGCCGGAACCTCGAGGTCCACACGAGACTGTGGGTGCCGGTGCTCGCCGGAGCCGCGGCCGCGGCTCTGCTCCGAGTGGAACCGGCCGTCGCCCTGGGAGTCGTGGCCGCTTGGGTGCTCGTACGGCTCCGCGCCGAGGGTTCCGCGCTGCACTCGGGACTGCCCGACCTTGCGACGTGTATCCAGCAGCTCGCCGTCCCGTTCGCGTTCGTCGGCCTGGCCGTCGTCGTCGGGGTGGCGCCGGAGTCCTCGCTCGCACCAGCTCTGCTGGTCACGACCGCGGCGACCGGCAGCCTGGTCCTCGCCGCCTTGGCGCTGCGCGGCCGGCGGATGCCAGTGCGTCTTCTCATCGCGGGCGACCGCCCCAGCATCGGCCAGGCGGCGACGGGATGGGCCCAACGCAAGGACCTGTCACTCGTGGGCGCTCTTCTCGTCGGGGAGCAGTCCGACGGTGCCGAGGCCGACCTGGAGTACGAGAACTTCGGACTGCCCACGGTTCAGGGCATGGACGACGTGGCCGAGCGGGCGGCGCGGCTGGGAGCCGACGCCGTCGTTGTCCTGCCCTCGCCCAGCATCTCCTTCGACGACATCCGCCGGATCGGCTGGGCACTCGAGGGCACCGGCGTGACGCTCGCGGTCAAGACCGAGCTGTGCGGCGTGGCTCCGCACCGAGTGGCGGTCACCGCGCTCGCCGGCTGCACCGTCGCCGAGATCAGCCCGAGTCGTCCCTCACTGCTCGTCCGCGGCCTGAAGGCCGCCATCGACCGGGTGGGCGGTGCGCTGCTGCTGGTCCTGCTGGCCCCGGTGCTGGCGGCGATGGTCGTGGTCGTCCGGCTCGAGTCGTCCGGCCCCGGCCTCTTCACCCAGATCCGGATCGGTCAGGGTGGTCGCCCGTTCCGGGTCTACAAGATGCGGACGATGTGCGCCGAGGCCGAGGCCCTCAAGGACCGGCTCGACGACGTGGATGAAGGTAACGGCGTCCTGTTCAAGGTGCGGCGGGATCCCCGGATCACGCGCTTCGGGGGTGTGCTGCGCCGGACGTCGCTGGACGAGCTGCCCCAGCTGATCAATGTGGTGCGCGGAGAGATGTCGCTCGTGGGGCCGCGGCCGGCGCTGCCGGAGGAGGTCGCCCAGTACGACGAGGTCGTTCGCCGGCGACTCGCCGTACGGCCCGGCATGACCGGTCTCTGGCAGGTCAGCGGTCGCTCGGACCTCGACTGGGACACCACCGTCAACCTGGACCTGCACTACACCGACAACATCACCATTGCCGAGGACCTGCGGATCTGCCTGCGCACGGTCGGAGCCGTCACCAGCGGCAAAGGGGCGTACTGATGACCCAGTCGCCTGCCCGGTCCTCGACCGGGTCGACAACGGAGTCGACAACCGGACCGGTCCTGATGGTGAGCACGCAGGGTGGGCACCTGACCCAGTTGCTCGTGCTCGAGTCCTGGTGGCGCGACCGGCCCCGGCTGTGGGTGTGCCCCGACACGCCGGACGTCGTAGACCGACTGCAGGGGGAGCGGGTGATCACGTCGTACTCGCCGACGACTCGCAACCTTCCCAACACGCTGCGCAACCTGTGGCTGGCGGTCCGGGTGGTCGTGCGCGAGCGGCCCCAGATGGTGGTCAGCGCGGGCGCCGGGGTCGCGGTCCCGTTCTTCCTCGTGGCCTGGCTGCTGCGCATCCCCACCGTCTTCATCGAGGTCTACGACCGCGTCGACTCGCCGACGATGACCGGCCGCTTGTGTGGTCCGTTCACCACCCGTCGGATCGTCCAGTGGGACCAGCAGCTCGACTTCTACCCGGACGCTCGCCTGGTGGGACCACTGCTGTGAGCGCCCTCGTCTTTGTCATGGTCGGGACCGACCACCACCCGTTCGACCGCCTCGTCGACTGGGTCGACGAGGCCGCGCGACGACGCCCGGACATCAGGTTCGTGGTCCAGCACGGCGACAGCAAGGCGCCGCGGGTGGCGGAGGGACACAGCTTCCTGCCCCACCAACGGATTGGTGAGCTCCTGGCCGAGGCGGCCGGCGCCGTCTGTCACGGCGGGCCCGGAACCATCATGGATGCTCGCGATGCCGGGCACGTGCCGATCTGTGTGCCGCGCGATCCGGCGCTCGGAGAGCACGTCGACGGCCACCAGCAGAGGTTCGCGGCCCTGGTCCACCGTGCCGGCGTGGTGACGCGGGCCGAGACCGTTGTCGACTTCCATGCGGCCCTGGACGAGGTGCTCGCCAAATCTGTTGAGGGAAGGGCGTCCGCCCGGCCGACCAGCTCCGCCACGGAGGCGGCGCGCGAAAGCCTGGCGCACGAGCTCGACCAGCTCCTGATCCCGCGGCCGCGCGGCCCCCGGTGGGCCCGCTCGCTGCCGGTGTCAGGTAGCCCTCGCTGATGGCTCCGGACCGGGACGCACCCGCCTCGCCGGTGGGTGCAGTGCCCAATTTGGGGGACGTCGCCACGGACCCGGCATCGAGGGCGATCACCAGTGCCAGCATCACAACCGGCGCCACGTGGGGCCGCGTCATGTCAATCCGGGGGTTGGGGAACCGCAGTGTCTAATATCTTGAACGGTCTCGTTCGTCGTCCGCACCGTCCTCACCGTCGCCATCGCTCGGCGTCCGCGGCCCTTGCGCTGGTGATCGGGGTCGGGTCCGTGCTCGCGGCAGTGGTCGCGACGGCACCGACAGCCAGCGCCGCACCGCCGGAGCTCAGCCACGTCGCCGACGTCAGCACCGCCGGAAACCGGTCCACGCACTCGGTCCGGATCCCGACCACCGTCCAAGCAGGCGACCGCCTGGTCCTGTTCCTGACCTGGAACTCCCAGGTGACCGCGGGGAGTCCGGGAGCCGGCTGGACCCAGCTGCAGACCCGCACCGGGAGCGGGATCAGCGGCCGCGTCTGGACGAAGGAGGCGGTCGCTGCCGACGTGAACGCCCTGGTCAGCGTGACCACCCCATCGGCCGCCAAGTCGGTGTTCACCGTGGTGGCCTACCGCAGCACCGGCGACGACGTCCCGGTGACGGCCTCAGCCGTCGGAGGGTCGAACACGGCGTCCAGCAGTCACACCACCCCGGCCACCGCTGTCGCGGACCCCAACTCGTGGCTGGTGAGCGCGTGGAGTGAGAAGTCCGGCAGCACGCCGACCTGGACCCTGCCGGCAACCGTCACGTCGCGGGACAGCAGGTCGGCGACCGGCCCAGGCAAGATCAGCATGGTCGTGGCGGACTCCAACGGTGGTGTCCCGACCGGGACCGCCGCCGGACGCACCGCCACCACGAGCACGTCGGTCTCCCGCTCCATGCTCTACTCGGTCGTCGTCAGCCCCGGCGTCGATGACGTGGTCCCGAACACGCCACCCACGGCGGACTTCACGTTCTCCTGCGCCGCGCTCGTGTGCGGGTTCGACGCGGCTGACTCCGACGACGTCGACGACGACACCCTCACCTACGACTGGGACTTCGGCGACGGCCAGAACGGCAGTGGCGTCGCCCCGTCCCACACCTACGCCAGCGGCGGAACCCGGACCGTGACCCTGACTGTCGACGACGGCACCGCCACCGACACCGCGTCCGAATCGGTCAGCGTCTCGGCAGCCCCGCTGCCGCCGGGCAACCAGCCCAAGCCCGGCCACACCAGCCTGGTGCCCGATGTCGCCCACACGAACATGCCGGTGATCAGCAACGGCGAGATCTGGGACATCGAGGTCGTGGGAAACCGCGCCTTCATCGCGGGCAGCTTCACCTCCGCCGTCAACCGTGCCGGCAACGGTGCCACGGTCACCCAGCCCAACCTGATGGCGTTCAACCTCAGCACCGGCCTGATCGACACCACGTTCCGCCCGACGTTCGGCGAGGGCGGCGTGAACGCCGTGGAGGCCTCGCCCAACGGCCAGCGCCTGTACGTCGTGGGAAGCTTCAACACGGTCAACGGCGTGACGATGCGCAAGATCGCCTCACTGAACCTCACGACCGGCGCACCGGTCGCGGGTTTCCAGGCCAATGGCAACAGCCAGGCCAACGCGCTTGCCGTCACGAACACCACCGTCTACGCCGGCGGCCGGTTCAGCACGGTCAACGGCCGGACCCGGGTGGGCCTGGTTGCCGTCGACGGCGTCACCGGTGCGGTCGACATGGCCTTCGACAACCAGCTGTCGGGGGGACTCGGCACCAATGGGGCGCTCACCGTCCAGCAGCTGAAGCTCACCCATGACAGCTCCAAGCTTCTGGTGGTGCACACCGGTCGCCGGATCGACGGGCAGGATCGCTATGGCGTGGGCCTGATCGACACCGCCACCAAGGAGCTGCTGCCCTGGCACACGACGCTGTGGGAGGACAACCTGCAGTACGTCGGTGGCATCCAGCGGATCTACGCCGGCGACATCGCCCCGAACGACGAGTGGTTCGTCGTGAGCAGCGGTTCGGGAGGGGACCGGCCACCCATCAACGACACCGCCGTCGCCTTCGACATCGACGGCGGCGCGAACATGCAGCCGCGCTGGATCTCGCGCGCCTTCGACAGCATCTACTCGGTCGCGATCAGCGAGCAGGCGGTCTACATCGGCGGCCACTTCCAGTTTAACGAGTCGCCCACGGCGCCCGACCCGTGGCCCGGCCTCGATGACGTCGGCTACGGCACTGGCCAGGGCCTGGCGGCGTACGCGCTCGGCGACGCGGTGGTCCGCCGCGACCACCTCGGCGCCCTGAACCCGGCCGACGGCAAGGCTCTCGAGTGGTACTCCGGCTCCCAGTCCTTCGAGGGCAACAAGGCCATGGAGGCCACGCCGCAAGGCCTGCTGACTGGTGGTGACACGCAGCGCCAGGGCGGTAGCGCCGTAGGCCGCGTCGCGTTCTTCCCCTTCTCCCAACTGCCCGCGCCCACGGCCACCGACACGACCATCACCGCCCCGATCGAGGGCCGGGTCGTCCCGACTGGCCAGGAGTTCGTCATCCAGGGCACTGCCCGCAGCTCGGCCACGCTTGCCCGCGTGCAGGTGGAGGTCAAGTCCGGCAGCCAGTACCTGCAGGACAACATGACCAGCTGGGGGGCCTTCAACACCATCGACGCGCAGCTCGGCACTCCGTCCGCCGGCGTGACTCCGTGGTCGCTCCCGGTCACCATCGCGAGCACCCGCGAGATGGAGATCCTGGCCCGCGCGGTCAACACCAACGGCAGCCAGGACCCGGTGAAGGCCAACAAGCAGATCGAGTCGTTCAGCTTCGACGACCTGCCGCCATCCACCGGCATCTCGTCGCCGAGCAACACGCTGCAGACGTCGACGTCCTTCGTGCTCCGGGGCTCGGCCAGCGACGACAACGGCGTCAACGCGGTGTCGCTCTACATCCATGACCTCGACACCGACACCTACCTCACCGAGGACGGGACGGTGGTCGGCGACTACACGACGTTCCGGATCGACCCCGACGTCCCGGGTGCCGTCAACACCACGTGGCAGCACGAGGTCACGTTGCCACGTGAGGGCCACTGGAAGATCGGCGCGATGGCGGTCGACACGGCCGGGCAGTCCGACACCCGCTGGGCCGTGGCCGAGTACATCGTGGACTCGTCCGGTCAGCCGCCGACGGTCACCGTCGCGCAGCCGATCGCGGTCACCCCGCCGACCACTCCACCGACGCTGAACATGACGCCTGGCGGGCGGGTCACGTTCTCGGGTACCGCCACCGACGACGAGTCGCTGGCCACGGTCGAGGTCAGCCTGCGCAACAGCACCACACGCGAGAACCTCGCCTCCGACGGCAGCTGGGGCGCCGACGTCATCCAGGGCTGGTTCAAGGTCTCGCCGGCCAACCTGAACGCCGCGTCGTACAACTGGTCCTTCATGACGCCGGCCGAGCTGGTACCGGGCTCCTACACGTTCCAGGTCCGGGCGACCGACAAGCAGGACCTGACGACGTCGTCCAGCCTCCAGGGCCGGGTCAACATCAATGTCACCGTACCCGGCGACCTGCCACCCAATGGGTTGCTCAACGTCACGGGCAATCAGGTATCGGACACCTTGCACCTGGATCTTGCGGGCACGGCCACCGACGACTTCGGGGTGAGTGGGGTCAGAGTGTCGATCCTCGAAAACGACACCGACCGCTACCTCCGGCCGAACGGAACCCTGGCCGCCGGCTTCGGCACCATCAACGCGGTCCTCGCGACACCGGGTACCACCAGTTCGACGTGGACCCTGCCGGTCGACCTGCCGATCAACGGCGACTACTCGGTCACGGCGTACGCGGTGGACGGGTCCAACCAGATCGACCCCTCCACGTCCGGTGCCACGGCCCGGTACGCGATTTACCCGGGGGACTTGCCGCCGACGTTGTTGCCCAACCTGGCCTCGCCGACCGAGGGTACGGCCTTCACCGAGTCGCGGATCTTCGTCAGCGGACGGGCCGAGGACGACATCGCCATGGCCGAGGTCGAGGTGGCCGTGGTCAACTCGCTGGGCCAGTACATGAGCAGCAGCGGCAGCTTCGGCAGCTCCGAGCGGTGGATCAGCGCGTTCCTCAACAGCCCGGGATCCCTGGGGTCGAACTACTCCTACACCACGCCAGTGATCCCGGACGGTGCGTACCGGGTCAGGGTCCGTCCGATCGACAACCACGACCACTTCCCGGAGTACAGAGAGGTCAACGTCACCGTGACCGGTCCGACCGGCAACGTTGCGCCGGTGGCGAACGGCACGGTCACCTGCACGGCGAACGTCTGCACCTTCGACGGCCGGGGCAGCACCGACGAGAACCCGTCGACCCTGACCTACGCGTGGAACTTCGGGAACGGCCGGACCGGCTCCGGCGCTCTGCCGACTAACACCTACACGTCGGCCGGCACGTTCACGCCGACCCTCACCGTCAGGGACGAGTACGGCCTGACCTCTCTCATGACGCTGCCTCCGGTCACGATCGTCGAACCCGCCAGCAACCAGCCGCCCACCGCGGTGATCACCACGCCCACCTGCCTCGGGCTGACGTGCAACTTCAGCGGTGCGACCTCGAGCGACCCCAACCCGACTGACACGAGGACCTACCTGTGGAACTTCGGCGACGGCGGGATCGACCAGCACCTCTTCCGCGCCATCACGCACCTTCGCCGCAGCCGGTACGTACACCGTCTCCTTGACCGTGACCGACGGTTGGGGCAAGTCACACACGACAACCAGGACGGTCACGGTCGCGCCATGACCAACCGCTCCTGAGAACAGGGCGCCGGGTTCACTCCCGGCGCCGCCAACACCGAGGGGGGACCTCAGAATGTCTGAACCGACTGCCGCACATGCCCGCGACCTGGGCGACTACGTGGCGCTCGCGCGGCGCCGCTGGGCGTGGATCGTGGGCTGCGTGGTCGCGGGGATCGCGGTTTCGTACATCTACCTGGGCGTCGCCCAGGAAACCTACGAGTCCACGGCCAAGGTCCTGGTGGAGTCGACCGGCACGACGGAGTCCACGACCGTCGGAGCGCGGACGAACGATGCCATCAACCTCGACACGGAGGCCCAGCTGGTGAAGTCCGAGCCGGTCTCGGCGCGGGCGGCGGAGCTGCTGGAATCCTCAATGTCACCCGTGACGCTGTCCAACCGGGTGACGGTCACGGTGCCTCCCAACACCACGGTCATGGCCATTTCGTTCACCGCTTCCACGGCCGAGGATGCCCAGCGCGGTGCCGCGATGTTCGCCCAGGCCTACCTGGAGAACCGTGAAGAGTCGGCGCAGGGCAAGGTGAGCGCCGACGTCGACCGCCTCGAGGGACAGATCGAAGAGACGACCGCGGACATCCAGGACCTCAGCGTCGCCATCTCGCGCCTCGACGGGCCCAAGGAGGTCACTGACCGGGCGTTCCTGGTGGCCCGGCGGACCACCCTGAACACCCAGCTGGCGTCGTACAACGCCGAGCTGGCTCCGCTTGACGGGACGGTGGTGAACCCCGGGAAGCTCATCCTCGAGGCACAGCTTCCGGCGGGGCCGGTCGACCCCAACCCGTTCCTGATCGTGCCGGCCGGGCTCATGGCCGGACTCGTCGTCGGGCTCGCGCTCGCTGCCTGGAGGGAACGCTCCGACAAGCGGATCCACAGTGCGGCCGAGATCGAGCGACTGTTCGGGATCGTTCCGTTGTCGACGGTCACCGCCGTGGGCCGAGGCCGGAGCGCCCGGGTCATCCACGACGTCCGTGCGCTGTACCACACGCTGCGCGCCAACGGCCCCTACGCCAGCGAGGTGGTGCTGCTCGTCGGGCCCGACGCGCCAGACACCGCCGAGCACCTGTCCTACTCGCTCGCCCTGATCGCGGCCCGCTCGGGCTCGGACACGGCGTACCTCACCCGCCCCAATTCGCCTGTCCTCGAGGCCCGTCTGCGGTCCGACGTCGAGAAGATCGGGGCGCTGCAGCTCCCCAACTACGAGCAGCTCGGTGTGGTCATCGATGGGGAGATCCGCTCGCCGAACCTCCGCGAGGAGCTGCGGGGCCTCGCCGCCACGCACGACTTCCTCATCCTCGGGCTGCCCAACGACGACCCGACCGTGGACCTCCCGATCCTCGGCCGACACGTCAACATGGCAGTCGTGGTGGTCCAGCTCGGGGTGACCACGCGGGAAAGCGTCAGCGACGTTCTCGCCGACCTGAGCAAGTCGGGTGTGACCAGGGTCTTCGCGGTCACCGTGGACCTCCGGCGCGCCAAGCACTTCGGCCGCAGCCTCCGGGTCTCCGACGCGTTCGCGGACGCCGTCGAGGACCACCGGCTCCGGGCGAGGCGCGACCAGCAGATCACGGTCGTGGGGGAGGCGACCGAGAGGTCTGAGCGGCCACGCACACCGGACGGGGCAAACGGCAGCCGCAACGGCAAGGCGCACGAGTCCCGGACCGTGCGCGACGAGGGCCCCCGGGCAGCCTCCTCCAGACGTGAGCGATGACCACCGCGCTCGAGGCGGCGGTGGACTCGAGTCGCCTGATCTTCGTAGCGGGCCTGCACCGCAGCGGCACCACTCCGCTGTCGAGGCTGCTCGCTGAGCACCCGGAGATCAGCGGCTTTCACGCCACCGGCGTCAAGGAGGACGAGGGCCAGCACCTGCAGGACGTGTATCCGGCGGCCCGGGAGTACGGCGGCGCCGGGCGGTTCGCCATGGATCCGCGGTCGCACCTGACCGAGGAGTCCGAGCTCGTCACCGAGGACAACGCCCGACGGCTGGTGGCCCAGTGGTCCTCGCACTGGGACCTGGACCGAAGGCTGCTGCTGGAGAAGTCACCGCCCAACCTGGTCCGCACCCGCTTCCTGCAGGCCCTCTTCCCGGACGCCAGGTTCGTCGTGGTGGTGCGGCACCCGGTCGTGGTCGCGTTGTCCACCCAGAAGTGGGCGGGACCCCTGGCCGGCCTGGCGCCGCTGCTGGAGCACTGGATCCGGGCGCACGAGGCTTTCCTCGCCGATGTCGAGCACCTGCGCAACGTGCACGTCGTCAAGTACGAACGACTGGTCGACGACCCCGCTGGCACCCTGGCCGGCGTTGCCGACTTCCTCGGGCTGTCTCGGACCATCGAGCCCGGCGCGCTCGACGGGCACCGGAGCGACGCCTATGTCAGCCGCTGGACGGCGCTCACCCACTCACGTTCGCCCGCTGACCCGGCGACGCGTGGCGCACCTGCGCCGGCGCTTCGCCGACCGGGTGCGGGCCTTCGGGTACGACTTCGACGATCTCGAGCGGGTCGCGGACTTTCCCGCCGGGACGACCGACCCGGGAGTGCCGCAGGCACCGCTGCGGGTCCTCTACGTGGGCGGCATGCCACGCAGTGGATCGACCCTGACCGACCTGATGCTGCACCAGCTGCCGGACCACATCGGGATCGGCGAGCTGTTCTACCTCTGGCGCAACGGACTGGCGCACGACGGGCTCTGCGCCTGCTCGGCGAGCTTCTCGGAGTGCCCGTTCTGGTCGGAGGTGGGCCGGGTCGCCTTCGGGGGCTGGGACCGGACCGACCCCGATCACGTCATGCGGCTCCAGGAGCAGGTCGACCGCACCTCACGGCTCCCGCTGCTGATCTCACCGGTCCGGCCCAGGCGGTTCCCGGCGCGGCTCGAGGAGTATTCGGAGATCCTGAGGCGCCTCTACTCGGGCATCGTGACCGTCTCCGGCCAGAGCGTCGTCGTGGACTCCTCCAAGCGCCCGTCCCTGGCCTACATCCTGCGCACGATGCCGGACGTCGACCTCAATGTCGTGCACGTGGTGCGCGACCCACGCGGCGTCGCATTCTCGTTCGCCAAGCACGTCGCATTGCCGGCCGGAGCTGCACTGCGCTCCGAGATGCCGCGCAGCACGACGCGCAAGGTCAGCCGCCGCTGGGTGTCGGTGAACCTCCTCATCGCCGGGCTGCGCCATCTCGGTGTGCCGGTCACACGGGTGCGCTACGAGGACCTGGTGGCGGAGCCGCAGCGGGAGCTGCGAAAGGTGCTCGAGCTCACCAACGGGCTCACAACTGGGACACCTCGGAAGACGTCCTCGGATACGTCACCGAGGACGGGGTCACCGTTCCCCGGACCCACGTGGTGGCCGGCGGCCGGATCCGGTTGGCCAGCGGCACGATGCCGTTGCGGCTCGACGAGCAGTGGCGGCGCGACATGCCCGCCCGGTCCCGGCGTCTCGTCGGGCTGATGACAGCGCCGGTGCGGCGAAAGTACGGCTACCGATGAGGCGCCCATCATGACCATCCTCGACCTGAACGACCGCGCCGGACGTCGCGGACAGCAAGGAGTGGGTCCGCGACCCGCTGGCCTCGGACGTCGACGACCGCCTCGTCGTACGCATCCCGGTCGAGCCGGTGGAGCGTCGACCCGCGCGCGGGGCGTGGCCCGTGCCTCGCCGGACCCGTCGGCTCCCCGCAGGCTGGCCGATCGCCCTGGCGGTGGCCGGGTGGCCGGTGTGGTGGGCACTCGGAGTCACCAGCCTGGTGTTCCCCCTCTGCGCGATCCCCCTGGCCTGGCAGCTCGCGCAGCGACGGCCGGTGCGGGTGCCGACCGGGTTCTGGATCTGGATCCTGTTCCTGATACTGGTGGTAGCCAGCGGTCTGGCCATCGACGTCGATGTTGCCGGAGCGGCCACATCCGAAGGGATCGGGCGCTACTTCGCGTTCGGCTTCCGCGTTCTCAACTACCTCGCCATCACCGTGATGCTGCTCTACGTCGGCAACATGAGCGAGGCCGAGCTCCCGCGCCGACGGGTGATCAAGTGGATCTGCGCGCTGGGAGTGTCGGCGATCGCGCTCGCGGTGGTGTCGCTGTTCCTGCCCGAGTTCGGCTTCACCACCCCGGCGTCGTACGTCCTGCCGGGCGCGCTGCGCGACGAGGGTAGTGGTCTGGTGAAGCTGGCCCAGTACCAGCCGGTCCTGGGTGACCCAGCGCCGCGACCGTCGGCGCCGTTCGCCTTCACGAACGCCTGGGGCCACAACCTCTCGCTCCTGCTCGTCTGGCTGGTCGTCGGCTGGGGCGTCCTGGGGTCCAAGCGCAAGCGCACGGCCCTGTGGTGCCTGCTCGCTCTCGCCGTGGTCCCGGTCGTCTTCTCGCTCAACCGCGGGATGTGGATCGGTATCGCCCTGTCCGTTCTCGTTGTCGCACTCAGGCTCGCCTTCCGCGGGCGGCTGAAGATCCTCGGTGCGATCGTCCTCCTGGTGACCGTAGGGGCTCTCGTGTTCGCCGCGTCGCCGCTGGAGTCGATGGCGTCGCAGCGCGTCGAGACCGGGCACAGCAACGACGTTCGAGGCTCCCTGCTGGGATCGGCTGTGGAGGCGGCGTCGCAGTCGCCGGTGATCGGCTTCGGGAGCACCCGGAAGACTCTCGGCAGCGATGCCTCGATAGGCGTCGGCCCGTCCGAGGCATGCCCCCGGTGCGGGTCGCGCAACATCGGGAGCACGGGGCAGCTCACCTTGCTGCTCATCTCGCAGGGCTTCCTGGGAGTCCTGCTGTACGGCGGGTTCCTGTTGCGCATCATCTGGCGCTACGCACGCGATCATTCGGCGCTCGGGATCGCCGGCACCCTGGTGGTGGGCCTGGAGCTGTTCTACGCAGGGTTCTACTCCGCGCTGACCATGCCGCTGGCGATCACGTTCATCTCCATCGGGCTGCTATGGCGCAACGACGAGCTGCGTCGAGCCGCGGCCGCGGAGGCGACATGACCGTGCGAGCAGACCCGCCCAGACAAGGGGAGGGCGCGGCAGTCGATCTGCTGGCTGCGCTGTACCCGCCGCCGTTCGCTGTGCAGGCCGGGGCGGGCAGATTCGGAGCGGCGCCCACGGTCACCAAGGCCGCCTGGGCCGCGATCCCGTCTGTCGACAACCCCAAGCTGCTGGTGCCGATCGGCAGTCGGTCGGCATCGACCCGCACCATGCGTCGTCAGCTCAACGGCCGCCGTCTGCGCACCAGGGTGGCCAGGGCCGGACTGACAGTCGCGACCGGTACCGGTGCCCTGATGCGGATGCCGCGGCTCCGGATCGTCGTCGCTGGTCCGAGCGACGCGGCGAGCATCGAGGACCCCCTTCGCGAGGTCATCGGCGTCGACGACGTGCGACTGACCATGCCGGTCGGGCCGCCACGGTCCAACCGCAAGCCGGTCCTGCAGGTGACCGACGGGTCTGGACACGTCCTCGCATTCGCCAAGGTCGGGCACAACCCCTTGACCCGCAGCCTGGTCAGGCAGGAGGGCGATTCACTTCGCGCCTTGCGAAGCGTCCCTTTGCAGGGCCTGCGCGTTCCGCGCGTGCTGGCATTGCTGGAGTGGTCGGGGCTCGACGTCCTGGTCCTCGAGCCTCTGGACATCCCGTCCCGCCGGCTGACCGGTGAGGCAGGACGCAGGCGCCTGCTGTCGGTGGTGATCGAGATTGCTGCCATCGGCAGCCGTGGCTCCGTCGCATGGGCGCAGCACCCCGTGCGCGCCGCCCTCCTCGCCCGGAGCGAGCAGTGCGGGGACCAGGCCGCGCGACTGCGCCACGAGGTCGACGGGATCGGACCTCGGGTATCGCTGGCGACCGGCTCTTGGCACGGCGACCTCAACCCCGGCAACGTGGCACTGGTGCCCGGGAGGTGCCCGGTCTGGGACTGGGAGCGCTTCGAGTCCGACATGCCGGTCGGCTTCGACCTGCTCCACCACGACCTGCACGAGTCGATCACGACGCGGGGTGTGCCGGCCCGTCTGGCCGCCTCACGGCTTCTGCGCACCGCGACTGCGACCCTCGCACCGCTGGGTGTCGAGCCCGACACGGCGGACGCCGTCGCCCGCAGCTACCTGCTGACCCTGGCGTGCCGCTACCTGGCGGACGACCAGCGCGGCGCGGGCGGGGCCCTCGGCCGGGTGGACGAGTGGCTGCTGCCCGCACTCGAGGAGGTGCGCTCGTGACCGTGGGTCCCGTGGTGGTGGCGGTGCTCTCGCACCGCGACCCACCCCTGCTGCAACGCTTGGTCGGGCGCATCCTCGAGGGCGAGAACACGGTGGCGCTCGTGCACCACGACCCGCGGGGGGAGCCGCACGGTCTCACGCCGAACGACCGATTGGTGGTCGTGCCCAACGCCCAGCCGTGCGACTGGGGACGGATGAACCTCGCGCAGGCGGTGCTGCGCTGCCTGCAGGCCGGACTCGACGCCGTTCCCGACCTCGAGTGGCTCCTGCTGACCTCCGGCCAGGACTACCCCGCGCAGCACCTGCGCCTGACCGAGCGGGACCTCGCGACCCAGGACGCCGACGCGCTGCTGCGCTGGTTCCCGGTACCCGACGACCCGGCGCAGGACGAGCACCCGTGGCAGACCCGCTGCCGGGGCCGTTACCTGCAGCGGCTGCGCATCCCCGGTGACCACCGGTCCGTGCCGTTTCCCCGTCGTCACCCGTTCCGCAACGGCACCGAACTGTTCATCGGGGACATGTGGGCCAACCTCCGTGCGCCGGCGGTGCACCACGTGCTAGAGCAGCGTGCGCGGCTGCAGCACGTCGAGCGATACCTGTCGCGGTGCTCGGTGCCCGACGAGGCCCTCCTGCCCACGCTTCTTCTCAACGACGCCGATCACCTGCGGATCGTGTCCGAGCGCCGCCGTTACATCCGCTGGGTCGAAGGCCGCCCGAACCCGGAGCTGCTGACACCGGACGACGTGGCAGCCATGGGCGGCCGCGGGGACTACTTCGCGCGCAAGGTCGACACCATCCGCACCCCCGGCGTGCTGGACCTCCTGGACGAGCTGGCTCGAGATGTTGACCGCACTCCGTCGTGACGGCGCCGTGAGGCTCACCCTCATCGCCATCCTGTCGATCCTCGCGATCGGGATCGCCGAGGCCTGCTCCGACTCGGCCGCGGGGCGGGCGGAAGGGCACCCGGACAGCGTGGACACGCCGGTGTCCGACAAGAACACGGGGTCCGGCAACACCGTGTACGGCAGCAACGTCTGGCAGGCGCCGGGGGAGGATCGGCGGGCAGCCATCACCCGCATCGACGACACCTACGGCCCGATCGGGATCGCTCGCGTCTTCTCCGATTGGCTGCCGCCCAGGTGGGGTGATCTCGAGAGCGACCTCGGCCGGCGCCCGCTCGTGGTCTCTTTCCGGGTCCCGCCGTCGCGGGTTCTCTCCGGGACGGCCGACGATCGACTGCTCGCGTGGTTCCGGAACGCTCCGGTCGACAGGGACACGTACTGGGTCTACTTCCACGAACCCGAGGACAACGTCGAGCGAGGCGACTTCACCGCCCAGGAGTTCGCCGATGCGTGGAGCCATGTCGCGCGCCTGGCCGCTTCCGTCGACAACCCCCGGTTGCGGGCCACGAAGATTCTCATGTGCTGGACCGTGAACGAGACGTCCGGGCGGGACTGGCACGACTACGTCCCGACGGCGGGCGAAGTCGACGTGCTTGCGTGGGACTGCTACGCCAAGGGTGCGGCCGCTCATTCCTATGCCGACCCGGCCGAGCTCCTGGAGCCCGCTCGGGCGGCGTCGAGCGAGGTCGGAGCCGACTGGGCGATCGCGGAGCTGGGCGCCCGGATCCAGCCCGGGACCGGTACCGACAGGGCGGCCTGGATGGAGGAGGTCGGCGAGTACGCGGGCCACCACGGTGCCGTCTTCGTGACCTGGTTCGATGCTCCGATCGGGGGCGAGTTCCAGCTCACCGACGAGCCGTCCATCCGAGCCTGGGCCAGACTGGTGCGGTCCGCCCCTCGTCGGGGCGCGGACCGTCATCGCGGAGGGAAGGGGGCGTGAGCCAGGTGCTGGTCGACCACGGCAGGACCCCAAGGGCACCTCTCCTTATCCGAGTGCGCCTGCTGCGCGGGCTTTCGCATCCGATCTGGCGGCGTTCTCGGCGACTCGACGGGCCTCCGGCCCGCCTTCGCGCCTCCGCCTTGCCAGATCGGCGCGAAATCCCGCTCGCTACGGCGCCGGATAAGGAGACGCACCCTAGGGCACGTCTCCTTACCCGGGTGCGCCTGCTGCGCGGGCTTTCGCATCCGATCTGGCGGCGTTCTCGGCGACTCGACGGGCCTCCGGCCCGCCTTCGCGCCTCCGCCTTGCCAGATCGGCGCGAAATCCCGCTCGCTACGGCGCCGGATAAGGAGACGCACCCTAGCCGGGTGACGCGGCCTCGGGTCCTGCTGATCGTCGGGTCGGGGCGGAGCGGCTCGACCCTCGTGGAACGTGCTCTCGGCGGGGTGACCGGGGTGGCCGCCCTGGGCGAGGTCGTGCACATGTGGGACCGGTCCGTGCGCGACAACGAGCTGTGCGCCTGCGGGAGGTCGTTCACCGCCTGTCCGTTCTGGGCTGCGGTGGGCCGCCGCGCCTTCGGCGGGTGGGACCAGGTCGACGCCGACGAGCTGGTACGACGCCGCCACCTGGTCGTGCGCACCCGCCGCGTTCCGCAGCTCCTGACGACAAGCCCCTCGCCGAGCTGGCGGGCGCAGCGTGATCGTCTGGCCGGCGACCTCGGCGCGGTACTCGCGGCCGCCCAGGCCGAGTCCGGCGCGCGGGTGGTCGTCGACTCGAGCAAGATGCCGGCGTACGCCGCGCTGCTGATGGGGGCCGACGTGGACCTGCGGTGCGTGCACGTCGTGCGGGACCCGCGCGGCGTGGCGAACTCGATGCGCAAGTCGGTCCTCCGTCCCGAGGTGACGGCAGGAGACGACTTCATGCACCGGACGGGCGTGGCCGAGTCGGCCCTGTGGTGGTCGGCGTTCGACATGGCGGCCGGTCTGCTCCGCACCCTCGGAGGCGTGCCGTTCACCACCGTCCGATACGAGGACTTCGTGGCCGATCCGGCGGCGACCGTCAGCACGGTGCTCGACTTCGCGGGAGCGCCGGTCTCCCCGGCAGACCTCGCGCACATCGAGGGAGATCGCATCCGGCTCGAGACCAACCACCAGGTCGCGGGGAACCCGATGCGATTCCGCACCGGGGACGTGCAGGTTGCCCCCGACGAGGCGTGGCGGCAGCAGCTGTCGCCGCGGGACAGACGGACCATCGGACTCCTGACGGCGGGCCTGCGGCACCGCTACCGGTACCGCTGACACCAGCCGGGTTTCGGTTCCGCCGACCCGACCCACGCCACACCGAGAGTCGCCTCCTGGGCCCGCGCATGCCCTTATTTGGGTATGTTCGCCATCGATCCGGTGATCGGGGCCCGCGCCGGCTTGGCGGTCTAGACCACCCTTGGTTAACTCTTGTCGACTGCGCGGGGTGCGCCGGAACAAGTAAATGAGTTCAGGGAGTGCCGCATTCTCATGCGCTATTCGAATCTCCGGGCCTGGACCCGGTCCCTCGCGCTGGTCCTCACGGTGGCGCTCGCCGCCGGGACGATCACGGGCGCGTCCTCCGCTCCCACGGTCCAGCAAGGCAAGGCGGCCACCGCCGCCGAGCGGGCCAACCATCCGGGCAAGACCACGCGATTCGGCGGCACGATCTTCGAGCGCCCGGGGGAAAGCTACCGGGAGGCGTACAAGAGAGTCACCAGGGCATACGGCGGATCCATCGACGCCGTCCGCATGTTCTTCCCGCGGATGCCACAGTCGTGGTCGGGCATCACCCAGAAGGTCGACAACACTCCCGTCGTCGCCTCCTTCAGGGCCGCTCCGGGCGCCATCCTCTCGGGCCGCCACGACGCGAAGCTGCGCACGTGGTTCTCCGACGCCCCGACCACTCGCCGGACCTACTGGAACTACTGGCACGAGCCCGAGAACGACTCGGTCAACCGGGCCAACTACCGTCGGGCCTGGCGGCACATCAACCGCCTCGCCGTGCAGGCGTCGAACCCGAAGCTCCGCGCGACCCTCATCTTGATGTGCTGGACGCTCTCACCCAACTCGGGTCGCAAGTGGCGCCACTACTTCGCAGGCAAACGTGTCATCGACGTCATGGGCTTCGACTGCTACAACACCGGTCGCAAGCAGGGCGTGTACCGCAACCCGGCCAAGATCCTGCGGCCCGTGGTCAGGGTGGCCCGGTCCGTGCGCAAGCCCTGGGGCATCGCCGAGTTCGGAAGCACGATCGTGCGGTCGGACGGCGGCAAGGCCGGCCGGGCCGCGTGGCTGCGTCGGTACGCCAGGTACGTGCGCACCCACGGCGGTGCGTTCGCCACCTACTTCGACAGCCACGTGGGCTTCGACTACCGCTTGCGCGACGGCGTCTCGCGCCGGGCCTGGCGGGCGGTCGTCCAGGCCCGCTGACCAGTTCGGCCGCCCGCCGGCGGGTACGACGTGCGCTGAGCGGGCCTTCATGGCCCGGGTCCAAGGATCATCGAATTCGATGATCCACCCGAGCCGCTGCGCAACTACCGTCGAATTCCGCACCTGGCAGCGGCAGATGGGGGTCAACATGCGAGCACTGCTCGTCGTGGCACTGCTTGGCGCGCTCGGATTCGGTTCTCCCGGTGCGGGGTACGCGGACCCGGCATCCGATCGGAACGGCGGCCTCGCCACCGCCGCTGCCGTCGCACCCGTGGAGTTCGTGGCCCAGGCTGCGGCGAGCCGCAAGGTCGCCACGCCGTGGATCGTGCTCCCGGCGTCGGTGCAAGCCGGCGACCGGGTGGTGCTGGTCCTGTCGCTCGCCTCCACCAGCCGTCAGGTCTCCGCGCCGACGGGCGTGACCGGCTGGTCCCAGGCAGGCAACCTGGCCGCCGGCACCTCGATGCGGACTGTGCTCTGGTCGAAGGAGGCGGCTGCTGGTGACGCGGGCAAGCGGGTCAACATCCCGCTCAACGGCTCGGTGAAGAGCACCGTGCACGTGGCTGCGTACCGGGGTGTCGATCCCTCCGCGCCGACGGTCGCGTCGAAGGCCGAAGTGAACACGAGGACCGTCCGCACGACTCCGACGGCGATCGCACCCGAAGGCGCCTGGGTGCTGTCCTACTGGGCCGGCAAGTCCGCCTCGGCGAGCTCCTGGAGCCTGCCGGGCTCCGTGACCGCCAGGGGCTCCGCTGCCAACACCGGGTCCGGGCACATCACCAGCGCGCTGGCGGACAGCGGATCCGCCGTCCAGGCCGGGAGCTACGGGAACCTGGCCGCCACGTCGAACGCGTCCACCGGGTCCGCGCACGACGTGGACCGTGGTTCTGGCGGGCGCTCCAACAGGGTCCAACGAGCCACCGGTGGCCGCCTTCACGCACCTCTGTGACGCCCTCGACTGCTCGTTCGACGCGACGACGTCCTCGGACGACTCGGGCGAGATCACGGCGTACGACTGGTCGTTCGGCGACGATGAGAGCGACACCGGGCTCACCGTGGAGCACGCCTACGAGGACGCCGGCACCTATGAGGTAGAACTCACCGTCACCGACGCCGACGGGGCGACCGGATCGGTCACCCACATTGTCGAGGCGACGGATCCAGACCCCGTCGTTCTCATCGCAGCGGATCGTGAGACGACCCCGGTGAACCTCTCCGGCGACGCCGCGGACGACCCGGCGATCTGGGTGCACCCGACCACTCCCGGCGACTCGCTGGTCATCGGCAACGACAAGAAGGGTGCTCTCGAGGTGTACGGCCTCGACGGCACCCGCATCCAGCGGATCACCACACCGACCTCCTTCTGGGGCAACGTCGACGTGCGCCAGGACGTGACGATCGACGGCACGACGATGGACGTGGTCGCCGGGTACAACGCCGGTATCCGGACCTACACCGTCGACCCCGCCACCCGGCAGCTCTCCGCCATCGGCGACGGGTCGGGTGCGGTGCCGACCGGGGGCGGCGAGGGTCTCTGCGCCTACCACAGCGAGACCGGCGACCTGTACGTCATGGTGATCACGCGGCCAGGCAGGCTGCGCCAGTACCTCATGCACGACAGTGACGGGGACGGACTGCTCCAGGGCACCATGGTGCGGGAGTTCGTCGTGGGCTCGGAGGCCGAGGGTTGCTTCGCCGACGACGCGACCGGCCGCCTCTACGTGTCCGAGGAGGACGTCGGCCTGTGGCGCTACAACGCCGAGCCCGAGCCCGAGACCGACCCCGACCCCCCACGCGTGCTGGTGGATGCTGTCCAGCCGGACGGGAACCTCGCCTTCGACGTCGAGGGCGTGACCCTGGCGGAGACCGGTGCCGACTCCGGCTATCTCATCGTCTCCGCCCAGAACGGCGCGGACCCCGACAACTCCTACTTCGTGGTCTATGACCGGGAGTCCAACGAGTACCTCTGGTCCTTCCGGATCGGCGGAGGTGCGAACGCCGACGGGTGCGAGCGGACCGACGGCATCGCCGCGTACGTGGGCGATCTGGGACCGGACTTCCCCGCAGGCCTGTTCGTGTGCCAGGACAACGGCAACACGGCTCCGGCGCCGGGAAACCAGAACTTCAAGCTCACCCGTCTCGATACGATCCTGGCAGGGGGACCCGGCGGTGACTGACGTGATGAACAAGCCCGAGCACAGCACGCCCGCGCGACTGGCACGACGCCAGGCGCGGCGGCTCTCCGACGCCACGCTGGAGCTCAGTGGACCGGCGCGCGTGCGGCCCGACTTCCTGATCGTCGGCGCGCAGCGGTGCGGGACGACGACGATGTTCAAGACGCTCATGCAGCATCCCGACGTGATCCGCCCGATCCTGCGCAAGGGCATCCACTACTTCGACAAGTCCTACGGCCGGGGCGAGCGGTGGTACCGCGGGCACTTCCCGCTGGCCGTCACCAGCCGGCTCCGAGGGCGTGGGCAACGCCTGATCACCGGTGAGTCGAGCCCCTACTACATGTTCCATCCCCTCGCCCGGCAGCGGCTGGCCGCTGACCTTCCCGGGGTGAAGCTGATCGTGATGCTGCGGGACCCGGTCATCCGCGCCTATTCCGCGCACAGCCACGAGAACGCGCGGGGCTTCGAGGACCTCGGCTTCGAGACCGCGCTCGCCGCCGAGCCGGAGCGCCTCGCGGGGGAGCGCGAGCGACTGATGGCCGAGCCGGGCTACGACAGCTTCCACTGGCAGCACCACGCCTACGTCACCCGCGGTCAATACATCGAGCAGGTGCGCGCTCTGGAGAACCTGGTCGGCCGTGAGCGGATGTGTGTCGTGGACAGCGGGGACTTCTTCGCCGACCCCGAGCCCGCCTTCGATCAGGTGCGCCGCTTCCTCGGTCTGGAGCCCTGCGCCGACATCGCCTTCGAGCAGCACAACGCCCGCCAGAGGTCACCGCTCTCACCGGAGCTCCGGACCCGTCTCGAGCAGCACTTCGCGCCGTACGACGCCGAACTGGCCGAGTGGTGGGACCATGCGCCGTCGTGGCGGCGGCTCGGGCACGGGGGCCGTCAGTGACTGGCACCGAGGTGGCAGAGAGGCAATGGGCCGACACCGGGGCGGATGGCCGCGTGGACGTCGTCTTCGTCGGCGGAATGCCGCGGAGCGGCTCGACGCTGCTCGACCTGCTCATCGGCCAGCTGCCCGGCCATTGCGACGTCGGGGAGCTCTTCTACATGTGGCAAGGCGGCGCGAAGCGCGACCAGCGCTGCGCCTGCGGAGAGCACTTCTCCCGGTGCCCGTTCTGGACGGCCGTGGGGCTGCGAGCGTTCGGCGGCTGGGACCGGGTCGACATCGACGAGGTCCTGCGCCTGCAGCGGTCGGTCGACAGCACGACTCGAATGATGCTTCGGCCCGCCGCTCGCCTGGTGCCGGGCCACCGGGCCCGCACAGCGCGGTACCTGGAGCTCACCCGGCGCGTCTACCGTGCCGTGGCCGACGTCTCCGGCTCGCCGATCGTGGTCGACTCGACCAAGAGGCCGTCCACCGCCTACCTCCTGGCATCGGACCCGTCGGTCCGGCTGCGGGTGGTGCACATGGTCCGCGACCCGCGAGGCGTGTTGAACTCCTGGAGCCGTGAGGTGCCGCTCCCCGAGGGTGCCGGGCCTCGCGACCACCTGAAGCGGCGACCCGCACGCCAGATTCTCCGCCGGTGGGTCACCGTGAACCTCATGATCGGCCGCCTCGAGCGGCGCGGGGTTCCGCTCCTGCGACTGCGGTACGAGGACCTCGTGACCGACCCGCGCGCGGCGATGCGGGAGGTGATGGACCTCTCCGGGAGGCCGGCGAACGAGGACGACCTGGGGTTCATCGGCCCGGAGGGGGTCAACCGCGCGGTGAGCCACGCCCCGACCGGTGGCCGGGTCCGGTTCCGCACGGGCCCGATGCCGCTGAGGCTCGACGAGAAGTGGCGGGACGAGCTCCCGAGGTCGCGTCAGCGACTGGCGTCGCTGGTCTGCGGACGCCTCATGCGGCAGTACGACTACCACTGACGCAGCCGGCTTGACCAGGCTCAGATGCCTCGCCCGAACCGGTTGGCGATGTGAAGGACCCGGTCGGCGCTGAGCAGACCGGTGAGGACGACCAGGGTCGCCAGGGCGCGGCGTTCGCGGGGGTTCTCCCGCACCGTGGTCCGCCAGTGCGACCAGGCCTGGCGCCGCTTTCGCTGTGCCGCGAAGGCGAAGGCCTGCTGACCGTGGATCCGGGCAGCGCCGCGGGCGTCATCGGCGATCTCCGGGTGCTTGTCAAGGACGTAGGCGAGGGCCTCGGTGATGGTGTCCCAGCGCCGGGTGAAGAACGAGCCAGGGTGCCAGAGCACCTCCACCATGGGCTCGGTGACGCAGGCGATGTCGGTGTGCCGCGCGATGCGCAACAGCCAGTCGTAGTCCTCCCCGTAGCCGCCGGGGATCGTCTCGTCCACCGGCCCCGCGGCGTCCGCGACGGCCTTCTCGACGAGGTAGCTGGACGGGTGCGCGGCGGTGACCCGGTCACGGACCAGGTCGGCGTGCCGCAGGATCGGGGACGCGCAGCTGCGGTGTCGGACCTTCTCGCCGTAATGGATCCGGATGCCGGTGACCGACGCCTGCGCGCCGGCGGCCGCCATGGCGGCCGTCTGGGCCCGCACCTTGGCCGGGAGCCAGAAGTCGTCGTCGTCGCACAGACCGATCAGCGGGTAGCGGGCCAGGGCGATGCCGGTGTTGCGCGCCCCGGGCAGACCCGGCGTGCGGGTGTTGCGGGTGACGCGTACGGAGCGGTGCTCTCCGTCTTGCTCGAGCTCCATGACCGGCTCGGTGCGATCGAAGACCGCGATCACCTCGATCGGGCCGTCGTAGTCCTGCGCGAGCGCGGCGGACACGGCCTTGGCCAGCAGCTGGGGCCGGTCCCGGGTGGCGATGACGACGCTCACGCCTGGGGTCGGTCGGTGGGTCACGTGATCTCCTCGGTGCGGGCTGATTGCTGGCCGGTCTACGTCATCGTAGGTAGGCGCGGCATGCCGGCATCGGCCCTGACGGACCTATCCCCAAATGGGGCGATGTTCGTGACCGACGGGTAGCGGAGATTGGTTGAAAAGGTCTTTACCAAAAGCTCGGATGGGAGTCGCCGTGAGAAAAACAGCGTGGGGTTTGATCGTGCCGGCAGCGGCGGTTCTGGCTTTGGCCTTACCAGCCGCCGCCAACGCCGAGGTGATGGCGGACTGGCAGATGAACGAGACCAACGGGGCAAACGGGATGACCGGACTCGCTCCGGCAACGGGTTCACCGGTGACATCGGTAACGAGGTGCGCGTCGGCTTCTCGCCGGCGGCGACCACCGGCGACTACAGCTTCCCCGGCCCGCACTTCGCGCCGTACAACCCCGAGAAGCTGGTGCTGGTCCCGGACGACCCGAATGCCAACGGGGCACGCCTCGATCCCGGCACCTCGCCGTACGCCGTGACGATCCGGTTCCGGACCACGGCTGACAAGCCGAACATCGTGCAGAAGGGTCAGAACAACGTGGGCGGCGGCTTCTGGAAGCTGGTGCTCAAGAGCGGGTGGGCGCGGTGCCACTTCGAGGACTCACGGGGAAGATGAACGCGATCGGGTTCGTCGGCGGGCTTCGCGAGTACAAGCTGGACGACGGGCAGTGGCACACGCTGCGGTGTGAGCGCACCGCCACCGGCGTGCGGGTCACCCAGGACGCGGGAACGTCTGGACGCGGTGACCAAGTTCAAGCCCGGGGTGCATCGGCACGCATCAACAACACCAACCCGTTCATGATCGGCGGCAAGGCGTTCTGCCAGGCGGAGGGCGTCACCTGCGACTTCTTCAAGGGAGACCTCGACTACGTCCGGGTCGAGAAGGGTTGAGCCGCAACTGATCGCACTATTCCGCCCCGCCTGGGGGCGACAACGCGGATGATGGATGCTGGCCATGCCGAACGCGGCATGGCCAGCACCGCGTCGGAAGGATGCGGAGGGAGGGCAGCGTGAGGGCAGCGTGAGAGCAGCGTGAGGGGCACAGCGTGTGAAGGGGGGCGATGACGTGACGTCTGTCGACGTCCCGGATGCGCCGCTGAGGCCGGACGGACACGAGGCCGACCTTCGTCGGCTCGCCCGCGGGAGCGCTCTGAACCTGGCCGGCAGCTTCATCGCCGCGTCGCTCAACCTGGTGCTGCCGGTCATCATCACGAGGAGCCTGACCCAGGAGGACGCCGGTCTCTTCTTCCAGGCGACGGCCGTTTTCGCCATCCTGATCAACGTCGGCACCGCGGGCGCCGACACCGGTGTCCTGCGCTCCCTCCCACAGGCCCTGGTGCTGCATCGCCGCCACGACCTGCGCCGCTACCTCGTGCTCGCGATCGTTCCGGCGGTGGCGTTCAGCGTGTTGCTGGCCGGCATGCTGATCCTGGCGGCCGGACCGATGTCACAGTTGCTGACGAACGACGCGGCGTCGGCGGACAGCTTCCGGGAGGCGCTCGTCGTCCTCGCGGTGTGGATACCGGTCGCGGTGGCCTATGTGATCACCATGTCCTCGACCCGGGGCCTGGACTCGGTGCGCCCGCTGGTGTTCGTGGAGAAGATCGGCCGGAACGCACTCGAGACCGGCGCTGCCGGACTGGCCGCCACCCTCTCGACCTCGCTCGCGCTCATCGTCACGGCCTGGGTGGCGCCGTACGCCGCGATGCTGCTCGTGGTGGCGGCGTGGGTGCTGCGCCGCCTTCGGCGGGTGCGGGCCAAGCGACCCGGAACTGCCAGGCGCCACCCAGGCCGTGGCGGGAGCTGGGCTCGGAGTTCTGGCGGTTCTCCGCGCCGCGGGCTGCGTCGCGGGTGTGCGTGGTGGCGCTGCAGCGCTTCGACATCCTCGTGGTCGGCGCGCTGCGTGGACCCGCGGACGCCGCGGTCTACGCGGCGGCCACGAGGTTCCTCATCCTCGGGCTGATGTTCGTCCGCGCGATCCAGCAGGTGATGACCCCGAAGATCAGCGAGTGCCTGGCACTCGATGAGGAGCGCCGCGCGGAGATGATCTACCGGACCACGACCGTCTGGCTCACGCTCGTCTCCTGGCCGATCTACCTGATGGCGATGCTCTACGCGCCCTTGCTGCTGGGGATCTTCGGCCCGGGCTACGAGCGCGGGGCGACCGCCGTCGTCATCCTGTGCGCCGCGATGCTGGTGGCGACCGCATGCGGGCCGGTCGACTCCGTGCTGCTCATGGGCGGCCGCAGCATGCTCAGCCTGTCCAACACGGCGCTGGCGCTGGCCACGAACGTGGGCCTCGATCTCCTCCTGGTGCCGGAGTACGGCGTCACAGGTGCCGCACTCGGGTGGGCCGGCGGCATCCTGGTGAACAACCTGCTTCCGCTCTGGCAGGTCAACCGGGTCATGTCGATGCACCCACTGGGGGCCGGGACGCTGACCGCGATGGCGATCTGCCTGATCAGCTTCGGCGTGGTGCCCGGCGCGTGCCGGCTCCTGCTCGGCGACGACCTGGCGTCGCTGCTGGTGGCCGGGCTGCTCGCGACCGGCGTCTTCGTGGGTCTGGTGAGTCGTCGAGCCGCGGTGCTCGACATGGCTGCGCTCCGGTCGGTCCTGCGCCGACGTCAGCGCCGGTAGCCGTACCTCATCAGCCCCGGCCAGGTGATGGCGGAGACCTTCCGTCGGGCGCCCGTCGGAAGGCCGGTGCGCCACGCCTCATCCGGTCGCACCGGGATGACCCCGGTCTGCAGGCGCATCGGGTTGCCCCAGACGCTGTGATCCGTCGCCAACCGCACGTCGGTCGGCCCGACGAACGGCATTTCAGGTTCCGGGATGTCCAGGCCGAGGAAGTCCATGACCTCGCGGGTGCGCGCGAGCGGCGCCTCCACGAAGTCCTCGTAGCGCAGCCGCAACCGCCGGGTGCCGCTGAGGCCGATGAGCTCGAACAAGCCGTTGTCCCAGAGCCAGGCGGCCGCCGTCCGGCTCGGGTCCTTGCGCAACATCTCCCGGCCGGCCTTGTCGCTGCGCTTGACGTGCTTCGTCCATGAGTACGCCACGCCGTGGCTGCGGCGGACCAGGTGCAGGACCGACAGGTCGACGCCGGGCGTCCGCCGGGCGAGCAGGGCGACCTCGGGTTGCTTGGAGTTGTCGATGATCACGGCGCCGCCGCTCTCGGCAGTGATCCCGGCGTAGAGCGGCGCGAGCAGGGCGACGTACTCGTCGACGTCCCTGGCCAGCGCGCCCATCGGACGAGTGAGCAGCCCGGGAATCCCCTGAGTGCGGGTCACCCTGCGCCGGAGGACGTTGGCCCGATCGGCGTCGACCTGGTCCCAGCCCCCGAATGCGCGCTTGCCGACCCCGGTCCAGAACGGACACTCGAGGAACGGCTGACCACACCCGCACGAGCGGTTGCGCAGCACGCCGTACGTCCACAGCCAGCACAGCTCACCGACCGAGAAGGCGCCGGGCAGGCTGCCGAGAACCCGCGACACGAGCGTGCTGCCGCTGCGTCCGGTCGCGCCGATCAGGCAGACGCGCGACACGACGCCACCCCCCTCCTGGACCATGACCCCATCGCTGCCCATCGCTCGGGGCTCGGGGAGTGGACGCGACCCCCAGATCATCAAATTGAGGGAACCTCCCCCGCCACGCATCGGGAGCCTCCGTCGGGGAGGGTTTCATGCGACCAGGGACACCGACGTCCCATGGGGAGACCGGAGGCACACATGCGTCACGTACGAACGGCAGTCGTCGGTGCCATCGCGACCGGGGTCACGTTGATCGGAGGCGCTGCTTTTGCCGCGCCCATCGGTGACTGGGAGATGGACGAGACCGCAGGGGCGACACAGATGATGGACGGGTCGGGCAGCGGCCTGCACGGCAACATCGGGCCGGACGTCGAGCTGCACGAGGCCGACCCCGACCAGCTTCGGCTACCGCTTCAAGGGCGACTGGCGGATCGTGAACGACAATCGCCTGGTCACCTGGCCGGACGACGATCGTCTCGACCCCGGCACCCAGCCCTACGCCGTGACCATTCGCATCAAGACCGGTGCCCTCGACCCGAACATCATCCAGAAGGGCCAGGCCAACCAGAAGGGCGGCTACTGGAAGTTCGTCCTGAAGAAGGGGTGGCCCCGCTGCCACTTCCGGGACGAGAACGGCAACACCAAGGCGATCGGGTTCGTCAACGACGTCCGCCCTGAGACCAAAGTGGCCGACAACCAGTGGCACACCTTGCGGTGTGAGAAGACCACGACCGGCGTCCGGGCGACGATCAACTACGGCGAGCCGAACGCGATCAGCAAGTTCCTCAAGGGAACGATCGGCAGGGTCAACAACGCACGCCCCTTGTCCCTCGGCGGCAAGCTCGACTGCGACGGCAGCACGGTCACCTGTGACTACTACGCCGGTGTCGTCGACTGGGTCACGATCGAACGACCAGGCATCTAGGGGGTAGTTGGTGCTGGGGGGAGAAGGGCTGACGGTACGCCGTGCGCGCGGGGGAGCGCGGTGGTCGGTTCACGCCCTGATGGCGCTCGCCGCGGTGCTGGCGCTCGCCGGCTGTACCAGCGACGAGGAGACTCCCGAGCCGTCCCCCGACCACACTCCCGTGGTCATTCCGAAGGAGACGCCGTCCGCCGCAGCCGACTCGGACCCGGTCTCGGTTCGACGAACGCTGATGCTTCGCTTCAACAATCTGAAGCCCGGGTCGACGCCCAGGACTTTCATCAACACCGGTGGAGCCGACGTGGACGTGCAGGCCGTCACGTGGGGACCGGGGCAGGTGACCGGGGCGAGATCACCGCAAGGAGAAGCCGTGAGGTTCCCGGCCTTCTCCGCGAGGAATCCGGGTTTCGCGATCCTGAGCGTCGTGAACAAGGGAGACGAGGACAGCATGAGCCCGGCCGACGAGGACTTCTCCATCGGTGCGGACTTCTCGATCGACCGGGTCAGCACGGGCACCCCGGCCGACGATGGCGACAACCTGTTCCAGCGCGGCCTGTACGAGGGGTCGAGCCAGTACAAGATCCAGATCGACGACGGCCGGCCGTCGTGCCGGATCGCCGGTCTGACCGGCGAGGTGATCGTGACCGCGAAGGCCAGGGTGACGCCGGGGGCGTGGTACCGCGTTCGCTGCACGCGCCACGTCAACACCGTGACGCTCGACGTCGGGAGGTTGCCGGAGAATGGCCCGTTCGAGTGGACGTCCGTCTCCCAGAGCGCGCCCATCGGGACCGTCATCATGCCGCCCCAGACCCCGCTCTCGGTCGGCGGCAAGCTCGCCGAGGACGGCACGATCCTCCCGGCGTCGACCGACCAGTTCAACGGCAGCGTGGACCGGGTGCTCTACCGCGTCTTCAGGTGAGCGACTGAGGCCGTTCGGCCCGCCCGCCAGAATTGGGGGTTGCCCGGGCGGTACCGGCCCGGTCATCGTGTAACCGAGGCCTCTCGGGGGCCGGCGATCGGCTCACCAGCCGTTCTGGCCGAATCCGGGGAGGGAGCGCGTGGTGCCCGTCCTCTGGCGTCCCCCGCGCGGATGGCGGTGCCACGCCTCGTTGCTGGCCGCGAGGCCAAACCTTGGTGCCATGGCCACGAGCGGCTGGTGAGTCCCCGCACACTCTCCTCGAGCGTCAGGGGCGCGGTGCCTGCCAGTCGACATGATGGGCGAGCCCGACAGCTGCCAGCTGTGAGGAGACCTGGAGCTTGGCGAGGATCGACTTCACCTGGGTACGCACGGTGGCCTCCGACACGACGCTCAGCCGCGCGATGTCACGCACCTGATGTCCCTCCATGAGATGTCCGAGCACCTCACGCTCCCGGACGGTCAGGCTCTCGAGGCGACTCCGCAGCTCCTGCTGCTCCTGACGTTGCGTGTGCCAGAGCCGGAGCAGCTCCTCGCGCTCCTCCGGACCCATGACCGGCAGGCCCTGGCTGATCCGGCGCACGGTCGACAAAATCTCGTTGAGCGGGCGGGTCTTGGCCATCGCCTTCCGGGCGCCGTTCCTGATGCACTCACCCCACCTCGCCCGGTCCACCGACGCCGTCACCACGACGACGTTGGCACCGCCGCGGGCCATCGGGTTGATGAGGCGCACGCCGTCGCCGAACCGGCCAAGGTCGAGGTCCAGGAGAACGATGCGGGGGCGCTGGCGGGCAACCGTGGCGAGCAGCTGGGCCGCCGAGACGTCCCCGTCGGACACCGTGAGCCGTCGCACGTCGTACCCCTCCAGCGACAAGGCGAGTTCCAGTGATTCGGCGAAGAGTTCGTGGTCCTCGATGATGAGAACCCGAACGCTGCTACGCGCGGCCGTCGGCTGAGTCACGACTGTCTCCTACTGCTCTAAGCCCGACGACAAAGGTGGCGCCTGGAGCGGTCGAGTCCGCCAGGCGAAGGTAAGTTCCATCGGTGTCCATCAGTCGATGGGCGATGTTGAGCCCGATCCCCTGCCCGTTCGAGTCCGGCCCGCGGGCACCCCAGTCGAAGAGCTCTCGCCCCACGTCGGCGGAGACGCCCGGACCCTCGTCGAAGACGACGATCTCGATCGTCCCGTTCTGTCGACTCACGTCGACACCGGCCGGGGCGGCCGGGGCGTGCTTGGCGGCGTTGTCGAGCAGGATGTTGACGACCTCGGCGATGTCGTCGCGGCGGCCGTGCGCGGTCTGTCCGCTCGGCTGCCAGTGCACGGTGCGTCCCTGGGCCCGGTGGGCCTGCACGACCGGACCGATCGCCTGGTCCAGGTCGACCTTGGTCTCTGGATGGTCGTCCTCGTCGGCGCCGTCTCCGGCGCGCACGAGTCGCTCGAGGCGAAGCGACTCGGACTCGAGCATTTCCTCGAGCCGGTTTCGCCCGTTCGAGGGCAGGCCATCCGCGTGCCGGATCAGGCGCGATGCGGAGGCGATGCCGGCGATGGTGCCCTTGATCTCGTGCAGCTTCTCCCGATCGGCCCGGCCCTCGGCTTCCAGGGTGGCCAGCTGGTTGTGGAGCGACCGCACCTCGCGGCGGTCGTCGCGGATGGCCTGGCGCACCAGGGCGAGGGCGGTCATGCACAGCAGGACCGCGCCAAGAAGGCCGGTCGCCAGAGCCACGCCGTCGAGCAGGACGCCGTACGACGAGTCGTACCCGGTCACTGCCCGGTTGACGCACAGCGCCACCACGCTCAGCGCGAGGCGGCTGGCGGCCCAGCGCGGGATGGTCGTGAGCCGGGTGATCGCGAAGGCGATGCCGACCCCGATGGCCAGCAGCAAAGCGTCCGCGGCGCTCATGAACGCGTCGGACGCGCCCAGCGGTGACGCCGTCTTGCCGACGATGAGATCGACCTCGGTGACGCACATGCCGACCGCCAGGCCGACGAAAATGGGGTCGGCAGGCATGGTGATCCGCTCGGCCAGGAGCACGAGAACGAGAAGTCCCGCGGCCAGGGCGAGATCGAGGAGGAGCATCCATCCGGGTCGGGCATGGAACTCGTCGCCGGCCACGGTACGCAGCGCAGCGAACGTGAACCCGTTGACGGCGATGATGGCCAGGCACGCGGAAACCCACGCAGTGCCTTGGGAGCTGGTGATCCGCCAATGCAGGTACAGCAGGACGGCGGTGAGCCCGATGACCGGGAACACCACGAACCCGCTGACGATCGCGGCCCCGGTCAGGCTCCTGGCCTCCGGCACCATCTGCATTATTGCGATCTGTGGCAGCACGACGAACATCACTACGACAGTCGTCGACCGCCAGCCCCACACGTCGTGCGGGATCTGCCCCACCCTCATCTGGCTTGCCCTCCCCCAGTGCTCACCAATAGCCAGACCTACTGACCCAGTGGCAGAACCGGGCGACGTCGTCCCCCACGGACGTGGCTGTTGTCGGACCGATTTGAACCCACCGGATCGGTCCACTAGAACGTAGAGTGCACCATCACGGACGACTTGTGGATAGTTTGGGCGTTACCACATTTTGGGGACTAGACCGGTAGACACTCCGGAGGCCCACCAGTCACAGTCGTCTGACCGGCCTCCGCCGGGCAGCGGGCCGGCGAAAGTAGCGGGTCTGGAGACTGCCCTGCGGGGGGTGGCAGGACAGTCGCCAGAGTTCCCTCCCCGGTGTGGACACTGCGACTGGTGAGCCGTCCGGGGGGTCCGTGAGGACCTGACCCAACAATCGACCACGTTGCGTGGCCGCTCATCCCCAAATGTAGGTGAGTGAAGGCTGCACGAAGCCGTTGCGGCTCCCGCTCGGGAAGGATCGGCTCGAAGATGACACAGAAAGTCAATGAGCCATGTTGCTTAAACAGGATGGCCGGGCGGACGTGCGGCCGGAGGGTGGGGCGCTGGAAATGACCCCGTCTCGGCCCAGGGTCCACCGCCTCGCCGTTGCATCGGACCACTCGCTGATCTCAGAGGCGGTGTGTGCAGCCCTGTCCAGCCACGGGTTCGAGGTCACCTCGGTCTCCTGGCCGGGCGTGCCGGGCGTCGCCCTGCCCCGGGCGCGGGCTCCGCTCCCGGACGCCGGGCTGCTCCTGTGCGAGCTCGAACCACCGCGCCGGCTGCGTACCGCCCTCAGCGTGGTGGAGCTGCTGCCGACCCAGTGGTTGTTGCTGACCAGTGCCCCGCAGGGTCCTCTGTGGGGGGCGATGGTCGAGGCCGGCGTGGAGACGATCCTGCCCAGCTCGACCACCCTGGACGAGCTGGTCCTGGTCCTCGATGGGTTGCCGCGCGAACGCGACGTGCTGCCGATCCGACTCCGTCAGGACCTGCACCAGTCGTGGCAGACCTACCGGTCCGAGCAGGAGACCCTGATGGCCCGGATGGGTTCCCTGACCCCGCGTGAGCGGTCGGTCCTCGGCCTCCTGTACGCCGGTGACTCGGTGCGGACGATCGCCGAGCTGTACGAGGTGTCCGAGGCGACGGTGCGGTCCCAGGTGCGGGCCGTCCTGCGCAAGCTCAATGTGAACTCCCAGCTGGCGGCCGTGGCGGCGTACGCCTCGTTCCGCGAGGACGCGATCGACGCCTACTCGGACCGGAGCACGTCCATCTTGTGACGCGGTGCAACCGTTCGGATGCCTGCTGAGAAGATGGTGAGGTGCTCCGCGACCGGTTGATCGCCCTCGTCGACGCGGTGCATGAGGCGGACCTGATGGTCGCTGTCGACGCGCCGGACGGGCTGCACGACCTCCGCGTGGCCATGCGGCGGACCAGGAGTCTGTTGGTCACCTTCGGCCAGGAGCTGGCCCACCCCGAGGCGGAACGGCTGTGCCTCGAGCTCCGGTGGGCGGGACGCGAGCTGGGCGGCCCACGCGACGTGGAGGTGGTCTACGGCCAGCTGGAGGTCCTGCTCGGCGAGGCGAGGGTCGGGCACCTGTCGGGCGCCGGCGTCGCGCTCATCCACGACGAGGCGCGGGCGGCCCATCGGCAGGCGTCCTCGCTGGTCGCGGCGCTGCGCACGGGTGGGCAGTACCGCCTCCTCCTCGACGACCTGGATCGGGTCCGCGGGGAGGTCTCGGTCGAGGATCCGCCGCCCGACGTGGTGCGGCGGCGACTGGGCAAGGACTGGTGCCGGCTCCGCCGCAGGATCGCGCTCGTGGAGGAGTCGTCAGGCGGCGCCGCGGCGCACGAGGCCGCCCTGCACGACGTACGCAAGGCAGCGAAGAGGGCGCGGTACGCCGCTGAGTCGCTCACCCCGATGTTCGGTCCTCGGGCCGGTCAGATGGCCGAGGCCGCCCGGCAGGTACAGCAGGCTCTCGGCGACCACCGCGACACGCTCCTCACCGCTCCGGTCCTGCGGCGTCTCGGCGCCCGGGCAGACCTGACCGCCGACGACGGCGTCGCGTTCGGCCGGATGCATGCCCTCGAGCAGGCCAGGGGTGAGAGCGCGCTGGACGCCTACGCCAGCGCCGTGCACCAGGTCGAGCAACCCACGCTCGGGAACTGGTTGTCCTGACCGGCCCGTAGACTCCGTCCCACACCCCCCGCCGTCCCGGCTGGGGGCTATCGTGCTGCGCCCACCCGAGGAGTTCCGTGAGCCTGAGCGGCCTGGCCGACGCCGTCCTTGCCGACCCCACCCTTGCGCGCGCCGTCGAGGACGCCCGCGGCGGCACGCTTCCCGCCCTCGACCTGACCGGCCCCGCGGCCTTGCGGCCGTTCGTTGTGAAGGCCCTCGTCGACGCCGGCCGGACCGTCCTGGCCGTGGCCCCGACCGCGCGCGAGGCCGAGGACCTGGTCGAGGCGCTCGGCGACCTGGTCGACCCGGCGCTGGTGGGCTACTACCCGAGCTGGGAGACCCTGCCGCACGAGCGGCTCAGCCCTCGCAGCGACACCGTCGGACGCCGGCTGGCGGTGCTCCGACGTCTGCGCCACCCCGGCCAGGACGCCAGCAACGGGCCCCTGCGCGTCGTCGTGGCGCCGGTCCGGTCCGTCCTGCAGCCCCAGGTCCGCGGCCTCGGAGACCTCGAGCCGGTCGAGCTCTCGCCGGGGCAGACCGCACCGCTGGAGGAGGTCGTACGACGGCTCGCGGACGCGGCGTACTCCCGCGTCGACCTGGTCGAGAGACGCGGTGAGTTCGCGGTCCGTGGTGGCATCGTCGACGTCTTCCCGCCCACCGAGGAGCATCCCGTGCGGGTGGAGTTCTGGGGCGACGACGTGGACGAGATCCGGAGCTTCGCGGTCGCCGACCAGCGGACGCTCGCGCCCGTCGAGCGGCTCTGGGCGCCGCCGTGTCGCGAGCTCCTGCTCACCGAGGAGGTCCGGAGACGCGCGGCCGAGCTCGGTGAGGCCCACCCGCAGCTGGTCGAGCTCACCGACAAGATCGCCGCCGGCATCGCCGTGGAGGGAATGGAGTCCCTGACCCCGGTGCTGGTGGACGAGATGGAGCTGCTCGTCGACTTGATGCCCAGCGACACCCACGTGCTGGTGGTCGACCCGGAGCGGGCGCGGTCCCGGGCCCACGACCTGGTCGCTACCAGTGAGGAGTTCCTCGGTGCCAGCTGGGCGGCCGCGGCCGGTGGTGGTACCGCCCCGATCGACCTCGGCGCCGCGTCGTACCGCTCCATCGCGGACGTCCGCGAGCACACCCTGGGACAAGGCAAGCCCTGGTGGACCATGAGCCCCTTCGGGCTGGATGATCCCGACGCGGAGGGAGCCGAGACGGGACCCTTGAGGGACGAGCTCGGAGAGCTCGTCGTCTCGAGGAGCTCGGCCACCGGGCAACCGATCGACCCCGAGGCGGGCGCGGTCGAGAGCCGTACCCTGCCGGCCCGGCCGGCGGAGGCGTACCGCGGCGACATCGAGCGGGCGGTCAAGGACATCGAGCAGTGGCGGGCCGACGGGTTCCGCGTGGTCGTCGTCCACCCCGGCCACGGTCCGGCGCAACGCACGGTCGAGGTCCTCGCCGAGCACGACGTCCCGGCCCGGCTGGTGGAGGGTCTCGACGGGGTGGCCGCGAGCGTGGTGACCGTGACCACCGCGTCGCTCGAGCACGGTTTCGTGGACTCGGTCAACCGGCTCGCCCTGCTCACCGGTGACGACCTCTCCGGCCAGAAGTCGTCGACCCGCGACATGCGACGGATGCCGACCCGGCGCAAGCGGCAGATCGACCCCCTCGAGCTGGCGGCCGGCGACTACGTCGTGCACGAGCAGCACGGCGTGGGCCGCTTCGTGGAGATGAGGCAGCGCGAGGTCGGGGGCGCCGTGCGCGAGTACCTCGTCCTGGACTACGGCGCCTCCAAGCGCGGGGGGCCGCCGGACCGGCTCTACGTCCCCGCCGACGCGCTCGACCAGGTGACCCGCTACGTGGGCGGCGAGCAGCCCAGCCTGGACCGGCTCGGCGGTGCCGACTGGGCCCGGCGCAAGGGCCGCGCCCGCAAGGCAGTGCGCGAGATCGCGGCCGAGCTGATCAAGCTGTACGCCGCCCGCCAGGCCACCAAGGGACATGCCTTCGGCCCGGACACGCCCTGGCAGCGCGAGCTCGAGGACGCGTTCCCGTTCACCGAGACCCCCGACCAGCTGAGCACCGTCGACGAGGTCAAGGGCGACATGATGCAGACCGTCCCGATGGACCGCCTCGTGTGCGGCGACGTGGGCTACGGCAAGACCGAGATCGCCGTCCGGGCCGCGTTCAAGGCGATCCAGGACGGCAAGCAGGTGGCCGTGCTGGTGCCGACCACGCTGCTCGTCACCCAGCACCACTCCACCTTCGCCGAGCGGATGAGCGGCTTCCCGGTGGAGCTGCGGAGCCTGTCCCGGTTCCAGACGGACAGGGAGGCGCGGGAGGTCGTCGAGGGCCTGGCCGCAGGCAGTGTCGACATCGTCATCGGCACCCACAGGCTGCTCAACCCCGACATCAGGATGAAGGACCTTGGCCTCATCGTCGTCGACGAGGAGCAGCGGTTCGGCGTCGAGCACAAGGAGCAGATGAAGCGGCTTAGGACATCGGTCGACGTGCTCAGCATGAGCGCCACCCCGATCCCGCGCACGCTCGAGATGGCGATCACCGGCATCCGGGAGATGTCCACGATCACCACCCCACCGGAGGAACGGCACCCGGTCCTCACCTATGTCGGTGGCTACGAGGACCGGCAGGTGGTGGCCGCGATCCGGCGCGAGCTGCTGCGCGAGGGTCAGGTGTTCTACATCCACAACCGGGTGCAGTCGATCGAGAAGGCGGCGGCCCGGCTCCGTGAGCTGGTCCCGGAGGCGCGGATCGCCACCGCGCACGGGCAGATGGGCGAGCACCAGCTCGAGCGGGTGATGCTCGACTTCTGGGAGAAGCGCTTCGACGTGCTGGTGTGCACGACGATCGTCGAGTCCGGGCTCGACGTCTCCAACGCCAACACCATGATCATCGAGCGCGCCGACACCCTCGGGCTGAGCCAGCTGCACCAGCTGCGTGGCCGGGTAGGCCGGTCCCGCGAGCGGGCCTACGGCTACTTCCTCTACCCGCAGGAGAAGCCGATCACCGAGACCGCGCACGAGCGGCTCGCCACCCTGGCCCAGCACTCCGACCTCGGCGGCGGGATGGCGATCGCCATGAAGGACCTGGAGATCCGGGGCGCCGGCAACCTGCTCGGTGGCGAGCAGTCGGGCCACATCGCCGACGTCGGCTTCGACCTCTACGTCCGGCTGGTGGGGGAGGCGGTGCAGGAGTTCCGGGGCGACGCCGAGCCCGAGCTTCGTGAGGTCCGGATCGAGCTGCCCGTCGACGCCCACCTGCCGCACGACTACATCCCCAGCGAGCGGCTCCGGCTGGAGATGTACAAGCGCCTGGCTGAGGTCCGTGCCGACGAGGACATCGACCTGCTGCAGGGCGAGCTCGAGGACCGCTACGGCAACCCTCCGGAGCAGGTGGCCTCGTTGCTGTTCGTCGCGAGGTTCCGGGCCAGGGCCCGGCAGGCCGGCATCGGGGAGGTCACCATCTCGGGCAAGTACGTGCGATTCGCACCCGTGAGCCTGCCCGAGTCACGCGTCGTACGCCTCCAGCGGCTGCACCCGAAGAGCGTGGTGAAGCCGCAGGTCGACACGATCCTGGTGCCGCGCCCGCAGACGGCAGTGGTCGGGGGGCGTCCTCTCGCTGGCATCGCCCTGCTTGAATGGGCGCGGACGATCATCGACGCCGTGATCGACCCGCCCGTGAAGAAGGAGTCCTCGTGAGCAAGACCCGGCTCGGTCCGGCGGCCGCCCCCCTCGTTCTCGTCCTTGCCTCCCTCATGCTGAGCGGCTGCGGCTCCGCCTCTTCGCCGGGTGTCGCCATCGAGGTGGGGGAGGAGACCATCTCCATCTCCGAGGTCGACGACCTGACGGAGGACTACTGCGCCGCGATCGAACCCCAGCTCGAGGCCAACGACCAGACCGTACCGAAACGGTTCTTCCGAGGTGGGCTGGCCGGGGAGCTGGCCCGCCGGTCGGTCGCTGACCAGCTGGCGGAGGACCACGGCGTCGAGGCCGGAGATCGCTACGACGATCGGGTCGCCTCGCTCGAAGAGAGCACGGCGACCCTCGACGAGGACGTGCAGGAGGCGGTGATCCACGCCGAGCTGGCCGGGACGTACGTCGAGGCCGTCCAGGTCGCGGTCGGCCAGGTCCTGCTCGCCGAGGAGGGGGTCACCGACGCCCGGTACTCCGACCAGCGCGCCCGCGGCGCCACCGCCTACAACGACTGGATCGCCGAGCACGGGGTCAGCTTCGACCCGCAGCTCGGCATCGAGCTGGTGGACGGCGAGATCCAGCAAGTGGACACGTCTGTCTCCCATGCCTGGGGTGACACCGCCCAGGCCGGTGCCGCCGAGGAGCCGGACCCGGCGTACGCCGCCGCCCTCCCGCCCTCCCAACGCTGCGGCTGACCCTCGAGGTGGCAGGGATGGCCCCTCGAAGTGGCCAGGGTGATCCCGTCGGGGCCGACCGGATGGCCGAGTTCCTCGAGGTCATGCGTCAGTTGCGCGTCGAGTGCGGCTGGAAGCGGGAGCAGACGCATCGGTCCCTGTCGCGGTACCTGCTCGAGGAGACCCACGAGACGCTCGAGGCCATCGACACCGGCGACCGGACGGGTGACTGGGGGCACCTGCGGGAGGAGCTCGGTGACCTGCTGCTCCAGGTCTACTTCCACGCGGTGATCGCCGAGGAGGCCGGCGAGTTCACCCTGGACGACGTCGCCGCAGACATCATCGACAAGATGCGGAGACGCAATCCTCACGTCTTCGCGCCGCCGGGTGGGGAGCGGGCGCCGGGAGGCGACGCGGCCACGATCAACGAGGTGTGGGAGTCGATCAAGGCCACGGAGAAGTCCAGGAGTTCCGTCGAGGACGGCATCCCGCCCGGACTGCCTGCCCTCCTGTACGCCGACAAGGTCCTCGATCGGCTCGCACGCGCTGGCTCGTCGCAGGCTGAGGATGAGGGTCGGCCCGCGCGGGATGCGGCGGAAGCGTCCGGAGACGTCGGCGATCGGCTGCTGGCCCTGGTGGTCGAAGCACGGGAAGCCGGGGTGGATCCCGAGCAGGCCTTGCGCGACGCCGTCCGTCGACTGCTCTGACGGGTACGTCGCTGACTGGCTCAGCCGAAGAGCTGCTTACCCTGGTCGATCAGCAGGACGACCGAGAAGAAGCCGTAGAAGGCGACCGCCCAGATCAGCGCCGCGAAGCGTCCGCCCTTGAGCCCGATCTCGCGCGGCAGCACCCCCCGGTTCAGCTGGATCAAGAGCACGGAGTAGATGAACATCACCACGCCGTTGAGCGCGGACGCGATGACGAGCAGCACCAGTGGCTGGTCGACGCCGACGAGCAGGATCACGGATCCGACGAGGATCATGCCCCAGACGGTGATGAAGTAGAGCCGGCTCTCGCTCCATGACTCGTTGTCGCGTAGTGCCCCCGTCTTGAGGACATCGGCGGTGAGCCGGCCGACCATGTCGAGCACGGTCAGGTTGGTGGAGTAGAGCACGACGCTGCCGATCAGCCAGAAGGCCGTGCCCAGCCAGTCGCCCTCGGACACCTTGAGCGCCTCGCCCTCGACCTTGATGAAGTCGAAGCTCTCCTCACCGGTCGTCCCGATCGTGACGTAGGTCAGGGTCATGAAGGTCAGCAGCGCGACCGCGCCGATGACGAAGAAGGTGACGAACTGCTCGCGATTGGCGACCTTCCACCACTCGTTCCAGCGCCGCATGTTCTCCTCGTCGCGGCGGAAGAAGTAGCCCGTGGTCGGGGCGGCGCTCTCCTCGCCGGTGAACGGCGAGACCACCCGCGGCATCCTGGCGCCCATGCCGAGCCCCTTGTCGCGCACCCAGTTGGACTGCACCAGGTTCATCACGCCGCCGGCACCGGCGAACGCGATGGCACCGAGCAACGCCGCAGCCGGGATGTCGGAGATGCCGTCGGGGATCTTGTTCACCTCGACGAAGCCCTTACCGAGCGCCTCGTAGCCGGTGCCGCCGAGCAGGAAGAACATCGCGTAGAGCACGAACAGGACGATGAGCGCGACCATGAAGAACTGGATCTTCTCCACGGTGCGGTAGACGATCGGCGAGACGGTGAGAATGATGCCGATCAGGACCAGCACCCCGATCGTGACGTAGGGAATCAGGTCCTCGGAGAAGCCCAGGGCGAAGCTCAGCGTCGTCGTGCCGCCGGTCGCCCAGCCCGGCCACACCCAGGCACCGACGGCCATGACGATGAAGAGCATTCCCCAGGGCTTCCAGAGCCGGGTGAAACCGGTGACCGCTGTCTCGCCCGTCGCGAGGGTGTAGCGCTCGATCTCCATGTTGAGGAAGTACTGGGTCAGCACGCCCAGGACGGTCAGCCAGACCAGGACCAGACCCACCTGTGCGGTGATGTTGGGCCACAGCACGTACTCGCCCGAACCGATCGCCCCGGCCAGCAGCAGCACGCTGGGCCCGATCACCTTCTTCATCGGCAGCGGTTCGGGGAGATCGGTGTACTGGACCGTCGGCAGGTGCCGGTCCGGGATCTCCGTGGCCTGGGTCGTCTCGCCGCGCGCGCCACTCGCGTCGCTCATGGCAGATCTCCTTGGTAGCCCGAGACACCTTCCACGATGCGGAAGGGATCTTCTACAATTCGGCACGTTATTCCGATCGGTCCCGTCGGTCAACAGGTCCCGGACATTCGATCCGGACGCCGGGGACGGTCGGACAGGTCGGTCGACACTCGGGGGAGGACCGGATGCAACGACGCGGCGAGGGCGCCGATGCGCGGGGTGGCGTGCAGTCCATCGCCCGGGCGTTCGAGGTGCTCGAGATCCTCGCCGAGCACGGTCCGCTCAGCCTGTCCCGGCTGGCGGCCGCCGCGGGGCTCCCGCTGAGCACCATTCATCGGTTGGTCGGCACGCTGTCCGCACTCGGCTACGTGCGTGCCGACGCGAAGGAGTACTCGCTCGCTCCCCGGTTGATCCACCTCGGGGAGCGGTCCAGCCGGATGCTGTCGCGGTGGGCGATCCCGCACCTCACCGGCCTCGTGGACGAGCTCGGGGAGACCGCCAACCTCGCGATGCTCGACGGCGACCGGATCGTGTACGTCGCCCAGGTGCCGTCGCGGCACTCGATGCGGATGTTCACCGAGGTCGGCCGCCGGGTGCCGCCCCACTGCACGGCCGTGGGGAAGGCGCTGCTGGCCAGGCTCCCCGACGACGAGGTCGACGCCATGGTCGGTCGAACCGGACTCCCGGCGCACACCGAGCACACGATCACCACCCGGGCCGCCCTGGCCTCCGCGCTCGGCCAGATCAGGGTCCTCGGGTACGCCGTCGACGACGGCGAGCAGGAGATCGGGGTGCGCTGCGTCGCGGCCGCCCTGACCGGATCCACCCTGCCACTCGGACTGTCGATCTCGGGACCCGCGCCGCGGATGACCGAGGACCTGGTGAATCGCGCCGTGCCCGCCCTGACCGCGGCCGCCTCGGCATTCGCCGCCGATCTCGGAGAGGGCTGACCGGTTCCGATCGCCGCCCGCGCCGGGGCGAGCCGTGCCGGGAAGGCGCAACCCACGCCGTTAGGCTGAAGCCGCAGTTCTTCGACCCTTCAGGAGCAGAGCACGTGGCAGCAATCGAGGCCGTCGGCGCCCGCGAGATCCTCGACTCGCGCGGCAATCCCACCGTCGAGGTCGAGGTGTTGCTCGACGACGGTGCGTTCGCCCGGGCGGCGGTGCCGAGTGGTGCGTCAACCGGGGCGTTCGAGGCGGTGGAGCTGCGGGACGGGGGCGACCGGTATCTCGGGAAGGGGGTCACCCAGGCGGTGACCGCCGTGATCCAGCAGGTGGGTCCGGCCATCGAGGGTCTGGCTGCGGACGACCAGAGGGTGGTCGACCAGACCATGCTCGAGCTCGACGCCACGCCCAACAAGGCCAAGCTCGGGGCCAATGCCATCCTCGGCACCTCGCTCGCGGTGGCCAGGGCTGCCGCGGACTCCGCCGGCCTGCCGCTCTACCGCTACGTCGGCGGCCCCAACGCCCACCTGCTTCCGGTGCCGATGATGAACATCCTCAACGGCGGCGCGCACGCCGACACCAACGTCGACGTCCAGGAGTTCATGGTCGCGCCGCTCGGTGCGCCCACCTTCCGGGAGGCCCTGCAGCAGGGGGCCGAGGTCTACCACGCCCTGAAGTCGGTGCTGAAGAAGAAGGGCCTGGCCACCGGTGTCGGCGACGAGGGCGGGTTCGCGCCCGACCTGAAGAGCAACCGCGATGCGCTCGACCTGATCGCCGAGGCGGTCGGGCAGGCCGGGCTGGACCTGGGCCGGGACGTCGTGCTCGCGTTGGACGTCGCCGCCAGCGAGTTCTGCGAGCAGAACAGCTACACCTTCGAGGGCCAGACGAAGTCCGCCGACGACATGACCACCTACTACGCCGACCTGGTGGCGTCGTACCCCATCGTCTCGATCGAGGACCCGCTCGACGAGGACGACTGGGACGGCTGGAAGGCGATCACCGACGAGCTCGGCACCCGCACCCAGCTGGTCGGAGACGACCTGTTCGTGACCAACGTCGAGCGGCTCGCCCGCGGCATCGCAGGGGGCCAGGCCAACGCACTCCTGGTCAAGGTGAACCAGATCGGGTCGCTGACGGAGACCCTCGACTCGGTCGACCTCGCCCACCGCAGTGGGTTCCGCTGCATGATGAGCCACCGCTCGGGGGAGACCGAGGACACGACCATCGCCGACCTGGCGGTGGCCACCAACTGTGGCCAGATCAAGGCCGGCGCCCCGGCTCGATCCGAGCGGGTGGCGAAGTACAACCAGCTGCTCCGGATCGAGGACGAGCTGGGCGATGCCGCCCGCTACGCCGGGGCCGGTGCCTTCCCCCGGTTCGGGAGCTGACCCGGAGCCATGGCCCCGAGCGTGACACCGCGCCGCGACCCACGGGGAGACCCCCGGGGCGGTCCCGGCGGCAGCCGGCGCCCCGGGCGCCGCGGTGCACCACCGCGATCCCGCCCGCCAGAGCGCAGCGCATCGGCCGGCAACGGGGCGTCGGCCGGGAGCCCGTCGGCGGAGACCGAGTCACGCCGCCCCCGGTTCACCGGGCGCGCGGCGGTCCTGGTGCTGGTGATCGCGGTCCTGACCGTCTCCTACGCGTCCTCGATGCGCGCCTATCTGCAGCAGCGTTCGCACATCGCCGACCTGAAGGAGCAGATCGCGGAGCGCGCCGCGAGCATCGACGAGCTCGAGCGCGAGAAGCGACGTTGGCACGACCCGGCGTACGTCCGGACCCAGGCACGGGAGCGGTTCGGGTACCTGTTGCCGGGCCAGACGTCGTACGTCGTGCTCGACGAGGACGGCAAGCCGCTTGAGAGCGACACGAACCTTCCCGATCGCTCGGAGCTGCCCGAGGAGCCACCCGAGGCCTGGTGGTCCCCGGCCTGGGAGTCGGTGCTGCTCGCGGGAGACCCGCCCCGGCACAGGCGCCGCCCGCCACCGACATCACGCCGCCGGAGGGACGGGAGCGGTGATCGACCCCGCCGACGAGGCGGTCATTGCCCGGCAGCTCGGTCGGGAGCCGAGGGCGATCCACGAGGTCGGGCACCGCTGCCCGTGCGGCCATCCCGACGTGGTGACCACGGAGCCCCGGCTGCCCAACGGGACGCCGTTCCCCACGACGTTCTACCTCACGTGTCCGCGCGCCGCGTCGCGGATCGGCACCCTCGAGGGGTCGGGGCTGATGAAGGAGATGCAGGACCGCCTCGGCAGTGACCCGGAGCTGGCGACCGCCTACGCCGCGGCCCATCGGCGCTACCTCGAGGCCCGGAAACAGCTCGGCTCGGTACCCGAGATCGACGGAGTCTCCGCGGGCGGCATGCCGGACCGGGTCAAGTGCCTGCACGTGCTTGCGGCGCAGTCCCTCGCCCAGGGGCGAGGGGCGAATCCCCTGGGCGACGAGGTGCTCGACCTGCTGGGGGACTGGTGGCGCACCGGTCCGTGCGTCGAGACCGGCCAGTCGTGACCACGGTCGCCGCCGTCGACTGTGGCACCAACACCATCAAGCTGCTGATCGGCGACCTGCCGGAGGTGGCCGTCCGTGAGTCTCGCATCGTCCGGCTGGGGCAGAGTGTGGACCGGACCGGCCGACTCGCCGACGAGGCTCTCACCCGCGCCTTCGAGGCCATCGACGAGTACGCCGTGCTGATCGCGGAGCATGCTGTGGACCGGATCCGGTTCTGCGCCACCTCGGCCACCCGCGACGCCGCGAACGGCGACGTCTTCGCGTCGGGTGTCGAGCAGCGGCTCGGCGTCCGGCCCGAGGTGCTGACCGGGTCGCAGGAGGCGATCCTCGCGTTCGGCGGCGCGGTGCGCCACCTCCGCACGATCCCGGCGGAGCCCGTCCTGGTCATCGACATCGGCGGCGGCTCCACGGAGCTGATCCTGGGCGGCCGCGCACCTGACGCCACGCATTCGATGGATATCGGCTCGGTCCGGCTGCACGAACGCCACCTGCACTCCGACCCACCCAGCGCGGCCGAGGTGGCGGCCTGCGTCACAGATGTCGAAGCCGCACTCGACGACTGCCCCGTCGATCCGTCCGCCGCGGCCACCGTGGTGGGTGTGGCCGGGACGATCCTGTCCGTCGTGGCGGGCGTCCTGGACCTGCCGGCGTACGACCGCGATCGGATCGACCAGGCCGTCGTTCCTGTCGGCGACGTGCACGCGTTCGTCGACCGGCTGGTGGCGATGCCTGTCACCGACCGGCTCGCGCTGCCCTGGATGCACCCCGGTCGGGCCGACGTCATCGGCGCCGGCTCCCTGATCCTGTCCCGGGTGCTACGCCGCGCCCGGGCGTCGACGATGGTCGCCTCCGAGGCCGACATCCTCGACGGGATCGCCTGGTCCATCGCCGAGTCCATCGCCGAGCCCATCGCCGAGCCCATTGCCGAGACCGATGCCGACTGACCCGTTTGGGCCGGCCGGTGGCGGGCACGGGGATCCATGAATGATCCGAGCAGGACTTCCGCCGACGAACCCGTCAGCGCCCTCGTGCATCGGCTGTCCGAGCAGATCCCCGAGCTGGTGCGCAGCGAGCTGCGGCTGGCGCAGGCAGAGCTCACGGCCAAGGGAAAACGGGCCGGCCTCGGCGTCGGCATGTTCAGCGCTGCCGGACTGCTGGCCTTCCTGGGCATCGCCACCCTCGTGGCCACGGCCGTCCTCGCGCTCGACCTCGCCCTTCCGGCCTGGGCGGCCGCCCTGATCGTGGCGGTGGCCCTCTTCGTCGCGGCGGTCGTGGCGGCGCTGGTCGGTAAGAAGGAAGTCCAGGAGGCGACGCCGCCGGCGCCGGAGCGGACCATCGCGAGTGTCAAGGAGGACGTTGCTACCGTGAAGGGAGGCCACTCGTGAACCCAGGTTCCCACGTCAACGGCTCGACCCCCGATGAGATCGAAGCCGAGATCGAGCGTCAGCGAGACGATCTCGCGGACACCGTCTCGGCCCTGCAGGAGCGGCTGGACGTCAAGGCCCGTGCCAAGGACAAGGCCGCCGAGCTGAAGGACCGGGCTACCACGGACTCCGGGAAGCCGCGACCGGACCTGGCGGCAGCCGGACTCCTCGCCCTGACCGCCGCCATCGGCTTCGTCGTGTGGCGCCGAACCCGCTGACCCCTCGAGAAGGAGCACCACAGATGAGCAAGCTGACCATCCTCGCCGCCGGCGCCATCGGCTACGTCCTCGGCGCCCGCGCCGGCCGCGAGCGGTACGAGCAGATCGCCACCGGAACCCGCAAGTTCATGGGCAACCCGAAGGTGCAGGCCGCCCGGCAGCAGGCCCAGGACACGCTCGCGGAGCAGGCTTCCGCCGCGGGTTCGGTCGTCGCGGACAAGGCCAAGGTGACCGCCTCTGCGGCCGCCGACAAGGTACGGCGCTCCGACGGCGGCGCCCACGCTGACCCGGCGCCGCCCTCGTAGCGGCGTCCGGCCAGACGGCAGGATGGGCCGATGGGCCCGCCGCTGCCACACCCGCTCACCGGGGAGCCGTTCGACTCCCCGGTGCCGCCCGGGACCGGGTGGCCCGAGGACCCGGCAGGGGTCGACACCCCATCGGCGACCTCGCCAGCCCGCGTCCGGCGCCTCGCCGACACCGACGATCTGGGCGAGCTGGGGGCCCGGGTCTCGGTCTGCCGGGCCTGCCCGCGCCTGGTCCGGTGGCGTGAGGACGTGGCACGCGACAAGCGGGCGTCCTTCGCGGACCAGCCGTACTGGGGCCGCCCGATCGCCGGCTGGGGATCCTCGACACCGCGGATCCTCATCGTGGGACTGGCCCCGGCCGCGAACGGCGGCAACCGGACCGGCCGGGTCTTCACGGGCGACAGCTCCGGTGACTGGCTGTTCGCGAGCCTGCACCGGGTCGGCCTCGCCACCCAGCCCACCTCGGTCCACGCCGGTGATGGCCAGCAGCTGATCGACACCCGGATGGTGGCCACGGTCCGGTGTGCGCCACCGGCGAACAAACCGACCCCGGTCGAGCGCGACACCTGCGCACCATGGCTCGACACCGAGATCGCCTTGCTCAGGTCGTCGGTGCGGGTCGTCGTCGCGCTGGGCGCGTACGGCTGGGGCGCCGCGCTCGCGGCGTACGGCCGTGCCGGCCACGCCGTAGCCCGACCGCCTCCGAGGTTCGCCCACGCCGCGACCGTCGAGCTCGGCCATGTCGACAGCGGCCTCGAGGATGGTGGGGTCACCCTGCTCGGCTGCTACCACCCCAGCCAGCACAACACGTTCACCGGCCGGCTCACCCCCGCCATGCTCGACGACGTCTTCACCCGGGCGCGCGCACTGGCAGACTGACCTGCCCGGACGTCATACGATTCGGCGGCTCTGCAGACGCTTGAGCGACCGGTCCGCATGACGTCCCGCCGCCCCCGTATCCCAACCGGCAGAGGAAGTCGCCTTAAAAGCGATTCAGTCTGGGTTCGATCCCCAGCGGGGGCACTCGCCGTTTCCGCAGGTAGAGGGTTCCCGGGTGGCGTCCGTGTCCGTTGTGTGCGGGGCGAACGGTCTCCTGGGATCGGCTGACTGCCGAGCTACACGGGAGGCGCGATGGCTGACGACCAGAGGACCGCGCATATCTTCGGAGTGCTGTTCATCATCACGTTCCTCACCTCGATCTCTGTGGTGCTTCTCTTCCAGCCCGTTCTAGATGACCCTGCTGGCTACATCGCGGGTGGCGGGAAGGACAACCAGATCTATGGCAGCACTGAAGGACTGGACGTTCCTATTTGGCCCCGGACTCATCGTCCACTTCGGGAACGGGCTGATACTCGGCTACCTGATGTACCGCTCTGGCCTCGTCCCGCGATGCATGGCCTGGTTCGGTCTGATCGGAGGGCCGCTCCTCCTTTCCCGCGAGCCGTGACGGCGACCGCCGACCGGACACGCCGCGCGGAGGTCCCCACCAGCCTGGACTAGCACCACTCCCAGCGGGGGCACCAGACGGTGCCCGGTCCAGTTCTCGACTAGCCACCCTGCCCAATTTTGGGGGGACCTCTCGTCGAGCGACTCCGGACCTCTATCGCCGGTGCAAGCATCGCAGGCGTCCCAGGGGGAGATCCCGTAGTCAATTTCCGGGTTTGGGGAAAGCCGTGCCGAGAATCGTCAGTGAAATCACGTCCGGGCGTCGATTCGTCGCCATCATCGCCACTCTCGCCGTCGGGGTCTTGTCCCTGCTGGCTGTCACAGTGGCGACAGCGCCGGCCGCCAGCGCGGTGGTCCCGCAGCTGAGCTACGTCGGGTCGGCCACGAGCCAGGACAACCGGGCGGGTCATCGGGTCCGCATCCCCCGGTCGGTCAAGGCCGGGGACCGTCTCGTGCTGTTCCTGACCTGGAACCGCCAGGTCCCCGTGGGCAGGCCCGGCGCGGGCTGGACCCAGTTGAAGGCTCGCAACGGCAAGGACATCCGCAGCAGGGCCTGGACGCGGGTCGCCAAGAGCTCGGACGCAGGCAGGCTGGTCAAGGCCTCGACGAAGAAGAAGGCCAAGGCGGTGTTCACCGTGGTGGCCTACCGGAGCACGAGCGGCGCCACACGGGCAACCGCCTCGGCCGCGGGCGGCTCGAACTCGGGTTCGCGCAAGCACATCGCCCCAGCAGTCCCGGTCGCGGACAAGAACTCGTGGCTGGTGAACCTGTGGAGCGGCACGTCGACGAAGAAGCCGGTCTGGAGAATGCCTGCCAACAACGTCGCACGCCGCACCATGTCGACAGCGGGCAAGGGCAAGGTCAGCATGGTGGTGGGAGACTCGCGTGGCCCGGTGCCGACCGGGAACGCCGCTCGCCGGACCGCCCGGACCAACATCCAGGTCGCTCGTTCCGCGACCTTCTCGGTCGTCGTCAGCCCCGGGGTCAACACCGCGCCGACGGCCGCGCTGGCGGTCCCCGACTGTGCGGGACTGCTCTGCTCGTTCGACGCGTCGGGTTCGAGCGATGCCGACGGTGACTCGCTCACCTACCACTGGGAGTTCGGCGACGGTGACACCGGCGAGGGCGTCGAGCCGACGAACACGCACGGGTACTTCGAGCCCGGCCAGCAGACGGTCACTCTGACAGTCAGCGATGGCGAGCTCAGCGACGAGGCAACCAGGACGGTCTCGCCGACCGTTCCCCCTCCCTCGGCAGGCGCCCAGCCTCGGCCCGGGCACGACCGGATGGTGCCCGACGCCGCGGACCGGCAGATGCCGTTGATCGAGGAGGGCGAGATCTGGGACATCGCAGTCGTCGGTGACCGCGCCTTCGTTGCCGGCGGATTCTCCGAGGCCGTCGACGTGGCCGGTGACGGCGACACCGTCGCGCAGGCGGACCTGCTTGCGTTCGACCTCGAGACCGGCCTGATCGACCGGACCTTCCGTCCCGACTTCGGGGTCGACCGCGAGGTTCTCGCGGTCGAGGCCTCGCCGGACGGGACCAAGCTGTTCGCCGCGGGCGACTTCAACAGCGTCAACGGCGACGCGACCATTCGGAGGGTCGCCTCCCTGGACCTCGCCACAGGTGCGCCCGTCGAGGGCTTCGGGATGACCGCCAATGCCAAGGCGACCGCGCTCGCGGTCACGAACAGCACGGTGTACGTCGGCGGTCGGTTCGCAACGATCAGGGGCCAGAACATGGTCGGGCTGGCCGCGGTGAACGCACAGACCGGTGCTGTCGACGTCGGCTTCGACAACCAGCTCTCCGGCGGGATCGGCACCAACGGCACACTTCAGGTCCAGCAGCTCAAGCTCACCCATGACAACTCCAAGCTCCTGGTCGTGCACACCGCGCGGAAGATCGACGGGCAGGACCGCTACGGCGTCGGCCTGATCGACACCGCCACCAAGCAACTCCTGCCCTGGCGGACCCGCCTCTGGGAGGACAACCTGCAGTACGTCGGCGGCATCCAGCGCATCTACGCTGGCGACATCGCCCCGAGCGACGGCTGGTTCGTGGTGTCGAGCGGTTCGGGCGGCGACCGGCCCCCGATCAACGACACCGCCATCGCCTTCCCGATGCACGGCGGGGACAACGTGCAGCCACGGTGGGTCTCCCGCGCGTTCGACAGCATCTACTCGCTCGCGATCACCGAGAAGGCGATCTACATCGGTGGCCACTTCCAGTGGAACGAGTCACCGACCGCGCCCGACCCGTGGCCGGGTCTGGACGACCAGGGGTACGGCACCGGTCAGGGTCTGTCGGGCTACAGCCTGGGTGACGCCGTGGTCCGGCGCGACCACCTCGGCGCGCTCAACCCTGCCGACGGAAAGGCGCTGGAGTGGCACCCGGGTTCGAGGTCGGTCGAGGGAAACAAGGCGATGCTGGCGACGCCGCAAGGCCTGCTCACCGGCGGTGACACCATGCGTCAGGGCGGCGGCGAGGTCGGCCGGGTCGCGTTCTTCCCGTTCGACGGTCTCCCCGAGGCGACCGACCCCGACACGACGATCGACACCCCCATCGAGGGGCGGGTGGTCAAGAGCAACGAGGAGTTCGTCATCGCGGGCACCGCGACGGCCACGGGGACGGTTGAGCGGGTGGACGTCGAGGTCCAGCGCGGCAGCCAGTTCCTCCAGGACGACGGCACCAGCTGGGGAAGCGGCTTCAATGCCATCCCTGTGGAGCCAGGTACGCCAACAGGCGGCAGTACGCCGTGGTCCCTCCCGGTCACGATCGACGACTCCGCCGAGATCACCCTGAGGGCGCGCGCCGTCAGCACGGGTGGCACGGACCCGACCAAGGCGCTGAAGAAGATCGAGTCCTTCAGCTTCGACGACCTGCCTCCGGAGACCAACATCTCGGAGCCGGGTGGCCTCATCGACACGACTACTTTCCTGATCCAGGGCAGCGCCGAGGACGACTTCGGTGTCACCGGCGTGTCCGTCTACATCCGTGACCTCGACGAGGACCGGTACCTCAACGAAGACGGTGAAGTGGTCAACGGCTACACGACGTTCGGGGTCGAGCCGGACCTGCCGGGCGCCACCGAGACCACCTGGCAGCACCAGGTGACGCTGCCCGACGAGGGCAACTGGAAGATCGGGGCACTCGCGAGGGACACTGCCGGCCAGTCCGCCGCACGCTGGGAGACGCAGGACGTGACCGTCGACTCGTCCGCCCAGCCGCCCACGGTCAGCGTCGATGAGCCGGTCGAGGTCACTCCGCCCGTCACGTCGCCGACGCTGACGATGGCGCCGGGCCAGCCGCTCACGTTCAGCGGCACTGCGACTGACGACCAGGGTCTCGCCACAGTCGAGGTCAGCCTGCGCAACAGCACCACCCGGGAGAACCTCGCCGCCGACGGCACCTGGGGGACCGAGGTCATCTCCGGCTGGCACCAGATCTCCCCGCCGAACCTGAACGACACCTCGCTCGACTGGGAGTTCGAGACGCCCCAGGCCCTGGTGCCCGGCAGCTACAGCTTCCAGGTCCGTGCCACCGACAAGCAGGATCTCACGACCTCGTCGAGCATGCAGGGTCGGATCAACGTCAACGTCAACGTTGCGGGCGACCTGCCCCCGAACGGCGTGGTGGACGGAACCCTGAGCGGGGTCACGGCCCCCCGGCACCTCGCCCTGACCGGCACCGCGACGGACGACTTCGGCGTGAGCGGCATCCGGGTGGCGATCCTGGAGAACGACACGGACCGCTACCTGCGGGCCGACGGGTCGCTGGCAGCCGGCTTCGGCACGGTGAACGCCGTCCTCGCCTCGCCTGGCGCCACGAGCACCACATGGACGCTGACTCGAGACCTGCCGACGAACGGCGACTTCTCGATCACGGCGTACGCCGTCGACTCGTCGAACCAGCTGGACCCGTCGACCTCGGGAGCGACCGCGCGCTACGCGATCTACCCCGGTGACGCTCCGCCGACCCTGCTGCCCACCCTGGCCTCGCCGACGGAGGGCACGGTGTTCAACGACGCGCGGATCTTCGTCAGCGGACGCGCCGAGGACGCCCCAGGAGGCGCCATCGCGGAGGTGGAGGTCGCCATCGTCAACGAGGCCGGCCTGTGGATGCGCAGCAACGGCGACTTCGACACCTCGGAGCGGTGGGTCGGTGCGTTCCTCAACAGCCCCGGGTCGCTCGGTTCGAACTACTCGTACACGACACCGCTCCTGCCTGCGGGGCCCTACCGGGTCCTGGTCCGGCCGATCGACAACCACGATCTGATGCCGGAGCCCCGTGAGGTCAACGTCATGGTGGAGTCGCCGGCCAGCAACGTCGCGCCGGTCGCAGCAGGCACTGTCAGCTGTGACGAGAACGTGTGCACGTTCGACGCTCGGGGCAGCACCGACGAGAACAAGCCGACGTTGTCGTACGAGTGGGACTTCGGGAACGGCGACGACGACGACAACGCGCTGACGAGCACGACGTACACGTCCGCCGGGACGTTCACGCCGGTGCTCACGGTCGAGGACGAATGGGGTCTCACCAGCACGTTGACGCTGGAACCGCTGACGATCGTCGAGCCGTCCGGAAACCAGGCGCCGACCGCGGTGATCACCACGCCCACCTGTGTGGGTCTGGTCTGCAACTTCAGCGGCGCCACCTCGAGCGACCCCGACGACGGGGACACGAGGAGCTTCCTGTGGAACTTCGGGGACGGTGGCACCAGCACCTCGACCGGGCCGTCCCGCACCTTCGCGGCGGCCGGCACCTATCAAGTCACCCTGACCGTCACCGACGGCTGGGGGAACTTCTCCACGGCGACTCGGTCGGTGACTGTCGCGCCGTGACCTCGACGGGACGTCATGCGGTTCGGCTGCAATAGCGACCGAACCGCGTGACGTCCCCGTCGCATTTCAGGAACAGCACACCCCGCTCACACGTTGTATCTGTGTGACCCGCCTAGACTGTGGGGCACACGGTGCGCCGTCAGATGGACGGCCACCCTCGGCCTCCAAGGAGGAGACCATGCAGAGCAACAACCCGGTGTTCCGACGTTCGGATGCCTTCAACGGGGCGTCCACGAACGCCCAGGGCAACCAGACCTACCCGGGCAACGGCGCCGCCTACCAGGGCTATGGCCAGACCCAGCCCGCCACCGGCTACGACCAGCCCCAGTACGGCGCGCCCACCACCACCGGCCGGCCGATGACGATCGACTCGGTCGTCCAGAAGACCGGCATCACCCTGGGCATCGTGATCGTCTTCGCGACGCTCACCTGGTGGATGACCCCCGACATTGACCCGACCAGCGGTGACCCGGACCTCGGCCCCCTGTTCGCGGCCATCACGATCGGCTCGCTCGGCGCGTTCGGGCTGTCGATGGTGAACTCCTTCAAGCGCATCATCAGCCCGCCGCTCGTGATGGCCTTCGCCGCGCTCGAGGGCGTGGCGATGGGCGGCCTGAGCAAGTTCTTCGACGCCTACTTCGGTGATGGCATCGTCACCCAGGCGGTCATCGGCACGTTCGCCGCGTTCGCCGGCACCCTGGCGGCGTACAAGTTCTTCAACATCCAGGTCGGCAGCAAGTTCCGCACGTTCGTGATCGCCGCCATGTTCGGCATGGTCGGCCTCAGCCTGCTGGAGATCGTGCTCAGCATGTTCGGCAGCCAGCTGGGTCTCTTCGGCTTCGGCAGCGCGGGCCTGCTGTTCGCGATCCTCGGCCTGGTGCTCGGCGTGTTCATGCTGATCCTCGACTTCGACTTCGTCGAGAAGGGCGTGGCAGCTGGCATCGACGAGCGGGAGTCGTGGCGGGCGGCGTTCGCGCTGACGGTCAGCCTCGTCTGGATCTACACCAACCTGCTCCGGATCCTCGCGATCTTCAGTCAGGACTGACGCTGGGACTGATTCCCACAGCCTCGTCGGCGTCGGGTGCCTGGGCTTCGGCCTGCGGCGCCCGGCGCCGATGTCGTATCTCGACCCAGAGGCCGCGGACTCCGCGCCGGGAGCCGCCCACCTCCGTGCCGCCCAGCTCGGTGCCGGGGGTCTTGACGGCCTCGACCGCTGCGGTCGCGATCGGGAGCACGCCCTCGCCGCGCCCGACCTCGGGCAGCTCCTCGTCCTTCGGGAGCAGGCCCAGGGCCGCCAGCGTCGTTGGCAGGAGTACGGCGGCGAGCTGGCGGTAGCCGTCCGCGGACGGGTGAAACTGGTCGGGCCCGAACAACAGCGCGGGAGCCGCAGCGAACTCCGGCCCCAGGATCGAGCCGAGCGAGACCGTCCGACCGCCGTGTTCGACGACCGTGATGGTCTGCGCCGCTGCCAGCCGCCGGGACCAGGCCCGGGCCACCTGCTTGAGCGGGGGCGCGATCGGCTTGAGCGTGCCGAGGTCGGGACAGGTCCCGACCACGACCGCGATGTCGGCCTCCCGCAGGCGCAGCACACCGGTGGCCAGGTGCCGAACGGACTGCGAGGGCCGGACCTTGTGCGTTACGTCGTTGGCACCGATCAGGATCACCGCGACATCGGGTCGGGTGGCGATCGTCCGGTCGATCTGGGTGCTCAGGTGCGAGGATTCCGCGCCCACGACGGCGTACTCCCTCAGGTGCACCCGACGGTCGGCCCGCTCCGCGAGACCGCTGGCCAGCCGGGCCCCGGGCGTGTCCTCGACCCGGTCCACGCCGTACCCCGCTGCGCCGGAGTCCCCGAGCAGCGCCACCCGGATCGCCGGCCCGGGCCGGCCGCGGCCGTACCACCCGGTGCTGTCCGGGGTCGGCTCGTCGCTCGCCTCGCCGATGGTGCGCCGGGCCAGGCGCGTCTCCACGTCCAGCACGCCGTACAGCGCACCCCCGAGCAACGACAGGCCGCCGCCGCCATAGGCGGCGGCAGCGGCAAGCTTGCGCGCGGCTCCGGCCTTCCCCATTCCCTCACTGTACGAAGTCGGGACGAGCTCGGTGCCCGAGTTGCTCGGATCGGGACGCACCCAACTAGATTGGCGTGGTGCAGTACGTCAACTCTCTCCTCGACCTCATCGGCAACACCCCGCTGCTGAGGCTGTCCCGCTCCCTCGCCCCCGAGATCGATCCCGGTGGCGGCGAGGGAGGTCCGATCGTGCTGGGGAAGATCGAGTACCTCAACCCCGGCGGCTCGGTGAAGGACCGGATCGCGACCCGGATGATCGAGGCGGCCGAGGCGTCCGGCGAGCTCCAGCCCGGCGGCACGATCGTGGAACCGACGTCCGGCAACACCGGTGTCGGCCTCGCCATGGTCGCTCAGGCCAAGGGCTACCACTGCGTCTTCGTCTGCCCGGACAAGGTGTCGGAGGACAAGCGGAACGTGCTCAAGGCGTACGGCGCCGACGTGGTCGTCTGCCCCACGGCAGTAGATCCTCAGCACCCGGACAGCTACTACAGCGTCTCCGACCGACTCTCGTCTGAGCCCGGCGCGTGGAAGCCCGACCAGTACTCCAACATGCACAACCCGCGGTCCCACTATGAGACGACGGGTCCGGAGATCTGGGAGCAGACGGAGGGCAGGGTCACCCACTTCGTCGCGGGCGTCGGCACCGGCGGCACCATCAGCGGCATCGGGCGCTATCTCAAGGAGCAGAATCCCGACGTCCAGATCGTCGGCGCCGACCCGGCCGGCTCGGTCTACTCCGGCGGCACCGGCCGCCCCTACCTGGTCGAGGGCGTCGGTGAGGACTTCTGGCCGGACTGCTACGACCGGGACATCGCGGATCGGATCATCGAGGTCTCCGACGCCGACTCCTTCGCCTACACGCGCCGGCTGGCGCGGGAGGAGGCCCTCCTGGTCGGAGGATCCTCCGGCATGGCGGCCTACGCCGCCAAGCAGCTGGCGGCTGAGCTCGCCGGCAACCCCGAGGGGGAGATCGCCGTGATCGTGGTGCTCCTGCCAGACTCCGGCCGCGGCTACCTGACGAAGGTCTTCAACGACGAGTGGCTGGCCCAGTACGGCTTTGCGGTCGAGGGCGCAGAACGCGATCAGCAGACCGTGGGCGAGGTGCTTCGCGGCAAGTCCGGCCGGCTGCCCGACCTCGTGCACACTCACCCCGGCGAGACCATCGCGGAGGCCGTCGCGATCCTGCAGGAGTACGGCGTGTCCCAGATGCCCGTGGTCCGGGCCGAGCCGCCGATCGTGGCCGCCGAGGTGGCCGGGTCGGTGTCCGAGCGGACCCTGCTCGACGCGCTGTTCGCCGGCAAGGCGCTGCTCACCGACTCCGTGGAGCAGCACATGTCCGCGCCGCTGCCGACCATCGGCTCTTCCGAGCCGGCCCGTGAGGCCGTGCCGGTCCTCGAGACCGCGGACGCCGTCCTCGTCCAGGAGGACGGCAAGCCGGTGGGCGTCGTGACCCGACAGGATCTGCTGGCCTTCCTGGCCCGGGGCTGAGCGGACCGGCTAGAATCAGAACCTGTTCTAGTTTCGGAGGCATCGTGTCGGCCACTCCGGCGATCGAGGGCTGGTTCACCACGGGTCCTGACCCGACCCTGCTCGGGTCGGGCTGCACGACGTGCGGAACCGTGTTCTTCCCGCCCACCTCCGGCTTCTGCCGCAACCCCGACTGCGACGGCGAGGAATTCACCGAGGTGCCGCTGGCCCGGCGCGGCCGGATCTGGTCCTACACCGACGCTCAGTACCAGCCGCCCCCTCCCTACATCGCCGCTTCCGAGCCCTTCGAGCCGTTCGCGCTCGCCGCCGTCGAGCTGCCCGAGGGCATGGTCGTCCTCGGGCAGGTGGCGGCCGGATACGGGGTGACCGACCTGCGGGTGGGTGCCGAGGCCGAGCTGGTGGTCGAGACGCTCTACACCGACGACGACGGCATCGACCGGTTGATCTGGCGCTGGAAGCCGACCACCGAGCTCGGTGAGGAGGTCGACCAGTGACCGAGGCGGTCGCGGTGCTCGGGGTGGGCATGCACCCGTGGGGCAAGTGGGGACGGTCGTTCGTCTCCTACGGCGTGCACGCCGCCCGAGCCGCCCTCGCCGACGCCGGGATCCCGTGGCGTGACGTCGACCTGGTCGTGGGCGGCGAGACCGTCCGCAACGGGTACGCCGGCTATGTCGCGGGCGCGACGTTAGCCCAGGCGCTGGGGTGGAACGGCGCCCGCGTCGCCACGTCGTACGCCGCCTGCGCGACCGGTGCGCAAGCGCTCGACACCGCCCGGGCCAGGATCCTGGCCGGCCTGTGCGACGTGGCACTCGTCGTCGGCGCCGACACGACGCCCAAGGGCTTCCTCGCCCCGAACGCCGGCGAGCGATGGGACGACCCGGACTGGCTGCGGTTCCGGCTCCTCGGGATGACCAACCCCGCGTACTTCGCGATGTCCGCACGGCGCCGGATGGACCTGCACGGCGCCACCGCCGAGGACTTTGCGGCCGTCAAGGTCAAGAACTCCCGGCACGGGCTGCACAACCCGCACGCCCGCTACCGCAAGGAGGTCACCGTCGGAGACGTGCTGGAGTCGGCGGTCGTCGCCGACCCGCTGCACCTGCTCGACATCTGTGCGACGTCGGACGGGGCGGCGGCCGTGGACATCACCTCGGCGGACTACGCACGGCGGCGTGGTGTGGCGTCATCGGTGCGGGTGCAGGGCGTGGCAACCGTGACCCCGACCTTCCCCAACACGGTGCTGGACATGCCGAACCTCGCCACCGACCCGAGCTCGGCGGCCGGGGCTCCGGAGACAACCTTCAAGGAGTCGATCGCGCAGGCAGCGTACGAGGAGGCCGGCATCGACCCGGCCGACGTCGACCTGGCCGAGGTGTACGACCTGTCCACCGCGCTCGAGCTCGACTGGATGGAGGACCTGGCGTTGTGCAAGCCCGGTGAGGCCGAGTCGCTGCTCCGGGCGGGGGAGACCACCGTCGGGGGCCGGCTCCCGGTCAACCCGTCCGGTGGCCTCGCCTGCTTCGGCGAGGCGGTCCCCGCCCAGGCGCTCGCCCAGGTGTGCGAGGTGACCTGGCAGCTACGCGGCCAGGCCGCCGGCCGTCAGGTCGAGGGTGCCCGGGTCGGGATCACGGCCAACCAGGGACTCTTCGGGCATGGGTCCGCGGTCCTGCTGAGCACCTGAGCCGGCGACGCCCTTCGGGCCGTCGGCTAGCGTGAAAGAGTGCCAGTCACCGACCCTGCCACCAGCCCCGCACCGAACCTGAAGACCGTCGGCGAGCTTCGCTCGAGCGGACACGTCCAGAAGCACCTGCGCGAGGAGATCCGCGACAACCTCCTGGCCAGGCTCGCGGCCGGCGAAGACCCGTGGCCCGGCCTGCACGGCTTCAGCGAGACGGTCATCCCCCAGCTGGAGCGAGCGCTGATCGCCGGTCACGACGTCGTCCTCCTCGGCGAGCGCGGGCAGGGCAAGACCCGGGTGTTGCGCACCCTGGTGGGGCTGCTCGACGAGTGGACGCCGGTGATCGCTGGCTCGGACCTCGGCGAGCACCCCTACGATCCGGTGATCGTGGGCAGCCGCCGTCGGGCGGCGGAGCTGGGCGACGACCTGCCGATCGCCTGGCGACACCGCGAGGAGCGGTACGCCGAGAAGCTGGCGACGCCGGACACCTCGGTTGCCGACCTGATCGGGGACGTCGACCCGATGAAGGTGGCCGAGGGCCGGACCCTCGGCGACCCCGAGACCATCCACTACGGCCTGATCCCGCGCAGCCACCGGGGCATCGTCGCGATCAACGAGCTGCCCGACCTGGCCGAGCGGATCCAGGTCGCGATGCTCAACGTGATGGAGGAGCGCGACATTCAGATCCGCGGCTACCTGTTGCGGTTGCCGCTCGACGTGCTGGTGGTCGCCAGCGCGAACCCGGAGGACTACACGAACCGCGGCCGCATCATCACGCCGCTCCAGGACCGGTTCGGCGCCGAGATCCGGACGCACTACCCGACCGAGCTCGAGGACGAGATGGCGGTGATCCGCCAGGAGGCGCAGCTCGCGTCCGAGGTCCCGCCGTACCTCATCGAGATCCTTGCCCGCTACACCCGCAACCTCCGCGAGTCCAACAGCGTCGACCAGCGCTCGGGCGTCAGTGCCCGGTTCGCGATCGCCGGAGCCGAGACCATCGCGGCCGCCGCCCTGCACCGGGCGACCGTCCAGGGCGAGCCCGAGGCCGTGGCCCGCGTCGTCGACCTCGAGACGGCCGTCGACGTGCTCGGCGGCAAGGTCGAGTTCGAGACCGGCGAGGAAGGTCGTGAGCGGGAGATCCTCGACCACCTGCTGCGGACCGCCACGGCCGAGACGGTGCGCCGCCACTTCCGGGGGATCGACTTCGCCCTGCTCGTGGAGGCCATCGACGACGGCGCGATGATCACGACCGGCGACCAGGTGACGGCCCGCGACTTCCTGTCCGGGCTGCCGGTCCTCGGCGAGTCTGAGCTGTACGACGAGGTGTGCGACCGACTGGAGGCAACCACCGACGGCACCCGGGCCGGGGCGATCGAGCTCGCCCTCGAGGGGCTCTACCTCGCCCGCAAGGTGAGCAAGGAGTCAGGGGGAGGGGAGACCGTGTATGGCTGAGGTCCTCATCCGGCCCGGAATCCCGGACGACGCCCCCTCGCTGGCCGACCTCGGCGCGGTGGTCACAGCGGCGACGTACCACGCCATCGACCCGGACGCCGCGGTCCACACGCTCGAGACATGGTGGACCCCGCAGGTGCTCAGGACGTCGATCGAGAACACCCGGCACTGGATCGCCCAGGAGTCCACGGGGCGAATCGTCGGGATCGCCAACCTCGGGCGCAAGGACGGCCGACTGGTCGTGTGGAAGCTCTACGTGCACCCGGACCGGCAGGGGAGCGGTCTGGGCCGGCGGCTGCTGGCGTCGGTCGTCGAGGCCGTGCACGAGGCCGGCGACCACGAGCTGTGGCTCTCCTACCTCGACGGAAACGACCGGGCGGCCGGCTTCTATGCCGCGCACGGGTTTGCGGAGCAGCACCGGGAGCCCGACCCGCCCTATCCGGACCAGGTGTGGATGAGGCGGCCGGTGTGACCAGCGCCCGGTCCCGCTACCGCCGCTACGACGGCGGCCCGGACCCGCTTGCCCCGCCGGTCGACATCGCCGAGGCCCTGGATGCGATCGGCCAGGACGTGATGGCCGGCTACTCGCCCGAGCGGGCGATGCGGGAGTTCCTGCGCCGCGGAGGTCGCGACCAGGGCGGCCTCGACGACCTCGCGCGACGGATCGCCGAACGGCGACAGGAGCTGCTCCAGCGGCACGACCTCGACGGGACGCTGCGGGAGGTCAAGGAGCTGCTCGACCGCGCCCTGCTCGAGGAGCGCAAGCAGCTCGCCCGCGACGTGGACCTGGACGATGGCGACCGGGCGTTCCGCGAGATGCAGCTGGAGAACCTTCCGTCGTCCACGGCCGCCGCGGTGAGCGAGCTGTCCGACTATGACTGGAAATCGCGATCGGCCCGAGAAGACTACGAGCGGATCAAGGACCTGCTCGGGCGGGAGCTGCTCGACCAGCGGTTCGCCGGAATGAAACAGGCTCTCGAGAACGCCACCGATGAGGATCGGACGGCCGTCAACGAGATGCTGGAGGACCTCAACGAGCTGCTGGAGAAGCACCGCCGCGGCGAGGACACGCAGGCCGACTTCCACCGTTTCATGGACAAGCACGGCGACTTCTTCCCCGAACGCCCGCGCACCATCGAGGAGCTCCTCGACTCCCTCGCCCAGCGCGCGGCCGCCGCCCAGCGGATGCTCAACTCGATGACCCCCGAGCAACGCGAGGAGCTGATGCAGCTCTCGGCGCAGGCGTTCGGGTCGCCGCAGCTGATGCAGTCGCTCGGTCAGCTCGACGCCAACCTGCAGGCACTGCGCCCCGGCGAGGACTGGGGTGGGTCCGAGCGCTTCGACGGTGAGCAGGGACTGGGCCTGGGCGACGGGACCGGCGTCCTGCAGGACCTCGCCGATCTCGACGACCTGGCCGAGCAGCTCTCGCAGTCGTACGGCGGCGCCCGCCTCGACGACGTCGACCTGGACAAGCTGGCCCGCCAGCTGGGCAACGAGGCGGCGATCGACGCTCGTACCTTGCAGGAGCTCGAGCGGGCGCTGCGGGACTCCGGCTACCTCAAGCGGGGCTCCGACGGCCAGCTCCGGCTGAGCCCGAAGGCGATGCGACAGCTCGGCAAGGCACTGCTCCGCGACGTTGCCAACCGGATGTCCGGGCGCCAGGGCCAGCGCGACCTCAGGCTGGCCGGGTCGGCCGGGGAGCTGAGCGGCGCCACCCGCGAGTGGGCGTTCGGCGACACCGAGCCGTGGGACACCACGCGCACGGTGCTCAACGGCATCCGCCGTCGTGCCGCCGAGGGCACGGACGTGGCACTCGACGTCAGCGACATTGAGGTTGCCGAGACCGAGTCACGCACCCAGGCGGCCGTGGCGCTGCTCGTCGACACCAGCTTCTCCATGGCCATGGACGGCCGCTGGGTGCCCATGAAGCGGACCGCGCTGGCGTTGCACACCTTGATCCGCTCGCGGTTCCGGGCCGACCACCTGCAGCTGATCGGTTTCGGTCGGCACGCGGAGGTGATGGAGATCGAGCAGCTCACCGCGTTGGACGCGATGTGGGACAAGGGCACGAACCTGCATCACGCGCTGCTGCTCGCCAACCGCCACTTCCGCAAGCACCCACACGCACAACCGGTGCTGCTCGTGGTCACGGACGGCGAGCCGACCTCACACCTCGAGCCCGACGGCGAGGTGATGTTCTCCTATCCGCCGCACCCGCTGACGATCGCGTACGCCGTGCGAGAGCTCGACAACGCCGGCCGGCTGGGTGCGCAGACCACGTTCTTCAGGCTGGGCGAGGACCCGGGCCTGGCCCGGTTCGTCGACTCGATGGCCCGCCGGGTGGACGGCCGGGTCGTGGCCCCGGAGCTGGACGACCTCGGGGCGGCCGTCGTCGGCTCCTACCTCGGGGCCCGGGCTCCGGACGGTGGACAGTACGGCGACTGGTTCGGCGGCCGCGGGTTCTGGGTCGGCGACTGAGCCGGCTCAGACGTCGGTGCCGGTCGCGCTCAGCTCAGCCCAGACGACCTTGCCGCCGGGGAGCGTGTCACAACCCCAGCGACGAGACAGCGCCTCCACGATGACCATGCCGCGACCACCCGGCTCGATGCTCTCCGGTTGCTGCTGGGCGAGATCGGCCGCGACGTCCTGGATGGAGATGCAGACCATGCCGACCGATCGGTCGATCGACACCCGGAAGGGTGAGTGGGCATGGAGCACCGCGTTGCTGGCCAGCTCGGAGACGATGACGTTGGCGTCCGGCACCAAGGCGTCCTCGTGCCACCTGGCCAGCACCCCGGAGACGAACCGGCGGGTCGCGGGGACCGCCTCGGCCATGGGGAGGAACACCTCGGAGAGCCCCGGCCGGGCTGCAGCGGGAGAGCCCCTGCGGGCGTAGCTCGCCGGAGCGTGCACGTCAGTGTGCAGGGCGCAGACATCGCTGACCTCGCCGAGCCGGGCCGCACCCAGGGCGGACGTCGGGTAGGCGCACAGCAACGAGAACTGCTGCTCCTCCTGGAGCCTGTTCCACAGCGGCCTCGAGCTCGATGGCGGCCAGGACCTGCCCGGCATCCCAGAGCAGGGCCACCATCTCGCCGAAGACCCTCACTGGCCTCCCGTCGGCCAGGGCTCCGGTGAGGATCGCTGAAACCCTGTTCCCGTCGAATGCCGGATCGGGGCCGTCGCTCACGAGAATGGTGTCGAGGGTTGCTGCGGCGTCGAAGGTCAGCAGGTTGCCTGCGGCTCGCTGCTCGGCGGGATCGTGGCCGAGTCCGGCGAGCGCGGCGTCGAGTCCCGCGCGATGCGGGCCGGTGGCGACGATGATGCTCCGCTCGCCGAGAGCCAACCCCTCGGCGACGAAGCGCGCGATGATGTCCACGAGCTCATGCTCGTGGTCGTAGAAGTCCACCGCGTGCAAGTGCGGTAGGGAGCCCACCTCGCCCTGCTGCACGGGGGTGAGTCTACGGGCAAACGGCGTCTCGGCAATGGAATGAGTGGTAAATACCTATCAGAATTTCTGATTCCGCAATCTTGACGGGATCTTGACAATGATTCCTGATCAGCGAGCCGGATGCAGGAGGTCCGCCAGCACCTCCACGCCGTCGACCAGCCGGGTCCCGGGCCGCGCCCACGCGGCGTTGGCGTCCACGGCATGCACGGGTACGCCGGGTGGCAGCCGGCCGCTCGCCCCGAGCTCGTCGGCGAGGGCCCCGGCTCCCGCCAGGTCATAGCCGCAGGGAGCCACCACGATCACCTCGGGCCGGGACCGGTGCACCGCCTCCCAGGTCACCCGCTCCGACCGCGCTCCGGGGGTCCCCAGCAACGGCTCGCCACCGGCGCCCTCGATCATCTCCGGAACCCAGTGACCTGGTGCGAACGGAGGATCGGTCCACTCCAGCAGCATCACCCGCGGCCGCGATCGCCCGGCCACGCGGGAGCGAACGCTCTCCAGCCGATCCCGGAGCGAGCCGACGAGTTCGACCGCCCGCTGCTCGTGACCGGTCGCCCGGCCGAGGACGAGGATCGAGTCGAACACCTCGTCCAGGGTGTGCGGGTCGATGGTGAGGACCTCCGCCGTACATCCCAGATGCGCAAGAGCGTCGTCGACGACCGACACGTCGACGGCGCACACCGCGCACAGGTCCTGGGTCACGACGAGGTCGGCGTCGAGGTCCGCCAGGGCGTCCTCCGCCAGGTGGTAGAGGTCGTCGCCGCGCGCCATTGCCGAGGCGACGAACGCGTCGATCTCCGCCGGTCGGAGGCCGTCCGGCATCGCCGAGGTCGAGACGATGGTCCGGGTCCGGGCCTCGGCCGGGTGGTCGCACTCGAAGGTGACCCCCACGACGTCGTCGCCGGCACCGATCGCGAAGAGGATCTCGGTCGTCGACGGGAGCAGGGACACGATGCGCACGGTGGCCACCTTAGGGGCGTGTCACCCAAGTCCATGGCCTGCTGCGCGCCGCCCGAGACTTGGATGACACGCCCTAGGCTCGCGACCGTGGACGACCCGACCCTGACCGTGCTGGCGCTGCTGGCGCTCGCGGCCCTGGCGGCAGGCTTCGTCGACGCGGTCGTCGGTGGTGGCGGTCTCATCCAGCTCCCGGCGCTGCTGCTCGGGCTCCCGGGCGCCAGCCCGGTCCAGGTGCTGGCGACCAACAAGCTGGCGTCGATCTGCGGGACGACGGTGAGCAGCGCGACCTACTACCGCCGGGTCCGGCCGGACCCGAAGACCTTCGGGCCCCTGATGCTGCTTGCCTTCATCGGCTCCGCCCTCGGCGCCCTGGTGGCCTCGAAGATCCCGGAGTCGGCCTTCGACCCGATCGTGCTCGTGGTGCTGGTGGTCGTCGGGGCCTACGTCCTGTTCAAGCCGAGCCTCGGCGAGGAGACCGCGCTGCGGTTCGCCGGACACCGGCACTCCGCGGCCGCGATGGCGACCGGGCTCGCGATCGGCTTCTACGACGGCGCGCTCGGCCCGGGCACCGGGAGCTTCTTCGTGTTCACCCTGGTCGGGCTGCTCGGCTACAACTTCCTCGATGCCTCTGCCAAGGCCAGGCTCGCGAACTGGGCCACCAACCTCGCTGCGCTCTGCATCTTCGTCCCGCAGGGAGCGGTGCTGTGGACGGTCGGCCTCGTCATGGGCGTCTGCAACTTCGCGGGCGGCTACCTGGGCGCGCGGACGGCCGTCGCCCGCGGGTCGCGGTTCGTGCGCATCTTCTTCATCGTCGTGGTCTCCGCATTCATCGTCCGGATCGGCGGAGACGTTATGGGAGTGTGGGGCTGAGATGCACTGGGTGACGGCGTTCCTGGACTTCCCGGCCGACGAGTTCGACGTGGGCCTGGCGTTCTGGCAGCGGTTGACCGGCTACACGCCCTCCTCGCCGCGTGGGGACGATGAGGAGTTCGTGACCCTGATCCCTCCCACCGGCGGCGACTTCCTGCGCCTACAGCGGCTCGGAGAAGGATCCGCCCGCCTCCACCTCGACCTCCACACCGAGGACGCCGCGGCCGCGGCTGAGGCCGCCGTGATCGCCGGGGCGCGACGGCTCGAGCAGGTGCATGACGACGTCGTGCCCCTGGCATCCCCGGGAGGACTGACGTTCTGCCTCGTCTCCCACTCGGCCCGGGACCTGCCGGCGGCCACCACCTGGCCCGGCGGGCACGCGTCGTACGTCGACCAGGTCTGCCTCGACATCCCGCCCGCTCTCCACGACAGTGAGCGGCGGTTCTGGAGCTACGTCACCGAGTGCGGCGTGACCAGGCGGTCGAACCTGCCGGAGTTCTCCCGCCTGGTGCGGCCCGACGACCAGCACCTGTGCGTGCTGTTCCAGCTCGTGGGCGAGTCCGACGGAACGGTCAGCGCCCACCTCGACTGGGCCACGACGGACCGGGATGCCGAGACCGCACGGCACTGCGATGGCGGCGCGGAGGTCGTCGACGTCTTCCCGCACTGGACGGTGATGCGCGGCCCCGTGGGGGCGCCCTACTGCATCACCGACAGGCGACCTGGAGAGGATGGCTGACCTCTCTATGCCCGGCGACCGCGGAACCCGGTCGCGTCCGCAGACCTGCGCTGGCTAGCGTGGCGCCATGACCTCCACGCAGCGCATCGACCCGCCCCTGGCCGCCACCGAGGCCGAGACCCTGGTCGCCTTCCTCGACTACCACCGCGAGACATTGCGGATGAAGACCGCTGGACTCGATCAGAAGCAGCTCGCCCAGCCGCTGGCGCCGTCCACGATGACGCTGGGAGGCCTGCTCAAGCACCTCGCACTGGTCGAGGACGACTGGTTCAGCGTGGTGCTGATGGGCAATGACGACGGCGAGGCGTGGCGGTCGGTCGACTGGGACAGTGACCCCGACTGGGAATGGCGCACGGCCGCCGACGACAGTCCGGAGGACTTGATGGCGCTCTTCGACGGCGCGGTCGAGGCCTCCAACCGGATCATCCAGGAGGTGCTCGCAGAGGACGGACTGGATCGGTTGTCGGTCCGGGAGAGCCGGCGGCTGGCCGAAGAGAAGTTCAGCCTGCGCTGGATCATCGTGCACATGATCGAGGAGTACGCCCGCCACAACGGGCACGCCGACCTCCTGCGCGAAGCCATCGACGGAACAACCGGCGAGTGAGCAACGGGCACCTGAGCAGCCGGGTGATCCGCGCGGCCACCGATGGGGACTGGCCGGCGGTCTGGCGGATCTTCGACGCCACGGTGCAGGAGGGGGAGACCTATGCCTACCCGATGGACCTCACTCCCGACTCGGCGCGTGGTCTCTGGATGGAGCAACCCCCGGGCCTGACCGTCGTCCTGGAGGCCGGTGGCGAGATCCTGGGCACCGCCAAGATGGGTCCCAACCGACCGGGCTTCGGCGACCACATCGGCACCGCGTCGTTCATGGTCGCCACCGACGCGCGCGGCCGCGGCGTCGGCCGCGCGCTGGCCGAGTACGTCGTGCAGTGGCACCGCGACCAGGGCTACCGCGGCATCCAGTTCAACGCCGTCGTCGAGACCAACGAGGCCGCCGTACGACTGTGGCAGTCGCTCGGCTTCGAGATCGTGGGCACCGTCCCGGGCGCCTTCCGCTCACCGACCCACGGGTTCGTCGGCCTGCACGTCATGTACCTGCCTCTGTGAGTGCTCCGCCGACCGTCCGCACCGGCTCGAACGGAGTAGCATCACTCGCGAGGTGAGGTGCATGGAGCACCAGCAACCCGACGCTCAATCCGGCGGCGTTCAAGCCGGCGTCCCGCCCACAGGTCACCAGACCTGGCTGCTGCCCCGAGGCTTGAGACTCCCCCTGCTTCTGCTGCCGCCGCTGCTCCTCGCCATCCTCGAGATCCTCCATCCCAATCCGGATGCGACGGTCCAGGCACTCATGGACGTGGCCACCTGGTTCGCCGTCTTCCACGCCATCCAGCTCGTGCTCATCGGCTTGGTCGCCCTGTCCGTAGTCCTGCTCGCGGACAGCTACGGGTATGCCTCGGCGTGGCCGACGCGAATCGGCATCGGGGTGTTCCTGGTGTTCTTCAGCGCCTACGACACCATCGCGGGGATCGGGACCGGTCTGGCCATGCGCAGTGCGCGAGACCTCACCACTGCGCAGCAGGAGGGCGTCTTCAGCGTGGTCAAGGACTGGCCCGGTCTCGACTGGCCGTTCGCGCTGAGCATCATCGGCACCGGTGGATGGCTGGTCGCCGTCGGCGCGCTCGCGCTCGCTTCCCGCCGCCGTGGCGCTCCGCGCAGCGAGTGGATCTTCCTCGCGCTGGCCGCTGTCTTCTTGCTGGGCGGGCACCCCTTCCCGGCGGGGACGCTCGCCTTCGGGTGTCTCTTCGCCGCCGCACTCCTTCGCGAATGGCCGATCGGTGGAGCCGCATCCGGACGTGGACGTTCATCGGCCGGAACCCTGCCGGGCTAGTCGTCGACGGCTGCCAGCAGTCGCTCCCCCAGGACGCGCGCGGCATCCCGCACCTCCTGGCACTGCACGATCCGGTACGGCGCTGGGATCCGCGCGAGCTGCTCGGCGTACCACGCCGGGTTGCTGGTGCTGCCGACCAATCGGCTGGTCTCGCCGTCCACGCGCTCGAGCCGTCCGATCGCCCGCGGGACGTGCGCCGCCACGGTGTCGACCCGCGCGTCGATGACGACCTCGACGTCGAACTCCCACCCGACGGCGAGGTGATCCTCGAGCATGGCGATCGGGTCGAGGTCGGCAGGAGGGCGGAACGTGTCGTCGAGCTCCTCCACGCTGCGGACCCGGTCGATCCGGTAGGCCCGGATGACGTCCTTGCGGGTGTGCCGGCAGAGCAGGTACCACCGGCCGTGGCGGACGACGACGGCCCAGGGGTCGACCTCCATCACCCATTCAGACCCCGCCTCGGAGCGATAGCCGAGGCGCACCCGCCGGAAGTTCGAGCAGGACTGCACGAGCGCGGCCGTCGTCCCGGGGTCGGGCCGGGCGGCACCGCGGTCCGGGGCGGGCGCCGCGGTCCGCCGGAGCACCTCGGCCTGGGCGGCGACCGGCTCCGGCAGCGCGCGCATCAGCTTGTCGATCGCGCTGCCCACGGGGTCGGTGGGATCGCTCACGTCGTGGTGGCCGTCCAGTACCGCCATGACCAGGCCGAGCGCCTCCGTGGCGCTGAACATCAGCGGCGGCAGTCGCAGGCCGCGGCCCACCCGGTAGCCGCCGTACGGCCCGCGCATCGAGTCGATCGGGATGCCTGCCTCGCGCAGGATGCCGACGTAGCGCCGGGCGGCCCGCTCGGAGACGCCCAGCTTGTCCGCGAGCCGCGCCGCGGTGGTGCCGGGCCGGCCCTGGATCAGTTCGAGCGCCATCAGCGCCCGTGCCGTGGGGCTCGAGTCGTCGTGCACGCACCTCTCCTCGATCCGGAAGCAGAACGACCGGAACCGACTCTAGCCGGAGTTACGGCGCTCGTCGGGCACAATCACATGATCGTCGGTCGGTCGTGAGGTGGGAATCGTGGGCGTCGGCAGCTTGCGTTGCGTCGTCATCAACGTCACGAACTTGAGAGTCGGATATGAGTTCTGGTCCGAAGTGACAGGACTCGAGATCATCGGGTCCGAACGTGGATGGCACGGATGGCTCGGCTTCCTGGGCACCAACGACCCCTGGAAGCACGAGATCATTCTTCAACAGGTCACCACGGCACCGGTGGAGGTCGCCGTACCAGGCCCCACTCGGCCGAACCCGGTGCACATCGACATCACGCCGAACAACGGGATCGACAACGCGATCGAGCAGATCCTCAGGCTGGGCGGCACCGTCAAGAAGACCCCCAGTCTCTATCCGCGACCGGGGTCCCACGGCGACGAGCCCCCGGCCATCGACTGGGCGGTCATGCAGGACCCCTTCGGCAACGAGTTCTGTCTCGTCGAGTCGCTCACAGACGAGCAGGCGCAGGCGGCCATGACAGCCGCCGCCCGCACGGATGACGAGTGGCGGACCGCCGCGCGGTCAGTCGACAGTCGGGAACGCAACCCCCGTCGCTGAGTGGCAGCGGTACCCGAACGGGTTCTTCGCGACGTACTGCTGGTGGGGTCAGATGTCTGCGTAGTCACGCGACCTGCGGTTCACGCGAGCGCGGTTTCGCGGGCGCCTCAGCTGCTGCGCCTTGTTCGACCAGGAAGCCGGACCCGGACCGATCGTACAGCAGTACTGCCGGGGCGCTTGACGATCGCGAGGCGCCTCGGTAGACAGAGATAAGTCCTCGAAGCTCCGGCGGTTAGTGACGCCACGTTCGCGGCTCCCGGCCGGCAAGCTCCCGCGGGGCAGGAGGTCGCCGTGAACAACCGCAGGATTGTCGGAGCTCTCATCGGGGTCGGGGTCCTGGCCGGCCTCCTCAGCGCACCTGGCGCAGTGGTGGCGGAATCACCACCCGACCGACCTTCGCGGGTGCTCATCCTCGTCCTGGATCAGGCGAGTCCGGACACGATCAAGCGCTACAAGATGCAGAACGTGAAGGATCTGACGCGCAGAGGGGTCAACTTCCCGAATGCCGTCGTCGGGCACATGGCGGCCGAGACGGTGATCAGCCACGGCGTGGTCACGAGCGGCCAGTTGCCGAAGCACCTGGGCTGGTCGAACGAGGTGTACCGGGATGTCGACGGCGTGCTCGGAACGGCGGGCGCGTACTACATCACCTCGAGCATGTCGTGCAACCAGTTCAAGGCACTGATCGAGGCCGGCGGCTACAAGAAGCTCCAGGACTACCTGGATGACGAGTTCGGCGAGACCTCGAAGTTCGTGTCTCTCGCGCAGAAGCGGACAGCCGTGTGCACGGCGGGCCACACCAGTTCGTCAGCAGGCGACGGGACCGGGACCGATCCGGAAGACATCATTCTGCAGAGCCGAGGAAGCTCCGCGACCAGCTGCGATGGGCAGTCGGGCTGGCGCAGCCCCGAGGACGCCAACAACTCGGCACCGGCGTACTTCGGGCTGGCTCAGGCGTGCAACCGCTGGTGGACCTGGCAGGCCGCCAACGCGTACGGGACCGGGACCATCCTGCCCGGGCGGATCTACAGCCTGGACGGCAACCGGTTCGTGCCCGGGTTCGATCCGGCACACCTCGGCGGCGACATCTGGTCGACCGACGCGGCCATCACCGTGATCGAGAACGACCCCGACTGGCGCGGGATGATGGTCAGCCTGGGCGGCATCGACAAGCTGGGTCACATGTGGGGGCCCGACGGACAGCGTGCGTGGCGCGCCCGGGTCCGAGCAGCAGATGCGGCACCTGCCGTTCATCGCCAAGACGGCCGACCAGCAGGTCGGCAGGTTGATGGACGCGCTCCGGGACCAGGGTCTGCTCGACGAAACCCTCGTCGTCATCACCGCCGATCACGCCGCGCAGACCGGCAGGCGCTTCCACGGACGGTTCGACACGTTCACGGTGGGCACGAACATCAACGCCTGCGATCCCGCCACACCCACATCGCCGGCCGCCCTGCGCTCGGACTGCAACTGGTACTACGGCCAGGAGAGCGGTCCGCTCGCGGACGAGGCCTACCTGGATCCGAGCCCGGCGATCCAGCAGTTGAAGGACGCGCTGACACCGCCGAACGGCGAGACCAACCTGAGATTCTCCTATCAGGACGGACACATCGCGGCCTGGCTGAACGACACCTCGGAGGCGAGGAAGCAGGAGGCGGCGGAGGCGATCCTCGATCTGCCGGACGTGATCGCCAGCTTCACGCTCGCCGACGACGGCGACGACTACGTGCTGCACGGAACGAACCTGCCGGGCAGCGGGCCGGAGCGGTCGTGGTTCCGACGGCATGGCGAGACGCTCGTCGACACGATGGCGGCGCCGTACGGGCCCGACGTGGTGGCACTGCTGCGGAACAACACGACCTACGGCGTGATGGGTGACCACGGCGGCCACCAGCAGCAGGTCCAGCGAGATCCCGATGGTCTTCTCCTGGCCCGGGCTGAAGGCGAAGGCGCGGACCGAACGGATGCGCCTCGTCGACGCCCTCCCGACGATCCTGACCGCGATGGGTATCGAGTTCGACCCTGCCGACATGGACGGGGAGGCGATCGAGCTTTCCAGTCGGCGGCGCTGAGGGTTCGGCAGGAGTGAGCGACAAACCAGCGAGAGTCACTGTGTGACGGAGGCTCACATGCAGGAACACGAGACTGAACACGACCCCACGTCGGCCACGACGTTGGATCGGCGGCAGCTTGTCCAGCTCAGCGGCGGTGTCTCGGCCGCGATCGGTCTGGCACTGCTGCCCGGAGAGATGGCGCAGGCGGCGCCGCGCGGCAGGTACCCCTTCACCCTGGGAGTGGCCTCGGGCGATCCCGCACCTGACGGGTTCGTCCTGTGGACCCGGTTGGCGCCGAGCCCGCTGAAACATGACACCGGAATGCCTACGCAGGTCGGTCTCTGTGGACTGGCAGGTCGCCACCGACGAGCGAATGAGGCACGTCGTCCGCTCCGGCAAGGCGCTTGCCCCGGCCCGAGCTGGCCCACTCTGTGCACGTCGAGGTGGCCGGCTTGCAGCCACGGCGTGAGTACTTCTACAGGTTCCGCGCAGGCGGGGAGCACTCGCCTGTCGGCCGCACGATGACGGCACCGAGCGCCGGGCCAGCACGTGAAGGAACTGCGGTTTGCGTTCGCTTCCTGCCAGAAATGGGACGACGGGTACTACTCGGCGTACCGACGGATGGCCGAGGAGGACCTCGACCTGGTGATCCACCTCGGCGACTACATCTACGAGTACGGGATCGGACCCACCGGCGGGTTCCGCAACGTTCCGGTTCCCGACCGCTTCGCGAGCGAGACGATGAACCTCGGTCGATATCGCCTGCAGCACGCTCTGTACCGAACCGATCCCGACCTCCAGGAAGCCCATCGCCTGTTCCCCTGGGTGGTGACGTGGGACGACCATGAGGTGGAGAACGACTACGCAGGCGTCGACGCCGAGGGCCCGCCGTTCGGCAGACGATTCATTCGCCGTCGGGCCGCCGCCTACCAGGCGTACTACGAGCACCTGCCATTGAGGCAAGCCTCGCTGCCCAGCGGGATCGGGATGCTTCTCTACCGCTCCATCACCTACGGCGACCTTGCCGAGTTCAGCGTCCTGGACACCCGTCAGTACCGCAGTGCTCCACCATGTGGTCGTGGCGAGCAGCCGCGGTGCCCGGCCGCGCTCGACCCCGCGACGACCATGACCGGGCCGCCACAGGAGCGCTGGCTGCTCGACGGATTGGCCTCGTCAAGGGCGCGGTGGAACGTGATCGCGCAACAGGTGATGATGGGCGAGCTGGACCACCGGATCTACTACGACGGCAACGAGGTCTTCTGGCAGGACGCCTGGGATGCCTATCCGGCGGCGCGTGCCCGGATCCTCCAACACGTGGCCAGCCGGGGTGTCGAGAACACTATGGTGATCACGGGCGACTGGCACTCCACGTTCGTCAACGACCTGAAGATCGACTTCGGCGACCCCGACTCAGCGACGGTCGCAACGGAGTTCGTCGGCACCTCGATCAGTTCCAACGGCGATGGCATCGTCTACGGCCCGTACTACGGCCCCATGGTCCCCGACAACCCTCACATCAAGTTCTTCGACGGCGACCGCAGGGGTTATGTGCGCTGCCGGGTCACGCCCGAAGTGTGGGAGACCGACCTCCGCATGGTCAGCACGGTCTCCCGGAGCGACGCGCCGGTGTCGACGTTCGCCTCCTTCGTCGTCGAGGACGGCGTTCCCGGTGCGCAACTCGTCACAGGGCCGACGCCCTCCCTGCAGGCAGCACCGCCTGCCGGACCTGCGGATCGGCGTCTGGCGCGGCAAGCGCGTCGCCAGGGTTGACCGCTGCAGTCCGCCGCAGGGTCAGGCGGTCTCGGGGAATTTCACGCCCGTGTTCGCGTGGCACCGGTACCCGAACGGGTTCTTCGCGAGGTACTGCTGGTGCACGTCCTCGGCGTAGTAGTACGTCGGCGCCGGCCTGACCTCGGTGGTGATGTCACCCAGCCGACGCCGCTTGAGCTCAGCGCCGTAGACGTCGGTCAGCTCCCGGGCGGTCGCCTCCTGCTCGGGAGACGTCACGTAGATCGCGGACCGGTACTGGGTGCCGACGTCGTTGCCCTGCCGCATCCCCTGGGTCGGGTCGTGCACCTCGAAGAAGCGCTTCACCAGGTCGGCGTAGGCGACCACCGACGGGTCGAAGACGATCCGGATCGCCTCGGTGTGGCCGGTGCGGCCGGAGCAGACCTCGTCGTACGTCGGGTTAGGCGTCTCCCCGCCGGCGTAGCCGACAGACGTCGACCAGACGCCCGGGATCTGCCAGTAGACCTCCTCGGCGCCCCAGAAGCAGCCGAGCCCGAAGATCGCGACCTCGAGACCGTCCGGGACCTCGTCGGTGACCACCGGTGCGTCGAGGACGAGGTGCTTCTCGGCGATCGGGTAGGTGCGGGTCTCGCGGCCGGACAGGGCGCTGCCGGGCTGAGGCATCGAAGTCTGATGGCGTCCGAACATTCAGTACTCCTCGGGTCGGGGGGCCTTTCACCAGTGTGCAACAACGCCGGTGGCGGTTCCGTTCCCGACGTCGGCGTCCCCTCCTAGGGTGGCTGCCATGGAAGCAACCTGCACCTTCACCGTCGACGAGTTCAGCCCCGTCGACTGGTCTCCCGAGATCACCACGAACGTCGGGGTCGGCCACGCGCACATGGTCAAGGAGTTGCGTGGAGCGATCGCCGGCCGGGCAGTCACGCAGTTCAGCTACGCCTTCGACGACGACAGCCAGACCGGCACGTACGTCGCTACGGAGTCGTTCGAGGGCACCGTCGACGACCATGCGGGCACGTTCAACCTCGTCCATTCCGCGACCATGGTCGGTGGGCGTGACCGCCAACACGAGCTCTTCGTCATCGTTCCGGGCAGTGGGACCGGTGGCCTCGCCGGCATCACCGGCACGGGCGCGCTCACCGTCGACGACGACGGCACCCACCACATCAGACTGGACTACGACCTGCCTGAGTAGGGTCGTCACGTGACCCACCAGCAGCACAGGAGCAAGGGCGGCTTCGAGACCCGAGCGATCCATGCCGGCTACGAGCCCGATCCCACGACCGGCTCTGTCATCCCGCCGATCTACGCGACCTCGACCTACAAGCAGGACGGCGTCGGCGGCCTGCGTGGGGGCTACGAGTACAGCCGCTCCGCCAACCCGACCCGCACCGCCCTCGAGGGCAACATCGCCGCCCTCGAGGAGGGAGAGGCAGGATTCGCGTTCGCGTCGGGCCTGGCGGCCGAGGACACGGTGATCCGGTCGACCTGCCGGGCCGGTGACCATGTCGTCATCCCCGACGACGCGTACGGCGGCACGTTCCGGCTGTTCGACAAGGTCGAGCAGGTATGGGGGCTGGAGTACACCCCGGTCGCCGTGTCCGACCTCGACGCCGTCCGCGGCGCCATCCGGCCGGGCCAGACCAAGCTGGTGTGGGTGGAGACCCCGACCAACCCTCTGATGAACATCGCCGACATCGAGGCCCTGGCCGCGATCGCCCACGAGGCCGGCGCGCTGCTCGTGGTCGACAACACCTTCGCGTCGCCGTACCTCCAGCAGCCGCTGGCGCTCGGTGCGGATGTCACCCTGCACTCGACCACCAAGTACTGCGGCGGACACTCCGACGTCGTCGGCGGCGCCGTCGTCGTCCGCGACCACGGCCTGGCCGAGCAGATCACCTTCCACCAGAACGCCATCGGCGGCGTGGCCGGAGCCTTCGACTCCTGGCTGGTGCTGCGCGGGCTCCGTACGCTCGGGATCCGCATGGACCGGCACTGCGACAACGCCGAGCGGGTCGTCGAGTTCCTCGCCGGACACCCGTCGGTGTCCCAGATCTACTACCCCGGCCTGCCCGATCACCCGGGACACGACATCGCCGCGAAGCAGATGAAACGGTTCGGCGGCATGGTGTCGTTCAGGGCCGCCGGCGGTGAGAAGCAGGCGCTGCAGGTGTGCGAGAAGGCGGAGGTCTTCATCCTCGGCGAGTCGCTCGGCGGCGTCGAGTCGCTGATCGAGCACCCAGGCCGGATGACGCACGCGAGCGTCGCCGGCACGGCGCTCGAGGTCCCGGCCGACCTGGTGCGGTTGAGCGTCGGGATCGAGACCGCCGACGACCTGATCGCGGATCTCGACCATGCCCTCGGCTGACGGATCCGGTCACCCGACGGGCGAGCCGGTCGAGCCGGACTATCGCTTCACGCTCGCCAACGAGCGCACCTTCCTGGCCTACGAGCGCACGGCGATCGGCCTCGTCGCGGCGGCCCTCGCGGTCATCAACCTGCTCGAGCCCGAGTGGCCCGAGCAGGTGCTCGGGGGACTGCTGCTGCTGGCCGGAACGGTGGCCGCGGTCGGGGGCTACGTCCGCTACCGCGCCGTCGACCGGGCCCTGCGGGCGGGGCGGCCGCTGCCCCCCAACCCGGCCGTGCACCTGGTCGCCCTGGCGGTCGTGATCTGCCTGGTGGCCGCGGCGATCTCGGTGCTCGTGTGACGGTCTCCACAGGCTCGACCACCGAAGACCTGGGGCCGGGCGGGGTGGTCATCTGCGTCGACTTCGGGTCCACGTTCACGAAGGCCGCCCTGGTCGACCTCGACGAGGGACGCATCGTCGCCGCCGCGGCGCATCCGACCACCATCGGGACCGACGTCCTCGACGGGTACGACGCCTGCGTGACCGCGCTGACCGAACAGGATCGGCGGGCTGCGACCGCCGAGGTTCTCGCCTGCTCCAGCGCCGGTGGCGGCCTCCGTATCGCCGTGCTGGGGAACGAGGAGCTCGTGACCGCCGAGGCCGGTCGCCGCGTCGCCCTCTCGAGCGGCGGCAAGGTGGTGGCCGTCCTCGCCCGCGACGACGACATCGACCGGATCGCCGAGGCGAAACCGGACGTCGTACTCCTCACCGGCGGCACGGACGGCGGGAATGCCGAGCCCATCCTGTCGTCCGCACGCTCACTGGTCCGCTCCGGCTGGCGGGGCCCGGTCGTCGTCGCAGGCAACACCGACGCCCAGGACGAGGTCGCGGAGATCCTCGCCGGGCTGCCACACGTGCGTGCCGCCAACGTCGTTCCCCGGATCGGGGTCCTGGCGCCAGATACCGCGCGGGCGGCGATCCGCGAGATGTTCCTGGCCCACGTGATCGGCGGAAAGCACCTGAGTGAGCGGGCGGACTTCGCGGCCATGGTGCGCGGCGCCACCCCGGACGTCGTGCTCACGGGAGTCGAGCTCCTCGCGAGGGGGCTGGATTCCGAACGACCGGGTGCCGGGGATGTGGTCGTGATCGACGTCGGCGGCGCGACGACCGACGTGCACAGCGTCATCGAGGTCGACCCGGAGGAGGCCGCTCTCTCCCGCGAGGTCGTGGCCACCACGCCGGTGACCCGCACCGTCGAAGGTGACCTCGGCATGCGGTGGTCCGCACTCTCCACCGTCGACGAAGCCGGTCGCACCGACCTGGCGGCGGCCGCTTCGCGCCGTCGGGACGACCCGGCCTACCTGCCCGGCAGTGACCACGAGGAGCAGATCGACGAAGAGATCGCCCGCGCCGCGGTGGGGATCGCCCTGCGCCGGCACGCCGGCCGGTCCCGGGTGGTCGTGAGTCCGGAGGGTCGCGTCGTCGAACGCACCGGCACGGACCTGCGTGAGGTCGGCGTGGTGGTCGGATCCGGGGGCATCCTGCGCAACGGGCGCCCGGGCGTCGTCCACCGCGTGCTCGCCGGCAGCATCGGCGACGAAGTCGAGGGTGGCTGGCAGCTGCCGCGTGACCCGGTCGTGGTCGTGGACACCGACTACGTGCTCGCCGCCGCCGGGCTCCTCGTCCCGACCCACCCCGAGGCGGCGCAGCGCCTCGTGATGTCTCTCACATAGCCTGTCGCCGTGACCACCGAGGACCAGCCGCACGAGGGCGAGGACGACGCGGGAGCTGCCGCTCCGGAATCCGACGAGGGGAGCGACGAGCACCGCGAACGCCTGCCCGAGCGGCTCACCCACCAGTTGCAGGCACGGATTGCCGAGCGCCAGGAGGCCATGCTCCAGGAACGGCAAGACCTCAGGGCGGCGATTCCGGCGGGGCGCACCAACGTCTCCCCGGCCCACGTTCCGTGGGGGGTCGACCTCGCCGCCGCGTGGGCATGGCGGTTCCTGGTGATCGCGGTCGCCGGGTACGTCATCATCCGGGTCCTGGCCTTCTTCGCCGTCGTGACCCTCCCGCTGATCATTGCCCTCTTCATCACGGCACTCGTGGGCCCCCTGGTCCGCCGCCTGGCCTCGGTCGGCGTTCCCCACGCCCTGGGCGCCATCGTCGTCGTGGTCGGTTTCCTCGCCCTCGTGGGTGCGCTGCTCACCTTCGCCGGTCAGCAGGTCGCCAACGGCGCCGACGACCTCGCGGATCAGGTGGTCAAGGGACTCGACGACATCACGAACTGGCTCAAGGACGGCCCGCTGAACGCCAGCGACTCCCAGATCAACGACGTCATCGCCCGCGTCCAGGAAGCGATCACCGAGCAGTCCCGGGACGGCGAGACCCTCAGCCAGGTGACCGAGGTCGGGACGGCGATCGGACACGTCCTCGCCGGGTTCTTCATCGTCCTGTTCGCGTCGTACTTCTTCCTGGCCGATGGCTCCCGGATCTGGGCCTGGACGGTCCGGCTGGCGCCCCGGGCCGCGCGGGCGAGGATCGACAGCTCCGGCAGGGTCGCGTGGATCTCGCTGACCCAGTTCGTCCGCGCCACGGTCATCGTCGCCGCCGCCGACGCGCTCGGGATCATGATCGTGGCGGCGATCCTCGACGTTCCCTTCGTCTTCGCCATCGGCGTGCTGGTCTTCCTCGGCGCCTTCATTCCCATGGTCGGAGGCGCGATCGCGGGAACGGTGGCCGTCCTGGTGGCGCTGGTGGACGAGGGGGTGCTCATCGCGCTGCTGATGCTGGGCGGGGTCATCCTGGTCCAGCAGATCGAGGGCCACGTCCTCCAACCGTTCGTCATGGGGCGCTTCGTGTCGGTGCACCCGCTCGGGGTGATCGTGGCGATCGGTTGTGGCGTCCTCGTGGCGGGGATCGCCGGGGCGCTGATCGCGGTGCCCATCGCCGCCACGCTCAACGCCGTGGTGCAGCACCTGGCCAGTGACACCGAGATAGGGGAGGACGAACCCGAGGAGGCCCTCGAGGAGGATGTCGGCGAGGTCGGCGACGAGGGCGCCCCACCCGTGCCGGACAACGATGCCCCGGCCGGCTCAGACGAAGGAGCCTCTCGTGACTGACGTGCCGGGCGTGGCCCTGGCCGACATCCAGGCCGCTGCTGCGCTGCTCGAGGGTGTGGCGATCCGTACGCCGATGGAGGAGTCGCGCTGGCTCTCCTCGCTCGCGGGCGGTCCGGTCAACCTCAAGTGCGAGAACCTCCAGCGCACCGGTTCGTTCAAGATCCGCGGCGCCTACGTGCGGATCTCCCGGCTCTCAGAGGAGGAGCGGGCCAACGGCGTGGTGGCGGCCTCCGCAGGGAACCACGCGCAGGGGGTCGCGCTCGCAGCGAGTCTGCTCGGCATCAAGTCCACAGTGTTCATGCCCGAAGGGGCGCCGATCCCGAAGGAGAAGGCCACCCGGGCCTACGGCGCCGACGTCGTGTTCGAGGGCCGCTACCTGGAGGACGCTCTGGTCGCCGCCCGCGCGTTCGCGGAGGAGACCGGAGCGGTGCTGATCCATCCGTTCGACCACGTGGACATCGTGGCCGGCCAGGGCACCGCCGGTCTGGAGATCCTCGAGCAGGCGCCGGAGACCGACACCGTGCTGGTGCCGACCGGAGGCGGCGGGCTGCTCTCGGGCGTGGCGATCGCGATCAAGGCAATGCGCCCGGACGTACGCGTGGTGGGCGTGCAGGCCGAGGACGCCGCGTGCTACCCGGACTCACTGCGCGCGGGTGCACCCGTGAAGCTCGACTCCATGAAGACGATGGCCGACGGCATTGCGGTCGGACTGCCCGGCGAGATCACCTTCGCCGCCGTGCGAGACCACGTCGACGACATCGTGACGGTCTCCGAGGAGTCCCTCTCCCGCGCCCTGTTGGCGCTGGTCGAGCGCGCCAAGATGGTCGTCGAGCCGGCCGGCGCCGCCGCGGTGGCGGCCCTCCTGGACGACCCGACGGCGTACTCCACGCCGACGGTTGCGGTGCTCTCCGGCGGCAACATCGACCCGCTCCTGCTCGGCAAGGTGATCCGGCACGGCCTTGCGTCCGCGGGCCGCTACTTGTACCTGCGCGTGCGCATCCCCGACCTGCCCGGCGGACTCGCCAGGCTGCTGGCCGAGCTCGGCGACGCCGGAGCCAACATCCTCGAGGTCGCTCATGAACGGATCTCCCCGGCCCTGCACCTTGACGAGGTCGAGGTCAGGATCCAGATGGAGACGCGCGGCGAACCCCACGCCGAGCGGGTACTGGCCCGGCTGCGCGAGAAGGGCTATCCGGTGTACGAGTAGGGCCGTGCCTCAGCCGGCGAACGGCTTGGCGTCGACGATCTCCACCTTCTCCTCACGGCCGCTGGGGGTCGTGTAGGTGACGGTGTCGCCCTTGCGGGCGCCCATGATGGCCGACCCCATCGCGGACTGCGGGGAGTAGACCTTGAGCGACTCGTTCTCGATCTCGCGGGCGCCCAGCAGGAAGGTCTCGGCCTCGTCGTCGTCGTCACCGACGAACTTGTAGGTCACGACCATGCCCGGCTCGACGATGCCGTCGTCCGGGGGTGTTTCGCCGACCTCGGCGTGACGCAGCATCTCCTCGAGCTGCCGGACGCGGGCCTCGTTCTTGCCCTGCTCGTCCTTGGCCGCGTGGTACCCGCCGTTCTCCTTCAGGTCACCCTCGTCGCGGGACGCGCTGATCCGGTCGATGATCTCCTGCCGTCGGGGACCGGTACGGTCCTCGAGCTCCGCGCGAAGCTTGTCGAAAGCCTCTTGCGTGAGCCAGACGGTGGTCTGCTGGCTGGACTGCGTCATTGGGTAACTCCTGCGGTGAGACGACGGGTACGCCGGGGCGTACCCGTCTGCTCGTTCGTTGGTGTGCGTATCCCGCCCGGTCGTCGGGTGCGCGACCCTTGATCTGGTCGGCCCTGCGGGACGGGTCAGAGGAGAAAGTCTAACAACTCGGGCAGAACAGCGCAGGTCGAGACGGACGGCCCACCGGAGCGGCCGTTCAGCGGGGGCGCCGCTGGTCCTCGGTGGTGCAGCCGACGCGCTCCACGCTGGTCGCGCGGCGTTCGGTCCTGATCTCCCGCACGACGTCGTTCCCGGCATCCAGATCCGACGCGCCGACCTCGAACGAGACCTCGCCGACCACCGTGTGGTCCTCGGCGATTGCGCGGAGCACGCAGGTCGCGACGACGTCGTCGTCGCTCAGGCGGACGTCCATCCGGGCGGTGGCGGTGTGCTCGTCGTCGATGGTGAACCCCACCAGCTCCGAACTGACGTCCGGATCGGCGTGCACGAAGGCGCTCCAGGCCAGCCAGACCAGGAAGATCGACGCCACGAGCACCGAGCCCACGATCAGGAGCGGGCGCCGCAGCGGCGATGGCGCGCCGTACCGCTCGGCGAGGTCGTCCTGCTGGGCCATGAGCGCATTCTCCGCCCTAGACTCGCCGCATGCCGAAGCACCCCCGCGCCGGATACCGACTGATGCACGTGCACGCCCACCCCGATGACGAGTCGAGCAAGGGCGCCGCGTCGACGGCGATGTACGTTGCGGAGGGAGTGGACGTGCACGTCGTGACGTGTACCGGCGGTGAGCGCGGCTCGATCCTGAACCCGAAGATGGATCGGCCCGAGATCCTCGCGAACATCACGGAGGTGCGCCGTCAGGAGATGGAGCGGGCCCGCGACATCCTCGGCGTGCGGCAGGACTGGCTGGGCTTCGTCGACTCGGGCTGGCCCGAGGGCGACCCGAAGCCACCCCTGCCCGACGGCTGTTTCGCCGCCCTGCCGGTGGAGGAGGCGGCCGAACCGCTCGTGCGCCTGATGCGAGAGTTCCAGCCGCACGTCGTCACGACGTACGACGAGCGGGGCGGCTACCCGCACCCGGACCACGTGATGTGCCACCTCGTGTCCATGGCAGCGTTCGAGGCGGCGGGTGACCCGGAGCGGTACCCCGACGCCGGCGATCCGTGGCAGCCGTTGAAGCTCTACTACCACCACTCCTTCAACCGGCCGCGGATGCAGGCTCTGCACGACGCCATGCTCGAGCACGGCCTCGAGTCGCCGTGGGGCGAACGGCTGAAGGAGTGGACGCCCGAGCCGGAGTGGGACGAGCGGATCACCACGCGGGTGCCCTGCTCGGACTACTTCGGCGTCCGGGACCAGGCCCTGCTGGCGCATGCCACGCAGATCGACCCGGACGGCCACTGGTTCGCGATCCCGCGCGAGATCCAGGAGCAGGTGTGGCCGACCGAGGACTTCGAGCTGGTGGTGAGCCACGTCCCGTCGGAGACCCCGGAGGACGACCTCTTCGCGGGCGTCACGGACCCCTCCTGAGACAATGACCGCATGGCTCTCCCCGCGGTCCTGCCAGCGATCCTGCCAGCGATCACTGCGTCGCTGACCGTCCTCACCGACGAATCCCCCGCGCCCGAGGACGTCAAGGCAGGGTGGACCGCGTTCGCGGTGTTCTTCCTGCTCATCGCGGCCGTCGTGTTCCTCGGATTCAGCCTGGTCAAGCAGCTGCGCAAGGCGGAAGCCGCCAGGAAGGCCGGGGTGTACGGCGATCCAGTCGAGGAGTCCGAGGACGTCGCCGACGGGGAGAACGCCGACCGGGAGACAAGCGACCAGTCCACAGATGACCGGGCGAACGGCTCCGCGTCTCCGTAGCCTCGACGGCTCCCCAGGCCCTCAGAGAGAGCGACGCAGCCGCACCAGACAGTCGTACGCCGTCCGGGCCGGCTCGCTCCGGTGCCCGTCGCCGTCGTCGACGCGCCGCTCCACCCGACCCGCCCGTCCCACCTCGAGGTCACGGTCCGCGAGATCCACGAGGACGTCGTCGGCCGTGAACAGGAACGATGCGTCCTGGGGTCCGCCGGTGCCTTCGGTCAGGTTGGTCGTGTCGTGGCCCACCACCAGCAACGTCCCGCCCGGGGCCAACGCGTCGAAGCCGATGCGGTGAGCGGCGCGACGCTCCGGGGCGGGAAGTTGCAGGTATGCCACGACGACCAGGTCGAAGGTGGTCGTCGGGCGCCAGCGGGTGGCATCGGCGCAGACCCAGTCGATGTGCCCGTCCAAGTCGCCGGCCAGGATTCGGCCCTTGTCCAGGGCGACCTGCGAGAAGTCGAGCGCCGTGACCTGCCAGCCACGGCCGGCGAGCCAGATGGCGTTGCGGCCCTCGCCGGCGGCGAGGTCGAGGGCCCGCCCCGGTGGCAGGTCCGCGCACTCGGCCGCGACGAACTGGTTGGGGCCGGCCGACCAGACCAGGTCGCTGGCGGCGTACCTCTCGTCCCATGCCCGGGCGTCCATGTCAGCTGCCCGCCCGCCCACCGTCACGGTCCGGCAGGTGCAAGTCGGCGCGGGTCATGGACCGACCCTAGCCAGACGTCTGGGCCCGTCTACGGTGGCGGGGTGAATGATCCCGCCCGCAGCCCCGAACAGCGCAAGCGCGACACGCTCTCCCGCATGGAGAACGACATCGACGCCTGGGTGTCCAGCGCCGCCGATGACGTGGCGTATCTCGTGCCGCTGTCGTTCCGCTGGGACGGGGAGACCGTGCTGATCTCGACGCCGGCAGCCAGCTCCACCGGCCGAAACCTGCAGCGGGCCCGACAGACCCGGATCGCCCTCGGGGCGACGCGGGATGTCGTCCTTGTCGAGGGCACGGTCGACGTCCTGAGCGCCGAGGAGCTTGCCGACGGGGAGGGCGACGCCTTCGCAGCCAAGGCGGGATTCGACCCGCGCGCCCTGAAGACGCGCTATCTCTACTTCCGCATCCGACCGCGGCTGATCCAGGCCTGGCGCGAGGTCGACGAACTTGCCGACCGCGACCTGATGCGAGACGGGAGCTGGCTGGTCTGAGCGCGGCCCCCGGGTTGGTCCGTATGCTCACGCTCAAGGGCGTGAGGCGAGAAGCCGGAGAGCAGGCGAGATGTCGAGCGACGACACGTACGTAGACGCAGACGCCGAGCTTTTGGCCGGGAATGCCGCGCCGTCCGACCGGGTCCCGCTGAGCCGGCAGCGCATCGTGTCAACCGCCCTGGCATTCATCGACAAGTACGGCTTGCCCGGCTTGACCATGCGCAAGCTCGGTCAGGTGCTCGGGGTGGAGGCCATGTCGCTCTACCGCTACGTGCCGGGTCGTGAGGACCTGCTCGACGCCATGGTGGAGCGGATGATCGATGAGATGCGGGATGACGACGAAGTCCTCGATGAGCCCCGGGACGGCTGGCAGGACTTCATGTTGCGTCTGGCGCACGGCGTACGGCGTGTCGCGCTGACGCACCCGAAGGCGTTTCCGCTCGTCGCATCCCGCCCCGCCGAGGCGCCGTGGCTGCGGCCGCCCCTCCGCAGCCTGGAGTGGGTAGAGGTCTTCATCAGCGGACTGCAAAAGGAAGGCTTCGACGACGATGCGGTCGTCGGCGCCTACCGGGCCTTCACCAGTTTCCTGCTCGGTCACCTCCTGCTCGAGGTGACCACCCGGGGGGCCGACCTCGGGCCACTCGACGTTTTGGAAAACGAGACCGAGCCGGAGGACTCGGAGATGGAGGAGTTCCCCCACCTGCGACGGTTACGCCGCTCACTCTCGGAGGACCACTCCGCCGTCGAGTTCGAGGAGGCGCTCGAGGAGCTCCTCAACCGGATCGCCCTGATCCTGGCCGACCACCGCGCCGAGGTCGGCTGAGGCCGCCCGCAACAGCGGCCTCAGCCCGGCCACGCGCGGGCTACCGCCGGTCGTCGACGTCGCCCTCGGTCTCGATGTGCTCCTTGCGGACCTCCTCGGACACCGCTTCCTCGCCGATCGTGGTTTCGGTGCCGAGGCGTACGCGCTCGACCGGCTCGACGGACTTGTCGACCACCGGTCGCTCCTCGTGCAGGACGACCTCGTGCTCCTCCTCCGAGATCGGTGGGCCGTCGACCGCCGCACCCTGGTTGGCGCCGGTGACCGGCTCGCGCTCGAGGACCGCCCGCTCCCTTTTCACGGGCACCGTGTGCGTCTCCGTCTCGGTGGTGACGTACTTGCGCAGCCGCACCCTTCCGGTCTCCTCCGACGCCGTCCCGACGCGGAGCTTCTCCTCGGACCGGGTCATGGCGTCGTCGGTGGTCCGGCCGGAGGTGTCGTAGCCCCCGTTGTCCTCGCCGGTCCCCTCCGAGTTGTGAATGTGGTCTCCCACGGCGCCAGGACGAGCATCTGCGTCGACGTCCACGCTCCGCGCGCCCATGCTGTAGTAGGAGAAGAGCTCCTGCTCCTCGGCCTCGTCCATGTGCCCCCCGTCGATGTCGACGTTCGGCGCGTCCTTCACCTGGTCCTTACTGAAGGGGACACTCACCTCATCGCCGTCCAGCCTGGCCTCCGTGACCGGGACGAACGACTCCTTGGTCCCGAGGAGTCCTGTGTTGACGGTGATGAACTCCGGGCGGCCGGACTGGTCATCGAGGAAGACCTGGCCGACCTTCCCGAGCTTCGAACCGGTGTTGTCATTAGGCGGTGGCGCCGATGAGCTGACGTGTTTCGGATTCGCCGATCATGTGTTCCTCCAGGGGTCGCGTGGGTAACGACCCGGCGTACCCCTTCCATCGAGCGACACGCCTCTCCAGCCGGATTAAATTTACGGTGTAAGCCCAAAAGGTTTATGTTGTAAGCCTGCGGGTACCGCAGAGAGCACGGGCGGCACAATGCCGTTCGCAACACTCGCTAGGAGTTTTTGCGCATGAACATCGGAGACAGCTTCCAGAACGCGGTGGATGGCTTCTTCGCCTTCCTTCCAAACCTGCTGGGCTTCCTGGTCCTGCTGGTTGTCGGCTACATCGTGGCCAGGATCGTCAAGGGCGTCGTCGTCAAGGGTCTGCAGCAGATCGGCTTGGACCGCCACCTCCACGACTCGGACGCCAACAAGTACGTCGAGCGGGTCATGCCGGGTGCCAGCCCGTCGAACGGCATCGGCCGAGTCGTTTTCTGGCTGGTGTTCGTGTTCTTCGTCTTTGCCGCAATCGGGGCGTTGAAGATCCCGGCTGTGACGACGTTCATGAACCAAGTCCTCGCCTACCTGCCCAACGTGATCGTGGCGATCCTGATCTTCGTGATCGCTGCCCTGGTCGCTGGCACAGTGGCCGCAGGAGTCGCGAAGGTGATGGGCGACACCCCGACCGGGAAGATCGTGGCCACGATCGTGCCCGCGCTGGTGATGGTGATCGCGATGTTCATGATCCTCGAGCAGCTGCAGATCGCGCCCGAGATCGTCAGGATCGCGTTTGCCGCCACGATGGGTGCCCTGGCGCTCGGTCTGGCGTTGGCCTTTGGGTTGGGCGGTCGTGGTGTGGCCGAGCGGATGCTCGAGGACGCCTACAGCAAGGGCCGCGAGGTCAAGGAGCAGGCACGGCGTGATCTCGAAACCGGCCGCGCCCGGATCGAGGAGAAGGCCGATGGCACCACGAGCTCCAGGGACCAGATCCCGGACTCGACGTACAGCGGTGCAGCGACGACACGGGGACTCGCCTGATGGCGCGTCAGGAAGTCGGCGGCGCGACGCGTGCGGACGCGACGGACCATGACCGGGAATCCACGGTCGAGCCGAGCCATACCCACGGGGAGGCGCGTGAGCGGTTTGGCGGTCTCAACATCGGGGCGGCCTTCTTCGGCTGGCTGGTGGCGATCGCCGTGTCGATCCTGCTGACCAGCATCGTGGGAGCAGTCGCCGGGGCCGTGCGGTCGTCGACGCAGATCACGCAGTCCGAGGCACAGCGACAGGCTGGGACGATCAGCCTGGTCTCCGCCATCGTGCTGCTCGTGGTGCTCCTGGTGGGCTACTACACCGGCGGTTATGTCGCCGGGCGGATGTCCCGCTTCGACGGCGGACGCCAGGGCGTGGGTGTCTGGCTCATCGGGCTGGTCTTCACCATCGTCGCGATCGCCCTCGGTGCGATCTTCGGGTCGCAGTACAACCTCCTCGACCGGGTCAGCCTGCCGAGGCTGCCGGTGTCGTCCGAGCAGCTGGGCTGGGGCGGGATCATCACTGCAGTGGCGATCGTGGCCCTGACCCTGCTGGCGGCCTTCCTGGGCGGCAAGGTCGGTCATCGCTACCACGATCGGGTGGACCGGGTGGCCGGTCGCTGATGCTCGCTCACGACAGGCCGGCCCATTCTCGCCGAGAGGGCCGGCCTGCCGTGTGGCGACACCGGCACCGGCGGGGCCGCAGTGGGGAATCGGCACGCGACCCGGCATGCAGCACCTAGGTGCTCCCGACGGGGAGGGCGACGCCTTCGCAGCCAAGGCGGGATTCGACCCGCGCGACCTGAAGACGCGCTATCTCTACTTCCGTATCCGACGCGGCTGATCCAGGCCTGGCGCGAGGTCGACGAACTTGCCGACCGCGACCTCATGCGCGACGTTGCATGGCTCGTGTGAGCCCAACCGTCCCGACGGAAACCTGCGTCACCCGCTACGTCGTCGCCGTGCCGGTCGCGATCCCGGGAGGAGGCACCGGACCCGTCTCCCGCTCGGCCCGGCCTGCACCGACCAGGACCTGGACGACTGCCAGGAGGACGAGTACGAGCGCCAAGGACCACCACAGCCGATCCGGTGAGACGTCGTTGCCCCAGAACAGGACCACGGCTCCCAGCACGACTATGCCGACCCGTAGCCATCCTGCGTTGGGCGCGACCCAACGGCCGGCCGCACCGACCCCGCTGTCGGCCAGCATTCCACCGCTCCGTTCCAGGCCGCCCCCCACTGTCGTGCGGACCGCCGTGCCGTACCTGTTCGACCCGGCGAACCAGCCAGCCACCACCAGGATCAGGCCGAGACCGAGCAGGACCTGCTGTCCACGATCGAGGTAGGCGAGCAGGGTGTCGTAGAAGGCTCTGCTTGCCGGGCCGAAATCCGTGCCCGACAGCTCGTCGATGAACAGCTGGCGTCCGACCGACAGCGCAAATGCGACCAGCAGGGCATTGGCGACGAGAGCCGCCCCGATCGCCACGGTCATCTGGGGGCGACGACGGGCCAGCACGAAGGCGGCCAGGAAGAGTGCCCCGACGAAGGGGAGCATCCATTTGGCGATTGGGTTCGTGAACGCGTAGATGCGGCGCATCTGCTTCAGTTGCGGTGCGTCCATCAGGACGATCTGCTTGTCGGTCTCGGGGATGGGTGCGTTCTCGAGGATGGTCAGGCCGCGCGCGACCAGTCGGTCCTTGACCCTTTCGATGACCTCGTCGACGTTGAGGACTACCTGGTCATCCTGGAGCGACACCGCCCCGGAGTCGTCACCCGTCAGGATCCGCTGGAGCGCCTCCTGAGCCCGGGTGTTGACCCGGGTCCAGAAGTCGGCGAACTCGTCGGAGGCGATGAAGGCGCGCACCTCGCGCTCGATCAGGCCGTTCACGGCCGCCGAGAGGGGTCCGACAAGCTGTTGCAGACGGGGTGCGTTGGTGATGACGCCCGCGAAGACGTTGTTGAGGATCGTCTCGATGTCGATCTGTTGCTGGATCGCGCCGGTGACCTTGGTTGCGATGACGTCCTGCACCTCTTCTGACTCCACCAGGGGTCCGACGGTGTCCACGTAGCGTTGGGCGTCGTTGAGGGTGCGCTGTCCCCAGTACGCGACCGCAGCCGGCGTGGTCAGCAGCGCCGCCAGCACCACGCAGACGATGGCGGCGACCGAACGGCCACGTGACGGGCGTGGAGCCACGTCGGCCTCGGGGGGAGGATCCTGCGCCGAACCCTCGCTGGTCGTGGACACTGAGTCAGGCATGCTGCGTCTCCTCTCGGCAACGCCATCGTGGGTGGCTCGAGGCGCGGCGGCCTCCCCCGGAACGGATGAACCTCCGCGGTCGACTACGCGTCGCTGGCCTCAGGGAGTCATCGGGTGATGTCGCGGCCGTGGGCGGCCAGGGCCCAGATGATGAACACGTCGAGGCTGATGATGGCCAGTGACCAGGGAGGTCACATCGCGGCGGGTGTCAGATCTTGACGAGGCCAGCACAGACGATGACCACTCCGATCAGGAGGGTGATCACCGCCGTGATGACGACTCCCTCGGAGCCGAGCCACTGACGGGCTCGGCCGAGTCGCGGACCCATCCGCTCGGGGGACAGCAGCGTCAACAGGACTGGGGTCACAACGGTCGACGTGGCCACCACGATGAAGACGGCCATCGCGAACGCAGTGCCATCGACCTGGAGCGATGCCGAGCGGAGAACGATTCCGGCGGCCGCCACGAGCAGAAGTGCCTTGGGCCGAAGGTTGAGGGCCAGGCCCAGGCCAAACGCCGGCCTGGCCTGCAACGAGCCGATCCTGTCCATCCAGCCAGGCATCGGGATGTGCGCACCTGCCGAGCGTCGATGACGCACAGCAACCACACCGAACACGATGAGGGCAGCGCCGATGACGATCGTGAACGCTCCCACGACTACTTGATGGTGTCGCGACCGCTCGTCGGGAAGGAACTGAGCAGCGAGCGTCGCGACAGTGAGGACCACGGCGGCACCAAGCACCCACCCTGCAACGTAGGGAATGGCGGCCTCGTCGCGGCGGTCGGAGAGCAGGATGAGGATCGTCGCCATGATCGGCAGTGTGCTCAAGGCGGCGGCGATCGCGATGGGAAGCAGCTGTCCCAGTGCCTGCCACATGCCGTCTCCGAGTCCTCGTTCGATGGTCCGCGACGATTGAGGTCGGGTGACCCCTCCCCGAAGATCAGGATGTCAGCGGCGGAGCGGGGTCGAAACCTCCCGGGGGCTCTGGCGACGACATCCCGCTGGCCGAACAGGTCGCGTCTGCAGGGCGCCGATACGCTGGAAGGCCGTGACGAGAGGAGCCGCAGTGGCCAATCGGCTGGCAACGGCCACATCGCCCTACCTCCTCCAGCACGCGGACAACCCGGTGGACTGGTGGGAGTGGGGCGATGACGCCTTCGCCGAGGCGCGGGGCCGCAAGGTGCCGGTGCTGCTCAGCGTGGGGTACGCCGCCTGCCACTGGTGCCACGTCATGGCCCACGAGTCGTTCGAGGACGACGCGACCGCGGCGTACCTCAACGAGCACTTCGTGAGCATCAAGGTGGACCGCGAGGAGCGTCCCGACGTCGACGCCGTCTACATGAACGCCACCACTGCGATGACCGGCCACGGTGGCTGGCCGATGACCTGTGTGCTCGACCACGACGGGAACCCGTTCTTCACAGGCACCTACTTTCCGGACCAGCCGAGACACGGCCAGCCGTCCTTCCGGCAGGTGCTGGGCGCGATCGTGGACGCGTGGGAGAACCGGGCCGAGGACGTGCGGCAGGTGACCGCGCAGCTACGAGAGCATCTGCGGCGCGAGGTGGACCTGCCCCCGGGCAGCCTTGATCGGGAGGTGCTCGACGGCGCCGTCCGGGTGCTCGCGGGCGAGTTCGACGGGGAGGCCGCGGGGTTCGGTGACGCGCCCAAGTTCCCGCCATCGATGGTCCTGGAGTTCCTGCGCCGACACTCCCTGGTCGAGGGGCGAGCGCAGGGAGCCACTCGAGACCAGGCCCGGGAGATGCTGGACGCGACCTGCGAGGCGATGGCGCGCGGCGGTCTGTACGACCAGCTCGGCGGCGGGTTCGCCCGGTACGCCGTGGACCGGCGCTGGGTGGTGCCGCACTTCGAGAAGATGCTGTACGACAACGCTCAGCTGCTCGGGCTCTACGCCAGGTGGGGCGGACCGCTCGGGGAGCGGATCGCCGCCGAGACGGCCGAGTTCATGCTCCGGGAGCTGCGCACCCCGGAGGGCGGCTTCGCCTCGGCGCTCGACGCGGACAGCGACGGCGTGGAGGGGAAGTTCTATTCCTGGACGCCCGACCAGCTGGCGGAAGCGCTCGGCCCCGACGACGCAGGCTGGGCGGCCGACGCTTTCACGGTCACGGAGTCGGGCACCTTCGAGCAGGGCGCCTCCACCCTCCAGCTGCTGCGCGACCCGGAAGATGCCGGGCGGTTCGCGGCGGCGCGGAGCCGGTTGCTGGCAGCTCGGGAACGACGGATCCGCCCGGCCCGCGACGACAAGGTCGTGGCCGCCTGGAACGGGCTGGCTATTTCGGGTCTGTGCGACGCGGGATTGCTGTTGCGGCGCCCCGACCTCGTCGACGCCGCGATCGAGGCCGGCCATCTGCTGATGCGGGTCCACACGCGGGGGGACCGGCTGCTGCGCGTCTCCCGCGACGGCACGGCGGGCGGCCATGCAGGAGTCCTCGAGGACTACGGATGCGTTGCCACGGGCTTCCTCTCGCTGGTGCAGGCGACAGGTGATCCGGTGTGGCTGACCCGGGCAGGGGCGCTGCTCGACGTCGCGCTCGGTCACTTCCGCGCCGATGATGGTGGGTTCCACGACACGGCCGACGACGCCCAGGCACTCGTGGCGCGGCCTCGTGACCCGTCCGACAACGCCAGCCCCTCCGGCCATTCCGCGATGGTGCACGCGCTGGCGGAGTACGCCGCGCTCACCGCCTCCGGCCGCCATCGCCGGGCTGCCGAGGAGGCGGTGTCGACGACCCGGACCCTGGCCGAGCGGGCACCACGCTTCGCCGGCTGGTCGTTGGCCGCCGCCGAGACGATGCTCGACGGCCCGCGGGAGATCGCCGTGGTCGGCCGGGCGGGCTCCGCGCGGGACGCTCTCGAGCACCGCGCCCGGCAGGTCGCGGGAGCCGTGGTTGTCGTCGCCGAGGCTGCGCGCGACGACATCCCCCTGCTGACCGGCCGCGCCGAGGTCGATGGCCACCCGGCGGCCTACGTCTGCCGGAATCATGTGTGCGAGCGCCCAGTCACCGACCCGGCCGAGCTCGGCGGCTGAGCTCGTCGGCTGAGCGGCGGCCCAGTGGGTACCTCACGGACGTGATGGAGGAGATGCAATGACGGAACAGGACAAGGGCCCGGCGGAGCCTGCCGAGCCCGCGCCCGATCAACCGCGCGAACCCGATCGGACTCCTGCGACACCTGCGCCGGCCCGCAGCCGCCCGGATCCCCTCCGCGGCTCCCGGACCAGTGCGATGTGGGTCGCCGTCGGAGTCCTGGTGCTGGTCCTGATCTTGTTGACCGTCTTCATCCTCCAGAACACCCAGGACGTCCAGGTCTCGTTCCTGGGCTGGGAGGGCGAGGCACCGCTGGCCGCGGTCCTGCTGATCGCGGCTACCAGCGGCCTGCTGCTCGCCGTCATCGCCGGGACCCTGCGGATCTGGCAGCTGCGCCGCCGCGTGCGCCGCGAGGAGCACTGACCCGGGCGGGCCCGCGAGGAAGAGCTACGACCGCACGCGGTAGGTGCGGATGGAGTACACGATCAGGCCTCCCGCGATGAACCCCGAGGCGACGAGCGTGACCCCGGTGGCCAGGCCGCCGGGAAGCCACCAGTGCTCCTCGATCGGCCACCAGTCCGGGGCATCGGGGCGCACGCCCCAGACGACCCCGACGCCCACCAACCAGAGGGCGCCGAGCACGGACAACATGATCCGCGGCCAGGTCTGGACCCCGTCGCGGGCCGCCTGGAGTGCGCGCACCTTCACCGGTTCGACTCGTCGCTCGGCCCATTCGTACTGCTGGGAGAGCAGGGCCAGACCAGCGAAGAGCATGAGCAGGCCGGGACCAGGCAGCACCAGCGCAGCGACGCCGGCGACCACGAGCAGCCAACCGACAACCTCGAGGAAGATGCGCTTCGCCGCCGCCTTCATCGGGCGGGATCAGCGCAGGGAGTACGTCGCGAGCGAGACGCCGACGTAGTGGGTGAAGAAGGCCAGGATCGTGAACGAGTGAAACACCTCGTGGAAACCGAACAGCCGGGGCCACGGGTCGGGCCGCCGGAAGCCGTAGACGGCCGCACCCAGCGTGTAGAGCGCGCCGCCGACGATGACCAGGACCAGGACGGCCGTTCCGACGCCGACGCCGAGGCGCTGTGCACCGTCGGCGAAGCTGGGGATGAAGAACACCGCGGACCAGCCGAGCGCAAGGTAGATCGGCGTGTGAAGCCAGCGTGGCGCCCCCAGCCAGAACACCCGGAACAGGACACCGAGCAGGGCGCCCGCCCACACCACCGAGAGCAGCGCCACGCGTGCCGTGCCTTCGAGGAGGATCAGCGCGAACGGGGTGTAGGAGCCGGCGATCAGCACGAAGATGTTGGAGTGGTCGAACCTGCGGAGGAAGGTCCACGTTCGCGGGGACCACGTCCCGCGGTGATAGAGCGCCGAGACCGTGAACAGGACGAGCGCGCTGCCCACGAACAGTGCGGAACCCACCCGCGTGGCAGCGGTGGGCGAGAGGGCGATCAGCACGACGCCCGCCGCGAGAGTGAGGGGTGCCGTGGCCAGGTGCAGCCAGCCGCGGAGCTTGGGCTTCACCTCGGCGAACGTCTCCGCGACGCTGTCGACCACGTGGTCGAGGCTGGTGCGGAGGATGTCGTTCATGCGATCGAACCTACCGGAGCGCGGGTGACGGCGGAGGCAAACGCGGCGAACCTCACCCGAACGGAGGAGGGCGAAGTCACGGCCCTCCGGCAGTAGCATCGACGTCGTGACGGACTGGAAGCGGGGGCTGCGCCGGGTGCTGTATCCGGCGTACGAAGCCCGGATGCTGCGCCGGATGCCGTCGGAGAACCTTCCCAAGCACATCGGGGTCATGCTCGATGGCAACCGGCGCTGGGCCAAGGCCGTCGGACGTGACACCGCCCACGGCCACCGGGCCGGGGCGGCGAACATCGAGCCGCTGCTCGGCTGGTGCGACGAGGTCGGCATCGAGGTGGTCACCCTGTGGCTGCTCTCCACCGACAACCTCAACCGGCCCGAGCACGAGCTCGCACCGCTGCTCGACATCATCAGCGAGGCGGTCGCCTCGCTGGCCGACCAACGTCGTTGGCGGATCAATCCCGTGGGGGCACTCGACCTGCTCCCCGCATCGATCGCCGAGAAGCTGAAGGCGGCCGCTGAGGCGACCCGAGACGTGGACGGGATGCTCGTCAACGTCGCGGTCGGGTACGGCGGCCGCCGCGAGATCGCGGACGCCGTACGTTCGCTGCTCCACGAGGCGGCGGGACAGGGGACCTCGATCGAGGAGCTGGCCGGGATCATCGACGTCGAACACATCGCCGAGCACCTCTACACGAAGGGTCAGCCGGACCCGGACCTGGTCATCCGCACCTCCGGTGAGCAGCGGCTGGGCGGGTTCCTGCTCTGGCAGAGCGCCAAGTCGGAGTTCTACTTCTGCGAGGCGTACTGGCCGGACTTCCGCCGCGTGGACTTCCTGCGGGCGATCCGCGCGTATGCCCAGCGTGAGCGCCGGTTCGGTTCCTGAGCGCGAGCGAAGAGCGTCTCCCGGGCCGGTTCCCGAGGGTTCACCCCACGTTCGGGCGTGTCGTCCGGTGTCGGGGGAGGGAGCGGCGTACTTTCCGGAGTAACGGCGAGTGGGGAAGCTCGCCACTTCGGGAGGTGCCAAGCAACGTGCCGTCCACGGCGAAGAAGACCCAGGGCTCCACTTCCACACCCGCCACCCGCACCTTCGTGCTGGACACCAGCGTCCTGCTGGCAGACCCCGGTGCGCTGCGGAGATTCCACGAGCACGAGGTGGTCCTGCCCGTCGTGGTGATCACCGAGCTCGAGGGAAAGCGGCACCATCCGGAACTGGGGTTCTTCGCTCGCACCGCCTTGCGCATGCTCGACGAGCTGCGGATCACCCACGGGCGTCTCGATGAACCGGTCCCCGTCGGGGACGAGGGCGGGTCGGTGCGGGTCGAGCTCAACCACACCGATGCGGAGTCGCTCCCGTCCGGCTTCCGGCTGGGGGACAACGACACCCGGATCCTGGCGGTGGCGCGCAACCTGGCCAACGAGGGCCACGCGGTCACGTTGGTGTCCAAGGACCTGCCGCTGCGGATCAAGGCGTCCGCCGTCGGCCTCGACGCCGAGGAGTACCACGCCGAGGCGATCAGCGACTCCGATACCGGCTACACCGGGATGGCCGAGCTGGACGTTGCTTCCGGAGAGCTCGACGAGCTGTACGACGACGGGACGATCGACCTCGAGGCGGCCCGCGACCTGCCCTGCCACACCGGACTGGTCCTGCTCTCCGACCGCGGCACCGCATTGGGTCGGGTGGGCCCGGACAAGCAGGTGCATCTGGTGCGCGGCGACCGTGAGGCGTTCGGCATCCACGGCCGGTCGGCCGAGCAGCGGATCGCACTCGAGATGCTGCTCGACCCCGAGGTGGGGATCGTCTCGCTCGGCGGCCGCGCCGGCACCGGCAAGTCAGCGATGGCGCTCTGTGCCGGGCTCGAGGCGGTCATGGAACGGCGCCAGCACCAGAAGGTCGTCGTGTTCCGCCCCCTGTTCGCAGTCGGCGGCCAGGAGCTCGGCTACCTGCCGGGTTCGGAGTCGGAGAAGATGTCGCCCTGGGCGCAGGCGGTCTTCGACACCCTCGGCGCCGTGACGTCGCGGGACGTGATCGACGAGGTGCTCGACCGGGGCATGCTCGAGGTCCTCCCACTGACCCATATCCGGGGTCGCTCCCTGCACGACGCGTTCGTGATCGTCGACGAGGCGCAGTCGCTGGAGCGCAATGTCCTGCTCACCGTGCTCTCCCGCATCGGCGCCAACTCCAAGGTGGTCCTCACCCACGACGTCGCCCAGCGCGACAACCTTCGGGTCGGGCGCCACGACGGGGTGGTCGCCGTCGTCGAGAAGCTCAAGGGGCACCCGCTGTTCGCCCACGTCACCCTCACCCGCTCCGAGCGGTCGCCGATCGCAGCGCTGGTGACCAAGATGCTGGAGAACGTCACGCTCTGAACTATCCAGACCACCCGTGACGGGTGGGACTGGTGTGATCCGTGTGACCACTGAGACATCGTGTGACCAGGCTCGCCCCACGAATTGTGTAGTTCAGTTTGCACGCGCCTCCCGTCTCCGCCATGGTGGCTCGTGATCGTTTCGTGATCTCGCTGCGTTGCTTGCCGGGTTCGCGTGAACGCCCCGAGCAGTAGCCCGAGTCGTCTACCCGTGAGTTTCGCCGTATGCCACAGCGTGAGAAGTACCGTCCCAAGCACCGCGCGCCCAGCGCGTCGACGCTTGCCAAGGGCGCGCCCAAGAAGGTCCTGCGCACGACCGTGATGTTCTCGTCTGTCGCCGTGGCGGCGACCGCCGGCGTGGTCTCGAGCGGGGTGGTGTCGAGCCCGGCAGCCGTCAGCACCGCAGCGCAGTCGCTGAAGAGCAGCGTGCAGCCCGACGCCGAGGCCGATCTCGAGGAGCGGGCGGCGACGACCGTCTCACGGTCGGACCGTCGCGACGCTGCCGACCCGGCGAAGGAAGCCGCGCTGTCCCAGGCCGACGGGCAGGCCGTGACCCGGACCGAGGACCTCAGCGCCGGCGATCCCCGCGACATCGGGATGGCCCTCCTCGCCGAGTTCGGGTTCGCTTCCGACGAGTTCGGCTGCCTCGACTCGCTGTACGAGAGCGAGAGCGGATGGCGCGTCGACGCGGACAACCCGACCTCTTCCGCCTACGGCATCCCGCAGGCGCTCCCCGGGGAGAAGATGGCTTCGGCCGGCACCGACTGGGCCACCAACCCGGTCACCCAGATTCGCTGGGGCCTGGGCTACATCGAGGACCGCTACGGCTCGCCCTGCGGCGCGTGGTCGTTCAAGCAGGGCAACGGCTGGTACTGACGTTTCCCGCCCGCAGCGGTGGACATGCTGTGGACATGGCGCGTGAGTTGAGTTCCGGGCAACGCCGGATCGGGTGGCTGCTGACCGCGGTGGCGGGCGTCTGCATCGTCATCGCCGCCGTCCTGGCCTATCAGGCACGCGAGGACGCCGACGCCGAGCACAACTACCAGGCGTGCCTGGACCGGGAGCGCGAGGCGTTCGCGAACGGCGACCGGCTCATCCCGCCTGAGGACTACTGCGACACGATGCTCGACAGGTGAGGCGGGCCGACCAGCGAGCCGATTCGCGAGTCAGGGTCAGGGATGGGTCATCCGCGCCAGGTCGAGGGCTTCGTCGAGCTGCTCCTCGGTGAGGTCGCCGCGCTCCACGAAGCCCATCGCGAGCACGGTGTCGCGGATGGTCGCGCCGTCGGCCAGGGCCCGCTTGGCGATCTTCGCGGCGTTCTCGTAGCCGACGTACTTGTTCAGAGGCGTGACCACCGACGGTGACGACGCGGCGTAGGCCCGCATCCGCTCGGCGTCCGCGGTGATCCCGTCGACGCAGCGTTCGGCCAGCAGGGTGCTCGAGGTCGACAACAGCCTGATCGACTCCAACACGTTGCGGGCGATCACGGGCAGCATGACGTTGAGCTCGAAGTTGCCACTCGCGCCCGCCCAGGCGACGGTCGCGTCGTTTCCGATCACCTGGGCGCAGACCATGAGGGTCGCCTCGGGAAGGACCGGGTTCACCTTGCCGGGCATGATGCTCGAGCCCGGCTGGAGGTCCGGGAGGTGGATCTCAGCGAGACCGGTCGTCGGCCCGCTGGACATCCAGCGCAGGTCGTTGCAGATCTTGGTCAGCCCGACCGCGACCGTGCGGAGCACGCCGCTCAGCTCGACCAGCGAGTCGCGGGTGCCCTGCGCCTCGAAGTGGTCGCGGGCCTCCGTGAACTCCTGCCCGGTGGCCTCCGACAGCACGGCGATGACCAAGGCCCCGAAGCCCGGCGGCGTGTTGATGCCGGTGCCGACGGCCGTGCCGCCGAGCGGAAGCTCCCGGACCCGGGGGAGTACGCCGGCCAGCCGCTCGCGCGCGTACCCGATCGTGGCGGCGTAGCCGCCGAACTCCTGGCCGAGCATCACCGGTGTCGCGTCCATCAGGTGGGTACGGCCGGACTTCACGAGGTCGGCGAACTCCTCCGCCTTGGCCGCCAGGCTGGACTCCAGCAGGGCCAACGCAGGCAGCAGGTCGTCGACCACGGCGAGGGCGGCCGCCACGTGGATGGAGGTCGGGAAGGTGTCGTTGCTCGACTGGCTGGCGTTGACGTGGTCGTTGGGGTGGACATCGGCCGCCCCCTCGCTGGTCGAGCCTGTGGAGACCAACGAGGCGATGACCTCGTTCATGTTCATGTTGGAGCTGGTGCCGGATCCGGTCTGGAAGACATCGATGGGGAACTGGTCGTCGTGCTTGCCGGCCGCGACCTCGTCGGCGGCGGTCGCGATCGCGTCCGCCTGCTCCTGGGAGATGACCCCCAGCTCGCCGTTGACGCGGGCCGCCGCCGCCTTGATCAGGGCGAGCGCACGGATGTGCGTGGACTCCAGGCCGGTGCCGCTGATCGGAAAGTTCTCGACGGCCCGTTGGGTCTGCGCGCTCCACAACGCAGTGGCCGGCACCCGCACCTCGCCCAGGGAGTCGTGCTCGGTGCGGTACTGGCCGGTGTCCGAGTTCTCCACGTTCGCGAGGCTAGCGCAGCATCGGGCTTGACTCATTGGTAACCAATCCGTTACTAATAGGGTATGGATCCCTTCGCAGCGCTGGCCGACCCGGTGCGCCGCGACCTGCTGCGCCGCCTGGTCCCCGGACCGGCTCGGGTGGTCGACCTGGCCGCCGGGCACCCGATCAGCAGACCCGCGATCAGCAGGCATCTGCGGATCCTGGCCGAGGCCGGGCTGGCGTACGCCGAGGATCGTGGCCGGGAGCGCCACTACCGGCTCGACCGGACCGCCCTGCGGCCGGTGCGGGACCTGCTCGTCGAACTCGCCCTCAGCGATCCGCCGATCGCCGAGGCGGCGCTCGACGGCCTCGACCTCGAAGTACGACGCACGGTCCGCGACCGGGCCCAGCGGCAGGGGACAGTGACGGAGGAGACCGGATGACCACCACCCCCACAGGACGGCGAGAGACCCGTGACGGAGCGTCGTACGTCGTCTACACGCGCACCTTCCGCGCGCCGATCGAAGACGTCTGGAAGGCGGTGACCGAGCCGGAGCGGCTCGAGCGCTGGATCGGCACCTGGACCGGCGATCCGGCCGACGGCGAATTGGAGTTCCGGATGACCGCCGAGGGTGAGGACGTCCCGGCCGAGACCCACCAGATCGAGGTCTGCGAGCCACCGCGCCGCCTGGTCACCAACTCCCGGACCCGCGCGGACGACACCGCGCACGCAGACGTTGTCTGGCACCTCGAGATCGACCTGACCGAGGACGCCGGCGTGACCACACTGACCTTCGCACAGGCGATGTCGGACCCCGAGGTCGCCGAGAACGTCGGCCCGGGCTGGCACTACTACCTCGACCGGCTGGTGGCCGCCGAGACGGGGGAGGATGTGGGTGCCCTGGATTTCGACGACTACTACCCGGCGCTGGCCGAGCACTATCGCTCGGCGTTCTCCTGAGCGGGATCCTGCCGGCGGTCCACCCGGGCGACGTGCAGCCAGTACTTCTCGTCCCGCTCCTGCAGCCGGACGTCGTAGGCCAGGGTCTCGGCGCTGCCGAAGACCTCGCGCTGGATCGTCTCCAGGTCGGGCGACCGGTCGGCGGACCAGATGACCAGGGCGCCACCGGGCCGGAGCAGGCGGCGCACCTCGGTCAGGAAGGGGGCCTGGTAGATCGCCGAGTTCGGGTCGTGCACCAGGTACCCGGGCCCGTTGTCGACATCGAGCAGGACCAGGTCGTAGCTGCCGGCCGCGCCCTCGCCCACCGCCGCCGCGATGTCGGCGACCACCAGGTTGGCCCGCTCGTCGGCCAGCAGCCCGGGGCCGTGCGGGACCGTGCCGTCGCGCATCCACTCCACGAGCGCCTGCTCGATCTCGACCACGGTGCAGCGCTCGACCCGGCTGTCGGCAAGCACCCGGTGCATCGTGTACCCCAGGCCGAGTCCGCCCACGAGGACGTCGCGGGGGTCCTCGACCAGCTCGAGGGCGGCATCGGCGAGGGCCTGCTCGGTGCTCGTCTCCTGGCTGTCCATCACGAACACTCCGTTGGCGCGCAGCTCGAGCGAGGTGGGTGACCCCTCCTCGCGACGCTCGCGGAGCACCAGCTCGCCGCGCTCGGACTCGGCGCGGGCGACCTCGACGTACTCCATGTTCCCCTCGCTCCCGGCGGATGTCGTCCGGACGCAGCCATCGACAGCACCCACCGTATGACGTCGTCCTGCCCGAAGCCCGGCACCGTGCCCGCCGATGCTGCACCGTGATGTGGTCGCTACGGCCGCCACGGTCGCCCACGGGGAGGGCACAATCGACACATGTCCCGATGGCTGGCGCTCGCACTGGTCGTCGTGCTCGCTGGTTGTGCCGAGTCCGCACCCGACGGGGAGCCGGCGGACGGGGCCGCGGCCGACTCCCGGACGACATCGCCGTCGCCCACACCGTCCGCGGAGCCCGTGCCCACCCGCTCGCCACAGCCCCATCGGGGGACGGAGGTCACCACCGGCCCGAGCGACTACGGGGCGATGCTGTTCGACGCACGAGGACAGGCCATCTACCTGTTCGACACCGAGACGACGTCGACACCCGAGTGCTACGGCGCCTGCGCCGCGGCCTGGCCGCCGGTGCTCACCAAGGGCGAGCCGGACCCGGGCGGCGACGCCAGAGGCGCTCTGCTCGGCACCACGAAGCGCCGCGACGGCTCACTGCAGGTCACCTACGACAGCCACCCGCTGTATTTCTACGCGCACGAGGAGCCCGGCCAGGTGCTGTGTCACGACATCGAAGAGTTCGGCGGGCTCTGGCTGGTCGTGACCCCCGCCGGCGACGCGGCGCCCCACTAGGTGCGCCACTGGGAGCGGTCAGTCGAAGATCTCGCTGAGCCAGCTCTCCTTGCGCTTCTTCTTGTAGCCCTGTTGGTGACTGGGCTGATGACTGGGCTGGCGGCCCTGCTCGTAGCCACCCTGGCCGCCGTACTGCTGCGGGGGAGGGGGCGGCGCCTGGGGCGCCTGGCTGAAGGAGCGCTCGAGGATCTTGTCGAGCTCGCCCCGGTCCAGCCACACGCCTCGGCAGGTGGGGCAGTAGTCGATCTCGATCCCGCTGCGCTCACTCATGGTGAGCGTGGTTCCGTCAGTGGGGCACTGCATGCTGAGTCTCCTGTCGTCTCTTCGGTGAACGCGCGAGTGCGGGGGAGGGTTCCTACTCGGCGGATCGCACCCGGACTCCGGTGATCGGGACCGTGACCGCGCCGGAAGGGTCGGTGAAGAAGTCGTTGCCCTTGTCGTCGACCACGATGAAAGCCGGGAAGTCCTCGACCTCGATCTTCCACACCGCCTCCATCCCGAGCTCTTCGTACTCGAGCACAGAGACCGCCCTGATGCAGTCCTGGGCGAGGCGGGCGGCAGGTCCGCCGATCGAGCCCAGGTAGAAACCGCCGTGGCTCGCACACGCCTCGGTGACCTGCTTCGAGCGGTTGCCCTTCGCCAGCATCACCATCGAGCCCCCGGCCGCCTGGAACTGCTCGACATAGGAGTCCATCCGGCCGGCCGTGGTCGGGCCGAACGAGCCGGACGGCATCCCGGCGGGCGTCTTCGCGGGCCCGGCGTAGTAGACGGCGTGGTCGCGCAGGTACGCCGGCATCTCCTCGCCGGCGTCGAGGCGCTCCTTGATCTTCGCGTGCGCGATGTCGCGGGCCACGACCAGCGGGCCGGTCAGTGACAGGCGCGTCTTGACCGGGTGCCGCGACAGCTCGGCGAGGATCCCGCTCATCGGCTGCGTGAGGTCGATCTTCACCACGTCGTCGTCGGAGTCGAGGTGGGCCTCGGTCGGGTCGGGGAGGTACGTCGCCGGGTCGGTCTCGAGCTGCTCCAGGAACACGCCCTCCGCCGTGATCTTGCCCAGCGCCTGGCGGTCCGCCGAGCACGACACCGCGATCGCGACCGGACAAGAGGCGCCGTGCCGGGGGAGTCGCACCACGCGGACGTCGTGGCAGAAGTACTTGCCGCCGAACTGGGCGCCGATCCCGAAGCTCTGGGTCAGCTTGAAGACCTCCTCCTCGAGCTCGAGGTCCCGGAAGCCGTGCGCCGCCATCGAGCCCTCGGCCGGGAGGTGGTCGAGATAGTGAGCCGAGGCGTACTTCGCCGTCTTCAGGGCGAACTCCGCAGATGTGCCGCCGACGACCACGGCCAGGTGGTACGGCGGGCACGCGGCCGTTCCGAGCGAACGGATCTTCTCGTCCAGGAAGGTCAGCATCCGCTTCGGGTTGAGGATCGCCTTGGTCTCCTGGAACAGGAACGACTTGTTGGCCGAACCGCCGCCCTTGGCCATGAACAGGAACTTGTACGCCGGAGTGCCGTCGGCCGTCGGGGTCGAGTAGAGCTCGATCTGTGCCGGCAGGTTGGTGCCGGTGTTCTTCTCCTCGTACGTCGTCAGCGGAGCGAGCTGGGAGTAGCGCAGGTTGAGCTTCGTGTACGCGTCGTAGACGCCGCGCGAGATGGCCTCGGCGTCGTCACCTCCGGTCAGCACGCCCTCGGACTTCTTGCCCATCACGATCGCGGTCCCGGTGTCCTGGCACATCGGGAGCACGCCGCCGGCGGAGATGTTGACGTTCTTGAGCAGGTCGAGCGCCACGAACCGGTCGTTCCCCGAGGACTCCGGATCGTCGATGATCCGGCGCAGCTGAGCCAGGTGCGCGGGCCGCAGGTAGTGGGAGATGTCGTGCATGGCCTCGGCGGTCAGCCGCCGGATCACCTCCGGGTCGACCCTGAGGAAGGTCTGCCCGTCGGCCTCGAAGGTGGAGACCCCCTCGGTGGTGACCAGTCGGTACGGCGTGTCGTCCGCGCCGAGCGGAAGGAGGTCGGAGTAGCGGAACTCGGGATCTGGCGTAGCGGCGCTCACGACGTCAGGCTAGTCCGAGAGCCGGTCTTCATTCGCCGTCGGGCAGGTGGATTTTGAGTGCCGCAATGGCAGCGCGGGCGTCCTCCGGCTCTGCACCATCGGCGATCGCTGCCAGTGCCGAACGCCAGGCCGCGGCGAGCACCTGGCCGAGAAGCGGTGCCTCCGGGACGGCGCTCCCGCTGAGCATCTCGGCCAACCGGTCATGTTCCGTGCCCGCGGGTGGGTCTCCCAGGATCCGGAGGAAGCCCTCGCCGACGGCGAAGTCCAGTCCGACCAGCAGCGCGGCCGTCACGGCTGCCGAGCGATCCGCCGGCCCCGTGGCCGCGACTGCGCCTTCCATCCGGTCCAGCAGGCGACGTTCGACGTCTTCCCGCACGACGGCGTACAGCCCGAGCTTGCTGCCGAAGTGGTGGTAGAGCGCGCCCGTGGTGATCTCCGCCGCCGCCCCCAGCTCGGCGACGGTGACCTCGTCGAAGGGCCGCGCCCCGAACTCCTTGACGGCGGCGAGCACGAGCCTGCCCTTCGGGGAGGTCGACACCGGGATCCACTCGCGCACGAGGACATAATGCCGTTATGCTCTCCGCAAATCGAGTTACGACACGGAAGGAAGCTCCATGAAGCTCGAGTTCCTGCTCGCCCCCACCTCCGACCTGTTGGCCTCGCTCGCCCTCTATCGCGACGGCCTCGGCTTCACCGAGGTGTGGCGCGAAGGCGATGCGACCGTCGCACTGTCCATGCCGGGCACCGAGGTGCAGCTCATGCTCGACGCCAACGACCCCGACGCGCCGGGCGGACCGCTGTTCGTCGTCGACAGCGTCGAGGCCTTCCATACCGCCCGCCCGGAGTCGCTCGCCGTGGTTGCAGAGCCCTCTGAGATCCCCGGTGGCTTCCTGGCCACCTACCAGGACCCGGGCGGGGCGGCGATCTACGTCATGGACCAGTCCACGGACCAGAACACCCCGTAAGCAGCTCCGCCCGCCGGCGGCGTGAGTCATATGTCGCACTCTTGACGGTCGTTGGATTCGAGCCATACCTTGCCCGCATGGACCTGCTGCCGTCCGCCCACGTCGACACGTTCTGCCGCGATCACCTGCCCCCGTTCGACCAGTGGCCGGAGCTGCGCTACGACCTGCCGGAGCTGACCTATCCGGACCGCCTGAACTGCGCGACCAGGCTCCTCGACGACGTGATCGCCGAGCACGGCGGGGACCGGCCGTGCCTGCACGCGCCGGGCACCGAGACCTGGTCGTACGCCGACCTGCTGGCCGCCGCGAACCGGGTCGCCCACGCGCTGGTCGATGGGCTGGGCATCGTGCCCGGCAACCGGGTGCTGTTGCGGGGTCCCAACAACCCGTGGCTGACGGCGTGCTGGTTCGGGGTGCTCAAGGCGGGCGCCGTCGCCGTCACCACGATGCCGTTGCTGCGACCGGGCGAGCTGGCCACCATCCACGAGATCGCTCGACTCGACCTGGCGCTGGTCGACGCGCGGTTCGTCGAGGGGACCGAGGGGCTGTCCGGTGACCTGGGCGTGCGGGTGGTGGAGTTCGGCACCGAGACCGGTCTCAACGCCCTCCTTGACGGCCAACCCACCACCCACGACGACGTCGCCACCTCCGCCGACGACGTGGCGCTGCTCGCGTTCACCTCGGGCACGACCGGCCGGCCGAAGGCGACCATGCACTTCCACCGCGACGTGCTGGCGATCTGCGACACCTTCTCCCGGCACGTGCTGCGTCCGTCCCCCGACGACGTGTTCACCGGGACCCCGCCGTACGCCTTCACGTTCGGTCTCGGCGGCGTGCTGCTGTTCCCGCTCCACGCCGGCGCGTCGACGGTGCTGGTCGAGAAGGCCACGCCCGCCGAGCTTGCCGCGATCATCGACGAGTTCGGCGTGACGACCTGCTTCACGGCGCCCACGGCCTACAAGGCGATGCTCGCGGCGGGTGCCGACGCTGCCGTCGCTGAAGGCGGCCGTCTCCGCGGGCGAGCACCTGCCCGCGGCCACCTGGGAGGCGTTCCGCGACGCGACCGGCGTGCGGATCATCGACGGGATCGGAGCCACCGAGATGCTGCACATCTTCATCTCGGCGGCCGGCGACGACATCCGCCCGGGCTCGACCGGCCGGGCGGTGCCCGGCTACACCGCCACCGTGCTCGACGACGCACGGGCCGGGAGGCGGCCGCCGGGCGAGCCGGGGCGGCTCGCGGTGAAGGGACCGACCGGATGCCGATACCTCTCCGACCCCCGGCAGCGCGACTACGTGCGCGACGGCTGGAACATCACCGGTGACACGTTCAGTCGCGACGACGACGGCTACTTCTGGTACCACGCCCGCAGCGACGACATGATCATCTCCTCCGGCTACAACATCGCCGCCCCGGAGGTCGAGGAGGCGTTGCTCAAGCACCCCGAGGTCGCCGAGTGCGCCGTGGTCGGTGTCCCCGACGAGGCGCGCGGCTCGCTGGTCAAGGCGTACGTCGTGCTCGCCGATGCGGTCCCCGCCTCGGCCGACAAGATGCGCGAGCTCCAGGACTTCATCAAGGCCGAGATCGCGCCGTACAAGTACCCCCGCGCCCTCGAGTTCGTCGACGCGCTGCCGCGCACCGCCACCGGGAAGCTGCAGCGGTTCCGGCTGCGGCGATGACGGCTAGGGCCGTGGAGCAGGCGACGCCGCGCCAGCTGATCCTGTCGCTCTACGGCCTCTACGCGCGCGAGGAGGGCAACTGGCTCTCGGTCGCCTCCCTGATCGCGTTGATGGCCGACCTCGGCGTCGACTCCCGGCCGTCCGCTCCTCGGTCTCCCGGCTGAAGCGACGCGGCGTGCTCGAGGCCGCGACGCCGCGACGGCCAGGCGGGCTACGCGCTGTCGGCCGCTTCCCTCGAGGTGCTGCGCGAGGGTGACCGGCGGATCTGGTCGCGACCTCGCGCCACGGCCGCGGACGGCTGGCTGGTGCTGGTCTTCTCGGTGCCGGAGTCCGAGCGCGAGCGCCGGCACGCCCTACGCTCACTGCTCGTCGAAGCTCGGCTTCGGGACGGCGGCGCCGGGGGTGTGGGTGGCCCCGGCCACGATGTACGACGAGGCTGTGCGGGCCCTGGACGGCAGCGGGCCTGACGGCGTACACCGAGTTCTTCCGCGGCGACTACCTCGGCGCCGGCGACGTTCGGCCGCGCGCATGCGGGAGTGGTGGGACATCGACGCGCTCACCGCCTGTACGCCGATTCTGCGAGGCCTGGCGCCCGGTGGCACGCCGGCGTTCCGCGCTGTCGCCGGCGCAGGCGTTCGCGACGTACGTCCCATGCTCACCTCGTGGCGGCGGCTTCCCTACCTCGACCCCGGCCTGCCGCTGGAGCACCTGCCGCGGGACTGGCCGGGCATCGAGGCGGGTGAGCTGTTCGCCGGCTGGACGCCCGGCTGCGCGATGACGCGCACGGGCACGCGCACGCGATCGTCCACGAGTAACGCGCACCGGGCGCGGGAGAGGTGACGGGTGGGAGGGGGCGGAAGACCGTCGTTCCCGACGTATTGTCCCGAACATGAGGCGTTCCACGGTTGCGCTGGCGCTGGCAGGACTCGCGCTGACGGCCGTGCTCGTGGGCTGCGACGGGTCGACTCCGTCCCGGCCAAGCGTCTCCGAGGGAGCTGGCGCCGAGCGCCCCATCGAAGCCGTCGACAGCGGCCCGGAGGTGCTGACCCTCGCGTTCGCCGGGGACATCCACTTCGAGCTGCGCCTGGCCGCCCTGCTTCGACGGCCCGGTGCAGCGCTCGGACCCATGGCGCGGACGCTGGCGGACGCCGACGTCACGATGGTCAACCTCGAATCCGCGATCACGGACCGGGGAACGCCGGACCCGAAGGAGCTGGAGCAGCCCGGCTCCCGGTACTACTTCCGGACCCCGCCCGAGGCGCTCGATGTGCTGGCCAAGGCCGGTGTCGACGTCGTCGGCATGGCGAACAACCACGCCGCGGACTGGGGGCGGGTCGGCTTCCGGGACACCCTGCGCGCTGCCCGTCGCAGCCCGATCCCGGTCGTCGGGGTCGGCAGGAACCGACGGGCCGCCTTCACGCCGCACCGGGTTTCGGTCCGGGGCACCGATGTCGCTCTCCTCGCCGCGGACACCTCGTTCCGGGAGAGCATGAGCTCCCTCTGGGCCGCCGGAGACGCCTCGCCGGGCGTCGCCGCGGCCCGAGGGCGTCGAACCCACGCCCTCCTCCAGGCCGTGCGGTCGGCCGCGGGGCGAGACGACGTGGTGGTGGTGTATCTGCACTGGGGTCTGGATGGCCAACCCTGTCCCACCCAGCAGCAACGGACGCTCGCCTCCGCTCTGGCCGCCGCGGGTGCGGACGTGGTCGTCGGGAGCCACGCCCATGTGTTGCTGGGGTCCGGCTGGCTGGGCGACGCCTACGTGAACTACGGGCTCGGCAACTTCCTCTGGTACCACAACCATCGGCCCGAGACCGGCGTGCTCCGGCTCCGGATCGAGGACGGGGAGGTCGTCCGGGACGACTGGACGGCGGCCCGGATCCGCGCCTCGGGCCGCCCGGTCCCCGTCCGCGGAGCCGGCAGGAACGACGCGGTGGCCGACTGGGGGCGGCTGCGCGGATGTGCCGATCTCAGGGGCCGGCCACGTGACGCCGGTGCGGCCAGGGGCTCCGAGCCGGCTTACCACGCGTCGGTGCGGACCATCGGCGCGGCACTGCGCGCCCGGATGCGCTGGAGCCACCGTCCGGGCTGCCCCGTGGGGCCCCGGGACCTGCGTTACCTCCGGATGACGTACCGCGGCTTCGACGGGAAGGCTCACACCGGCGAAATGGTGGTCCACGAAGACCTTGCCCGCTCGGTCACCAAGGCATTCCGGGCGCTGTACGACGCGGGGTGGCCGATCCAGCGGATGCGGCTGGTCGATGACTTTCGCGGCGATGACGACCGCTCGATGGCAGCGAACAACACCTCCGGCTTCAACTGCCGCCGGGTCGGTCAGGAGCACTGGTCTGCTCACGCCCACGGCGCCGCCATCGATCTCAACCCCGTGCAGAATCCCTACGTCATCGAAGGCTCCGTCCAACCTCCTGCGGGCCGCCACTTCGCCGCCGTCGACCGGTCACGCCAGGGCGATGCGCCCGCGGGTGCCATCCGGGCCGGCGACGTGGTGGTGAGGGCTTTCGCGAGGATCGGCTGGGAGTGGGGCGGCGACTGGTCCTCCTCGAAGGACTACCAGCACTTCGCCGCGCGCTGACGGACGGTCAGCGGAGTACCGCGAAACCCTGCAGCTCGACCAGGGCGTCGGCGTCCCACAACCGGGACACTCCGACGCCGGCCATGGCCGGATAGTCGCTGCCGACGAGCCGCTTCCACACCGCGCCGACCTCCCGGGCGTGGGCGCGGTAGTCGTCCATGTCGACGATGTAGATCGTCAGCGACGCCAGGTCGGCGGGGGTGCCGCCGGCCTCGCGGAGGGTGGTGAGCAGGTTCGACAAAGCCTGCTCGAACTGGGCGACCACGCCGCCTGGCACGATCGAGCCGTCCGCGGCCATGCCGGTCTGCCCTGCCAGGAAGACCGTCGTACCGGTGGCCACGACGGCGTGTGAGAAGCCGGAGGGTGCGGCGAGTGACGAGGGGTTGATCCGCGTTCATGACTGGACCGCGCCTCCGTCGACGTTGAGCCCCTGGCCGTTGATGGCGGCGTTCTCCACGCACAGCATCACGGTCGAAGCGACCTCCCCAGGCGTGACCAGGCGACCGATCGGCTGCATGTTCGCGAGGATCGACCGGGCGTCCTCGGCGCTGCGACCGGTGCCGGCGGCGATGTTGGCGACCGACTGCGTCGGTCATCGGGGTGTCGACGTATCCCGGGCAGACCGCGTTGACGGTCACCCCGGTGGGCGCCACCTCGGCGGCAGCGGTGCGGACCAGGCCGAGGACGCCGTGCTTGCTGGCGGTGTACGCCGCGATGCCGGGCGCCGCCCGTCTTGCCGGCGATCGAGGCGATGACCACCACCCGTCCGCAGCCGGCTTGCGTCATCGCGGGCAGGGCCCGGCGGAGGCACCGGAACGGCGCGGTCAGGTTGACGTCGAGCATCCGCTGCCAGTCCTCGTCGGAGGTCTTCACCAGCGGCGCCGACATCGCCGCGCCGGCGTTGACCACCAGCACCTCGACCGGCCCCCAGGCCGACTCCACCATGGCGAACGCCTCCTCCAGCGCAGCGGGGTCGGTCACGTCGGCGGGGACGACCAGCGCCTCACCGGGCAGCTCGTCGGCCACGTCCTGCAGTGCCGATGCGGACCGGGAGACGAGCGCCACCCGGTGCCCGGCATCGGACAGGGCGCGGCGCACAGGCCGCGCCCGATGCCATGGGAGGCGCCCGTGACCAGCGCGACCCGGCCGGTCCCGGTCGTGGGCTCGCTCATCGCCCGGTCCACTCCGGCGGGCGCTTCTCGTTGAACGCGGCGTGGAACTCCGCGTGGTCCGACGTGGTCATCAGCAGCGCCTGGGTCATCGCGTCGAGCTCCATCGCCGCGCCGATCGGCATGTCGAGCTCGCGGGTGATCAGCGACTTGGTCTGCGCGTAGGCCAGCGTCGGCCCGTCGGCCAGCCGCCGCGCGAGCGCGGCCACCGCGGCGTCGAGCTCGGTCGTCGGCTCACCAGCTGCGTGCACCAGGCCGTAGCGGTCGGCGGTCTCGGCGTCGATGGTGTCGCCGAGCATCAGCAGCTCGGTGGCGCGGCCGGCGCCGACGACCCGGGGGAGCAGGTACGCCGCGCCCATGTCGCCGCCCGAGAGCCCGACCTTGGTGAACAGGAAGGCGAACCGGGCCGAGGTCGAGCACGACCCGGAAGTCGCGACGCGATCGCGATCACCGACGCCCGCTCCGGCCGCGATGCCCTGGATGCCGGCGATGATCGGGATCGGGCACTCGCGCATCGCCTTGATCACGTCGCCGGTCATCCGGGTGAAGCCGATCAGGTCGCGGGGGTCCATCGTCGATCAGCTCGCCGATGATCTCGTTGACGTCGCCGCCGCCGCAGAAGCCCTTGCCCTCGCCGCGGATCACCAGCACGTCGGTGTCGCCGCGGTGCGGCAGCTCGTGCAGCAGGTCGCGCAGGTCGGCGTAGCGACTCGAAGGTGAGCGGGTTCATCTTCTCGGGCCGGTCGAGGGTCACGGTGGCGACCCCGTCCGCGACCGCGAAGCGGAAGTGCTGCCAGTCGTCGGTGATCGGGCACGCTGCCTCGGTAGCGGGTCACTGCTTGTCCCTCCTGGTCGACGGCTGCGCGGACCAGCCCGCGGCCGATGATCGTGCGCTGCACCTCGGAGGCGCCCTCGTAGATGCGCGGGGCGCGCACCTCACGATAGAGCCGCTCGAGCAGGTGGCCCCGCTGCAGCCCCCGCGCGCCGTGCAGCTGCACGGCCTGGTCGACCACCCACTGCGCGGTCTCGGTCGCGAAGAGCTTGGCCATCGCGGCGCTCTGGGTGACCTCGGCGGCCGGGCGCGCCCGCGTCGTACGCCGTGGCCGCGGCGTGCACCAGCAGCCGCGCCGCCTCGGTCCGGGTCGCCATCTCGGCCAGCGTGTGCTCGACCGACTGCTGCCGGATCAGCAGGTCGCCGTAGACCTCGCGGGTCAGCGCCCAGTCCAGTGCGGCGTCGAGGGCCGCCTGGGCCATCCCGACCGCGAACGCGCCGACGCTGGGCCGGAACAGGTCGAGGGTGCGCATCGCCACCGCGAAGCCGCGGTCGACCTCGCCGAGCACGTCGTCCGTCGGTGACCCGGACCCCGTCGAAGACCAGGCGGCCGATCGCGTGCGGGGCGAGCATGTCGAGCGCGCTCGCCGGCCAGCCCGTCGGCGTCGCCGGCGCACCACGAACGCGGTGACGCCGCGCGCGCCCGCGCCGTCCGTGGTGCGGGCGAAGACGGAGTAGACGTCGGCCTCGGGGGCGTTGGAGATCCAGGTCTTCTCGCCGTGCAGCCGCCAGGACCCGTCGCTGTCGCGGTCGGCGCGCCAGCGACAGGGCGGCGGCGTCCGAGCCGGCGTCGGGCTCGGAGAGCGCGAAGGCGGCGACGGTCTCGCCGGCGACCACACCCGGGATCCAGCGCTCGACGGCCGGCGGCGACCCGGACTGCAGGATCGGGTAGCTGCCCGAGGCCCTGCAGGGCGAGCGCGGTCTCGGCCTCGGTGGTGACCGTGGCCAGGGTCTCGCGCAGCAGGCAGAGCTGCAGCGCCGCCGCGTCCCGCCGGCAGGCTCGTCCGGCGTGCCGCCGAACAGGCCGCGCAGCAGGCCCGTGCTCGCCGAGCGCCGCGCACCAGCGGCCGGTTCACCGCCCCGTGGACGGGCGGCACTCCGCCAGGTGGTCGCTGGCGACGGCGCGGATCCGGGCGACGTACTCCTGCTGCTCGTCCGTCAGCCCGGCGGTCATGCTCCGCGACGCGTATTGCGCCTTGACAACTTCCGTCAAGAACGCACTATGTTGAGCCGGATGCGGATCGCGGTGATCGGGGGCGGCCCCGGAGGGCTCTACTTCAGCGCGCTCGCCCAACAGCTCGCAGCGCGCGGACAGGACCGGGACGGCCACGAGATCACGGTCTGGGAGCGCAACGCCGCCGACGACACCTTCGGCTTCGGCGTGGTCTTCAGCGACGAGACGCTCGGCGGCATCGAGCACGCCGACCCCGGCGTCTACGCCCGGATGCAGCAGGAGTTCGCGGTCTGGGACGACATCGACGTGCACTTCAAGGGCGAGGTCGTCACCAGCGGTGGCCACGGCTTCGCGGCGATGTCGCGGCAGGCGGCTGCTGGAGATCCTGCAGGACCGCTGCCGCGAGCTCGGGGTCACGCTCCACTTCCGCACCGAGGCGCCCGACGTCGACGAGCTGGCCGCGCACGCACGACCTCGTCGTCGCCTGCGACGGTCTCAACTCGGCGGTCCGGGCGAGGTACGCCGACACCTTCCGGCCGACCCTCGAGGTCCGCGACTGCAAGTACATCTGGCTGGGCACCGACAAGGTCTTCGACGCCTTCAAGTTCTACATCGCCCAGACGCCGCACGGCGTGATGCAGATCCACGGCTACCCGTACGACGCCACCGGCAGCACGTTCATCGTCGAGATGACCTCCGCCGTCTGGGAGAAGGCCGGGTTCGCGTGAGTTCGCCGACCGCACGTGGGCGCCCGGCGAGTCCGACGAGCAGTCGATCGAGCGGATCCGCGAGCTCTTCGCCGACGTCCTCGAGGGGCACGAGGTGATGGCCAACAACTCCCGGTGGATCAGCTTCACCACGGTCCGCAACGAGCACTGGGTGCACGACAACGTGGTGATCCTCGGCGACGCCGCCCACACCGCGCACTTCTCGATCGGCTCGGGCACCAAGCTGGCGATGGAGGACGCGCTCGCCCTCGCCGCCTGCCTCCACGAGGAGGCCGACGCTCGCCGCCGCGCTGGCGACGTACGAGACCGAGCGCAAGGCCGTCGTGCTCTCGACGCAGCGCGCCGCCCAGGCCAGCCTCGAGTGGTTCGAGAACCTCGACCAGTACGTCCACCAGGAACCGCTGCAGTTCGCGTTCAACATCATGACCCGCAGCCGCCGGGTCACCTACGACAACCTGCGGCTGCGCGACCCGGAGTTCGTGGCCCGCTGCGACGAGTGGTACGCCGGCCACAGTCGGCGGCCACGCCCGGCGACGTCCGCCCGCCGATGTTCCAGCCCGCCCGGATCGGCGGGCTCGAGCTGGTCAACCGGGTCGTCGTCTCGCCGATGGACATGTACGTCGCGGTCGACGGCCTGACCTCCGACTTCCACCTCGTCCACCTCGGCGGCAAGGCGCTCGGCGGCGCCGGGCTGGTGATGACCGAGATGGTCTGCGTGTCGCCCGACGGCCGGATCACCCCGGGCTGCGCCGGGCTGTGGGACGACGAGCAGCAGGCGGCCTGGCGGCGGGTCACCGACTTCGTGCACACCAACACTCGCGCGCGAAGATCGGCCTCCAGCTCGGCCACTCCGGCGGCAAGGGCTCGACCAAGCTGATGTGGGAGGGCATCGACGAGCCGCTCGACGCAGGACAACTGGGAGGTCGTCGCGCCCGTCGCCGGTGGCCTACCGCGAGGGCGTCAACCAGGTGCCGCGCGAGCTGACCCGCGCCGAGATGGACGCCATCCGCGACGAGTTCGTCGACGTCCGCACGCCGTGGCGCCGAGGCCGGCTTCGACCTGCTGGAGCTGCACTGCGCCCACGGCTACCTGCTGTCGGCGTTCCTCTCCCCGGTCACCAACCGGCGCACCGACGAGTACGGCGGCGACGTCGCGGCCGGCTGCGGTTCCCGCTCGAGGTGTTCGCGCGCGATGCGCGAGGTGTGGCCGGCTGACCGGCCGATGACCGTGCGGATCTCCGCCACCGACTGGGTCGACGACGGCCAGACCCTCGACGACGCGCTCGCCGTCGCGCGGGCGTTCGTGGACGCCGGCGCCGCCGCGATCGACGTCTCGACCGGCCAGGTCACCGCCGGCGAGCGGCCGGCGTTCGGCCGCTCGCTACCAGACGCCGTACGCCGACGCGATCCGCAACCGGGTCGGCGTGCCCACCATCGCGGTCGGCGTGATCTCGTCCTACGACGACGTGAACTCGATCCTGCTGGCCGGTCGCGCCGACCTGTGCGCGCTCGGCCGGGCGCACCTCTACGACCCGTCCTGGACGCTGCATGCCGCGGTCGAGCAGGACTACGACGGCCCGGGTGCGGCCTGGCCGATGCCGTGGCGGGCCGGCCGCCGCAAGCCGCAGACCGGACGCACCGACGGACCGAGGCCGCGGCTCCAGCTGATCCGCGAGGGCGAGCCGGGCACCCGTCACCGCCGCTGGCGACCCTAGCGACCAGCCGTCTCGCGGATCGCCGCCAGCAGGGGGACGTGCTCGCGGGCGTCCCTCGCGGCGCAGGAGCTTCGCGGACAGGGCTTCGCGGTGCGGCGCGGAGTCCGCGAGTTCGCTCGCCTCCGGGGATCGCAGTCCACTGAGATTTCGGCTGTCCAGTTCTGTCAAGCGTCGTCAAGCGGGCCCGCCACGGCCCGACTGTGGGGGTGCTGGCCCAGCCCGGACCGGCCCGTCACGAAAGGACAACCATCATGAACACCATTCACCGTCGCTCGGCATGGGGGATCGCCTTCGCCGGCTTCATCATGACCGCCACCGCCGCGTGTGGGTCCGAGACCGCGGTCGCTCCCGCCAACATCAGCGACCCGATCGAGCAGGAACGAACCGTGTCCAGCACGCAGGACGCGGACGCCTGCCTGGGCCAGAGGCTGATGTCAGCCGACCAGTGGGAACGTGCCGCCCGAGCCTGCACGTCGCAGCCAGCGAGCGCTGACGAGCGTCGTGAGGCACAGTCGCGGATGGATGCCTACGGCCGAGTTCCTCAGCCCTAGGTCGGGTCGGACTGGGACAGCGACTGGGACAGGCACAGAGATGCTCACGACCTGGCGGGGCCGGCTCTCGAGCCGACCCCGCCGAGGTGGGTGGGCAGGTGAGGGTGCCGACTACCCTGACCCCATGGAAGGACCGATCGACCGATCCGACCCGGCCCAGATGCGCATCTCGGACGCAGGACCGCCACAAGGTGGCCGAGATCCTGCGCGAGGCCGCCGGCGAGGGTCGACTCGACATCGACGAGCTCGACGAGCGCCTCGAGGCGACGTACGCCGCGCAAGACGTACGCCGACCTGGTCCCGATCACGGTCGACCTGCCGATCCGGCGCCTGGGCCGCGCCGGCGGCGCCACGACCGCAGCGGCCTCGCCGAACGGCTGCCGGCCCCGCGCCTACGAGAGCACGATCGCCATCATGGGCGGCGTCGAGCCGCAAGGGGCGTCTGGGAGGTCGGTGCCACAGCACACGGCGTTCGCGATGATGGGCGGGGTCGACCTCGACCTGCGGGAGGCACGTTCGCCACGCGCGAGACGGTCATCAACGCCAACGCGGTCATGGGCCGGCATCGACATCGTCGTCAACGAGCGCACCCACGTCATCGTCGAGGGCATCGGGATCATGGGCGGCTTCGACCAGGCCCGCGACAAGGTCCCGCCGGAGATCGGGCCCGACTCGCCCGTGGTCCGGGTCAAGGGCGTCGCCCTGATGGCCGGGGTCACCGTCACCCGCAAGGCCGCATGCGCCGGCGCAAGTGCCGGAACGACCGACTCGTGGCCGGGGCATAGGCACCCGGCCCACGTCGGCGGTCGCCACGCCAGCCGGAGGCAACCAGCCGGAGCCGCCGCTCAGGCAGGGCCTGCTCGCGTCCGACCTCCTCGCTGCCTCCGGGCATCCGGATCCGGCGCTTGGACCGGTCGACGGTGAGGTTCTCGCCCGTGTCGGGGTCGAACAGGTGCATCTTGGAGGCGTCGACCCAGATCTCGGCCTCGTCGCCCTCCGCGATCCGGCTGGCGCCGTCGAGGGAGATGACCAGCTGGGTGCGCAGCGACTCGCCGTCGAGGTCCCGCTCGAGCTGCGTGAGCTGCTCCTGCACCTCGGGCGGCGCCTCGAACGGGATGTAGGCGTAGGCCTCGTTGCCGAGCCACTCCACGACGTCGACGTTGGCCCGGAACGTCGAGCCCTGGCCTCGTCGGCGTCTCGACCACCGAGGCGTCCTCGAAGTGCTCGGGGCGGATGCCGGCGATCAGCAGCCCCTTGCCCTGCGCCTTCTCGGCCTTGTCGGCAGGGATCTGCGACGGTGCCGAACGGCAGCTTCACCGTGCGTGCCCTCGACCGTCGGCGGGCAGGAAGTTCATCGGCGGGGAGCCGATGAAGCCGGCGACGAAGAGGTTCCCCGGGTTCTCGTAGAGCTCCCGCGGCGTGGCGAGCTGCTGGAGCACGCCGCGCTTGAGCACCGCGACCCGGTCGCCCAGCGTCATCGCCTCGGTCTGGTCGTGGGTGACGTAGACCGTGGTGATGCCGAGCCGCTTCTGCAGCCGGGCGATCTCGGTGCGCATCTGGCCGCGCAGCTTGGCGTCGAGGTTGGACAGCGGCTCGTCGAAGAGGAACGCGTCGGCGTCGCGGACGATCGCGCGCCCCATCGCGACCCGCTGGCGCTGGCCGCCCGACAGGTTGCCGGGCTTGCGCTCGAGGTGCTCGTCGAGCTCCAGCGTCTTGCTGACGCCTCGCGGACCTTCTCGTCGACCTCGTCGTTCGGCGCGCCGGCCAGCCGCAAGCGGGAACGCGATGTTCTCGTAGACGGTCAGGTGCGGGTAGAGCGCGTAGTTCTGGAACACCATCGCGAGGTTGCGGTCGCGCGGCGCCAGGTCGTTGACCTTGCGGTCGCCGATGACCATGTCGCCCGGAGGTGATGTCCTCGAGCCCGACGATCATCCGCAGCAGGGTCGACTTCCCGCAGCCGGACGGGCCGACGAGGATCATGAACTCCCCGTCCTGCGACGTCGATGCTGACGTCGTTCACGGCGGGGAAGCCGTCGCCGTACTGCTTGACGATGTTCTTCATGTCGATGGCAGCCATGGACTCAACCCTTCACTGCGCCGGAGGTGAGACCGGCGACGATCTTTCGCTGGAACAGCAGGACGATGATGATGATCGGGATGGTGACGATCACGGAGGCGGTGGCCAGCTGGCCGTACGGCGGGTTGAACGGGTCCGGCCCGACGAAGAACGACAGCTGGGCCGGCACCGTTCGTGACTGGGTCGTGGACGTCAGCGAGATCGCCAGCACGAACTCGTTCCACGCGAAGAAGAACGTCAGGATCGCGGCGGTGAACACGCCGGGTGCCGCGAGCGGGACGATCACCTTGCGGAACGCCTGCCACGACGTCGCGCCGTCGACCTGGGCCGCCTGCTCCATCTCCCACGGGATCTCGCGGAAGAACGCCGACAAGGTCCAGATCGCCAGCGGCAGCGTGAACGACATGTAGGGGATGATCAGGCCGGGCCAGGTGTTGAAGAGGCCGAGGGTGCGCCACAGGTCGAACAGCGGGCCCACCAGCGAGACCACCGGGAACATCGCGATCGCCAGCGCGAGCGACAGCACCAGCCGCTTGCCCTTGAACTCCAGACGCGCGATGGCGTACGCCGCGAGCGTGGCAAGGACCACCGACAGCACCGTCGCGATCGAGCGAGATCCCGAACGAGTTGCGCAGCGCGTCGGTGAAGTCCGGGTTGTCCAGGATGTCCCGGTAGTTCTGCGAGCGTCGCGTCCTCGGGCAGGAACTGCGGGCTTCCCGCAGCCGTCTCCTCGGGGCCCTTGAACGACAGCGAGATGATCCACACCACCGGCAGCAGGCACCAGACCAGGATCAGCAGGAAGCCGATCCAGGTCCCGATTGTGGTCTTGTTCTTCATCAGCCTTCACCCCTTGCCCTGGCCAGGTCGACCCCGAAGAGCTTGACGATCAGCCAGGCGAGCAGCAGCACCGACAGGAAGAGCAGCACCGACAGCGCCGAGCCCAGCCCGAGCTGGACCTGCTCGATGACCTGTCGGTAGGTCAGGAACGAGATCGACTCGGTGTCCTGGGCCCCTCGGGTCATCACGTAGATGTTGTCGAAGATCCGGTAGGCGTCGAGGGCCCGGAACAGCACCGCGACCATGATCGCGGCCCGCATGTTCGGGAGGATCACCTTCCACAGCCGCTGCCACCAGGTGGCGCCGTCGACCTTCGCGGCCTCGAGCATGTCCTCCGAGATCTGGGAGAGACCCGGCGAGGAGCAGCAGCGACATGAACGGCGTGGTCTTCCAGATCTCGGAGACCATGATCGCGAACATCGCCGGCCAGTGGTCGCCGAACCAGTTGTAGTCGTCGCCGACGAAGGGCAGCCATCCGTTGACGAAGCCGTTGGTGAGGCTGAACGCGAACTGCCAGGCGATAGGCCGAGACCACGGTGATGATGCCGTAGGGGATCAGGATCGAGGTCCGGATGGCGCCGCGGGCGAAGATGACCCGGTGCATCACCATCGCGAACGCGAAGCCGATGACCAGCTCCACGGCCACCGTGACCACCATGATCAGCACGGTGTTCCAGGTGTCCTGCCAGAACAGGCTGTCGGTCAGAACCGTGCCGTAGTTGCCGAGGCCGATGAACTCCCGGTCGTCGGGTGCGGTGAGCCGATAGTCGGAAGAGCGACAGGTAGAGCGCCTGCGATCATCGGCCATGCCGGTGACCAGCGAGCATCATGATCACGGCGGGGGCGACCAGCCTCATGCCCAGCCGGTTCTCCGCTCGCGACCGGTCGCTGGCGGCGGCCTTGGCGCGCTTGGTCCTGCGTCGTCCGGGTCGGGAGCGACGGTCGGTGCTCACAGCAGGCTCCTTCCCTGGAGAACGTCCTCGATGAACTGCTGGATTCCTCTGGGGTGTCGCTGTCGACGCTGGCCGGCGGGTGCCAGGTGCTCTGGATCGCTCCTGACATGTCGCTCCAGTACGGCGTCACCGTGCGGGGGGCGGCTGTCTCGACGCTCTCCTGGAAGAGAGCGAGCAGCTCGGGCGGGAAGAGCTCCTGGACGGCCGGCTGCGTCGTAGCCGGCCTCGCTCGACGGCATGTTGCCGGGTCAGCTCCGCGTTGAGCGCCTGGCTTCTCGGGGCTGGTCATGCACTCGAGCGCCTGGATGGCCTCGTCGGTGTGTTCGGTGAAGGTCACTAACGCCGATGCCGATCCCGCCGTACGGCGGCCGGGACTCCTCGCCCTCGACCGTCTGCGGGTAGCGGGCGTAGCCGATGTCGTCGCCGAGTCGCTCTTCGCCGTAGTTGCCCCAGATGAACGTCCAGTTCACCATGGAAGGCGCCGTCCTCGGCGCCGAAGTTGGCGGCCGCCGTGCCCTCGTTGGACACCGAGAGGTCGGCGGGCGCCGCCGCGGAGGCGGCCAGCTCCTCGATGACACCCGCGGCGGTCTCGGCCGGCCTCGGACGCGATCGTCGATCGTCGGCGTCGGCGCCCCTCCTCGGTGTTCGGTGGCGATCTCGCCGCCGGCGCCGGCGATCAGGGCGTTGATCCACACCGAGTAGCCCTCGTACTTGTTGGCCTGGACCCCGACCGTGCCGCCGTTGTCCGATGGCGGCCTGGATGATCTGGTCCCAGCGTCACGGGCTGGCTCATGTCGAGACCGGCCTTGTCGACGAAGGACTTGCGGTACCAGAGCACCTGCGTGTTGGACCAGAACGGCGCGACCACGAGCTCGTCCTCCCAGGTGGCGGCAGCCGTCGCGCCCTCGAACGCCTGCTCCGCGAACTGCGTCTGCAGGTCCGGAGGGGATCTCGGCGAGGTAGCCCGCGTTCGCGAACTCCGCGGTGAAGGGCGGGTCGAGGCTCATCAGGTCGATGGTGGGGTCCTCGGCGGCGAGCCGACGGGCCAGCTGGATCCGCTGCTGGCTGGCGTCCTGTGGGAGCACCTGGGTGGTGATCGTGTAGTCGTCCGTGCTGCACTCCTTGGCGACCGCGTCCTGGCCGCCCGCGTCGGGGTTGATGTACCAGACGAGCTCGGGGGTGCCCGAGTCGTCGTCACCCGAACATGCGGCCAGCAGGCCGGACGCCACCAGGACGGCGACGGCGGCAAGGCGCGGCGGCGACGGCGGCTCGCTGACGACGGACCGTGCCGTCCGGACGTTTCTTCATGCGCCCTCCTCGTGTGTCTAGGTCACACGTCTAGTCCTGTTCGGGGAGTTTGTCCACTACCGCCATGCGGCTCAGGCTCGCCGGACGCAGTCCGTTCGATCGCGTCCGCGATACGCTCGACGAACAGGGCCGGCGGCAGGTCGTGGCCCATGCCGTCGATGAGCAGCAGCTCGGCTCCGGGGACGGCGGCGGCGGTGGCCCGGCCACCCGAGACGTGGACCATCTTGTCGGCCAGGCCGTGGATGACCACCGTCGGCACGGAGAGCGCGCGGAGCCGCGCGCCGCGGTTGGGCTGGGCTAGCACGGCGAGCATCTGGCGCATCACGCCGCTGCGGCTGATGCCGCGGTCGAAGGTCTCACCGGCCCGCGCGAACAACCCGATCCGCGGCCTTCGGGATAGGCCGGCGAACCGATCAGCCTCGAGAATGCCGCGCTGCTCTCGACGTACTCCTCACGGCTCGGGCCGCGCGCCGTCAACAGGGAGGGCAGCAGCGCGGGGTGCTGCCAGCCCACCGAGCGCTTGCCTGGTCGTCGACATGATGCTGGTCAGCGACCGCACCCGCCGCGGCTGCGTCGATCGCCATGGTCTGGGCGATCATGCCGCCCATCGACACCCCGACGACGTGCGCCGAGTCGAGGCCGAGGTGGTCGAGCAGCCCGAAGGCGTCGTCGGCGAGGTCGTCCAGGGTGTACGGCGGCCGCACCCGGCCGGCCGCGCGAAGGCGCGGACGAGCATCGACGCGGGTGACCCGGCCGGGACTCCGGGTGGAGCGCCCGGTGTCCCGGTTGTCGTAGCGGATGACGAAGAACCCGCGCTCGGCGAGGATCTCGCACAGCTCGGGGTCCCACCAGGTCATCGGCCCGCCCAGGCCCATCACCAGCAGCAGCGGCTCGTCGTCGGGGTCGCCGTAGGTCTGGTAGCAGAGCTCGATGTCCCGGCTCGACCGGGGCGAAGAGCTCCTCGGAGACCGCCACGTCGGGACCACGGCGTGCGACGTGCTGGCATGGCGGCAAGTCAACAGCAAGGTCACGGAGCGGACACGATCGGGTAGCGCATATGCGGGAAATGGCGTGCCACACCCCGGTCGGTGCCGCTCAGCCCCTACCGTCGAGTCGTGAGCACGCCACGCTGGCGCCGTTCCTGCATCGCCGACGGCTTCGAGTCGCCGCGGCGCATCGCGGCTGTCGTGCGCGAGAGCAGCGTCGTCACCGAGGCCGGGCGCTACGCGTCCGCTCGGTGGGAGAGCGACGGAACCGCTGGGGCGCGCCGTACGCCGGCCGGGTACCGACGCGAGCACGCCGACCCGGTGGTGCTGGTGCCGGGCTTCATGGCCGGCGACGGGACGCTGCGCCTGATGGCGGCGGCGCTGCGGCGAGCAGGGCTTCCGCACCTACCGCTCCCACATCCACGCCAACGTCGGCTGCACCCACGAACGCCGCCGCCGCAGCTCGAGAGTGCGGCTGGAGTCGATCGTCCAGCGACGCGGGCGACGGGTGCAGATCGTCGGCCACAGCCTCGGCGGCATGCTGGCGCGCGGGCTCGCCGTACGCCGCCCCGACCTGGTGTCGGGGATCGTCACGATGGGCAGCCCGATGCTCGCGCCCGGCGCCCACCACGTGTCGCTGACCCGCAGCGTCGACGTGCTGGTCCGGCTCAGCCGGGCCGGCGTCCCCGGCCTGATGTCCGAGGACTGCGTCGCCGGCGGCGTGCGCGCGGCAGAGCTTCGACGAGAGCCGGCTCGCCGGTACCGGTCGGGGTCGGCGTTCACCGCGATCTACTCCCGGCGCGACGGCATCGTCGACTGGCGCGCGTGCATCGACCCGCTGGCCGACGGCGGTGGAGGTCCGCGCGTCGCACGTCGGGATGGCGGTTGACCCGCGGGTGATCGACCACGTGTCGTCTGCCGCCACTGCGGGCGGCCGGCTCGCCGGCGTCAGTGGTCGAAGTCGATCGCGGCGAAAGCGCGTAGCTTCGTGCAGCTTGTGCTCCGAGGTGATCGAGCGGATCGTGCCGCTGCGCGAGCCGCATCACCAGCGAGTGGGTCGTGCAGCCGCCCGCGCGGTAGCGCACGCCGCGCATCAGCTCGCCGTCGGTGATGCCGGTGGCCACGAAGAAGCAGTCGTCGCCGGTGACCAGGTCGTCGGTGGTGAGCACGAAGTCGGGGTCGAGGTCGTGGCCGGCGTCGAGGGCGCGCTGCCGCTCCTCGTCGTCCTGCGGCCACAGCCGGCCCTGGATCACGCCGCCGAGGCACTTCATCGCGCAGGCCGCGATGATGCCCTCGGGGGTGCCGCCGATGCCGAGCAGCAGGTCGATGCCGGTGTCGGGGCGGGCGGCCATGATCGCGCCGGCGACGTCGCCGTCGGTGATGAACTTGATCCGGGCGCCGGTCTCGCGGATCTCCTCGACGAGCTTGTCGTGCCGGGGCCGGTCGAGCAGGACCACGGTGACGTCGGCGGGCTTGGAGCCCTTCGCCTTCGCCACCCGGCGGATGTTCTCGGCCACCGGGTAGCGGATGTCGACGACGTCGGCGGCCTCCGGGCCGGTGGCGAGCTTCTCCATGTAGAAGACGGCCGACGGGTCGTACATCGCGCCGCGCGGGGCGACCGCGAGCACGGAGATCGCGTTGCTCATGCCCTTGGCGGTGAGGGTCGTGCCGTCGATCGGGTCGACCGCGACGTCGCACTCCGGGCCGGTGCCGTCGCCGACCTGCTCGCCGTTGTAGAGCATCGGCGCGTTGTCCTTCTCGCCCTCGCCGATGACCACGGTGCCGTTCATGCCGATCGTGGAGATCATCACCCGCATCGCGTTGACGGCCACGCCGTCGGCGCCGTTCTTGTCGCCGCGGCCCGACCCAGCGGCCGGCGGCCATGGCGGCCGCCTCGGTGACCCGGACCAGCTCGAGCGCGAGGTTGCGGTCGGCGGTGGTCGCGTTGAGGTCCCCCGGGGTGTCGCTCATGGGGCGCATGCTATCGGGCGAGGCTCTGGTCGAGGACCAGTACGCGTCGGCGACGGGTCAGCGCTTCACGCAGACGTACTCGTAGGCGTCCGGCGCCGCCACGGGGACGATCAGCCGGTTCAGGAAGTGGACCCGCTCGAAGAATCTGTCGCGCACGCCGGTGCTGAGGTGCGAGAGCAGCACGAACAACAGCCGCTCCACGCTGGCGTGGGGCCGGTCCCTTCGGCGGGCCACCAGGTCGAAGCCCGCCTTCGTCGAGCAGGCGCCGCAGGGTCCGGTCGTTGTGGATCTGGCTGGTGTTCGCGACCAGGATGTACCACGTGGCCGCGGAACAGCCGGCCCCACAGCGACCGGTTGTCGTAGGTGTTGAAGGCCCACACGCCGCCAGGCTTGAGGGCGCTGTGGAACTTCTCGATCACCGCGCGCGGGTCGCGGATGATCGTCATGACGCCCCAGGACGCGATCACGTCGTAGGCCTCCGGGGCCAGGTCGGCGTCCTCGATCGACTCTCCCTGCACCGGCACCTCCCACCGCTTGGAGGCGTAGGCCGCCATCGGCCGGGAGATCTCGATGCCTTCGGCGTCGAAGCCCGCGTCCTTGGCCTCGGCGAGGAAGAAGCCGGCGGCCGAGGCCACCTCGAGGAGCTTGCGGCCCTTCGCGAAGCGCCGGAAGCGCCCGATCCGCCCGGCCGCGGTGCGACGCAGATAGCGCTCGCCGCTGAGGAACGAGTAGTAGTTGATGTTCTTCTCGCGGCCCTCGTAGAACTCCTCGGAGTCGTAGACGGTCCGCAGCGAGTCGACCGTCAGGCGCGGGTTCATGTAGAGCGTGTCGCAGGTCGTGCACGTCGCGAACGCGGAGGTCGCTCGCCCTGGAAGTCCTTGCGCAGCGGACGGCGGGTCTTCCGGCCACCGCACACCGGACACGCCGTGGGTTCGAACTCGAGGCTGCCGAGCTGCTGGAACTCGGGCTGTCGGGGTTCGGGTTGCTCGGTCACCAATGCCACCTGTGCTCGCACGTTCGGATGATCGCCGCGACGGTATCAGGGCTCAGGACCAGACCCCCGATCGCCGACCAGCTCGCCGCGTGCTGTGAAGATTGGCGCGTGAGTGAACAGGGTGGGCGCTACCAGCGGACCACGTCGGGACTGATCGGGGCGATGCTCGTCATCCTGCTGGTGGTCGGCGCCTTCGTGGTCTTCCGGGCCCTCAACCGGGACGAGCTGGAGACCCAGCCGGAGCCCGTGGACTACCTGGAGCAGGCCGCCCTCGCCCAGGAGGCCGGCGTCGACGTGGTGTACCCGCGCGCGCTGCCGCCGGACTGGATCGCCACCAGCGTCGAGCTCACGCCCGGCGAGCAACGGCGTGGGGGTTGGGCATGCTCACCGACGAGGGCGGTTCGCCGGGATCCGGCAGGAGGACGCCTCGCTCGAGGACCTGCTGGCGACGTACGTCGACGAGGCCACCACCGCCCTGCCGGCCATCGACGTCGCGGGCTCGGTGGCGTCGCACTGGCAGGCGTTCGAGGACGCCGGTGGCGACCTCGCCTTCGCGGCCGAGGTCGGCGAGGACGTCGTGCTGGTCTACGGGTCTGCCGACGAGGCGGACCTCACCGCGCTCATCGGCGACCTCACCACGGAGCCGGTGACTCAGCCCTCGGGCTGAGACCGCTCGCCTCCGTCTGCCTCGACGGCGGCGTCGAGGCGCTCGCGGGCGCCGTCCAGCCACTCCTGGCAGGTCTTCGCGAGCTGCTCGCCGCGCTCCCACAGCGCCAGCGACTCCTCGAGGGTGGTCCCGCCCGCCTCCAGCCTGCGGACCACCTCGATCAGCTCCTCGCGGGCAGCCTCGTAGGTGGGCTTCTGCTCAGTCATCGTGCTCCTCGGTGACGTCGACGGGCTCGGTGGCATCATCGGTCGGCTCGACCGTCGACAGCTGCTCGACCCCGGTGGTGGTGGCATGGATGCGGCCGTCGGTGACCCGGACCGCGACGCCGACGCCGGTGCTGACGCCGGCCACGGAGCTGACGACGTGGCCCGTCGGCGTCCTGGAGCACGGCGTAGCCGCGCTGCAGCGTCGCCAGCGGGGAGAGCGCCCGTGCCCGCGCGCGCTGGTGGGCGACATCGTCCGTCGCGCGGTCGAGCCCGTGTCGGAGGCACCGCCGGGCGCGGTCCCGAAGCTGGGCGACCTCGTCGACCCGGGCGTCGACCAGGGTGCGCGGGTCGGCCAGCGCCGGCCGCGAGCGGAGACGCGTCGAGGCCGGCCTGCTCCCGGGCCAGCAGCCCGACGAGGGCGCGCCCGGATCCGGTCGCGGGCGCGGCCGACCTGTGCTGCTCCTCGGCGACGTCGGGGACGACCAGCTTGGCGGCGTCGGTCGGCGTGGACGCCCGGACGTCGGCCACGAGGTCGAGCAGTGGCGAGTCCGGCTCGTGGCCGATGGCCGACACCACGGGGGTGCGGACCGAGGACACGGCGCGGATCAGCGCCTTCGTCGGAGAACGGCAGCAGGTCCTCGACCGAGCCGCCGCCGCTGGCCACGACGATCACGTCGACGTCCGGGTGGCGGTCGAGCCGCTCGACGGCCTCCATCACCTCTGTGGCCGCCCGGGTCCCCTGCATCGCCGCATGCGCGACCTCGAACACCACGGCGGGCCAGCGTCGCCGAGCGTTCTCGAGCACGTCGCGCTCGGCGGCGGAGCCGGGCGCGGTGACCAGGCCGACGCGTCCGGGGAGGAACGGCAGCGCGCGCTTCCGAGTCCGGGTCGAAGAGGCCCTCGGCCGCCAGCAGCTGCCGGCGTCGCTCGATCCGGGCGAGCAGCTCGCCGAGGCCGACCATCCGGATCTCGCGGGCGGCCAGCGACAGGGTGCCGCGGTTGGCGTAGTACGACGGCTTCGCGTGCACGACGACGCTGGCGCCCTCGACCAGCGGCGGGTTGAGCCCGTCGAAGAGCACCCGGGAGCAGGTCACCGGGATCGAGATGTCCGCCACACGCGTCGCGCATCGTCATGAACACCGTGCCGGGGCCGGGACGGCGACTGATCTGCGCGATCTGGCCCTCCACCCACACGGCGCCGAGCCGGTCGATCCAGCCGGCGAGCGCGCTCGCGATCTGCCGGACCGGTGCCGGCGACTCGGGCGAGGTCTCGAGGGCCATGGCGGCGAGATTAGGGCACAGACCCGACATCCATACACTGGGAGGCATGTCGATCGATCTGGGTACGCCGCCCGTCCTGAGCCCCGACGAGGCCGAGCGCACCGTGCTGCTCGCCGCGCCGCGCGGCTACTGCGCCGGCGTCGACCGGGCCGTGGTCACCGTCGAGAAGGCCCTCGACCTGTACGGCGCCCCGGTCTACGTCCGCAAGCAGATCGTGCACAACAAGCACGTGGTCGCCGACCTGGAGTCCCGGGGCGCGATCTTCGTCGAGGAGCTCGACGAGGTGCCCGAGGGAGAGACCGTCGTCTTCTCCGCGCACGGGGTCTCCCCGGAGGTGCACCGGCAGGCCGAGGAGCGCAGCCTGAAGACGATCGACGCCACCTGCCCGCTGGTCACGAAGGTGCACCACGAGGCCAAGCGGTTCGCGAACGACGACTACGACATCCTGCTGATCGGCCACGAGGGCCACGAGGAGGTCGAGGGCACGGCCGGCGAGGCGCCGGACCACATCCAGCTCGTGCAGGGCCCCGACGACGTCGCGAACATCGTGGTCCGCGACCCGGCCCGGGTCGCCTGGCTCTCGCAGACGACGCTGTCGGTCGACGAGACCCTCGAGACGGTCGCCGCGATCCGTGAGCGCTTCCCCGCAGCTGCTCGACCCGCCGAGCGACGACATCTGCTACGCGACCCAGAACCGTCAGCTCGCGGTCAAGGAGATCGCCGCCGAGGCCGACCTGGTCATCGTCGTCGGATCCGGCAACTCCTCCAACTCGGTCCGGCTGGTCGAGGTCGCGCTCGAGGCGGGTGCCCGTTCGGCGTACCGCGTCGACGACGCCTCCGAGATCGACGAGGCCTGGCTGCGACGGCGTGGACTCCGTCAGCGTCACCTCCGGCGCCAGCGTGCCCGAGGAGCTGGTGCAGGGCGTCCTGGCGTTCCTGGCCGAGCGCGGGTACCCCGACGCCCAGGCCGTGCACAGCGCCGAGGAGTCCCTGATCTTCGCGCTGCCCAAGGAGCTTCGCCGCGACCTCAAGGCGGCACAGCGCGCCGCGGACCAGTCTGCGTCGTGACGTGGCGCAGTACGTCGACCTGCACCCGGACTCCCCGCAGCCGCGACGGCTGAACCAGATCGCCGAGGCCCTGCGCGGGGATGCCCTCATCGCCTACCCGACGGACTCCGGCTACGCCCTCGGCTGCCGGATCGGCAACCGTGAGGGCCGCGAGCGGATCCTGCGGATTCGCGGGCTGGACCATCGCCACCACTTCACCCTGGTCTGCCGGGACTTCGCGCAGCTGGGCCATTTCGTGCACGTCGACAACTCGGCGTTCCGGGCGATCAAGGCGGTGACGCCCGGGCCCTACACGTTCATCCTCCCGGCGACCCCTGAGGTGCCCCGCCGGCTGCTGCACCCGAAGAAGCGCACCGTCGGGGTGCGGATCCCGGACCACACCCTGGTCCGGGTCCTGCTCGACACCTTCGGTGAGCCGCTGCTCACCAGCACCCTGATCCTTCCCGGGGAGGACGACGCGCGGACGTCGGGGTGGGAGATCAAGGAGGACCTCGACCAGGACGTCGACATCGTGGTCGAGGCAGGGGAGACATCCGCCCAGCCGACGACGGTCATCGACTGGTCGCAGGGCGCACCCGAGATCGTGCGGGGCGCCGGCGACCCGGCCCGGTTCGCGGCCGCCTGAGCTCCTGCTGGCGCTAGCGGAGCGCCGGGCTGTCGGACCGCGCTCGGGCGGCGACCCGGTGCCGGATCGCGAGGGTGATCAGGCACAGCAGGTAGCCGGCCACGAGGGCGGTGCTGTGGTGGGAGAGTCCGGAGACGACGGCCTGGATCACGCCGTCCTCCGGGTGGGCGATCACGGAGGGTCGGCTCAGGCCGAGGAGGGCGAAGACGCCCACCATGATCAGCGGGGGAAGCACTCCGACGACGAAGAAGTCGGAGGGCCGCACCGCGAGCGCGAGGCCCACGCACAGCGACACGAAGCACAGGTCGAAGAACAGGCTCACCCGCCCCACGAGCGCGAGGTCGGCCACGACGACGCTGAGCGCGACCGCAACCCCGAGGGCGACGACCTGGCGGCCAGGTTCGCGCCCCTCCTCCCAGAGGGTTCGGGCTTCGGTCACGTCGTCCACGGTAGGCCGCGGTCAGTCCCCCCCGGACGCGGCGCGCCGGTCAGCACCCTCCCAGGCGGAGGGGAGGTCCGACCGGCTCCAGCGACCGGCCGGTCGACTCCACCTGACGGGGCGAGTCCAGCCCGTCGTCGACCACCGAGAGCTCGGTGAACCGGCGGGCCGAGACCAGGACCCGGGACTCGTAGGAGCCGACCGCCTGGTTGAAGTGCCCCACGGCGGTGTTCAGCGAGCGGCCGACGCGGTCGAGGTGGTCGCTCAGGGTGCCCAGGCGATCGTGCAGGTCGCGACCGAGTCGGTGGATCTCGCGCGCCTGGTCGGCCAGGGCCTCGTGGCTCCAGCCCTGCGCGACGGTCCGGAGCAGCGCGATCAGGGTGGTGGGCGTGGCGAGCACGATCTGGCGGCTGGCGGCGTACTCGATGAGCCCGGGGTCGGTCTCCAGAGCCGCCGCGAGGAAGGACTCGGCCGGGACGAACAACACCACGAACTCCGGGGTCGTGGCGAGCGAGCGCCAGTAGGCCTTCGAAGACAGCGCGTCGACGTGCTGGCGCACCTGCCGCGCATGCCGGGCCAGCGCTTCCTCCCGGACGGCCTCGTCATCGGTGGAGGTCGCGTCCAGGTAGGCGTCGAGCGGCACCTTGGCGTCGACCACCACGTGTCGCCGACCCACGAGGTGCACGACCAGGTCCGGCCGTCGGGCGCCGTCGTCCAGGGCGACCTGCTCGTCGAAGTCGCAACGGGCGACCAGGCCGGCGAGCTCCACCGCGCGTCGCAGGTGCAGCTCTCCCCAGCGGCCGCGCACCTGCGGGCGCCGCAGCGCCGTCGAGAGGGAGCGGGTCTCGCGGGCCAGGTCGGTGACCTGCTGGTGGAACTCGCCCTGCCACGAGGCGCGGTGCCGGTCGAGGTCGCGCATCTGGTCGCTGAGGCGGTCCAGGCCCTGCATGACCTCGGCCTGCTCGACCATGCCCTGGCCGACCGTCCGGGCGTACGACGTGCGGGAGCGTGCCCAGAGCAGCCCCAGGCACCCGCCCAGCACGAGGCCGGTCGCGAGGGCTGTCGCGACGGCCGTGACAACCGTGGTCATCTCCATGACACCGAGCATGGACCAGGCCACCGACATCCCGCGGCCGACGCGTCGACGGGCGGTCGCGCCCCGGGGGCCGGAATCGGGCACAATCCCTCCCGATGAGTGAACAGCGGCCGGGGCGTGGCGTCCGGGACACGTCGGCGCTGGCGCTCGGCTCCGCCGCCAACGGCGTGATCGCCTACGTCTTCTTCGGCGTGGTCACCCGGGCGCTGGGCGCTGAGGCGGCCGCGCCCGTGTCCGTGCTGTGGGCCTACTGGAGCTTCACGGGCGCGGCCCTCACCTTCCCGATCCAGCACTGGATCAGTCGTCGGTCACCGTGCACCGGGGCGAGTGGGGCGGTCCGGCGCGCCCTGCCCGGGGTGGCCGTGGTCGTGCTCGGAGTGGCGCTGGCCGCCGGCCTCGTGTCGTGGCTGGCGCGCGACCAGCTGTTCCGCACCGACGGTGTCGCCTTTCCCCTTCTCGTCGTGCTGGTCACCCTGTGCTCCGGCCTCATGGGCGTCACTCGCGGCACGTTGACCGCCAGGCGTCGGTTCGTGGTCGTGGGCGCCGGCCTGGCGATCGAGACCTCGTTGCGCTGCCTCGCCGCAGTGGCCCTGATCGTGGCCGGGGTCGAGGACCCCGTCGCGTACGGCGCCTGCCTGCTCGTCGGCTTCCTCGCGTGCTTCTTCTGGCCCTCGGCGCTCCGGCTCGACACCCGGGGGGAGCGCACCTCCTCCGACTCGCCGCTGGCGTTCATGAGCGGTGCGTCGGTCGCGCAGCTCCTCGGCCAGACGGTCCTCACCGGTGGCCCGGTCCTGCTGGCCATCGCCGGCGGCGCTCCCCAGCAGATCACCGCACTGTTCGCGGGACTCGCGCTGTTCCGGGCGCCGTACACGCTCGCGCTCGGGGTGGTCACCCAGCTCACGGAGCGGCTGACCCTGCTCGTCGTCCAGGACCGCCGTGATGCGCTGCGGCGGTTCCGGGGCTGGGTCGTGGGGGTGACCCTCGGCGGGGCAGTGCTGGCCGCCGTTTTCGGCGCTGTCGCCGGCCCGCCGCTGATGGCGCTCATCTTCGGCGAGGGCGTGGAGCTGGACAGCGAGCTCACCCTGCTGCTCGCTGTCGGCAACACCTTCGCGCTGGCCAACCTGGTGTTCACGATCACGATGCTGGCTCGCGGCCGTCCCGGGGTCCTGGTGCGCGGCTGGCTGATCGGAGCGCTGCCGGGCGCGCTGCTGTTCCTGGTCTGGGGGGCTCCGGTGCTCGAGCGCACCTGCTGGACCTTCGTGGTGGTCGAGGCGGCCGTCTTTTGCTGGCTGCTCCTGGAGGACGTCCGGAGCGGCTCAGCCGGGCCTGTGCGCAGCGAGGAACACCGATGACCCGAACGGCAGGTCGCGGCGGCGTAGCACCCGGCGCTCCACGCGGGACAGACCCATGAGCACCCGGTCCTGGGCGGGGGAGACCTGGGGAAGTCCGTCCGCAGGTGCGCTCTGCCGCCCCCGCAGCCGGCGTACGGCGCGCTCCGCGGCGAACACCGGGAAGACGCCGGCGAAGCCGTAGGTGCACCGGTCGACCACGAACCCCGCCGCCTCGACCGCGGCGCGCAGCCGGGGCCGGGTGTACCTGCGGTAGTGCCCGGCCCGCTCGTCGTGGTCCGACCACGCCCACTGGTACGCCGGCACGGACGCCAGCAGGCGGCCACCCGGCGCCAGCACCCGGGCCAGCTCCTCGATCGCCTGGGCCTCGGGCTCGCAGTGCTCGATGACGTCGAAGGCGCCGACGACGTCGAAGGAGCCGTCTCGGAACGGGAGGGCCAGGGCGGAGGCGCACACGCCGGTCCCGGCCCCCAGCCCGCGAGGGTCGAGGTCGATCGCGAACCGCTCGTGGTCGCCCTGCATCCACGACACGCTGGGTCCGTCGGCACTACCGACGTCGAGGAGGCGCCGCGGCGTCCCGAGGAAGTCCCCCAGAGCGGAGTGGAGGAGCTCGGTGCGGGCGCGGTACCACCAGTAGTCGGGCTGGCCGATGGACGACGACCCGGACTGGGTCACGTCGGTCACCGGCGCACCTCCTCCGGCACCAGGGAGCGTAGGAGGGCCTCGGCCACCCGGTTGGTGTCGTCGGTGCTCATCCCGTTGTGGAACGGCAGCCGCAGCAGGCGGCGGCTCACGTCCACGCTGACCGGGCACTCCGTGTAGCGGGCGGCGAACCGCTTGCCGGCCACCGAGTCGTGCAGCGGGACGTAGTGGAAAACGGTCTGGATGCCCTGGTCGCGGAGCTCGCCGATGACCCTCGTCCGGGTCTCGTGGTCGGGCAACAGCGCGTAGAACAGGTGGTAGCCCGGCAGGCAGTGGTCGGGAACGATCGGCAGCCGCAGCCCGGCGGCCTCAGCTGCGGGGGAGAGGGCGTCCTGGTAGCTCTCGAAGACCGCCCGTCGTTTCGACTGGATGCGATCGCGCTGTTCCAGCTGCCCGAAGAGGTAGGCCGCGAGCACGTCGGAGAGCCCGAAGGACGACCCCGTGTCCCGCCACGTGTACTTGTCGACCAGGCCCTGGAAGAAGGCCTTGCGGTCGGTGCCCTTGTCGTGGACGACCCAAGCCCGTGCGACGTCGTCCCGGTCGTTGAGGACGAGCGCGCCACCCTCGCCGCACACGAAGTTCTTGGTGTCGTGGAAGCTCTGCGTCGCGAAGCGCCCCAGGCTCCCCAGCGGCTGCCCGCGCCAGCGACCGAAGAGCCCGTGGGCGTTGTCCTCGATGATGGCAACGTCGGGCCGGTCCCGGAGGGCCTCGCGGATCCCGTCGACGTCGCAGGCGATACCGCCGTAGTGGACGAGGACGACCGCGCGCACGGAGTCGTCGAGCAGCTCGGCGACGTGTCGGGGATCCGGCCCGAGGGTCTCCGACTCGATGTCGCAGAAGAGGATCCGGGCGCCCTCGCGGGCGAAGGCGAGCGCCGAGCTGGTGAACGTGAACGACGGCACGATCACCGAGTCGCCCGGCTGGAGGTCGAGGAGGAGCGCGCTCTCCTCCAGGGCCATCGTGCACGAGGTCGTCAGGAGCACCTCGGCGGCGCCGGTCTCCTCCCGCAGCAGCGCGGAGGCGCGCTCGGTGAACGACCCCGAAGACGAGGTGTGTCCGCTCTCGATCGACTGCTTGATGTACTCGAGCTCGTTCCCCTCGACGCTGGCGCGGTTGAAGACGATGTCGACTGTGTCGGTCACTGCTGGGTCTCCTTGGTGGTGGGCGCGGGTGCGCGCCACGGCAGCTCCCGGCCGAGGATCTCGGCGAGCTTCTCGTCGGCATCGCGGAAGTGGTCACGCAACCGCGCCTGCAGGTCGGGGTCCAGGTCGGCGGTGGCTCGGCTCTCGTTGACTGGCACCCCGATCCCCGGGGGCCGGACGCCCGGGTCGACGCCCAGGCTCGCGTAGAGGTCTCCGACCGCCTCCGCGCCGGACCGGAGCTCCTCCAGGAAGACGACCTTCACGTCGTCCCCGAAGCGTGCCGTCCACGGGCCGAGGTAGTCGGCGTACCGACCACGCTCGAGGTAGGCGAACGGGGAGACCGACGTCTGGTCCGGGTCCCACGGCAGAGGTCCCTCCAGGTTCGCCGACAGTGCCTCTGCCAGAGTCCGCGTCTCCGGGCCCGAGTCGCTGCTGAAGGCCCAGTTGGAGATCGCGCGCTGCACCGGGTCGCGGAGCTGGACGATGATCAGCGGGTCACCGAGCATCGCGGCCGCGCGGGTGGCCGCCTCGGCGTACTCCAGGTAGCTGGTGCTCTTCTCGCCGAGCAGTCGCTCGTCGGTGGCGTGCGTGAAGTAGGTGTCGACGTACCAGTCGCGTCCGCGGCCGGCCAGCTCATCGGAGAGGAAGACCTTCGGCTCCGGTCGCGCGGGTCGCGCCATCGCGATCTCGGGATGGGCGGCCAGGAGGTCGTGCAGGTACGTCGTGCCGGAGCGCTGGGCGCCCACGACCAGCAGGTGCCCGGTCAACCCGGCACCCGGGTGATGACGTGGTAGCTCTCCTGGCTGCTGACCGCGTTGAGGGTCCGCACGACGTACTCGCCGAGCATGGACAGCATCGCGATCGTGAACCCGTTGAAGGCGGCGAGCAGGACCACCAGCGTGGTCCAGCCCTCGACCTCGGTGCGCCCGGAGAGCCCGCTGATGAGGTAGAACGCGCCGAGCAGGAGGCTGAGCCCCGAGATCACGAACCCGGCCGCCGCGGCGGCGCGGAGCGGGTACGACGAGTAGCTGAACAGGATGGTCAGGACCAGGCGAAGGATCCGGACCAGGCTGTAGTTGCTCTTGCCGACGGGGCGCGGCTCGTGCCGGACCGGCACGTGACCGGGCTTGCGGGAGTAGATCAGCGCCTGGCCCGTGATGTAGGGGTGCGCGGTGCGCGACGCGCAGATGCGGTCGACGACGTCGCGGCGGAGGATCCGGAAGTTGGACACGGTCAACCAGCTCGGCTGTCCGAAGATCCGACGATTGAGCATGCTGATCATCCGGCTGCCGATGCGGCGGTAGCCGGCCGCCTTCTTGCGTTCGAACTTCCCGAACACCACGTCCTTGCCGGTCATCGCCTCGTCGATGAGCACGAGCGCCTGGTCGGGAGGGTTCTGCAGGTCGTCGTCCATGGTGATGACGTAGTCGCCGGTTGTCTCTCGCAGCCCGGCCAGGTTGGCCTGGTGCTGGCCGTAGTTGCGCAGCATGTCCAGGGCCACGACGTTCGGGACGGTGCGCGCCTTCTCGGCGATCTTCTCCCAGCTGTCGTCGTGGCTGCCGTCGTTGATCAGGATCACCTCGTGCTTGAGGCCGGCCTCGGTGAAGACGGCCACGACCTGGTCCACGGTGGTGCCGACCAGCTCCTCGCTGTTGAAGACGGGGATGACGATCGAGTACGTGAACTGCTCGCGATCCAGTGCCGTCTCACCGGACGGTGCGGTCATGCCTGTCATCCTCTCCTCAGCCACGATTGGGCGTCGAGCTCGCGGCGGAGCTCCTCGAGCTTGGCTTCCCCGACATCGCGGCGCACGTACCACTTCCATCCGGGTGCTGCCCCCACCCGTTCGTAGCTGCGCTCGATCGTCGGAGCCAGCCATGAGGGTACGCGCCGGAAGCCGTACGCGATGACCGTGGGTTCGTTCGAGGCGACCCAGCGGCCGTACCCGGCCAGCCCCCCGGGATAGGTGTCGTCGATGTAGTCGGCCATCCCCGCACCGAAAGGCTGGAACCGGGACGCGTTGCGCTGCTGGGCCAGCACGAGGGGCTGGGCGGCCGAGATCGAGAGCATCCGGGCGTCCGGGAGCACACCCATCACGATCGCCAGGGACCGCCGCTGGTCGTCAAGACCGTCGTCGTCACGACCAGTCAGGGAGTAGTTGACCGCGGTGGCCCCCGTGGCGACGACCACGATCATGGCCACGCCCAACGCCACTCGCGGGCTCACCCTCGCGCTCACGAACCGGAAGAGTGCACCGACACCGAGCGCGCTCGCCGGAAGGAGGAGGAAGGCATCCGGCCAGTTGTTGAACGCCCGGAGCGTCCACGCGATCCCGGCCAGCGCCAGCACGGCGGTGCCGACCAACGCGGCATTGTGTGGCTCGCGGCGGGCGCGACCGAACGCTGCTGCACATCCCAGCACGAGCAGGGCCAGCAAGCCGACCAGGAGCAGCCACCACGAGGCGCCGTACCCCTCGACCAGGCTGTCCCAGGATCTGGCGGGCGCTCTCAACAACGGCGCCTGCTCGGTGTACTGCGCGTTGATGAACAGGAAGGAGTCCAGCAGTACCGGCACCTCGCCCAGGGCAGCGAAGGTCCCCAGTGTGAGGAGCACCGGAGCGAGCCCGCCGACGACCACCCGACCGAGCGCCCGCAACCTGTGGCCTGCCGCAACGCCGAGAAGGATGGCGACGACCACCCCAGCCATCAGTGCGAAGAACACCGGCTGCCAGGTGAGCGTGGCCAGGCTGATCAGGACGCCCGTGGTCAGCCAACGTTGGTGCGTCATGGCGAGCAGGGCGGCCAGCAGGAACAGCACCATCGCGGTCTTCTCGCGGGGGCCGTACGTCGCGTACTCGATGAAGCCATGGAAGGAGAGGAGCGCAGCGGCGGTCACCACACCGGCGAGCCGGGAGCGGAACAGATCGCGGCCCGTCACGTAGGCCAGCCCGATGCAGGCGACCGAGATCAGCATGAAGAGCACCCGCATGCCCAGCAGATCGTCGACACCGACCGCGCGCGAGACGATGACGCCGGGGCCGGGGATCACGTGGGCGAGCGGGCCGGCGCGGTTGGCGATGGCAACGTAGGGAGGCACCCCCTCTGCGAGTTGCTGGCCTCCGTAGGCATAGATGGCGGGATCCCGATCCAGCTGACCGTCGAACCCGTGAAGCAGGTAGACCCCGAGGGCGGTGACGCAGCAGGCGGCGAGCCAGGGATCGACGGACGCCAGGCGCTGGCGGAGGCGCACCTTCATGCGACGTCCCGATCAGCCGCGACATTGCCGGCGTCAGGGAAGGACATGTGCCCTCGCTCTGAAAGACCGGGCACGGAGTGCCTCGCGGACCTCCTCGATCTTGTCCTCGCCGAGATCACGCCGTGCGTACCAGGTCCAGCCGGGCGCGCGGCTCAGCCGTTCGTAGCTGTTCTCGAGCGTGGGAGCCAACCACTCGGGTATCCGCTGTCCGCCGAGCGCGATGAGGGTGGGTTCCTGCCTGTCCACCCAGCGGCCGTAGCCGCGAGCGCCACCGGGGTAGGTGTCCTCGACGTAGTCGATCATCCCGTTGCCGAACAGCTGGTACCGAGAAGCGTTGCGCTGCTGGGCCAGCACGAGCGGTTCGGTGCCCTCCACGGAGAAGATGTCGGCATCGGGGAGCACCTCCAGAACGGTCGCCACGTTGCTCCGCTGCTTGTCCAGTGTCTCCTCCCTGTCGATCGAGAACACGACGGCCATGCTGGTGCACACGGTGGCAACGGCCATGGTCACCACGATGGCGCTCCGCGGCGCCCGGTGGACGAGGAAGCCGACCGCTGCCCCGATGCCGATCGCCGCGGGGGGAAGTAGCGGGAGGAGGTCCGGCCAGTTGTCGTAGGCCCGCAAGGTCCAGCCGATCGATCCAAGCGCGAACACACCGACGGCGATGAGCGCGGCCGACAGCGGCTCGCGGCGACCGGGCCGGACCGCGGCCACCGTGGCGAGGACGAGCAGGGCGACGACGCCGATCGCGATGACGTATACCGTCACCCCGTATCCGGCGTGCGCGGTCGACCACGTCTTCGACCAGTCGCTCAGCGCTGAGTTCTGGCTGGTGTACCGGGCGTTGATGAGCACGAAGCAGTCCAGGAAGACCCGGAGCTCCCCGATCGCCACGTAGAAGCCGACAGTCAACGCAGTGGGAATGAGACCGCCGAGCGCGAACCGGCCAAGCGCTCGCCACCATTCGGGAACCCGGACGCCGAGGAGGACGGCCGCCAGGACCGCCGGCAGCAAGCCGAAGAAGACCGGTTGCCAGAGCAGCGTCGCGAGACCCACCAGGATGCCGGCGGTCAGCCATCGCTGGCGAGTCAGGGCGAGGAAGACGGCCAGCACGAGCAGCACCATCGGGGTCTTCTCACGGGGCCCGTAGGTGGCGTACTCGATGAAGCCGTGGAAGGAGAGCATCGTGGCCGCGGTTGCGACGCCCGCCAGCCGGGATCGGGACAGTTCGCGACCCACCAGGTAGGCAAGCCCGATAGCGGCGATGGAGATCAGCATGAACAGCACCCGGACGCCGAGCAGGTCGTCGACCCCGATCCCACGCGACACGATCACCCCGATCCCCGGGATGACGTGGGCGAGTGGCCCGACCCGGTTGGAGATGGAGACGTACGGCGCCACACCCTCGGCGAACTGTTGCCCGCCGTACGCGTACACCGCGACGTCCCGGGTCAGTTCTCCGTCGAAACCGTGCAGGAGGTAGACGACCAGCGCGGTGAGGCAGCTGGCGACGAGCCACGGGTCGAGGGCCCAGGACCTGCGTTGGGCGCGTGCGTGCGTCGTCATGAGGCGCCCAGAGTGACAGAGGAGCCGATGACTTCCGGGGAGGATTCCAGCTGGGCATTCGAGCCACCGGAGACGAGCGTCTGGCGGAGCTCATCGAGTACTCCCGCACCGAGGTCGCGGCGGGCATACCACTCCCAGCCCGGGGCGGTCCCCACGAGCTCGTAGCCTTCCAGCGTCGGTGCCAGCCACCCGTGTCGGCCCCCGCCCACTGCGATCAGGGTCGGTTCCTGCCGGCCGATCCAGCGGCCGAAGCCGGCACGACCGCCAGGATGGACGTGGTCGATGTAGTCGATGAACCCGTTCCCGAACAGCTGGTAGCGAGAGGCATTGCGCTGCTGGGTCAGCACCAGTGGCTCAGGGGCCTGGACCGAGAAGATCTCCGCGTCGGGCGTCACCCGGAGAGCGGCGGCCGCGGACTCCCGCTGCTTGTCGAGGCCGTCGCGGTTCGTGGTGACCGAGAAGACGACACCGCTGGCGACGCACGCCGCCGCGACCCCGAGCGGCAGCGCAACGGCGAGGCCGCGCGGAACCCGGACGGCGAGGGCCGAGATCACGGCCCCGACCCCGATCGCCCCTGCCGGGAGAAGGACGAAGGCGTCCATCCAGTAGTTGTAGGCCCGGAGGGTCCACGCGACGGCGCCGAGCGCGTAGACCCCGGTCCCGATCAGCGCGGCTGGCAGCCGCTCACGGCGACTCTGTCGCAGGGCGGCTAGGACGGCGGCCACCAGCAGTGCCACGATGCCGCCGAGGAGAAGCACGAAGGTTGCGCCGTACCCGTCGACCAGGTTGCCCCAGGCGAAGGACGCATGACTCAGGAGGGGTTCTTGCCGGGTGTACGAGGCGTTGATCAGCAAGAAACAGTCCAGGAACGTTCTCAGCTCCCCGACCGCGGCGTAGGCGCCGACCGTCAGCAGCAGCGGGATGCACCCTCCGGCTACCACGCGCCCCAGGGCCCGCAACCAACCGCGGCGCGGCACGCCGAGGAGCACGGCCACGACGACACCGGCCATGACACCGAAGAACACGGGCTGCCAGGTGAGGGTAGCGAGGCTGATCAGGACGCCGGTGCTCAGCCACCGTTGATGGGTCATGGCCAGGAGGGCTGCCAGCAGGAACAGCACCATCGTCGTCTTCTCGCGAGGGCCGAAGGTGGCGAACGTGATGAATCCGTGGAAGGAGAGGAACACGGCGGCGGTCACCACCCCAGCGGGCCGGGAGCGGAACAGGTCGCGCCCGAGCAGGTACGCGACCCCGACGGCGGCGATGGCGATCAGCATGAACAGCACCCGCATGCCCAGCAGGTCGTCGACACCGACCGCTCGCGAGACGATGACGCCGAAGCCTGGGATCAGGTGGGCGAGCGGCCCGGCACGGTTGGCGATGGCGACGTACGGCGGCACGCCTTCGGCCACCTGTTGGCCGCCGTACGCGTAGACGGCCGAATCCCGGTCCAGCCGACCGTCGAACCCATGGAGCAGATAGACCACCAGGGCGGTGAGACAGCACGCCACCAACCAGGGGTCGATCGTCGCGAGGCGCTCCTGGACACGGGTGGGCACACTCATCGCGCGGACATCATGGCAGCCCGGTGCTCGTCTCCAGCCCGGTAGTCTCCTGCAGCTCGCGGATCATGTCCTCACCGACGGATCGGTGCACGAACCAGGTCCAGTCCGGCGCCTCGCCCACGAGGACGTACTCGCGTTCGAGGGTCGGGCGCAACCAGGCGTACCAGGTGGGGTGGTCCGTGGTGATGAACGTCGGCTCCTCGGCCTCGATCCAGTCGGCCAGGGCGATCAGTCCACCCGGGTAGGTGTCGTCGACGTACTGGCCGAGCCCCGTGAGGAACATCTGGTGTCGGACGGGGTTGGTCCGGTGGTCAAGGACCAGGGGTTGGGGGCCTCCGACCGACAACACGGTGGCGTCTGGCCCGGCGACGCGGAGCACGTCGGACACCGACTCCCGCTGCTCCACGAGTCGGTGGTCGCGGGTCGCGATCGAGCCGTTCAGCGAAACCCCCAGCGCGAGGACGCACCAGGCGGCCGTGAGGGCCAGTCCGGCGCGCGCGCTCATCCTGGTGCGGATCCCCTCGAGGAGGGCGCCGATGCCGGCGGCGGCGAAGGGCAGGAGCATGAAGGCGTCGGGCCACCCGTTGAAGGCCCGGAACGACCAGATGAGTCCCGTGAGGCACCCCGCGCCGGCCGCGACGACGGCCATGTCGGCGGGAGCACGCCGCTGGAACTCGCTCACGAGACGGACCAGGGCGAGCATCACGATGGCGGCGATCCCGACGACGATCACCCAGAAGCCGGCGCCGTAGCCGTCCTGGACGGCCTCGCGGTTCTCCTCGAGTACCTCCTGCAGGCCGGTCTGGTAGGTGTACTGGAGGTTGATCAGGAAGAACCCGTCCAGGAACTCCTCGAGCGCTCCCGCGAGAGCGAAGCCGATCAGGAAGACCGCCGCCGTTCCCAGGCCGCCGATCGCGTAACGGGCCATCGCACCGAGGAGGGCGCGGCCACGCAGGGGCGTCATCGAGACCAGCGCCGTCACGCAGGCCGCGGTCAGGACTGGTTGCCACGTCAGGGTGGCCAGGGCGACGAAGATGCCGGCGAGGGCCCACCGCTGCTTGAGCAGGGCCCACAGGGCGCACAACAGGAAGAGCAGCAGTGCGGTCTTCTCCCGTGGGCCTCCCGTGGCGTACCCGACGAAGCCCTGGGCCAGCAGCAGCACCGCGGCCGCAGCGAGGCCGGCCGGCCGCGACGACAGGAGGTCGCGCACGTAGACGTACGCCAACCAGACGATGGCCACCGAGAGAATCAGCATCAGCAGGCGCATGCCGAAGAGCTCGTCGATCCCGACGAGGCGGGCGCCGAGCACCCCGAGGGACGGGACGAGGTGCGCCAGGGGGCCCGCCCGGTTCAGCACGCTCACATAGGGCGGGACGCCGTCCGCGGCCTGCTGCGCGCCGTAGGAGTAGAGCGCGAGATCGCGGCTCAGGATGCCGTCGAACCCGTGCGCCAGGAAGATGACGAGCGAGACGGCAGCGGCGAGTGGCCCGAGCGGGTCCACTCTGGCGAGTCGGTTCACCCTGCCCGGTCCTCCAGGTCGACCAGCACCGGTGCGTGGTCGGAGGCGCCGGTTCCGGCGCGCTCGTCTCGGTCGATGAGAGCGTTCGTGACCCGCGAGGCGAACGACGGAGAACCCAGCAGGAAGTCGATCCGCAGGCCGCGGTTCCGCTCGAAGCGTTGCCGGTAGTAGTCCCAGTAGGTGTAGACCTCCGGACCGGGTGTGTGCGGCCGCGCCACGTCGACGTACCCGTCGTCGATGAAGTTCTGGAACGCTGCCCGCTCCGGCGGCGTGACGTGGGTCGACTTCGCGAACTGGGCCATGTCGAACACGTCTTCGTCCCGCGGTGCGATGTTCCAGTCGCCGGCGAGCACGGTCTCGTCTGAGAGCCAGCCGTGGGCTGCGTCGCGGAGACGGGCCAGCCAGTCGAGCTTGTAGACGTAGTGCGGGTCGTCCGGCTTGCGGCCGTTGGGCACGTACAAGGACCAGATGCGCACGCCGGCACAGGTGGCCGCGATCGCGCGGGACTCGGTGGCGACCGGCTCTCCCCAGCCGGGCTGACCGGGGAACCCGACCTCGATGTCCTCGAGGCCGACCCGGCTGATCAGGCCCACACCGTTCCACTGGTTGACGCCGGCGACCGCGACATCGTACCCCTGCGCCTGCAGGCCCATCAGCGGCAGTTGGTCCTCCCTGGCCTTGGTCTCCTGGACTGCGAGGACGTCGACGTCGTGGCGCTCGAGGAACGCCTCGACCCGGTCGATCCGGGAGCGGAGCGAGTTGACGTTCCAGGTCGCGATGCGCACGCGGTCACCCTAGGCCGTGAGGCCCGCTGGACACCCCCGGAGGTCGTCGGCGAGAGTGAGGGCATGCGCAGTGTTCTCGGAATTGCGGCCACGTGCCTGCTCCTGCTGCTCGTGAGCCCCTCGACCGCCCATCCCGCCCCCACCGCCTCTCCCGACGCTCGACATCACTCACTTGAGTGGCAGTCCGTCGACGTCGGCACCAGCCAGGGCCTCCGCGGCCTCGACGCGATCAGCCGCCGCCACGCCTGGGTCAGCGGCAGCACCGGCGGGGTATGGAGGACGAACGACGGTGGGCGCTCCTGGACCGACGTGAGTCCCCCCGAGGCGACGGGGCTCTCGCTCCGGGACGTCGAGATCCTCCGTCCGGGACACGTGCTCGTGCTTGCGATCGGCGTGGGCGAGGACAGCCGGATCTTCCGCACCACCGACGGCGGGCGCACCTGGACCCAGCCGTTCGTCAACGACCATCCAGACGCGTTCTACGACTGCGTGGCGATGTGGCCAGGCGGCCGTCGGGGCATCGCGATGAGCGACCCGGTGGAGGGCAAGTTCCGGATCATCGAGACCCGGGACGCCGGAGCCTCGTGGTCGGTCGTCGATCCGGCCGGAATGCCGGATGCCGTGGAGGGTGAGTTCGGATTCGCGGCGAGCGGCACCTGCCTCGTGACGGCGGGCCGTCGCGACGCCTTCCTGGCCTCGGGCGGTAGCGCGCCCCGGATCTTCCACTCCCGCGACTTCGGGCACACCTGGACGGTGCAGGACTCGACCATCCCGGCCGCCGCTTCCGGCGGGGTGTTCTCGCTCTCCTTCCGGCACCCGTGGAAGGGACTGGCCGTGGGTGGAGACTTCGAGGCGGCCGACATCGGCGAGGACATGTCGGCGTACTCGAACAACAGGGGCCGCTCCTGGACCAATGGCGGTGACCTGGAGGGCTACCGGTCGGGAGTCGACTGGCTGCCTCGCACCCGCCACGTCGGGCACGCGACCGCCGTCGCCGTCGGTCCGAGCGGCAGCGACGTCACGTTCGACGGTGGGCGGCACTGGCGGATGTTCTCCGACACCGGTTTCGACTCCGTGCAGTGCCAGCGGGACGGCTCCTGCTGGGGCAGCGGCTCGGGAGGACGGGTGGCCCGGCTGATGCGGTGATGAGGGTCCCTGCGCCGTACAATCCCGGCCCGTGGCTCTCACCATCGGCATCGTCGGTCTCCCCAACGCGGGCAAGTCGACGCTCTTCAACGCGCTGACCAAGAACGACGTGCTCGCGGCGAACTACCCGTTCGCGACGATCGAGCCCAACGTCGGGGTGGTCGGCGTGCCCGATGACCGCTTGCCACGCCTCGCCGAGGTGTTCGGGTCGGCCCGGATCATGCCGGCGACCGTCGAGTTCGTGGACATCGCCGGCATCGTGCGGGGTGCGTCCGAGGGCGAGGGTCTGGGCAACAAGTTCCTGTCCCACATCCGCGAGTCGGCAGCGATCTGTCAGGTGACCCGGGTCTTCCGCGACGAGGACGTCACTCACGTCGACGGCGAGGTCAACCCGGCCAACGACATCTCCACCATCCAGACCGAGCTCATCCTGGCCGACCTTCAGACGGTCGAGAAGGCGATTCCGCGCCTGGAGAAGGAGGCCCGCGGCAAGAAGGAGCTGGCCGCCAACCTCGCAGCCGCGCGCGAGGCAAAGGAGCACCTCGAGGCGGGTACGCCGATCATCGCCACGTCCGTCGACCGGCACCTGGTCCGTGAGCTGTCGCTGCTCACCGCCAAGCCGTACATCTACGTCTTCAACTGCGACGCCGACGAGCTCGCCGACGAGGCGCTCAAGGGCCGCATGCAGGAGCTCGTCGCCCCGGCCGAGGCGATCTTCCTGGACGCGAAGTTCGAGGCCGAGCTGGTCGAGCTCGACGACGACGAGGAGGCCCGCGAGATGCTGGCCGAGATGGGCGTCGACGAGCCCGGGCTCGAGGTGCTGGCCCGGGTCGGGTTCGACACCCTCGGCCTGCAGACCTACCTCACCGCCGGCCCCAAGGAGTCCCGCGCCTGGACCATCCGCAAGGGCGCCACCGCCCCCGAGGCCGCCGGAGTCATCCACACTGACTTCCAGAAGGGCTTCATCAAGGCCGAGGTCGTGTCGTACGACGACGTGATCGCCGCCGGCTCCATGCTCAAGGCCCGAGAGTTCGGTCAGGTGCGGATGGAGGGCAAGGACTACGTGATGGCCGACGGGGACGTGGTCGAGTTCCGCTTCGGTTCTACGTCACGGACGAAGGGTTAGCCCGGCTGCACCGCGCGACGGGCCCGGCAACGCGGTCATCACAGCGTCGATGGTGCGGAGGAGGCCGAGAACGGCCGCTCCAGCAGCAGCCGCTGCCACCAACAGCACGATCTCTTCCTGGGACAGCCCGGTGCCGTCGGACAACGCCCGGGTGACCCGGCCGGTCCCACTCATCACGCCCATGCTTGCCCTTCAGAATGAGCGTGCTGGTCGAACCCGCTCAAGGTCGGTGTGCCCTTCATCGTTGACTCTGCCCACAACGACGCGGGTTGGCATCACCCATTCCGGATGAGCGCTGCATTACCGCCGGGCTACGAACCGGGCGGCGCGTAGTCGACGGTCACGTTCATGGCTTCGTCGACCTCGGCGGGTGTCAAGAGGACCACCGTTTCGTAGCGGTCGACCGCGCCCGAACTGCCCACCGTCGCAGCCATTGCCATCGCTGCGCGGCTATCGGGTGCATCGACGATCACGTAGACGTCGTCCGCTCCGAACGCGAAGTAGAACGACTCGAGCGATCCCCCGACCCCGGCGACGGCGCTTTCGATGGCTTTCACCCGGTTGGTGCCACCCACCTCCATGACGCCCTTGAGTCCGTCGGCGCTATAGGACGCCTTGATGAGGAACTTGGCCATGGGTGGCCTCCTTTGGTTGCTTCCCCCATCAGAGACTTGTCCGAACGGAGGTGTCAATCGTCCGTTTGCGCTAGTGCTTCGGTGGGGAGCATCGCTGTGGCAGGCCCACGATGCTCGGGGACAGTCGCCGGCGTGGTGTGTAGTGAACGAGTTCAGGGTCAACGTCTCGCGAAACTCCTTGGCGCTCGGTCCGATCGCCCACCTAGTGTCGGACCGTGCCCGGGCGCGAGTTCGTGTTCATCGCCTCCCGGTCCCTGTGAGGTGGAGGCTTCTCACCGGCTCCTGCTGCCCGCGCCGCGTTCGTGCCATCGCCCGGACCATGCGGTCGGGGGTCGGGGCAGGTGGGAGCGGGGCGGTGTTGCGGGCGTCGAAGGCCTGCAAGAGGTAGCCGACCGTCCGGCGCCAGGCGTCCGGGATCGTGTGGGCGGTCGCGGCCACCACACCCGCGTTGGCCATCAGGAGCAGGGCGACATCCTCGGCCACGAAGTCGGGCCGCAGGCGGCCGGCCTCCTGGGCGCGTCCGATCAACTCGACGAGGCGTGCGTGAGTCGACCGCCGCCGGGCCTCGAACCGGTGACTGGTGGGGAAGGTGCTGGTGAGGACGTTCATGAAGCCGCGGTCGCCGGCCTGCATCGCGCACACTCGCTCGACGTAGGTGCAGAAGCCGCGCCAGGCATCCGGGTCGGCATAGGCCTCCTCGATCGCGGCGGAGTAGGCGTCCATCTTCTCGTCGAAGACGGCTGTGACCAGCGCGTCGCGATCGAGGAAGTGCCGATAGAGGGTCCCGATGCCGATGTCGGCTCTGGCGAGCCACCTCCGCGATGGACGCGTCGAGGCATTGCTCGCCGAACACCTCGCGGGCAGCACACAGCAACTGCTCGCGGTTCGTGCGGGACGCAGGCAGCCTGCTGCGCTAGCCGGCCAGGACGAGCTCAGCTGCGTACATCTCGACCCGACTGGTCGGCACCAGCCTGGCTGGCCGTGGAAGGTCCGGCGATGCGGAGGTGTGGGTGTGCCCGGTCGGGGTGGTGACCTCGACCGTGGGCGGTAAATCGGGCGGTCCGTTCACCGGCCTGGACCGCCATCCCGGAGCCTGCTTGACGTAGTTGCACTGCTCGCACAGGCCATGCCCGTTGACCAATGAGGTCTCGCCGCCAGCCGCCCAGGCGAGCACGTGGTCCTTGTGCCGGATCGGGGCGTCGCACCAGGGCGTCCGGCAGATCTGGTCGCGGAGGTCGATGAAGAGGCCGAGCGCGGCCGGGAAGTCACGGGCCTTGGAGTCGACGGCCACGAGCTGGCCGGACTCCGGGCTCACGTACGCCCGTCGCAGCGTCGTCCAGGCATCGGCGAGTGCCGTCCCAACGAGCGAGCGCACCACGTCGGGTGGGATCGGGCCGAACCCCTCGAGCCATGCGGGCTCGTGGCCGCCGGCGAGCAGCGTCTCGTCGGACACCGTGAGGTTGACCGCGACCGGGACCGCCTTGGCCGTGGCCTGCCCGGTGACCGCTCCACCAACGTGTCGGCCATGATCTGGCCTCGGCCGCGTCCGTCGCCCGAGGCGGTCAGCTGGTCGGCGACGCGGCTCAAGGTCGCCCAGACGGCGACTCCCGCTGCGGCCGGCAGGAGGCCGGTCAGCCTGGCCATCGTGTCGGGAGCCGGACGAAGCGTGACCCGACGCTCGGACTCCGCCTTGCCGGCCCGGTTCACCACGGCGTGCGGGTCGATCCGGTAGACGAGCTTCTGGGTCTCGGCCAGCAAACGGTGGTCCCCCCAGCCCTCGAAGCGGTAGCCGCCGTCATCGGTGACCGCGCACAGGGTCTCGTCCACCCGGGCGCGGTCCGCTCGGGACAGGCAGCTGGTCTCCCTGGCCACCAACGTGGCGCGGTACTCCGAGAGCACTCCGCGTTCAAGCGCCGCCAGCGTGTGTGGCATCTCCCCGACCAGCGCTCTCGCCAGACCCAGGTGACGCGAGCCACGGGCGGGGGACTCGCGTCGCGCGAGCGCCACCTGTGACGCCACGCCCCGACCCTGCTCGGACGCCGGCACGCGGGCGGCCGCGTGGCGCGCTCGCTGAGAATCATCGAGATCGACGGTGAGCCGCGCCTGCGCGGCTGCCGCTTGCGACTTGAGCTCCTCGAGCAGCCGGATCCGGTTGACCCGGTCCGCGTCCGCGAGGTCGGGGTCCGCCAGCCCGGCGATCCACACGGCCATCTCCGGCAAACCCGGCACCGCGGCGACGTCGTCGCGGGACGAGTGAAGTGGAGCTGTGGCCATGCCACATTCTATCGAACATACGTTCGATCAACAAGATCGATCTCGTTCCTGTGGACGCCGATGGGACCTAGAATCCGCAGCATGCGGGACGCGACGACCGGCGCCAGGCTGCGCCCCGGCGTCCGCCTGATCGACGCCCTGATGCGAGCCAGCCCGAGCGCCTCGGTTGCGCGGATGGACGAGGCTGCGCTGCTGAAGCTCCAGGAGACCGTGATCCCCGACGGCGGCATCGCGTCGCTGCTCCTCGGGCGCCTGCAGAAGGGCGTCGACGTCACGACCAGCTGTTTCCCCGCGCCCCACGGTGACGTGCCGCTTCGGATCTACACACCGACCGCCGCCCGGGAAGGCGGTCGCCCGGTCGTCGTCAACTTCCACGGCGGCGGCTTTGCTCTCGGCAGCGCGCGGCAGGGTGACTGGAGCAGCAGCATCGTGGCCCGCGACCTCGAGGCGGTCGTCGTGTCGGTCGACTACCGGCTGGCGCCGACCCACCGGTTCCCCGCAGCCGTCGAGGACTCCTTCGCCGCGCTCAGCTGGACCGCGGCACACGCGGCGGAGCTCGGGGGAGACCCCAGGCGACTCGGGGTCATGGGCGACAGCGCGGGCGGCAACCTTGCCGCCGTAGCGACGGTCATGGCCCGCGACGCGGGCAGCCCCGAGGTCAGGCACCAGGCCCTGATCTACCCGGTGACCGACATGACCGACGCGGTCGAGCGCGACCCGTCGTACGTCGGCAACACCCGCGGCATCGTGCTTCCGAACGCGGACATCGACGTCTTCCGCGACTACTACTTCCCCGAGGACGCCGACCCCTTCGACCACCGGATGTCGCCACTGCACGCCGGCACGCTCGAGGGCCTGCCTCCGGCGGTTGTGGTCGTGGCTGGGCTGGACCCGCTGCACGACTCCGGAGTGAGGTACGCCGAGGCGCTCGCGGCAGCCGGCGTACACGTCACGGTCGAGGACTTCCACCAGATGCCGCACGGCTTCATCAGCTTCCCCTACCTCAGCAAGGGCGCCCGGCCCGCCATGGCCGCCGTCGTGGCCTCACAACGTGCCGTCCTCTGCGGAAGGCGCGCGCCCGGCGGAGAGAGGCAGCAATCCCTGCTCACGTCCCGGCCAGGTTGAGGCCGATGACCCCCAGCACGATCATCGCCAGCGACAGCGCCTTGACCCAGCCCATCGACTCACTGAGGAAGAGATAGCCGACCACGGCGACGAGAGCCGTGCCGACGCCGGACCAGAGCGCGTACGCGACCGAGACCGGCACCGTGCGCACCACCAGGGCGAGCAGCCAGATCGCGACCGCGTAGCCGACGACCACGAAGCCGCTCCAGAACGGATTGGTGAAGCCCTCGGCCTTGGGCAGCGACGCGGTCGCGACCACCTCGATCCCGATCGCCACCATCAGCAGGACCATCGCCCCCGCCATCCTGATCACCTCTCCACACGCGTAGCGACCGCTACATTTCTCGGACTGTAGCACTTGCTACATTACTGGCGTGAGCCGTCGTGACGAACTCGTGGACCAGGTCACCGACCACGTGCTGGAGCACGGTCTGATCGGTCTCACCCTGCGTCCCGTGGCGGCGGCCATCGGCACCAGCGACCGGATGCTGATCTACCACTTCGACAACCGGGACGCCCTGGTCTCAGCCGTGGTCGCCCGGGCGACGGAGCGGGCGATGACCGTTGTGCAGGCGCTGCCGGCGGCGCCGAGCGTGCGCACGGCTGTGAACCGGCTGTGGGAGGTGTACCTGACCGAGCCGCTCAACGGCTGCCTCGACGTCTACTGCCAGGCCGCTGCGACCGGCCTGATCGGGCACGAGCCGTATCTCAGCGATGCCCGCGCCAGCAACGCGCGCTGGGCGGCTGCGATGCGCGACTACCTGGTCCGAAGCGGCGCACCGACGCGCAGGGTCTCGCGGATCGTGACGCTCGTGGACTCCGCGCTCTACGGCTTCCACCTCGACCTCGCCACCGACCGGCCCGAAGAGCTCACCCGTGGGGTGGACGACCTCGCGGTGGCGGCCCAGACCCTCGCCGGAGCGTGACCCGGGACGCGATCGTGCGTTCTCAAGGCATGACGTCCCTGCGCCGCCTGCACCTCCCTGTTGTCGTCGGGCCTGTTGTCGTCGGGCCTGTTGTCGTCGGGCTCACCGCGATCGTCCTGACCGCGGGCTCCGCGCTGGGCGTGGCCGTGACCGAGCGGCGTACGACGAACCAGACCCACGACGAACGCGCGGGCGAGGTCCAGCACGGGGCGACCCTGCCGCGGTTCAAGCAGTACGTCTCCCTGGGCGACTCGTGGTCCGCCGACGTGGTCCTGGCCGACCAGGACGGCCCGCCCGACTCCACGCACGTCCCCGTCGACTGCGCGCAGTCCCACGCGAACTACCCGAAGCTGGTCGCCGCGCAGCTCGGCATCCCCGTCCACCGGGACGCGACCTGCGGCTCCGCCACCACCGACGACTTCTACTCGCCCCAGGACCTCCCCGCCGGTGGCCAGAACCCGCCGCAGTTCGACCGGATCACCCGCAGGACCGACCTGGTCACCGTCGGGATCGGCGGCAACGACGCGGGCATCGCCGGAGCAGGCATGGACTGCCTCAACGCGCTGCCCTTCGAGAACCCGCTCCCCGACGGCACCGTCCCCGAGCTCCCGGACAACCCGGTACCGCTGATCGGCGACGAGGTACCCCTGGGCGGCTGCAAGGAGAAGTACACCGGCGACGGGGTGGACCGGCTCTCGCAACGCATCAGGCAGTCCGAGCCCAAGCTGGTGCGGGCCTTTCAACGTATTCACCGGCTCGCGCCCCGGGCCCGGATCCTTGCGATCGACTATCTGGCGCTGGTCCCCGACCATGGCTGCTACCCGACGGTGCCAGCCACCGACGAGGACATGGCCTACATCCACGCCAAGTTCCTCGAGCTGAACGCGATGGTCAGGCGCGCGGCCAGGAAGGGGGGTGCGGAGTTCGTGAACACGTTCACCCCGACCGTCGGCCACGACCTCTGCCAGCTCCCGCACATCCGGTACGGCGAGACCTTCGGCCCGTCGGTCAACGACCCGGCGGTGGGCGTCCCCGCCCATCCCAACCGCGCTGGTGCCCGAGCGCAGGCCGCGATCGTGCTCAGGTACCTGCGCAGGCACTGAAGCCACGCCCTGAAGATCGGGCACCGAACGCCACGTTCTGAGCGCTACGCGCCGAGTTCTACGCTGGCCGCATGCACCGCTCCCGCATCGGACTCGTCCTGATCGATCACCCCGCGAGCGACTGGGACGGGAGCCTGGCCTTCTGGGCCGGCGTCCAGGGCTTCGAGCCGGTGGGGGAGGACGACTACCGCGCGCTGGGGCAGATCGGGTCGGTCGCGCTGGAGTCCCAGCGCATCGGCGAGGGCACCCCGGCCCGGGTCCATCTCGACATCGAGAGCGATGATGTCGCGGCCGAGGTCGCCCGCGTGGTCGGTCTCGGGGCGACGGTGGTCAAGGAGTACGACCGCTACACGGTCCTCGAAGACCCCGGCGGCCTCCCGTTCTGCGTCGTCGGCATCCAGACCGGGGATCACTTCGAGAAGGACGCCAAGTCGTGGGAGTGACGCCCGAGTTCGATGCCCAGACCGCGGTCGCGGCTGCCGCCGAAGGTGAGTTCAAGGCCGACCTCGCCCCCGGCTGGGTGGTGGGTGGCGGGGTGAACGGCGGCTACCTCCTGGCCGTGATCGGCAACGCGATCCGGTCCAGCCTGCCCCCGGCCATGCCCGACCCGATCACGATCAGTGCCTACTACCTGTCACCGTCATTGCCGGGACTGGCCACGGTCGCCGTCCGGCCGCTGCGTGAGGGACGAAGCGTCGCCACCGTCGCCGCCGACCTGAGCCAGGGCGAGGACACCCGGATCACTACCTTGGCGACGTACGGCGACCTCGGCGGCCTGTCGGCCGACGTACACACCCGGGCGCAGGAGCCGCACCTGCCGGCGCCCGAGGAGTGCGTGCCCAGCACCATGGCGCCACCCGAGGTGCGCCGATTCGCGCCACTGATGGAACGCTTCGACATGCGCTTCGACCCGGCCTGCGTCGGCTGGGCGGTGGGCGAGCCGAGCGGCAACGGATGGCTCCAGGCGTGGTTCCGGCTGAACGACGGGCGAGAGCCCGACCCGATCGCCCTGCTGATGGCGGTCGACGCCTTGCCGCCGACCACTCTGGATCTCGGGCTACAGGGCTGGGCGCCCACCCTCGAGCTCACCGCCCACGTGCGCGCACGACCCGCGCCCGGCTGGCTGAAGATCCGCCACGAGACGCGCAACCTCGCGGGCGGCATGTTCGAGGAGGACTGCGAGGTCTGGGACTCGGCCGGGCGGCTGGTCGCCCAGAGTCGGCAGCTGGCCCGGGTTCCTCGCTAGCAGTCTCCTACCGCTCGAACGTCCGGCGCCGCATCGAGAACAGCCAGCGCCGGCGCGGGTGCTCGCTGAGCGACCAGAGCTCGTCGGTCGACGGCCACCACGCGAGGTCCTCAGGACCCATGGGCGTCGCCCAGCGATACCGGCGGAAGGCGCCCGGTCGGCCGACGTACACCGACCCCGGCATCCACGGCCCGTGCGAGACGGTGACGTAGTACTCGCCGTCGGCCACAGCCACCCCCTGGGTCTGGACCACGCCGCCCTCGTCGACCAGCAGCGGGCGTGAGATGCCGTCATCACCGCCCGCCGGCAGCCGGCTCTCGGGGTCGAGCGGGAAGTGCGCGAGACGCCGGGTCTGGGTCCCGCGGCCGTACTCGGCCACCACCAGCTGGGGTGGTGAGGAGTGGCGGTCGAGGGAGAGGCAGGAGTAGCGGAGCCGTTCGTGGCCGTCGTCGGCGAACGCCTGGTAGGAGAAGCGCACCGGCAGGACGTAGCGGTAGCCGTGGGCCGACAGTCGGTCGTCCTCGATGCCCAGGCCGAGCCGGTAGGTGCCCACCCGGTCGTCCGGGATGCGCAGCATGTCGTCGAGACGGAAGCTGTGGAACCCGCGTGCGGTCGCCGCCACGTGCAGGAACGGCCCGTTCCACACCACGCCCCCCGCGTGCACCCGCAGCGGCTCGACCTGCACCCTGCCGTCGTCGAGGAGCCGGGGCACGACCAGCAGGACGTGGCGGTAGCGCCGGGAGTCGATGTCCACGAAAGTGACGCGGGAGCCGTGGTTGCCGTCCGCCAGCTCCTTGGCGTACCACGTGACCACCAGCAGCCGTCGGCCCTCGACCTCCTCGGTGTCGGAGGCGTCGGCCGAGGTGGAGACGCCCTGCGGCCACCACCGGGTCGTACGACGGTCCTCGCGGTCCCACGTGTAGGCCCGATGGACCGCGCGGCCGGGCGCCCACGAACGACGGCCGCGGCGGTTCAGGTCGCCGAGCAGCGTCGAGAGACCGACCCGACCCCCGACGATGGCGACCAGCGCGTCGATCTCCGCGACGTTCTCGTCGGTGCGGTGCAGGTGCACGCCCTCGACGTAGTCGACCATGGCTTCACGCTAGTGCTGCCGGCCGTCGGCTACGGTCCGGTCCGTGCATCCCGTCGTCGGCGCAGCGATCCTGCGGCAGGGCCGCGTGCTGGCGGCCAGGCGCAGCTACCCGGACATTGCCGCGGGCCGCTGGGAGTTCCCGGGCGGCAAGGTCGAGCCGGGGGAGAGCCCGGAGGCCGCCCTGGCGCGCGAGATCGCGGAGGAGCTCGGCTGCACGATCGAGGTCACCGGCTGGCTCGACGGGTCCGCCCCGATCGGCACCACCCACGTCCTGACCGTGGCCCTCGCCCGCCTCGTGGCCGGAGACCCAAAGCCGCACGAGCACGACGCGGTCAGGTGGCTCGGTGCCGACGAGCTGGGCGACGTCGACTGGCTCGAGCCCGACCGCCCGTTCCTGGCTGCGCTTCGCGAGCGGATGCGTCCGCCCAACTAGGCTTTCGACATGGCCGAGACTCCCCAGCACCGCCTCCTCCTCGTGCACGCCCATCCGGACGACGAGTCGATCGGGCAGGGCGCGACCATGGCGAAGTACGCCGCGGAGGGACGCGGGGTCACCCTCGTCACCTGCACGGCGGGAGAGATGGGCGAGATCCTGGTGCCCGACCTGACCCACCTGTCGGCCGACCAGGAGGACGGGCTCGGGCAACACCGACGCGGCGAGCTCGAAGCCGCTATGGCGGAGCTCGGTGTCACCGACTTCCGCTACCTGGGTGGCTTCGGCACCTATCGCGACTCCGGCATGAAGTGGCACGAGGACGGCCACGCCGTCGCAGCCGACGACGTGCACGACAACGCCTTCTGGCATGCCGACCTCACCGAGGCCGCTGACCACCTCGTCGAGGTGATCCGCGAGGTCCGGCCGCAGGTGCTCGTGACCTATGACCAGTTCGGCGGCTACGGCCACCCCGACCACATCCAGGCCCACCGGGTGGCGATGTACGCAGCCATGCTCGCCGCCGTGCCGTCGTACCGTCACGAGCTCGGCGAAGCCTGGGACATCGCGAAGATCTACTGGGGTGCGATGTCGGAGGGCCGCATGCGAGCCGGTCTGCGGGCGCTGCGCGACGCGGGCGACACGACCTCCTTCGAGGGCATGGACCCCGACGGGCCGCTGCCCTACTTCGTCATCAGCGACGACGACCTCACGGCCGCCGTCGACGCGCAGGAGTACGTCGACCGCAAGCTGGCCGCGATGACCGCCCACGCCACCCAGATCACGACCGACGGGCCGTTCTTCGCGCTCTCGAACAACGTCGGGAGCGCGGCCTGGGGCATCGAGTACTACCGGATCGCGAAGGGTGACCCCGGCGAGCTCGACGAGGACGGGCTCGAGGCCGACCTCTTCGCCGGCGTCTGATCGCGGCCCGGGGGGTGAAGCTCGTCTCGGCGGCCCTCCTGTTGCTGGCCGGGGCGGTCACGGGACTCGCCTCCGTCGCCGTCCACCAGGTCGGGTGGGCCATGGCGCTGGCCGCGCTGGCCACCATCGCCGTCCTGGTGGCGCTCGGCCGCGGCTGGTGGACCCGCCTGCCGTTCGGCCTGGGCTGGGTCGGATTCGTCGCCTGGGTCACGCCCGCGCGGGAGGAGGGGGACTACGCCGTGTCGTCGGACCCGGCCGGTTACGCGCTGATCGCCCTCGCCGTGGTGGTGCTCGTCTTCTCGATCGTCACGCTCCCAGCGCCGAGGCGGGGGGAGGCCGGGAGCACTGGCGACCCCTCTTAGGATGACCCGCGTGACGAGCCAGGAACCGGAACGCGCGGGCGGCAAGGTCGTCATCTTCCTGCTCCTGGGCCTGATCGTGATCTTCGGCGGCGCCTACACCGCCGCCTTCTTCGCCGCCGGCGACAACGTCCCGCGCGGCACCACCATCGCCGGCGTCGACGTCGGGGGCCGCAGCCAGGACGAGGCGGTCCGGGCCCTGGAGCTGGGGCTTGCGGGCCGGGTGTCCGAGCCGATCCAGGTCACCGTGGACGGTGACGCCACCTCGGTGGGCCCCGAGCAAGCCGGCCTCTCCGTCGACGCGCTCGCGTCGGTCGAGGCGGCGGGAGGGGAACGGTCGTGGGCCCCCGACCGGATCTGGGACTACTTCACCGGTGGCGACGACCTGGACCCGGTGGTCGACGTCGACGACGCCGCGATGGACGAGGCGATCGAGGACCTCGCCGAGGGCGTCGGCACCGCCCCCAGGGACGGCGACATCCGCTTTGGCGGGAGCAGAGTCCGGGTGGTCGAGCCGCGGACGGGCGAGGCCATTGATCCCGAGGACGGCCGGGCTGCCCTCGTGGATGCTTACCTGGAGGACGACGGGCCCGCCGTTCTCACCCTGGCCTCCTCCGAGCCCGACATCGACGAGAGCGACGTCCAGGAGGGCCTCGACTCCTTCGCCAATCCCGCCCTCTCCGGCTCGGTGACCCTGGTCTTCGACGAGACCCCGGTCCGGCTCCAGCCGCGCGACTTCGGGTCCGCGCTCGGGATGAAAGCCGCCGACGGCGAGCTGGTGCCGGACCTCGACGAGGAGGAGCTGATCAGGCTCGTCGACGACGCCGTCGGCACCGACGGCGCCCCGGTCAACGCCACTGTCCGGCTCGTGAACGACGAGCCCAAGGTCATCCCGGCGAAACCGGGTGTCAGCTACCGACCCGAAGACGTGAGTGCGACCTTCCTCGACCTGGTCCTGCGGCCTGCCGGCGCGCGGGAGCACCAGGTCAAGGCGTCGGTGGCCAAGGCCGACTTCACCACCAAGGACGCGCGAAAGCTGCGGATCACCGAGCAGGTGTCGGAGTTCACGACGTACTTCCCGCACGCGGAGTACCGCAACACCAACATCGGTCGGGCCGCCGAGCTGCTCAGTGGCACCGTCCTGAAACCGGGCGACACGTTCTCGCTGAACGGCATCGTGGGCGAGCGCACCCGGGCCAACGGCTTCACCGAGGGGTTCGTCATCGACGGCGGCATCTTCAAGGAGGACCTGGGCGGCGGTGTCTCCCAGATGGCGACAACGACCTTCAACGCGATGTTCTTCGCCGGCCTGGAGGACATCCACCACAAGCCCCACTCCTTCTACATCGACCGCTACCCGGTGGGCCGCGAGGCCACCGTGGCCTGGGGGTCTGTCGACCTGCGCTTCCGGAACGACACGCCGTACGGCGTGCTGGTCAACGCGACGGTCACGCCCAGCACCCCCTCGAGCCAGGGAGTGGTGACGTTCGGATGTTCTCCACGAAGTACTGGAAAATCACGTCGAAGACCTCCGACCGCTACAACTTCACCCAGGAGCAGACCCGGATCCTGCGCACCCCGGACTGCTATCCGAACGACGGGTACGGCGGCTTCGACGTCGACGTCACCCGCATCTTCCGCAGGGCCGGGCAGAGCCAGGTGGACCACCGCGAGCCGTTCCACACGACGTACCTCCCCTCCGACACCGTCATCTGCCGCCCGCCGCGCTGACCGCAACCAGTAACCCGAGGCGACCGCCCGTCGTTGTCCGGACATGCGCCGCCTCCTCGTTGCGACCCTGTCCGTCATCTCGACACTGGCGCTGTGCGTCACGGTCGGCTCGGCTCCCGTCGCCGCCGCTCCGGAGCAACCGTTGCCGTACCCGACCCTCGGCCAGGCGCCGGACGGTGCGAACGACTGGGCCTGTCGCCTCACCCGGCAGCGGCCCACGCCGGTGGTCATCGTCCACGGCACCTTCGGCGACCAGAAGTCACTGCTCGACAAGCTGTCCCGGGCCCTGGTCGATGCGGGCTTCTGCGTCTACTCCCTCGACTACGGCAACCGGGCCACCGGCCCGATCGAGCAGTCCGCGCGCCAGCTGAAGGCGTTCACGGGCAAGGTGCTCAGCGCCACCGGCGCCGCCAGGGTCTCGATGGTGGGTCACTCGCAGGGCGGCATGATGCCGCGCTACTTCATCAAGTTCCTCGGGGGCGCCGCGCTCGTCGATGACCTGGTCGGGCTCGCTCCGTCCAACCACGGGACGTCGATCGCCGGTGGTCCCTCGGGCCCGAACCCGATCTTCGACGGCTTCTGTCCCGCGTGCCAGCAGCAGGCGGCGGGCTCCGCCTTCCTCACCCGGCTGAACGCCGGGGACGAGACCCCCGGCCGGGTGAGCTACACGCAGCTGACCACGCGCTACGACACCGTGGTGGTGCCGCACACGTCGGGCTATCTCGAGCCCGGCGCCCGGACCACGAACCTCACCCTGCAGGACGTCTGCCCGACCGATCTTGCCGAGCACCTCCAGATCCCGATGAGCAACACGGCGATCGCGCTCACGCTGAACGCCTTCAGGCGGCCGGGACCGGCGAACCCGGCGTACCGACCGGCCTGCTGACCTGCGTCGTGCAGGCGGTCAGTCGGCCACGTCCACCCGGCGCCTGAGGGCGGCGCCGAACTGGTAGCCGTCGTCGTTGTCCGGCGCCCGCTCCGGCTGCTGCCGCCCGTCGGTGTCGACGGCGCGCACCAGCAGGTCGTGCGCACCTGCCCGACCGGGCGTCCAGGACAGCTCCCAGCCCGTCCAGGCGGAGGGCTCGTTGCTGCCGGTGAGGATCGCCTGGCGCCACGCGGTTCCGCCGTCGGTGCTCACCTCCACCCTTCGGATGGCGGCACCGCCGGACCAGGCCCGCCCCGCAGCACCGCCCGGCGCCCGCGGACGAGCGGTTCGGCGCAGTCGAGGGTGCTCTTGACCGGCATCCGGTCCAGCACCGAGTTCTCCTCGGACCAGCCGACACCGTGCATGCGGTACCACGTCGTGTTCCAGGGCGAGTCCTCGGCAGTGGTCGTCACCCGGAGCTCACCGAGCCACTTGATGCTGGCGATGCCCACCCACCCGGGCACGATCAACCGCGCCGGGAACCCGTGGTCGCGGGGCAGCGGCTCGCCGTTCATCGCCCAGGCGACCAGGACGTCGTCCATCGCCTTGGCGATCGGGAGCGGCCGCCGGACCCGGCCGTAGTTGACCTCGTCGACGACGTACGGCTCGTCCAGGCCGACCGCCATCACCTGGACGGCGCTGGGCAGCACTCCGGCGTGCCGCAGCACGGTCGCCAGAGGCACCCCGGTCCAGCGGGCGACTCCGATCGCGCCCATGCCCCACTGGGTGCCGGGCGTCGGCGTGCC
>CAVTEY010000004.1:0-528104 GCA_963733895.1 uncultured Actinomycetota bacterium
CATGAACGCGTCGAAGGCATCCACGATCTCGTCGATGTTGTCGACCGCCTGGGGCTTCTCGATCTTGGCGATCACGGGGACCATGATCCCCTCCTCGCGCATGATCCGCCGGACGTCCTCGGCATCGGCCGCGGTACGGACGAACGACAGCGCGACGAAGTCCACGGACAGATGGAGCGCAAAGCGCAGGTCCTCGATGTCCTTCTCCGAGAGAGCGGGCACGCTGACGGCTACGCCGGGCAGGTTGATGCCCTTGTGATTGCTCAGGCGGCCACCGATCTCGACTTCGGTGAGCACGTCGTCGCCTTCCACCGAAACGACCCGCAAGCGCACCTTGCCGTCGTCGATCAGGATCGGGTCGCCCGGACTGACGTCGCCGGGGAGCCCGTCGTACGTCGTGCCGCAGCGCTTCTCGTCACCGGGCACGTCCCGGGTCGTGATCGTGAACTGCTGCCCGGGCTCCACCTCGACCGGACCGTCCGCGAACGTGTCGAGCCGGATCTTGGGTCCCTGCAGATCGGCCACGATGCCGACCCCGTGCCCGGTCGCATCGGCCGCGTCGCGCACGAGCCGGTAGCTGCGTTCGTGGTCGGCGTGCGTGCCGTGGCTCATATTCAGTCGCGCGACGTCCATGCCGGCCATGACGAGCTCACGAATGCGCTCTGGCGTGGAGGTGGCGGGGCCGAGGGTGCAGACGATCTTGGCTCTGTGCACGCGTCGACCCTACAGGCGGCCGAGTCGGCGCCAGTTGCCGAAACTGGCGCCGACTCGGGGGCAAACCCGCGGCAACTGGCGCCGACTCGGCTATACGACCAGCGGCCTGGCCGTGGGCGGGATCGGAGCCGGTAGGATTGTCGAGCCGGTGAGGAACTCGTCGACGGCGGCCGCGGCGGCGCGGCCCTCCGCGATCGCCCAGACGATCAGCGACTGGCCACGGCCGGCGTCGCCGGCGACGAAGACTCCGGGCACCGAGGACATGTACGACGCGTCGCGGGCCACGTTGCCGCGCTGGTCGAGGTCGACCCCGAGCTGCTCCACGAGGCCCGGCTTCTCGGGGCCGGTGAAGCCCATGGCGAACAGGACCAGCTCGGCCGGGATCTCCCGCTCGGTGCCCTCGACCTCCGCGAACCGGCCATCCTCGAACTCGACGTCGACCAGCCGCAGGGCGCGCACGTTGCCGGCCTCGTCCGCCCGGAACTCCTGGGTCGACACGGCGTAGACCCGCTCCCCGGCCTCCTCGTGGGCGCCGGAGACCCGGAAGATCATCGGGTATGTGGGCCAGGGCTGGCCCGCCGGCCGGGACTCGGGGGGCTCGGGCATGATCTCCAGCTGTGTGATCGACGCGGCACCCTGCCGGGTGGCGGTGCCCAGGCAGTCGGCGCCGGTGTCGCCGCCGCCGATGATCACCACGTTCTTGCCGTCGGCACGGATCTGGTCGACGACTTCCTCGCCCGACGAGGCGCGGTTGGATTGCGGGAGGTACTCCATCGCCTGGTGGATCCCGCCGAGGTCGCGGCCGGGGACGGCCAGGTCGCGGGCCTCGGTCGCGCCCATGGCAAGCACCACGGCGTCGTACCTGTCGGTGAGCTGGCTGCCGGTCAGCTCGGCCCCGACGTCGACCCCCGCGCGGAAGACAGTGCCTTCCCTCCGCATCTGGTCGAGCCGCCGGTCGAGATGCTTCTTCTCCATCTTGAACTCGGGGATGCCGTAGCGGAGCAGGCCGCCCATCCGGTCATCGCGTTCGTAGACGGCGACCGTGTGACCGGCCCGGGTGAGCTGCTGCGCGACCGCCAGGCCTGCCGGACCCGAGCCGATCACGGCGACGGTCCGCCCCGAGAGCCACTCCGGAGGCTGCGGCCGGACGTTGCCGGACTCCCACGCCTTGTCGATGATCGCGACCTCGACGTTCTTGATCGTGACCGGCTCCTGGTTGATGCCCAGCACGCAGGCCGGTTCGCAGGGCGCGGGGCAGAGCCGGCCGGTGAACTCGGGAAAGTTGTTGGTCGCGTGCAGGCGCTCGATCGCCCCCTCCCAGTCGTCGCGCCAGACCAGGTCGTTCCACTCGGGGATGAGGTTGCCCAGCGGGCAGCCCTGGTGGCAGAACGGAATGCCGCAGTCCATGCAGCGCCCGGCCTGCTTGGTGATGATCGGCAGGAGTGCGCGACCGACGCCGTCGTCGGGGTAGATCTCGTTCCAGTCCTGCACCCGCTCCTCGACCGGGCGGCGAGGCGCCACCTCACGGCCGTCCTTGAGGAATCCCTTGGGGTCAGCCATGAAGCACCTCCATGATCCTGGTCGCGGCCTCCTCGTCGTTCAGGCCGTCCTCGATCGCCTCCGCCTTTGCCTCGAGCACTCGCTTGAAGTCGCTCGGCATCACCTCGGTGAACCGGGTCAGCGAGGTCTCCCAGTCGGCGAGCAGCTTCTCGGCGACAGCGGAGTCGGTCTCCTCGAAGTGCCGGGTGACCAGGGCGTGCAGCTCGTCGGCGGCATCGTCGACGACCGGGCTCAGCTCGACCAGCTCCATGTTCACCCGCTGCTCGTCGAGGTCGAGCACGAAGGCGTAGCCACCCGACATGCCCGCGGCGAAGTTGCGGCCGGTGCCACCCAGGACGACCACCGTGCCGCCGGTCATGTATTCGCAGCCGTGGTCGCCGACCCCCTCGACGACGGCGACCGCGCCGGAGTTGCGGACACAGAACCGCTCCCCCACGACGCCGCGCAGGAAGATCTCGCCTGCGGTCGCGCCGTAGGCGATCACGTTGCCGGCGATGATCTGCTCGCTGGCCTCGAAGGTCGCCGCCCGGTCGGGGCGGACGACGATCCGGCCGCCGGAGAGCCCCTTGCCGAGGTAGTCGTTGGCATCGCCCTCGAGGCGCAGCGTGACGCCGCTGGGCACGAAGGCACCGAACGACTGACCGGCGGAGCCGAGGAGGGTGATGTCGATGGTCCCGTCCGGGAGCCCCTCACCGCGATACCGCTTGGTCACCTCGTGGCCGAGCATGGTCCCGACGGTCCGGTTGACGTTGCGCACCTCCAGCTGCGCCCGCACCGGCTCGCCCTTCTCGAGCGCCGGCGCGGCCAGCTTCACCAGCTCGTTGTCCAGCGCCTTGTCCAGGCCGTGGTCCTGGCCGGTCGTGTTGTGCAACGCGGCGTCCGGAGGGAGATCCGGCAGGTGCAGGATCGGCGAGAGGTCGAGCCCGGCCGCCTTCCAGTGGTCGAGCGCCTGCGTGACGTCGAGCGCGTCGACCCTGCCGATCGCCTCGTCGAGGCTGCGGAAGCCGAGCTCCGCGAGCAGCTCGCGGATCTCCTCCGCGATGTACTCGAAGAAGTTGACGACATGGTCGGCCTGACCGTTGTAGCGCTCGCGCAGGACCGGGTTCTGGGTGGCGACGCCCACGGGGCAGGTGTCGAGGTGGCAGACGCGCATCATGATGCAGCCCGACACCACGAGCGGCGCGGTCGAGAACCCGAACTCCTCGGCCCCGAGCAGCGCCGCGATCATCACGTCGCGGCCGGTCTTCAACTGGCCGTCGGTCTGGACCACGATCCGGTCGCGCAGCCCGTTCAGCAGCAAGGTCTGCTGGGTCTCGGCCAGGCCGAGCTCCCACGGGCCGCCGGCGTGCTTGAGCGAGGTCAGCGGAGCGGCGCCGGTGCCTCCGTCGTGACCGGAGATGAGTACGACGTCCGCGTGCGCCTTGGACACGCCCGCCGCGACCGTGCCGACCCCCACCTCGGAAACCAGCTTCACGTGGATGCGCGCCGAGGGATTCGCGTTCTTGAGGTCGTGGATCAGCTGCGCGAGGTCCTCGATCGAGTAGATGTCGTGGTGCGGTGGCGGGCTGATCAGGCCCACGCCCGGCGTGCTGTAGCGAGTCTTGGCCACCCACGGGTAGACCTTGTTGCCGGGCAGCTGGCCACCCTCGCCGGGCTTGGCGCCCTGCGCCATCTTGATCTGGATGTCGTCGGAGTTCGTGAGGTACTCCGCGGTCACGCCGAAGCGACCGGACGCGACCTGCTTGACCGCACTGCGCCGCTCGGGGTCGTGCAGCCGGTCGGCGTCCTCGCCGCCCTCACCGGTGTTGGACTTCGCGCCCAGCCGGTTCATGGCGATGGCAAGGGTCTCGTGCGCCTCCTTGCTGATCGAGCCGTAGGACATCGCTCCGGTGGAGAACCGCTTCACGATCGCCGAGACCGGCTCGACCTCGTCGATCGGGACCGACTCCCGCACCCCCGAGAACCGGAACATCCCGCGCAGCGTCATCATCCGCTCCGACTGCTCGTCGACGCGGGAGGTGTACTGCTTGAAGATGTCGTACCGCCCGGTCCGGGTGGCGTGCTGCAGCCGGAAGACCGTGTCCGGGTCGAACAGGTGCGGCTCGCCCTCCCGCCGCCACTGGTACTCACCGCCGATCGCGAGCTGGCGATGGGCGGGCGCGATCCCGGCGGGCGGGTAGGCGACGGCGTGCCGCTGGGCGACTTCGTCGGCGATGGTGTCGAGCTCGATGCCGCCGAGCTTGGACGTGGTGCCGGTGAAGTACTTGTCGACGACCGCCTGGGACAGACCGATGGCCTCGAAGATCTGGGCGCCGGTGTACGACGCCACGGTCGAGACCCCCATCTTCGACATCACCTTCAACACGCCCTTGCCGAGCGCCTTGATCAGGTTGGCGACCGCCTGCTCGGGATCCTGCTTCACGTAGTAGGTGTCGCGGGCGAGGTCCTCCACCGACTCCATCGCGAGGTACGGGTTGACCGCCGCGGCGCCGTACCCGATGAGCAGCGCGACATGGTGCACTTCGCGGACGTCGCCGGCCTCGACCAGGAGCCCGACCTGGGTGCGGGTCTTCTCGCGCACCAGGTGGTGGTGGACCGCACCGGTCAGCAGAAGGGACGGGATCGGCGCGGTCTCGGCGGTGGAGTGCCGGTCGGAGAGCACGATGATCCGGGCGCCGCCGGCGATGGCCTCCGAGACCTCCGTGCAGATCTCGTCGATCCGCTCCGCCATCGCGGCTCCGCCGCCCTCGACGTCGTACAGACCACGGGAGACGTGGGTGATGAATCCCGGCATGTCGCCGTCGCGGTTGATGTGCCGGATCTTGGCCAGGTCGTCGTTGGAGATGACCGGGAACGGCAGCACCACCTGGCGACAGGACGCCGGAGCGGGCTCGAGCAGGTTGGCCTCCGGGCCGATGGTGCCCTTCAGGGAGGTGACCAGTTCCTCCCGGATCGCGTCCAGTGGTGGGTTGGTGACCTGCGCGAAGAGCTGGCTGAAGTAGTCGAAGAGGAGTCGCGGCTTGTCGGACAGTGCCGCGATCGGGGTGTCGGTGCCCATCGAGCCGATCGGTTCGGCCCCGTTGTTCGCCATCGGCGTCAGCAGGATCCGCAGCTCCTCCTCGGTGTAGCCGAAGATCTGCTGGCGCCGCGTGACCGACGCGTGGGTGTGCACGATGTGCTCACGCTCGGGGATGTCGTCGAGGTGGATCAGGCCGCCGTGCAGCCACTCGTCGTACGGGTGCTCCGCGGCGAGTTCGGCCTTGATCTCCTCGTCCTCGATGATCCGGTGCTCGTCGGTGTCGACGAGGAACATCCGGCCCGGCTGGAGCCGGCCCTTGCGAACGATCGAGGCTGGGTCGAGGTCGAGGACGCCCACCTCGGAGGCGAGCACGACTAGACCGTCGTCGGTGACCCAGTAACGCGACGGCCGCAACCCGTTGCGGTCCAGCACGGCACCGATCTGGGAGCCGTCGGTGAACACCACGCAGGCGGGCCCGTCCCACGGCTCCATCAGCGAGGAGTGGAAGGAGTAGAACGCCCGCCGGGCGGCGTCCATCTCGGCATGGTTCTCCCACGCCTCCGGGATCATCATGAGCACCGCGTGGGGCAGGGACCGGCCGCCCATGTGCAGCAGCTCCAGCACCTCGTCGAACGACGCGGAGTCCGAGGCACCAGGAGTGCAGATCGGGTAGATCCGCTCGAGATCCCCCGGACCACCCCGATCCTCACTTGCCCGAGGGCTCGCGAGCAGGTCGGAGCGGAGCAGCGCCTCACGCGCCCGCATCCAGTTGCGGTTGCCCATGACGGTGTTGATCTCGCCGTTGTGGGCGATGAACCGGAACGGGTGGGCCAACGGCCAGCTGGGGAACGTGTTGGTCGAGAACCGCGAGTGCACGACCGCGAGCGCGGAGGCGACCCGCTCGTCGGTCAGGTCGGGAAAGAAGCTGTCCAGCTGGTCTGTGGTGAGCATGCCCTTGTAGGCGAGCGTGCGCGAGGAGAGCGACGGGAAGTAGACCTCCGTCTCGCGCTCGGCTCGCTTGCGCAGGCAGAACGCCAGTCGCTCCAGGGCGATACCGGCCACCCGGGATCCGGCGCCGGCGAGGAAGACCTGGCTGAATGCCGGCATCACGCCGCGGGCAGTCGCCCCCAGCATGTCGGGGTTGGTCGGCACCTCCCGCCAGCCGAGCACCTGCAGGCCCTCCTCGGCCGCGAGCTCCTCGATCCGACGGCGGATCTTGGTCACTTGCTCGGCATCCCCGGGCAGGAAGGCCGTGCCGACGGCGTACGACGACGGCGGCGGCAGCTCGAAGTCGACGACCTCGCGCAGGAACGCGTCCGGGACCTGCATCAGGATCCCCGCGCCATCGCCCGACGTCGGCTCGGCGCCGGCCGCACCCCGGTGCTCGAGGTTGCGCAGGGCCGTGAGCGACTGGACAACGATCTGGTGACTGGCCTTGCCGGTCAGCGTGGCGACGAAGGCGACGCCGCAGGCGTCGTGCTCGTGCCGGGGGTCATACAGCCCTTGCTTGGGAGGCATGTGCGGCGGGAACGCGTGCAGCGTCGACACTAGGCATTCTCCCGTCGTCGTCTTCGCCGGTACGCCGGCCCGGAGGGCCTGAGCGGACCGAACGGGTCGGCGGATTTCGTGGTGCTGGGCGTGAATGCTGCGGTGCAGGGGACGACGTTGGCCCGAGCGGAGGAGTCAGGCTACCACCCGGTCACCGCGGACTGGAGTGGCTGACTGAGTGGCGGACAGGGCCCTGTCGGCCGCTCATACGACCGTGTTTCGACCGCTGTTCGACCGTTATTCGACGACCCGTGCACCGTTATTCGGCCGTCTCGGGCGACGTCTCGGCAGTGTCCTCGTCGCGCGGTTCCCGGGTGTAGACGTGCTCCTCGCGGCCCGGTCTCAGCCGGGCGCTGATCACGAAGTAGGCAGCAGCGCCGACGAACAGCACGATCGAGGTCCAGACGTTGAGCCGCAGCCCCAGCACGTCCTGCATCTGCACGTCGTCGATGCGCAGCATCTCGATCCACGCCCGGCCGGCGGTGTAGGCCATGACGTAGAGGGCGAGCACCCGACCATGGCCGAGCCGGAACCTCCGGTCGAGCCAGATCACCAGTGCGAACGCAGCCAGGTTCCACACGAACTCGTAGAGGAACGCTGGATGGAACGTCTCGTACTGGAAGTAGCCCTCCGGCCGGAAGGCCGCGTCGATCTCGAGGGCCCACGGCAGGTCGGTCGGCTTGCCGAAGAGCTCCTGGTTGAACCAGTTGCCCCACCGCCCGATCGCCTGCGCCACCAGTACCCCGGGGGCGAGGGCGTCGAAGAGTGGCGGCAGCTTGATCCCCTTCACCTTCGCACCGATCGCGATGCCGACGGCGCCCATCAGGATCCCGCCCCAGATGCCGAGGCCACCGCGCCAGATGTACAGCGCTGTGACCGGGTTCTCGCCCTCGCCGAAGTAGAGCTTGTAATCGGTCATGACGTGGTAGAGCCGGCCGCCCACCAGACCGAACGGCACCGCCCAGACCGCGAGGTCGCTGACCTCCCCCGACTTCCCGCCACGGGCAACCCATCTCTTCTCGCCGATCCAGATGGCGGCGACGATGCCCAGGATGATGCACAGGGCGTAGCCACGGATCGGCACCGGGCCGAGGTTCCAGATCCCGTCGCTGGGGCTGGGGATGGCAAGGCTGGTCAGCCTGGTCGGCATGGCGAGCTCATTCCTGGGCGAGGAGGTGGTGGATGTCGTCGGCGAAGTCGGCGGCGGTGGTTCCCTGGGTCCAGAGCACCGGCACCCGGTCGCTCTCGTCGATCGCGGTGACCTGGGTGCCGTGGGTCACCTCATAGCCGCCGCTCGGCAGCTTCTGGCCTTGCTCCACGTGCACCGCGAGGTCCCGGCCGATGTCGATGATGGTGTCGAGCTCACCGGTCAGCCCGACGAACGAGGGGTCGAACCGGTCAAGGTAGGTCCGCAGGGTCTCCTCGTCGTCCCGGGCCGGGTCCGTGGTCACGAACACCACGTCGACCTTCTCGCGGTCCGCCTCGTCGAGACGGGTCATCGCCGAGGCCAGCGAGGACATGACGACCTGGCAGATGTCGGGACACTGGGTGTACCCGAAGAACACCAGGGTGAGCGGCTTCTCGGTGTCGGAGGCGAGGGAGTACGGATCACCGCCGGTGTCGGTCAGCGGCGTCTCGGGGACCACGTACTCCTCGTCGAGGGTGGCACCGTGGAGTCCATGGGACGTCGGCTCGGCGAGCGAGCAACCGGCCAGGAGGACGACGGCCGCGACGAGTGCGCCGGCGAGGCGGGACGGGCTACGCACCGCGCACGCCTTCGGCCAGGTCCTCGGTGAGCGCGGCCAGGGCGCGGAGCCCTTCCCGGCGGTCGGTTGCGTGGTCGAGCAGCACCCGGACGAACGCGGAGCCCACGATGACCCCGTCGGCGTACGACGCCACCTCCGCGGCCTGCTGCCCGTTGCTGACGCCGAGCCCGACACCGACGGGCAGCTCAGTCGTCCTCTTCGTCCGCTCCACGAGCGGGCCGGCCAGGTCGCTCGTCTGTTCGCGCGCGCCGGTCACGCCCATCACCGCGGTGGCGTAGACGAAGCCCCGGCAGGCGGCGGTGGTCATCGCGATCCGTTCGTCGGTGGAGCTGGGCGCGACCAGGAACACCTTGTCGAGGCCGTGCTCGTCGGCGGCGGCGATCCAGTCCGCGGCGCTGTCCGGGGTCAGGTCGGGGGTGATCAGGCCGGCTCCGCCGGCGCCCGCCAGATCGGCGGCGAACCGCGCGACGCCGCTCTGCCCATTTCTACGGCTCCCGCCGCTCTGCCGATCTCTACGGCTGCCGCCGCTCTGCCGATCTCTACGGCTGCCGCCGCTCTGCCGATCTCTACGGCTGCCGCCGTAGTGGTCGACGGGGTTCCAGTAGGTCATGATCAGCGTCGGCACCCCGGTGGCCGCGACGGCCTCGACAGTGCGCAGCACGTCGCGGGTCCGGACGCCACCGTCGAGCGCCTGCTGCGCCGCAGCCTGGATGGTCGGGCCGTCCATGACCGGGTCACTGTAGGGCAGGCCGACCTCGATCACGTCGCAGCCGCCGTCCACCATCGCGCGCAATGCGTCGATGCCGCCGTCGACATCCGGGAAGCCGGCGGGCAGGTAGCCGACGAGGGCGGCCCGGCCGTCGGACCGGGCCTGGGCGAAGGCGGCCGAGACAGACGTCATCCGATCGGGTCCTCTGTGACCTCGTCGGGGTTACCGAGCCCGAACCAGTCGATCGCCGTCCCCATGTCCTTGTCGCCGCGCCCGGACAGGTTGACCAGGATCGTCGCGTCCCGGCCCTTGGTGGCGGCCAGCTCCTCGGCAAGCTTCAGGGCGCCCGCGACCGCATGGGCGGACTCGATGGCCGGGATGATTCCCTCGGTGCGGCTGAGCAGGGCGAGCGCGTCCATGGCCTCGGTGTCCGTGACCGAAAGGTAGGTGGCCCGACCGGACTTCGCCAGCTGCGCGTGCTGCGGCCCGACGCCCGGGTAGTCGAGGCCGGCCGAGATCGAGTGCGACTCGACGGTCTGGCCGTCCTCGTCCTGCAGGACGTAGGTGCGCGCGCCATGCAGGACTCCGGTCTCGCCGGCCACGATCGTCGCGGCGTGGCGGCCGGAGTCGATGCCCTCGCCGCCGGCCTCGAAGCCGTAGATCGCGACGTTCTCGTCGTCGAGGAACGCAGTGAACGTGCCGATCGCGTTCGACCCGCCTCCCACGCAGGCGGCGACCGCGTCCGGCAGCACGCCGTACTGGTCCAGGCACTGCTGACGCGCCTCGTCGCCGATGCCGCGGCAGAAGTCTCGGACCATGCTGGGGAACGGATGCGGACCGGCGGCGGTGCCGAAGAGGTACGCCGTGTGGTCGACGCTGGCGACCCAGTCGCGCAGTGCCTCGTTGATCGCGTCCTTGAGGGTGGCGCTGCCGGACTCGACAGGGACCACGGTGGCGCCGAGCAGGTGCATCCGGGCGACATTGAGCGCCTGTCGGCGAGTGTCGACGGCGCCCATGTAGACGGTGCAGTCGAGGCCGAAGTAGGCAGCGGCGGTGGCACTGGCGACGCCGTGCTGGCCGGCGCCGGTCTCGGCGATCACCCGGTGCTTGCCCATCCTGCGGGTGAGCAGTGCCTGGCCGAGGACGTTGCGGATCTTGTGGGCCCCGGTGTGGTCGAGATCCTCGCGCTTGAGCAGGATCCGTACGCCGACCTTCTGGCTGAGTCGCTCGGCGTGGTACAGCGGGCTGGGGAGGCCGGCGTACTCGCGGAGGATCTGCTCGAAGTCGGCCGTGAACGCCGGGTCGGCCATCGCCTCCTGCCAGGCGACCGTGAGCTCGTCGAGCGCGGCCACGAGGGCCTCTGGCATGTACCGCCCGCCGAAGCGTTCGTCACCGTTGGTCCCGAAATATCCGCGGTCGTCTGCCTCGTAGTTCATGCGCCCACCCCCGTCATCGCTCGCACCGCGCCCTCCGGGTCGCCGCCGCGGACCAGCGCCTCGCCGACGAGGACGGCTTGGGCACCCTCGGAGACGTAACGCGTCACGTCGCCCGGCCCTGAGATGCCGGACTCGGCCACGAGGACCCGGTCGTCGGGTACGAGTGGCGCGAGCCGGGCGAAGGTGTCGCCGTCGACGGCCAGCGTCTTGAGGTTACGTGCGTTGACGCCGATCAGGTCGGCGCCGAGGTCGACAGCGCGTTCGGTCTCGGCTTCGTCGTGGACCTCGACCAGGACGGTCAGCCCGAGCTCGCGCGCGTCGTCGTACAGGCGGCGGAGGGTCTCGTCGTCGAGGGCGGCGACGATCAGCAGCGCCAGGTCGGCGCCGGCCGCGCGGGCCTCGAGCAGCTGGTAGCCGGTGACGATGAAGTCCTTGCGCAGGAGTGGCGCGTCGACGGTGGCCCGCACCGCGCGCAGGTCATCGAGGCTGCCGCCGAACCGACGCTGCTCGGTGAGCACGCTGATGGCGGCGGCGCCGCCACGGACATAGGCATCAGCCAGCGCCGCGGGATCGGCGATCGTGGCCAGGTCGCCCTTGCTGGGGCTGCGCCGCTTCACCTCGGCGATCACGCTCGCGCCGGGGCTGCGGAAGTGGGGCATCGGGTCGCGCACCGGTTCGACGTCGGCCAGCGCCGCGCGGAGGTCAGCCGGACTGGTGTCGGCTTCCCGGCGGGCCAGGTCGATCCGGACGCCCGCGACGATGTCGTCGAGCACGGACATGGCGTCAGTGTCTGCTGCCGTGGAGGCCCATCTTCGCCATCACGGCGAACACGACCAACGAACCGACTCCGAGCGCGCACCCGATCCAGAAGAGCTCCATGCTGACCGGATCGAGCATCAGTGCGACACCACCCACCACGAAGCCGAGCATGGCGACCGCGACCGCGGTCCAGGCCGCGGGGGTGTTGCCGTGGTTGTCAGACATGCGGGCTCCTCATCGGGGTAAGGCGTGCGAGGACAGTGTATTCAGCAGATCAGGCCGTGGGGTCGCGGCCCTCGTCGATGGACTTCCACATGTCGATGCTGGACTGGTCCTCCCCTGCCGTCGCCGCCCCGCCGTCGGTTCTGCCGTCGGTACCGCCGCCTCCCCCGGCTCCCGGGGCGTCGTAGCGGGCGCCCATCTCGGGCCAGTGGCCCACCCAGCGGACGGCGAGCGCCGTCGCGACCACCGAGAGCACGGCTCCCACGGCCGCCGCCCAGAACCAGGCGTCGGTTTCGACCGCGAAGGCGTCGCCGGTGCCGGACTGCTCGGCGAGCGCGTCGATCACCTGGTCCGGCAGGGTCCGCCAACCGACGACCACGCACGCGACCAGCCCCAGTGCAGCCAGCAGGGCGAGCACGGCGACCACGCGGCGTACGACGCCCCGGGTGACGAGCAGAACCCCCCAGCACGCCAGCACGACCAGGCTCAGCGCCGCAGCAAGCGGCATCTCACCGGCCTCGGCGACCGTGTTCAGTGGATCAGTCGTGTCGGATCCCTGCTCGACGACCCACGGGCGGTTGCCGGCCACTGCGGCGAGTGCTCCGGCCGCGAGCCCGAGCAGGACGACCGGCACAAAGGTGCGGCGTGGCCCGGTCGGCGGCCCAGCCGTCGGTCCGGTCGGCCCGGTCGTCGGCTCAGTCATCGGCGAGCAGGACGTCGGCGTCGAAGCAGGTGCGCGCGCCGGTGTGGCACGCGGGGCCCTCCTGGTCGACCTTGACCAGCAGGGTGTCGCCGTCGCAGTCGAGTCGGACCTCCTTGACCCATTGGCGGTGCCCGGAGGTCTCGCCCTTGACCCAGTACTCGCGCCGCGACCTGCTCCAGTACGTCGCCCGCCCGCTGGTCAGGGTCCGGTCAAGTGCCTCGTCGTCCATCCAGCCCAGCATCAGCACCTCGCCGGTGTCGAACTGCTGGACGATCGCCGGCACCAGCCCCTCCGCGGTCCGCTTGAGCCGCGCGGCCAGATCGGTGTCGAGTGCGCTCACCCCTCCAGTATCCCGGTCAGGGGTGTCTCCCGAGTCTCGGCCGTCGCGAGCGGCGTCCTGCGGGATGCATCGCAAGGCGGAGGAGCGGAGGCGTGGCGGAGCCACGACGACCGACGACAACGAAGCGAAGCGCCCGCGGGACGTCGCGCAGCAGGCCATGGACTTGGGAGACACGCCTTAGCCGTGCTGGGCGACCCAGGAGGCGTGCAGGCCGGCGTACACACCGTCCTGGAGGACCAGTTCGCGGTGCGGACCGCGCTGGACGATCCGGCCCCGGTCGACGACGACGACCTCGTCGGCGTTCTCCGCCGTGGACATGCGGTGCGCGATCGTGACCGACGTGCGGTCGCGCATCAGGCGTTCGAGCGCCTGCCCGATCCGCATCTCCAGCGCCGGGTCGACAGCGCTCGTCGCCTCGTCCAGGACCAGCAGGTCGGGGTCGGCCAGATGGGCGCGCAGGAGCGCCACCAGTTGGCGTTCGCCCGCCGACAGGGACTCACCGCGCTGGCCGACCCGGGTGTCGAGGCCCCGCGGCAGCCCGGCCAGCCAGTCCCCGAGGCCGAGTGCGTCGGCGCTGGCCAGGAAGTCGGCGTCGGTGGCGTCCAACCGCCCGTACAGCAGGTTGGAGGCGAGGGTGTCGTCGAAGAGGAAGCCCTCCTGCGGAACGAGCACGACGCTGCGCCGCAACGAGGTCTGGGCGATCTGGCGGACGTCCAGCCCGTCGAGCAGGACCGCGCCCTCGTCGGGGTCCATCAGCCGGGTGAGCAGCTTGGCGAACGTCGACTTTCCCGATCCGGTCTCCCCGACGATGGCGATGCGGGTGCCCGGCTCGATCCGCAGGTCGACGTCGCGCAGCACTGGCGGGCCGCCCGGGTAGGCGAACGTGACGTCGTCGAAGCGGACGTCGATCGGGCCGCGCGGAAGCGTGCGGGCGTCCGGCCCGGGATCGATCAGGTCGGCGGGGGTCTCCAGGATGCCGATCACGCGACGCCACCCGGCGATGGCGTTCTGGGCATCGGTGAGGATCTGAGTGCCCATCTGGACCGGGCCGACGAACAGCGTCACCAGGAACGCGAAGGCCAGCACCTCGCCGGCGGTGATGTGGTCGGCGAAGCCGAGCCAGACCCCGACGATCAGCACGCCGGCGTTGGCGAGGCCGGCCGACAGTCCGCCGAGGGAGAACGAGAACGCCGTGAAGCCCTGCGCCCTGGTGCTGGCCGCCTTGTGGGCGTCGATGGCGGCGTCGATCCGTTTCTGGGTGCGGGCCTCGATCGCGTAGGAACGGACGACGGCCGCTCCGACCACCGGCTCGGAGATCGCGGACAGCAGGATGCCGACCTGGCGCCGCACCATGCCGTACGCCGCTGAGAGCTTGCGCTGGAAGAACCGCAACGAGAGGAACAGCGGAGCGAAGCAGACCCAGACGACGATCGCGAGCTGCCAGCTGTAGATCAACATGATCACTGTCGCGACGAGCATCTGCCCGATGCTGACCACGAAGATCAGGCCGCCGAAGACGAGGAACTGGCTGACCTGGTCGACATCGCTGGTCACCCGCGAGACGAGAGCGCCGCGGCGTTCGGTGTTCTGCGTGAGCAACGGCAGGTCGTGCACGTGCCGGAAGGCTTTGATCCGCAGGGTCGCGAGCCCGCGCTCGGAGGAGGTGAAGAGCCGCTTCGTCATGAGGTACGACGCGGCGCTGGTCAGGATGATCGCGCACGCGGCGACCATTCCCATCATGACCGTGAACCGCACGTCCGGACCGCCCCCGTCGCGCAGTCCGTGGTCGAGGGTCTGCTGCACCGCGATGGGGACCACGACCTGGCCCAGGGACGCGACGATCGCGAGGAACAGGGTGAACCCGAGCCCCTCCTTCAGCTCCGGTGAGAAGTGCACGCCGCGGCGGATCGTCTCGAGCGCGGCAATGTCCTCGCCGGTGTCCATCCGGGTTCCGGTGCGGCGATCGGCGGCCTCGACCGTCACCTCGCGTCCACCTCTGCCTGCTGTTCGTAGGCGTTGACCAGGTTGGCGTACGACGGGTTGCGCGCGAGCAGCTCCGTGTGGCGGCCGCGGTCGGCGATGCGGCCGTCCTCGAGGTAGACCACCTCGTCGGCCAGTCCGATGGTCGCCTTCCGGTAGGCGACGACCACCAGCGTCGACCCGGTGTCGCCGGTCCGGAGCGCCTCCAGGATCCTCGCCTCGACCTCGGGGTCGACGGCCGACGTGGCGTCGTCGAGGATCAGCAGCCGTGGCCGCCGCACCAGCGCGCGAGCCAGGCTGATCCGCTGCCGCTGACCGCCGGACAGGGACGTCCCCCGCTCCCCCAGCTGGGTGTCCAGTCCGTCGGGAAGCGCGGCCACGAATCCGTCGGCCTGCGCGGCTCGGAGAGCGGCCCAGACGTCCTCGTCGGAGACCGGCGCATCGAGTGTGACGTTGCCGCGGACCGTGTCGTCGAAGAGGAACGCCGTCTGCGCGACGACCGAGACCGAACCGGCGAGCTCCCCACGGGCCAGGTCCCGGAGGTCGATTCCGTCGAGCAGGATGCGCCCGTCATCGGGGTCGATCAGTCGGGTCATGAGGGTGGTCAGGGTGCTCTTCCCGGATGCCGTGGCACCGACTATGGCGACGGTGCGGCCGGGATCGACAGAGAACGAGACGCCGTCGAGGAGCCGCTGATCCCGCTCGTAGGAGTACGCCAGGCTTCCGACATCGAGGCGTGCCCCCGGGGTCTGCGCGACGACGGAGCGGGCGCCGTACTCCATCGCCCCGGTGGCCGCGATCACGGCGTCGACGCGGTTGAAGCCGACCACGCTGCGCGGGAACTCCCCCAGCAGCCACCCGATCGAGCGGATCGGGAAGGACACGATCGTGAGCAGGTAGGCGACGGTGACCACGTCGCCTGCGTCGGTGTTGCCGTTCAGGACCCGCGAGACGCCCACGGCCAGGACGATGAGGACGCCGAGGCTGGGCAGCGCGGCAAGGGTCGGATCGAAAGCCGCCCGGATCGCACCGGCCTTGGTGTTGACGTCGCGGAGCTCGTGCGCCTTCGCGGCGAACCGGCTCATCTCCTCGCCCTCGCGACCGAGCGTCTTGACGACCAGGGCGCCGTCGAAGGACTCGTGCGCGATGTCACTGACCTCGCCGCGCAAGCCCTGTGCGCGGGTCATCAGTGGCGACGCCAGCCGTTGGTAGGCGAGGTTGGCGACGACGACCAGCGGGAAGACCAACATGCCCACGAGGGCCAGCACGACGTCCGCGGCGAACATCTGGCCGATCGCGATCACCATCATGGCGACCGTTCCGACCGCCATCGGCAAGGGTGCGATGGGTCCCCACGCGGCCTCGACGTCCGAGTTGGCGTTGGAGAGCAGCTCGCCGGTGGGGTGCCGCTGGTGCCACTCCATCGGGAGGGAGAGGTACTGGCGGGTGACGGCGCGGCGGTAGTGCGCCTGCATGCGGTACTGCATGACCCCTGCACCCAGCCGTCGGGCGACGATTCCGACGGCGCGCAGGATGGCGACGCCGACGAAGAGCGCCAGGACCGTGAGGAGGAGACCGCTGCTGATCTCACCGTTGCGGAAGGCCGGGATCACGACGTTGTCGGTGGACCAGCCCAGCACCCAGGCGTCCGCCACGGTCAGGGCGCCGAACAGCACGCTCCCGATGGCCGAGACGACGAAGATCCCGGGTTCCCGCTTGATGGCTACGAGGAGTACGGCGAAGCCCTCGCGCGTCGTCGAACCGCGCAGCTCCGCCTGCTCCCCGGACACCTGGTTCCCCCGCCTCCCTCGTTCGTCAGTCGCGAATGTCAGGGTATGCCACCGCCCCCAAGCCCCTTACGTGCGTTCCCGTAGCCTCGCGCTCATGAGCCGTGATCTCCTCGCCCGTCGGGAACGCCGGGACCTCTGCGATCTCGTGCTGGTGCTCGGCGAGGACGCCCCCACCCTCTGCGGCGACTGGACGTCGAAGGACCTCGTCACCCATCTGCTGGTCCGCGAGTACAGCCCGATCGGGGCGGCCGGGCTGCTGGTGTCGCCGCTGTCGTGGGTGACCGAGCGGGAGATGGCCCGGGTCGGGAAGAAGGACTTCCCGGTTCTCGTCGAACGCCTGCGCAAGCACGGCCTCTCGCTGTACTCGATTCGTCCGGTGGACAAGGCCTTCAACACCCTGGAGTACTTCGTGCACCACGAGGACCTGCGCCGGGCCCAGCCCGACTGGGAGCCACGCACGCTGGACGCGCGGGACGAGGACGCGTTGTGGTCCGCGCTCCAGGCGTTCGGGCGGATGATGGTGCGCCGGGCAGGGGTCCCGGTCCAGGTACGCCGTACCGACACCGGCAGGACCGCGACCCTCCGCGGCGGTGCTGATCCCGCCGTCCTGTCGGGCCTGCCGTCGGAGATCTGCCTGTTCCTGTTCGGCCGCGACCAGCTCCACGGGTTGCGGCTCGACGGGCCGGAGGACCACAGGAAGCGCCTCGGGTCGGCCGACCTCGGCCTCTAACGGCCCTCTGGTCGCCGGTCAGCGCACCGGCTGGCCGGCCTCGGCCAGTGCTCGCTTCACGTCGGCGATGCGCAGGGTGCCGAAGTGGAAGACCGACGCCGCGAGCACCGCATCCGCCCCTGCCTCCACCGCAGGAGCGAAGTGCTCCGTGCTTCCCGCACCGCCGGACGCGATGACCGGGACGGCGACCTCCCGGCGTACCGCGCCGATCAGCTCGACGTCGAAGCCGTCCCGGGTGCCGTCGGCATCCATCGCGTTGAGAAGGATCTCGCCCGCTCCCAGTTCGGCTCCGCGCGCGGCCCAGGTGATGGCGTCGAGCCCGGCCGGCCGGCGGCCGCCGTGTGTGGTCACCTCGAAGCCAGAATCCGTGCCGGCGGCCCGGCGGGCGTCAACAGAGAGCACCAGCACCTGGCTGCCGAACCGGTCGGCGATCTCGGCCACCAGCTCGGGGCGCGCGATGGCCGCGGTGTTGACCGCGACCTTGTCGGCGCCGGCCCGGAGCAACCGGTCGACGTCCTCGACGGAGGACACTCCCCCGCCGACGGTGAGCGGGATGAAGACCTCCTCGGCGGTCCGGGACACGATCTCCATCGTGGTCGCGCGCCCCTCGTGGGAGGCGGAGATGTCGAGGAACGTGAGCTCGTCGGCTCCCTCCGCGTCGTACGTGCGGGCCAGCTCGACCGGGTCGCCGGCGTCCCGGAGCTGCCTGAAGTTGATGCCCTTGACCACGCGCCCGGCGTCGACGTCGAGGCACGGGATGACGCGGACGGCGACGGTCACGCCGACTCCGGCCTTGTGAGAGCCAGCGCTGCCTCGAGCGTGAACCGGCCCTCGTAGAGGGCGGTCCCGATGATCGCGCCCTCGACGCCTCCAGCGGAGCCGGCTGGACGAACGAGCCCCTTGAGGGCCTCGAGGTCGGCCAACTCGGTGATCCCACCGGACGCCACGACCGGTCGATCGGTGGCGGCGCACACGTCGCGCAGCAGGTCGAGGTTGGGTCCCTGGAGCATGCCGTCCTTGTTCACGTCGGTCAGGACGTAGCGGGCACACCCCTCGCCGTCGAGCCGGGCGAGCACCTCGTAGAGGTCGCCGCCCTCACGCGTCCAGCCCCGGGCGGCCAGGGTGCGGCCACGGACGTCGAGTCCCACCGCCACCCGGTCGGCGTACGTCGCGATCGCGGTGGCGCACCACTCCGGCCGCTCCAGCGCGGCGGTCCCGATGTTGACCCGCCGGCAGCCGGTGTCCATCGCGGCGTGGAGCGACTCGTCGTCGCGGATGCCGCCGCTCATCTCGACATGGATGTCGAGGGTGCCGACGATCTTCGCCTGCAGCTCGCGGTTGTGGCCGCGCCCGAAGGCGGCGTCCAGGTCGACCAGGTGGATCCACTCCGCTCCGGCCTCCTGCCAGCGCAGGGCAGCTTCGACCGGGTCGCCGAACCGCTTCTCCGAGCCGGCTACGCCCTGGACCAGCTGGACCGCCTGACCGCCCGCGATGTCGACGGCAGGAAGCAGCTGGAGGTAGTCGGCCATGCCGGAATCCTAGGAGTCGATCCCGTTACCCACGCTGCACCGGTCATCGTCCAGCGGGTTGGAACAGCTCCACCACGTTGCCGGACGGATCCTCCAGCAGGATCTGCTGACCGCCCGGACCGGCGACGATGTCGTTGCGGAACGTGAGGCCGGCGGCACGCAGCCGGTCTACCTCGGCGGCGATATCGCTCACGATGAGGTGGATGCGGTTCCATCCCCCCGGTGCCGGCACCGTGCCGTCCGGCATCGGTCGACCTGCCGAGCTCGTTGGCCCGCTCAGCAAGAGCCGCAGCTTGCCACGTGCGACGTCGGCGAACGCCGGTGCCGCGCTCATCCTGAGGGTGAACCCGAGGTGCTGTGGTGTAGAAGTCGATCGCCGCATCGACGTCGTCGACCATGTATCGGACGCTGACCAGGTCCGCGAGGTTGTCGGACATTTCTAGATCCCTCCGAACTCGTTCGGACGTGTTCGATCGCGGAAAGCAGGAACTGGATGCGCGTGTTCAGTTCGTCCGCAGTGCGGACGAACGCTGGGTAGCTGTCTTCATCGGTCCGCCGCTTCGGCCGCCGGATCGGGGATGCTCCAATGCGCCACCGCCGGAGGCCCGGGGAAGTCCGGGCATACTTCCCGTACGCGGTCACAGAGGCTGATCACGTGGTCGAATCGCTGCTCGGCGAACTCACTCAGATGCTTGGAGCGACGGCCACTGATGTCGATGCCACGTTCGCGCATCACGCGCACGGCGTTGGGGTGCAGGGCCTTGGGGTGACTTCCGGCGCTGACGGCTTCGATCCGGGCGCCGCCCAGCTGCTCCAGGATCGCCTCGGCCATCTGGGAGCGAGAGCTGTTGCCCGTGCACAGGAACAGCACCCGGACGGGTGGCTGGGTCGGCTGCCGACCAGGGCCGCCCGATGGCGGTGTCAGCGCAGCCGGGACCAGCCGTAGGCCGGGGTGCAGCGCAGCGCCGGCTTCGGCGAGCCGTTCGCGACACGCAGCCAGGTCGAGGCTGTAGTAGGCGTCACGCTTGTCAGCCGAGCTACGACGCATGGTCACCAGCCCGCCTCCGCGCAGTTGGCCGAGATGGTAGGACGTCAGGCTCTGCCGCTGGCCAACCAGGGCTGTTAGCTCGCGGACCTGCCGATCGCTGCGCGCCAACTCACTGAGCAACTGCCACCGCACCGGGTGCCCGGTCAGGCGCAGGAAGCCGGGTGGTGTTGCCCGTCCTGCCGGGGAGGCTGTCGAGCGCACACCAGCGACGCTACATCGATTCAGATCGATCAATCAATACAAATTGTTGCATTACCTACAGCGACTCGACCCAGTTGCGGAGCAGGGTGGCGCCTGCGTCGCCGGACTTTTCGGGGTGGAACTGGGTGGCGGTCAGTGGACCGTTCTCGACGGCGGCGACGAACCGGTCGCCGCCGTGCTCCGCCCAGGTCACGAGCGGGGCCCGGGTCCGGCCGTGCGTCTCCAGCTCCCAGGCGCGGGTGGCGTAGGAGTGCACGAAGTAGAACCGCTCGTCGCCGACCCCGGCGAACAGGTCACTCCCTCGGGGACCTCGACAATGTTCCAGCCCATGTGCGGGACGACCGGCGCCTGCAGCCGTTCGACCGTCGCCCGGCCACTCCCCGCACCCATCGGTCGTCACGCCGTGCTCCACGCCGCGGTCGAAGAGGACCTGCATGCCGACGCAGATGCCGAGGACCGGGCGCCCCCCTGCCAGGCGGCGATCGATGATCTCGGGACCGTGCACCGCCGCGAGACCGGCCATGCAGGCGGCGAAGGCGCCGACGCCGGGCACCACCAGGCCGTCGGCGTCCTGGGCGTCACGGCGATCGAAGGACAGGGTGACGTCGGCCCCCGCCCGCTCCAGGGCGCGCACCGCAGAGCGGAGGTTCCCCGACCCGTAGTCGAGGACGGTGACCGCCTTGGACGAGGTCGTGGTCTCGACGGGCTCGACCACCGACGTCAGAGCGTGCCCTTGGTGGAGGGCACCCCGAGCTCACGTGGATCGATCGCGACGGCATCCCGGAGAGCCCGGGCGAACGCCTTGAACTGCGACTCCACGATGTGGTGGGGGTCGCGTCCGGCCAGCACCCGGATGTGCAGGCGCGATCCGGGCATGGAACGCGATGGTCTCGAAGACGTGGCGGGTGAGCGAGCCCGCGTAACCGGGCCCCGTCTCGCCACCGATGGTCACGAACGCCTGTCCGTCGGGCTCCCCCGTGTGCACGCAGTACGGGCGGCCGGACACGTCGACGACGGCCTGCACGAGCGCCTCGTCGAGCGGCACCGTGGCGTCGCCGAACCGGCGGATGCGGAGCTTGTCGCCGAGCGCCTCGCGCAGGGCGTCGCCCAGCACGATCGCGGTGTCCTCGACGGTGTGGTGGGCGTCGATGTGCAGGTCGCCCTCGGTCTGGACGGTCAGGTCGACCAGCGAGTGCCGGGCGAAGGAGTCGAGCATGTGGTCGTAGAACCCGACGCCCGTCGAGACGTTCGCGCGCCCGCTGCCGTCGAGGTCGAGCTCGACGAGCACCTTGGACTCCTTGGTCTGCCGCTCGATCCGTGCGGTCCTGGTCATGTCCTGCTCCGTTCCACTACGCCTTCTGGTTCCGGGCCGTCGGCCAGCACGTCGGTGAGTGCCTGCCGGAACGTCTGCATCTCCGCCGGCATACCGATCGACACCCGCAGCCAGCCGTCCGGGCCGACCTCGCGGACCAGCACTCCCCGGTCGAGCAGTGCCTGCCATACAGCATGACGGTCCCCGAAGGTTCCGAACAATGCGAAATTGGCGTCGCTGTCGGCCACGCGCAGCCCCCGGGCACGCAACCAGGCGACGGTTGCGTCCCGCTCGGCCCGCAGGTCGTCGACCTTCCCGAGCAGCTCGGGCGCGTGCCGGAGCGCGGCAAGAGCGACGGCCTGGGTGACCGCCGACAGGTGGTAGGGAAGGCGGACCACGCGAATCGCGTCGCAGATCTCCGGTGCCGCCGCGAGGTAGCCCAGCCGGGCGCCGGCCAGGGCAAAGGCCTTGCTCATCGTGCGGGTGACGACGAGGTTGCGGTGCTGCGGCAGCAGCTCGAGCGCGCTGGGCGTCCCGGCCCGTCGGAACTCGCCGTACGCCTCGTCGACGACGACCAGGCCGTCACCGGCCGCCGCGCACAGTAGCGAGACGGCTTCCGGAGGCAGGGCGGTCCCGGTCGGATTGTTCGGCGAGGCAAGAAGTACGACGTGGGGCTGGTGCTCCTCGACCTGCGCACGGGCGTGGTCGAGGTCCAGCGAGAAGTCGGTCTCGCGACGACCCACCACCCACTCCGTGACCGTGTCCCGGGCGTACTCGGGATACATCGAGTAGGTCGGCGCGAAGCTCAGCGCCACGCGGCCCGGACCCCCGAACGCCTGCAACAGCTGGAGCATCACCTCGTTGGACCCGTTGGCGGCCCACACCTGCTCGGGCGTGACGCCGTTCTCCAGATAGGCGGCCAGGGCCACCCGCAGATCGGTGAACTCGCGGTCGGGATAACGGTTGAGGAGGGTGGCCGCCTCGGCTACGGCGGTCGCGATGTCGGCGACGACCGCCGCCGAGGGCGGGTACGGGTTCTCGTTGACGTTGAGCTGGACCGGCACCGAGCCCAGCGGAAACTGCGGCGCGCCGTACGGTCGCAGGCCGCGGAGCTCTTGGCGCAGCGGAGGCCACGCATCGGATGACGACATGCGGGCCTCAGTCTTCGAAACGCACGCGGATGGCCGCGCCGTGGCCGGGGAGGTCCTCGGCTGCCGCGAGACTCTGGACGTGCCCGGCCACCTCGGCCAGGGCGGCCCGCGAGTAGTCGACGACGTGCACGGCCTTCAGGAACGCGCGCACCGACAGCCCGGATGAGTGGCAGGCGCAGCCGGCCGTGGGCAGCACGTGGTTGGACCCGGCGCAGTAGTCGCCGAGCGAGACGGGGGCGAAGGAGCCGACGAAGACGGCGCCCGCGTTCGTGACCCTGGCGGCGACGTCCCGCGCGTCCGCGGTCTGGATCGCGAGGTGCTCGGCGGCGTACGCGTCCACGACGTGGAGGCCCTGCTCGAGGTCGTCGACGAGGACGATGCCGGACTGCCTGCCTGACAGCGCGGTGCGGATCCGTTCGACATGTCGGGTCACCGACACCTGCTTGTCCAGCTCGGCCTCCACCTCGTCGGCCAGCCGTTCGGAGGGCGTGACCAGGACACTTGCGGCGAGCGGGTCGTGCTCGGCCTGGCTGATGAGGTCCGCGGCGACGTACGCCGCGGTCGCGGTGTCGTCGGCGAGTACGGCGATCTCGGTGGGCCCGGCCTCGGAGTCGATCCCGACGACGCCCTTCAACACGCGCTTGGCGGCCACCGTGTAGATGGAGCCCGGGCCGGTCACCAGGTCGACCGGCCGGCACGAGCCGGCGCCGTGGGCGAACATGGCGATCGCCTGGGCGCCGCCGACGGCGTACACCTCCTCGATTCCCAGCAGCGCGCAGGCGGCCAGGATCGTGGGGTGCGGCAGCCCGCCGTGATCGGCCTGCGGGCTCGAGGTCAGGGCAATGGACCGGACGCCGGCGACCTGCGCCGGGACCACGTTCATCACGACGCTGGAGACCAGCGGCGCGATCCCGCCCGGGACGTAGAGGCCGACCCTCTGCACAGGAACCATCCGTTGCGTGACCCGGGCCCCGGCACCCAGGTCCGTGACGACGTCGTGCTCCATCTCGGCCTCGCACGTGGTGCGCAGGCGACGGATCGACTCCTCCAGGCCCGCCCGGACACCCGGGTCGAGGCGGTCGAGCGCATCCTGGAGAGCGGCCGGAGGTACGGCGATGTCGGACTGGACCACGCCGTCGAACCGCTCCGAGTACTCGATGATCGCCTCGACGCCCCGCTCGCGGACCGCGTCGCAGATCGGGCGGACCACGTGGGTGGCGGCCTCGACGTCGAACTCGGCGCGCGGAAGCGCCGCCCCGTAGTCGTCGGGCGCGGCCGCGCCCCGGAGGTCGATCCGTCGGATCGAGCTGGTCGACGTCATGCGCCGATTCTAGGTGGGGAGGGACCCCGGAGACTCAGCCCCACGTTCCCGTGGGACACCGTCCCGGCGGATTACAGTCACTGGTGTGAGCGACTCGCTGCCGATGTTCCCGCTGAATGCGGTGCTGTTCCCGGGAGTCAGCGTGCCCCTCAAGGTGTTCGAGGACCGCTATCGGGCCCTCGTCCACCACCTGCTCCGGGTACCCGACCCCACGGACCGGGTGTTCGGCTCCGTCGGGATCCGGGAGGGCTACGAGGTCGGGGACCACGGCGCCCAGTCCCTGTTCCGGATCGGGTGCCGGGTGAAGCTGACCGAGGTCGAGTCGCACGAGGACGGCACCTTCGACGTCGTGGCGGTCGGGCTGGACCGGATCGAGCTGGAACGCCTCGACACCACCGGCACCTTCCCGGTCGGTCATGTCCGGGCCCGCCCCGAGTCGCCGTCCGCCGTACCGGACCAGATCGTGGAGCGGGCACGGGCCACGTTCGCGGCCTACCGGGTCGCCCTCGGGTCGATCCGTTCCGACCCGTACGCCGGCGACCTCCCCAGCGACCCCACTTACCTGTCCTGGACCCTGGCGGCCGTCGCACCCCTGCCCATGCACGAGCGGCAGGCGCTTCTCGAGGCAGAGGACACCGCGATCCGGCTCAGCATGGTCACCGACCTGCTGCGGCTGGAGCTGCGCGCGATGAACGTGATCCCGTCACTCCCCGCCACCGAAGTAGCCCGGACCCGCTGGTCCCCCAACTGACCCGGGCGTCACTCACGTGGCAAGGCCGCGCGGCTGATCAGGAGGCGGGGCGGGTCACGGCGGCACACCCGGGCGGCCGTCGTCGGTCGGTCAGTTCGTCGTGAGCCGTAGTACTCCGTGCGCTACGTCGTCGTCCTGCCACGCGCTCAAGCCCAGGCCCTCGAGCGGTTCGAGGTTCTCCTTGGCCATCTCGTCGTCACCGGCGAGCTCCGCCAACCAGCCATCACCGGCGTCGAAGTTCACGAAGAAGATCGAGCTTGCCTGGTCGGCCTCGCGAATCACGTTCTTGAACGCGTCGGAGTCACCGAGGTTGCCGTTCTCCAGCAGCTCGGAGACATAGCCGTCGTCCGCACCGATGGCGATCACGTCGTCGTCGCTCTCGCTGATCAGCAGGTCGGCATCCGTCCCCATCTGGGACCGGATCTTGTCGAGCACGCCCTCGATCTCCTCGGGTTCGCCCTTGACCTTGACGCCGATCGGCAGGCCCTCGGGGCTGTCGCTGTTCATCAGCGCCTCGGGGTCGATGTCGGCGCTGATGGCGAGCGCGGCTGACTCACCGGCCAGGGTCTCGGCGTCGTCGGGCAGGTCGAGCCCGGTTACGGCCTCCGCTTCGGCGACCAGGTCGTCGACGGACATCTGGCCGCCGGAGTACGACGCCACCTGGTCCAGGACCTTCGAGAACCAGCCGTCGGCGAAACCGACCCCGACGGCAGCCGCGGTGTTCTCGGGAAGCGTCGAGATCATGTCGTCGCCACCGTCGGTGTCGTAGATCATGCCCATGTCACCGGCCACACCTGTGTCGCCGGCCACCTCGAACTCGAGGGCGCCGTCGTCGAAGCGGAGCGTCGCGGCCATGCCCTCGAAGTCCTTCAGCGCCTTTGTCATCTCCTCCGGCAAGGCCGGCTCGGCCGGGAAATCCTCATCAGTCGGGAAGTCCTCGGTCATGTTCTCGTCGTCGAAGGACATATCGACGTCGCTGCTGTAGGCGGAGCCGACTCCGGCCATCGCACCAAATGGGTTGAGCATGCCCTCGAGGTTCTCCGCGAGGAGCTTGCCGACCTCGGGGGCGGCGTACATGTTGACAACGCCGGCGTCGCCGACCTCCTCGGTCCACCGCTGGTAGGTGTCGTCATCGGCGAGCGAGCCCTCGGCCGCCTCGTCGGCGATGTCCTGGGCGATGTCGTCGGTCTCCGCGATCAGTGCCCAGTCGCCCTCGATTGCCAGCCCGCCCTCTTCACCTGCGCCGTCGCATTCCCAGAGCTTGGCGAGGCTGTCTTCAGCGGCATCGGCGTCCGTGACCTGGACGACCCCCACGACGCTGGGCATTTTCTCACCGGTGTCGACCGCGGCCACCGCCATCCGGTCACCCAGCCACGGCTCGAAGTCGTCTTTGTAGTCGAGCCCGTCACACTCCTCATCGAGGTTCATCTCGTCGAAGAGCTTCTCCTTGATGTCGTCGTCGGTGTCGAGCCCGATCTCCTCCTTGAAGGCCGGGAACTTGCGCAGCATCTGGATCGCCTCGATCTTCTGGCCACCACTGGGATCCAGGTCGATGCTGGCGTACCCGATCGTGGAAGCGGGGAGCGCCTCGGCCGGCTGCGGCCCCTGTCCGAGGAACGACGCCGCCGCCCAGACACCGCCACCGACCACCGCGAAACCGAGGATCGCGCCACCGGCGATGAGACCCTTGCGCAGTCCCCCGCCCGACGTCGCCGGCTCGGGTGCGATGGGGCCGCCCCGACCCTGCTCGAGGTACTCAGGCCCGGGCTGGCCGGACGACGGGTCCTCGGGTGGGCCGTCGGGCGGGAAGGTGCTGGACACGTGGATACCCCCTGGTCGTGGTCAAACATGTGACGAGCGGAGGCGCCGTCGCGTTCCGCACGCAGAGCCTACCCATGAAAAGGGCGTGGCAATCGTCAATGCCGAGATCGCCTGGAGAGGCCGAAGAGCACGACGATCAGGCCGAGAAGTGCGCCGCTGGGGAGTGCGACCAACGGGCTCTTCCCGACGACCCGCAGGTCGCTGGGAAGGGGCGAGAACTCCTTCGCCGATGCGGCGAGCGGACGGGGGTCCGGAGGGCCGAGTGCGTGCCCGACCCGCAGCATCAGCCAGGCCGCCAAGGCCGCACCGGCGATCACCGACGCCAGGGTGAGCAGTTCCCGGCGGTGGATGACCAGACCGCACAGGGCACCCAGGAGCAGCCCGGCGATCGATGCGACCACGACGTAGGTGCCGGTCGCGGAGAAGTCGCTGGTGGCCTCCACGGGATCCAGGAGCCGCCACTCCCCGCGGTACACGACGCCCGACGGGGCTGTCCAGACCCATTCCCACACCACGCCGGCCACGGCTCCGCCGATCGCGAAGATCGCGAGGACCGCGCCGACCTGGAGGAGCACACCGATCAGCCAGGGACGCCCGCGGGTGCTGTCGCTGGACGTCGTCAGCTGCTCAGGCATCCCGGGCCCAGCAGCTGCTTGAGGTCAGCGAACAGGGCCGGACTGGCCGTGACCCGAAGCCGGTCGTCGAGACGCATCAGCGTCGTCGCGTTGCGGCTCAACAACCGCAGCTGCACCTCCGTCATGCCCGGGTGCGTGGCCAGGACATCCTTGAGCTGCTCGACGACGGGAGCGGTGCACCGGGTCGACGGGAGGCTCACCACGACCGGGCCGGACGGACCGTCCGACAGATCGGGCACGGTCACCTCCTGGGCGTGGAGCTCCGGCTGGTCCTTGCTGCGCGAGAGCCTGCCCTTCACCGTGATGATGGCGTCCTCGGTGAGGTAGGTGCTCGCCAACTGGTAGGCGCTCGGGAACAGCAGGATGTTGATCGCCCCGTCGAGGTCCTCGAGCGTCACCATGGCCCACGCGTCGCCGCGCTTGGTGATCTTGCGCTGCACCGAGGTGACCAGTCCGCTGATGGTGAGCACGGTGCCGTCCGGTCGCTCCTCGTCGAGCATCAGCTGGCCGATGGTGCAGTCGGTGCCGTTGGACAGCACGTGTTCGAGGCCGAGCAGCGGGTGGTCCGAGACGTAGAGGCCGAGCATGTCGCGCTCGTGGCCCAGCAGGGTCGTCTTGTCCCACTCGTCGATGTCCGGGATGGCGACCGAGATCCCGAAACCGCCACCACCCTCGTCGTCCAGACCTCCGAAGAGGCTGTCCTGGCCGATGGCCTCGTTGCGCTTGATGTCGACGTACTGGTCCACCGCGGCCTCGTGAATGGCGACGAGTGCCCGCCGGTGGTGCTTCATCTCATCGAACGCACCGGCCTTGACCAGGGACTCGATCACGCGCTTGTTGCACACCAGCGCCGGGACCTTCTCCATGAAGTCGTTGAAGTCGGTGTAGCGCCCGTGCTCCTCACGCGCGGACACGATCCCCCCGACGACGTTGGCACCGACGTTGCGGATCGCGGTCAGGCCGAAGCGGATGTCGTTGCCGACCGGGGTGAAGGTCGACTGCGACTCGTTGACATCCGGCGGGAGTACCTGGATCTTCATCCGGCGGCACTCGTTGAGGTAGATCGCCATCTTGTCCTTGTCGTCCTTCACGGACGTGAGCAGCGCGGCCATGTACTCGGCCTTGTAGTGCTCCTTGAGATAGGCGGTCCAGTAGGAGATCAGGCCGTAGGCGGCTGTGTGCGCCTTGTTGAAGGCGTAGTCGGAGAACGGCACCAGCACGTCCCACAGCGCCTTGGTGGCTCGTTCGGAGTAGCCACGTGCCTTCATGCCCTCGGAGAAGGGCACGAACTCCGCATCGAGGATCTCCTTCTTCTTCTTGCCCATCGCCTTGCGCAGGAGATCCGCCTGGCCGAGCGTGTAGCCGGCCAGCTGCTGGGCGATCGCCAGGATCTGCTCCTGGTACACGATGAGGCCGTACGTCGGTTGCAGGATGTCGGCGAGCGGCTCCTCGAGCTCGGGGTGGATCGGCTTGATCTCCTGCTTGCCGTTCTTGCGCAGTGCGTAGTTGGTGTGGCTGTCGGCTCCCATCGGGCCGGGGCGGTAGAGAGCCAAGACCGCGGAGATGTCCTCGAAGCTGTCGGGTCGCATCAACCGCAGCAGGCTGCGCATCGGTCCGCCGTCGAGCTGGAACACCCCAAGGGTGTTGCCGGTGCCGAGCAGTTTGTAGGACGCGGCGTCGTCGAGCTCGAGGTCCTCGAGGACGAGCGTCTCGCCACGGTTGATCTCGATGTTGCTGAGCGCGTCGTCGAGCACGGTGAGGTTCCGAAGCCCAAGGAAGTCCATCTTGATCAGGCCGAGGCGTTCACAGGTCGGGTAGTCGAACTGCGTGATGATGGCGCCGTCCTGAGGGCGCTTCATCAGCGGGATGACGTCCTTCAACGGAGCGCTGGACATGATCACGCCGGCCGCGTGCACGCCCCACTGGCGCTTCAGACCCTCGATGCCGATGGCGGTGTCGACGACCTGCTTCACATCGTTGTCGGAGTCGTACAGGGCGCGGAACTCCCCCGCCTCGCCGTACCGCCTGTGGTTGGCGTCGAAGATCCCCGCGAGCGGGACGTCCTTGCCCATCACTGCTGCCGGCATGGCCTTGGTGATGCGGTCCCCCATCGCGAAGGGGTAGCCGAGGATCCGGCTGGAGTCCTTGACCGCCTGCTTGGCCTTGATCGTGCCGTAGGTGACGATCATCGAGACCCGGTCCTCGCCGTACTTCTCGGTGACGTAGCGGATCACCTCACCGCGCCGACGCTCGTCGAAGTCGATGTCGAAGTCAGGCATCGAGACGCGCTCGGGATTGAGGAAACGCTCGAAGAGGAGCCCGTGCCGGAGCGGGTCGAGGTCGGTGATCCGGAGCGCGTAGGCGACCATCGAGCCGGCGCCCGAGCCGCGGCCGGGGCCGACCCGGATGCCGCGTTCCTTGGCCCAGTTGATGAAATCGGCGACGACGAGGAAGTACCCCGGGAAGCCCATCTCGAGGATCACGCCCATCTCGAAGTCCGTGCGGGCCCGAACCTCCTCGGTGATGCCTCCGGGGTACCGGACCGCGAGACCGCGGTCGACTTCCTTGAGCAGCCACGTCTCCTCGGTCTCCCCGTCGGGGACGGGGTAGCGCGGCATGTAGTTGGCGCCCTCGTTGAACTCGACACCGCAGCGCTCGGCGATCAGGAGCGTGTTGTCGCACGCCTCCTTGAGGCCATGCTTGTGCTCCCACAGCTCGCGCATCTCCGAGGCGGACTTGATGTAGTAGCCGTCGCCGTTGAACCGGAACCGCTTCGGATCCGCCATGGTGCTGCCCGACGAGACGCACAGCAGGTGCTCGTGGGAGCCGGCGTCCTCGCGGTTGACGTAGTGGGAGTCGTTGGTGGCGATCGGCGGGATCCCCAGGTCGGCAGAGATCCGCAGGAGCCCGTCGCGGACCCTGGTCTCGATGTCGAGGCCGTGGTCCATCAGCTCAAGGAAGTAGTTGTCCTTGCCGAGGATGTCCTGGAAGTCAGCGGCCGCCTGCCGCGCCTTGTCGTAGTCGCCGATCCGCAGCCAGGTCTGGATCTCGCCGGACGGGCAGCCGGTGGTGGCGATCAGTCCCGAGGCGTACTCCTCGAGGAGCTCGCGGTCTGCTCGCGGCTGATAGAAGAAGCCCTCCATCGACGCCCGGCTGGAGAGCCGGAACAGGTTGTGCATGCCCCCGGTGGTCTCCGCCAAGAGGGTCATGTGGGTGTAGGCCCCACTGCCCGAGACGTCGTCGTCTCCGCCGTCGTTCCACCGGACCCGCTTCTTGTCGTAGCGCGAGGTGTTGGGGGTGAAGTAGGCCTCCATGCCGATGATCGGCTTGATGCCGTGGGCCTTGGCTTTCGAGTAGAAGTCGAACGCGCCGAACACGTTGCCGTGGTCGGTCATCGCGATCGAGTCCATGCCCAGCTCGGCGGTCCGCGCGAACATGTCGTCCAGCCGTGCCGCGCCATCGAGCATGGAGTACTCGGTGTGGACGTGGAGGTGGGCGAAGGAGTCGGACGCCATGGTGTTGTGGGGGCTCCTCGACGGTGTGAGGCGGGCAGACGACATCAGCTCGGCGCACGCACCGGGCCTGGCAAGTCGGGGAAGAATCTCACCCTAAGTGATCACGAGGCCGAGCGTAGGGCGACCCACCGACAACGGGACGAAACCGGCGGGGCTCTTCATTCCCGCACCGCGTCCAGGCTCTCGGTGATGACCGCGTGCATGATCCTGGCCAGCCGCTCGGGGCCGAGCTCGGGGGCGCGTCGCGCCATCGTGGTGGCGATCTCGGCCTCCCGATCGGGGTCCCGGTTGGCCTCCTCCTTGTGGGCCTGTGCGGCTCGGGTGAGGGCCACTCGGCGGGCGAACAGATCGCCCAGCTGTTCATCGACCTCGTCGATCAGGCTGCGGAAGAAGGCCAGCGGGTCGGCGCCCGGCCACGCCATCTTGATGTCGGGCGAGCGCTCTTCGTTGCCGGAGCCGTCGGTGCGTTCGAGGGCAATGAGGCTTCGGTGCTCGTAGAACGTGCGGGCCGACCGATTGCTCTCGAAGACCCAGAGACAGAAGCCGCGGGGCCTCAGCCCCTTGACCACGTCGAGGAGCGCGGACCCGATCCCCTGACCAGCGGCGCCGGGCGCGACGTAGAGGCCGTCGAGCCAGTCACCCTGGACCGACGCGAAGCCGAGCAACCCGCCGGCGGCCTCGGCGACCCACACCTCGCGCACGTCGAGCTGCCAGGACCCGACGTACTCTCGCACCTCGGCGTCGGAGTGGACGTTCGGCGGCATCGAGGGAACGGCGGCCTCGCGCACCCGCAGATAGAGCTCGGCGATGGCCGGCAGGTCGGCCGCGCCGGCCGGTCGCAGTTCGACGTCGTCAGTGAGCATCACGGATCACGTCGAGGGCGCGGGCGAGGTCGTCGGGGTACGCCGCTTCGTACTCGACGTAGTCCCCCGAGTCGGGGTGCTCGAAGCCGAGCTTCACGGCATGCAGCCACTGTCGTTCCAGCCCGACGCGTCGCGCCAGGGCGGGATCTGCCCCGTAGGTGAGGTCGCCCACACAGGGATGCTTGAGAGCGGCCATGTGGACCCGGATCTGGTGGGTGCGGCCGGTCTCCAGGGTGACCTCGAGCAGGCTGGCGAACCGGTGCGCCTCGAGGGTCTCGTAGTGAGTCACGCTGTGCCTGCCGTCGGCCATCACCGCGTACTTGTAGTCGGCCTTGGGGTGCCGGCCGATGGGCGCGTCGATGGTGCCCTCGAGCGGGTCGGGGTGGCCCTGCACCAGGGCGTGATAGCCCTTGTGGACGTCTCGTCTGCGGAAGGCGTTCTTGAGCAACGAGTAGCCATGCTCGGACTTGCAGATGACCATCACGCCGGAGGTTCCGACGTCGAGCCGCTGGACGATGCCCTGGCGTTCCGACGCGCCGCTGGTCGCGATCCGGAACCCGGCGCCGGCCAGGTGTCCGACGACGGTGGGCCCCGACCAGCCGGGTGAAGGATGGACTGCCACACCGACGGGCTTGTCGATGACCACGATGGAGTCGTCGTCGTGGATGATCTTGATCCCCTCGACGATCTCGGGGACGACCTGCAACGGGTCCGCCTGCACCGGAATGGTGACGTCGAGGACGGCTCCGGGCATCACCCGGTCGCTCTTGCTGGGGCCGGACCCGTCGACGAGCACGTTGCCTTCCCCGATCAGCTCCGCGGCCCGCGTGCGGGACAGGCCGAACATGCGGGCCAGGGCCGCGTCGACGCGTTCGCCCGCAAGCCCGTCCGGCACCGGCAGCGTCCGGTGGTCAGCGCTCTGGGTCACGCCGATTCCCGGCTCCGGTTCGATGCACGCGTGCCGTCGATGCCGATCCCCCGGAAGGCCTGGAGCAAGATCAGTCCGGCGCCGACGTTGAGGCAGATGTCGGCGATGTTGAACACCGGCCAGTTCGGGATCATCAGCAGGTCGACGACGTGGCCTCGCAGCGGGCCCGGGTCGCGCAGGAGCCGGTCGGTCAGGTTGCCCACGATCCCACCCAGCAGCAGGCCGAGCGCCCAGGCCCAGCCGAGACTGCCGATCCGCCGGCTGAGATAGAGGACGACGCACGCCGCCGTGATGGCGATCAACGTGAGGGCCACGGTGAACTCGGTGCCGGTGCTGAAGGCGGCTCCCGGGTTCCTCGTGAGGTGCAGGACCAGCCAGGATCCAAGGACCTCGACGTCCCCGTTCGACAACTTCTCGACCGCGATCGTCTTGGTCACCACATCGAGGACGTAGACGCCAAGGGCGACGGCGGCGAAGACGACCCTCAGGCGCGTCCGGGGACGCGATGGCGTGGTGGGGGGCTGGGTGGGATCTGTGTCGCTCAGCGACGTTCCTCGCGCTGCTTGCATGTCATGCACAGTGTGGCACGGGGAAACGCCATCAAACGCATCTTGCCGATGGGGTTCCCGCAGGACTCACAGATGCCGTAGCTGCCGTCATCGATGCGCGCGAGGGCCCGGCCGATCTGGGCCAGCTTCTCGCGTTCGTTGTTCAGCACGGTGAGCTCGTGGTCGCGTTCGAAGCTCGTGGCCCCCATGTCCGCCTGGTCCTGACCTGCGCCGTCGCCGGCATCCCGCATCAGCCCGGCGAGCTCCTCCTCCTGGGCCTTGAGCGCGGAGGAAACCCGGTCCCGCTCGGCATGGAGCTCGTCGAGGACCTCCTTGAGGTCCGCCTTGGTCCAGGCACCCTCGCCCTCGCGGACCCTGAGTGCGCTGGCCTTGGTCGGAGCGACCTTCTTTGCTGCGGTCTTCTTGGCGGGCGCGGCTTTCTTCGCAGCCGTCTTCTTCACCACGGTCTTCTTGGCGACGGTCTTGTTGGCCGGGGGGCTCTTCTTGGCCACCGCCTTGCTCGTCGGAGCTGCCTTCTTCGCCACGGACTTCTTCGCCACGGTCTTCTTCGCCACGGTCTTCTTCGCCACGGTTTTGTTGGCCGGCGCGGCCTTCTTTGCCGACGCCTTCTTCACCGCGGTTTTCTTCGCCGGCGCGGTTTTCTTCGCAGACGTCTTCTTCGGTGCAGTCTTCTTTGCCGGTACAGCCTTCTTCGCGGGCGCCTTCGCAGTGGCCTTCTTCGTCGCGGTCTTCTTGGCCGGTACGGCCTTCTTCGCGGACGTCTTCTTCGCCGCGGCCTTCTTCGCGGACGTCTTCTTCGCCACGGTCTTCTTCGCCGGGGCGGCCTTCTTCGGCGACGGCTTCTTCACCGCGGCCTTCTTGGCCGGCGCGGTTTTCTTCGGCGACGGCTTCTTCACCGCGGCCTTCTTGGCCGGCGCGGTTTTCTTCGCAGACGTCTTCTTCGCCGTCTTCTTGGCCGGTACGGCCTTCTTCGCAGACGTCTTCTTCGCCGTCTTCTTGGCTGCCGACTTCGTCGCCGGCCCGGCATTGTTGGCCTTCTTGCCGGGCGCCGCCTTCTTGCCGGCCGACCGGCGAGTGATGGCCTTTCGGGCGGCCGACGCCGCCGAGCTGGCGAGGGATTTCCTCGTACTGCGAGTCATGAACCGGGGCCTCCCTCGAGACGGGCGCCATTGTGGCGGGAGCCACAGTGTCGTCGGGAGGGTAGCCGCTCACCCAGACCGACTCAAACTCGCCGCGCCAGTCTGCGGACCGGAGACTGCAACGACGCGGCCGGTCTCCGAAGAGACCGGCCGCGTCGTGAGGTCAGGCTTGGTGAGGTCAGGGGTGGAGCAGGTCAGTTCTCCTCGTCGCCCAGGATCGACCGGAGTCGCTTGGGTGCGGCCGGTTCCTGGCCTCCGGGTCCGCCGGTCTCCGGGCCGTCCAGGAGCTCCAGCTGCTGGGAGAAGTAGCTCTTGAGCCGGGACCGGTACTCGCGCTCGAACGAACGCAGGTTCTCGACCTCGTGATTGAGCTTCTCGCGCTCCTTCTCCAGGTCACCGAACATCTGCTGGCGGCGCTCGGCCGTCTCCGAGTCGAGCATCTGGGCCCGCGAGCGGGCCTCGGCCTCGAGCCGGTCGGCCTTGCCCTTCGACTCGGCATCGAGCCGCTCGGCCTTGGTGCGGGCCTCGCCCACGATCCGGTCGGCCTCGTCCTTCGCCTCTTCCACGAGCTCGTCGGCGTTGCGCGTGGCGATCTCGAGCAGTCGCGCCGCGGCGTTCGAGGCCTCGGGCACGGTCTCGACCCGGATGGTCTCCACCGAGGTGCCGACCGTCGCGGCCGCCGGAGCGACGGGGCGCTCCGGTTCGGGCGCCTTGGGCTCTGGCTTCGGCGGCTCGACCGGCTTCTCCTGCACGGGCTGCGGAGCGGGCGTCGGGGCCGCGCCCGACTGTGCCGAGGACAGCTTGGACCTCAGGTCGTCGTTCTCCTTCGTGAGCCGCGCGAGCTCAGCCTCCACCTCGTCGAGGAACTGATCCACTTCCCCCATGTCATAGCCCTCGCGGAGCCGGACCGGAGTAAAGCGCTTGTTGCTCACGTCCTCAGGCGTCAGCGGCATGACCTCACCCAATTCATTGATCGAAAAAGAAGATCTGTCGGTCGAAACAATAGCGCCTGAAGGTGTTCGTAGTGGTCAGGCAACCCGGATCACGCAAAGAAGACCATTCGGTTGACCCGCAGCAGGACGTAGGCGCCTACGAGCACGATCAGGAAGCTCAGGTCGAGTGCGAAGTTGCCGATGCGCAACGGGGGGATCACGCGACGCAGGGCCTTGATCGGTGGATCGGTCGTGGAGTACACGACCTCGAGCACGACGAGCAACGCGCCACGGGGACTCCACGACCGGGCGAACACCTGGACCCAGTCGACGATGAAGCGCACCCAGAGCAGCGCGATGAACAGATAGAGGACGATCTCAATGGTCGCCCCGGCAAGCTCCACTCCCGGCTCAGCTCTGGTTGAAGAACCCGCCCTCGGCGATGCGCTGCTTGTCTTCTGCAGCAACGGTCACGTTGGGGGGCGAGAGCAGGAACACCTTGTTGGTCACGCGCTCGATGGTGCCACGGGTGGCAAAAACCAGGCCGGCAGCGAAGTCGACGAGCCGCTTGGCGTCGTTGTCATCCATCTCCGACAGGTTCATGATCACCGGCGTCCCGTCCCGGAAGTTCTCGCCGACGGTGCGGGCCTCGTTGTAGGTGCGGGGGTGCAGGGTCGTGATGCGTGACAATTCGGCTACCACTCCGGTGGGGCCGGCCGCCGGACGTCGGCGCTCGGCGAGGTCGGACACGGACGCGCGGGCGGCACCGGCCTGGGCGGACCGGCTGCTCGAAACCGCGGGGGCGTTGTCGGCGGTGTCGTCGCCGTCGTAGTCGTCGTACCGGGTGTCCTCGAGCAGCCCGAGGTACTCACCGATCCTGCGCATCGCGCCGCTCATGACTTTCCTCCGGTGGCTCCTGCGCCCGGCGGGCGCTACCTGTGATTTCGACACTACTTGACCTGTGGCCTCGATCCGAGGATCGCGGTGCCAACGCGAACGTGTGTCGCGCCGACCTCGATCGCCTCCTCGAGATCGGCGCTCATCCCTGCCGACAACCAGGATGCAGAGGGGCGTTCTGCCACCAGCTCCGCGCGGATCTCCGCGAGCCGCTCGAACGGCCCGCGGGGGTCGACCCCGAGCGGGGCGACGGCCATGAGGCCGCGCAGCGTGAGCATCCCGGCCGACTCGATGGCCTCGGCCAGGGCGGGCACGTCGGTCGGCGCCGCCCCCGAACGGCCCGGGGCGTCCGCCTCGTCGATGCTGACCTGGATCAGGCAGTCGACGGCGTGCGACCGGCCGTGTGCCCCGGAGTCCAGCCGCCGGACGAGCTTCGCGCGGTCGACGGACTCCACGACGTCGGAGTACGCCGCCACCGCCGCCGCCTTGTTGCTCTGCAGGCCGCCGACGAAATGCCAGCGAACGTCGAGGTCGCGGCACTCGGCGGCCTTCGCCTCGGCCTCCTGGTGCCGGTTCTCGCCGATGTCGGTGATTCCCAGTTCGGCCAGGAGCCGCACGTCAGAGGCGGGAAAGAATTTCGTGACGACCACGACGGTGATCTCCTCCGGGTCCCGACCCGCCTGATCGCAGGCGGCTGCGATCCGGCGCCGGACCTCGGCGAGGTTCGCGGCCAGCTCGTCGCGGCGCTCGATCGTCGGTTCGCTCAACGTCTCTCCTCCGTCCGCACCCGGATCAGTCCGGCCAACCGGCCGGCCAGTCGTCCGTCGCGCCGGTAGGAGAAGAGGTCGGGCGACTCCCGCGTGCAACGGGACACGTCGTGCACCTCGACGCCGGATCTCTCGAGCTGGGCGCGCACCCCGGCGCCGAGGTCGAGTGCGGGCGTACCCCACGAGGTCCTGGCCAGAGTGGCCGGCTCGACCGCTCCCACCTCCGCCCGCATCTCCGCTGGGACCTCGTAGCAACGCCCGCACACATGGGGGCCGACCCAGGCCGTAATGTCGGCGGCGCCGAGGTCGCGCATCCGCTCCACCGTCGCTGCGACCACACCCGCGGCCACTCCCGGGCGACCCGCATGCGCGGCGCCGACGACCGCGGCCGTGCGGTCGGCGAGAAGGACGGGGACGCAGTCGGCCGCCCGGACGACGAGCACGACGTCCGGCCGGGCCGTGACGACTCCATCGGCGTCCGGTCGATCCGGTGACCGACGCTGCTCGACCACGTCGACGGTGGCGCCGTGCACCTGGTGCAGGTCGGCCACGTCGGCGCCGGGAGCGAAGTCGTCGAGGACGAGCCTCAGGTTCTCCGCGCGCGAGCCCGAGTCGTCGTCGCCCGCGATCGCCAGGTTCAGGGAATCGAAAGGCACGGCACTGACCCCGCCGTGCCTGTCGGTGAACGCCAGGTCGACGGGGCCGTGCGTGGTCCGGTGGAAGTACAGCGGGACTGCTCCCTACTTGAGGAAGTCGGGCACGTCCAGGTCGTCGTCGTCGAACTGGACCGGGCGTGGCTGCTTGGGCGGCTGGGCGGCCGGTGCTGCCGTGGCCTTGCCGGCAGGTGCCGCTGCGGGCACCGGCTGACGCGCCTGCTCGGGTGCCTTCTCCGTCGTGCCGTCGCTGGAGAGGTCTCGGGCCGCGGCCTTGGTCTCCGACTGGGTCTGCTGGGGACGCGGCTCGCGGCGGAGCACGTTGCCGTCCTCGCGGCGCTTCGGCATGCCACCGTCGAAGCCCGCCGCGATGACTGTCACCCGTACCTCGTCGCCGAGCGCGTCGTCGATGGTGGCGCCGAAGATGATGTTCGCCTCCGGGTGAGCGGCCTGCGAGACCAGTGCGGCCGCTTCGTTGATCTCGAACAGGCCGAGGTCGGAGCCGCCCGCGATCGAGAGCAGGACGCCGTGAGCGCCGTCGATCGAGGCCTCCAGCAGCGGGCTCGAGACCGCCATCTCCGCAGCCGCGACCGACCGATCCTCACCTCGTGCGGAGCCGATGCCCATCAGTGCAGACCCGGCGTTGGCCATGACGGACTTCACGTCGGCGAAGTCGAGGTTGATCAGGCCGGGGGTCGTGATCAGGTCGGTGATCCCCGAGACACCCTGGAGGAGCACCTGGTCGGCTTGCTTGAAGGCGTCGAGCACGGACACGCTGCGGTCGCTGATCGACAGCAGCCGGTCGTTGGGGATGACGATGAGGGTGTCGACCTCCTCGCGGAGCTGGGAAATGCCTTCCTCCGCGGAGTTGGCGCGACGACGTCCCTCGAAGGCGAAGGGCCGGGTCACCACGCCGATGGTCAGGGCACCCAGGGATCGGGCGATCCGGGCCACGATCGGCGCGCCTCCAGTGCCCGTTCCGCCGCCCTCACCGGCGGTCACGAAGACCATGTCGGCGCCCTTGATGACCTCTTCGATCTCGTCGGAGTGGTCCTCGGCCGCCCGGGAGCCGACCTCGGGGTTGGCGCCGGCACCGAGGCCGCGAGTGAGCTCGCGTCCAATGTCGAGCTTGACGTCGGCATCGCTCATCAGCAGGGCCTGCGCGTCGGTGTTGATCGCGATGAACTCAACACCTTTGAGTCCGACCTCGATCATCCGGTTGACGGCGTTGACCCCACCACCACCGATGCCCACGACCTTGATGATGGCCAGGTAGTTCTGTGCAGCTGCCACGGCGGGTGTGCCTCTCGTGATCGTGCTCCGGTTCGGAGCTGCGGACGGTACGTCGGTGGGGAAGCACGAGAGCCGAAAACTGTAACCCTGAACCTGAGGGTTATAGTTATGTCAACCTCCCGTTGCAGAAAGACAGTAGGGAGCGGGCCCGGCCATTCGCTGGAGACACGCCGCAACAAGCAGTCATTTCAAGGTCACCGGTCACTCCAGGTCACCAGTCATTCCGGGTCGCTATGCAGATCACCCGCCGGAGGTGGCGGGCTGCCCGGGCACGCTGACGTCGTAGGTGCGCGCTGGCTGCTTGAGCAGCTGGGTGAGCACCCTGGCCTTCTCGGCGGATTCCTCCGCGCTCCCCCACACCACCCTCCGGTCGTCTCGCAGCACCAGGGAGATCTGGTCGACGGTGGCGACCTCGACGTAGCTCACCCGCCGGGACAGGGCCGCGGGCAGGGCGGCCACGACCTGGGCGGCCTCGCGCAAGGCATCGCTGCCGGTGCCGGTGGACGTGCGGACCCGCGGGAGGTCGGCGGGCGCTGAGGGGTAGTCGCGGAAGACCACGCCGTCCGCATCGAGCCCCCGGATCCGGCCGCCGATCTCCACCACGGCGATCGGGACCCGTTCCTCGACCTGGATCAGCACCTCGTCCGGCCACTGTCGGGTCACCTCGGCCGCGCGCACCACCGCCATCGCCTCGAGCCGGGCCCGGACCCCGTCCAGGTCGACCCGGGCGAGTGGCTCGCCGGAGGGTACGGCGGCGACGTTGCGGATCTCCTGTTCGCTCAGGGTCTGCGCCCCGTCGACCTCCACACCCTGCACGGCCAGCACGGAGGAGAAGAACACCAGCCACACCGTCCCGACGACGAGGGCGATCGCGAGCAGCGCGGCCACGACGTACCGCCAGGCCAGCCAGCGCCGAGCCCACTGTCGTCGGGCGAACCGCTTCCGGGTGCGTGTCGTCGTGGGGTCCACCTGGGGGGTCGAGCCCGTGCCCGCACCCCTCGTCCGATCAGGCATCGGCCCGCCGTGCCATCAGCTCCAGCAGACGAGGCCCGAGCTCGGTGACGTCCCCAGCGCCCAGGGTCAGTACCAGATCGCCGGGCCGCGCCAGGTCGGCGAGCACCGCAGTGGCATCCGACAGGTCGCGGACAAATCTGACCCGATCCTGTGGAAGCGGCACCGCCTCCGACACGAGCCGACCCGTCACCGCCGGGTCGGCGTCCTCGCGAGCGAGATAGACGTCGAGCACCACGACGTCGTCGGCCGCACCAAGAGCCTCGCCCATGGCAACGCCGAAGATGCGAGTACGCGAGACCAGGTGCGGCTGGAACGCGACGACCAGCCGGCCCTCCCCCGCGACCGCGCGCGCGGCCTGGAGATCGCCGGCGATCTCGACCGGGTGGTGGGCATAGCTGTCGTAGACCCGCACCCCGCCCGTCTCACCCTTGGGTTCCATCCGCCGTCGGGTGCCTGTGAACCCTTCCAGTCCGCGCCGCAGGTCTTCGAAGGCGAACCCGAGCCGAAGTCCGGTGGCCAGGGCCGCCAAGGCGTCCAGGACGTAGTGCCGGCCCGGTATCTGCAGGGTGACCTCACCGAGCTCGACGCCGCCGTCGTGAACAATGAACGTCGACGTGGCGCCGTGAAAGCGCAGCCTGCTGGCCCGGAGGTCGGCGGCCTCGGACTCCCCGACCCCGACGACCGTCCGTCCGGTCCCGCGCGCTATGTCCGCCAGCAGCGCGGCACCGGCGTCATCCACGCAGCACACCAGGAAACCCTCCGGGTCGACGGTGTCGACGAACTCCACGAAGGCCTGGCGATAGGCCTCCTCGGTGCCCCACTGGTCGAGGTGGTCGGCCTCCACGTTCGTGACCAGGGCGGCGTGAGGACGGTAGACGAGGAACGCGCCGTCACTTTCGTCAGCCTCGGCGACGAACAGGTCGCCCTCGCCAGCGTCGGCGTTGTGACCGGTGGCGGTGAGGACGCCGCCCACGGCGTACGACGGATCGGCACCGCAGGCGATCAACGCCACCGTGAGCAGCGAGGTGGTGGTCGTCTTGCCGTGGGTGCCGGCGACCGCGACCACGCGACGGCCCTGCATCACCGACGCCAGGCCGGCTGATCTGGGCAGCATGCGCAGGCCTCGCCGTTGGGCCTCGACGACCTCCGGGTTGTCTGCGCGGGCGGCTGTCGTCACGACCACGGTCTCTGCATCCGCGAGATGTTCGGCGGCATAGCCGAGGTGGCAGGTCACGCCGCGCTCGCGCAGGGACGGCAGGAACGGGGTGTCCTGGTCGTCACTCCCGGTCACGGGGACCCCGCGAGCAGCCATGATCCGCGCGATCCCGGACAACGCCGCGCCACCGATGCCGATGAAGTGCACCCGACCGAGTTCGTCGGCCGGGAGCAGTTGGTCGGGGATCGGAATCCTCATGGCGCGGACTCCAGCACGATCCGACCGAGCCGCTCGTCGGCATCCCTCGGGATCAGGTCGGCGGCCGCAGCGCCCATCGTGGCGAGGCGGCCGGCATCGGTGACCAGGCCCGGAAGAGTGGCCGCGACCCACTCGGGGGTCATGGCGGCGTCGGCGACGAGCAGACCACCACCGGCCGTGACGATGGGCCGGGCGTTGTGCTCCTGTTCCCCGTTCCCGATGGGCAGCGGCACGAAGACGGCCGGCAGCCCGACGGCCGCCGCCTCCGTCACGCTCGAGGCCCCGCCCCGGCAGACGACCACGTCGGCGGCCGCGTAGGCGAGGTCCATCCGGTTGACGAACGGCACGACGACGTAGGGCACGTCGCTGGGCTCGGGGGTCGCCTCGCCACTGGGCCCGGCGACATGGAGGACCTGGATGCCCGCCGCGCCGAGAGCGCCCGCGGCACCTGACACCGCCTGGTTGAGACGACGGGCGCCCTGGGAACCGCCGGTGACCAACAGGGTCGGCCGGTCGGCGTCGAGGCCGAAGAACGCCCTCGCCTCCTCCCGGACCGCACTCCGGTCGAGCTGGGAGATCATCCGCCGGATCGGCAGGCCGACGTACTCGGCGCGCGGCAGCGGCGTGTCCGGGAAGCTGACCGCCACCCGTGCTGCGATCCTCGCGCCGGCCTTGTTGGCCAGCCCGGGTACGGCGTTCTGCTCGTGGACCACCAGAGGGAGCTTGCGTCGTCGGGCGGCGAGGTAGGCCGGCATCGAGACGTAGCCGCCGTAGCCGACGACGACGTCGGGTCGCACCCGGTCGAATACTTCGAGGGCCTGGCGTACCGCGGCCCGCAACCGGGCGGGAACCCGGAACAGGTCGGCGTTGGGTCGGCGAGGCAACGGCACCGGCGGGATCAGCTCCAGGCGATAGCCGGCCTCCGGCACGACCCGGTTCTCCAACCCGCGGGGGGTCCCGAGACACGTGATCTCGACCTCGGGCAAGAGCCGGCAGAGTGCGTCGGCGGTGGCGATCATGGGTGAGGTGTGGCCGGCGGTCCCGCCGCCCGCGAGGAGTATGCGCATCGGGTTCAGCCTAGGGGTGTCGCGAGCATCGTTCCGCGGCTCACAACCCGCGCTTCGGGAGCCGACCCGCGGACAGTCCCGCCGACCGCGCGCGACGCCGCTGGGCGAGGGCGCGGGCGGCGTCCGGCTCACGGCGCGCGAACCCGATCAGGAGACCGAGCGCGACCAGGGACGGCAGCAGCGCGGAACCGCCGTACGACACCAGCGGCAGCGGAATCCCGATGACCGGAAGCAGGGCCAGCACCATGCCGACGTTGATGATCATCTGGCCGAGCAGCCAGACCACGATGCCGAAGGACATGTAGCGGACGAAGGGATCCTTGGTGTTGATCGCGACCCGGATCGCGGCATAGGCGATGGTCAGGAACAGCCCGACCACCAGCAGGGTGCCCACCAGCCCGAGCTCCTCCCCCAGCACGGCGAAGATGAAGTCGGTGTGGGCCTCGGGGAGGTCGCCCCACTTCTGCTGGCTGGCCCCGATGCCCTGCCCGAACCAGCCCCCCGACGACAGGGCGTAGAGGCCGTGGGCCGGCTGCCACCCGGCGTCGTGGTAGTCCTTGAAGGGATCAACGAAGTTGGTGAGGCGTTCGCGGCGCTCGTCGTCGGTCGACGCGAGGTACAGCGCCACCACGCCGATCAGGGTCATCGAGAACGTGAACAGCCGGGCCGGTGCGCCCACGACCCACAGCATGGCGAGCAGGATGGCGAACAGGACCAGGGCGGTGCCGAGGTCGCGACCGATGATGACCAGCAGCGTGATGGCCAGGATGACGGGGACCACCGGCATCATGATCTGGTGCAGCCGGCCGAGCCGCCGGTCCTTCTGGGCGTAGACGTGCGCGGCCCACAGCACGATCGCGAGCTTGGCGATCTCCGAAGGCTGGATCTGGAGCGGGCCGATGGCCAACCAGTTCGTGTTGCCGTTGACCGTCGTGCCCAGGCCGGTCTGGGTGAGCGCCAGGAGGACCACGGCGATCACGATGCCCAGCCAGGAGATCTGCCGGATCGCCATGTAGGGAAGGCGCGAGGCGACCCACGCGCAGGGGATGCCGAGCAGCACCCACAGCAGCTGACGCTTGACGATCGCGTAGGAGTCCCCGTCGTGCTCGTGGAAGGAGTACACGCTCGACGCACTCAGCACCATGATCAGGCCGATGGTGAGCAGCAGGACCGAGGCCCCCAGCAACAGGTAGTAGGACGTCAGCGGTCGGTCGAGGGCGTGCCGGAGGGCTGTGAACCAGCCCCGAGGGCCGGACCGCGTCGGGGCCGCCTGCTGGCCGGCCTTCGGGGGATGCGCGGTCGTCGTCATCTGGCCGTGCCTCTCAATCCTCGGCCGTCGCGAGCGTCGTCCAGTGCGTGCGATCGCGTGTCCGGGGTCCCCGCGGAATCGAGAGCGAAGCGAGCGATTTTGTGGGGTGGTGGCTTGGCGGAGGAGCGAAGGCGGGGTGGATACCCCGTCGAGCCGACGACAACGCAGCCAGCGTGCGTAATGGACGGCGCGCAGCAGGCCATGGGATTGAGAGTCACGGCCAAGGCGCGCTCCCCTCCCGGTCAGCCGGTCCTGCGCCGGACGGCGGCGGCGAAGGCGTCTCCCCGCTCGCCATAGTCGGCGAACATGTCCATGGAGGCGCAGCCCGGGGCGAGCAGCACGGTGTCGCCCGACTTGGCCAACCGGGCGGCCGCCTCGACGACGCGCTCCATGGGTTCATGTCCTGAGTCTTCGTGGTCGCGCTCAGTCTCGCCTTCACCCACGGAGATGACGCGGACATCGGGCGCGTGTCGCGAAAGCGCACCTGCGATGACGTCTCGGTCCCGGCCGAGGAGTACGACGCCGCGCAGCCGGTCGCGTACGGCGGTGACCAGGTCGTCGAACCGGGCCCCCTTGGCCAGCCCGCCGGCGATCCACACCACCGGGTCGTAGCCCAGGATCGAGGATCGGGCGGCGTGTGGGTTGGTGGCCTTGGAGTCGTCGATCCAGGTGACGCCGTCGGCCTCGGCCACCGTGGCGATCCGGTGCCCGTCGGGGCGGAAGGCACGCAGTCCCTCGCGGACCGCGGCCTGCGAGATGCCGTGCGCGCGGGCCAGGGCGGCGGCCGCCAGGGCGTTGGCCACGACGTGGGGCGCGGGTGAGGCCAGGTCGCCGACGGTGCAGAGCTCAGCGGCACTGGAGGCCCGGTCATCGATGAACGCGCGGTCGGCGAGGACGTCGTCGACCACCCCGACCATGCCGACGGCTGGTGTCCCGAGCGTGAACCCGATCGCGCGCGCCCCTTCGACGACCTCGGCATCGCGGACCAGACGCTCGGTCGTGGGGTCGGCCACGTTGTAGACGCACGCGCGCTGCACGCGTTCGTAGATGCGGCCCTTGTCGGCCGCGTAGTCGTCCATCGTGCCGTACCAATCGAGGTGGTCCTCGGCCACGTTGAGGACGGCAGCCGACTCCGCGCTCACCGAGTCGGTGTAGTGGAGCTGGAAGCTGGACAGCTCGACGGCGAAGACGTCGTACGGTGCGGGATCCATGACGGCCTCGACGATGGGTCGCCCGACGTTGCCGACCGCGGCGCTGCGCAGCCCGGCGGCCCGCAGGATGCCGTCGAGCATCTGGACGGTGGTGGTCTTGCCGTTGGTGCCGGTGACGGCGAGCCACGGCGTCGTGTGGTCGGGATCGCGGAGCCGCCAGGCCAGCTCGACCTCACCCCAGATCGGGATCCCGCGGTCACGGGCCTGGGCCAGCAACGGCGCTGTCGGCTTCCAGCCCGGCGAGGTGACCACCAGGTCGACGTCGTCGGGGAGTGCGTCGGTGACACCCGCCCCGAGCCGGATGTCGGCCCCGAGGACACCGAGCAGCTCGGCCTGCTCCTCCTTGCCGACCTGGTCCTCGTCCAGCGCGACGACGCTCGCGCCGAGGTGGTTGAGGTTGTCGGCGGCGGCGAAGCCGGAGACCCCGAAGCCCGCCACGACCGCGCGGACGCCCTCCCAGGAGTCCTGCCGGCCCAGGTGCTGCGGGTCCATCAGCTGCCGGCCACCCACTCGGCGTAGAACACGCCCAAACCGGCCGCCACCGAGAGGCCGGTGATGATCCAGAACCGGATCACGATGGTGATCTCCGCCCAGCCCTTGAGCTCGAAGTGGTGCTGCAGGGGCGCCATCCGGAAGATCCGCTTGCCTCCGCTCACCTTGAAGTAGCCGACTTGCAGGATCACGGACATCGTAATGACCAGGAAGATCCCGCCGATGATCGCGAGCAGCAGCTCGGTGCGCGTGAGGATCGCCAAGCCGGCCAGCGCACCGCCGAGCGACAGGGACCCGCTGTCGCCCATGAAGATCGCGGCCGGCGAGGCGTTCCACCACAGGAACCCGAAGCAGGCGCCGGTGATGGCAGCGGCGATGATCGCCAGGTCGAGCGGGTCGCGCACCTCGTAGCAGGTCGCGGTCGGCGAGATCTCGCACGACTGGTTGTTCTGCCAGATCCCCACCAGGGTGTAGGCGCCGAACACCATCACCGACGCCCCGGTGGCCAGGCCGTCGAGGCCGTCGGTGAGGTTCACCGCATTGCTGGTGCCGACCACGATCAGCCAGATCAGGAGGATCACGACCACGGTCGGCAGCGTGACGCTGTCGAAGTCCCGGATGAACGAGATGTGGTGCGAGGCCGGCGTCGAGTTCTCCCGGTCGTCCTCTAGCGCCGGTGACAGGGCAAGGAAGCCGAACACGACTGCGACGACGGTGAGCCCGATCATCTTCGCCTTGCTGCGCAGGCCGAGACTGCGCTGCTTGGCCACCTTGATGAAGTCGTCGAGGAAGCCGACGAGCCCGCAACCGGCGAACAGGAACAGCAGCAGCATCGCGGACGCCGACGGCGCGTCCTGGGTGATCAGCTTCGAGGAGAGGTACCCCACGACGGTGGCCAGGATGATGACCACGCCACCCATGGTGGGGGTGCCGCGCTTGGTGTGGTGGCTGGTCGGCCCGTCGTCGCGGATCTCCTGGCCGTAGCCGCGATGCGTCAACACGTTGATCGCCACGCGGGTGCCGAGCAGCGAGATCAGCAGTGCCAGTCCCCCGCCGAACAGGATGGCTAGCACGAGGCGTCTCCCCTCTCAGGTGGCCGGTCGTCGAGCAGGCCGTCGGCGATCTGTTCCAGGGCCGCCCCGCGCGATGCCTTGATCAGCACGACGTCGGCGACTGCGACATTCTCGCGCACGAGGGTCAGCGCATCGTCGCGCCCCGCCGCCCGGAGCGCAGTACCGCTCCAACCGGGTGTCGCTGCCGCGCCTTCGGCGATGCCCCGGGCCGGCTCGCCGACCGCCACGACCAGCGCGACCCCGGCTTCGGCGACCATCCGGCCCACCTCGCGGTGGGCCTGGTCCGCCTCCGCGCCCAGTTCCAACATCTCGCCGAGCACCGCGACGGTACGGCGTCCGCGTCGCTCCCCGATCGCGACCAGCGCGTCGACCGCTGCCGCCATCGAGGCGGGGTTGGCGTTGTAGGCGTCGTTGACCACGAGCAGCCCGTCGGGTCGCTCGTGGAGCTCCATCCGCCACCGTGAGGCCGGTGCGGCACTGCCGAGGCGCTCGGCGACGACCTCCGCAGGCAGGCCGGCGGCGACGGCCATGGCGGCGGCGGCCGCGGCGTTGGTGACCTGATGGGCCCCCGACTGGGTGAGCCGGACCGGGAACCATTCCCCGTCGTAGCCGAGCTCGAAGGTCGGTCGGCCCAGGTCGTCGAGCTCGACCGAACGCCAGGCGACGTCGCCCGTGGTACCAAAGGTGAGGGTCCGCGCGCGGCTTCCCGGTGCCATCGCCGTGGTCAGGTCGTCGTCGGCGTTGAGCACCGCGACTCCCGTCTCCGGCAGGAGCTCGAGGATCTCGGCCTTCGCCTCAGCGATCGCCTCCCGCGAACCGAACTCACCGATGTGGGCCGTGCCGACGTTGATGACCGCGGCGACCGCCGGGGGCGTCACCTCGCACAGGTAGCGGATGTGCCCGACCCCGCGGGCCCCCATCTCGACGACGAGATAGGTCGTCCGTGCGGTCGCGCGCAGCGCGGTCAACGGCACGCCGATCTCGTTGTTGAGGTTGCCCCGGGTGGCGACCGTCTGACCGAACCCTTCGAGCACGTGGGCCAGGTAGTCCTTGGTCCCGGTCTTGCCCTGGGAGCCGGTGAGCGCGATGACGGTCGGCCGGGTCTGGTCGACAACGTGCCGGGCAAGCCGCCCCAGCGCGGCCACCGGGTCGTCAACCACGACGGTGGGAACCCCGGTGCTCCGGCTTCCGAGCACCCCGGCCGCTCCCGCGCCGACGGCCGCTGCGGCGTAGTCGTGGCCGTCGACGTGTTCCCCTGGCACGGCGACGAACAATCCGTCCGACACCGGTTCCCGGCTGTCGACGAAGGCCTCCTCGAGGACGGTCGTCGCAAGGTCGCCGTCCACCGTCCCGCCGACCACGGAGGCGATCTCGGCCAAGGTCATGGGGATCATCGCGAGGCCAGCTCTTCGCGGACCACGTCCCGGTCGTCGAAGGGATGGACGACGCCCGCGACCTCCTGGCCGGTCTCGTGACCCTTGCCCGCGACCAGCACGATGTCACCCGGCCCGGCCCGGCGGACCGCTTCCCGGATCGCGTGCTGGCGGTCACCGATCTCGAGTACCTCCGCCCTGCCATCGGCGGCCCCGGACAGGATCGCCTGCCTGATCGCCGCCGGGTCCTCGCTGCGGGGGTTGTCGTCGGTCACCACGAGGACGTCGGACAGCCGCGCTGCGATCTCACCCATGATCGGCCGCTTCCCGGGGTCGCGGTCGCCGCCGGCGCCGATCACGACGATCACCCGGCCCGATGTGAGCGGGCGCAGCGTGGCGATCGCGGCCTCCACCGCGTCCGGCTTGTGGGCGTAGTCGACCACGACCGCGAAGTCCTGGCCGGCGTCGATCCGCTCGAGCCGCCCCGGCACCCCGGCGCCCGCCATGATTCCGCCCGCCACCCGTGCGGCCTCGAAGCCGACCTCGGCGCAGGCGGCCACCGCCGCGAGGGCGTTCGTGACGTTGAACTCACCCGGCAGCGGTACGCCGGCCTCGAACGTGCCACCGTCGGGTCCGATGACCACGAACCGTGACCCGGTCGCGGACGGGCGGACGTCGTCGACCTGCCAGTCGGCCTCGCGTCCGCTGGAAGAGAAGGTGCGAACCGGGATCGGCGCCTCGTCGACGAGGCGCCGCCCGTGCTCGTCGTCGACGTTGACCAGACCCAGCCGGGCCCGCTCGGGTGTGAAGAGCGATGCCTTGGCCGCGAAGTAGTCGTCGACGTCGGCATGGAAGTCGAGGTGGTCGCGCCCGAGGTTGGTGAACACAGCGACGTCGAAGACCACGCCGTCCACGCGGCCCATGACGAGCGCGTGGCTGGAGACCTCCATGGCGCAGGCGGTCACACCTCGCTCCTGCATCATCGCGAACAGCGCGTGCAGGTCGGGTGCCTCCGGCGTGGTCAGCGCCGTCTTCACGTCGACTCCGTCAACACGGGTGCCGACGGTTCCGATCGCGGCCGCGGAGACGCCCACCTGCTGCAGGCCGCCCTCGGCCAGCCTGGTGGTGGTCGTCTTCCCCTGGGTTCCGGTCACCCCGACCATCCGCAGGTGCGTGGCGGGGTCGCCGTAAACATGCGCCGCGAAGCGCCCGAGGATCGTGCGCGGGCGATCGACGACGAGCACCGGGGTGTCGTCGGGGACGCGCTCGGCGCCCGCATCGTCGGTGAGCACGGCCACGGCTCCGGCGGCCAGGGCCGCCGGGGCGAAGTCGATGCCGTGTGCCCGGGAACCGGGCAGTGCCGCGTAGACGTCACCGGGCCGGATCCGTTGCGAGCTCAGGGAGACGCCGGTGGCCACCGCGTCGAGGTCCCCCGTGCTGCGGAAGCCCTCGGCGGCCGTGGCCAGCCAGGCGGCGAGGTCCGCAAGAGGCGAGGCGACGGGGTGCTCCGGCCGGGTCGCCGCCAGTGCGTCGTCGCTCACCACCCGGCGAGGTTACCGTCGGCGCCACACCGCCGGTCGGCCACGTCGTTCACCACGTCTCGCGCAGCGTCGGCGACCTGGTGCCCGTCGGCGGCACCTGGTACCGGCGAAGCGCGAAGCTCATGATCTTCGAGAATGCCGGGCCCGCGACGGAGCCGCCGCCCCCGCCGTTGCCGGGGTCCTGGATCACGACGTAGACGGTGAACTCCGGATCGTCGGCAGGGGCGAAGCCGGCGAAAGAGACCGTGAAAGTGCCGTCATAGCAGCCGCAGTCCTTGCCGGCGCGCTGGGCCGTGCCGGTCTTGCCGGCGACCCGGTAGCCCGGTACGGCGCCCGCCGGCGCGATCCCCGTCTCCGGGTCGACGACCCGCTCCATCATCTGCGCGGTCTGTCGAGCGGCCCGGGCGCTCACCACCCGACGTCTGGTGGTGGTGTCGGTGCCGACTACGCGGCCGTCGTCGGTGGTGGCCTTGCCCAGGATGAGGCTCGGGTCGACCCGGACCCCACCGTTGGCGACGGTGTTGATCGCCGCGGCCATCTGGACCGCGTTCACCGACAGGGACTGACCGAACGCGATCCGGTCCTTGAGCAACCGGTTCCAGAGGCTGGCGTCGGGGAGGATCCCAGGGCTCTCGCCCCGGACGCCGATGTTCGTCGGCCGGCCCAGGCCGAACTTCGAGAGGTAGGACCGCAGCTGGCCCGGCTCGAACTTGTCCGACGCCAGCACGGTGCCGATGTTGGACGACTGGGCGAGAACGCCGGCCAGGGTCAGCTTGATCCAGCCGTGCGGGAACCAGTCGTGGATCGTGCGGTGGTCACGCTTGAGCTCCCCCGGGACGTGCAGGCGGGTGCCGGGGTTGACCTTGCCGGCATCGATGAGAGCGCTGATGGTGAGCGCCTTCTCCACCGACCCGGGCTCGTAGACATCGCTCATCGCTCGCGACCCGAGATCCCGTTCCGGAGACAGCAGCGGGTCGTTCGCGTCGAAGGTGGGGTGGTCGGCCACCGCCATGAGCTCACCGGTCTCGGTGTGGACGACGACCGCGAAGCCCGACTCGGCGCGAGCGTCCTCGACGGTCTGACGCAGCACCCGCTGCGTGTACCACTGGAGGTCCAGGTCGAGGGTGGTCTGCAGGTCGGTCCCGTTCGTGGGCTCGACCAGGGTGTTCTCGCCCAGCGGGATCCGGGCGCCGCCGCCGACGGCGTAGCGTGCGGACCCGTCGGTGCCGGCGAGCTTCGCCTGGAAGGTCCGCTCGAACCCACCCAGAGCCTCGTCGGTGCCCACGAACCCGATCAGGTTCGCGGCCACGTCCGCCGCCGGGTAAGTGCGGAGGGGGTCGCGTCGGGTGTCGATGCCCTCGAACCCCTCGGCGTCGGCCTCCTCGACCACTTTGGTGGCGAGTGTCGACGGCACCCGGCGGGCGATGTACTCGAACCGGCTGCCTTCCTCGCGCAGCCGCGGAAGGATCTCGAAGTAGTCGACGTCGAGCCGGGTGGCGAGGAACTTGGCCAGCTCGGGAGCCTGATCTGCGGTCATGAGCGGGTCGGCAACCACCATGAGCCCGTCCACCGAGGCGGCCAGGGGATCGCCATTGCGGTCGAGGATGTCCCCGCGAGTGGCCGGGAGCTCGACCTCGACCATGCCCTCGGCGGCAGCCATCTCGGCGTACGCCTTGGGGTCGAGGCCCTGCAGCTGCACCAGGCGGGCACCGAAGACGGAGAGCAGCAGTGCGATCGCGAGGAAACCGAAGCGCAGCCGGAACATGGGCGACCCGCGCAGTGAACCGCGGGGACGGCGCGGACGACCGGCGCGGGTGAGCGGACTGGTGGGACGCACAGGTTTCTCCGGTCTCAGCGCTGGTCGCGGTCGGCTCGGTCGTTGCGGTCGCGGGCACCGGCTCGCTGGCCGTCCCTGCCCGAGCCAGCAGTTGTCTCGGACGACGTCTCCGGCCTGGCGGGCAGCGGTGGCGGGTCCAGGATGGCGGGCTTCACCGGCGGCAGAGGCAGCAGGCGTACGGCGTTCATGCTGGTGGCCGGCGCCCGATCACCGAGCACCTTGCCGTTGGCCAGGTTCAAGAACGTGGGCGACCCCGGCGGCACCATGCCCATGTTCTGTGCCTGTTCGGCGACTCGTTGCGGATCGCGCAGCACGTCGAGCTCCATCTTCAGGGTCTGCTCCCGCGCGGTCATGGCGCTCGCCTGCTGCTCGAGCGCCGTGGCCGCGAAGGACGCCTGCTGCATGGAGGTGTTGAAGAGAAGGAGTCCGATCACGCCACCGAGCAGGACCAGGCTCACCAGCACCACGAACGGCATCCGAGCCGCCCGGGTCCGTCGCCGGGGGACGACGGTGAGGCGGGCCCTGGCGACGGCGGCCTCCGCGATCCCGCGAGGGGACTTGCTGGTGAAGCGCGATCGGAGCTGGACGGCTGGGCTGCTCATGACGCGATCCCCCTGTGATCAGTGACCCTGTTGCGGACTCGTTCGACGGCGCGCAGCCGCACGGATGCGGCCCGCGGGTTGCTCTCGATCTCGGCCTTGTCGGCCTTCTCTGCGCCGCGCGTGACCAGACGGAGGGCCGGCTCGGCTCCCTCGGGGACGAACGGCAGGTCGTCCGGGACGTCGGTGCGGGTGGCGGCCGCGAAGGCGCGCTTCACCAACCGGTCCTCCAGGGAGTGGTAGGACTCGACCACCACCCGTCCGCCGACGGTGATGGCGTCGATGGCGGCCGGGATGGCGCGGCGGAGCACGGCCAGCTCGTCGTTGACCTCCATCCGGAGGGCCTGGAACGTGCGCTTCGCCGGGTGCCCCCCGGTGCGACGTGCTGGCGCCGGGATCTCGGCGTACAGGAGCTCCACGAGCCTTCCCGAGGTGGTGAACGGCGCTCGCTCGCGCTCCCGGACCACCGCGCCCGCGATCTTGCGGGCAAACCTCTCCTCGCCGTACTCCTTGAGAATTCGGGACAGCTCCGCGACCGGGTAGGTGTTCAGCACATCCGCGGCCGTCAGTCCGGAGGTGTCGTCCATCCGCATGTCCAGAGGTGCGTCCTCGCTGTAGGCGAAGCCCCGTTCCCGAAGATCGAGCTGCATGGACGAGACGCCCAGGTCGAACAGGACGGCGTCGACGCGGTCGAGGCCGGCATCGGTGAGGACATCCGCGAGCTCGTCGTACACGGCGTGCACCGCGGTGAACCGGTCCCCGAACGGACGCAGCCTCTCCCCGGCCAGCTCGAGCGCGCTCGGATCGCGGTCGATTCCGATCACCCGGGCCACGTCGAATCGGGAAAGAACCGCCTCTGAGTGCCCGCCCAGGCCGAGGGTCGCATCCACCAGCACGGCGTGCTCGTGGCCCAGGGCGGGCGCCAGAAGGGCGACGACCCGGTCGAGAAGCACCGGGGCGTGATGTGGGCGGCTCATGGTCGCTCCCTAGCGGCCCAGGCTCGTGAGGAGCAGGAAGCAGGTGGCCATCCCCACGGAGGTGACGGCCGAGAACGCCATCAACACGGCAGCCTCGCGGGCCTGCTGCCGGACCCGGCGTACGACGGGTGCCTGGTGCGTGATGTTCATCGGTCTCGACCCACCTAGAAGAACGTTGTCCTGGACTGCCGAGGATTCGTCCGACCAGGTCCCTGCCCGCTCCCCGTCACGGGAAGTGATGTGGGAAGTTGCGACCTCTGGAACCGGGGAAGTTGCCCCAGTGGCCACGTACGAGGGAGCGGGCCCGAGACCTCGCCTGACGAATCCCCTGTGAAGTTGTGTCCGAGAGATGTTGTGTCGCGTCCGGCCCGGTCACACGCCCGGGAAGACCTCTTCACCGAGCTCCGAGAACGCCGTCTCACCGGCGTCGGAGTACTCCTGCCACTTGTCCGGGTCCCAGATCTCGACCCGGTTCATCACCCCGATCACGACCACGTCCTTGCTCAGCGAGGCGTACTCGCGCAGCATCGGCGGGATCGTGATCCGGCCCTGCTTGTCCGGCGTCTCGTCGGACGCGCCAGCGAAGAGGAACCGGGTGTAGTCGCGGGCGGCCTTGACCGTCACCGGAGCCTCCTGGGCTCGGCGGGCGACGTCTTCGAAGGCGGCCACGGGCCAGACGGTCAGACACCGTTCCTGCCCTCTGGTCACCACGAGCCCCTCTGCTAGCTGGTCCCTGAACTTCGCCGGCAGGAAGAGCCGCCCCTTGTCGTCCAGCTTCGGTGTGTAGGTGCCCATGAAGAACATCGGGCACCTCCCCTCGCCGAACCGCTCTGCCGAGCCGCTCCTCCACTTCGCCCCACAGTACTCCACTTTGCTCCACCGTCAACCACTTTCGACGTGTTTCCGCGTGCGATTCGGCGTGGTCCATACCGGTGTGCGGTAGACGGGCCGGTGGTTCACTCGTCGGTGCCGCTGTGCATCGGCGCAGGTCAGCGACGTGTCCTCGTCCGGTCGGAGTGCGAGTGGAGCGCCGGTGGGGGAAACTGGAGCCTCTGACCCCTGGGTGCCTGGTGGAGCGAGTGCACGGGCCATGCGTCCGGCGTCAATCCGCAACCAAACCGTGACCCAGAGAGTCAGAGGCAAGACCCGCGCGACCGCGTAGGTTTTTCGAGACGCCCTAACGTGTACTCATCACGCGGGCGTTTGTCGACCGCAGAGGGGAAGGACGCACGTGGCAACAGCGAGCGCTGGCGGGGCCGACCTGGAGACGCTGTCGCGGGTCGTTGGAAGAATCCGGGACAACATCGAGAAAGTCATCGAGGGCAAGCCGGATGTGGTCAACGCAGCCCTGATCGTGATGTTGGGACAGGGCCACCTCCTCATCGAGGACGTGCCGGGCGTCGGCAAGACGATGCTGAGCAAGGCGCTCGCCCGCAGCATCGACTCCTCGGTCCGTCGCATCCAGTTCACGCCGGACCTGCTGCCCTCCGACGTCACCGGAGTCTCGGTGTTCAACCAGAACACCCGGGAGTTCGAGTTCCGGCCCGGCGCCGTCTTCGCGAACATCGTGGTCGGCGACGAGATCAACCGCGCGTCCCCCAAGACCCAGTCCGCGCTGCTGGAGTGCATGGAGGAGCGCCAGGTCACCGTCGACAACACGACGTACCACCTCGAGTCGCCGTTCATGGTCATCGCGACCCAGAACCCGATCGAGATGGAGGGGACCTACGCCCTTCCTGAGGCCCAGCGGGACCGCTTCATGGCCAGGGTCTCGGTCGGCTACCCCGTAGAGGCTGCCGAGATCGCGATGCTCAACTCCCACACCGGGGCCAATCCGCTCGACGACCTCGAACCGGTCGCGGACGCCGCCGAGATCCGCAAGCTCATCGGGATCGTCAGCGAGGTCTACGTCTCCGAGGCCGTCCAGCGCTACACGATCGCCTTGGCCACTGCCACCCGCCGGTCCGGCGAGCTGACGCTCGGCGCATCGCCCCGATCGAGCCTGCACCTCGTGCGCGCCGCCATGGCGATGGCCGCCATCAGGGGCCGCGACTACGTCCTCCCCGATGACGTTCGGACCCTGGCCCAGCCGGTGCTGGCCCACCGCCTGCTCCCGAGCGTCGAGGCGGCCATGAGCGGACGCAGCACCACCGCGATCCTCGATGCCGTCCTCGAAGCCGTCCCCGTGCCCGAGGCCAGTCGGGCCTGACCGACTTACCGAGGGGAGTACCACGTGCGTGAGGCACTGGCCGGGCTCACCGTCCGGGGCCGCGCCTTCCTGGCCGCCGGCATCACGGCGATCGTGTGCGCGGTCATCCTCGGCCAGCCCACGCTGACCCGGGTCGGGATCCTGGTCGGCGCCCTGCCCGTGGTCACCGCCGCCGTCCTCGGACGCAGCCGCTACCGGCTGGCCCTGGTCCGCGTCGTCAACCCGCAGCTGGTCACGGCAGGCCAGTCGGCCCGGGTGAACCTGACCCTCACCAACGAGGGCCGGACACCGAGTGGCGTGCTGCGGCTGGAGGACCAGGTCCCCTACGTGCTGGGCACCAGACCCCGGTTCGTGCTGGAGGGCATCGGCCACGGCTGGCGGCGACACGTCACCTACCAGGTGCGGTCGGACGTGCGCGGGAAGTTCGACATCGGGCCGATGACAGTGCGGGTCGGGGATCCGTTCGGGCTGGTCGAGCTCGGCCGCGCCTTCCGGACCACTGTGCCACTCACGGTGACCCCGCGCACCGTGCGCCTCCCCCAGATCCCGTTGGGCGGCGCCTGGACCGGGTCCGGAGACAACCGGCCCCGGGCGTTCGCGATCGGAAGCGCGGAGGACGTCACCGTCCGGGAGTACCGGCGCGGCGACGAGCTGCGCCGCGTCCACTGGCGCAGCTCCGCCCGAACCGGCGAGCTGATGGTGCGGCGCGAGGAGCAACCGTGGCAGTCGCGTGCCACCGTCTTCCTCGACAACCGCATCCGCGCCCATCGGGGACAGGGCATTGCCTCTTCCCTCGAGGCGGCTGTCTCGGCCGTAGCGTCGATCGCCGTCCACCTGAGCCAACGTGGCTTCACCGTCCGGCTGGTCACAGCATCGGGCGAGGATCCCAACACCCCGTGGCACTTCCGGGAAGCCGAGCTCAACACGGGGCCGCTGCTGGAGACCCTGGCCGTTGTCCAGTCCGAGTCCCGACCTCACATCGAGACCGACTGGCTGGCCGAACCGAGTCACGGCGGCCTGATCGTCGCCGTGGTGGGGCACGTGGCCCCCGAGGACGTCCCGATCCTGCGGCGCATGCAGCACCACGCCGGCTCCGCCATGGCGTTGGCCCTCGACGTGGACGCGTGGGTGGGCGGCGCCGATGACAGCAGCGCCGCCCCGCTCCTGACCCGGCAGGGCTGGCGGGCGGCGGCGTTGGGACCGCGGGACCGGCTCGACGCGGTCTGGCAGGAGCTCGGCAAGAGCGGTGCCCAGGTCACGCGCACCGGTCGTACCTTCGTCCCCGGCCGGGAAGAGGTCGTTGGATGAACACCCCAGAACGCTCGCTTCGCTCCGCTTCTCCCGGGGACCCCGAATGAGCACCCGCCCCCGCACCGGCCTGCCCGCCGCGCTCGCCCTGGCGATGGCCGCCGCAGGGACGACCTGGGTGGCGACGTTCTCCTGGCGAGAGCTCACCGAAGCGACCCCGCGCTACCTCGGCCCGTTGCTCGTCCTCGGCGCCGTGGTCGCCGGCACCGGCGCCCTGGCCCGTTGGGCGAGGTTCTCGGCGCCCGTGGTGGTCCTCGCGCAGGTGGTGCTGTCCGGCGCCCTGGCGAGCGCGATGCTGAGCGGTTCGCCGATTCCGGTCGGGTCTGCGTGGGTCCGGCTGGACGAGAAGTTCAGCGACGCGGCTTTTGCCGCCGAGCAGTACGCCGCGCCGGTCCCGTCTCACGTCGAGGGCGTGCACCCGTTCCTGATCGTCGGCGGTCTGGCCTGCCTCCTGCTGGTCGACTTCCTTGCCTGCACCCTGCGGCGGGTCCCGCTTGCGGGGCTGCCGCTCCTGACCGTCTACAGCGTCCCGGTGAGCCTGGTCCTCGGTGGCGTCTCGTGGTGGATCTTCGCCGCCACTGCTGGCGGGTTCCTGCTGATGCTCTACCTGCAGGAGAGCGAGCAGCTCAACCGGTGGGGTCGTCCACTCGGCAGCGAGGCCGACGCGGATCCGACGGCCTTCGGCGTTCGGACCGGAGCCGTCCGCGCGACCGCCGGCACCATCGGCGGCGTGGCCACCGGGCTGGCGGTCTTCCTTCCCCTGTTGGTGCCCACCCTTAACCTGAACGTGCTGAGCGGAGGCCCTGGCACCGGTGACGACGAGATCCGACTGACCAACCCGATGACCGACCTGCGCCGGGACCTGACCCGGGGCGAGGACATCGCGCTGCTCCAGGTGCGGACGAACGACCCGTCCCCGTCGTACATGCGGATCTCGGCGCTGACCCGGTTCTCCGACAACGAGTGGAGCGCCGGCAACCGGGAGGTTCCGATCGAGCAGCGAGCGACCGGCGAGATGCCGCTGCTCCAGGGCGTGTCCGCCCAGGTCCCGCGGACCGAGAGCAGCTACCAGGTCAGTGTCTCGGACGCCTTCGAGTCCGCGTGGCTGCCCACCATGGCGCCGATCTCCTCGATCAGCGCCTCGGGGGACTGGCGCTACGACGAGGAGACCATGGACTTCCTGTCGGGCGACCGTGGCCACACGACCGCGGGTCTCGACTACTCGATGACCGGGGTCGAGCTCGACCTCTCGGCCAACTCGATGGCGCTGGCCCCGGCCACCGGCGGCCTCGTCAGCGACGACTACGTCGACCTTCCGGACGACCTCTCCAGGATCATCAGCAACACCGCCTTCCAGGTCACCCGGAACGAGGAGAGCCGGTTCGAGAAGGCCGTCGCCCTGCAGCAGTGGTTCCGCGAGACGGGTGGGTTCCGCTACACCCTCGACGCCGAACCGGGCAACGGTGAGGACGAGCTGGTTCGGTTCCTGACCGACGGCGAAGGCGGAAAGGCCGGCTACTGCGAGCAGTTCGCGTCCGCGATGGCGGTGCTGGCACGCACCCTGGGCATCCCGGCGCGGGTGGCCGTCGGCTTCCTCCAGCCCGACCAGGTCGGGTCGGACACCTGGGAGTACAGCTCGCACGACATGCACGCGTGGCCGGAGCTGTTCTTCCCCGGCTCGGGCTGGGTCCGGTTCGAGCCCACGCCGCCAGGCCGGGCCTCCGGCGTGCCGGGCTACACGACCGAGCGGGTCGTCACCCCACAGGACCCCGAAGGAGCCGGTGGTCCCCGCGATCTCGGGCTCCCCAGCCGCGGCCCCAGCGAGCGACCCGAACGCGACGCCTCCTCGGCCGGCGAAGAGGACCAGAACGAGGACGCCGGATTCCCCTGGCTTCCCGTCGCGGCCGGCGGCGCAGGCGGCGTGCTTGTTGTCGCCGCACTGGTGCTTCTCCCCAGGACCGTCCGTCGCCGCCGGACGCGGAACCGGATCGGGTCCGGTCCCGAAGCGGTCTGGGTCGAGCTGCGTGACACCGCGATCGACCTGGGTGTGCCCTGGCCGCCGGGCCGGTCACCGCGCGAGACGCGGGATCAACTGGTGCGGTACTTCGGCGCGCCCGAGCCAGGCCACATCGAACGACCGGCACACGGCGCGTACATCGCGCCCGCGGCCGTCGACGCCCTGAACCGGATCGTGCTCACCCTCGAACGGCTCCGCTACGCCCGGGCCGAGCAGGCGGCCGACGAGTCGCGCCTGGACGAGGACCTCGAGACCTGCGTCGCATCGTTGTACGGCGGAGCGCCCCGGTCAGCACGCCGTCGCGCATCGTGGTGGCCGCGCTCGGTGCTGCGGCTGCGCCGGATGACCGTCGCGCCCGCCGATGCTGCTCCGATCACGGTGCGGTACGGCGGGGTCGTCGACCACGTGGGCTGACCCGCAGTCGATCAGCAGCCTCCTAGAAGCCGCCGCCCTCACGGCGCCGGCGCCAGCGCTCTTCCATCCGCTCCATGAACGAGCCGGAGGTCCGGCGCGGACGGCGGCCGCGGCCACCGCCGTGAATCAGGGTGAAGCCCTGCGAGCCGGCGTCGGGGGCGGCCTGCTGCTGCTCGGGGCCGCCGTTGGCTGCCGCGTTGCGCTGACCCCGAATGGCGGTCAGCGCGATGGTCGCGGACGCCAGCATGATCACGAAGCCGGCGATCGCCACGGGATAGAGCTCGGACACGGCACCGGTCATCAGGACAACGATGCCGAGGACGAAACTGACGCCTGCCACGATCGCCCGCCTCCGGGCCGAGCTGCGCAGCCTGGTGCCGCGCAGGGTGGAGGCCAGCTTGGGGTCCTCCTCGACGAGTGCGCGCTCCATCTGCTCGAGCAGTCGCAACTCCTCTTCAGAGAGCGGCACCGTTCCTCCAGCAGTCGAGTGTCGGTCGCAACCTTGAACACCCCGAGCGGGTTCTCAGTCAAGTCTAGGCAGCGGGTGGGCGCTGCGGTAGGCGCGTTCATGAAATTGTGGCATCGGGGTTGTCGGAGCCTGCACCGGGTCCGGCATCTCACTGCTTGCGGTCAGGGCAACAGACTAGCCGGTCGGACGGCCGCCTTCCCGAAGCGCAGGGTGGCCCGGTCGACGGCGCGGTCGGCATCGGGCCACCCGTGCTCTCGTTCGCCCAGGACCAGCTGCCGCTGCACCGTGTCGCGCGGGACCAGCCCCTCGACCCGGACTCCCACCAGCCGCACCCGGGCCCGCTGCAGTGCCAGGACGTCGTACAGACGGACGGCGGCGCGGTAGATCTCCTGGGTCACATCGGTCGCCTCGCCGATGGTTCGAGATCGGGTGATCGTGGTGAAGTCGGCGAACCGCACCGTGATCGTGACCGTGCGGCCGGCCACTCCCGCGACCCGCATCCGTTCGGCAACCCGGGTGGTGAGCCGCAGCAGCTCCCGCACGATGACTTCGCGGTCGTCGGTGTCGCGGCCGAAGGTCTCCTGGGCACCCACGGACTTGTCCGGATCGCCCGTCCCCTTCCCGAAGAAGCCACGACTGCCCATGGCGACGGTCCGCCGGTCGGTACCCCAGGCGAGCTCGTGCAGCTGGCTACCCAGCGCCTGCCCGACCGCCCGCTGCAGGGTGCGCAGTGGTGTGTGGGCGACGTCGCCGACCGTGACCAGCCCGAGCCGGTGCAGCATCGCCTGGGTCTTCTCCCCCACTCCCCACAGCTCACCCACATCGAGGGGGTGGAGGAAGGAGGTGATCTCCGAGGGTGGCACGACCATCACCCCGTCGGGCTTCGCGAGACGGCTGGCGAGCTTGGCCACGGACACCGAGGCCGCGACCCCCACCGAACAGGTGATGCCCTGCTCGTCGTGGATGGTGGCGCGCAGCTGCTCGGCGATGGCGTACGGCGTACCGAGTCGTTTGGTGGATCCGCGCACGTCCAGGAAGGCCTCGTCCAGCGAGAGCACCTCCACCAGAGGGGTCACCCGCCGGAAGTTCTCCCTCACCGACTTCGACACCTGTTCGAGGATCTCGAACTCCGGCGAGATCAGCACCGCCTCCGGGCACAGTCGGCGGGCCCTGGTCATCGGAAGCCCGGACCGCACCCCCGACTTCCGGGCGGCGTAGTTGGCCGCCAGCACCACCCCGCGGTAACCACCCCCCACGATCACCGGCACGTCCTGCAGGTCGGGGCGGTCGCGGGTCATCACCGAGGCGTAGAAGGCATCCATGTCGATGTGCAGGATCGGGCACCTGAGCGACGCGTCAGAAGTGTCAGAGGTGTCAATCATGAGGAGGACACGCCTCCTCGAGAGCCGGCCCGGCCCGGGCCGTCCGCCGGGGCCGCGGTGGGCGGACAGCCGGGACAGGGCGGCTCTGCGTCAGCGCTTGGCGAGGAGATGTAGTTGGGTGGCCAAGGGGAGGTACTCGGGGCGTTCGGCGACGGCGCGCTCGAGCTCGACCAGGGCCTGGGTGGCGCCGGGCTCGAGGTCGAGCAGGGAGCCGGGGACCAGGTCGGAGAAGACCCTGACCGCGTGCACGGCGGTGGGCTGGAGACCGGCCAGGGCGAGCAGGTCGGTGACCTCGTCGCGGGTGAACCGGCGGCCGGAACGGCCGGTGTCTGCCACGGGTTCGAGCATCGCCCGGGCCTGCTGGAAGTGGCCGGCCATCGCCCGAGCCACCACGGCCGCGTGCCGTTGGGCGACCAGGAGGCTGAGCACCCCTTCGGGCCGTAGCACCTCGGCGATCGTGGTGAGCGCCGCGGCGGGGTCGTCGACGACTTCGAGCACTCCGTGGCACAGCACCAAGTCGGTGCTGCCGGGTTCGGTGACGTCGAGCAGGCTGGACAGGTCGCCCTGCTGTCCGACGACCTGGTCGGCGACGCCCCGTTCCCGGGCCCGGCGGTCCAGGGCCGCCAGTGCGTCGGGGCTGGGGTCGACGACCCGGACCCGATGCCCCAGCTCGGCGACCCGGACCGCGAATCCGCCGGTGCCACCGCCGATGTCGAGGACGTCACCAGGGGTTCCGTCGAGAACCGGAAGCAGGGCCTCCCACACCACGGCGGTACGGGCGGCGCTGCGACGCTCGCTCGGTCGCTCGGACATGTCGTCAACCCTAGGGGGTGCCTGCCGAGGGCCGGCACTGACAGCAGGCTCATCCTGGGCTCCCCGGGCTGCGGTGCCACAGGTTTCGAGACGGTTGCTGCGCAACCTCCTCAACCCAAGACTTCCGAGCCGGCGCCTTGGTCGCCTCGCCGGCCGGCTTGATGTCGGAGTAGGGCGACATCTGGAACCCGCTGGAGTGCACCAGTACCCGCCGCCTGCCCATGCCGCCGGCCGTGTTTCCTCCAGGCACCGGCGCCATCACCGGGCGGGTGGAGCGGCTCTCCGCGGACCCCGGGATCGCGTCCTCCACCCCGACCCCGGTGAAGCCCGCGGGGACCACGGCCATCGACTCTCGTACGGCGTCCACTCCCGCGCCCTGCCACAGTGCGAAGAGCTCCGGCAACGCCCACGCGCCCGTCGCACGGAGAGAGACCCCCCGCCGACCTGTCCGACGCAGCTCGCCGCGCACGACCAGGAGCCAGGAGTGGAAGACGGTGGCGGCGTAGGGACCCTGGACGTCCTCGAAGAAAGTGGCGTCCACCGGACCGGTGGCGTCGTCGAGGGTGAGGAAGATGACCCGGCGGCCGGACCGGATGGGCGGGGTCTGGGTAGCGACCTTGACGCCAGCCACCAGCAGCTCGGCCTTGCTGCGCCGCCGGAGCAGGTCCTTGCTGCGGGTGATGCCGAGCGCGTCGAAGAAGCCGGCGTAGGTGTCGACCACGTGCCGACTCACGTCGAGGCCGAGGATCTCCAGCTCGGCCTTCATCTGTTCCTCCTCGTCCAGCTCCGGCAGCCCGGAGACCTGTCCCTCGCCGGGCTCGTCGCCCAGGTCGAGGGTCAGCTGCACCGACGTCACCGGGCGTGGGGTCGAGGTGGCCTGCGACTGGGCCGCGGCCTTGGCCCACACCCCCTGCGCGGCCAGCGGGTGCCGTTCGAGAACCGGGGCCCCCTCCCGGGTCAGCGGGTCGGTGCTGTTGCGGCCGGCCGCGTCGGCGGCGCGCACGGAGGCAGCCCTGCCCTCCCCGCGTGCGACACGACGTCCGGCCAGCCCCCTCCCGCGGGCACCTCGCTCGACCGCGCGGGCGTACCGGTCCAGCTCGGCGACCTGGAGCAGCAGATCGCGCCGGGTGATCTTGCTGCGGCGACGGACGGCCAGCGGCGACCCGATGCCGTAGACGGAGTCGAAGGCGCCGGCCAGCACCAGCCGTTCGAGCACCGGCCGGGAGACCCGGGCACGGTGCCAGAAGTCGGTGAGCGAGTGGAAGGGACGGGCGGCGACGATGCGGTTCACCTCTGCTTCGTTGATTCCCTTCACCTCGGCGAGTGCCAGCCGGATGCCGTAGTCCGTGTCTTCGGTGGTCGAGCCTGGACACCGTTCCACGACGTACTCCTTCGCCGACGCGTTGACGTCGAGGCCGAGGACGGCGATGCCGAACTGGCGGGCGTCGTCGAGGATCAGCCGCTTGGGGTACATGCCCGGGTCGTGGGTGAGCACCCCGGCCAGGAAGTGCGCGGGCCAGTGCGCCTTGAGCCAGGCGGACTGGTAGGTCGGCAGCGCGAACGCCGCCGCGTGCGCCTTGCAGAAGCCGAAGGAGGCGAACGCCTCCAGCACGTCCCAAACCTTCTCTATGACCTCGAGGGAATGCCCCAACCCAAGCGCTCGGGGCCTGAACCACAAACCAACCTCTTCCATGCCCTCGGTGTCACCCAGCGCCCGCCGCTTCTCGTCGGCCTCGGCGTAGGAGATGCCGGTGAACAGCGCGATCATCTCGATCACCTGCTCGTGGAAGACCACCACGCCGTGGGTCGGCCCGAGGATCGGACGCAGGTCGTCGTGGAGGTAGGTCGCGTCCTTCCAGCCCTGCTTGACGTCGAGGTACGGCGTGATCATGTCGCTCTTGACCGGCCCCGGCCGGAACAGCGAGATGTCGGTGATGATGTCGTCGAAGGACTCGATGCCGGACTTGCCGACCAGCTCACGCTGGCCGGGCGACTCGATCTGGAACATGCCGAGGGTGCGCGCCGACGAGATCAGCTCGAAGGTCGCCGGGTCGTCGAAGGGCACCTGGGTCTGGTCCTCGAGGTCGATCTCGACCCCCTCGGTGACCCTGACCTGGTCGACCGCGTGCGCCATCGCCGACTGCATGCGGATGCCGAGCACGTCGAGCTTGAGCAGGCCGAGGTCCTCGACGTCGTCCTTGTCGAACTGGCTCATCGGGAACCCGGCGAAGCTGGCCTCCACCGGAGTACGGTCGAGCAGGGTCGCATCGGAGAGCAGCACCCCGCACGGGTGGACGGCGATGTGCCGGGGCAGCCCGTCGAGCCGCTCCACCAGCCGGAACATCAGGTCGAGGCGTTCCTCGGCCAGGCCGCTGGCCCGCAGTTCCGGCAGCTCACGCAGCGCCACCCGGGCGTCGCGGGCCCGGATGTGCGGGAACGCCTTGGCGATCGCGTCGGTCTCCCCCGGCGGCATGCCGAGGGCGGCGCCGACGTCGCGGACCGCGTGCCGGACGCGGTAGGTGTCCATCATCGAGACGCAGACGCAGCGCTCGCCGCCGTACCGGTCCAGGATCGCCTCGTAGACCTCGAGCCGGCGGGCCGACTCGACGTCGACGTCGATGTCGGGCAAGGCCTGGCGCAGCGGCGAGAGGAACCGCTCCATGAGCAGGCCGTGCCGGATCGGGTCGACCCCGGAGACACCGAGCAGGTAGTTGACCAGGCTGCCCGCGCCAGATCCCCGGCCCGCTGCCCGGACCCCCATCTCCCGGATCAGGTCGGTGACGTCGCCGACGGTGAGGAAGTACGACGCGTAGCCGAGCTGCCGGATCACTTCCAGCTCGTCGTCGAGCCGCTTCCAGATCCGCTGCTTCGGCGCCGACCCGTAGCGCCAGCCGATCCCCGCCTCGCACCGGAGACGCAATGCCGAGTCGGCGTGAGTTGCCGAGGAGCCCCCGGGCGACGAGGGCAACTCACGCCGACTCGGCAGTTCGAACTCCGGGAAGTGGATCTCGCCGATACCGAGGTCGGCACGCGGGTCGAGCACGCACCGGTCGGCGACCTTGCGGGTGCCGGCCAGCAGGTGGTGAGCATCGCGCCCGGTGTCACCACCCAGCCCCGCAAGCCGGCAGATCTCCTCGGCCACCTCGTGCATCTGCTTGCCGGACTTCAAGAACCCCTCGGCGTTGCCGCGGTCGACGTGACGACGATCCAGGGCGACCAGCCGGCGGGACGCGTCGAGGACGTCGACGACCGGTGCGTCGAGACGGTCGGCGTACCGGACCGCGTTGGTGAGGACGGCGCCGAGCCCGGCCTGCCGGGCGACCCCAGCCATCCGGGCGGCGTGCGGGGACGTGCCCGGGCCCCACGATCCCCCGCCACCCGGAAGCCGGTGCGAGACCAGCTCGACGAGGAGGTTCTCGCGCGGGAGCACCTCGCGCCACGGCGCCAGCGCCGCGAGGGCCAGGTCGTCGCGGCGCCTGGTCACGGCGGTGCCGACCTCGGAGGCCGGGCCGAGCAGGACCAGGACATCCCCGGACGCGAGGTGCGGAGCAAGAAGGTCGAGGTCGGCGACCGGGCTCCCCCGCTCCCCGGCCAGATGGGTGGCCGAGATCAGCCGGCAGAGCGCCGCCCATCCCGCCTTGCCGCTGGCCAGGAACGTCGCCCGGGGCAGGCCACCCTGGTCGGGCCGCTGGTCGCGGAAGGCTCCACCCCGGACGGGGTTCTCCCTCCGGTCGAGCTTGTCGAGCGTCGACAAGCTCGACCACCGAGGGTCACGGTAGGCGAGGTCCACGCCCAGGATGGGGCGGACGCCAGCGGCCAGGCAGGCCTTGGCGAACTTCACCGCGCCGTAGGTGCCGTCGCGGTCGGTCAGCGCGAGGGTGTCCATCTCCTGCTCGGCGGCCCGCTCGACGAGCGTGTGCGGGTGGGAAGCGCCGTAGCGCAGGGAGTAGCCGGACGCCACGTGGAGATGGACGAACGGGTCGGGCACGGCACCTCACAGCAGGATCGGCGAGAGGTATTCGAACACATGTTCGAATACCTCTCCACGGTACACCCGCCGGTCTCGCCGGGCCAGTGCGGTCTAGCAGTCTCCTAGCGGCGGTGCCCGACCTCCACGTCCGCGGCCCAGACATAGGCGGCGCGGTGGCCGACCAGATCTGCAGATAGCGATCCCGTCCACGCACCACCGGTTCGATGGTGTAGCCAGCGGCGTGACGGCCGGCGCCGGGATCTCCTCCGGGTACGCCGACGCCTCCGGGGGGCTCAGGCGACCCCGGCCCGGCCACCCACCGGCTTGCTCGCGGTCGTGGTGACCGCGGACCGGCCGGCGAACGGCCGGTGCGGCACCAACCCGAGCGCCTGCTCGACCACCCCCAGGAATCGGTCAGCGTCGCGGACCAGGTCGTCGGCCTCGCGCTCGGTCACGGCCCGGCTGGAGCCCGCCTCGGCCGCCGCTCGCTTGTTGGCACCGGCCGCGAAGAACCTGGCCCACTCCTCGAGCTCGGGGGCCACCTCGGTCAGCAGCACCCAGGCGTTCTTCTGCGGTCGGCGCCGCGCGGCCGCGGGCCGGGCCCGGGCCGCAAGCAGGGCCGCGGCCGCCCGCAGCGCCGACACATGGGCGCAGGCATACCGGGCGGGAGCCTCGGTCGCCGTGATCGCCTCGTGCAGTGAGGCGGCCGACCGGGCGAGATAGGAGTGGGTCGTGGCCGGGAGGGCGAACGGGTTCACGTCGGCGGGATCGGTGTGTCGCATGTCGACCCCTCAGTCCGCACAGCCGACGAGCTGCCAGCGGCCGTCGGCCCAGTCGAAGGAGAGGTCGAAGACGCCGGCTCCACTGCCGGCGGCACTGTCAGCATCAGGTGCGGCACCTCTGCCGGCCTCCACCCGCCACAGCTCGCGCTCGACAAGCAGGTCGGTGGCGGGCGAGGCGGCCGCCTCGTCGGAGCCGATCACCGCCCGGACGCCGGAGGACTGCCACCACGGCCCGGTCTCGACCCAGTGCGCGAGCACCGCGCGCACCTTCCACAACCGTCCGCGCCACAGGAACTGCTCGGGCCCCTCGCCGTGATGACCCGGGCCGGTCACCCAGCCCTTCCGTACCTCTACGGGGTCGTCGTACCGCCTCACGTCACTGCCTCCTCCGCCGATCGACCCCACGACCCCGGCCGGTCCGGCGGGGACGGGGGTCGAGGTCGCCCCCGCCGGTGATCGAACACGTGTTCGAACAAGACAAAGGTACACCCGCGCGCCGACAACGCGTCAAGATCGACAGGCCGCGTCGTCTGGCCGGGACAGGTGGGATCAGACCGAGCTCAGGCCGAGCTCACGCCGGCTCAGACAGAGCGACCCGACGCGATCGCGGCCCCCCGCAGGAAGGCGTTGGTGTCCCGGTGCCAGAGGAAGTAGAGGAGCACCACGTCGAGCACGGCCGAGACCGCCGCGCAGACGGCGAAGAGCGTCGGCGGGTCGACCCGGTAGATCGCCAGCATCGCGAACAGAAAGAAGACCGCGAGCACGGTCAGCGAGACCCGCGCCGAGTTGTGCCCGTGCCGGAACAGGGCGAGCAGGACCGCAGCGAGCAGGGCGAAGGTGACGAAGGAGACGACGGCTACCTGGCCGAAGGCCGGGATGTTGATCGAGCTCGCCTCCAGAGCACTCAGGCCGCCCTCGTCGAGGATCGGTCTGGCCGTCGGGTTGCCCTCTGCCCAGGCCACGACCAGGTCGTTGCGCTGGAGGACCGTGAGCAGGGTGGTCAGCCCGCTGACCGCGACCAGCGCCATCTGCACGCGGATCGCGTTGGTCACCGATGCCGGCCGCTGCAGGCCCATCCGAACTCCTCTCCCCGTCGATGACGCCCCGGTCGCCGCGGCCCCTTCATGCACATGCTTCGGGCCCCACCCGGTCCTCAGACCGGAGAGTCCCATCCCGCTAGGGTCGCAGTATGCCGAGCGAGCACCCCGCAATCATCCGATTTCGAGACGAGCACGCTCGCCTCGGAGGCACCGGTGAGATCCGCATTCTGCCCGACACCGTCCACACTGCAGCACTCGCGGCCGAAGCACTCGGGTGTGAGGTCGGCGCCATCGCCAACAGCCTGGTCTTCGACGACCACGGCCGGCCGGTCCTGATCCTCACCTCGGGGTCCCATCGGGTCGACACCGCCCAGACGGCCGGCCGCATCGGTGCGGGCGCCCTCGCCCGGGCCACGCCGGACTTCGTGCGCGAGCACACCGGCCACGTGATCGGCGGGGTCTCCCCCATCGCCCACCGCGCGCCGGTCGCGACCTACATCGACACCTGGCTCCAGAAGTACGACGTGGTGTGGGCCGCGGCGGGCCACCCGGCCGCCGTGTACGCGACGACCTACGACGAGCTCGTGGCCATGACCGGGGCGACCCCCATCGAGGTGGACTGAATGGAGATCTGGCTCAACCCGGCCTGCAACAAGTGCCGTACCGCTGTCGCGGAGCTGGACGACGCCGGCGTCGACTACACCGTGCGCCGCTACCTCGACGAGCCGCCGACCGCGGCGGACCTCGGTGACGTGGTGTCCCGGCTGGGGCTCGAACCCTGGGACCTCGCACGCACCAAGGAGGCGCGCGAGGAAGGCATCGACCTCGCCCGCGAGCCGGCGCGGCGGGACGAGTGGCTGGCGGCACTGGCCGACCACCCACGAGCCATCCAGCGGCCGATCATCACCGCTGCCGACGGCACGACGGTCGTCGGCCGCGATCCGGAGTCCCTCGGGCGCGTGATCGCGGCGGAGGGGTGAGCGGCGTGAACTTCATCGCCGAACCACCCTCATCGCCCGAGGTGCAGGCGTTGTATGACGAAGACGTGGACGACGACGGATACGTCATGAACCTGACCCGCCTCTGGGCACACCTCCCTGGCACCCAGGCGACGCTCTCCGAGTTGATGGACCGGATGATCGGGGCCGGCGGCCTGTCCGTTCGCCAGCGCGGGACCCTGATCGCCGCGTGCGCCTCCGCGATGGGCGACGCCTACTGCTCCCTGGGCTGGGGCAACAAGCTGGCCCGGATGTCCGGCGGCCCGGTGGCGGCAGGCGTGATCCGGGGCGACGACGAGGGGCTGTCCCCGACCGACCGCGCCCTGGCCCGGTGGGCCCGCAGGGTCGCCACCGATCCCAACGCGACCACCGCCGAGGACGTCGACGAGCTGCGCGACGCCGGGTTCGACGACACACAGATCTTCGCCATCACCACGTTCGTGGCGCTGCGAGGTGCGTTCTCCACGGTGAACGACGCTCTCGGTGCTCCCCCTGACCGCGAGCTGGTGGACGCCGCGAAGCCGGAGGTTCTGGCCGCGGTCACCTTCGGCCGACCACCTGGAGACCCCCGCTAGCGTTCCGGCATGGACCTCACCGACGCCCGCGTGCGCGCCGACGTCGTCAAGCGGCTCGGCGAGCTCTACGCCGATCGGCCGGTGATCCTCGGCCCCGGCATCCTCGCCGCCTACCCCGCCACCGTCGCCACGATGCGGGCGCGTGGGTGCCGGGTGCTCGTGCTCGCGACGGCAAGGGGCGCCGGGCCGATCCCCCATCCGGGAGAGTGCGAGGTCGTCGAGATCGACCTGCCGCCCACGGCCTCGGTGACCGACGAGCTCCGGCTCCTGGAGCACCTGACCCATCACCTGCCGGAGCACGCGGTCGCCGCGATCGAAGCCTTCGACCCCGGGCACGAGGCGATCTGGAACACCGGCCACTTCGTCAGCAACGACGAGCCGATCCTCGGTCGCCGGGTGGTCGGTGGCCGACCGGCGTCGTACCTCGCTCTGGAGGACAAGCTGCTGGCCGAGGAGATCTGGGCGGCCTGCGAGGTACCCACCGCGCCGCACCGCGTCGTACCCGTCGAGACCGACCAGCTGGCCGCCGCCACCCGTGAGGTGGCCGGACCCCTGGGCGCCGTGTGGAGCGGTGATGCCCGAGACGGTTTCAACGGCGCGGGCAACTATGTGCGCTGGATCGTCGACGGGTCCGACCAGGCCCGGGCCCGCGGTTTCTTCCTGCCACGCTGCGACCGGGTGCGGGTGATGCCGTTCCTGGACGGGGTGCCGTGCTCGATCCACGGCTTCGTCTGTCCCGACGGGGTGGCCTTGCTGCGCCCGGTGGAGATCGCGATGCTGCGCAACGTGGCGAAGCGCCGGTTCGTGTACGGCGGCCTGTCGACGTACTGGGACCCGCACCCGGACGACCGCGCAGCAATGCGGGCGATCGCGAGGGACGTGGGTGCGCACCTCGGATCGAGCTACGACTATCGCGGAGCGTTCGGCATCGACGGAGTGCTGACGGCGGACGGCTTCCGGCCCACCGAGCTGAACACCCGGATGCCGGCCGGGGCGACGACACTCGCCACCGTCGACCGCGAGTTCTTCGGGCTGTTGCAGACCCATCTGGTCGCCGGGCTCCCGGTCGACGTCACCTCCGGCGACCTGGAGTCGTTGCTCCCGCTGATGGATGCGGAGCGACACGGTCGGCCGACCGCCGTCGGTGAGGGGGTGAAGGTCGGAGATGCCGACGACTACCCGGTCTCCTACGAGGGCGGGCTGCTGACCCGGGCAACCGGGGACACGGGAAACACGCTCGTGCTGGCCGAGACCCCGTCCGGGTTCTTCGCCAAGATCGAGCCGTGCTCCGCGCTCACGCCGGGCGATCGGCTGGCCCCGCTCAACGCGGCGATGATGTCCTTCCTCGATCGCGAGTACGACGCGGGGTTCGGCGTCGTCGAGGCGGCACCGGACCTTCGCTGAGCAGCCGCAGCACACCCTAGGGTTCACGCCATGACGAGGGTGGTGGTGATCGGTGGCGGGTTCGGCGGGCTGACCGCCGCCGCCCGGATGGCCAAGCTCGGGCACGACGTCACCCTGACCGAGCAGTCGGCGGAGCTGGGCGGCGCGCTGTCCCAGGTGTCCGACGAGGGCTTCACCTGGGACGCCGGGCCGACGTCGACGCTGCTTCCCGCGGTGATCCGCGACCTGTTCCGGAAGTCCGGTCGCCCGGTCGAGAAGGAGCTGGAGCTGGTCCCGGTGGAGGTGGTCCGCGAGCACCGGTTCGACGACGGGACGTCGGTCCGGCTTCCTGGTGGCTCCCGGTCAGGGCAGGCCGCGGCGTTCGACGGGCTGGCTCCCGGGCTCGGCGGGATCTGGGCCGACCACGTGGCGACCTACGCCGACGACTGGGAGGTGCTGCGTCGGGGCTACCTGGAGCAGCCGTGGGATCCGGAGCATCTCCCCCGCGAGCTGGGCAGATTGCTGGACAGCCGCGAGGTGCTCTTCAAACGACTGCGCAAGGACTTCAAGGACGAACGGTTGCGGCTGGTCGCCAGCCACCGGTTCGTCGCGGAGGGGCACGACCTGCGCAACGTCCCGGCCTGGCTCGGGGTGATGTCGTACGTCGAGCAGACGTTCGCCGCGTGGACGGTGCCCGGGGGGATGTGGCAGCTCACGGATGCGTTGGCGCGTCGCCTCGAGACGCGCAAGGTCACAGTCCTGACCCGGAACCCGGCCCGCGACCTGGTGCTTCACGAGGGCCGGGTCGTGGCCGTCACGACGGACCAGGGCGATCTCGATGCGGACGTCGTGGTGTGCGCGGTGGATCCGCGGCGGCTCCCGGCCCTGGCGCCGTACGTCCAGCGCACGATGCCGGCGATCCCGCCCGTGATCTGCCACCTGGGCCTGGAGGGCGAGGTGCCGAACCTCGCCCACGAGGTGGTCCTGCACGGCGATCCGATGCTGGTGGTGCGACCCGGCGGGCAGGCGCCGACCGGAAGGGCAGCCTGGACCGTCCACGGTCGAGGCAGGCTCGCCGAGGACCTCCTGGTGGCGCTGGCCCGGCACAAGGTCGACATCCGGGAGCACCTGGTGGTCCGACACGACCGCTCTCCTCGTCAGCTCGTCGAGCACTGGGGCGGGTCACCGATGGGCGTGCTGTGGCAGGGCCGCGGGACCGTCCGTCGACGGCTCGGCCCGACCACGCCGATCGCCGGGGTGTACGCCGCCGGAGCCCACGCGACGCCCGGCGCGGGGCTGCCGTTCGTGGGGCTCTCCGCCGCGCTGGTCGCCCAGGCGGTCGGACCCGCCTGACCGACCGGCCGCCGGCTCAGACGGTGATCCGCAGCGCCGCGAAGATCTCCCGGGTCGCCTTGGAGCGGTTCAGCGTGTAAAAGTGCAGGCCGGGTGCGCCGCGGTCGAGCAGCTCTTCGCACAGCTCCGCCGCCATGGCGATGCCCTCGGCACGGAGCGCCACCGGGTCCTCCTCGTGCACGGCGATCCGATCGAGCACCTCGGCCGGGATCTCGCGACCGGACAGCTCGGCCATCCGGGCCACCTGGCCGAGGTTCAGGATCGGCATGATGCCCGGCAGGATCGGGATGCGCGCGCCGCGGGCGCTCGCCCGGTCGACCAGCTCGGTGTAGTCGACGGCCCGGAACACCATGTCGGTGATCGCGAATTCCGCCCCGGCGCGCTGCTTGTCCAGCAGGACCTGCGTGTCGCGCTCCACCGAGTCCGCCCCCGGGTGGCCACCCGCACCGAACGCGGCCACTCCCACGGAGAACCCGCCATGCTCACGGGCGAGCTCCACAAGCTCGCTGGCGTAGGTGAACCCACCCTCCGTGGGCGTCCACTCGGCTCGCGGGCCCTCCCTGGGGTCTCCGCGCAAGGCGAGCACGTTGCGCACTCCCGCCGCGGCGTAGTCGTCCAGGATGGCGACGAGCTCCTCGCGGGTGTGCCCGACGCAGGTCAGGTGGCCCATCGGCACCATCGAGGTCTCACGCGCGATCCGACCGGTCACGCGGACGGTGGTGTCACGCGAGGAGCCGCCGGCGCCGTACGTGACGGAGACGAAGGTCGGACGGTAGGGCTCGAGCTCGCTGATCGCCTTCCAGAGCTGGGCTTCGCCCGCCTCGTCCTTGGGTGGCATGAACTCGAACGAGAACGACCGCTCGCCGCTGCGGATGAGCTCGCCGATGCTGGTCGTGCCGAGTGCCACCATGCCTGGAAGTCTAGGGACGCGCCTCGCGCATCCGCGGAGGGTGTCCACATGTGGGTGTCGGCGAGTCATGGCCTAGCCTCGACGGCGTGACCGGCTGGGACGACGAGGCATTCCGCGGCAGCCTCCAGGAGGCGCTCGACGAGTTCCTCGCCGAGATGGCCGACCGACTCGGTCCTCTGGGCCCCGACGCGGGTCGCCTCCTCGCCGAGGCGCGGCTGTCGGTCGCGGGCGGCAAGCGGTTCCGGGCCGCCTTCTGCTACTGGGGCTATCGGGCCGTCCGCGCAGACGTCGAGGACGAAGGCGCACTGGTGCGCGCCTGCGCTGCCCTCGAGCTCCTGCACGCCAGCGCCCTGGTGCACGACGACTACATGGACGCGTCCGACACCAGGCGCGGCCGCCCGGCGACACACCGCTCCTTCGCCGCCGAGCACCGGAGCGACGGTTGGCGCGGCGACCCCGAGCAGTACGGCGCCTCGGGCGCGATCCTGCTCGGCGACCTCCTGCTCAGCTGGGCCGACGAGCTGCTCCGCCGATGCGGGCTCCCGGACGCCCGGGTGGCGGCGGCCATGGACGTCTTCGACCTGTGCCGCTCCGAGGTGATCACGGGCCAGTTCCTCGATGTCTCCGCGCAGGCGCGCGGCCGGGCCGACGTGGACACCGCGATGACCGTGTTGCGCTACAAGTCCGCGAAGTACTCCATCGAACGACCCCTGCACGTCGGCGCTGCCCTCGCCGGCGCCACAGCGGCGCAGACTGCCGCGCTCAGCGCATTCGGGCTGCCGTTGGGCGAGGCGTTCCAGCTGCGGGACGACCTGCTGGGCGTCTTCGGCGACGCGGAGACGACTGGCAAGCCAGCTGGTGACGATCTCATCGAGGGCAAGCGCACGGTCCTGGTGGCGCTGGCCCTCGACGCGGCGGGGCGGGAAGAGGCTGCCCTGCTCGACCAGTCGCTGGGCACCGCGCTCGACGCCGGGCAGGTGCGCCGGCTCTGCGAGATCATCGACGCCTCCGGTGCCCACGCCCAGGTCGAGGCCGTGATCAAGGAGCTGGCCGAGCGGGCGATCATGGGCCTGGAGCGAGCCGACATCGACGAGCCGGCCCACGGCGTACTCCGGCAGCTCGCCTCGGCCGCCACCGACCGGGTCGTCTAATCGCGGCACGTCGTGGCTCCCCGGCAGCGTTCGTGCCCAAGTTTGAGTAGCCGCCAGCAACAACCCACTCGTTCGAACCCGACGATGGCTAGGGTGCGACGGTGGTCGACCCGAGACAGCAGCACACGCGTCTGCGCGGCGCTTTCATCGCGGGTTGCTTCCTGCTGGTGGCCGCGGCACTCTCCAGACCCAGCTTCCCGATCGGCACCGACTCCGACCGCGTGGTCGGCACCTCGATCTATCCCTGGTGGACAGGCGCCCTCGTCCTCGCAGGCGTGATCGCCGGGCTCGTCGTCCTCCTGGCCCCGCGCGCCTCGCGCCCCGCGCGAGCCGCCGCGTCATCCGTGGTGGTCGTGGTGGGTGCCCAGGTCGCCGGCACCGGTGTGGTCGCCGCCAAGCACTGGCACCCGGCCTCGAACATGGGCGGCTACGTCTCGTCCAAGAATGTCGACCTGATGGAGCAGCTGGCGCTGGTCATCGCGGTGGCCGGGACGACCGCGGTCGTGCTCGCGCTGTGGCAGCTCATCACCGACGGCGCCTTCACGAGCGAGACTCCGCAAGCCTTCCGCAGGCTGTGCGTGACGGCAGGAGCCCTGGTCATCGGTGTCCTCCCGTTCGCGCTCATGGTCGGCGACGACTACCCGGACATCACGACCTGGGGCGCGATGGGCCTCATCTACGCGGGCCCCTGGGGGGTCTCGATCCTCCTGGCGGCCCACCTGTCCCGTCCCGCCTCGCGCACCCTTCTGGTGACTGTTGCCGGGAGTGCGCTCATGGCCTCGGCCGGACCCCAGATGGCGGGCCTGGTCACCAGCCCGGTCCTCGCCCAGTTCGCCGCACTCACCCTCCTGCCGCTCGCCCTGGCCGCCATCTCGGTGCGAGCCGCGGAGGACGACACGGCGCCGACCGAGGTTTCGCCCCCTTCCCCGACGCCTGGCGACTAGCCAGACTGGAGCGATGGCCGAGTCGATCGTTCCCGCTGAGGGTGAACACCTGACCAACGGGTGGGAGCCGGACGCGCCGGCCGACGACACGCTCAAGCGGCGCGCGGTCCTGGTCCATGCTGCGTGGCCGATCGCCGTCGCGACCGCGCTCGGGCGCCCGGTGCGCCGGACCGATCGCTGGTCGGGAGGGTCGATCGGGGACAGCGGCGAGCTCACGAACCCCGTGATCCTCACCCAGCCGATCCCGGAGGACAAGGCTTCATCTCTCGTGGCCGAGGTGGCGGACCTGATCCCGCCGACGACGGCTTACCTCCTGCTCAACCCGTGGCTGACGCCCGACTTCTCGCCGCACGGGCTCGCCCTGCTCGGCCACCCACCCCTGATGGTGCGTTTTCCCGCACCGCCGCCGGAGGTCCACCCGGAGGGCGTGGAGGTCGTCGAGGTCCGCGACCCCGACACGCTCGCGTCGGCGGAGCGGGTGCTGATCGAGGGCTACCCCCTGCCCGGCACCGCGCCGGGGACCGTGCTGCGCCCGGGCCTGCTCGAGGGCGTCACCCGGGTCTGGCTCGGGTACGTCGACGGACAACCCGCCTCGGTCGCTGCGGCACACCTGGCTGCCGGGGCGACCCTCGTCGAGTACGTCGCAGCCCTTCCGGCCGCCCGCGGACGGGGCGCTGGTGCGGCCGTCACCTGGGCAGCCACGGTCGCGGATCCGGCGGCGCCGGCCGTGCTGATCGCGAGTGACGACGGACGGCCGACGTACGAGCGGATGGGGTACGTGCCGCTCGAGCGCTGGACCGCCTGGCTGCGGCCGGCGTCCGACGGCTAGTCGAGGCTCGCGACGCCGGCGACTTCGGGGCCCTCGCCACGCAGGAGCACGGCAAACGGGCCTCCGCGCTCGGCGTTGACGCGGGTTCCGAGCACGCTGAGGGCCACGGAGAAGGCCTGCTCGTCGGCCCGCGCGAAGGGCCCCCAACCGTCCCAGAGCAGGACCGTGCCCTTGCTGTCCCCTGCCACCACGTCGGCCAGGTCGTCAGCCAGGTCGTCGAACTTGTGCGCGTGGTCCTCGGGAAGCCCGAGCGCCTTGTCGATGCCAGCCAGGAACTCGTCGCTGGACTCCCCTCCCCAGCCGTCGTAGTAGGCGAAGTGCCAGCCGGCGTGCTCCACGGTGTGCCGGACGTGATTCACGCCGAACGCGCCGTGCCATCGATAGATCCCGGTGTCCTTCCGGCCTGCCAGCAGTCCTGCCAATCCGCTCATGTCGTCCTCTCGGTCGGGTGCAGGTGGTCTCTCAGAACCCCATCGCCTGGGCCCGGCGCTTGACCTCGGCGCCACGGTTCTCGCGCAGCGCGTCGATCGGACGGCCGGGCAGCTCGGCGTCGGTGAACAGCCACGCGATGCAGGCGCGGTCGTCGTACCCGCCGTCGTGGAGCACGGTCAGCAGTCCGGGCAGCCCCTTGACGACGAAGCCGTCCTGCAGGAAGTCGGCCGGCACTTGAGGTCCGGTCCCCGGAGACGGTACGGCGGCCGCGAGCTCATGCACCTTGATCATGGTGCGCACCTTGGCCGGCGTGACCCCGAGCAGCTCGCCGACGGCGGCCCAGTCGAGCCAGTCGGTCACGAGGGAGGCAAGGTCTTGGTCGGTCAGGCCGGGGTTGCTGTTCATGCGGTCCACTCTTGCACCATGGCAAGGGTGCCGAAAACCACCCCCGACGCCACGCCGGAGCCGGGGCGCACCCCAACCCGCCGCGCGGATCCGTACGATTGGCACGCCGGATGCTTCCCCGTCCGGCAGCAGGAGGGTCGTCGTGCAGTCAGATCAGCACGCCCGCACGGGCGGTGGCGCTGCTGTCAGCGACCCCATGACCGGCCGCATCCTCGACGGCCGCTACCGGATCGGCGTCCGCATCGCCCGCGGTGGCATGGCCAGTGTCTACGAAGCCACCGACATCCGCCTGGACCGGGTCGTGGCCGTCAAGGTCATGCACCAGGGCCTGGGCGACGACGACGAGTTCGCGGCCAGGTTCGTGCGCGAGGCCCGCGCCGCCGCCCGGTTGTCCCACCCCAACGTGGTGTCCGTCTACGACCAGGGCACCGACGACGGCTCGGTCTTCCTGGCCATGGAGAACGTCCCCGGCCACACCCTGCGCGATGTGATCCGCAAGGAGAGCCCGATGACGCCGGCGCGCGCACTGGCCCTCATCGAGCCGGTGCTGTCCGCCCTCGCGTCAGCCCACCGCGCCGGTCTGATCCATCGCGACATCAAGCCCGAGAACGTCCTCATCGCCGACGACGGGCGGGTCAAGGTCGCCGACTTCGGACTGGCGAAGGCGGTCAGCGCCGAGACCCAGCACACGGCCACCGGCGGCGTCCTGATCGGCACGGTCTCCTATCTCGCGCCGGAGCTCGTGGTCGACGGTCGCTCCGATGCCCGCGCGGACGTGTACGCCACTGGCGTGGTGCTCTACGAGCTGCTCACCGGCAGCAAGCCGCACGAAGGCGAGTCGCCGATCCAGGTCGCCTACCAGCACGTCCACCAGGACGTCCCGCCGCCGTCGGGGAAGGTCGACGGCATTCCCGGGTACGTCGACGCTCTGGTCGCGCGGGCCACCGCCCGCGACCGCGGCCAGCGGCCAGCCGACGCTGCTGTGCTGCTCCACCAGGTGCACCGGGTCAGCCACGCGCTGGGGGCCGGCGTCCGCGAGGACCCCGACCTCGAGGCAGACCTGGCCCCTCGTCCGGCGATCTCGCCGGACACCGCACCCGAGCCGTTCGACGCCGACGAGTTCGCCCAGCTGATGTCCCCCTCCGAGGCGGTGGCTGAGGCAGTTGCCGAGGCCGACCACACCACGGCACTGGAGCGTCGGCCCGAACCGGCCCCGCCGGCGGTGCCGGACGCCGTACCCACGAAGCGGCCTCGGCGATCCAGGCGCGGCCCGATCCTGCTCGCGCTCGCCCTGCTGCTGGTCGTCACCGCCGGCCTCGCGGCGTGGTGGTTCGGCTTCGCCCGCTACACGTCGACACCGGGGGTAGTCGGGCTAGGTGAGGCCGCCGCCACGGAGACCCTCGAGGACGCCGGGCTCGAGGTCGAGGTCGGCGAGGACGCCTACTCCGAGACGGTGCCCGCCGGGCGGGTGCTCGCGACCGATCCCGGCGCCGGGGAACGCGTCCTCGACGGCGGCACGGTGACGCTCACGCTGTCGCTCGGCAAGGAACGGTACGACGTGCCGAAGCTGCGCGGGCTCAGCGAGGACCAGGCCCAGGACAAGCTGACGGCCACCAACCTGGAGTTCGGCGAGTCGATCGGGAAGTTCTCCGAGACGGTGCCGGAGGGCACCGTGCTCGGCAGCGATCCCGCCAAGGGGACCACCCTGCAGCCGGACACGGTCGTGGACCTGTTCATCAGCAAGGGCCCGAAGCCGATCAAGGTCAAGAACTGGACCAACAAGGACGCCGACCGCGCGGAGCAGGCATTGGAGGCGAAGGGGCTCGAGGTCGACCGGGGCACGGAGGAGTACTCCGACGTCGTCCCCGAGGGCGACGTCATCTCCCAGACTCCGGCCAGCGGCACCCTGTTCCGCGGCGACACCGTCACCCTGGTCGTCTCCCAGGGCCCCGAGCTCGTCGAGGTGCCGGGCGGGCTGGTCGCCTCCGGCGTGGACGCCGCCCGGGAGCGCCTCGAGGACCTGGGCTTCGAAGTCGAGGTCGAGCGGAGCAGGGGATACATCGGGCTCGAATACGTGTTCTCCGTCGACCCGCGGTCAGGGTCGATGGTCCCCGCCGGCAGCACGATCACACTCTCCCTCGTCTGAGGCGAGCGCTCCTCAGGACGCCGGGCCGTCCCGACGCTCGTCCGGGAGCCTGGGCATGGGTTGGGTCTCCGCATCCGGCGTGGTCTCCGGTGGTGCGTGGTGCCTGCGTCCGGGCGCAGGCCTGCCCAGGTACGTCGGCCGCGGACGGGTCGGGCGCAGCAGCTGGACCTGGCGCCGGACGCGCTGCTCGAGATCCATCTCGCGCAGCAGCCGTTTGACCGTCGCCAGTACGACGGCGTGCAGCTCGCGCAGCGCGGGATTGGTCTCCGTTGCCAGCAGGTCGTCGAGCCGGGCACGCGCCTCGCGCATGCCCTCGAGAGCTTCGCCGAGGGCCTGCACGTCGTGGGAGCTCATGCTCGTCGCGGGACCGGCCTCGTTCCGGACCAGCTGTCCGAACGCGTCGACCCCGCCGGCCAGCTCCCGGAACGTCTGAGCGAGCCCGAGGAGCACGTCGTCGGCGCTCTCGTGGTCGAGCGACGTCGGCTCGGACGTGGCGTCGACCAGGGCCCGGAACATCGAGCGGACAGCGACGGCGGAATGCTCCAGCGACTCGAAGCCCTGGCGCAGACCGGGACCCACGTCCGGCGTGCCGACGGCTCGAACGTTGAGCCGGCGTCCCTGCTCGGCGTGGAGGAGGGCGGAACCGACCCGGGGGATGTCGTCGTGGGTGATCCGACGGGCCTCGTCCAGCCAGGCCCGTGCCTCCGGGGCGACGTCGCCCTCGCTCTCCACCAGGTCGGTCAGCTCGCCCGCGGCCCGGTTGAGCATCTCGCTGATGGAGTCGGCCAGTCCGTCGATGGCCAGGGCGGCGTCGCCACTTGCGATCCTGGGCGGGAACAGCAGGTTCGCCGCGACACCGACGGCCGCACCGAGCAGCGTCTCCGTGATCCGCTGCGAGGCGGCCGACCCGGTGGCCAGCGACCCGACGCCGAGCACGAGCATGCCGCTGATCGCGACCTCGGTCAGGTTCGAGCCCAGGCGCAGAGCCTGGCCGATCGTGATGGAGACGAAGATCAGGAGGCCGAGGCTCCACCACTCGAGTGGCAGGACGGCGGCGATCGCCACTGCGAGGGCGACACCGGTCACCACGGCCACCACCCGCTCGACGCCGCTGGCGAGGAGCGAGACCGGCGTGACCTGGACGACGAGCATCGCGGTCAGTGGTGCGAGCAGCGGCTGCGTGCCCGGGAACAACAAGGTCGCCACGACGTAGCTCGCGACCGCCGCGATGGTGATCCGCAGCGACCACAGCATGGCCGCGCGTCCGTCGTTCCGGAGCCGGTTCAGTTCTCGGCTGAGCCTTCGTCGCCACCTCTCGCGCACGTTTTCATCATGCGCGATGCGACAAGTGAACCCCCAGACGGGGTCGCGGAGTCATCCGGACGAGGATCGTCCGCAATCGCCCGTAGCCTGCCTGCCATGGCTATCGCACAGTTCCCGAGCATCGTCATCGACTGCCCCGATGCCGGTGCACTCGCAACCTTCTACGGCGCCATGTTGGACTGGAAGGTCGACATCTCCTCCGACTGGGCTGACATCCGGTCGGACAGTCAATGCATCTCGTTCCAGCAAGTGGATCCCTACACCCCGCCTCGATGGCCGGACCAGGAGGTGCCCCAACAGATCCACCTCGACGTGATCGTCGACGACCTCGACGCCGGCGAGGAGGCGGTCATCAGCCTCGGTGCGAGCAAGGCCGACCATCAGCCCGGGACGTCCTTCCGGGTGTTCCTCGACCCGGCTGGGCACCCCTTCTGCCTCTGCGTGGACTGACCCGGGCATCGCGCTGTCGGTTTCGACCCGTAGACGCCGACGGCTAGCGTGGCCGGCGTGACCGACCCAGCCCTCCGAAATCCGGTCGGCACGCACGTCCGGGTCGGGAAGGGGCTCGTCGCCGAGGCCGTGCAGAAGGCGGACGAACTGGGTTGCGAGACCATCCAGATCTTCGCCGGCAACCCGCGCGGGTGGGCACACTCCGCGGGCAGTCCCGGCGAGGATGCCCGGTTCCGAGAGGCGACGGCCGAGCGCGGCCTGCGGACCTTCATCCACGCGCCGTACCTGGTGAACCTGGGCAGTCCCACGCGCACGACGTACGAGAGGTCGGTCGCCAGCATCGCCCACAACCTCAGGCGAGCCGCGGAGCTCGGCGTCGAGGGCGTGGTCGTACACACCGGGTCCTACGTCGACCCGGTCCCCGGTGGTGACGACAGCGCCGGGAGGTACGCCGCCGCGATGAGGCAGGTGCGCGAAGGCCTGCTGCCCCTGCTCGACGTGGTGGCCGACGACTCGGCGCCGTGGCTGCTGCTCGAGCCGACCGCCGGCCAGGGCCGTTCCCTGTGCGCTGGGGTGGAGGACCTGGAGCCGTATCTCGCCGCCCTCGACCAGCACCCGAAGGCCGGGATCTGCCTCGACACGTGCCATGTGTTCGCGGCAGGAGCGCCCCTCGACGAGCGGGGCGGGGCCGCCGCAACGGTCGACCGGGTCGTCGAGATCGGCGGCCCGGGCCGGCTGCGGCTGATCCACGCCAACGACTCGATGGACGTCCGGGGAGCCTTCCGGGACCGGCACCAGAAGATCGGCGAGGGGCACATCGGCGCGGCCGCATTCGCCGAGCTCCTCGCGCATCCCGAGACGGCAGGGGTGCCGTTCATCCTGGAGACACCGGGATCGCGGGACCCGGGCGACCCGGGCATTCCGTTGATGAAGCGGCTGCGAGATGTGGTCTCGACAGGCTCGACCACCGATGGCGGGATCGGCCCATGAGCGCGTCGCGTCGTACGACCTTGATTGCCACCTTGGCGCTGCTCACCGTGACCGCGATCTGGGGGTCCACCTTCTTCCTGATCAAGGACCTCCTCGATCGGATGCCGGTCCTTGACTTCCTGGCCGTGCGGTTCTCCATCGCCGCCGTGATCCTGGTCGTCGTCGCGCCGCGCGCCCTCGGGAGGCTGTCCGCCGACTCGCGCAGGCACGCGGTCGTGCTGGGCCTCCTGTACGGCGTCGCGCAGATCCTCCAGACCGCAGGCCTCGCGCACACGGCGGCCAGCGTCTCCGGCTTCATCACCGGCCTGTACGTCGTCGCCACGCCCATCTTCGCGGCCCTCCTGCTCCGGACCCGGATCACCCGCCTGACCTGGGCCGCCGTCCTCCTCGCCACCGCCGGCCTGGGCGTGCTGACCCTCGACGGCGTCTCGGTGGGGTACGGCGAGGCGATCACCCTGGTCGCGGCACTCATCTACGCCCTTCACATCGTCGGCCTCGGTGCCTGGTCGAAGCGCGACCAGGTGATCGGGATGTCGATCGTGCAGGTGATCGTGATCGCCGTGATGTGCCTGATCGCGTCCGCCCCGGGCGGGATCGTGCTGCCGGAGACCGGGCGGGACTGGCTGTCGGTGCTCTACATGGCCGCGTTCGCCGGATCCTTCGCGCTCCTCGCCCAGACCTGGGCCCAGGCCCACCTGGCCGCCACTCGCTGCGCGATCATCATGAGCATGGAGCCGGTGTTCGCGGCCCTGTTCGCCATCCTGTTCGGCAACGAGACGCCGACCGTGCGGATGCTGGTGGGTGGGACGATGGTGCTCGGGGCCATGCTGATCGTGGAGATCATGCCGCGACGCAAGGTCGAGGGTGAGGTGCCGCACATAGCGGTGTGAGGGAGGGACCCATGGTCGTCGTCATGTCTCCGGACGCCACAGACGAACAGATCGCGCACATCGTCGACCGGGTCGAGAGCGTCGGCGGTGAGGCGTTCGTCAGCAAGGGCCTGGTGCGGACCATCATCGGCCTGGTCGGCGACATCGACTCCTTCCACAACCTCAACCTCCGGACCCTGCCGGGTGTCGCCGACGTGCACCGGATCTCCGACCCCTACAAGCTGGTGAGCCGGCAGCACCATCCGGACCGGTCGACGGTCTGGGTCGGACCGGCCGACCACCAGGTGCCGATCGGGCCGGACACGTTCACCCTGATCGCCGGCCCATGCGCGGTCGAGAACGCCGAACAGACCCTCGAGGCGGCCCGGATGGCGCACTCGGCCGGCGCCACCCTGCTGCGCGGAGGTGCCTTCAAGCCGCGCACATCGCCGAACGCCTTCCAGGGCCTCGGTGTCGCCGGTCTGGAGATTCTCGCCGACGCCCGGCGGATCACCGGGCTGCCGATCGTCACGGAGGTCGTCGACGCCCGCGACGTGGCGGTCGTCGCAGAGTTCGCCGACATGTTGCAGGTGGGGACCCGCAACATGGCCAACTTTGGACTGCTCCAGGCCGTCGGTCGCGCCGGCAAGCCGGTCCTCCTCAAGCGCGGCATGACCGCGACGATCGAGGAGTGGCTGATGGCGGCCGAGTACATCGCCCAACGCGGCAACCTCGACGTGGTCCTGTGCGAGCGCGGCATCCGCACGTTCGAGCCCGCGACCCGCAACACCCTCGACATCTCGGCGGTCCCGGTGGTGCAGGCCACCAGTCACCTCCCAGTGATCATCGACCCCTCCCACGCCGCCGGCCGCAAGGACCTGATCGTCCCCCTCTCCCGCGCCGGGATCGCCGCCGGGGCCGACGGCGTGATCGTCGACGTGCACCCGACGCCCGAGACTGCCCTCTGCGACGGACCACAGGCGCTGCTCGGCAACGACCTGCGGGAGCTCGCGCAGGCCGTACGGCGGCTCCCACCGATGGTCGGCCGCGCGGACGCGGGACAGCGCCTGCGCAGCACCTGACCTGCGCTTTCCCACTCCGTGTCGCTTAGGCTGGCCGACGACAGATCAGTGCAAGGAGTCCCATGTCCGTCTGCCGCCAGTGCGGTCACCAGCTGGGCATCGGCCGGTTCTGCACCAACTGCGGGCACCCGGTCGACAGCCCCGTCGACACCCCCGTCGAAAGCACGGTCGACACCCCCGTCGACATCAGGGGTGACGCCAGCAGTGACCACCCGCGGGACAGCCCCGACGACCCCGGCTGGCGCACCGGGACCGCCGAGCGTCCGGTCGTTCCGACCGAACCCATCCCCGCACCGACTCCACCGCCGGTCGGCCCCGTCACCGAATCCGCCCGGTACCCGCTGTACGCGGACGAGGTCGCGTCCACGCCGCCACCGTCGCCGTACGCGCCTCCCTCGCCGAGCCCACCTGCCGCCCCTCAGTCCCATCGCGCCGGAATCCCCTGGCTGCCCTGGGCGGTGGGCGCGGTCGTCCTGCTCCTGATCACTGCCGTGGGGGCCTGGCTGTTCCTGGGCGACGACGAACCCTCGGGGGCGACGGACGCCGGGTCCGACAACGCGTCCAGCGGCGACTCGCCCGACCAGTCGAACTCGATCACCCGGCAGGCGACCGCCACGGTGCCGGCCACCGCCCCACCCAACCAGGACACCAGCGGCAACCTGGTCAACTACGACGGACGCAACATGCTCGACGGGGTGCCCGAGACCTGCTGGCGGATGCCGGGCGACGGGAGCGGTGACGTGATCACCCTCCAGCTGGCCGAGCCGACGACGGTGACGTCGGTGGGGCTGATCAACGGCTACGCAAAGACCGCCCGCGACGGCGGCACCACCCTGGACTGGTACACCGGCAACCGGCGGATCGCGGCGGTCGAGTGGACCTTCGACAACGGCAGCACGGTGAGCCAGGAACTTCAGGAAACCCGCTCGGTCCAGAGCATCGAGGTAGACCCCGTCGAGACGTCAAGCATCGAGCTGCGTTTGGTCGAGGTGACGCCGCCGGGGACCGGGCCCGCGGCCCGCAACTACACCGCGATCAGCGACATCGTCCTGATCGGCACCGTTTCCTGACCGACCAGGGTATGGCCGGCGGCGCGGATTCGTTTCCGTGCTGGGATGACCAGGAGTCAGAGCCCCGAGAGGACCGAAGCCGCCTGCTCGGCATCGGCCTGCGACACCTCGAGGTGGGTGACCAGCCGGACAGCCGTCGGGCCCACGGCCGCGACCCGGACACCGGAATCGGCGGCGGCTGCGACGAACTTCTGCGGATCGTCGTGCGGCACCACGACGATGTTGGTGTCCACGCCGGCCGGGTCGACCCCGCAGGCCTCGGCCAGCAGACGGGCGTGCGCGTGGTCGACCGTGAGTCGCTCGATGTGGTGATCGAGGGCATGGAGCCCGGCTGCTGCGAGGACGCCCACCTGCCGCATCCCGCCGCCCATCCGCTTCCGCCACACCCGCGACTCGGTGATCGCGTCGGCCGAGCCGACCACCAGCGAGCCGATCGGGGCACCCAGACCCTTCGACAGGCAGACCGCCATCACGTCGGCGACGTCGCCGTACGCCGAGAGCGGGGTGCCGGTCGCGACGTGCGCGTTCCAGATCCTGGCGCCGTCGAGGTGGATCGAGGCGTGCACCGAGGTGGCCCAGGAGCGGAGCTCCCGGAGGTCGGCGATCGGCTGCACGGCGCCGCCGGCGAAGTTGTGGGTGTTCTCGACCGAGATCGCGGCGGTCGGCACGAAGAACGGACCCATGTCCGGCGCGAACAGCTGCTGCAGCACGGGCAGGTCGACTCCGCCCCGGTCGCCGAGCCAGGTCCGCATGGTGAGCCCGGTGTACGCGCCGTGGGCGCCGAGCTCGGCGCGCGCGATGTGGGCGCTGGCCTCGCAGAGCACCTCCTGGCCGGGCGCGACGAGGGTGCGCACGGCCAACACGTTGGCCATCGATCCGGTCGGGGTGAAGAGGGCCGCCTCGTGGCCGAACAGCTCTGCGACCCGCTCCTCGAGCCGGCGCACGGTCGGGTCCTCGCCGTACACGTCGTCGCCGACCTCGGCCCGCGCCATCTCCCGGCGCATGTCCTCGGTCGGGCGCGTGACGGTGTCGCTGCGGAGGTCGATCAAGGCTTGTCTCCCAAGGTCAGGCCTTGCGCAGCATCTCCGCGACGAGGAAGGCGAGCTCCAGGGACTGCACGCGGTTGAGCCGCGGGTCGCAGACCGACTCGTAGCGACTGGAGAGGTCGTTCTCGGCCAGCTCCTCGCCACCGCCCACGCACTCGGTCACGTCGTCGCCGGTGAGCTCGACGTGGATGCCTCCGGGCCAGGTGCCGGTGGCACGATGCACGTCGAAGAAGCCCTGGACCTCTTCGATCACGTCGTCGAAGCGCCGGCTCTTGTGGCCGTAGGCCGTCTCGAAGGTGTTGCCGTGCATCGGGTCGCACACCCAGGCGACCTCGACTCCGGCCGCTGTGACCTTCTCCAGGAGATGCGGGAGCCCGTCACGGATCCGCCCGGCGCCGAACCGGGTGACGAACGTCAGCCGGCCGGGCTCGTTGTCCGGGTTGAGCTTCCCTGCGAGAGCGAGGGCGTCGTCGGGCGTCGTCGTGGGACCGAGCTTGACGCCGATCGGGTTGCGCACATGACGGAGCAGCTCCACGTGGGCGCCGTCGAGCTGGCGGGTTCGGTCACCGATCCACACGAAGTGGCCCGACACGTCGTACGGCGTGTTGGTGCGGGAGTCGATCCGGGTCATCGCGTGCTCGTACTCCAGCACCAGCGCCTCGTGGCTGCTGTGGAAGTCGACCCGGTGGAACTCGTCGGGGTCGGCCCCGATCGCCTTCATGAAGGTCAGTGCTCGCTCGATGTCGTTCGCCATGGCCTCGTAGCGCTGGCCAACCGGGGACTCACGGACGAAGTCGGTGTTCCAGGCGTGGACCTGACGCAGGTCGGCGTACCCGCCGGTGACGAAGGCGCGGACGAGGTTCAGCGTGGCCGCCGAGGAGTTGTAGACGTCGACCAGCCGTTGCGGGTCGTGGGTGCGCGACTCGGCGGTGAAGTCGAAACCGTTGACCGCGTCGCCACGGTAGGCCGGAAGGGTCACGCCGGCGCGGGTCTCCAGGTCGGAGGTCCGGGGCTTGGCGTACTGCCCGGCGATCCGCCCCACCTTCACCACCGGGACCGAGGCGGCGTAGGTCAGGACGACCGCCATCTGCAGCAGGACCCGCAGCTTGTTGCGCACGTTGTCGGCCGTGACGCCCGCGAAGGTCTCCGCGCAGTCGCCGCCCTGCAACAAGAACGCCTCGCCGCGGGCCACCGCGCCGATCTTGGTCTTGAGGTCGTCGCACTCCCCCGCGAACACCAGCGGCGGGCAGGAGCGCAGCCTGGCCACGGCGGCGTCGACCGCGCTCGCATCGGGGTACGTCGGCTGCTGGGCCGGAGCCATCGCGTGCAAGGACGCGAGGTCGGGGATGGCTCGTCCTGAGGAGTCGAGCGACGAGTCGTCTCGAAGGGTCACCGGTCAAGCGTACGCGGAGTTGCGGGTCACTCCCCCAGGTGGTCGATGTCGCGGAATCCGGTCTTCTTCGCGCGCAGGCCGCGGTTGGCGAGCCACGTGATCGCCCACAGGACGATGCCGATCACCAGCAGCCCGCCGGCGATCTGGTAGACGATCGTGTCCCGGTCGACCCACGGGCCGATCAGGTAGGCACAGAGCGCGGCGGCGAGCAGCGGGGTGAGGCCCGGCGACTTGAAGAAGCCCTGGGTGTCATCCCGGCGCAGGATCAGGCAGGCGATGTTGACGACGGTGAACACCCCGAGCAGCAGCAGCGCGGTGGTGCTGGCGAGGTTGAGCACGATCTCGCTCTCGGCGCGCGAGGAGACGTAGGCGATCAGGCCCAGGGCCAGCACCGTGGAGAACGCGATGGCGACGTACGGCGCCCGGCGACCCACCGACACCTTGCCGAGGGATCGCGGGAGCACGTCCTGCTTGGCCATGCCGTAGAGCAACCGGCTGGCCATCAGCATGTTGATCAGGGCGGTGTTGGCCACCGCGAACACCGCGAGGAACGGGAAGATCTTGTCGATGGGGATGTCCGGGGCGCCGACGGTGACGACCTCCAGCAGGGCCCGTCCTTCCGCCTCGTTGATCTCGGCCAGCTGTGCAGGGGAAAGCACGGTGACCACGGAGATGGCCACGAGCATGTAGAGGATCACCGCGACCCCCAGCGCGGTCAGCATCGTGCGCGGGAAGATCCGCTCCGGGTTGTGGCACTCCTCGACCATGTTCACCGAGTCCTCGAAGCCGACCATCGCGAAGAACGCCACCGACGTCGCCGCCGTGACCGCGAGGAACATCCCCTTCTCCTCGGGAGAGGAGAAGGTGGTGATGCGGCTGATGTCACCGTCACCCTGGGCCATCGCCCAGAACCCGACGCCGATCACGATCGCCAGAGCCGTCATCTCGATGAGGGTGAGGACGACGTTGAACTTGACGCTCTCGCCGACACCACGGAGGTTGATCAGCGCCAGCAGCAACATGAACCCCATCGCGATGATGGTCACGGTCGTGGTGCTCGGCAGCTCGTCCATCCAGCCGTTCGCGACGAAGCCGCCGGTGAGGTTCTGGGCCAGCACGTTGGCCGAAGTGGACGCGCTGGTGATGCCGGAACAGATCACGGCGAAGGCGACCAGGAACGTGACGAAGTGGATCCCGAACGCCTTGTGGGTGTACAGGGCGGCGCCGGCGGCCTGTGGGTACTTGGTGACGAGCTCGAGGTACGACAGCGCGGTCAGCGTCGCCACGATGAAGGCGACCAGGAACGGGAGCCACACGACGCCGCCGACGATGCCGGCCATCTGCCCGGTGACGGCATAGACGCCGGCACCCAGGATGTCTCCGATGATGAACAGCAGGAGGAGCTTGGGGCCCATCACCCGCCTCAGCTCGGGCTGGGCGTCCTCCCGGTCCAGATGCTCAGGTGCTGCGGCGGTCATGGGGAGCCTCCCGATCCGAGTTGTCAGTCACCCCATGTTGGCGCTGATCGGGAACGATTGCCACCACGACACGGCTCCCGCGATGCAACCGCCCTCGGAACGGTCGCCCGGAACCGCCGTCGACGTCAGCCGAAGAAGACCTCGGCCTCGGCGTACTCGTGCGGCTGGACCAGCTTCAGCTCGCCGGTGCCCTCGATGAGCGGCACCCGGACGATGTTGGTGCCGCGGAGCGCCATCATCGTCCCGAAGTCGCCGTCGGCGACCGCGTCGCTCGCCTGCAGGCCGAAGCGGGTGGCCAACCAGCGGTCGAACGCCGTCGGTGTACCGCCGCGCTGGATGTGCCCGAGAACCACCGCCCGGGCCTCGCTGCCGGTGCGGGTCTCGATCTCATAGGCGATCCGGTCGCCGATGCCGCCGAGCCGGACGTGCCCGAATGCGTCCTTCTCCCCCGAGACCAGCGTCATGTCGCCGCCCTCTGCCGGGATCGCGCCCTCGGAGACGACGATGATCGGGGAGTAGCGGGTCTTGAACCGGTTCTCAACGTGGGCACACAGCTTCTCGATGTCGAACGGCTGCTCGGGGATGAGTACGGCGCTGGCGCCCCCGGCGATGCCGGCATGCAGCGCGATCCAACCGGCGTGGCGGCCCATCACCTCGACCACGAGGACTCGGTGGTGCGACTCGGCCGTGGTGTGCAGGCGGTCGATGGCCTCGACCGCGACGTTGACCGCGGTGTCGAAGCCGAAGGTGAAGTCGGTGCCGGACAGGTCGTTGTCGATGGTCTTGGGTACGCCGACCACATCGACGCCCAGGTCCGCGAGTTTCGTGGCCACGCCCAGGGTGTCCTCGCCACCGATCGCGACCAGGGCGTCGACACCGTCGTTCGCCAGGTTCTCCGTGATCCGCTCGACCCCACCGTCGATCTTGAAGGGGTTGGTGCGCGAGGAGCCGAGGATGGTCCCGCCGCGCGGGAGGATGCCCCGGCACTGCTCGATGCCGAGCTCCATCGTGATGCCCTCGAGCGGGCCCTTCCAGCCGTCGCGGTAGCCCACGAAGTCGAACTCGTGCTGGCGCACGCCCTTGCGGACGACGGCCCGGATCACGGCGTTCAGCCCGGGGCAGTCCCCGCCTCCGGTGAGCACTCCGACACGCATGACAGCTCCTGCTCTTGGATCGTTCATATCGGGTCCGCTCGACCATAGCGTGACCGGCCGGGGCGGGCCAGCGTCCGCCACGGCCCGGAGTCAGCCAAGACCGACGGTTCCGGAGAGCACCTCCAGGTGGTGCTCGAACAGCGGCTCCTCCGCGAATGTGCCCGGTCCGTACTGGCCGAACACCTCGAAGCTCACACACCCGAACAGCGACGCCCACGCCAGGACGCCGCGAGCCATCACCTCGTCGGGCGTTTCGATCTCGAACTGGGCGCGGACTGACTCGAAGTCCTTCTGCAGAGCGGCGGGCAGCGGGATGTCCCCGTTCGGCGGCTCGAGCCGGCCGGCGGCGTAGGCGTCGTCCCAGAGCCGCACCAGCGTCGTGATCACCCGGGTGCCCGGCCCGGTCGTCCGTTCGCCCGGGGCCTCGTAGCCCGGGACCGGGCTGCCGAAGAGGAGCGCGTAGGTCGCCGGCTCACGCAGCGCCCACTCCCGAACCGCCCGGCCGACGGCGAGGAACCGGCCCCGATAGTCGTCCACCGGCACGTCGGCAACGGCGGCGTCGACGGCGTCGCCGAGCTCGTCGTATCCGTCGACGACCAACAGGGTCAGCAGATCGTCGCGGTTCGCCACATAGCGGTACACGGCCGACGAGACCACGCCGAGGTCGCGAGCAACCGCGCGGAGAGAGAGCGCTGCCGCGCCGTGCTCGGCCAGGTGCTCGCGCCCGATCCGGGTGATGTCCTGCATAGTCTGCGCGCGAGCCCGGTCGCGGGGAGTGCCGGTCATGCCCTCCATGATGTCGTCAAATGTGAGCACCGTCAACAAAAGTGAGCATTGCTCTTGTTTCTTGGGTGGATCGATGTCAGGATTGGTTTCGAGAGCACTGCTCTCGACATCCGAATGCAACCAGACCTTCACCGAACAAGGACATCGTCATGAACCAGATCCACGTCGTCACCGGTGCCGGCCCCGTCGGCAGCACCGTCGCCCTTCAGCTCGTCGACCAGGGGCACACCGTTCGGCTGCTCACCCGGTCGGGCAGCGGCCCCGAGCACCCCTTGATCGAGCGGCAGCGGGTCGACGCCTCCAGGCCGGAGCAGCTGGCCGCCGCGTTCGCGGGAGCCACGGCGGTCTACCACTGCATCCACGGCTCGAAGTACGCCGCCAGCACCTGGCGGGCCGAGCTGCCCGCTGCCGAGCAGGCAGTGCTGGACGCAGCCGGGGCCGTCGGCGCCGTCGTCGTGTTCCCGGAGAGTCTCTACGCCTACGGCCCGGTCAAGGGCCCCATGACCGAGGACCTGCCACGCGACGCGAGCGGGGGCAAGCTGGGCGTACGGGCCGACCTGCTGCGGGCACGGGAGGCGTCCTCGACGCCGACCGTCAGCGTCGCTGCCTCGGACTTCTACGGGCCGCACGTCCGCACCGCCCACGCGGGCGAGCGGATGGTCCCCACCATCCTGGCCGGCGGAACCGTCCGGGTGGTCGCCAGCCTCGACACTGCACACTCCTTCACCTACGTGCCCGACCTGGCGGCGGCGATGATCCGTGCTGCCGCCACCCCGGAGCTCTGGAACTCCGTGCTGCACGCGCCGACCGCACCGGCCGTGACCCAGCGTCAGCTGGTCGAGACGTTCGCCGATGCGGCCGCCGTGCCCCGGCCCAAGGTGGGCACGATCCCGGCGTGGGCCCTCCGGGCGACCGGCATCTTCAGCGAGCAGAGCCGCGAGCTGGCGGAGACGGCGTACATGTTCACCGACCCGTTCGTGCTCGACTCTTCCCGCAGCGAGGAGCGTCTCGGCCTCTCCCCCACGCCGCTCGACGTGGGCGCCAAGGCAACCGTGGACTGGTGGCGCGCCCAGGGCTGATCGGGAGGAGACGCTAGGCGGCGACTGTCGCCTCCGCCTTGTTGGTGACCCGGGCGGCGGCCTGCGGCAGGACGGTGCCGAGTCGGGCCGCAACCAGGGTGGCAACCGCAGCGACACCGAGCATGACGAGCCACAGCGGCGCGCTCCCGGCATCGAGCAACCAGGCGAACAGGACCGGCGCGATGGTGCTGCTGACGTTCCAGGCGAGCTGGATCAGGGAGAGGTAGCGCCCGCGCAGGTGCTCGGGTGCGGCCTCCGCCGAGAGCGCAGCCAGGACCGGGCCGCCGGTGAGCTCGGCGACGGTGTAGACCATGCCGCCGAGCACGATGACCACGCTCGCCACGACGACCGACAGTGCGCTGGCGCCGAGGAAGACGACGTACGACGTCGCGAAGGCCGCCTGGGTGAGCAACAGCACCCGATACCGGACCCGGCCGGTCAAGGCGTTGACGACGAGCCCCTGGCCGAGGCCGACCATGATGCAGTTGATCGTGAACACCACGCCGGTGATCCAGCCGGGCAGGTCGAGCACCGTGACGGCGTACACGGGCAGCGCGAAGTTCAGGATCATCATCGGTAGCGAGTAGCCGACCTGCGCCACCACGAGCAGGCGGTACGGCCGGTCTCTGATCACGGTCGCCCAGGTCCCGGGCAGTGCCTCGTGGCGGTCCGGGCCGGCCTCCGGGACGGCGATCAGCAGCCAGAAGGCGAAGAGGTACGACACGGCGTTGATCGCCACCACTGCGCCGAACGCGAAGTCGGTGCCGATGGTGATCGCGACGCCCGACGCGAGCCCGCCGACGGCGAAGCCGACGTTGCGCAGCGCGCCGAGGAAGCCGAACCAGCGCTCGCGCTCTCCCGGCCGCGAGATGGCGGCCACGATGTTGCCGTAGGAACCCCAGAAGGCGGTGCGGCCGAGAGTGACGACGATCGTCCACGTGAGGACCGCGGCGAAAGACTCGGCGACGAGATAGGCGAGGAAGCCGATTGCCTGCAAGGCGTTGCCGAGGAGCAGGATCCGCTTCGCGCCGAGCCGGTCGACGAGCGCGCCGATGATCGGGCCCGCCGGCAGCGCGACGAACGACGCGATCGAGATGGCGAGGCCGACCTCGATGAGCGTGAGCGGCGTGACGGCCAGGAAGTACAGCATCGAGACCGGCATGAACACGCCGCTGCCGATTGCGTCGACCCCGATCGCGGTGACGAAGCGGCGGTGTTCGCCCACTGACGGGAAGCCGAGTCTCGCTAGCACGCGTCCATCCTCCAACCTCAAGCCGTGTTGAAGGCAAGCGGTTATCGGACGTACCGCTGGTCCGTTGGTTGAGGTGCGAGCGGAGCGAGCCTCGAAACCGCTGGTCCGCTGGTTGAGGCGCGAGCGCAGCGAGCCTCGAAACCCATCAACCGCGGGGCTCGCGTTCCGGTCGGTGAAGCGTTATCTGACCGTGACTTCTGGGCTGTGGAGAAGCCCGGTTTTGGGGGTCTGGGTGTCGGTGCCGGGTGGTTGGGTTTCTTCATGGCGATCACCTCGCTTCCGCTCCCGACACCGGCCGGTGTGGTGGCCGATGCCGGTGCCCGGATCGGGGAGCTGGAGGAGGTGATATGGGCGGCCCGGGCCGATGCCGAGCTGGTCGGCACCATCGAGGAGGTCCAGGTCCTGCGGGCCCGGCTGCACGCCCTGGAGGCGGTGGTGCTGGCCGAGGTCGACGCCCGCGACCTTCCCAAGCGGTGCCTGGGCTGGGGGTCGACCGGCGACTGGTACACCCACCTGGCCGGCCTCCGCCGCGGCCACGGCAGGCGGGTGGTGGACCAGGCCCGGCAGCTGGCCGGTGACCGGTCCGTCACCTTGTCCGCGCTGCGCGAGGGCGCGGTCAGCCCCGAGCAAGCCGGAGTGGTGCTCGACGCCCTGGACCGGCTCCCGTCTCCGGACCCGATCCGCGACCCCGGCGAACAGGTGCTGTTGGAGGAAGCCGGGCGGATCAACGCCACCGACCTGGCCCGGGCCGGACGGCACCTGGCCGAGGTCCTCGACCCCGAAGGCACCGAACGCGAGACCGAACGCGCCCTGGACCGCGAAGACCGCGCCGCCCACCTGGGCCGGTTCTTGTCCATTACCGAGGACGGCATCGGCGGCGTCCGCCTCAAGGGCCGCGGCACCGCCGAAGACGGCGCCCGGCTCCGCGCCGCACTCCTCCTCACCGCGCCCGTGCCCACCCTCGATCCCGTCACCTGCGCGGAACTCCCCGACCCGCGCGACCAGGGCGCCCGCCTGTGGGACGCCCTGGTTCAGACCGCCGAGCACGCCCTGGCCACTGACCTACCGCCCACCACCCACCGCGCCCGACCCCGGCTCACGGTGACCACCGACCACGACACCCTCACCGGCCGACTCGCCCGGTGTGGACTCACCGAGGACGGCCTCGAGTTGCCACCCTCGGTCCTGCGCCGGCTTTCCTGCGATGCCGACATCATCCCCGCCGTCCTCGGCACCAACTCCGAGGTCCTCGACGTCGGCCGCACCCACCGGCTGGTCACCACGCCGATCTGGCAGGCCCTCGTCCTTCGCGACCAGCACTGCACCTTCCCCGGCTGCACCCGACCTCCGGTGATGTGCCACGCCCACCACATCACCCACTGGGCCCACGGCGGACCCACGTCCCTCCGGAATCTGGTGCTCTTGTGCGGCCACCACCACCGCACCATCCACAACACCCCCTGGGACGCCCGCATCAACCGAGACGACGGTCACCCCGAATTCCGGCCACCACCCAAACCAGACCGACCACCCACCTGGATCCGCCACCGACCACGACGCGAGTGAATTCGAAGGTGTGCACGGTGCGAACAAGCGCAGCATCGTCGTGTTGCCGAAGCTGCGCCATCCAGTGAGAACCGAGCGGACATAGTCATGTGAGCGCGGTTGCCTGACGCCGTGGGAGGCGATCCTTGCGAGGCAATGCGCTCCTCGCCGCGGACACCGAGTGACGGTGATCCGGAAGTGGTGGACACGGCTCACCCGCACGAGGATGCTCGGAACACGTCACTCCTCGTCCCGGAAGGCCGCGTCCGGGAACTCTACCGAGGCCGACATCCCGCCGGGGCCTAAGCGGACCGCGGTGGAGCGAGCGCGATCGGGGCGTCCTTGCTGCGGGACGGAATCCGTCGGCTTGATGACTGAACCTTCGCGCATGTTGAGGCGTTGAGGTTGTAGGGCGGGCGACACCCAGACCGACTTTCTACAGGTGGCGAGATGCGGCAGAGGGATGAGGACGGGTTCACCGGCTTCGTGCGTGCCCACAGCGCGACGTTGTTCCGCACCGCCTACTTGATGACCGGTGACTATCAGCGTGCTGAGGATCTCCTCCAGACGACTCTGGTCCGTCTCTATCAGCGTTGGCCTCGGGTGGACGCGATGGACTGGCCGGTGGCGTATGCACGCAAGGTGTTGGTGAACCAGGCGGTCTCGTGGTGGCGTCGGCGGTCGTCGCACGAGACGACGCTGCTGCTTCGCGACGAGCCCGCCTGGGGTGGCCGGATGGAGGAGGTCGCCGAGCACGAGCGGGTATGGCAGGCCGTGTTGAGTCTGCCTGCTCGGCAGCGTGCGGTGACGGTGTTGAGGTACTACGAGGACCTGTCCGAGGCGCAGATCGCCGAGGTCCTCGACATGGCGCCGGGCACGGTGAAGAGCCATGGCCATGCGGCCGCGCGTCGGTTGGCGGACCTGTTGGGGGAGCCCGCCGTACCACCGGCTCGACCCGCGAAGGAGGCGACGTCATGACCCTGGACCAGCGGCTGACCGATGCGGCTCGTCACGTCGCGGACGGGGTCGTCGTGCCAGAGGTGGACCTCGACGCGATCCGCTCTCTCGCCCACACGAAACGGCGCCAGAGTGTTGCCGTCGCGGTCGCGGCCGTCGTGGTGGCCATCCTCGTGACGGGCACCGCCGTCCTCAGCGGCCGGGACGCGAGCGCGCCGGAACCGGCCGGTCCACAGCAGATCGGTGGGCCACCCCGGACGCCGTACTGGCACGACGGCGTCCTGCACGTCCAGGGTGTCGAGATCGAGACCCCGTGGCGACAAAGCCCCGTCATCGAGGTTGCCGGAGACACCGTCTTGGTGGGGTGGCAGTTAGGGCAACGCGGCGTCACTCCGTCGTGGGCTCTGGTCCACGGCGACCGGCTCGAACCGGTTCCGATCCCAGATCTGTATCCGCGGCTGAGCCTCGACGGCCGGATCGCCTACTGGTGGACCTACCCCACCGCCGACACCACCCGCGTTGTCACCTGGGACACCGAGACCAACCAGAAGCTGGCCTCCCGTGACCTGCCGGGCAACGAAACCGTTGAACCGAACAGCTATCTGGCTGGAATCGAGGACGAGATCGCCTACTGGGTGGACGAGGACAGCGAGGTCCCGGTGACCCGTTGGGACATTCGCGCGGACACGATCGAGCCGATGCCCGACCTGAGGCCTTCCGACCTGCGCTATCTCCACGAGGTACCCGGCAAGTTCTTGCAGAACCAGTTCGTGTCTCCGGACGGCACGAAGGAGATGGTCACCGGCTACCCTCCGGGGGACTCGATCATTCCTCCAGCGCCCGAGATCTGGGTGCGACCGGTCGGGTCCGAGGACCCGAGCGACGTGGTCAGGCTGCGGGTACCCGAGAGTCGCTACAACGAGCCCCTGTATGACTTCAAGACCCACAAGGGCACGATGGGGGTGTGGTGGGAGACGAACGAGACCGTGCTGGTCACGGTGCAGATCCCGGGCGACAGCCCGCAAGACTCGGTCCGCACAGACCTCATGCGCTGCTCGACCACCGACGGTGCCTGCAAGCTCGTGTTCGAGCTTGATGACGGGGACTCGGGGGTGCGGGACTGGAGCTTCGCCCACTTCCCAACCACCGGGTAACCGGCCTCCCCTCGACCGACTCCCGGACGAGTGGCTCAGCCTTGGCGCCCTGACGGCGGCAGACCGCGCACTCAGCGGCATGAGCGGGCGCTCTGGTCACTGCCCGGCGGGTTCCGATGCATCGGTCTCCGCCGCCTTTGCCACGTCACGCGCCTCGCCCAGATCGGCGAGAAGGGAGTCGATCACAATGAGGCCGCCTCCGAGCACGACCGCAGCAATCGGGACAGGCAGCCTTGTTCGACGCACTGCGGTCGTGGCCGCCAGCATCACGCTCGACCACGACGCCACCGAGGTCGCGAAAGGCACCGTGGCGCGCTTCCACGGCTCATCCGCATCGGGGAGGATCGTGAAAACCTGAAGTCCTGGCCTGTTCAGGAACCAGCCAGCTGTGAACCCCGCGAGCAAGATGGGCGAACGCTTGGACGGGTCCGGTGCCAGGCAGGCCAGAGCAACACCGGCTCCCCGGATCACAGCTCCAGGTCGTACCTTCATCGCCGCACCTCCGCGTCGATCGTCTCGTGCCAAGCCGCTCAGGGGCAATGACCAGCCCGCTCACCGGCAAGATCGTTCGCGCTCGACGTGCTGGTCGCGGGTCCTCGTATCGCTCCCGGAGAGTGCGCCCGTCAGGCGTCGGGTCGCTCCTGGAGAGCCCGCACCTCGACCCTGCTCTGGAGTGCCTGCGAAGCCTGCTTGGTCCACTCGACCGCGGCGTCGTCGTTCTCCGCCTCGATGATCCAGAAGCCGCCGAGGTACCCCTTGGCCTCGACAAACGGGCCGTCGGTGAGTATCGGGGCGTCACCGGTGTTGTCAACCCTGGTCGCGGTCGACGGCGGGTTCAGACCGCCGGCAAACACCCATGCCCCCCGCTCCTGGAGTTTGGTGTTGAACGCGTCCACCGCGGCGAACACCTCCTGCAGCTCGGCGGGATCCATGGCCGCCATCGTCGGCTCCGCGGCGGAGTCGTGGGGCAGGCTCAGGAAGTACTGCGTCATTGTCTTCTCCTTCGTGTCGGCTGCCGGAACCCCGGCAGGCTGTCACTCGTTCCACGAACGTGCAGGGGCGGATTCGACAACGCTCGACCGAGATTCTCGCTTCATGACCGTGGCTCACACCGATGGCGCTGCGAGGTTCTGGTCTGCCATGCTCGCACGGCTGGTTCGCTAATAGCGGGAGTGCAACGTTGAGGCTCGAGCAGTTGTACCGGATTCGGTTCACCTATCCCGAGAGCTGGGTGGTCGGCATCGAGGGCGGATGGGAGCAGCACCTTTTTCTCGCCGAGGGCCGCTGCGAAGGCTCCATCAGTGGTCGCTTCCGTGGCGCCAACTTCCCACAGCGCCGAACGGCCGCGGGGCCGTTCCGTCCAGACTTCCGAGCGGTCATCGACACCGACGACGGCGCGACGATCATGTTCGAGCTGCACGGGTACGGCCGCGCATACCCTCCCGGGCGACGGCAGATCGTCGGCTCCGTCTTCCACCTCAGTGACAGCGACCGCTACCGCCCCCTCAACGACGCTGTGTGCGTCTGTGTGGGCGAGGTCCGCGCGCCGGACGATCCTGACCAGGAGAGCTCCGACCTCGTCATCGACGTTGCCGAACTCGTCTGGGAACCCATCGCCGAATGACGACGCCATGAACCCGTGGGCGCTGCCGACGTCGGCGCTGCCCGCGTTCTCGGCCTCCTCGGTAAGGTCCCGGGCATGACCTTCTCGATCGTGGCCCGCTCCGCCGACGGTGAGACCTGGGGCGTGGCGGTGGCCTCCAAGTTCCTGGCCGTCGGATCGGCCGTTCCGGCAGCGGTGGCGGGAGTCGGCGCCATCGCGACCCAGGCGTGGGCGAACGTCGCCTACAAGGGGCAGGCACTCGCGCACCTCGACAGCGGCGCAACTGCGGCGGTAACCCTCCAGCGCCTGTTGGAGGAGGACCCAGGACGAGACCACCGTCAGGTCGGCATCGTCGACCGTGACGGCAACGCGGCCTCGCACACCGGCCCGAGCTGCCTGGACTGGGCGGGCGGCCTGACCGGCGACGGCTTTGCCATCCAGGGCAACATCCTGGTCGGTGAGGAGGTCGTCGATGCGATGCGCGCGGCCTGGGAAGAGACGGCCGACCACCCGCGCCTCGCCCGCCGGTTGCTCGCCGCGCTGCAGGCCGGGGACGCGGCCGGTGGTGACAGCCGGGGCCGCCAGTCCGCGGCCCTGTTCGTGGTCAGGGACGGTGCCGGGTACGACGGAGGCGACGACGTGGCGGTCGACCTGCGGGTCGACGACCACGAGGACCCCTGCGCGGAGCTGGAACGCCTGCTCGACCTGAACGAGTGGTACCTCACCGCCCCGGACGAGGAAGACCGGACACCGCTGGACGACGACCTTCGATCCGAGCTGGAGGAGTACGCCCGCCGTCAGGGCAAGGACTCCTTCCATGCGTGGGTCGGGGCGGAGAACCTCGAGATGCGGGTCGGCGAGGACTGGGTCGACCAGCAGATCGTCGAATCCGCGCGGCGGGACCAATGAGCGCCGGATGAGCGTCCTCGCCATCGACGCCGGCACCACTGGCGTGACCGCGGTCGTCGTCACCGGGGACGGCACGATCGCGGTCAAGGGATACCAGGAGTTCGCCCAGCACTTCCCCCGCCCTGGCTGGGTCGAGCACGCGCCCGAGGAGATCTGGCAGGCCACGCTCGAAGCCACCCGCCACGCGTTGAGCCAGTACGACGCGTCGGAGCTGCGCGCCGTCGGCATCACCAACCAACGCGAGACGATCATGCTGTGGGACCGCGAGACCCTCGGCTCGCCGAGGAGGGCCATCGTCTGGCAGGACCGCCGTACCGCCGACATCTGCAGCCGCCTGCGCGATGAGGGCCACGAGAACCGGGTCACCGAGCTCACCGGGCTCCGCCTGGACCCCTACTTCTCCGCCACCAAGCTGATGTGGCTGGCCGAGAACGAACCGAACACCTGGGCCCTCGTCGAGTCCGGGCGCTACGCAGTAGGCACCGTCGACTCCTACCTGATCGCCCGGATGACCCGGGGCACCTGGCACTCCACCGACGTCTCCAACGCGTGCCGCACCCTGCTCTTCGACCTCGAGGCAGGCGAGTGGTCCGACGAGCTCTGCTCCCTGTTCGGCGTGCCGCGCGACGCCCTGCCCGAGCTGGTGCCCAACTGGGGAGAGATCGCCACCACCGACAAGGGGTCGTTCCTGGGCCTCGAGCTCCCCATCGCCGGGCTCGCCGGCGATCAGCAGTCGGCTCTGTTCGGCCAGACCTGTTTCGACGTCGGCGACTCCAAGTGCACCTACGGGACCGGCTCATTCATCCTCACCAACACCGGCACCTCCCTCGAGCGTTCGGACGCCGGCCTGCTCTCCACGGCGGCCTGGCGGTCGCCGGACGGCGAGCTGACCTACGCCCTGGAGGGCGCGATCTTCGTGACCGGCGCGGCCGTGCAGTGGCTGCGTGACGGATTGCAGATCGTCGGGTCCGCCGCCGAGAGCGAGGCCATCGCGGCGACCTGCGGGGACAGCGAGGGCGTCGTGTTCGTGCCGGCCCTGACCGGCCTCGGCGCTCCACACTGGGACCCGCACGCCCGCGGCCTGATCATCGGCCTCACCCGCGGCACGACCCGCGCGCACATCGTGCGGGCGACGCTCGAGGCGATCGCCTTCGAGGTCCGCGACGTGCTGCAGACCATGCCCGGGCTGTCCGACCTGCGGGTCGACGGTGGTGCGTCCGCCAACGACCTGCTGTGCCAGATCCAGGCCGACCAGGTCGGCGTACCGGTGCAGCGCCCGAAGATCGTCGAGACCACCGCCCTCGGTGCCGCGTTCCTGGCTGGCCTCGGCGCCGGGGTCTGGGCCTCGACCCACGACTTGCGCGAGACCTGGCAGCTCGACCGCCGCTTCGAGCCCGCTGGCGACCGCGCCGCGGCCGACGCGGCCCACGCCCGCTGGACCGACGCCGTCAGCCGCTCCAAGGGCTGGGCCCAGTGAGCTAACCCAGTGAGCCAACCCAGCGAAATAGCCGTGTGAGCTAGCCGAGCTTCTTCAGAGCCTTCGCCGCAGCGTCACGCTCCTTGGTCGCGGCGGCCGCGGTCGCTTCCGCCTCCGAGCGGACGTCCTCGGCGTCGGCCAGCTCCTCGTCGACCTCCTCCATACGGGACTCCAGCTCGGCCATCTTGCCGCGCAGTTCGTCGAGCTCGGCCTGGAGCTGCATGCTGCGCGCCTCCAGGTCAGAGGTCTCCTTCGTCGCGGAGGCCAGCGCGGCGGACGCCTCCGTCAGCTGCTGCTCGGCCTCGGCCAGGGCGTCCTCGGCCTCGCGGCGAGCCTTCTGGTTGCCGTCGGGGTCGGGTACGACGTGCAGGTCTGGCGGGCTCTCGGGTTCCGGGGCGTGGGCACTTGCCGTGAACCCCAACGCCTCCGGGGTCGCCACGACCGCGGCCACGTCGACCTCATCCACACCCGTGGCCGACAACGCACCCACCAGCAGCCCGCTGCGCACGGCCTGTGCACAGGTCTCGTCCACCATGGCGGCGGTCAAGGTGGCCTCCACCTGGTCGGCGACGGACTGGGTCACCTTGACGCCCAGGCCGGCGGCGACCGAGCGGGCCTGCGTCGTCACGGCGGCAGTCAGCTGCCGACGCTGCCGGGTCAGGGCCCGGAGCTCCTCTCCGTCGAGGCTTGCCTGCGCCTCCCGAAGAGCGGCGCCGACGGTCAGCACCTGCTCGACCTGCTCGGTCTCGTGCCGGACCAGCGCGTTCACCACCCAGGCAGCGACCGAGGGCTTCTTCAGGGACTTCACCCTGGCCGAGAGCTCCTTGTCCGACGCCTTCAGCTCCTTGGCGCGCGCGTCCCGGGCAGGGGTGAACTCGGAGGGGGCGAGCCCGTACAGCTCGTCGGCGATGCCCAACAGCACGTCCTCGGCCATGACCGGATCGTAGTGCCGGGCGGGACCCGGGCGGTCAGGGCCGCCCGGCCGCCACCCATTCCTCGTGGGTCCGGGACATGCGGGCCCACAAGCCGCGCAGCTCGATGTCGGGGATGTCGTCCAGCGGTAGTCCGAGGACGTCGACCAGCGCGCCGCGCCACTCGTCGTACGTCGTCAGGTCGGCCTCCCGCCGCCCGTCCTGGTCGATCCTGCTGAGCACGCACCCGCGCAGGCTGTCCACGCCCGACGCGTCGCGCCGCTGGACCACCAGGACGCGCGTGAAGACGCCGTCAGGTGGCGTCGAGAGCCGGGCGTGCGATTCGGCCACGGCGGCGGGTGCGGTGGACCTGGTCGTGACCTCGATCCCGGTGAACGTCACCGGCCGATCGGGGTGGAAGGACCATCCGTCGTCGTCCACGTGATCGATCCGGTAGGCGAAGGTGCCCTGCCGGTACTCCCCCGGCACGAGGGGTAGCGGATCCCGGAATCCCTCGCCCAGCCCGACGTCGAGCCACCACTCTCCCCCGGGGTTGGCAGGCGTCGACAACCCGGATACGACGAGCACGAGGTGGTTGAGCTCGTCGCCGAACCGGTCCTCCTCGGCGAACCACACGTGCCCGTGCCTGCGGGTCACCGAGAACCCGAGGCCACGCAGGGCCGACTCCACGGCACCGTTCTGGTGGAAGCAGTAGCCGGCCCGGCCGGTCTCGCCCACGCGCGCCAGGCAGGTCAGCGGATCCACCGCGGGGGGCCGGCCGAGCATGATGCCGAGGTTCTCGTACGGCACGAGGGCCAGGTGCCGATGATGCAGGTCGACCAGCGTCTCGAGTGTCGCCGGTGGGAGGCCGTCGACGCCGAGCCGGCGGAGGTACGACGCGACGGGCGCGGCGTCAGTCGTCGTCATCGAGCCCGTGCTCGATCGCGTACCTGGTCAGTTCCACGCGGTTGTGCATCTGGAGCTTGCGCAGGGTGTTCTGGACGTGGTTCTGCACGGTCCGGTGGGACAGCACCAAGCGCTCGGCGATCTGCTTGTAGGACATCCCCTTCGCCACCATCTTGAGCACCTCGGTCTCCCGGTCGGTCAGCTCCGGGTGGTCGGGATGATCGGAGCCGGCTGAGGGATCGGAGAGTCTCCGGTACTCCCCCAGGACCAGCCCGGCCAGTCCGGGGGTGAACACGGTGTCGCCGGCGGCCACGCGGCGCACGGCCGACATCAGCTCCTCCCGCGAGGCCGACTTCACGAGGTAGCCGGTTGCCCCTGCCTTCACGGCGTCGAGCACGTCACTCTGCTCTCCGGACGCGGAGAGGATCAGCACGCGGGCAGACGGGTCCTGGCGGACGACCTCGGCGGTCACCTCGACCCCGTTCGGGTCCGGGATCTGCAGGTCGAGGACGACGACGTCGGGTCGGGCTGCGGGGAACCTGGCCAGCGCCTCGCTCCCGTTCGCGGCCACGGCCACGACCTCGAAGCCGGCCGCCTGCAGGTCGCGCTCCACCGCGTCCCGCCACATCGGATGGTCGTCGACCACCATCACCCGGATCCCCGGGGCCCCCGCTGCGTCGTTCATCGCGTCGACCCTAGTCGGGCGTGGGCCGGTGGTACCGCCCTCTGCGGTGAAAGAGCGGCGGCGCGTCGTCGCCCAGCGCCACCTCGTCGATCACACACGTGACCAGGCTCGACCAGCCGACGTCGACGGCCGACTCGAGGGAGACTCCCGCCCACGTCTCGGCATCCGTGAGGCGCGGTCCCCAGGAAGTCTGCTCGAAGCGACCCAGCCGGAACGGCCCGCCCGGGGCCGGTGCCACGCCCGCGAAGGCGTCGGCCAGGTCGCGGTGCTCCCACCCGAGCAGGTGTACGACGGCCCGACCGGTCCGTTGCAAGGCCTCGGCGAGGTCGGAATCCGGATCGACCAGGCCGAGGAGCCGTCCCGGGTCCCCCGCCGCGACTATCAGCGAGGAGACCGTGAGCCCGGCCCGTTCGTCGGCACCGCCTGAGGTCCAGAGGGTCACCGCGCCGCCGAGCCGCCCTCGCAATCGGCGGGCCGGGTCGCGCTCGGACTCTGGCTCCAGGAACGGATGCTCGGAGTGGATCGTCACGAGCCGAGGGTACGGCCACGTACCCGCGGCCCAGCGCCGGTCAGTCCAGTTCCGACGAGCGCGGGACGACGAACTCCCACTCGGTGCCGAACGACCCGGTGGTCAGGGTCGCCGTACCCCCGAGGTCGGCGATTCGTCCCTCGATCGACTCCGAGACCCCGAGCCGACCCTCGGCCGCGGCGGCCTGCAGGCGACCGTCGGGGATGCCCGGCCCGTCGTCGCGCACCGACACCTCGATCCGGTTCGGCCAGGCCTCGAGCAGCACCCAGGCCGGCGCGGTGGCCCCGACGTGGCGGGCCACGTTGGAGAGACACGCGGCCACGACGGCAACCAGTTCGGCGGCCACCGACCGGGGCACCAGCACCTGCCCGGCCGGCGCAGCGACACTGACCGACGCGGGACTCTCCAACGCTGTCAGCCGCGCCACCAGGTCGACCGGCTCGTCCGAGGACAGGTCGTCGGACATCGGCTGGCCCAGGGAGTCCTGCTGCCGGATCAACGCGCGCAAGGCGCTCTCCTGCTCACCGGCCATCCGTCCGAGCTCGGCCGCCTCCCCGCCGATCTCGGATCCGCGCCGCTGGACCAGGGCGAGGATCTGCAGCACCCCGTCGTGGACCACTCGGGCAAGCCTCGCCCGCTCGGCAGTGGCGACCACGGCACGTTGCGCCGCGTCGCGCTCGAGTGCCATCAACTGGAGTGACTCGCACATGAACCCGATGACCAGCCCGCCGATCAGGAGCAGGAAGATGTTCCCGTAGTTGGCCTGGGTCAGCTCCGAGCGCACCGAGAGGTCCGCTGCGGCCAGGCAGGCACCGGCGAACAGGCCTCCCCGCCAGTGGTACTGGATGGCCCACGCGATCAGGGCGCACATGATCCAGAAACCCGGGATGGTCGCACTGAAGCCTTCGCCCTTGATGAGCGGCGAGACCAGGACCAGCCCGACCGCGACGGCGAGGTCCGCCACCAGCAACCACGGCCGCCGGCGATCCGGGTCGGCGTACGCCCAGGTCACGAACGCCGTCCAGCCGACCATGACCAGGACGCTGATGACCCCGCCCACCGGGTGGTCGAAGTTGTCGGCGCGATAGAGGTTGAGCGCGATCGCGTTCAGGAGGAGTACGACGCGCAGCACGCCCAGGGCACGGAACAACCGGTCCTCGACGGCGAGCGCGGGTCGGGACCACAGGCGGACCATGCGAGGGCGGCCCCTGGGCGGGCCGATCTCGGTCAGGACGCCTTCTTCTGCTCGCCGGCCTCGGGTTCGGGGCCTTCCTTCTCGAGCCGCTTGGACTCATCCTTGGCCCGGGTCGCGTACTTGTCGACGTACTCCTGGCCCGACAGCCGCATGATCTCGTACATGATCTCGTCGGTGATCGAGCGCAGGATGTACCTGTCGTTCTCCATGCCCTCGTACCGGGAGAAGTCCAACGGCTTGCCGAAGCGCACACCGGGCCGGGTGAACGTGCCGAACTTCTTCCCGGGAGGCGCCACGACGTCCGTCCGGAGCACCGCGACCGGGATCACCGGCACCCTGGTCTCGAGCGCCAGACGCGCCACGCCGGTCTTGCCGCGGTAGAGCCGCCCGTCGTGCGAGCGGGTGCCCTCGGGGTAGATGCCGAACAGGTCACCCTCCTCGAGGATCTTTCGTGCCGAGCTCAACGCGCCCTCGGCGGCGGAGGCTCCCGAGCGGTCGATCGGCACCTGACCGGCGCCGGAGAAGAACTTCCGCTGGACCCAGCCCTTGAGGCCCGGACTCGTGAAGTACTCCGCCTTCGCCACGAACGTCACCCGGCGAGACAGTGTCAACGGCATGAACAGCCAGTCGGCGTAGGAGAGGTGGTTGCTCGCCAGGATCGCGGCACCCTCGTCCGGGACGTTCTCGGCCCCCTCGACCTCGGTCCGGAAGATCACCCGGAGCACCGGACCGATGGCGATCCACTTGAGGAACCAGTAGAACACCACTCACCTCGCAGCCAGCCCGGGGACGATCCCTCCATGCGCAGCCTAGTGCCTCGACCCGCAATCCCCGCCCGCGGCGCAGCAGGGCTGACGGGGTGCGGTCGACGGACCGAACCGTGCGGCACAATTCCCGCCATGACGACCGACGACACCGCCGCCGCCCTCTCGATCCCGGCTCGGCCCGAACTCACGGGAGGACGCCGGATCGGGGTGCTCCTGAGCCATGGGTTCACCGGTTCTCCGGCGTCGATGCGGCCCTGGGCCAAGTACCTCGCCGAGCGGGGGTACGGCGTCGAGCTGCCACTGCTGCCCGGTCATGGCACCACCTGGCAAGAGCTGAACACCAAGACCTGGGACGACTGGTACGCCGAGATCGGCAGCGCGCACGACAAGATGCGGGCCGGGCACGACGTGATCGCGCTGGCCGGGCTCTCCATGGGTGGTGCGCTGGTCCTGCGCCTGGCCGCCGACCGGCCCGATCAGGTCGACGCGGTCGCCGTCGTCAATCCCCACCTGACCACCAAGCGCAAGGACGTGCTGGCGCTCCCCGCGCTCAAGTGGCTCCTCCCGTCATTGCCGGGCATCACGAACGACATCAAGAAGCCGGGTGTGGAGGAGCACGGCTACACTCGCACGCCGCTCAAGGCCGTCCACTCCCTGCTGCAGGCCGGCAAGGCACTGGCCGCCGACCTGCCGCGGGTCACCTGCCCGGTCCTGGTCTTCCGCTCGGCCGAGGACCACGTGGTCGACGACTCCTCGGTTCCGCTCATCACCGCCCGAGTGTCGTCGCGCGACGTGACCGAGCGGGTCCTCACGGACAGCTACCACGTCGCGACCCTGGACCACGACGCCGCCACGATCTTCGAGGAGTCGGCCGACTTCATCGCGCGGGTGACGGGATCGCGCGCGTGACGCGCTGACGTATCGTTCAACCGTGACCGGACGGAGCGAGGACGACGTCTGGCGCTCGATCGTCGAGAACTACGGGGAACGCCCCGACGTCGACGTTCCGGCGTCAGAACCGGAGCCTGCCCCAGGGTCGGAGCCGTCGTACGACGACATCGGGACGGACGCTGAGCAGAACGCTGATGGGAACATTGGCGAGAACATTGGCGAGGACACCTTCGTCCCCCCGCCCCCGCCGCCTCTTCCACACCCTCCGCCCGTCCGGCTCGCCGCCTGGATCGGCGTCTTCGGCTCACCCGCCGTCCTCCTGCTCGCCACGATCCTCGGGATCGCGCTCCCCGCGTGGCTGGGGTACGGCCTGATCACGTACTTCCTCGCCGGTTTCGGCTACCTGGTGCTGCACATGGAACGCGGTCCCCGCGACCCCTGGGACAACGGCGCGAGACTCTGAGACATCCGCCGGCTCGGGGGTCGTTAGGCTCGGCCACGTGAGCGTGAACGAGACCGTGGAAGTGACCGGACACCTGATGGACAGCGGCATCCTGAGCCGCATCCTCGACGACATCCGGGAGTACGACGGCGAGTGGGTCATCGAGAAGATCCACCTCGGTCGCGGCACCCACGACACTTCCCGGGCCACCCTCCGCCTGACCGCCGAGGACGACGAGGCGCTGCAGCGGTTGCTGATGCGGCTCCAGACGCGCGGCGTGAACCAGGTCGACCCGGGCGAGGCGGTCGTCGCGACCGCCGACCTGGACGGTGTCTTCCCCGACGGCTTCTACTCGACGACCAACCTGGCCACCAAGGTGCGCCTGGACGGCAAGTGGTACGACGTCGCCAACCCCGAGATGGACTGCGGGCTGGTGGTGGAGATGTCGGACACCGGAACGCCGTCCCAGGTGGTCACCCTGCCGATGTCAGACGTCCGGGTCGGCATGCACGTCGTCACCGGTGCCTCAGGAGTGAGGGTGCACTTCCCGGTGATCGACAAGGACGAGGACGCGTTCGGCTTCATGGAGTCGGAGGTCTCCTCGGAGAAGCCACAGGCCCTGCTGGTTCGCCAGGTCGCAGACGGGATGCGCGAGGCCAAGGCCGCCGGCAAGAAGGTGCTCTGGGTCGGCGGACCGGGCGTGGTCCACACCGGAGCCGCGCCGGCGATGGTCGCCATGGTGGACGCCGGCTTCGTCGACGTCCTCTTCGCCGGCAACGCACTCGCCACCCACGACATCGAGTCGGCGCTCTACGGCACCAGCCTCGGGATCGACCTGGCCCACGGGCGGGGGGTCGAGCACGGGCACGAGCACCACATCCGCGCCCTCAACACGATCCGCCGGGAGGGCTCGATCAAGGCCGCCGTCGACAGCGGCGTACTCACGGGCGGGATCATGCACGCCCTGGTCAGCCACGACAAGGAGTTCGTCCTGGTCGGGTCGGTCCGCGACGACGGGCCGCTGCCCGACGTCTACACCGATGTCATCGAGGGCCAGCGCGCGATGCGGGACAAGCTCACCGACGTCGGCTTCTGCCTGATGGTGGCGACCATGCTCCACTCGGTCGCGACCGGCAACATCCTGCCCGCCTCCATCCCGCTCGTCTGCGTGGACATCAACCCGGCAACCGTCACCAAGCTCGCCGACCGTGGCTCGTCCCAGGCCCGCGGGATCGTTACCGACGTGGGGCTCTTCCTCGAGCAACTCGCCGTCGAGCTCGTGCCCGGGTACCGGCGCTCGTAGCCCGGCGGCCGTGGCCCTTCACCACGGTCCGCACCATGTCGGCTGCGCCGACCGCCCCGGCCTCGGGTCCCAGGGTCGCCTTCAGTACTGGAGGTACGACGCGGTGCCCAGCACCCACCAGGGACCGTGCCAGGGCCGTCCGCGCGGGCTCCAGCAACTGGTCCCCGGCCGCCGACACCCCGCCACCGATGACCACGACGTCGGGGTCGAAGGCCGCGACCAGGTTGGCCACCCCGACCCCGAGCCACTCCCCGACCTCCGCGAATGCCTTTCGGGCCACCAGGTCGCCGTCCTCGGCGGCAGCCGTCACGATCGGGCCGGTCAAGAGGTCGGGGTCACCGCCGCAGACAGCCTCCAGCGCCGTCGGCTCCTGGCCGATCCGGGCTCGGGCGTAGCGCACCAGTGCGTGGCCGCTGGAGTACTGCTCCCAGCAGCCCTGCCTGCCGCACTCGCAGGCCCTCCCGCCCGGCACCACCTGCATGTGCCCGAACTCACCGGCCATGCCGTTGGTCCCCCGGTGCACCCGCCCGTCGACGACCAGCGCTCCACCGATACCCGTTCCGAGGGTCACGACGATCGCGTCCGTGGCGCCGCGCGCCGCGCCGTACGTGGTCTCGGCACGTGCGGTGCAGTTGGCGTCGTTGTCGAGCACCACGGTGGTGCTCCAGCGCTCCATGAGGCGGGCGCGGACCTCCTCGCCGCGGAACGGCAGGTGCGGCGCGAACATGACCCTCTCGCCCGCCGCGTCCACGAAGCCCGCCGCAGCGATGCCGACGCCGTCGACCCGCCGCTTGCCCGCCACGTCCTGGACCGCGTCGGTGAGCGCGTCCTCGACCACTGCTGCGTCCACGTGCCGGTCGGGCGTGGACCTGCGTGCCGTGCGCACGAGCCGCCCGGAGGACGAGACAGCCGCCGCGAGCACCTTGGTGCCCCCGACGTCGACCCCGATGAAGAGCGCCATGGCTACCTCCGGGCCAGGTCCGCGGCACCGATGAGGCCGGCCCGGTTGCCCAGGGCTGCCTTCCGGATCTCCAGCATCGGCCGGTGGCCGCGGCCGGTGAGATTCGCGGCGAAGGCCGATCGGATGGGCTCCAGGAGCAGTTCATCCGCGTCCGCCACTCCGCCCCCGATCGCCACGACCGCGGGGTCGAGTACCGCCGCGAGCGACGCGATGCCCTCGCCCAGCCAGCGCCCCAGCTCGGAGATCTGCTCGATCGCGAACTTGTCGCCCGCCCGGGCGGCTTCGGTGATGATCGGCCCGTCGATGCGGTCGACATCACCGCCGGTGAGGTCGAGAAGTGTGCGGGCCAGCAGCGATCCCGCGCTTGCCGCTTCGCGCGCGTTGCGCACCAGTGCGGTGCCGCTGGCGTACTGCTCGAAACAGCCGTAGTTGCCGCACCCGCACAACCGGCCGCCAGGGACGACGCGCAGATGGCCGATCTCGGCGCCGACACCGAAGGCACCACGGTAGAGCTCGCCGTCGAGCACCAGCCCGCCGCCGACGCCGGTCCCGACGGTGATCAGGAGCAGGTCGTCGACGTCATGGCCGGCGCCGTAGGTGAACTCACCCCAGGCAGCGGCGTTTGCGTCGTTCTCGACCACGACGGGAAGGTTGACCCGTGGCTCGAGTTCTGCCCTGAGGTCGATGTCACGCCAGGCAAGGTTCGGCGCGAAATACACCGTCGACCGGGACTTGTCGATGTAGCCGGCAGCGCCGATTCCCACCGCCTCGATGGGATGCTTCGCCGCCAGACGGGCCACCAGACCCGCGATGGCGTCCTCGATCCCCTCCACGTCCGTCGCGGGGGACTCGACCCGCAGTTGCTCGAGGACGTTGCCCTCGCCGTCGACGACGCCGCCGGCGATCTTGGTGCCGCCGACATCGATCCCGCAGGCGAGGGTCATTGGGAAGACACGTCCTAGTCCTCCTGCGGCCAGTCGTCACCGTCGAGGTCGATGTGCTCGACCTCCTCGCCCCGAGGGGTCCCGGTCCGTTCGCCATCCGCCGCGGCAGCAGCCAGGATGCCTGCGGCGGCCTGCATCAGCGACGCCGCGGCGACGGCCAGGTGTGACCGGACCTCCGGGCTGGCCATGCGTACGACGTGCACGGTGCGGCAGATCGGGCAGTAGGCGCACTCGGCGCTGCCGGTGGCGATGTGCTCGTTGACGTCCTGGGCAGACGCGGCCGCCTGCGAGGCGAGGCCGGACAGGCCTTGACCGAGGTCGGAGCCGTGTTCGCGAGCCCACTCGGAAAGGGCTCCGAACAGCTTGACGGCCTCGTCAGCGACGCTGCCGACCTCCTCGTCGGACCCGTCCCCTGTGCCGCCTCCAGACTCGCTCACGCCGTTCTCTCCTCGAACCTGACCTGCAACTCGCCCTGCTCCACACGCGCTCCCGCCACCCGGTAGCGGGCAAGTCCGGTCGGCAGCGTGAGAAGACGACGATACGACCCCACTGTCACGACGAGCTCGTCGCCATTCCTGGCGAGATCGACCTCGGTGCGCGAGACGAACGGAAGGGCCAGCTCGAGCAGCGCACCGGCCGGTTCGCGGGTGAGCCGGAACGGCCCGTCGCCGACGGGAGGGGCGAGCGGGTCGTCCTCCCCGTAGACGTCCGTGGCAACCGTCGTCAGAGTCTCGACCCCGACCGGCTCACCGGAGCGATACTCGGACCGCCAGATCGGCAGCCCGGCGAAGGACTCCTCGACCTGGGTCAGCACGGCGTCCTGCGCGGCCACCCACCCGGCCCGCCAGTCGTCGGCGCCCGCGGCCGGGAAGACCCGGTTGGCGACCACGCCGTCGATTCGGTAGCCGAACAGCGACAGCGTGGTGTAGGAGCGGCGCGCCTCAGCCAGGACGACGGCCTCGGGCGTCAGGACCAGCCGGACACTCGCATCGGGTCCGGAGAGCATTCCCTGCACCTCGTCGAGCTCCGAGTGCAGCCGCTCCACGGCGTCGAACACGGAGTCCTCGGGCATCGGGACACCCGCCGCCCTCGAGAGCACGGGCTTGAGGGCCTTGACCACGCGCCGCTCGACGGGGAAGACCCGCTGCATGTACCAGCCGAGCGCCTCGGGCAGGGCCAGCAACCGGAGCGTCTCGGCCGTGGGGGCGCAGTCCACGACGATGACGTCCCAGGCCCCCGAGAGCACGTGCAACCTGAGCTCCAGGAGAGCCAGCACCTCCTCGGCACCGGGGATGACCGTCATCTCCTCGGCTGCGATCGGGTCCACGCCCGCGATGTCGAGGACCGAGAGCAGGTAGCCCTGGATCTCCGACCAGGACTGCTCGAACCGCAGCTGGGCATCGACCTGCTGCACAAAGAGGTTCTCGGCCACCTCGGTCGGCTCGGAGCCGACCGTCACCTCGAAGGCGTCGGCCAGGGAGTGGGCCGCATCGGTCGACAGCACGAGGGTCCGCTGACCGCGGGCTGCGGCCAGGGCCGACGTTCCAGCGGCGATCGTCGACTTGCCGACGCCGCCCTTGCCGGTGAACAGGAGGATGCGCACGTCAGAGCGACTCGACGCGCCTCTTCAGACCCTTCAACGCGGTGTCGATGAGGATCTTCTCGCCTTTGCGCTTCAGCATCCCGATCAACGGGAGAGAGACGTCGAGGGCGAGCCGGTAGGTCACTTCGGTGCTGCCATCACCGAGGTCGCGCAGGACGTAGGCGCCGTCGAGCGAGCGGAGCATCTTGCCGTCGACCAACGTCCAGGTGACCTGGTCATATCCGTCCCACTCGTAGGAGAGGGTGTACTCGTCCTTGATCGGGGGCACGTCGAGAACGAAGTAGACCTGGTCGGCCCAGCCGCTGCTTCCCTTGCCCACGATCTCCGCCTTCTTCACGCCCTTGGCCCATTCGGGGTACGCCGGGAAATCACCGATGACCTCCATGACGGCGGCGGGCTCGGCCTCGACGACGATCGATGACGTGGTCTGTTCGGCCATGGCCAGCGAGCGTACCGGATCGTCGCCGCTCTTCTGACAGCGGTAACCTGCCGCCTGAGACCTCGATTCTCCACAGCTGGCGACAGAGACGGCGACCCCAGGAGGCACCGTGCGTGAGTTCTCCACGCCCCTGTCGATCGACCTCACCGACACCGGGAACCTGACGGACGACGTGGTCGCCGGTGCCCGCGAAGCCAAGTCCGACGTGATGTTCAGCCGGCGAGTGAACGGGCACTGGCAGGACGTCACGGCGGCCAGGTTCCTCGGCGAGGTCAGCGCCCTGGCCAAGGGGCTGATGGCGGCCGGGATCGAGACCGGTGACCGGGTCGCGCTGATCTCCAGGACTCGCTACGAGTGGACGCTGTTCGACTACGCCATCTGGTTCGCGGGCGGCGTGAGCGTGCCGATCTACGAGACGTCGTCCGCCGAGCAGATCAGCTGGATCCTGCGTGACTCCGGCGCCCGTGCCGTGGTCGTGGAAGGCGCCGCACACGTCGCCCGGGTCACCGAGGTGCGCTCGGGGCTGGACCACCTCGATCACGTCTGGTCACTCGAGGACGATGCCGTCGACACCCTGACCCGCCTCGGCGCGGACACGCCGGACGACCAGCTCGACAAGCGGCGTACGACGGCCACGCCGCTCGACCTGGCGACGCTGATCTACACCTCCGGCACCACGGGGCGACCCAAGGGCTGCATGCTCACCCACGGCAACTTCATGTTCGAGCTCGGGGTCGCGGTCGAGGAGCTGGACGAGCTGTTCGCCACCGAGGACGCGGCCACCCTCCTGTTCCTCCCACTCGCGCACGTGTTCGCCCGGATCATCCAGGTGGGCTGTGTGAGGTCCCGGACGCGGATGGGCCACAGCGCTGACATCAAGAACCTCGTCACCGACCTGGGCGAGTTCCAGCCGACGTTCGTCCTCGCCGTGCCGCGGGTGTTCGAGAAGGTCTTCAACACCGCGTCCCAGCGAGCGACCGCGGACGGACGGGGCAAGATCTTCGACCGGGCGGCGGAGACCGCCATCGCCTTCTCCCGCGGTCTCGACGCCGGGCGGCCGTCCCTCGCGGTCCGGGCGCAGCACGCCCTCTTCTCCCGGCTCGTCTACGGCAAGCTGCGTGACGCGCTCGGCGGCAGGTGCCGGTACGCCGTGTCCGGTGGTGCGCCGCTCGGTGAACGACTCGGCCACTTCTACCGGGGGATCGGGTTGACCGTGCTCGAGGGCTACGGCCTGACGGAAACCACCGCAGCAGTCACCGTCAACACCCCCGACGCCACCAAGATCGGCACCGTGGGTCGGCCGATTCCGGGCACCGCGGTCCGCGTGGCCGACGACGGGGAGCTGTTGTTCAAGGGCGGCCAGGTGTTCGCCGGATACTGGGGGAACGAGGCGGCGACCGCGGACGCCATTCGCGGCGGCTGGTTCCACACCGGCGACGTCGGCGAGGTCGACGACGAGGGCTTCGTCCGGATCACCGGCCGGAAGAAGGAGATCCTGGTGACGGCCGGTGGCAAGAACGTCGCCCCCGCCGTCCTCGAGGACCGGATTCGCGCCCATCCGCTGATCAGCCAGTGCATGGTCGTCGGGGACGGACAGCCGTTCATCGCCGCCCTGGTCACGCTCGACCCGGAGTCGATCCCGGCCTGGGCCGCGACGCACCGGAAGCCGGCCGATGCGGCCCGGCTCACCGACGACCCCGACCTGCGGGCCGAGATCGAGGTCGCGGTGGAGGACGCCAACAAGGCTGTCTCCAAGGCGGAGTCGATCCGCAAGTTCATCATTCTCCCGGGCGACTGGACCGAGGAGGGCGGCCAGCTCACCCCCAGCCTGAAGCTGAAGAGGAACGTCGTCATGCAGGAGTGCCGCGACGAGATCGCGGCCCTGTTTCTCGCCTGAAATCCCGCTCCACCCAGTTCTCCGAAAACCACCACGGAGACGGAATCGCGCCAATACAGTGACGTCTGGGGTTGCCGGTTCCGAAAGAATTTCGGGCCGGCACCCGGTATGAGTCAGCAAGCCGAACGGCGACTGGGGACGTCGCCCGGCGTCGTTCTCGGATTTGGGGGGCCCAAGTTGAAGCGCAGGAAGCTCTTGCTCGTCGTCGCCGTACTGGTGGCTGTTATGGGCACGGCGCTCGTATTCGTGTACGCCAAGAACGCCGACACCCGCGCGGCCGACCGTTTCGAGAGCGTCGAGGTACTCCGTGCCGTCGCGCCCATCGAACCCGGAGAGAGCATCGACGACGCCTATGCCAATGGCAAGCTCGCTCTCGAGCCTGTGGCGCAGGGTGACCTGCTGCCCAATCACCTGACCACCATCGACGGCCTCGAGGGCCAGGTTGCGCAGGACGCGATCTACCCGGGCGAGCAGATCATCAGCGACCGGTTCGGCACCGAGGAGAAGCTTCCCGTCCCCGAGTCGGCCCTGCAGATGCCCAAGGGCACGCTCGCCATGTCGATCAACCTGACCGATCCCGGTCGGGTCGCGGGCTTCATCAATCCCGGGTCCGAGGTCGCGCTCTTCCTCACGTGGGGCGACGCGGCCGGCGGTGGCACCAGGACCAGACTGCTGCTGCCTGTGGTCAAGGTCATCGCGATCGGCTCGACGAGCACGAAGAAGACCACCACCACGTCACCGGACGGCACCGCCGTCGTCGAGCAGCTGCCGACAACCCTGCTCACGCTCGCCGTCCCCCAGAAGGACGTCGAGCGGATCCTGACCGCCGAGACGAACGGCACCCTGGCCATGGGGTTGCGCTCCGAGACCAGCGAGGTCGATCCCAGCCCGGGAACCGGCTTCGACCAGCTGTGGCGGTGAGTGGTCATGCCAGTTGTCGTTGAACCTGACATCGAGACCCTCGACAAGCTCCTCGCGACCATGCCGGCGGACGCCCATGGGATCGACCTGCTCGACCGGCTCCAGCCCTGGCTGGCCAACCGTCCCGAGGAGTACGTCGTGGTCCTCGGACCGCACGTGGCCCTGTCCGACGCGCTGTCGATCGCCGACGGCATGCGGCTGTCGCGCCCCTCCACGAGCCTCGTGCTCATCCGTGAGGAGGTCGACGCTGCGGTGCTTCGCGAGGCGATGCAGGCGGGCGTCCGCGAGGTCGTGGCGATCGCCGACAACCTCGCGATCGCCAACGCGCTGGAGCGTGCCTACCAGCTCTACCTCGTCCTGCGCGGCCCCGGTGGCGCGATGCACGAGGGGCGGCTGATCACTGTCTTCTCGCCCAAGGGCGGCGTCGGCAAGACGACGATGGCCGTCAACCTTGCCCTGACCCTGTGCGACAAGGGCGCCCGCAAGGTATGCCTCGTGGACTTCGACCTGGCGTTCGGAGATGTGGCGATCACCCTGCAGCTGGTACCCGGCCTGACCGTGGAGCACGCGATCGGGTCCGAGGACGCGATCGACGCCGCTCTGCTGGAGTCGCTGCTGACCCGCCACGAGGACTCACTCATGGTGCTCGCGGCACCCAGCCACCCGGATGTCCGGGAGCGAATCACGCCGGCGCTCGCCTCGCGGATCCTGCGCGGCCTGCGGGAGCTCTTCGACTACGTCGTGGTGGACACCTGCCCCGCGTTCGACGAGCAGACCCTGACGGCTCTGGACGAGACCGACGAGTGCGTCGTCGTGGCGACGCTGGACGTGCCGACCCTCAAGAACGTCAAGGTGGCCCTGGAAACCCTGGAGATGCTCAACATCGCCGAGGGGCACCGGCACCTGATCCTGAACCGCGCCGATGACGCGGTGGGGCTTGGGCCGGAACGGGTCGAGGCGATCCTGGGCATGCCGGTGTCGGCCCAGATCGCGACCTCGATCGACATCGCGGCGGCGACCAATGCCGGTAACCCGATCTCCATCTCCAACCCGGCGCACCCGTCGAGCGCCACCCTGCGTGAGTTCGCAGACCAGCTGACCGGCGAACCGATTGCACCGCACCCCCTGGGGCAGCACGAGCGCGACGGCGACAAAGCCGGGCGTCGATTCCGGATCCGGAGGTAGCCCGTCATGACCACCAGCCTGAGTGACCGCCTGGCAGGCATTCGCCGCAGCAGGGACGAAGCTGCGGCCCCCCAGGACCCCTCCGAGCCATCGGCCGCCGACGCGGCCCAGCCGGAAGCGGCCCAGACCGACGCGGCCCCGACCGACGCGGCCCCCACCGACGCGCCTCCGGCCCAACCCACGTCGCCTTCCCGGGAGCCCGGCAGCGCGGTCCAGACGGTGGCTGGCAAGCGGCGGGCCAACGTGCCTGCCCTGGGCCCCGAGCCGGTCTTCAACGGGTCGACCGCCAACGGGTCGACCGCCAACGGGTCGACCGCCAATGGGTCGACGAGCACGGTTTCCCGGCGCCCTGCCGCACACCGGCTGACCCTGCCCAGCTCGCAGACCGACCGGCTCGACGAGGTGAAGGCCCAGGTCCACAGCGAGCTCGTCTCGCAGCTGGGCCCCCAGCTCTACACCTCGGACATGGACCACCAGGAGCTGGACCGACGGGTTCGCGGCATCCTCTCCGACGTGCTGTCCACGCAGGAACAGCCGATCAGCAGCAGCGACCGGACGAAGATCACCCGCGACATCGGTGACGACATCCTGGGCTACGGGCCGATCGAGCCCTATCTCCGCGACCCAGCCGTCTCCGAGGTCATGGTCAACGGCCACGACAGCGTCTGGCTCGAGAAGGACGGACGTCTGACGCCGGCTGAGGCGACGTTCGACGACGAGGCGCACCTGCGCCGGACGATCGACAAGATCGTCTCGCGCATCGGCAGGCGCGTGGACGAGTCGAGCCCGATGGTGGACGCCCGGCTCCCCGACGGCAGCCGGGTGAACGCCGTGATCCCGCCGCTGACCGTGGACGGCTCAGCACTGACGATCCGGAAGTTCGCCGCCGATCCGTTGACCGCCGAGGACCTCGTGCGGTTCGGCTCGATCTCGATGCAGACCCGGGACTTCCTTGACGCGTGCGTCAGGGGTCGTCTCAATGTCATCGTCTCGGGGAGCACCGGTGCGGGGAAGACGACCACGCTGAACGTGCTGTCGTCCTTCATCCCCGGCGACGAGCGGATCGTCACGATCGAGGACGCCGCAGAGCTCCAGCTGAAGCAGGAGCACGTGGTCCGGCTCGAGTCCCGTCCGGCCAACATCGAGGGCAAGGGTTCGGTGACCATCCGGGACCTCGTGAAGAACAGCCTGCGCATGCGGCCGGATCGGATCATCGTCGGCGAGGTTCGCGACGCCTCAGCGCTGGACATGCTGCAGGCGATGAACACCGGCCACGACGGTTCCATCTGCACGCTGCACTCGAACGGCCCGCGCGACACGCTCTCGCGGATGGAGACCATGGTGCTGATGGCGGGCATGGACCTGCCCATCCGGGCCATCCGCGAGCAAGTGGCGGCGGCCGTCGACCTGGTGGTGCACCAGACCCGGTTCAAGGACGGTTCCCGGCGGATCACCCACATCACCGAGGTCGAGCGGATGGAGGGTGACGTCATCACCCTGCAGGACATCTTCGTCTACGACCACGGCGCCGGCTTCGACCAGGACGGCAAGGCCCAGGGTCACCTGCGAGCGACCGGGCTGCGCCCGAAGTTCCTGGAGAAGATGGCGCAGGCCAACGTCACGGTCGATCCCGTCATCTTCGCGGCGGACCGACTCTGATGACCAGCTGGCTCGAGCTTCCTGCTCTGGACTCGGTGTCCCCCGAGACGTGGCTGTACGCCGGTCTCGGGGCGCTCGGGCTCGGTCTGCTCACCGTGCTGCTGCTGCTGATCCCACGCAAGGCCAAGCCGCTCACGGCTGCCGACCGCGCGTCGAAGTACACCCAGCTCCTCAGCCGTCGCCCATCGGCGGACAGCCAGGCGGCCGTCGAGACCACCACCCAGGCCACCGACGCGGCCGTGAAGGTGCTCGAGCGCAATGAGTCGCTGGAGAAGCGGATCGCCCAGCGCCTGGACGCGGCTGGCAGTTCGCTCAACCCGCCAGAGTGGCTGATGCTGCACATGGCCGTGTTCGTCGGAGCCGGTGCCTTCGGGATCTTCATCAGCGGCGGCAACCTCGTCCTCGGCATCCTCTTCATGGCCCTGGGCCTGCTGGGCCCCTGGTTCTTCCTGGGCTTCAAGCGCTCGCGCCGGCGCAAGGCCTTCAATGCGAATCTTCCCGACACGCTTCAGCTCATGTCCGGCTCCCTCGCCGCCGGCCTCTCACTGGCCCAGTCGGTCGACACGATCGTGCGCGAGGGGACCGAGCCGATCTCGTCGGAGTTCCGGAGGGTCCTGGTCGAGACCAGGCTCGGCATCTCCCTCGAGGACGCGCTCGAGGACCTCGGTGAGCGCTACGAGAGCAAGGACTTCGGCTGGGTCGTCATGGCGATCAAGATCCAGCGCCAGGTGGGCGGAAACCTGGCGGAGCTGCTCGAAACCGTGGCCGCCACCATGCGGGAACGTGAGTACATGCGCCGCCAGGTGGCCGCACTGGCCGCCGAGGGCAAGATGTCCGCCTTCGTCCTCGGAGGCCTCCCGCCGGCCTTCCTGCTCTATCTCTTCGTCCGAACCGCGAGTACGTGATGCCCTTGTTCACCGAACCGCTCGGCTGGCTGATGCTGCTCGGCGGGGGCATGTTGTTGGGGCTCGGCGCGTTCTGGATGAGCCGGCTGGCCAAGGTGGAGGTCTGACATGGTTCTGCTTCTGGTCCTCGGCGCCACCCTCGTCCTGCTTTCCCTGGTCCTCCTAGGCTCGGCCCTCAGCGCGCAGGATCCTCGCGGGCTCAACCGTTCGGTGGCCGTCCTGGAGGCCATGGCGGGCGCGCCCAAGGAACTGACCCAGGACCTCGACCGGCCGTTCTCGGACCGGGTCAGTGCACCCTTCCGCGCAGCCGCACTACGGATCGGTCGCCGGTTGGTCGGTGCCGACGCGCCGGCCCGGATCCGGCACAAGCTCGATGTCGCCGGCAACCCCAAGGGCTGGACCAGCGACCGCGTGATCGCCAGCAAGGTGATCGGCGCAGTCGTCTGCGTCGCGGGAGCCATCGGCTTCGCCACGCTGGTGCTCGGCTCGACGTCGGTCGTGGTGCGAAGCCTCGTGATCGGCGGCGGCCTCGTCGTGCGGGTTCTTCGCGCCGAACCTCTACCTCTACCAGAAGGCCCACGACCGCTCCGGCCGCCTGCAGCGGGAGCTGCCGGACGCGATCGACCTGCTGACCATCAGTGTGGAGTCCGGGCTGGGGTTCGACGCCGCGCTGCAGCAGGTGGCGCGCAATACCGCGGGGCCGCTCGCCGAGGAGTTCAGCCGCGTGCTGGGTGAGATGCAGATCGGATCGGCACGCTCCGAGGCTCTCCGGGCCATCGGCGGACCGCACGAACGTGGGCGACATCCGCACGTTCGTCGGGTCCCTGGTCCAGGCCGACGCCTTCGGCATCCCCGTCGCGCAGGTGCTCCGGGTTCAGTCCTCCGAGATGCGCGTCAAGCGGCGGCAACGGGCCGAGCAGAAGGCGCAGCAGGTGCCGGTGAAGATCACGATTCCGCTGATCTTCTGCATCCTGCCGTGCCTGTTCATCGCTGTCATGGGCCCGGCCGTGATCAACCTGATGGATCAGTTCGGCACATGACGTCGACAATCGGCCCCCTCCGATTCTTCCGGCTCACGCTCGGTGTCCGGGTGTTCGGCGTCGCCATCCTGCTCGGTCAGGTGCTGTGGTCCCGGGACAGTGCCGCGCTGCTCGGCCTGTTGGCGATCACCGCTGTCTGGGTGGCGTCGACCGCGGCCGAATGGCTTCGGGTCGACTCGATCCTCCTGCCCCTCGCAGAAGGCGTTCTCGTCGGGACCGTCTGTGCGCTGTCTCTCGAGAGCACCCCAGCCGTGCTCGGCACCCTGGCCGTCGCTCCACTGATCGCCGGATTGCGTCAGGGTCCGCGCGGCGTCGTCGTCGCGGTCGCTGCCGAGCTGGTCAGCCTGGTCTGGATCACCGCCGCCGTCAGTGGCCCGATGACCGCGGAGCAGGGTTCGGCCACGTTCACCTGGATCATGACCGGGACCGGGCTCGGCCTGATCGGCAGCTTCCTCCGCTCCTCCAACCGGGCGGCCACGGATCCGCTTCGTCCCTACCGGGACGCGCAGGCGCTCATCCGGGAGCTCATCGGGATCTCGGGCGGACTCACCTCCGGGCTCGACCCGGCCTCACTGGGTGCCAATGTCGCAGCGAGCGTGCGCGACGAGCTCCCTGTCGTGGCGGTGGCCGTTTTCGTCCCGCACGGAGAGCAGCTCTCGCCCCTGGTCGTCGAGGCCGATGGCGACGAGAGTGACCTCGCGGACATGCAGGCCCTTGCCCTCACCGCTCGGGACACGACCCGACCGTCCCATGGTGGCCCGGGGTTCGCGTTCCCGCTGATGACCGAAGCGGGTCTGGTTGCCATCGTCGCGGGGCGGTTCTCCGCGCGGGTGCGGGCCGAAGTCCTGCTGGTGGAGCAAAGGATGCGCGACATATCGGCGCGCCTCGAGCCGATCGCCGTACAGCTCGACACCGCACTCCTCTTCTCGGCCTTCCGGGACTCCGCCACAGCGGACGAGCGCCGGCGGCTGGCGCGGGAGATGCACGACGGCATCGCCCAGGACATCGCCGCACTGGGCTACATCATCGACGGCCTCTCGGCGCCCCTGTCGACATCGCAACAGACGGCCCAGCTGGCCATGCTCCGCGAGCGGATCAGCAGGGTGGTCGCGGAGGTTCGCCAGTCCGTCCAGGCCCTGCGCACCGAGGTCCGTGCGAGCGAGAGCCTCGGAACCGCCGTCTCGGGTCTGGCCAGGCACCTCAGCGAGACCTCTGGCGTGCCGATCCGGGTCACGGCCGACGAACGCGTGTCGAGGCTGCGCCCCGAGATCGAGTCCGAGCTCCTGCGGATCGCCCAGGAGGCGATGACCAACGCGGTGCGACATGCCGAGGCGTCGTCGATCGAGGTCCGCTGCGCCGTCGACGCACCCACGGCGGAGATCGTTGTCCGTGACGACGGCAAGGGGCTGGGCGAGGGTCGTCCCGACTCCTATGGCATCGAGATCATGAGAGAACGCGCACGGCTCGTCGACGCCGACCTGACCATCGAGAACACGGCGCCCTGCGGCACCACGGTGACGCTCCGGCTCCCCGCACGCATCGCCGCGCCTACGCCACCGGAGGGGTTACTCGACGCTACGGTGACTGCATGACCGACACGTCGGCGATCCGGGTCCTCCTGGTGGACGACCACGACCTGATTCGCGCCGGCCTGACCGGGGTCTTCGGGCTCGACCCGTCGATGGAGGTCGTCGAAGCAGCCAGCACCGTGACCGAGGCCATGGAGCTGTTCGAGCGGCTACTTCCCGACGTCGTCGTGACCGACCTCCAGCTCCCGGACGGCACCGGCCTCGACGTGGTCCGCTTCGTGCGACGCAGGAAGACCGAGACTGGCGTCGTCGTCCTCACGATGCATTCCGGGGATGAGCAGATCTTCGCGGCGTTGGAGGCCGGCGCGTCCGCGTTCGTCGGCAAGGACGCACCGGCCACCGAGGTCGTCAAGGCGGCGCGTCACGCCTCCAACGCACCACAGTCCTTCTTCTGTGCCGGCCTGGCAGATGTGGTTCTCCGCCGCGCGACGGCCGCGGCCAGCCAGCTCTCGGCGCGGGAGCACGAGGTGCTCCTGCTCCTCGCCGAGGGCCTCAGCGCCGCGGAGATCGGCCACCAGCTGCATCTCAGCGAGTCAACAGTCAAGTCCCACGTCGCGAGGATCTACCAGAAGCTGGGGGCGACCAACCGGGCCCAGGCGCTGGTCACCGCGATGCGCTCCGGGCTGCTGTCGTCCATGCGGCCCGCCTGACTGGACTGACCAGTCCTCCTGCCACTCTTCGGACTATTGCTGCGCCCTGGGCGAGGCCGGAGGCACCACCCGCACCTAGTCCCTGCGGACTATGCAACTTCAGACGTTCGTCGGACCTCGGGCCCGCCCGATCTACAACAGGATTGTCGCAGTGGAGGTCCCCTGGCCTCTCGATCAAAACTCGTGATGTCAACCAAGGAGATTCCCAATGATCACGTACCTGCAGATCATGCTCGCTGCTCGCTTCAACCGCGATGAGGAGCGTGGCGCTTCCGCCGTGGAGTACGGCCTGCTCATCGCCGGCATCGCTGCCCTGATCGTCACCGTCGTGTTCGTGCTCGGCGACAACATCAAGGCCGCGTTCGACGAGACCTGCACCGCCATCGGCGCCGAGGTCACCGCCGACGACTGCCCTTCCTGATCTGACACGGGAGCGGCTGCGAGCTACGGCTCGCAGCCGCTCTCTGCATTTCCGATCAGTTCGCGTCGGTGAGGCCGACTCGCTCCAGCGTCGTCGGGTGGCTCCCGAACCAGAACTGCGACCACCCCGGTGGCGTCGGGTCGCTGAACGACCGAAGGGCCAGCTGCCGCTGCATCTCGATGAAGGCCTCGGGGTCCCCCGTCACACGCAGAGCGTCCACATCGGCCCGGGTCTCGATCTGCCGGCTGATCGTGTTCTGGACAGGTGCGGCCACGAGGCCGCCGACCGCGATCAGCGCCAGGACCATCGGCACCACAACAGGATCGGCCATCGTGATGTGCTCACGACGACCGATGGCGCCAACCGCCAGGCCCAGCAGGCCGACTCCGAACACCGTCCCCGCGGCGCCGAGCACCGATCCCGTCACCACGTCCCGATGCCGGGCGTGAGCGAGCTCGTGGGCCACCACGGACAGTGCCTGGTCCTGCGGGAGGTCGTCCACGAGGTTGTCGTAGACCACGACCCGACGTGTTCCGCCGAAGCCAGACACGTAGGCGTTGAGCGTCGTCGTACGCCGGGACGCGTCCGCGACCAGCACCTCATCGACGCCGACCCCCTCCGCATCGGCAATGGCCAGGATCTGACTGCGCAGTGACCCGTCCGGCAGCGGCTCGAAGTCGTTGAAGAGCGGCTCGATCAGCACCGGGTAGACGAAGGAGCCGATCAGCACGAACGTCGCCAGGACTCCCCCGGCCACGGCCGGCCAGGCACGCCGCCACCGACGGGCGCACCCGACCAGCACCAGGAGCGCCAGTGAGGTGACCACGATGCCGATGGCCTCGGTCTTGGCGACATCGAGCAGGAACTCCCCAAGGGACTGCGTGGAGAGGCCGTAGTCGAGCTGGTGGTCGTGCAGGAGCAGAGCGAACGGCAGTGTGACCAGGCGTCCGATCACGGCCAGGGTCGCGACCGCGACCACGACGCGCACCCACCAGGGCCCCGGCATCCGGGCGACCAGCCGGCGGCCGGTCCGCGAGAAACCGAACCAGCAGGCCACGGCCAGGCTCACGGCCAGCGAGCCCCAGCTCCACACCCGGGCCCAGCGCGAGAACTCCTCGGCTTCGGCGATCTGCTCGGCCGAGAACAGCGATTCGGCCGGGGGTGGGTTCCCGGCGCCACCGGGCACCGGGTTCCACGGCACCAGGACCACCGCCAGAATCACGAAGACCGCCCCTCCGACCGCGGTGACGGCAAGGGCGGTCCGTCGGTCCTCGGGGCTCACGCCGCCAAGTCTGTCAGCAGCTCCTGCCACGCCCGCGTGAGCTCCGCCTGGGTCAACCCGAACTCCGCCCGCAAGGCGTCGCCGACCGTCGATCCTCCGCTCACCCGCTCGTAGAAGCGCACGAGGGCGTCCTCCCCGCCGGTGTCGACCAGGACCCGGCAGGCCAGCCAGGCACTCTCGTACGTCGCCCCGAGGTGGGAGGTGGCGGTGTCGAACTCGGCGGGCCCGGGGAGCCGCGCCGGCGGACCGGCCCGGCGGACGCGCTTGATGATCTGGCCGGCCGTGGTCGAAAGGGGCAGGTCCACGTCCCGCAGCGCGACGTAGTCCGCGAAACCCTCCAACAGCCACAACGGCACGGTGCTGGTGGCCGCATCCGTGGCGACGTGCACCGCCTCGTGGCTCATCACGACCTGGGCACCGGTCGGTCTGAGCTCCCCGAAAACCTCCGGATTCACGAAGACGTGCACCGGCGCGTCCGGGGCGAGCGACCCGTCGGCCGTGGCGGTGACCGCGGCGATGTTCGCGTAGGTTCCCGGATCGGCGGCCAGCGCCTGGTGCAGCTTGCCGGCCGTCTCCGGGACCTCGACGACGAGGCGCGGCCGCCAGTCCGGAATGAGCCGGAGCACGGCAGGGACGGCCGTGGTGGCCCGACGCGCGTACGTATCGGCTTCAGGCGCGGTCCCGTCGACCAGCACCAGTGTCTCTGGGCTTCGGCGTACCTCGAGGGGACCGGTCAGCCAGATCGGCGATCGGCGATCTCCCCCACCGACCGAGGCAAGCAGCGCCCGCCCCTCACCGGTCCGGAACTCGAAGCGCACCTCGGCCCGGGAGGGGGTGGTGTCGAATCCTGCGAACGCCCAGGTCACGTCGACGGCGGCGGCCCACTCTCCCGTGGCCGAGACGGCGCCGAGCTCGTCGACGTATCGGAGCGTGAAGTCCTCCACCCGGAGCGCCTGAGCGTTCTCCACCATGGCCGCGAGAAGCCTCCGGGCCCGGTCGTCGCCCGGGGCGGCCAGCTTCTCCGCTGCCGCCGGATCGTCCTCGGCGACCGCCTCCTCGAGCTCGTGCAGGGTGGCTGCCGCCAGTGCGGGCTCGGCTCGCGCCGGCGAAGCGTCCGGTTCCGGCGCGACGTACGGCCGGTCGTCGACCACCACCCACGTGACGACGCCGACGATGATCAGCAGAGACAGCGAAAGGCCGGCCACCCACCATCGTGGGCGACCGGCCTTTCGGACGTGGGGGTCAGCCAGGGCGGACGGCGCCGGTGTACGGCATCGAGTACAGCCCGGCAACCCGCACCCCGGTGCTCGGGTTGGCTGCGTGCACGATCATGCCGTTGCCGATGTACATGCCGACGTGACTGATCGGGTTGTAGTAGAAGACCAGGTCGCCCGGCTGGAGGGCGCCTGTGGGGATGTGGGGACCCGAGCCGTACTGCGCGCTCGACGAGTGCGGCAGCGCGACGCCGGCCTGCGCCCAGGACGCCATCGTGAGACCCGAGCAGTCGTAGGCGTCCGGCCCGGCGGCACCGTAGACGTAGGCGTCGCCGACCTGCCCCATGGCGTAGTTGACCGCGGCCGCGGCCCGTCCGGAGACCGGGACGGACGGCATCCGCACGTTGGAACCACGCGAGAGCATGGCCTCGCGCTCTTCCGCCTTGAGGCGATCCAGCAGGGTTTCGGCCTCGGCGAGCTTCTCGTCGATCGTGGCCTTCTCCTTGGCCAGCTGGTCCTCGATCTCGGCGACCGAGTCGAGTCGCTTCTGGGTCGCCTCCTCGCGGATATCGAGCGCCTTGGCCTCACGGGAGTAGTCGGCGAACAGCTGCGACTGCAGGTCGTTGTAGGCCGACATCGTCGAGAGTTGCGACAGGAAGGCATTGGGGTCGTCGGACACGACGACCTCGCCCATGGCAGTCAGGTGCTCGCCCTGGTACTGACGGAGGATGGAGTCCTGGACCTGCTCGCGGACCCCTTCGAGTCGATCGTCCTGACGAGACTCGTCGGCCTTCAGGCTGTCGAGGTCGTTGCGAAGCTCGGTCAGCTCCAGCTTCGCGTCGTTGTACCGCTCCGAGGCCTGCTCGGCCTCGTGGTAGAGCCGGTCGACACGCTTCTGGACGTCGTCGATCTCAGGATCGGCCTGGGCCGACCCGGGGACGAAACCCACGGCGGCAGCCAGGGCCAGAGCGGACAGGACAGTGATGAGTCGCTTCCGACCGTTGAACACGAGCGGGCGGTCTCCCTTGCTTGTCGTACGCCTACCAGGTGAGCTGACGGGTTCGGGCACGACATGCCCTACACCTGCTCCTCGGTGCGCGTTGCGCCCCGCCTTGCAGGCGATTCACCCCAGAGGGGATTGGGTCCCCGGCTCCACGGCCATCCCGAAGTGGCCCCAGACTCGGCGCGGCACCCGCGCGGATCCGGACTGATCCACTTCCACGGGCACCTGAGCGCATCACCCTAGTGGCGCGGACCGGCGCGGGCCAAGTTTCCACAGGGTGTCATCGCGTGTTTCGGGCCACGTTCCCCAAATTTGTGGGGTCCGAGTCACACCAGCCACACCCGCCACAGCCACGCAGGGGGTGTCAGGCCGACTCGATCGCCGGACCGTCCACCGGCTGCACCAGGCGCAGCGGCGGGACCAGCCCGCCCTCGGCCAGGATGTCGAGCGCGCGTCGCTCGTCGTCGTCGAAGGTCAGCTCCGGAGGCGGGCCCAGCAGCACTGTCACCACGCAGTCGTGACACGCCAGCCCGCGGACCACGCAGGTCTCACAGTCGATTCTCGTCGTCATGGCTGACACCCTCCCAGCAGGCACCGACACTCCCGCGCCCGTCGTCACGAACGGTCAGCTGGCCCGGCCGAGCAGCGCGACCAGCGCATCGGCGGCCACCACCCTGGCCCCCAACCGGGAGACGTCCTGCGCCACCTCACGGTCACTCGTGACGACGACCACCACCCGACCGGATGGCTCGACCTCCACGAGGTCCCTGATGACGTCGTCGGCGATCACCCCCTCGGGACTGAACAGGACCTTGACCCCCCGCGGGCTGCTGACGACCGGACGCACCGATGTGGCGGCGGCGTCGAACACCACGGTGGTCTCGACGCCCGTGCGGGCCACGAGCGGGGCGAGTCCCTGCAGCAGCCGGGTCCGTTGGGCCTCCAGCGACGACGACGGCCACGCCGACTTGCTGACGTTGTAGCCGTCGACGATCAGCCGCGCGCGCGGCATCGCGACGTACTGCTCCAGGAGCGCCGGGCTCGCCGGGGCCATGGAGCCCGCCGAGGACGGCGTTCGGGTTCCTTCGAGGGCCAGCTCGGCCTCGAGCCGGTCGCCTGGCGAGCCTGGCACCGCGGGCAACGACAGCTCGCGGCGCAGGCCGGTAGCCGCGTCGATCACGGCTTCCAGCAGCAACCGCGCGCGCAGGCTCGCTTCGTCGCGCTCAGAGCGAGCGGCTCGCTTGTCCGCCCTGGCCTCGACCTCGAACCGTTCAAGGCGGGCCCGCAGCTGGCGGATCTCCTTGTCCGTGGCCGAGGTCGCGGTCTCGGTCTGACGGCGTACCTCCTCCGCGGCTCGCGTGGCCTCTTCCGCAGCCGAGACGGCGTCCTTCAGGGACGTCCGGGTCTCCCCCAGCTTGCGGCGCAGGGTCGCGTTCTCCGCCTTCAGGTCGGCGAGGTCTTCGCGGTGTCGGGTGCGGGCATCGCGCAGGGTCTGTTCGCTCGCTGTCAGCTTCTGCCGGAGCCTGTCGGTCTCCTCGGTACGCGCGCCGCTCTCGGTGCTGTGCGCGATCCTGGCAACCGCATCGCTGAGCAGCTGCTCCCATCCCTCGGGGCGGGACAGCCAGACCACGGCCGCGATCTCGACCGGGTCCGAAGCGTCCGGCGCAGCAACCAGGTCCGCCACGGACGTGCGCAGTCGGGGTTCCACCTGGACGGCCACGCGCTCGCGGAACTCGTCGTCGGCCTCCAGGGCCGCGGTCATCGCGCCGGCGCCGAACCTGGCGCGCCGCGCGGGCGCGAAGTCGGCGACCTTGCGCAAGGGTGCCGGGAGCTTCGCAACGCTGGGCAGCACCTCCGCGGTCAGCGTTTGTACGCGCGCGCGGACAGGTTCCGGCAGCCCGGACAGACCCTGGGCCGTGACGTCGTCGGACACGACATGCCTCTGTCAGCGGACCGCCGGGTCGTCGGCGGTCTCCTCGGCTCGCGCCACGACCTCGATGGCGTCGGCGCGGCCACACCACCGGCAGGTCACCGCTGCCACCGATTCCCCCTCGACCTCGGTCTCCTCGACTCGGTGATCGCCGGAGAGGTCGAAGTGCCAGAACTCCGTCGTACGGCGGGTCCGGGTGACGTCGAAGCGGGTGAGGTTGCCGCAGGCCGAGCAGCGCCACCGCTGGCCGGCGTCGGGGATCGCGATGCTCACGGGGCTCCTCCGGTGATGTCTCGGGTCCGGGCATTGCCAGCGTAATCCGCGCGCCGCCACGGGTTTGTCGGTGCCCACATCTAGCGTCGAGATGTGAGCACGGCAGTTCAGGGTGCGCCTTCCCGCTGGGAGTCGCAACGCAGTTTCGACGAGTTGGGGCGACCCCTGCGCGACATCACGTTCTGCGTGGTGGACCTCGAGACGACGGGAGGCTCGGCCGCAGGCGGCTCCATGATCACCGAGATCGGTGCGGTGAAGGTCCGCACCGGCGAGGTGCTCGGCGAGTTCCAGACGCTGGTCAACCCGCAGACCGACATCCCCGCCTTCATCGCGGTGCTCACCGGCATCACCAACTCCATGGTGCTCGACGCCCCGCCCATCGAGTCCGCCCTCCCGGCCTTCCTGGAGTTCGCGGCCGGCACGGTCCTCGTGGCGCACAACGCGCCCTTCGACGTTGGTTTCCTCAAGCACTTCGCGGCGCGGCAGGGCCGACCCTGGCCACGGTTCGAGGTGCTCGACACCGCGAAACTCGCCCGGCGGGTGATCACCAGGGACGACGCCCCCAACTGCAAGCTGTCCTCCCTGGCGCGGGTTTTCAACTCGGGCACCACGCCCAACCACCGGGCGCTGTCGGACGCCCGGGCCACCGTCGACGTGCTCCACGGTCTGATCGAGCGTCTCGGCGGGCTCGGCGTGCACACGCTCGAGGAGCTGCAGACCTTCTCGTCGCGGGTCAGCACCGCCCAGCGCAAGAAGCGACACCTGGCCGAGGGCCTCCCGCACGCGCCAGGTGTCTACCTGTTCCGCGACGACCGGTCCCGGGTCCTCTACATCGGCACCTCACGCGACCTGAGGTCCCGGGTGAGGTCCTACTTCACCGCATCCGAGACCAGGTCCCGGATGGGCGAGATGGTCGGGCTGGCGTCGTCGGTGACCGGCATCGAGTGCGCCACACCGCTCGAGGCCGAGGTCCGTGAACTGCGGCTGATCGCCAAGCACAAGCCCCGCTACAACCGACGGTCCCGGTTCCCCGAGAAGGCACACTTCCTCAAGCTGACCCGCGAGCCGTGGCCCCGGCTGTCCCTCGTGCGCAAGGTCCTGGCGGACGGGGCCGACTACCTCGGTCCGTTCTCGTCGAAGAAGTGGGCGGAGAAGTGTCTGGCCGCCCTGCACGAGACGTTCCCGGTGCGCCAGTGCGCCGACCGGTTGGCCCGCGAGCCGTCGCGGTCGCCGTGTGTGCTGGCCGAGATGGGTCGCTGTCTCTCGCCGTGTGACGGCAGCGTCGACGAGACGACGTACGCCGCCGTGGTGCGCCAGTTGCGCGACACCCTTCTGCGGCGACCGGACGAGGTGGTGGAGACGATCAACGTGCGGATGGCGGCCCTGGCCGCCGACCAGCGGTTCGAGGATGCCGGAGTGCATCGGGACCGACTGTCGGCGTTCATCCGCGCGGCGGCCCGCACCCAGCGGCTCACGGCCCTCACCCGATGCCCTGAGGTGGTCGCGGCGCGCCGGGAGGACGACGGGCGGTGGGGAGTGCACGTGGTGCGATTCGGGCGGCTGGCGGCCGCGGGGACCATCCCGCCCGGAGCCGACGCCCACCAGTTCGTCGCCGAGCTCAGGTCGTCGGCTGAGTCCGTCCGCTCTGCCCCCGGCCCGGTGCCCGCTGCCACTGCCGAGGAGACCGAAAAGATCCTGCGCTGGCTGGAGTCCACCGGAGTCCGGTTGATCGACGTCGACGGCGAGTGGACCTGCCCCGTCGCCGGCGCGACCCGGCACCTGGCTCTTCACGACGCCGCCGACCAGTCCCGCTTGTCATTGGTCCCCTTCGCGGACCGCCGCGACATCAGCACGGTGCGTCAACCCGCGCGCTGAAGACTCCCGCTACCGTGTCCGCATGATCACCGCCATCGTCTTCGTGAAGGCAGATGTCGCCCGCATCCCCGAAGTGGCCGAACAGATCGCGGACCTCAAGGGGGTCAGCGAGGTCTACTCCGTGACCGGGCAGATCGACCTGATCGCCATGGTCCGGGTGCGCGACCACGACGACGTCGCCGCCGTCGTCGCCGACAAGCTCAACAAGGTGCCCGGCGTGACCTCGACCGAGACCCACATCGCGTTCCGGGCCTACTCCCGGCACGACCTCGAGTCGGCGTTCTCACTCGGGCTGGACTGAAGACCAGCGGTGATGCACATGACCGGGGAGGACAGCGCCGAGCGAGAGCCGGTTGATCGTCGACGTCGGCATGAGCACGGGCGAGGACACCGAGTTCTACCTCGCCAAGGGGTTCCGGGTGGTCGCGATCGAGGCGAACCCGGACCTGGTCAATACGGTCGGAGAGAGACTTCGAGAGCCGGTTGCGGACGGCAGGCTCACGATCGTGCACACAGCCGTCGCGGACGCACCGGGCGAACTCGAGTTCCACATCAGCGACGACGCCGGCTGGAGCAGCGTGGATGCCGGTCGCGCGGGTTCGGCGTTGAACATCGCCACCCGATCGATCCGGGTCCCGGCAGACAGGCTCGACCGCATTCTGGCCGGCCACGGAACCCCGTACTACATCAAGATCGACATCGAGGGCGCCGACGCGGTCGCCGTCCGGGCGCTCGAACACCTGCCGGAGTCGCCGCCGTACGTGTCGTTCGAGAGTGACCTCCTCGCCCCGGAGGAGACTCTCGAGCTCCTCGACCTGCTGGTCCGACTTGGCTACCGCCGGTTCAAGATGGTCAACCAGGCCGTTGAACGGGACCATCAACCCTCCCGACCCGCCCTTGGAGGGCCGGTACGTCGAGGCCCGCTTCTCCGGTCAGATGTCTGGACTGTTCGGCGAGGAGTCCCCGGGCGAGTGGGTCGGCGCTGACACAGTTCGGGATCAGTACCTGGCAATCAGCCGTCAGCAAGCCGCCAGGGCCTCCTACGCTGAGACAGGTCGAGTCCTGGGCGTCCCGGTCGGTCGCCTGCACCGGCAGCTGAAATGGGTCTACAACGCAAGGCCGGTGAAGTTCCTTCGAGCGCGGTGGGCCGCGTGGCGGGGAGCCGAAGTCGGCGGCTGGTTCGACATCCACGCTGCGAGGTGAGCTGCGGTGGTCTGGCCCTCAGTGGTTGCCCTCCAGTCGGCCGGACCAGAAAGGTCCGGTAGGCACGACGCAGAAGTGGCCGAGGCAAGTACCTGAACCCAAGGCGCACCAACAGGTTGAGGAATAGTTGCGGAGTCCCGATCAGGCCGTACGAACGAAGGTTGCGCTGGAGTCGCCACTCGATGCGCAGGAACTCGCGGCCACTGCGACGATCGAACATGGAGTCGTCAGCGCGGAACAACACGAGAGGCTCGGACAGGTTGACCATCCGCGCACCGCGCGGAGCATCCGCGCGAACAGGTCGTAGTCCTCCCCGTGCCGTAGTTCGGGATAGCCGCCGGCCGCGACGGCCGCATCCCGTCGGAAGACAGCCGTCGGGTGGTTGATCGGATTGTTGATGCGCATCCGACGGGCAATCGACTCGTGGTCCGACGGACCGCGACGGACGGCCACCACGTTGGTCTCCGCACCTGAGAACTCCCACATCGCCGTGCCGCACACATCGGCACCACCGCTTCGCCAGGCAGTCCATCTGCTCGGCGAAACGGGTCGGGAGCGAGATGTCGTCGGCGTCGGCCTTGGCCACCCACTCGCCGCTGCATCGCAGCAGTCCGGCACCGTTCGCGACGCCAGGCCCGGCGTTGGTCTCCAGGACGACGCGAACGAGCGGAGGTCGGCCTCGAGCCTCGAATCGCGAGATCACCGCGCCTGAAGCGACCGGCAGCGGACCGTCCTCGACCACGACGACCTCGTCGGCGGGCAGGGTCTGCTCCGCGATGCTCTCGAGAGCTCGCTCGAGGAACCCGGCATCGACCCCCGCGTGCACCGGGAGCAGCACCGAGATCGTCGGCCGATCGCTTTGTTCGGAAGTCACCGATCCACACCCTAGGGACACGGCTCTGGAGCCCGGTTGCGCGCCACGCGAGGAACCCGCGTGGACCACCCGCACAAGGGCGCGGATAGTCACTTCGGGCCATGCGGATCTGCCGATCGGACCCATTCGCCGCAACTCACTCCGAGGGGCGCCCGCTTTACCTACGGTTGAGCTCTCGGAAGGAGGCGAGATGACGCAGGCAACGACCGCGGTGGTAGTGCCCATGTTCAACGAAGGCACCGTCATTCGCGATGTCCTCGACGAGCTGCACGAGTCGTTCGAGCTCGTCATCTGCGTCGACGACGGCAGTGCCGACGACTCCGCAGCCGTGGCCCGCGAAGCCGGCGCCACCGTCCTCAGGCACCACGTGAACCTGGGTCAGGGAGCGGCGCTGCAGACCGGCTTCGACTTCGTCCGGCGCACCGCGCACATCGAGCACCTGGTGACCTTCGACGCCGACGGCCAGCACTCGGTTGCCGATGCCGCGGCGATGGTGGCCCGGGCCAGGGAGACGGGGGCCGACGTGGTCCTCGGGTCCCGGACCGAGGGCACGACCGCGGGGCAACCTGCCCACAAGCGCCTGGTCCTGAAGGCCGGCCTTCGCTTCTCCCGCTGGAGCAGCGGACTGGAGCTCACCGACACCCACAACGGCTTGCGCGTGCTGAACCGCAACGCACTTCACGCAATGCGCCTCACCCAGCGTGGAATGGCCCACGCGAGTGAGATCGAGGCACTGATCGCCCGGCACCGGCTCACGTGGATCGAGCACCCGGTCTCCATCCGCTACTCGGCGTACTCGCGCGCGAAGGGCCAGAGCAGCCTCAACGCCTTCAACATCGTCTACGACCTGATGGCAGCTCGCCTCACCCCGTCAGCATGATCGTCAAGATCCTTCTCATCGCCAGCGTCCTCGTGGTCGCGTGGTGGCTGCTGCGTGGCGGTGGGAGCGGGACCCGACTGGCCGCGACCCGGCTGGCGGGTCTGCTCCTGGCCGGTGGTGCCGTGATCGCCATCGTGGCACCCGACGCCGTGACCCGCGTCGCGAACCTCGTCGGGGTCGGTCGCGGTGCGGACCTCGTGCTCTACGTCCTTGTCGTGGTGTTCACCTTCATCAGTATCGGTCAGTACCAGAAGTTCCGGCGTCTGGAGGAGAGGCTGGCCAGGCTCACTCGCGCCCACGCGTTACTGGAGCACGAGGTCGACGGCCACGAGCCGACGGTGAAGCCCAGCCGATGACCGAGCTCCGCTTGCGACCTCCGGCCGCCCGGGCGTCGTCGCAGGACCTACCAGCCCTGCCCAGGCGCAGGGTGGCTGCTGTCCTGTTCGCGGCCGTGGTCGGAACCCTGCTCGTGCAGACGGCCTGGGCATTGGCCGTTCCGCCGTTCCGAGGGCTTGACGAGCACGACCATGCGTACCGCGCGGCCAGCGTGGCGCGCGGCGACTGGGGTGCGCACCACACGCCCTCGCCGATCGGGCGAGGCGAGATGGTGACAGTGCCCGAGGATGTCGTCCTGGCCGCAGAGCCCATCTGTGAGGCTCTGCCGTACACGGACGCGGGCAACTGCTCCCCGGTAGAACACCTCGGCGGTGGGTCGGTGACGGTCGCCAGCTCGGCCGCTCGCTACCACCCGTTGTTCTACTTCCTGATCGGGACGCCGAGTCGCTTCTTCGACGGAGCCGACGCCCTCATGGCCATGAGGATGGCTGGAGCCGTCCTGTGCGCCCTGTTCATCGGACTCGCCGCGCTCACCACCAGGCTGTGGGCCAGGACCCCGTGGCCGACCGTCGCGTTGTTGCTCGTGGCGACGCCGACCCTGCTCTTCTCCACTGCGTTGGCCGCCCCGAACGGCCTGGAGGCGTCCTCCGCCATGCTCGTCTGGGCAGCAGTCTTGGGCCTCGCCCGCTCATCGCCGACATCCAACAGAACCAGAACGTTCCTCGTGCTCGCCACCGTGGGCGCCTTGCCACTTGCCACGGTCCGGGGACTCGGCGTCTTGTGGTTGCTCCTGATCGTCGGCACCGTAACTGCGTTGCTTCCGTCGGATCACCTCAAGCAGTTGCTCCGGCGCCGGGACGCGCTGATCTGCAGCGGCGTGGTTGCAACGGCCGCGGCCCTGGGAGTTTGGTGGACGCTGTACGCCAAGGCGGTCGACTCCTCGGTCGGCGCCGACCACATCTCGGGTTCGCCCTGGCCCGGGATGCCGGGCCAGATAGCCGTCTGGTTGCTCGGGTCAGTGGCCGCCATCCCGAACCGAACGGTGCCAGCGCCACTCACGGTGTACGCGACGGTGCTCGTGGGGTGGTCGATCCTTGTCTTCCTCGGGGTGAAACTGGCTTCTTGGCGGGCGCGCGTTGCTCTGGCCGGAATCGTTGTGCTTTCGACAGCGATTCCGATCGCAGCAACCGTGGTCACGTACGAACAGCTGGGGTGGGCATGGCAGGGCAGGTACACGTACCCCTACGCCATGGGTTTCCTGCTGGTCTGCGGATACGCGCTTGATCGGTCCCGCCGCGCACCCTGGCTGACCCGGGCCTGGCCTGTCTGGTCCGCTGCCGCGATCTTGCTCATAGGCGGACTCGTCGCGCAGCTCGACCTCATCCGGGACGAGTGGGCGAGAAGCGCCTCGGAGGGCTATCCGGCGACGCACGGACCCACGGCCGCCGTGGTCGTCCTCACTGTGGCAGGCGCCGCGCTCCTCGGGTGGGCGCTGACCCGGCGCCTCGGGAGCCCGGCGTCGCAGTAGCGTTCGCCTGTGACCTGGCTGGAGAATCACTGGCTCGACCTCTTCGGGTGGTGCGGCAGTGCGCTGCTGATCTTCTCGCTACTGCAGACCCGGGTGCTGCGGTTCCGCCTCCTCAACCTCTCGGCCTCGCTGAGTCTCGTCCTCTTCAACGCGCTGGTCGGGGTGTGGCCGATGGTGGGCATGAACGTCGCGACGTCGTCGATCAACATCTGGTTCATCACCCGGATGCTGCGCGAACGCCACGACGAGTCGGCGTTCGACGTGCTCCAGGTGGGACCGACCGACGTCTACCTCCATCACTTCCTGAAGGTCCATGGCACCGACATCGCTCGGCATCAGCCGGGCTTCGATGCGGACGGCCTGATCGGGGAAGATCTGGCCTTCCAGGTCGAGAAGGGGGACGAGACCGTCGGCGTCGTCCTGATCCGCCGGGACGGTGACGTCGCTCGCGTGCTGCTCGACTACGTCACCCCGCGGTACCGGGACTTCTCCCCCGGCGAGTTCGTCTGGCGCCGGACGCCGCGGCTCCGGGCCCGCGGCTTCCGCAAGGTCCTCACGCCACCCGGGATGTTGTCGCCCTACTACGACCGCCTCGACTACGGCTTCCGGCCCGAGGGCGCGTCGTATGTCCTGGACCTCTAGGAGTCCGCTGACGCGGCTGTCCAGCGGTCCAGGGTGGACCGGGCGGCACCCGAGTCGACCGCGTCGCGGGCCTTGTCGAGGCCGGTCGCGAGCGCGTCGTCGAGCGGCGCGCCCGGTGCGTCGTACACCGCCAGTGCGGCCGCGGTGTTCAGGAGGACGGCGTCGCGCACCGCTCCCTCCTCGCCGTCGAGCGTGCGGCGGACGACCTCGGCGTTGTACGCCGCGTCCGCGCCGCGCAGCGCCTCGGGGGCGGCCACGGCCAACCCGTGCCGGGTCGGGTCGACCGTCGCCTCCGTGACCGTCCCGTCGTGGACCGTCCACACGGACGAGGTCGTGGTGGTCGTGAGCTCGTCGAGCCCATCGTCGCCGCGGAACACCCACGCGTCGTCGCCTCGAGCGGCGACCACACCGGCCATCACCGGAGCCATCCGACGGTCGGCGCACCCGATGGCCTGGGCGGCGGGTCGTGCCGGGTTCGCCAGCGGTCCCAGGAAGTTGAAGGTGGTGCCGACGCCCAGCTCGCGCCGCGGCACGGCGGCGTGCCGCATGGCGGGATGGAAGGCGGCCGCGAAGCAGAACGTGATGCCGGCCTCTTCGGCCAGGGCCGCAACCCGGTCGGGCGGCAGGTCGAGCCGGATCCCGAGCGCCTCGAGCACGTCGGCGGAGCCGGACTGCGATGAGGCCGACCGGTTGCCGTGTTTCACCACCCGGGCTCCCGCGCCGGCGGCGACGATCGCGGCCATGGTGGAGATGTTCACCGACATCGACCGGTCACCACCCGTGCCGACGACGTCCAGTAGCCGGCCAGGTACGGAGATCGGGGTGGCGCGGTCGTACATCGCGTCGACGAGCCCCGACACCTCGTCGATGGTCTCGCCCTTGGCCCGCAGGGCGACGGCGAACCCGGCGATCTGGGACGGCGTGGCCTCACCCGCCAGGATCTCGCCCATCGCCCAGGTGGTCTGGTCCGCTGTGAGGTCCTGTCGGGAGACGAGGGCCCCCAGCACCTCGGGCCAGGTGGTGGTCACGAGATCAGGCAGGGACGCGCGAGCGAAGCAGCGAGATGACCGCCTCGGCGAGCTGGACCGGGTCGATGGGGTGCGGTACGGCGGCCTCTGCCCGCGACCACGTCGCGAGCCAGGCGTCCTGGGGCCGGCCTGTCAGCACCACGACCGGCGGGCACCGGTAGATCTCGTCCTTGAGCTGCTTGGCGATGCCCATGCCGCCCGCGGGGACCGCTTCCCCGTCGAGGATGGCCAGCGCGATGTGGCCGGCGTCCATGTTCTGGATCACGACCGGCTCGGTCGCCACCTCGACGTACTCCAGCTCCGGCAGGTCGGGGTGCGGGCGCCCGCCGAGCGCCAGCATGACCTGCTGGCGGGTGTTGACGTCGTCGCTGTAGACGAGCACCTTGAGCGGCGCCGCCTTGGTGGAGGTCGAGTCGTTCACCCGCGGCATGCTACCGGGCTGTCACTCCTGCTTGCGCGCCTGCTCGGCCGCCCGGGCCTCCATCAGGTCGAGGCGCCGGTCCTCGCGCGCGGCCTCCCTCGTCGAGGAGCGGACCCATTGAGTGAACAACACGCCGAAGAACACCAGGCCGATCAGGTCTCCGGACGCCCACAGGATGCCTCCGGCGAGGTGCTGGTCGTCGAGAGGGTCGGGCAGCCACCCGCTCATCGGGCCGTCCCGCAGCGAGGTGTACCAGTCGCCGGCGATCAGGGACTCCTGGCCCAGGATCGTGATCCCCAGGAACGCGTGGAACGGCAGCGTGAGCACGATCAGGAGGACCCGGAACGGATACGCCACGCGCCCCGGCACGGGGTCGATGCCCACGAGCGGCCAGAAGAACAGCGTGCCGACCAGCACCAGGTGGAGATGCATCGTCTCGTGCACGTACGTGGAGTTCAGGGAAGCCTCGTACCAGCCGGAGAAGTACAGCGCCCATGGCGACACGACGTACAGGGTGAAGGTCAGCGGCGGGAACGTGAGCACCTTCGCGGCCCTGCTGTGGAGTACGACGAGCAGGCCGCGCCGCGGGCGGGCGGGGAGCGTGCGCAGCGCCAGCGTGACGGGCGCTCCGAGCGCCAGGGCGAGCGGCACCAGCATGGAGAGCACCATGTGCTGGACCATGTGGACGCTGAGCAGCGTGGTGTCGTAGGCCGCCAGCCCGGACGACGTGGCGAACAGGAACAGGCCTATCCCCACGACCACGAACGAGATCGTGCGGCCGACCGGCCAGTGGTCCCCGCGCCGGTGCAGGGTGGCGACGCCGACCAGGTAGAGGCCGGCGATCCAGACCGTCAACACGAACGGCACGGGCTCGAGCGACGTCTCCGTGAACACCCGCCCCACGGTGAACCGTGGGAGGTCCGGAACCACTGCCAACGCCGTACCCAGCACGCTGTGAACAATATGACGGGCAATCTCAGGGGGTCGGGGTGCCCTCGGCGCCACCTATCGACATAATGATGCCCGTGGCGACAGCAACTGCGATCCCGGCATCCCGTCTGCACGGCCATCACGACCGCCCCAGCATGGTCAGCGTCGGGACCATCATCTGGCTCTCGAGCGAGTTGATGTTCTTCGCGGCCCTGTTCGCGTCGTACTTCACGATCCGGTCCGTCAGCGAAGACCTGTGGGCACAGAACACCGCGCTGCTCAACATCACGTTCGCCTCGGTCAACACCACGATCCTGGTGCTGTCCTCCCTGACCTGCCAGCTCGGCGTGTTCGCCGCAGAGCGCGGCCAGGTCGGGCGCACCGGCTCGATCTTCCACGTGCCCGGCTGGGGGCTGCGTGAGTGGTTCAGCCTCACGTACGTGATGGGCGCGGTCTTCATCGCCGGTCAGGCCACCGAGTACACCGCGCTGGTCCAGGAGGGCACCACCATCCAGGACTCGGCGTACGGGTCGATGTTCTACCTCGCGACCGGCTTCCACGGCCTGCACGTGACCGGCGGCCTGATCGCGTTCCTGTTCGTCCTCGGCCGGACCTACGTCGCCCGCAACTTCACCCACGAGCAAGCAGTCAGCGCCATCGTCGTGTCCTACTACTGGCACTTCGTCGACGTCGTCTGGATCGCCCTGTTCGCCACCATCTATCTCATTCAATAGCCCACCGCCCGGAACCGACAAGGAATCGATGTGCGCCTCCTGAACCGCTCCGCAGGTCGGCTCTCGCGGCACCGCCGTGGTCCGCTGGCGGGTCTCGTCGTCCTCATCCTCGGACTGCTGCTTTCCGGGGGCCTGTACGCCGCGTTCGCGCCGGCGCAGGCCGAGCAGGAGCAGGCCGACGAGGCGCTCGTGGCCGAAGGCCGCGAGCTCTTCCTCGTCGGCTGTGCCTTCTGCCACGGCAAGAACGGCGAGGGCATCCTCACCGAGGACCGCGACCGGGCGCTCGGGCCCTCCCTCGTTGGTGTGGGAGCCGCGGCCGTCGACTTCCAGGTCGGCACCGGGCGGATGCCGATGGCCCAGCCCGGCGCGCAGGCTCCGAGCAAGAAGGTGCTCTACACCGACGACGAGATCGCGGCGCTGGCGGCGTTCGTCGCCTCGCTCGGCCCCGGCCCGGCCATCCCCGACGAGTCCGACTACAGCCTCGAGGGGCTCTCGGACGAGGAGCGTGAGGAGGCCGTCGTCCGCGGTGGCCAGATCTTCCTGACCAACTGCACCGCATGCCACAACTTCGACGGCTCCGGCGGCGCGATGCCGGAGGGTGGCTACGCGCCCAAGATCCGGGGCGTCGAGCCGCGGTTCATCTACGAGGCGATGCTCACCGGCCCCCAGAACATGCCGAACTTCTCCAACGGGAACCTGTCGCCGGAAGAGAAGCGAGACGTCATCGCCTACCTCGATTCGCTCGAGGACACGCCCGAGTACGGCGGCTTCGGCATGGGCGGCCTCGGCCCCGTGAGCGAGGGCATGTTCGCGTGGCTCATCGGCATCGGCGCCTGCGTCAGCTTCGCCATCTGGATCGCTGCCCACACCACCCGCTCGAAGAAGGACAAGGTGGAAGCGTGAACACCCCGCACGACGATGAGAACCTTCCGGCCGAGCAGCAGAGCACTCCGGCGCAGGTGGAGGCGGACCCGATCGCCAACCCGGGCCTCCCGCCGCACGTCTGGCGGCCCACCGACGTGGACCCGAAGGCGGAGAAGCGTGCCGAGCGGCAGATCGCCTTCCTGTTCACGCTCTCGGCCGTCTGCACGGTGCTCTTCATCGTCGGCTACTTCGCCCTCGACATCGGCGACGACCCCGACACCGTCCTGGGCCTGGGGGCCTCCAACGTCGCCCTCGGCCTTGCCTTCGGTGGCGCCCTGCTGTTCATCGGAATCGGGCTGATCCAGTGGGCCCGCAAACTGATGTCGGACCACGAGATCATCGAGATGCGGCACGCCGTCGGCTCGCCCGAGGAGGACCGCCAGGAGACCCTGGCAGCCCTGTCCGCGGGTGTCGAGGAGTCGGGCATCGGCCGGCGTCCGCTCGTCCGGAACTCACTCCTGGGCGCCATCGGGCTCGTCATCCTGCCCGCCGTCGTGGTGCTCCGCGACCTCGGCCCCACACCCAAGCAGGTGGCGAAGAGCGGCGTCCCGGGCGCCGGGCTCGAGGCCACGATCTGGAGTGAGGGCATGCGGGTGGTGCGCGACGTGGTCGGCACTCCGATCCGGGCCTCCGACCTTGAGATCGGGGATCTGGTGAATGCCGAGCCGGCCGCTCTCTTCGAGGTCGACGACGAGGGCGAACCCATCATCGAGGGCGCGGAGGCCCAGGTGGTGAAGTCCAAGGCGGCCGTGATCCTCGTCCGGATGCAGCCCGAGGACATCAAGGCCGGCGAGGGCCGCGAGGAATGGTCCGTCGACGGCATCCTCTGCTACTCCAAGATCTGCACACACGTGGGGTGCCCGATCTCGCTGTACGAGCGCACCACCCACAATGTGCTGTGCCCCTGCCATCAGTCGACCTTCGACCTCGCGGACGCCGGTCGCGTCATCTTCGGCCCCGCCGCCCGCCCCCTGCCGCAGCTGCCGCTGATGGTTGATGACGAGGGGTACCTTGTAGCGCAGAGTGACTTCGACGAACCCGTGGGACCCAGCTTCTGGGAGCGTGACTCTGAATGAGCATCGACACCGGCAAGTTCGTGCGGAGCAACCGCCACCAGGCGGCCACCGCGAAGAAGCCCGGCAAGATCGCCGGCCCGATGGCCAACTGGGCCGACGAGCGGCTCGGCCTGGGCACGGTCATGAAGAAGCAGGTGCGCAAGGTCTTTCCCGACCACTGGTCGTTCATGCTCGGCGAGATCGCGCTGTGGAGCTTCGTCGTACTCCTGATCACCGGGATCTTCCTCACGCTCTGGTTCCAGCCGAGCATGGCCGAGGTCCAGTACAACGGCTCCTACGACCAGTTGCGCGGCATCCACATGTCCCAGGCGTACGCCTCCACGCTCGACATCTCCTTCGACGTCCGTGGGGGTCTGCTCCTGCGCCAGATGCACCACTGGTCCGCCATGCTGTTCATCGCCGCGATGTTGGTGCACCTGATGAGGACGTTCCTCACCGGCGCGTTCCGCAAGCCGCGTGAGCTCAACTGGGTCATCGGCGGCACGCTCCTCCTGCTCGGCATCCTCGAGGGCTTCGCCGGCTACTCGCTCCCCGACGACCTGTTGTCCGGCACCGGCCTGCGGATCGCCGACGGCATCGTCAAGGCGACGCCGGTGCTCGGCAGCTACATGTCGTTCTTCCTGTTCGGCGGTGAGTTCCCGGGCGAGATCATCATCCCGCGGCTCTACATCGCGCACGTGCTGTTGATCCCGGGCCTGATCCTGGCGTTGATCACCGCCCACATGCTGCTACTCGTCTACCACAAGCACACCCAGTGGCCCGGGCCCGGCCGCACCGAGAAGAACGTCGTGGGCTTCCCGATGCTCCCGGTGTACGCCGCCAAGGCCGGCGGGTTCTTCTTCATCGTCTTTGGCGTCACCGCCCTCATGGGTGGCCTGCTGGCGATCAACCCGGTCTGGAAGTACGGACCCTACGATCCGTCGAAGGTCACGGCCGGCTCGCAGCCCGACTGGTACATGGGCATCGCCGAGGGCCTGCTCAGAATCATGCCCGGGTGGGAGACCCATGTCTTCGGCACGACCTGGTCGTGGAACGTCATGCTGCCCGCGCAGATCGCACCGATCGTGCTGCTGACCGTCGTCCTGCTCTGGCCGTTCCTGGAGGCATGGGTGACAGGTGACAAGCGCGAGCACCACTTGCTGCAGCGGCCGCGCAACGCGCCGACCCGGACCGCGTTCCTCGCCGCGGCGATCACGCTCTACGGCCTGCTCTGGGCAGCCGGCGGCAACGACATCCTCGCGATAATCTTCGACCTGAACCTGAACCACATCACGTACTTCATGCGGGTCGGGATCTTCGTCGTGCCGGTGCTGGTGTTCATCCTGGCCCGACGGTGGTGCATCTCGCTGCAGCGGCATGACAACGAGCAGCTGCTGCACGGCTACGAGACTGGCATCATCATGCGCTCCCCCGAGGGCGGTTACAGCGAACGGCACCTGCCGATCAGCGACGCCCGGGCCTACACGCTCACCGCGCGCGACCGTGACCAGATCTACGAGGTCGAGTCGGCCGCCGACGGCAACGGCGTCCCCGCACCCGGCTCCCGGATCCACTCCGCCAGGGCCAAGCTGTCGAAGGCGATGTTCGGCGACAACGTGCAGAAGCCGACCCGGGAGGAGCTCGAGGAGGGCCACCACCACGCCGAGCACGAGCAGGAGGCCCAGGCCGGCCTCGACCACCCTGCCGACGGTCACCAGTTCGACGGCCACCACCCCGTCGAGGGCGAGGAGCTCCGCTCCCACTGACCCGGCGGCCCGCCGACCCGGCGCCAGTTGCCACCGGGACCCCGCCCACCCGGCGCCAGTTGCCACTGGAACCCCGCCCACTCGGCGCCAGTTGCCATTGGCAACTCCTCGGGGAGCGGCCGTTGTCCACAGATTGCCGACACCGGGTCTCCCGACGCTCTCGGCGGGCATCTCTGAGGCATGCGCATACTCACCTCTCCCCTCCTTGTGTCTGACTTCCCGCTGCCGCCGGACCTACCGTTCACACGAGGGATGGCGATCGCCGCCGGCCTGAGCGATAGCCATCTCGGACGTCTGTGCCGGGACGGTTGGCTGCGCCGGCCGGTCCGATCGCTGTACATCGGGAGCCACGTCCCAGACACGTTGGCGACCCGGGCGAGGGCGCTCGAGCTGGTAGTCCTCGAGGGCTGCTTCGTGTGCGACCACACGGCGGCCTGGCTCCACGCCGGTGACATCGCCCTGCCACCCAACGACCATCTGGCGACCCCTCGGCTGAGCGTGTTCCGTCCTCCTCAAGAGGGGCGGCTCCGAAACGGCCTGATCAGGAGTGGAGAACGAACCCTTCTTCCCAGGGACCTCATGACCATCGGGAACCTGCTGGTCACGACCCCTCTGCGGACTGCCCTCGACCTCGGTCGGCTGCAACGTAACCCGGACCTGGGGCTGGCGGGCATGGATCGGATGCTGGCGCTGGGCGTCTTCGGGAGAGACGAGCTACTTGGCGAGCTCGGCCGGTTCAAGAAGCAGCGCGGGGTCGTCCGCCTTCGATGGTTGGCCCCGCTTGCTGACGGCCAGTCGGCATCCTTCGGCGAATCGGCCTTGCGGCTGCGCTGGTACACCGCAGGGTTGCCCAGGCCGGAGCTGCAGGTCCCGGTGGTCGTGGGCGGCCGGGTGATCTTCTGGCTGGACATCGCCCTGGAGGAGTCCCTGTTCGCGGCCGAGTACGACGGTGAGGAGTGGCACTCGAGCGATGAGGATCGCGAGCACGACGAGTGGCGTCGGTCCTGGTTGGCGAATCAGGCGTGGCTGGTGGAGGTGTGCCGCCGGACGAACGTCTTCGGGCGCCACCAGGACGCCATCGAGTTGCTTGCGGCCGGCTACCGAAAGGCCCGCGCGTCTCTCGCCAGCGCATCATCCTTGCGTGACCTGACAACTGGCGCCGGGTCGGCGCCGCGACGGTGACAACTGGCGCCGGGTCGGCGCTGTGACGGTGAAACTGGCGCCGGCTCGGCGCTGCGGGGGTGACAACTGGCGCCGGGTCGGCGGTGTGACGGTGACAACTGGCGCCGGGTCGGCGGTCAGGAGAGGGCGGACCCGGACTTCCAGTCGGGGAAGGAGGCGTTCCAGTCGCCGTACCCGTTGGTGAGGGTCATCGGGCGGTCAGTGCCGGTGTACTCGACGACGTCCCCGCGGCGGGTCATGTTGTAGAGCCAGCTGGCGTTGCTGGTGCTCATGCCGGTGCAGCCGTGGCTGACGTTGGCGTAGCCCTGGGACCCGACCGACCACGGTGCGGCGTGCACGAACTCCCCGGAGTAGGTCACACGCATGGCGTACTCGACGTTGTTGATGTCGTAGGCCTCGGAGCTTCCCTGCGGGATGCCGATGGTCTCGGAGTTCATCCGCTTGGTGCGGTGCTTCTCGATGATGACCTTGGTGCCGGACCGGGTCGTGAAGCCGGGCTTCCCCGTGGTGATCGGGATCGTTCGAAGCAGGGTGCCGTTGGACAGCACCCGCATCTGGTGCGTCTGGGCGTTGACCTTGTAGACGTGGGCATCCCCGACGTCGAACTTGACGCGACGGCTCTCCTGGCCGTAGATGCCGTTCCCGGCAGGGATGCTGTTGATGTCGACGTCGACCGCGACCTTGGAGCCGGCCTGCCAGTACGACCTGGGACGCCAGTGCGCCTCGGTGTCGCTGATCCAGTTCCAGGCGCCGGGCTGCTTCGGGGTGGACTCCACGCTCATGTGCCGCTCGAACGTGGCCTTGTCGTTCACCGGGATGTCGAACGTGACGATGACCGGCATCCCCACGCCGACCGTCTCGTTAGCGAGCGGTGCAACCGACGGATAGGTCTGCTCGTCGAGGGTGAGGTCCTCGGTGTGGAACGAAGACGTACGGCTGACGCGCTCCCCGTCACTACGCTCCGCGACCGCCCGGACCCTGTAGTCGATGCCGGGCTCGAGCCGACCGGTCGCGGTCCATGCCGAGCCGTCGCGGGTGAGCTCGCCGGCGAGCGGACCCTCCGAGGAGGTGACCTTGACCGAGCGGAGCGACCCTCCGGTCGCAGAGAACTTCACGGCATGGTCGACGGGTACGTCGTCCGCGCCGCGCACGTTCGACTTCAGCTTGAGAGCGGGGACCTCCGGCTGCTCGGCCGTGGCCGTCTCCGGCTCCTCGTCAGCGCTGGACCCGCTGTCGCACGCCGCGAGCACGGGACCGAGCAGCGCCAAGGCGGCCGCTGTCGCCGCGGCGCGCTTGAAACGCAACCGCGACGCGGGCGTGGCTGGGCGACGCTGGGACATGCAGGGACCCCCGGAGCGAAAGGACGTGCGAACCATTCAAGGATAACGGGTCGACGACAAGGAACAGGCTTCACGCGACGTGGAAACGATCACGTGAGGGCGGGCCACAAGTCAAATCAGTGCGAGTGCTCGCCCCGGTAGTACTCGAAGATCAGCCCGCTCAGCGCCAGGGAGCCGAGGCCGACCCCGATGATGAACAGCCACCAGGCACCGAGCGCGATGCCGTAGACGCTCAACGCCAGGGTGGCCCCGCACCACAGCGGCCACCAGGAGTACGGCGGGAAGAACCCCAGCTCGCCGGCGCCGTCTGCAATCTCGGCCTCCTTGCGGTCCTCGGGGCGAGGGTCCATCCGGACCGCGTGGAAGCCGAGGTAGATGGTCACCATGGCGGCGAGCAGCGTGGTCATGGTGAGCGCGGAGGTGCCGGTCCAGTCGTACGTGACGAACCAGTAGGTCGGGCTGACGACCACGAAGAACGCGGTCGCCATGGCGAAGATCCAGGCTTCAGACCTCATGCTCGGGGTCCCCGGCGAAGCGCGAGCGCAGCGAGCGCTTTGTTGGGGTGAATCATCGGTTGTCCTCCGGGTCATCAGTCTGCCGGTCGAGGTGTTCCTGGCGCCCCTCGACATCGGGCGCGTCGGCGGGGCGGCCCTCCCGCTCCGCCTCGTTCTCCGCAAGCTCCAGGGCCGCAACCTCCGGGTGGTGCATGTCGAAGGCCGGCGACTCCGAGCGGATCCGCGGGATCGTGACGAAGTTGTGCCGCGGCGGCGGCGAGCTGGTCGCCCACTCGAGCGAGCGCCCCCAACCCCACGGGTCGTCTGTCTCGACCAGCGGCCCACGGCGCGAGATGTAGACGTTGTAGAGGAACGGCAACGTCGACGCACCGAGCAGGAACGCACCCACTGTCGACACCTGGTTGAGGAAGGTGAAGTCGTCCTGGGGCAGGTAGTCGGCGATCCGGCGGGGCATGCCCTCGACCCCGACCCAGTGCTGCACCAAGAAGGTGGTGTGGAAGCCGACGAACAGCAACCAGAAGTGGACCTTGCCGAGCCGCTCGTCGAGCATCCGGCCGGTCATCTTCGGCCACCAGAAGTAGAAGCCGGCGAACATCGCGAACACCACCGTGCCGAAGACGACGTAGTGGAAGTGGGCGACGACGAAGTAGGAGTCCGAGACGTGGAAGTCCAGAGGCGGACTGGCCAGGATGATGCCGGTCAGGCCACCGAACAGGAACGTCGTGAGGAAGCCGAGCGACCACAGCATGGGGGTGTCGAAGGACAGAGATCCCCCCCACATCGTGCCTATCCAGTTGAAGAACTTCACCCCGGTCGGCACGGCGATCAGGAACGTCATGCCGGAGAAGAACGGCAGGTCCACGGCGCCGGTGACGAACATGTGGTGCGCCCACACCGCCACCGACAGGAGCGCGATCCCGAGCGTCGCACCGACCAGTCCGATGTACCCGAAGATCGGCTTGCGGCTGAACACCGGAAGGATCTCGGTGATGATGCCGAAGAACGGCAGAGCGATGATGTAGACCTCGGGATGGCCGAAGAACCAGAACAGGTGTTGCCACAGGATGGCGCCGCCATGGGCCGTGTCGAACACGTGGGCGCCGAGCAGGCGATCGGCCTCGAGCGAGAGCAGGGCGCCGGCGAGCACCGGGAAGGCGATCAGCACCATCAGGCTGGTGACCATGGTGTTCCAGACGAAGATCGGCATCCGGAACATCGTCATGCCGGGCGCGCGCATGCAGATGATCGTCGTGATGAAGTTGACGGCGCCCAGGATCGTGCCGAGACCCGCCAGCCACAGACCCATGACCCAGAGGTCACCGCCGACGCCTGGCGACCGTACGGCGTCCGACAGCGGTGTGTAGGCGAACCAGCCGAAGTCGGCCGCCCCTTGTGGGGTCAGGAAGCCCGAGGCGGCGATCAGGCTCCCGAACAGGAAGAACCAGTAGCTCATCATGTTGAGCCGCGGGAACGCCACGTCGGGAGAGCCGATCTGCAGCGGCATGATCGCGTTTCCGAACCCGAAGAAGAGCGGTGTCGCGAACAACAGCAGCATGATCGTGCCGTGCATCGTGAACAACTGGTTGTAGAGCTCTTCGTTCACGACCTGCTGGCCCGGGAAGGCGAGCTCCGAGCGCATGATCATCGCCATCAGACCGGCGATCAGGAACCAGACGAACGAGGTGACGAGGTAGAGCTTGCCGATCAGCTTGTGGTCGGTCGTGGTGAGGATGCGGACGACCTGCTGGCCGAGCGGCTTGCGCCCGGTGACAGTCGTCGGCTGTGCTGTCGCGGTCACTCGCAGCCTCCGTCGTTCTCGTCGGACTCGTCGTCGAGGCCGACCTGCGTGTAGGCCTGCCCGTTGCCGCACACCGGCCTGTCGGACACGAAGCCGTCGGCCTCGAGTTCCGTGAGGTACTGCTCGTAGTCGGCCTCGCTGACCACGCTGACGTCGAACAACATGCGGGAGTGGTAGACCCCGCAGAGCTCGTAGCACTTGCCCCGGAACTCGCCGATGGTGTCGGGCGTGACCTCGAAGTGGTTGTAGCGGCCGGGGACGACGTCCATCCGCATCAGGAAGCTGGGGATGCCGAAGGAGTGGATCACGTCGGGTGAGTACAGGTTGAACTGCACCGTCTGGTCGACGGGGAGGACCAGGGTGGGAATGTCGCTCGCGGTGCCGGACGTGTAGACGTTGCGGCCGTCCACGGCCTCGTTGCCGGTGTGGTTGAAGGTCCACGACCACTGTTGGCCGACGACGTTGACTTCGATGTCCTCCTTGGTGTCCTGGAGGACGGCGTTCTGCACGTCGACGGTCCAGTAGAAGAAGACGACCACCATGATGACCGGCGCGATGGTGTAGAAGATCTCCAGAGGGAGGTTGTAGCGGGTCTGGACCGGAACCTCGTCGTCGCTCCTGCGGTGGTACCGGATGATGACCCAGAAGATCAGCCCCCACACGATGGCACCGGTGATCAGCGCAGCCACCCACGCCCAGCGCCACAGGTAGAAGATGTCATCGGCCTGCTCGGTAGCCGGATCGGGCATGGCGAGGTTCTGCCACTCGCCCCGCGACTCCGCGGAACAGCCGCTCACGAACAGGATGGCGCCGAGCGCGACGACGAGCGCGCCACGACGCAGGAACCGAGCCCCACGCTGGTGCAAAAGCGGACCCACGAACGAGCCTCTCTGTTCGGCAACCACGGCTGGTCAAACACTATCCGAATCGAGGCCCGGTATGAGGGGTGGGGCACTCCGACGCGGAAGTGGTTCGCGGTCGATAGGTTCGAGGGGTGACAAATGGCGTGCCGGGCCACGGAGACCGGATTCCGGTCTACCTCGATACCGCGTCGTCCGAACCTCTCCACCCCGCGGCCAGGGAGACCTTCCTCGCCGCCCTCGACCAGGGGTACGCCGACCCGCGGCGCCTGCATCGGACGGCAAGGTCCGCACGCCTCCTGCTGGACAACGCACGGGCGGTCGTGTCCGAGTGCCTGGACGTGCGGCCCGACGAGGTCACGTTCACCGCATCCGGCACCGAGGCCGTCCACCGCGGTCTTCTCGGACTTGCCAGGGCGCGCTCGAGCCGCGGGTCGGTCCTCGTGCACTCCGCCGTCGAGCATTCGGCCGTGCTGCACGCGGCCGCCTGGGGCAGCGAGCCGACCTCGGTCCCGGTCGACGCGCGCGGGCGGGTCGACGCCGCCGCCTTCGTAGCGCGCTGCGGGGACCTCGACGTCGCCGCGGCCGCGCTGCAGACGGCGAATCACGAGGTGGGGACCGTGCAGCCCGTCGGCGAGTTCCACCTGCCGAACGACGTCCCCCTGTTCGTGGACGCCTGCGCATCCATGGGTCGCCTGCCCCTGCCCGACGGCTGGTCCGCCGCGGCGGGCTCCGCCCACAAGTGGGGCGGCCCGGCGGGGGTCGGGATCCTGCTGGTGCGCACAGGGGTCCGGTGGAGCAACCCGTTCCCCGGCGACGACCGGGTCGATCACCGGACCTCAGGCTTCGAGAACGTCCCGGCGGCGCTGGCGGCAGCCGCTGCCCTGCAGGCGGTCGTGGCCGAACGCGACGAGGTGAACGCGCGCCAGTTCGCCCTGATCGACCGGATCCGCTCCGCCGTCGCCCAGATCCCGGACACCGAGGTGGTCGGTGACCCCGTGGACCGGCTCCCCCACGTCGTCACGTTCTCATGCCTCTACCTCGCCGGAGAGGCCCTCGTCACGGAGCTCGACAAGCGCGGGTTCGGGGTGGCCAGCGGTTCGGCTTGCACGGCGTCCACCCTCGAGCCGAGCCACGTGCTCTCCGCGATGCGGGTACTCACCCACGGCAACGTGCGGGTGTCGCTGACCCGGGACACAACCGACGCCGATGTCGACGCCCTCCTCGCGGCGCTGCCCGAAGTCGTCGCCGACCTGCGAGCGGAAGTCCGATGAACCAGCCAACGACGGTGGACCTGGAGCTGGACTGCCGGGACCAGGTCTGCCCGAAGCCGGTGATCGAGCTCGCCCGCCGCCTGACCGACGTGGAGCCGGGTGGCGTCATCGGCGTGGTCGCGACCGATGCCGCCGCGCGGGTCGACATCCCGGCCTGGTGCCGGATGCGGGAGCAGGAGTACGTCGGGGAGGACCTCGCCGCCGATGGCGCGGCCCGGTTCCTGGTCCGCCGGGTCAGCTGACCGAGCCCGCAAGGTCCGACAACGACACCGAGGTGTCCTCCAGCCGCGCGACGTCGAGGGTGCGGCCGAGCAGGCTCCGGAGGTCGTCGGTGGCGTCCCAGACGTTGACGTGCATCCCGGCCAGCACCCGTCCCTCGTCGTGCCACAGCACAACGCCCTCGAGCGCCGCCAGGTCGCCGCGGACCACCACGTGGTCGCGGTGGCTCTTCGGGAGGTACCCGACATACTCCATGCCGAGGTCGTACTGGTCGGTGAAGAAGTACGGCGCCCGCTCGTACGCGACGCCCTCGCCCAGCATGTTGCGCGCAGCGACCCTGCCCTGCTCGATCGCGTTGTCCCAGTGCTCCACCCGGATCCGGTGACCCAGCACCGGGTGGTCGTGGTTGGCGATGTCGCCGGCTGCGTACACGTGAGGGTCGGAGGTGCGGAGCCCGGCGTCCACGAGCACACCGTCGTCGGTTGCCAGGCCGGCGCTCCGTGCCAGCTCTGTGCGGGGCGTCGCCCCGACGGCCACCAGCAGCAGATCGGCCGGCACCGGCGCCCCTTCCGTCAGCTTCACATGCGTCCGATCCGCGCCCTCGACCGAAACCCCCAGTCGGAGGTCCACGTCGTGCTTGCGGTGCAGGTCGGCGAAGGCCGCGCCGACCCGCTCCCCCATGACGCCCAGCAGCGGCTGCGCCTGCGGCTCGACGACCGTCACCTCGCACCCCAGCGTCCGCGCGGCGGCCGCGACCTCCAGGCCGATCCAGCCCGCGCCGACGATGACCACGCGCGGCTGCTCGAGCAGAGCGGCCCGTAAGGCGGCGTTGTCGTCGAGCGTGCGCAGGTAGGCGACCCTGGCGCCGCTGCTGTCGATCGCGGGCAGCCGTCTCGGCTCGGAGCCGGTGGCCACGAGGAGCTCGTCGTACCCGAGCTCGCCGTCGTCGGTCGCCACCACTCGCCGCTCGAGGTCGATCGAGCTCACCGACGAGGAGACCCGGACGTCGATGCCGTGCTGCTCGTACCAGTCGGGCTCCTGCGCGGCGGTGCTGTCCGGATCCTTCTCCCCCAGGAGCACACTCTTGGACAGCGGTGGCCGCTCGTACGGCAGGTGCGGCTCGGCACCGAGGAGCGTCACCTGGCCGTCGTACCCCCGCTCACGCAGTTCCTCTGCCGCTTTGGCTGCGGCGAGCCCGCCGCCGACGATCACCATGCTCATTCGCGGTTCACCTTCCGTTTCGAGTCAGTGAGAGGAACTCGGCGCGCGTGGCGGGGTCGTCGCGCAGTCGCCCGAAAAGCGCTGAAGTGACGGTCCGCGAGCCGGGGACCCGGGCGCCGCGCAGCGTCATGCAGGTGTGCTCGGCCTCGATCACGACCCCCACGCCCTTTGCGGCCAGACTATGACGGAGGTGGTCGGCGACGCGCTTGGTCAGCCGCTCCTGGGTCTGGGCGTGGCGGGAGTGGTACTCCACGGTCCGTGCCAGCTTCGAGAGGCCGAGGATCCGCTCCGCCGGGAGGTAGCCCACGTGCGCGACGCCCACGAACGGCAGCATGTGGTGCTCGCACAGCGACTGCACCGGGATGTCCTCGACCAGCACCAGCTCGTCGTACCCCTCGTCGTTCGGAAACGTCGTCATCTCGAACTCGGGTGGGGTCAGCATCTCCGCGAGCGCCCGAGCCATCCGGCGCGGCGTGGCCGCGGTCGACTCGTCCTCGAGGTCGACGCCGAGGGCGGTCAGGAGGTCAGTGGCCGCCGACTCGGCGGCACGGAGGTCGATCCCGGGCCGGCGGTCGAGGTGCTCGACCCGCCAGCGCGCGAGGTCGTCGACTGGCTGGCTCATGCCTGGCTGCCGCTCGGCGTCATCTGCTGCCGGCCGGCGGCGAGGAGGCTCAGGGACAGCGCCGCGAGCAGGAGCCCGAAGTCGCGCAGGGCGATGTCGTAGTACTCGCCCATGGTCACGAGGTTCAGGATGATCCCGCCGAGCCAGGCGGCGACCAGGAGGCCGCCCCAGCGCGGGGCGACCGCGACCACGATGCCGGCGACGATCTCGATCACGCCGACCAGTAGCATCGCGTCGTGGGCGCTCCCGGGGACGATGTCGTTCACCCACGGCGCGAGATAGCCCTCCCAGTCGTCGGTGAGCACCTCGAAGAACTTGTCCAGCCCGAAGAGGATGGGCGCGATCGTGAAACCCGCCCGGAGCAGGAAGAACGCCTGGTCGGCGGGGGTGGTGGTCCGGGTGGAACCGGGGTGGGTGGTCGACATCTCGTCGCCTCCATTCTAAAAAATAGTTGTTTCGACACTAGAGTCTGTGGCAGCATTGCGTCAAGAGATTTCTGTTTTAGAGAGGTGGCGGCGTGGATCTCGGCTCGCAGGCGAGCGGCGTGGGCGCCCTTGCCGACCCCACCCGGCGGGCGCTGTACGAGTACGTCGTGCGCCGACGGGTCGCGGTCGGCCGCGAGGAGGCGGCGACCGCCCTCGACCTCGCGCAGCACACGGCGAACTTCCACCTGGACAAGCTCGTCGATGCCGGACTGCTGGCCACTGAGTACCGCCGGCTCAGCGGACGCTCAGGTCCCGGGGCCGGCCGCCCGAGCAAGCTCTACCGGCGAGCCGACCGGCAGTGGTCGGTGTCGCTCCCGGACCGCCGCTACGACCTCGTGGGCGACCTCCTGGCGCGCGGCATCGAGGAGGCGGAACGCCGCGGGGGGAGCGTGTCCTCGGCCCTCGACCACGCGGCGGCCGAGCGGGGGCGCGAGATCGGGTCGGCCGAGAGGCCCGGAGACGAGGCCGGTGACCTCGCCACGATCGCCGAGGCCTTGGCCGGCCAGGGCTACGAGCCCGTGGTGGACCCGGCCGTAGACCCGGACACGGTGCTGCTCTCCAACTGTCCCTTCGAGGCGCTCGCCCATGCCCACACCGAGCTGGTGTGCGGGCTGAACCGCTCGTTCGTCCAGGGCGTGGCCGACGGTGTGGGCTGCGCCGGTGTCACCACGCACCTCGAGCCCGAGCCCGGTCAGTGCTGCGTGAAGGTGCGCCGGGACGCGTGAGTCAGCCGGACCGGTAGCTCACGGTGAGGTCGCCAACGCCGTCGACGTGACCCACCAGCCGATCGCCCCGCTGGACCGGTCCCACCCCGGCGGGGGTCCCGGTCATCAGCAGGTCGCCGGCTCGAAGCTCGACGAGGGTGCTGAGGTAGGCGAGCGCCTCGGGGACCGACCAGATCTGCTGGTTCAGGTTCCCCCGCTGGCGGGTCTCGCCGTTGATCTCGAGCCGGATCTCGCCGCTGTCCGGGTGGCCCACCTCGGCCACCGGCCGGAGCGCGCTGCACGGTGCGGATTCGTCGAAGCCCTTGGCCATGTCCCAGGGGCGGCCGGCCCGCTTGGCCTCGGCCTGCAGGTCGCGCCGGGTCATGTCGAGCCCGACGGCGTACCCGAACACGAGCTGGAGCGCCCGGTCGGGCGGTACGTCGCGACCCCCGGACGCCAGGGCGACCACCAGCTCGACCTCGTGGTGCAGCTCTGAGGTGGCCACCGGAAAGTCGAGCTCGCTGCCGTCCGGGACCAGTGTGTGGGCCGGCTTGACGAAGAAGAAGGGTGGCTCGCGATCGGGGTCGTGGCCCATCTCGACCGCATGCTCGGCGTAGTTGCGGCCGATGCACAGGATCCGGCCCACCGGAAACAGCTCGTCCGACCCGGACACCGGCAGGGTCGGCGGTGCTGCGAGCGCGACCGCGTGCCTGGGATGTGTGCTCTGCTCAGCGGCTGGCGGCATAGAAGGACACCTTTCGTTCGAAGTAGCCGACCACCTCCGACGCGGCGAACGCGAAGGCGAAGATCACCAGGAGGAGGGACCAGAACTCCGGCATCAGGAAGTTGCGGGAGTACAGCTCGAAGAGGTAGCCGACGCCGACCACCGCGATGAGGAGCTGGCCGATCACGACTCCCTTGAGGCCGCGGATCAGTCCCAGCCGGATGCCCGCGAGCAGCTCAGGCAGGGCGTCGCGGAGCACGATCGTCGTGAAGAGCCGCAGGCGACGAGCACCGAAGGAGCGGCCCATCTCGAGCAGCGAAGGGTTGACCCGCTCGACGCCGACCTGGGTGTCCAGGGCGATCACCCAGACCGAGAACAGGACCACGGTGACGACCATCGTCGGGAGGCCGAACCCCAGCAGCGCCATCAGGGCGGGCACGACCGCGGTGAGCGGTGAGCTCTCGAAGATGTTGACCCACATGCCCATGACGTCGCCGAAGGCGCGGCTGGTGCCCATCAGGATCCCGAGGCCGATGCCGATCGAGAAGGACAGCGCCATCCCGATGCTGAAGGCCTGCAGGGTGATGCTGACGGCCTCGGCGAAGGTGGAGGAGGAGATCACCTCGCCGAACGCGGCGAGCACGTCCGAGAGCGGCGGGATCAGCGAGATCCAGCCGGCGCGCCCGACCACCTCCCAGATGACGAGCCAGACGAGCAGGGAGAACACCATGGGGACCCGGTGACCGCGTAGTTTCACGTCATTCCTCCAGGTAGCTCTCGAGCTCCCGCCAGATCCGCTCCACCCAGTCGAGATAGGCGGTGCTCCGGCGTACGGAGTCCGACCCCGCGGAGTGGTCCAGGCCCGGCCGGACTACGGTGGAGACTCGGGAGGGACCCCGAGTGAGGATCACGATCTGGTCCGAGACGTAGACCGCCTCCTCGATCGAGTGGGTCACGAAGACGACCGTCTTGTCCTCGCCGCTCAGCAGCTCCAGCAGGTCCTCCTGGAACTTGCGCCGAATCTGCTCGTCGACCGACGCGAACGGCTCGTCCATCAGCAGGATGTCGGCGTCGACTGCGAGCGCGCGGGCGAGCCCGACGCGTTGGCGCATGCCTCCGGAGAGCTGGTGCGGGTAGACGTCCTCGTTACCGGCGAGGCCGACCTTCGCGACGTACTCACGCGCGATCGCCTCCCGCTCGCGCCGCGGGACGCCCCGCAGCTCGAGCCCGAACGCCGCGTTGCGGAGGACCGTCGCCCACGGCATGAGCGCGAAGTCCTGGAACACCAGGGCGCGGTCCGGACCGGGCCCCGTGACCGGAGTGCCCTCCACCTCGACGCGGCCCGAGGTGGGTTCGGCGAGCCCGGCGATGATCTTGAGGGTCGTGGTCTTGCCGCAGCCGCTGGGTCCGATGATGCTCGTGAGCTCGCCCCGGGGTATGTCGAAGGAGACGCCGTCGATCACGTGCTTCGGCCCGAAGTCCTTGCCCAGGTCGATCACGCGCACCGCGGCGCCCGGCCGCGGCGCGTCGCCGGCCATGTCCGGGGTCGTCGTCGCGGGGTTGGTCATGAAGGCCTCATCTCGGGTCGGAAGAGCCGTAGCTCCAGGCGCTGGAGGAGCGTGATGCTGACGCTGGCGAAGATGATGATCGAGAGAATCGCGGCGAACATGCTCGGGTAGTCGGCGACCGAGCGGTAGTAGGTGATCAGGTCGCCCACGCCCGTGGGGGTGATGATCAGCTCGGCGAGGATCGCGCCGGTGAAGCCTTGCGCGAGGCCCAGCCGCAGCCCCGCGAAAATGAGGCCGCTGGCCGCCGGGATCACCACCTTCCAGACCCGCTGCGTGGTGCTCGCCAGGAAGGCGTTGGCCATCTCGCTCAGGTTCCGGGGCGCGTTCGCGATCCCGCGGTAGGAGTTGAGCACGATCACCGGAGCGCTCAACAGCACCACCGCGAAGACCTTGGCGGCGAAGCCGATGCCGTAGACGAACGTGATCAAGGGGACGATGGCCGCCGACGGTGAGGCCTGGAGCACGATGAACACCGGCAGCCCGAACCACTCCGCCCGCGGCGACAGACCCATGACGACGCCCGCCAGGACGCCGCCGACCGCCGTCAGCCCCACGCCCACCAGCAGCGGCCCGAGGGTTTCCGCGTAGGCGTCGGCGAAGGTGCCGTCCTTGAGCATGACCATGAAGGCGCTCATCGTTTCCGTGAACGTCGGGAACGCGATGCTGACCGGCACCCGGCCGGCCCACTCCCAGAGCCCGAGCACGAACACGATCGAGAGCACGCGCAGCACCCAGGTGTGGGTCAGGAAGACCGCCGGCCTGCGCGAGATGGTCGTGACCGACACGCGTCAGCCACCGAGCGCTTCCAGCGCGTCCTGCCGAGGTCCGAGCGTCCAGAAGTCCTCCACCTGCAGCGACGACGGATCGCCCTCGAGCTGCCCGGCCGCGGCGTAGAAGTCGAAGTCCGCCTGCGCGGCCTGTTCGCCGCCGCAGTCCTGGGTGAAGAGGTTCTCCTCGACTCCCTGCTCGTAGTAGGGGAGGAGCTCGGCCTCGAGTTCCTCGGGGAGGTCCTCGAGCAGCCCCAGCCGCTCCCGCTCCTCGACGACGAACTGGGGGTCTTCGCTGATGCCCTGCCACACTCTGAGCACCTGCTCCAGCAGCACCTGGACGTTGTCCTCATTGGCCTCGAGCCAGTCGGTGTTGGCGAAGAGGACCTCGTCGCTGGCGTCCAGCTCAGGGGTTTCGAGGACGTGGAACGTACCCGGGGACTCGCTCATGACGTAGTTGGTGTTGGGGATGTCGAGCACGGTGGCCTTCACGTTGCCGCGCAGGAGCGCGGTGGCGCGCACCTCGGCGCCCGACACGTAGCTGACCTTGCCGAACTCGATGCCCTCGGTCTCCTGGACGATGTTGGCCAGGGCCTCGGTCGTGGATCCGCGCGAGTGAACCGTGAAGGTCTCGCCGTCGAGTGACTCCCAGTCGGGGTAGGTCGCCTTGTCCACGACCGGGAAGAACCGGGCAGCCGTCAGCTGGCAGAAGATCCGGAGCGGGGCGTCGGAGCCCTGGATGAGGGCGTACGGCGCACCGAGCCCGACGTCGGCCTGGCCGCCGACCACCGCCTGGTTGGCGAGGTCCTCGTCGGCCAACTCGATCAGCTCGACGTCCACGCCCTCCTCGCGCACCCGTTCGAGCGCGATGAACAGAGCCAGCGTCTCCACCGACTCGATGTCGCCCAGGGCAACGCGGATGGTGTCTTCGTCAGCGCCTGCTCCGTCGCCGCATGCGGAGAGCAGGAGTGCGAGTGCCGCAGCAGCGGCCAGGAGGCTCTGCTTCATGTGGTCCATCCCCTCGGTGGCGAGTCCGCGGGGCCGTCCGCCCGACAACGCAAGGACAGCCCGAGCCCGCCGTGTGGTGCCCGACACCGTATCAGATCAGATATGATCTAAGAAGAGACCAGTTGGGTCGGCTCGGGGGCCGTGTCCTCGGGATCGTGGAGGAGGATGATGCATGGCCAACCTCAAGTCGCAGGCGATCTACCACGCCCTGCGGGAGCGAATCCTCGCCAATGACATTGCGCCCGGGGTGCGGCTCGTCGTGCGCGACCTCGGCCACCAGTACGAGACCAGCGACATCCCGGTCCGGGAGGCCCTCCGGATGCTCGAACGAGACGGCCTCGTCAAGACCGTGCCGTACGTCGGCGCCCGGGTCACCAGCCTGTCCGCCAAGGAGATCGAGGAGACCTACTTCATCCGCTCCCACCTCGAGAGCATCGCGACCGGCCTGGCGGCGCAGCGCATCACCGACGCCGAGCTCGCCGAGATCGATCGCCAGATGGACGCCATGGACGCCGCCGTGGCTGCCCAGGACGGGCCGGCCTTCTCCGACCTGAACCAGACCTTCCATCGCACGATCATCGGCTGTTGCGGCAACGACATGCTGCGTGAGCTCACGATGGACATCTGGCAACGGCACTCGGGTTTCCAGCGGGTCTTCCGCAAGGTCCCGAGCCGCCTCGTCACGTCCCAGCGCGAGCACCGCGGGATCGTCGCCGCCCTGCGTCGTCACGACGCCGAGGAGGCCGCTCGGCTGGCGCTGCTGCACAAGCTGTCGGTGCGCGATGACGTGAGCACGCTGGTGGACGACAGCGAACCGGCCGGCGTCGGCGGATTCGACGACTGAGCCGCCGACACGACAGCTGTCGCCCACCCTCGTCGCCGATGCGGCAGCAGGGACACGCCCGGGGCGGCGTCAGGGTCGGATGGTGCGTAGATGCGGCTCCAGGTCGGCGGCCGCCTCTGCGCCGTACGTCGCCGCGCACCGCTCGAGGAAGGCGGCCCGAGACAGGTTGTACTCCTGGGTGCCCACCTGCTCCACGACGTAGACCGCCAGCAGGCAGCCGAGCTGGGCGGCGCGCTCGAGGCCGAGCCCCCACGTGAGGGCGGCCAGGAACCCCGCCCGGAACGCGTCGCCGACACCCGTCGGCTCGACCTTCCGGATCTCCGGCACGGCCTCGACGACGACCGGTTCCTTGCCCTCGCGGTCGATGCGAACCCCGGCGGCGCCCAGGGTGATCACCCACGTACCGACCCGGGACAGCACGTCCTCCCGGCTCCAGCCGGTCTTGTGGGTGATCAGCGAGGCTTCGTACTCGTTCGAGAACAGGATGTGCGCGCCGTCGATCAGCGGACGGATCAGGTCACCGCCGCCGAACGCCAGCTGCTGCGACGGATCGGCGACGAAGCGGTACCCCCGCTGCCGGCACTCATCGGTGTGCCGCAGCATCGCCTCGGGGTCGTTGGGCCCGACCAGCACGTAGTCGGGATCACCGGCGCGGTCGGCGATCGGCTTCAGCTCGATCTCCCGCGCCTCGCTCATAGCCCCGGCGTAGAACGACGCGATCTGGGCGTGGGCGGAGTCGTTGGTGCACACGAACCGGGCGGTGTGCCGGGTCGGGGACACATGCACCGAGTCGCAGTTCACGCGGTGCCGCTCCAGCCAGGCGCGGTACTCGACGAAGTCCTCCCCCACGGCCCCGACCAGCACCGGGTCGAGGCCGAGGTTGCCGAGACCGAAGCAGATGTTGGCCGCGCACCCACCCCGGCGCACCTCGAGGTCATCGACCAGGAAGGAGACCGACAGCTTGTCCAGCTGGTCGACCACGAGGGAGTCGGAGAACTTGCCCGGGAACGACATCAGATGATCGGTGGCGATCGACCCGGTGATGAGGAGCGACATGCCGCGAGACCCTACCGCTGCCCCGCGTTGGAGTACCCGTCAGTAGCCAATAGCGTCGTCGACATGACCGCGTACGACGAGTTCGCCAGCCCGCAGCAGATGCATGCCGACTGCGAGGCGGTCGGGCGGAACCTGCCCAAGCTCGAGCGGGCCGCGAAGGCGGCGGTCGAGCCGGCACCGAGCCTGCACTTCGACGAATTCCCTCGCGAGGTCGGAAAGCGCGACATCCGGATCAGCGACGCGGCCACACGTCTCGCCAACGCGCTGCACCTGCATCTGGACTGATCGCGACCAGCTGCCCAGGACACGGAAGGGCCCCCGTCCGGGACGGGGGCCTTTCTCTGTGAGCTTCAGGTTCGCTGTCGCCTCACCGGGTTTCGACACGCTCCGTCGCGACTTCGTTCCTCAGTCGCGGTCGCTACTCAACCACCGACGATCGCGTCCGCTGGTCAGGTTCGCTGTCGTCTCACCGGGTTTCGACACGCTCCGTCGCGACTTCGTTCCTCAGTCGCGGTCGCTGCTCAACCACCGACGATCGCGTCCGCTGGCGCGGCCGCGATCAGTGGAAGGAGTCCCCGCAGGCGCACGAGCCGGTGGCGTTGGGGTTGTCGATCGTGAAGCCCTGCTTCTCGATCGAGTCGACGAAGTCGATCATGGCGCCGTTGAGGTACGGAACGCTCATCCGGTCCACCACGACGGTCACGCCGTCGAAGTCGGTGGTCACGTCGCCGTCGAGGGTGCGCTCGTCGAAGAACAACTGGTAGCGCAGACCCGAGCAGCCGCCCGGTTGGACGGAGATGCGCAGGGCGAGGTCCTCACGGCCCTCCTGCTCGAGAAGGCTCTTCACCTTGGCTGCGGCCACCCCGCTCAGGTTGATCTGATCGGTGCGGCGCTCTTCGGTGGTTTCGACCTGCTCGGTCATGTGCTGGCTCCCGGGGGTCGGCTAGAGGGGTCTTCCGGCTTCAATGGTCGCACATCCGCGGTTATTCCCCCGCACTCGCGCCCTCGCGGCGGCGATCCGGCGCGTCCGCGTCCCTTCGTGCCCACGGCCACGTCATCAGCGCCCAGATGGCGGTGATCAAGGCGATCTCGACCACGACGTACAACGGCCACGGGCCGAGGTAGTCGAGGATCGTCGCTGTCCCGGGCTTGCGGTTGATGAAGCCGTAGTTGGTTCCGAGGATGCTGTTGACGACGAACACCGTCACCGCCCAGGCGGCGGTGAGGGCCACCGTCACCCGGTAGTCGCGCCAGGAGGGATGCAGGCCCAGCCCCCAGGTCAGGAAGATCGCGGCCCAGACCACGAGGATGTGCATGCCCCAGTAGGCGATGAACTTCGGATCGGGGAAGTCCCGGGCCAGGGACGGGGTGAGCAAGCCCTGGGTTGTGAGCCCGAGCCCCCAGAAGTAGGTGAGAGCGACGGCAGTCCGGCGGTGCGTCCACAGCGCGACCGTCGCGGCGATCCAGGCGAGGTCGCACAGCTGGATCGGCAGGGTCGTCTGCAGGCTGTACCGCCCTGGCAGGAAGTCGATCACCTGGAGCGGGATCGTCACGCAGGGGATCAGCACGGCATACGCGCGACTGACCGTCACCGCCGACGGACGGCCGCGGTGTCGACGGCCCAGCCGCACGACCGGCCAGATCCCGGCGGCGAACACGGCCAGCATCACCCAGTGGGAGGCCCCGAGAGGATCGAAGTCCCCGTAGGCGGCGAGCGGTGTCATGGCCCCACGATGCGCCATCCGGGTGACTCGGGACAGAGCCCCGGTGCTCAGCGGGACCAGGTGCGGGCGACGCGGGCTGCCACGTCGGCGAGGGCACCGGCGGGATCGCCGAAGGCGCGCTCCTCGCCGACGACGTCGACCAGCGCGTACGCCGACTCCACACCGAGGGCGCGCATCTCCCGGGATCCGACCAGCACCCGTCCCGCTATCGCCACGCATGGCCGCAGTGCCTCGGCGGCCACCTCGGCGACGCCGTAGGGCACCTTCCCCGACCGCGACGAGAAGTCGAAGGCCCCCTCCCCGGTGATCACCAGGTCGACCTCTCGGGCGCGCTCTCTCAGCCGGACGGCCTCGGCGACCAGGCCGAAGCCGGATTCGCGAGTGGCTCCGAGGGCGAGCAGCGCGAACCCGAGGCCGCCGGCGGCGCCGGCGCCCTTCGCCAGGGCGGTTCGCCGGTCCGTGGCGGTCGCGAACTCCTCCAGCCACCCGTCCACGACGGGCAACCGGTCCTCGTCCAGGCCCTTCTGGGGACCGAAGGTCTTGGTCGCGCCGAACAACCCGGTGAGCGGGTTCTCGACGTCGGTGGCGGCCACCAGCTCGACGTCGCCAAGTCGGGCGCGCGCCGGTCCGAGGTCGACCGATCCGACTCCCGACAGGGCCGCGGCTCCCCCGGCCAGGTCACGGTCGCCGGTGGCGCCCAGCGAGGAAAGGAGCCCGGCGCCGGCGTCGTTGGTGCCGCTGCCGCCGAGACCGACGACGACGCGGCGGGCACCCGCGTCGACCGCAGCGAGCACCAGCCGGCCCACCCCGGTGGTGGTGGCACGTTCGGCGCCCTCCGCTCCGGTGAGGTGGAGCCCGCATGCCTGTGCGCTCTCGACGTAGGCGGTCTCCCCCACGGTCAGCAGTGTGGTGGGCACGGGCTCGCCGAACGGGCCGTCCACGGTGACCGCCAGGAGCTCGCCACCCAGGGCCTCGTGGAGGACGTCCACGAACCCCGGGCCGCCGTCCGCCATCGGCGCCAGGTCCGTCTCGTCGGCGGGCGCCTGCCTGCGCCACCCGGTCGCGATCGCGTCGGCGGCCTCGACCGCCGACAAGGTGCCCGCGAACTTGTCGGGGGCGATCAGAATCCGCATGCGCGCATTCTGCGGGACGTCATACGCTCAAGCGCCATGACCCCCGCATCTCAGGACGTCCGGATCCGGCCGATGGTCGCCGAGGACGTGCCGGCGGCCGAGCGACTCTCCGACGAGGGCTACCACGAGCTGGACACCCGGACCTTCCACCGCGACTGGCCGGAGCCACAGCGCCGTTCGACCGCACGCAGCGCTTCGTGGGAGGTGCGCACCCGCCACTTCCTCTCGACCGATCCCGGTGGATCTTGGGTGGCGGAGCAGGAAGGGGAGCTGGTCGGCTTCGCGACGTCGTACACGCGCGAGCTGATGTGGATCCTGGCCTCCTACGTGGTCCGCCCGGGTCTCCAGGGCCGGGGCGTGGGCGCCCAGCTCCTGGCGGCGGCGCTCGATCACGGTCGCGGCTGCCTGCGCGCGATGCTGGCGGCCTCCGCGGATCCCAAGGCGGTTCGTCGCTACCGGCTGGCTGGGTTCACCCTGCATCCGCAGATGCTCCTGTGGGGATCGGTGCCGCGCGAGGTGCTGCCGGTGGTGGAGCGGGTACGCGAGGGTTCCACCGGCGACTTCGACCTGATGGACTCCGTCGACCGCCAGGTCCGCGGCGCTGCGCACGGTCCCGACCACGAGGTGCTGGACCGGCTGTTCCGCCTGCACGTCGTGGATCGAACGACGGGCTCGGGCTACGCCTACGTCAACGAGACCGGCTCCCCCGTGCTGCTGGCCGCGACCAACCGGCGTACCGCCGCCGACCTCGCATGGGAGGCGTTGGCGTCGAGCAGTCCCGACACACCCGTTGAGATCGGGCACGTGACCGCAGCGAACGAGTGGGCGGTCGACGTCGGCATGACCGCCCGCCTGGAGCTGCACCAGCGCGGCTACCTCGGGTTGCGGAACATGAAGCCGCCGGCGCCGTACCTCCACCACGGGACGTTCCTGTGACCCCGCCTAGACTGGCAGGCATGACGACCGTCGATCTTCCCCTCCTGCCGCTCGGCCGCGGCCGGGACATCGCCTCCGAGCGCGGCGTCGAGTGCCCCGGCGACCTGCCGGCACCCTCCGACCCGGACCTCGTGGCGCGGGCGCGAGCGGCCAAAGAGGCGCTGGGTGAACGGGTCTTCGTGCTGGGGCACCACTACCAGCGCGATGAGGTCATCCAGTTCGCGGACGTCACCGGCGACTCGTTCAAGCTGGCCCGCGACGCCGCGGGCCGGCCGGACGCGGAGTACATCGTCTTCTGCGGGGTGCACTTCATGGCGGAGTCCGCGGACATCCTGACCTCCCCGGAGCAGAGGGTGATCCTCCCCGACCTGGCGGCCGGGTGCTCGATGGCCGACATGGCACGGCTCACCCAGGTGGAGGACGCCTGGGATGCCCTCTCCGCTGCGGGCGTCGCCGACAGCGTCGTGCCCGTCACCTACATGAACTCCTCCGCGGACATCAAGGCGTTCTGCGGCCGCCACGAAGGTGCCGTGTGTACGTCGTCCAACGCCGAGACCGCCCTGGAGTGGGCCTTCGAGCAGAAGCCCGACGCGGACGGCGGCGCGAAGGTCCTGTTCCTGCCCGACCAGCACCTCGGCCGCAACACCGCCGTCCTCAAGATGGGTCTGTCCCTCGAGGACTGCGTCGTCTGGAACCCGCACCTCCCGGGCGGCGGCCTCTCCCCCGAGCAGCTGCGCGACGCGCGGATGATCCTCTGGAAGGGTCACTGCTCGGTGCACGGCCGGTTCTCACCCGATGTCGTCGACGAGCTGCGGGCGACGATTCCCGACGTCCAGATCCTGGTGCACCCCGAGTGCCAGCACGAGGTCGTCCTCAAGGCCGACCTGGTCGGCTCGACGGAGTTCATCATCAAGACCATCGAGGCGGCCGCCCCCGGAACGAGCTGGGCGATCGGCACCGAGCTCAACCTCGTCAAGCGGCTGGCCGCACAGCACCCGGACAAGCAGATCACGTTCCTGGACAAGACCGTCTGCTACTGCTCGACGATGAACCGTATCGACCTGCCGCACTTCGTGTGGGCGATGGAGTCGCTGGCCGCTGGCACGGTGGTCAACCAGATCGAGGTCGACCCGGAGACCGAGCACTGGGCCAAGGTGGCCCTGCAGCGGATGCTCGACCTGCCGGGCAAGTCCGCCCGCGACTGATCGGCTTCGGTCAACCGGCAGGCAGCTCGAACCAGGCGAGGGTGCCTCCGCCCGCCGCCTCGCCCAGGCCGATCCGGCCCCCGTGTGCCTCGACGACCCGCCGGCAGGTCGCCAGCCCCAGCCCGGTCCCAGGAACCGTCGTGTCGAGCCGGACCATCGGCTCGAAGACCCGCTCGCGGTCGGCCTCCGGGACGCCACGTCCGTCGTCGGTGACCTCCACCCGGCAGGTGTGTGCGGCCCGGGTCGCCGTGACCGTCACCGTGGTCGGTCGACCCGGCCGGGTGTGGGTTGCGGCGTTGCCGACCAGGTGGCGCAGCACCAGCCGCAGCTGATCGGCATCTCCGGCGACCGGCAGCTCGTCGGTGGTCGGCAGCGCGGCGTCCAGCTCGCCGACCAGCAAGGCGAGGTCGACGGGACCGACCTCGGACGGCGTACCGGCGAGTGCGTAGTCGTGGAGATCGTCGATCATTCCCTGCAGCCGCGCGGCGCCTCGGGCCGCACGCTCGAGCAGGGAGCCGAGGGCGTGGTCGTCGAGGTCGAGGTCGCTCGCCTCCTCTCGCGCCATCTCCAGTGACATGGTGATGGCCGAGAGCGGGTTCTTCAGGTCGTGGCTCACACGACCGGCGAAGTCTGCGAGCTCGACGGGTCGACTCGCTCTCGATTCGCTCACAGTCCCGGAGCCTTCCACAGTGCCAGCCAGCGCTGGAGGTCGTTCTCCATCGGCAGCTCTCCCACCAGGGCGTCGCGTACCTGGATCTCCATGAGGTTGTCGCGGCGCTGCTCGGCGACCGGGGCGAAGGGATAGAAGGTGCCCTGCTTGTAGAGGTAGACCAGCCCGAGGCGCCGGCCACCCGTGTCTGCGTCGGTGACCGTGTCGGCGAAGCACACCAGGGAGCACAGCAGCCCGGAGCCGAACTCCTGCTCCTGCAGCGCCGTGTTGACCGCGTGCAGGCCCGTGCAGAGCCCGGAGACGTCGTCGGCACTCTTCTGCACCGTGAGCCACGTGAAGCCGAAGTCGTCGGTGGACACCACCACGTCGGGCGCCTCGGGGTCGGCGTTGAGCAGCTCCACCACCTCGGACTGCATCTGCTGGAACGCCGCACCGGTCGCGGCGCGGAAGCAGACCGACCCCGACCCGGTCACCTGCAGGCCGACCGCCGTCTGCAGGGCGATCGCGGCGCTCGGCACGAGGAACAGGGAGTCCAGGTTGTTGCCCGCAACCCGCTGCCGCCCGCGGATCGCGTCCCAGAGGCCCATCCGGCCTGCCCTAGCCCTGGGGGCGGCCGAGCTCGGCCTGGATCCGGGCGAGCTGCTCGAGCCGCTGCTCGAGGGTCGGGTGGGTGGAGGTGAGGGTGCGCAGGCTGGCCCCGCTGATGGCGGGGGCGATGAAGAACGCGTTCATGGCGTGGGAGGCCCGCAGGTCCCGCTGCGGGATCGCGGCCATCTCCCCGGTGATCTTCTGCAGCGCCGAGGCCAGGGCCGCTGGCTTCAGGGTCAGGTAGGCGCCGGAGCGGTCCGCGCACAGCTCGCGGTAGCGGCTCAGCAGCCGCATCAGCACGAAGCTCAGGGCGTAGACGACCAGGCTGGCGACCAACGCGATGATCACGGCGGGGGCGCCGCCGTTGTTGCGCCGGCCCATTCCGCTGAAGGCCGCACCGCGGGTCATCATGCCGGCCACGATGCCCGCAGACGCGGCCACGGTCATCACCAGGACGTCGCGGTGCGCCACGTGGGAGAGCTCGTGTGCGAGCACCCCCTCCAGCTCCTCGGGCGTCAGCTTGCCCAGGATCCCGGTGGTGACGCAGACGACGGCGCGGTCCGGGGAGCGGCCGGTGGCGAACGCGTTCGGGATGTCCATCTCGGCGATCCCCACCCGAGGCTTGGGCATCTCGGCGAGGGCGCAGAGCCGATCGATCATGCCGTGCAGCTCAGGCATCTCCTGCGGGCTTACCTCGTAGGCGCGCATCGCCCGCATGGCGGCCTTGTCGGAGTTCCACCACTGGTAGAAGGCGATCCCGATGCCAGCCAGGCCGATGAAGATGGCGAGGTCTGGGAACACAAACATCATGACCACGACGAGCGCCACGAACAGGGCGCCGAGCAGGAACATGACGGTGGTCATCCGGAAGGTCAGACCACGGTCCTTGATGAAGCGGGAGTGCGCCAAGGCTCAGCCCGGAATCAGGCCGTCGTCGTCGAGCAGCTCCCGGACGTCCTCCACGCTCGCGTCGGCGGGCGGCAGGATCAGGTCGGACTCGTCGAGACTCTCCGCGTCGCGAGGCACGCCGAGGGTCCGGACTCCTTCGAGCAGCGCGGCCAGGGCCGTGGCGAAGGCCGATTCTGCTCCGGACTCCACCGCGGCCTCGACGGCCGCGTCGAGCTCGTTGAGCCGGGGCAACGCGTCGTCGGAGACGTCGTACTGCCCCTCGCCGAGGATCCGGATGATCACGGTTCCTGCCTGCTCTCGGCCGACTTCTCGGGCTCCGCCTCGAGGATGTCGCCGCCGTCCTCGGCCGACTCGATCGCCTGCGGCTGGCCGGAGGCCCGGAGCTTGGCCAGCTCGGCCTCGACGTCAGCCTCGGAGCTCATCGCGTCGAGCTCGCGCGTGATGTCGTCGCTTCCGCCGACCTGGCTGACGTCGTCGAGGGCCCCGGAGGCGATCAGCTCGTCGATCGCGCCGGCCCGGGCCTGCATCTGGGCGGTCTTGTCCTCGGCCCGCTGGATGGCCATGCCGACATCGCCCATCTCCTCGCCGATCCCGGACATCGCCTCATTGATCTTGGTCTGCGCCTCGGCGGCGGTGTAGGTGGCCTTGATCGTCTCTTTGCGGGTCCGGAAGGACTCGACCTTGGCCTGCAGACGCTGCTGGGCCAGGGTGAGCTTCTCCTCCTCCCCCTGGAGCTGGGCGTGCTGTGCCTTGAGGTCGGTGATCTGCGAGGAGAGGCCGGACTTGCGGGTGAGTGCCTCCCGGGCGAGGTCCTCGCGCCCGACCGAGATGGCCTTCTCGGCCTGGCCCTGCAGCTTGGTCGACTGCCCCTCGAGCTGGTTGACCTGCAGCTCCACGCGCTTGCGGCTGGTGGCCACGTCGGCCACGCCACGGCGCACCTTGGCGAGGAGGTCGAGCTGCCGCTGGTAGCTGTAGTCGAGCGTCTCGCGAGGGTCCTCGGCCTTGTCGAGGGCCTTGTTCGCCTTGGACCTGAAGATCAGGCTGATGCGCTTCATGAGACTCATGGGGTGTCCGCCCCTCCTACCACGTGATCACCGGTGTTGCCCTTCACCCTAGTGTCCACGGGCAAGACGCCGCGAGGTTCCCTGGGTCCGGCGCGCGCCCGGGCGCCGGGTAGGATCGGGCCGTTCCTCTCCTCGAGTCCTGAAGGTCCGCGTTGTTCCGTCGTACCAAGTCCGAGACCGACGCCGCTGCGGCGCCCACGGCCGAGAAGGCCGACGGCAAGGGCCGCCCCACGCCCACGCGTCGCGAGGCCGAGGAGGCCGCCAAGGCACGGGCGAAGGTGCCCCGGACCCGCAAGGAGATGGCCAAGGCGCAGCGGTCGGCGCGGTCTGAGTCGAGCCAGAAGGTCCGGGCGGCGATGAAGTCCGGCGACGAGCGCTACTACATGGCCCGCGACAAGGGCCCGGTCAAGTCGTTCGTGCGCGACTTCGTGGACAGCCGCTTCTCGTTCATCGAGCTGATGATCCCCCTGCTGATCCTGACCATGGTCTTCGGCTACTCGGGCAACAGCAGGCTGGCCGGCATCGGCAACAGCATCCTGATCGGGACCCTGTTGCTGGTCGCGGTCGACATGACCTTGATGCGTCGCCGGATGCGTCGCGAGCTCGCGCGCAGATTCCCCGACGAGGACCCCAAGGGCACGACGTACTACGCGATGATGCGCTCCCTGCAGATGAAGTTCATGCGGCTGCCCAAGCCCAAGGTGAAGATCGGCCAGCAGCTCCCCGAGCACTACCGCTAGGGCGAGGCCTCGGGATGACGGCCGGACTGCTGGCCGGCCTGACGGGCGCGGTGCTTTTCGGCCTGGGGGCCATCATCCTGGCCCACGCCGTACGACGGCACGTGTGGTCCGCCGAGCGCCTCCCGGACTTCGTCCGCCAGGGCGTGCGGGACCCGTGGACGATGCTCGTTGTCGCGATGTACGTCACCGGCTGGGCACTGCACGTGGTCGCCATCTGGCTGCTTCCCCTCTACCTCGCCCAGGCGACCGTCGCCATGTCGCTGGCGGTCACCGCCCTCGCCTCTCGGGTGCTCCACGAGCACCTGGGCCCTCGAGAGTGGGTCGCCCTCGCCGCAGTGACAGGAGGTCTCGTCCTCCTCGCCGCCGGGTCCGGCGCGGCGGGCCCGACGCACACGTCGTCCACCTTCGCGGCCTGGCTGGGCGCCGCGTTCGTTGCCTACTGCCTGGCCGCCGTGATCGGCGTGAGTGCCCGCGGGACCGCGCTGGGCGGGAGCGTGTTGGGAGCGCTCGCAGGACTCGGTTACGCGACCTCCGCGATTGCGGTCCGTGGCCTCGGGTGGCCTCCGGAGGCGCCCATGGCCGTCGCCGCGATGGTCGTCCCGGCGGTGAGCGTGGTCGCGTTCTGGCTGTACTTCCTCGGCATGGACCGCGCCGGTGCAGCCGCGGTGGCCGGACCGCTGATCGTGGCGCAGACGTTCGTCCCCGCCGTCGTCGGGGTGGTGCTGCTCGGCGACGGGGTGGGCGGCGACTGGTGGCCGCTGCTGGCCGTCGGCCTGGTGGCGGCGACGGCGGGAGCCGTGTCGCTCGCCCGCGGTCAGCTCAGGAGACCCGGCGGCGTGGCGACCTGGTCTTGGCGGGATCGCGCTCGATGACCGGGTCGAGGACCTCGTCGATCTGCTTCAGCACCTGATCGTCCAGGTGCACACCGGCCGCCTTGACGTTCTCGGTGACCTGATCGGGACGGCTGGCCCCGATGATGGCGGCGGACACGTTCCGGTTCTGGAGCACCCAGGCGACCGCCATCTGGGCCATGCTGAGTCCGGCGTCCGCAGCGATCGGTGCGAGCTGCTGGATGCGGGTGAGGACGTCGTCCTCGAGCCACTTCGAGATCGCGTCCGCGCCACCCTTGTGGTCGGCGGCCCGGGACGCGGTCGGGGACGTCGCCCCCGGCCGATACTTGCCGGTGAGGGCCCCCTGGGCGATGGGCGACCACACGACCTGACCGATGCCGAGCTCCTCACAGGTCGGCACGACCTCTGCCTCGATCACCCGCCACAGCATGTTGTACTGCGGCTGGTTGGACACCAGCGGGACGTGCAGCTCGCGGGCCAGGGCGTGTGCGGCGCGGATCTCCTCGGCCCGCCACTCCGAAACTCCGATGTAGAGCGCCTTGCCGGCGCGGACGACGTCGGCGAACGCCTCCATCGTCTCCTCGAGCGGGGTCCCGTGGTCGTAGCGATGCGCCTGGTAGAGGTCGACGTGGTCGGTGCCCAGACGGGTGAGCGAGCCGTCGATCGCCTCGAGGATGTGCTTGCGGGAGAGCCCCTGGTCGTTGGGCCCGCCCGGGCCGGTCGGCCAGAAGACCTTGGTGAAGATCGCCAGGCTCTCGCGGCGCTCGCCCTGCAGCGCCTTGCCGAGGACCGACTCGGCCACCGTGTTGGCGTACACATCGGCCGTGTCGAACGTGGTGATGCCCTCGTCGAGCGCCCGGCGAACGCACGCGACGGCAGCGTCCTCCTCCACCTGCGACCCGTGGGTCAGCCAGTTGCCGTAGGCGATGGCCGAGATCTTCAGGCCGCTGTTCCCGAGGTTCCTGAACTCCATGACTCGACCCTAGACGGGTGCCGGGCGCGGGCTCCGCTGGGTGCCACGGGCGTATCGGACTGTCCCCCGGTGGCTCCTCAGGAGCAGAATCGACTCGGGACGGAGCGAGGAGGCCTTCATGGGGGCTGGACCGACGATCGAGCACGGGTTGTTGCGCCAGGCCCGCGACTCGCCTGTCCCGCGGGAGGACATCCGCTTCGGCGTCATCCTCAACGGCGGCGTCAGCCTGGCCGTCTGGATGGGCGGCGGCGTGCTCGAGCTCGACCGGCTGACCAAGGCGGCGTCGGGCGCCGCCGACGCCGACCCGGTGTACGCCGCACTGCTCACCCTGTGCGGTTGCACGGCGCGGGCGGACGTCATCGCTGGCACCTCCGCGGGTGGCATCAACGGCGCTGCGCTCGCGCTCTCCCAGGTCAACCGGAGCGCGAAGCTGGCGATGCTGCGCGACATCTGGAGCGATCAGGGCCGCATCGAGTCCCTCCTCCGGCAGCCGTTCCGTGGCTCTCCCTCCTCCCTGTTGCGGGGAGACGAGTTCTTCCTGCCCGCCCTCAACGACGCGCTCGGCCGCCTCGCCTCGCCGGCCGACGTACGCCCGGCCGAGGAGGCGCCGGTCGACCTGACGATCACGACGACCGTGCTGCGCGGCAACCAGACCGTGGCCGTCGACTCGATGGGGCAGCGACTCCCCCAGGCCCTGCACGCCGGCCGATTCCGCTGGCAGCGGCTGCCTGATCCGCCCCTGCGCCACTCCTGCAGCGCTCCGAAGACGTGCAGCGACGCCGATCCGTGCTCGACCCGGGACCCGTTCAGCCAGAAGTCGATCGAGCGGACGGCGCACCGCCTCGCGCTCGCCGCTCGGAGCACCGCCAGTTTCCCGGTGGCCTTCGAGCCGGTGTTCGTCCCGGTCGGGTCGCCGTTGCACGCCGAGCCGGTCGGCCAGGCCTGGACCGAGGAGCAGCGGCTGCGCCCAGACATGCACCACGTCGTGTCCAGCTGGGGCGACGAGCACCCGCGCCGCGACCGGTCGCGCTACGTCGTCGACGGCGGCGCCCTGGCCAACACTCCGACCAGGGCGGCCCTCGAGGGCGTGGAGTCCATGCCGTCGTCTGGTCCTGTCCGCCGAGTGATGTTGCTGGTCTACCCGCACGCCGGACAACCGGTCGCGGACACCGGCGACACCGAGGCGGACCCGCCGACCCTGGTGGGGGCCATGTCGGGCCTGCTCGGCGCGTTGACCGCGCAGGGCAGCCGAACGTTCGTCGACGAGCTGGAGCAGCACAACCGGGCGGCGGCCGGGCGGCGCGGTATGCGGGGCGACATCCTGAGCGAGGTGGACGGGCCGGACGAGCTAGAGGTCCTGGCAAGCGGGATCTACGCCCAGTACGCCCGGCTCCGCCGGTGGCGGGCCGGCCGTGACCTGGCCGGGCGGGCGGTCACCCGGTCATCCCTCGACGGCGAGGAACTCGCCCTCCCGGCGACATGGAACTTCGAGCGCACCCGATTCGCCGCCCACAGCGCCCAGGAGTGGTGGTCCCGGAAGCGCGCCCCTGCGCGGGACCGTCCGAGGGTGCCCTATTTCCCCGATCAGCTGCCCACGGCCCGGAAACCGGCCAACGGACCGGGGTGGGCCTGGGGAGTGACCACGGCCGTCGGTGTCGCGTCGGCCGTCGCCGACCTGCTGCGGCGCCTCGTGTGGGTGCTGGAGCCGGGGCCCGACTACGACAAGGTGGCCACGGCCCGCCGGAGGGTCTCCGAGCTCTCCACCGAGATCAGGGCGATGCGTGCGGGGACCGATGCCCACTGGGACCAGGACCCGCTGTTGACCGCACTGGAGCCCAACGAGAGCTATTGGCGGCTGCGACTGGCGTCCTACGAGCGGCTGATGCTGGGCGGTCCCGACGCCGACGACGCCGACCAGGAGCTGGCCAAGTTCGTCGACGCGGTGGTCAAGAACGATCGCAAGCGCGACCCGTCCGAGAGTCACGAGGCAGCCCTGCGCAAGGCCCTGGAGATCGTCTGCGAGGGCGAGCCCGGCTCGGCCGGTGACGCCGTCTGGAGCCGGGTCGCCCGGGTGGTGGCCCACCTGCGGCGGGTGCTGCCAGTGCTGGACGCGACCTGCAAGGCCGACGAGCTGCACGTGCTCGGTGACCACCTCACCGAGCTCGAGGACTGGAACAACGTCCTGATGCCCGCGGGCCAGATTCCGAACCCCCGGCTGTTGTTGACCCGGCTGCTGCAGCTCGAGGTCGCGAGCACCACCCTCGGAGACGAGGGCAGCACCGGCGCCGACCTTCCGGTCGAGATCGTCCAGCTCAGCGCGCATGCGGAGAACGCCTTCCCCCTCTACACCCGCACCGGCGACGACAAGCTCGGCGGCTGGTCGCTCAACCGTTTCGGCGGGTTCATCAAGCGCTCCTGGCGGGTCAACGACTGGGTCTGGGGCCGGATCGACGCAGCGTCGGTCCTGTGCCGAACCGTGCTGCAGCCGGGTCGGGTGCGGCGGACCGCCCTCCTCAGCGGCGTCATGTCCGCTCCGGTGTGGGAGGACGACGAGGACGACCAGAAGGACCAGCGGAAGGAGCTGCGCGAGACCGCAGCCGCGACCGCGCGGCGCACGATCGACGAGCTCGTCGAGGAGCTGTTCGAGGACGATGCGGCGAACGACCCGCGGGTGCGGGCGCTCAGGAACCAGGCCGTCGAAGAGCTTACTCCGGTCCTCAATCCGGGAGTACCTACCGGGGACCTCGCGTCCGCACTGCCCGCCCTGGCCGATCTGTTCGCGTGGTCCCTCCACCTGCGCATCGTGCCCGCCGAGCTGCCGGCGCTGGCGGCCGCGATCAGGGCGGACCGGGTCGACGGTGCCAACCCGCGCTCCCGCGGCGAGACCTTCCTGCTGGAGCACCAGGATCTGCTCACCCGGCTGTCGGCACCGAACGATCCCCCGATCACCCCGGACGACCGGATCGAGTCACTGGCGGCGTTCGACCGCGCCGGGATCGGCCGGGAGCCATGGAGCGAAGAGACCAGCAGCGACCTGACGATCCGCGCCGCGACCACGGCGGCGGCGGTGGCCGCGACCGTGGTCGACTCCGATCGTTCCGGCCTGGCCGCCGTCAAGCCGGTCACCCGATTGCTGCGGGGGGCGATGCTGCTGCCGTTCTGGACCGTGACCGGCCTGACGTCGCGGTCTGTGCTCCCCCGCACCCTTGCCCTGCTCGGCCTGTCCTTCGGCGCGGCGCTGTTGGCCCTCGCGCTGTTCGGTGTCCTGCCGGGTGGCCTCGCCGGCCCGGCCACGGCGGTGGGGATGAGCGCCCTCCTCGTCGCCTTCGCGTACGGCGCGTTCCGCTCGGGCACGATGCTGCACGGCCTGGTGCTGCTCAGCCCGGTCGTCGCGCTCGTGGCCTACGCCGTGAACAAGGCGCGCGGCGCCGACACTGCAGACCTCTCCGCTCAGCAGGGAGTCGCGACGATGGCGGTTGTGCTGGGGCTGAGCCTTTCGCTGATCGTGCTCGGCAGCATGCCGGCCGCCACAGGCAGCGTCTGGGCGGCGCTGGACCGGCTCGCGAACCGCACCCGCGTACCGGCCGTGAAGTCCAAACGCGGGTTCAAGCGCGGTGTGGGTTCGGCCGTGCGACGCACCGAAGGCGTGCTGCGTGCCATCTCGAATGCCCTTCCCTCGGCCCTGCTCGTCGCGGGAGTGGCGGCCCTCGGATGGTGGCTGGCGACGTCATCGACGGTGCCCGGCGTCCAGTTCGTGCGCGACCATGCCCTGCTGCTGGCCGCAGCCTCTGTCCTGCTCGTCGTCGCGTCCGGGGCCTGGGCCTTCTGGCGCGGCAGGTGCCTGCAGCTGCTGCGGGTGAGCGGCGCCGGCAAGGAACGAGAGTGGACCTACGCCGTGCTCACCGATCCCGCGGGAGCGGCCGCCGGCTGGTCGGTGGTGTACGGCGCTGCGTACCTCGTGCTGGCGGCCGTGCTCGTCTCGGACCCGTCCGACGTGTTGTCGACCCTGTGGGGCCGGGCTCTGCTGGCCACCTCCGTCGTCCTCGCCGGGCTCCTGCTCGTGGTCGTCCCGGTCTGGTTGCCCCTCGCCGCCCTGGTCCGGGCCGAGCGGCGGGAGGTCGCTCGCGCCCGGGAGGTGGGCGCATTCGAGCTGCCCCCCGAGGACGTCGCGAAGGGCGCGGACGCAGCCGTGACGCGCGTCCCGGGGTTTCGCCACGGACCTGGTGGTCCGCGGGTCGGCGTACCGCTCCCTGGTGCGGGACCGGGCCGGGGACGACAAGCGGCAGCCGTCCCTCACCCCGCGCGGGAGGTGGCTCGAGCGCCGCGTGGCCAAGGCCCGCGAGTCCGTGCCCGCCCTGCGCCGGTGAAGGTGCCCGTCGAGCACGGCCCTGGGGTCAGAACCTGACCTGAAGCACCGATAGCGTCGATCCATGACCACACCGATCCTCTTCCTGTCCGGCGCCGGCCTCCTCCCCTGGATCTGGGACGACGTCCGTTCAGCGATCCCGGTCGAGTCCCGGGTGGCCGACTACCCGCGCGGTGATGCCTCGCTGGAGGCCTACGCCGACGCCGCGCTCGCGGCCGCCGACGGGCTGGGACCGGTTCCGGATCGTCGCCCACTCGATCGGAGGCGTGGTCGCGGCGGCCGTCGTCGGCCGGGCACCGGAACGGGTGTCCGGACTGGTCGCGGTCTCGGCCTCCGTGCCGGCCGCCGGGTCGTCCTTCGTGGGTGCTCTACCCGTGCCGCAAAGGCAGGTGATGGGCATCGTCATCCGCCTGCTCGGCACCCGACCGCCCGACAAGGCCATCCGCGAGGGGCTGTGTGCAGGGCTCGACGACGAGGTCGCGGCCCGCATCGTCGCGGAGTTCGCGCCCGAGTCGAAGGCGCTCTACCGCGACCCGGTGCCGGCACGCGGCTTCACGGACACGGTGTACGTGCTGACCGAGCAGGATACCCAGTTCCCGCCTTCGCTCCAGGAGAAGTACGCCGCGGAGCTCGGCGGCGACGTGGTCCGGATGGACACCGCCCACCTGCCGATGCTGCAGCAGCCGGACCGGCTGGCGGAGATCATCGCGGCGCCTCAGGCGTCGTAGTCCAGGACCACCTTCGCCGACGTGGGGTGCGACTGGCAGGTGAGCACGTACCCCTTCTCGATCTCGTCGGGCTCCAGCGCGTAGTTGGCGTCCATCTGCACGGTGCCCTCGACGAGGCGGGCCCGACAGGTGCCGCACACTCCGCCCCTGCATGCGAACGGCAGGTCGGAGCGGACCCGCAGCCCTGCCTCGAGGACGCCGACGTCGTCGGGGCGCAACGAGAAGTCCGAGGCCCGGCCGTCGAGTCGGATGGTGACTGCCGCAGCGCCGTCGGTGCCGTCCTCGAGCGCGGCGACCGGTGCCCGCGGGACCGGGTCGGCATGGAAGAGCTCGGAGTGGATCCTGGTGGCCCCGGCATCGGTGAGGACGGTACGCAGCTCCTCGATCATCTGCTGCGGGCCGCACAGGAACCAGTCGTCGACCTCCTTCGCCGGGACCAGCGCTTCGAGGATGCCGCGCAGCCGGTCTCCGTCGAGGCGGCCGGACAGGAGCTCGACGTCCTGCTGCTCACGGGACAGGACATGGATGATCTGGAACCGCTCGGGGTGGCGGTCCTTCACGTCGTGCACCTCGTCCAGGAACATCACCGAGCGGCTGGTCCGGTTGGCGTAGACCAGGGTCACGAACGAGCCGGGCTCGCCCTCCAGGATCGCGGCGATGATCGAGAGCACCGGGGTGATGCCCGACCCAGCGGCGATCGCGACGTAGCGCCTCGCCGTGGACGGGTCGAGCTCGGTGGTGAACCGGCCCGCGGGTGTGGACACCTCGAGCTCGTCTCCGACTCGGAGCGCGTCCACGACGCCCTCGCTGAACGCCCCGCCGGCCAGCCGCTTGACGCCGATCCTGAGGACACCCGAGGACGGCGGGGTGCAGATGGAGTAGGACCGGCGGACGTCGTCGCCACCCCGGATGTTGAGGTGCTGCCCGTGCGCGAACGCATAGTCGTCGCGCAGCTCCTCGGGCACCTCGAACGTCAGGGCGACCGAGTCGTCGGTCAGCTCGTCGATGGCGGTGACGCGGAGCGGGTGGATCGCCGCGTGGGTGGCGGCCATCAGCGGGCCGCCATCACAGGGCCGCCATCACAGGGCCGGACCGCCATCACAGGCCGCCATCACAGGGCCTTGAAGTGGTCGAACGGCTCGCGGCAGCTGCGGCAGACCCACAGCGACTTGCAGGCCGTGGAGCCGAACCGGCTGGACTCGCTCGTGTCGAGACTGCCGCACTGCGGGCAGCGCACCGACAAGGTGAGCGGGGTGGGCCCGTCGCCGACCCGGCCGGTCGGCGGCGCGACGCCGTACGCCGCCAGCTTGGCGCGGGCCTCGTCGGTGAGCCAGTCGGTCGTCCAGGCGGGCGAGAGCACGAACTCCACGCACACGTGCTGGTAGCCGGCCTGCGTGAGGACGTCCACCAGGTCGGTGCGAATGGTCTCCATGGCCGGGCAGCCGGAGTAGGTCGGCGTGATCTGGACGTGGACCCGGCCCTGGTCGTCCTCCGTGACGTCGCGCAGGATGCCGAGGTCCTCGATGGTGACCACGGGCAGCTCGGGATCCAGCACCTGGGCGGCGACCTGCCAGCCGCGGCTGCGGTCGGTGGTCGAGGTCGTCGAGTCACCACGTCGCCCCCGGGTGGCTGCGGGTGAGGTGCTGCATCTCCGCGAGCAGGTAGCCCATCTCCTCGCTGTGCAACCCCTGCCGCCCTCCACCGACGGCCGGCACGACCTGCGGCACGGTCAGGGTGGCCTCGGCGACGACGTCCTCGACCCGGGTGAGGACCGCACCCCGCAGCGAGGCGGGATCGACCGCGACTCCGCTCGCGACCAGGGCCGGGTCGATGGCCGCGGAGTCGAACAGCTCCTCGAACCACGGCCACTCGGCGTCGAGCGCGGCCTGCATCCGCTCGTGGGACTCCTCGGTCCCATCACCGAGCCGGACCACCCAGTTGCGGGCGTGGTCGAGGTGGTAGGCGACCTCCTTGACGGCCTTGCCCGCGACGCCGGCCAGCGTGGGGTCGCTGCTGCGGGCGAGGGCGGCGTACAGCTCGGCCTGCCACGCGGAGAACAGCAGCAGCCGCGCCATCGCCACGCCGAAGTCGGTCTGGCTGCGCTCGACCAGCTTGACGTTGCGGAAGTCGCGCTCGTCCCGGAGGTAGGCGAGGTCGTCCTCGGAACGGCCCTCGCCCTCGACCTGGCCGGCGTAGGCAAGGAGCGCCCGAGCCTGTCCGAGCTGGTCGAGGCCGATGTTGGCCATCGCAACGTCCTCCTCCAGCTGGGGGGACCTGCTGATCCACCAGCCCATCCGCTGCGCGGAGATCAGGGCGTCGTCGGCGAGCCCGAGCACGTAGTCGAACAGCGCTCTCTCACTCATAGATGTTCAACCCCCTCCGGCACGTCGTAGAACGTCGGGTGGCGGTAGATCTTGTCGGCTGCCGGGTCGAAGAACGAGTCGCGTTCGTCCGGAGTGCTCGCCTCGATGTCGGAGGAACGGACCACCCAGATCGACACGCCCTCCTGCCGGCGGGTGTAGAGGTCGCGTGCGTTGCGCAGCGCCATCTCGGCGTCCGGCGCGTGCAGGGAGCCGGAGTGCACGTGCGACAGCCCGCGGCGCGAGCGCACGAACACCTCCCAGAGCGGCCAGTCGCTCATCCGGGGTCCCCGTTCGAAGCGGAACGAAGTGAGCATTCGAATGGGGTGGTGTTCATGCTGCGCCCTCCGAGCGCGCGGCCTGCTTGGTGGCATAGGCCGACGCGGCCTCGCGGACCCAGGCGCCGTCCTCGTGGGCGCCCACCCGGTGCGCCATCCGCTGGGCGTTGCACGGACCGTTGCCCTTGATCACCTCGAACAGCTCGGTGAAGTCGACCTCGCCGAAGTCGTGGTGGCCGCGCTCCTCGTTCCACGAGATCTCCGGATCCGGCAGCGTCAGGCCAAGCGCCACCGACTGGGGCACGGTCATGTCCACGAACCGCTGCCGCAGGTCGTCGTTCGAGAAGCGCTTGATTCCCCAGGCCATGGACTGCGCCGAGTTCGGGGAGTCGTCGTCCGGTGGTCCGAACATCATCAGCGACGGCCACCAGTACCTGTTCACCGCGTCCTGGGCCATCCGCTTCTGGTCCGCGGTGCCGTGCGAGAGCGTGTGCAGGATCTCGAAGCCCTGTCGCTGGTGGAAGGACTCCTCCTTGCAGACCCGGACCATGGCCCGGGCGTACGGGCCGTAGGAGCAGCGGCACAGCGGGACCTGGTTGACGATCGCGGCCCCGTCGACCAGCCAGCCGATGGCCCCGACGTCCGCCCACGTGAGCGTCGGGTAGTTGAAGATCGAGGAGTACTTCTGGCGACCGGAGTGCAATTGGTCGAGCAGGTCCGCGCGGTCGGCGCCCAGCGTCTCGGCGGCGGCGTAGAGGTAGAGGCCGTGACCGGCCTCGTCCTGCACCTTCGCCATCAAGATCGCCTTGCGTCGCAGGCTGGGAGCCCGGCTGATCCAGTTGCCCTCGGGCTGCATGCCGATGATCTCGGAATGCGCGTGCTGCGCGATCTGCCGGATCAGGGTCTTGCGATAGCCGTCTGGCATCTCGTCGCGGGGCTCGATCCGTCCGTCGGCCTCCAGGAGGTCGTTGAAGCCGTCCGTCTCGTCCGTCTCGCGGGGCCGCTCGGGCCCGCCGAAGTCGTTGCCGTACACGACTACCACGCTACCAGCAGTTGTTACAGTTTCGCGCATTCCGACCGCTTGCCTGTAACACCCAGTCGCCCGACAGACTGGGTCCATGAGCACCCCGTCGGCCGACGTCTCCGTCCGCGTGGCCTGGGCGGACGACGCCGAGGCGATCGCTGCCCTCCAGGCGCGCACGTGGCGGGCGTCGTACGCCGACCTGTTGCCGCCCGAGGCGCTCGACGTGGACTCCGATCGGGCCGCCGGCGTGTGGCGGACCGCCCTCGCCCGCCCCGCGGACGCGCGCACCCGCGTGCTGGTCGCACTCGAACGCAACCGGGTGGTCGGGTTCGCGATCACCACTCCCGCCACGGATCCGGATTGCGACCCGGCCACCTCTGCCGAGCTCATGGAGCTCACCGTGGACCCCGACGAGCGCGGGAAGGGGCACGGCTCGCGGCTTCTCCAGGCGGCGGTCGACACAATGGCGGCGGATCGATTCACCCATGCCGTGCTCTGGGCGATCGCCAGCGACGACCCGCTGCGACGGTTCCTCACGGAAGCGGGTTGGGGCGCCGACGGCGCTCACCGCGAGCTCGACCTGCACGGCGACGGCAACACCCGGGTCAGGCAGGTCCGGCTGCACACCGAGTTCGGGGAACGTTCTTGATCGTTCACTTGATTTCGGCGCCGTTTGGGCCACCATGGAGGTCCACCTGCGCGGCCTCGCACCGAGGAACCGTGGTGGTCCGGAACAGGGGAACGAAACATGTTCGGTCCGCTACCGCAGCTCTACCGGGTCCTCGTCGTCGTCGGCGCGGTCCTGCTCTCGATCGGGGTCGGTGTCTGGCTGACCTTCGCCTTCGACCTCTCGCTGCCTCTTGGCGGCCTGCTCCTCGGCGGCGTCGTGGGCGTCGTCCTGGCGTTCGCCCTGGTGCACGACTTCTCGCGACGGCAGCAACCGCGCGCCGTGCGCATCCACCGGCGCCGCTGACCCGCGCGTCCACTCCCCGGTCCGCTGCCGGGTCGGCGTGAGCGACGCCGCCGTCGATCCACGCGAACGCGCGCGGATCATCCGCGACGGGCTCGGGGTCGGCCTCGCCACCGGCACCTACGGCCTCTCCTTCGGCGCCATCGCCGTCTCCGCCGGCCTCACCGTCGGCCAGACCTGCGTGCTCTCCCTGCTGATGTTCACCGGCGCCTCCCAGTTCGCCATGGTCGGCGTGCTCGCGGCCGGCGGCACCCCGGTGTCGGGTGCGCTGACCGCCCTGCTGCTCGGCACCCGCAACACGCTCTACGGGCTGCGCCTGGCGCCGCTCCTGGCGTGGACCCGGTGGCGCCGTGTGGCCGCCGCCCACCTGGTCATCGACGAGTCCACGGCGATGTCGGTCACCCGGTCGTCTACCCCGGCTGCCCGCATCGGGTTCCTGACCACGGGGGCCACGATCCTCGTGCTCTGGAACCTGGCCACGCTGGTCGGCGCTCTCGCCGGTTCGGCCATCGGTGACCCGAGCGCCTACGGTCTCGACGCCGCTGTGGGTGCCGCCTTCCTGGCCCTGCTCTGGCCCCGTCTGCACGACGCCCGGAACCGGATCGTCGCGCTAGCAGCCGTCGCGGTCGCTCTCGGGCTGGTGCCGGTCACCGCCGCAGGCGTCCCCGTCCTGGCCTCGGCCGGCGTGGCCCTGCTCGCCGGCGTGCTGTGGCGTCGGCCGCACCCGCTGGACATGCCGGAGGTACATCGATGACTCCCACGATGACCTGGCTCGCCATCGCGGCGGCGGGCGTTGGCTGCTACCTGCTCAAGCTGGCCGGCCTCTCGGTGCCCCCGAGGGTCCTCGAGCGGCCACTGATGGAGCGGGTCGCCGACCTGATCCCGGTCGCCCTGCTGGCGGCGCTCGTGGCAGTCCAGGTCTTCGCCGACGGAACGAGCCTGGTCCTCGACGCCCGAGCAGTCGGCCTCGCGGCCGCGGTCCTGCTCCTGCTCGCGCGGGCGCCGTTCCTCGTCGTGGTGTTCGGCTCGGCCGTGGTCGCCGCCCTGGTCCGCCTCCTCTGACCCGTGGCGCCCTCAGGCCCGGCCGAAGGCGAGGTCGACGTGGCGGGACGCCGCAACCACCTCAACTGCCGTCGAGATCCAGGACGTGCTCGAGTCCCACGGTGAGCCCCGGCCGTGAGCCGACCGCACGGACCCCCGCCATGACCCCCGGCGTGAACGAGGCCCGGTCCAGAGAGTCGTGCCGGATGGTCAGGGTCTCCCCCAGCCCTCCGAAAAGGACCTCCTGGTGCGCCACCAGGCCCCGGAGCCGCAGGCCGTGGACGCGGATCCCGTCGACTTCGGCACCACGAGCACCGTCCAGTGCCGAGGAGGTCGCGTCCGGGATCGAGCCGGCGCCGGCGTCGCGTCGGGCGGCGGCGATGAGCTGCGCCGTACGCCGCGCCGTCCCGGAGGGTGCGTCCGCCTTGTCCGGGTGATGGAGCTCCACCACCTCGACGGACTCGAAGTAACGGGCGGCCTCGGCGGCGAACCGCATCATCAGGACCGCACCGATGGAGAAGTTGGGGGCGACCAGGACGCCGACCGACGGGGCTCCGGCCAGCCAGCCGCGGATCGTCTGGAGTCGGTCGTCGTCGAATCCGGTCGTTCCCACGACAGCGTGGATGCCGTGGTCGATGCAGAACTCCAGGTTGTCCATCACCGCGTCCGGATGGGTGAAGTCGACCATCACCTCCGCCCCGGAGGTGACCAGGCCGTCGAGCTCCTCGTCGACGTCGATCGCGACGACCAGCTCCGTGTCGTCGGCCGACTCCACGGCGCGGCACACCTCCGACCCCACCTTGCCGAGCGCGCCGAGCACCCCGACCTTGATCGCATCGGTCACGCGGCCAAGGTAGTCCATCGGCCGGGAGCGCCGGTGACGCGATCGGGACGCCGATCGGCGACGGTGACTCGCTGCCGAGGCGTCTGGCAGGCTGGACCTCATGGCGGTGCAGACGATCCCGGCCCGGATCCGCTGGGCGGTGGACCTCATGGATGTCGGTCCGGCGGACAACGTGCTCGAGATCGGCTGCGGGCCCGGCGCGGGTGCCGAGCTGATCTGCCACCGCCTCGAGACCGGGAAGCTCTTCGCGATCGACCGCTCGGAGTCGGGCGTTGACCGCACCAAGAGGCGCTGCCAGAAGTTCATCGACGCCGGGCGCCTGACCGTCCGGCAGATCGACCTGGCGACGCTGCGGGTCCCGGTGAAGCGACTGCACAAGGTGTTCGCGTTCAACGTGAACCTGTTCTGGGTGCGCGCATGTGCCGACGAGGTCGCACTGCTGCATGACCGGGTGCTGCCTGGTGGCGCCGTCTTCCTGTTCTACGAGGCGAACCGGCCGGAGCTGGTGCCGAACATCGTCGGGAAGGCGTCGGCCGCCCTCTCCGACGGCGGCTTCCGGGTGTCGGTGGTCGACCAGAAGGCGCCCCCCGTGGTGGGGATCATCGGCCGTAGGTGACGGCTCAGGAGGGGCCGACGATGGCGAGGATCTCCGCCTGGGAGAACAGGTCGGCGGCCACCGCGGCCACGTCGTCGAGCGTGACCGCCTCCACGCGCGCGATGACCTCGTCGATGCTCAGCAGCTCGTCGTAGACCAGCTCGGCCTTGCCGAGGCGCGACATCCGGGAGCCACAGTCCTCGAGTCCGAGGACGACACCGCCGCGAAGCTGGCCCTTGCCGCGATCGAGCTCCTCCTGCGTGATGCCGTCGCTCGCCACCTTCGCGAGCTCGGCCCGGACCGTCGCCAGGACGTCGTCCAGCTTGCCGGGCAGGCATCCCACGGACACGCCCACGAGTCCGGCGTCGGCGTGGTGGCTGGCGAAGGAGAAGACCGAGTAGGCGAGCCCGCGCCGCTCGCGGACCTCCTGGAAGAGCCGCGACGACGTGCCGCCGCCCAGCGCCGTGTTGAGGACCCCGAGCGGGAAGCGCCGGTCGTCGCTGCGGGTGAGCCCGTTGACGCCGAGGACCAGGTTGACCTGCTCCAGTGGTCGGCGGGCGACGATGGCACCGGCGTGCACACGGCGTGCCCGGTCGACGGCGCGCGCCACCACAGGTGCCTCGTCGCCGGAGAGGAAGTCGTTCTGGTCGAAGGCCCGGCGCACCAGCCGGACGACCTTGGCGTGGTCGACGTTGCCAGCGGCCGCGACGACGATGTTCGCCGGCCGGTAATGACGCCGGTAGAACCTGCTGATCTGGTCTCGGGTGAGCCCGGTGATCGACCCCGCCGTGCCCGCGATCGGGCGCCCGAGCGGACCGTCTCCCCACGCCTGCGCGGCGAAGAGGTTGTGGACCACGTCATCGGGGTCGTCGTCGTGCATCGCGATCTCGTCGAGGATGACGTCGCGCTCGGCCTCGACGTCGGACGCAGCCAGCAGTGAGTCGGTCATCATGTCGCCGAGCACGTCGATGGCGAGCGGCAGGTCGGCGTCGAGCACCCTGGCGTGGAAGCAGGTGTACTCCTTGGCCGTGAATGCGTTGAACTCGCCGCCCACCGCGTCGAGCGCCACGGAGATGTCCATGGCCGACCGTCCCCGCGTGCCCTTGAACAGCAGGTGCTCGAGGAAGTGGGAGCAGCCGTGCAGGGCCGGCGTCTCGTCGCGCGACCCGACCCCGACCCAGACCCCGACGCTCGCGGACCGGACGCCCGCCATCTGCTCGGTGATCACGCGCAGGCCACCGGGCAGGACGGTACGTCGCACCCGCGACGTGATCTGGCCGTCCTCGTCCCTGACTGTCTCGAGAGTGCGGGTGGACCCCGCCTTCTGGGGAACCGACAGCCGGCCCGAGCCGCTGGATGGTGCTGACCCGTCCGAAAGCTTCGGACGGGTCAGCGGTGGAGCGCTGTTCACTCGGTGCTGTCCGACGCCTCGGCCTCGTCGGCGGAGCCCTCGGTGTCCTCCACGACCGGGATCAGCGACAGCTTGCCGCGGTCGTCGATCTCGGCGATCTGGACCTGGATCTTCTGACCGACCGAGACGACGTCCTCGACCGCGTCCACCCGCTTCCCGCCGGCCAGCGACCGGAGCTTGCTGATGTGCAGAAGCCCGTCCTTGCCCGGCAGGAGGGAGACGAACGCACCGAAGTTCGTCGTCTTCACGACCGTGCCGAGGTAGCGCTCGCCGACCTCGGGCATGGTCGGGTTGGCGATCGCGTTCACCGCGGCGCGGGCCGCCTCGGCGGCCTCACCGTTGGTGGCCCCGATGTAGACGGTGCCGTCGTCCTCGATGGACAGCGTGGCGCCGGTGTCGTCCTGGATCTGGTTGATGACCTTGCCCTTGGGCCCGATCACCTCGCCGATCTTGTCGACCGGGACCCGGACGCTGATGATGCGCGGCGCGTGGACCGACATCTCCTCGGGCTCATCGATCGCCTCGGCCATGACGTCGAGGATCGCGATCCGGGCGTCCTTGGCCTGGTTCAGGGCCGCGGCGAGCACCTCGGCCGGGATGCCGTCCAGCTTGGTGTCGAGCTGGAGGGCGGTCACGAACTCGCGAGTGCCGGCGACCTTGAAGTCCATGTCGCCGAAGGCGTCCTCGGCCCCGAGGATGTCGGTCAGGGCGACGTACTCGGTCTTGCCGTCGATCTCGCCCGAGATCAGACCCATCGCGATGCCGGCCACGGCGGCCTTCAGCGGCACGCCGGCCTGCAGCAGCGACATCGTCGACGCGCACACCGAGCCCATCGAGGTGGAGCCGTTGGAGCCCATCGCCTCGGAGAGCTGGCGGATGGCGTAGGGGAACTCCTCACGCGTGGGCAGGACCGGCAGCAGGGCCCGGCGGGCCAGCGCTCCGTGCCCGACCTCGCGCCGCTTCGGGGAGCCGACCCGGCCGGTCTCGCCGGTGGAGAACGGCGGGAAGACGTACTTGTGCATGTAGCGGCGCGTCTTCTCCGGGGAGAGCGTGTCGAGCTTCTGCTCGAGGGTCAGCATGTTCAAGGTGCTGACGCCCAGGATCTGGGTCTCGCCACGCTCGAAGAGGGCCGAACCGTGCACCCGCGGGATGACGCCGACCTCGGCGTGCAGCGGGCGGATGTCGGCGAGGCCACGGCCGTCGATGCGCACCTTGTCGCGGAGCACCCGCTCGCGGACGAGCGACTTGTTCAGCGCGCGGAAGGCGGCGCCGACCTCCTTCTCGCGGCCCTCGAACTTCTCGGTGAGGCTGTCGAGCAGGCCGGCCTTGATCTCGTCGAGCTTCTCCTCGCGCTCCTGCTTGCCGCCGATGGTGAGCGCGGACGAGGTCTGGTCCTTCACCGCGCTCTCGACGGCGGCGTACACGTCGTCCTCGAAGTCGAGGAAGACCGGGAACTCCTGGACCGGCTTCGCGGCTTCCTTGGCCAGCTCGCCCTGCGCCTCGCACAGCTGCTTGATGAAGGGCTTGGCGGCGTCCAGTCCGCCGGCGACGATCTCCTCGGTGGGGGCCTGGGTGCCGGACTCCACGAGGTTCCAGGTCTGCTCGGTGGCCTCGGCCTCGACCATCATGATCGCGACGTCACCGGTCTCGGTCACCCGGCCGGCCACGACCATGTCGAAGACGGCGTTCTCGAGCTGGCTGTGGCTCGGGAAGCCGACCCACTCGCCCTCGATCAGCGCGACCCGGATCCCGCCCACGGGGCCGGAGAACGGCAGGCCCGAGAGCTGGGTGGAGAGCGAGGCGGCGTTGATCGCCAGCACGTCGTACGGCGTGTCGGGGTCGAGGGCCATGACCGTGATGACGACCTGGACCTCGTTGCGCAGGCCCTTCTTGAACGTCGGGCGCAGCGGGCGGTCGATCAGGCGGCAGGTGAGGATCGCGTCCTCGCCCGGGCGGCCCTCGCTGCGGAAGAACGAGCCGGGAATCTGACCCGCGGCGTACATCCGCTCCTCGACGTCGATCGTCAACGGGAAGAAGTCGAAGTGGTCCTTGGGGTGCTTGCCGGCGGTTGTGGCCGAGAGAAGCATGGTTTCGTCGTCGAGGTACGCGGTGACCGAGCCGGCCGCCTGCCGGGCAAGCAGCCCGGTCTCGAACTTGACGGTGCGCTGTCCGAACTTGCCGTTGTCGATCACTGTCTCAACGGCGGAAATGGTGGGTTCCACTCTGACGTGGCCCCTTTCTACTTCGCGGAGCGAACCGCGAATGACCCGCGTGGGGTGCCGGTCTTCGATCGAGGCCCGCGGTGCTGCCCGGCGCAGCCGGGCAAAACTGCCTGGCGTTCCGGGTGGTGCTCCGACTGGAGCACACCGAGGGCCACTACCGAGGACCGGGCCGACGATTCGCGGATCGCTCCTGGGAATGGTTGCTGTTCAGTTGTGAGTTACTGCTGTGCCAAATGTACGCAGACGGCCCACCGAAGTGGGCCGTCTGGAATCAGCGACGCAGACCGAGACGCTCGACGATCGAGCGGTAGCGCTCGATGTCGGTCTTCTGCAGGTAGTTCAGCAGGCGGCGGCGCTGGCCGACCAGGAGCAGCAGGCCACGACGACTGTGGTGGTCGTGCTTGTGCTCCTTGAGGTGGTCGGTGAGGTGGCTGATCCGGTGGCTCAGCAGAGCCACCTGCACCTCGGGCGAACCGGTGTCACCCTCGGTCGTGGCGTACTTGGCGATGATCTTCTTCTTGGTCTCCGCGTCGGTACCGATCGACATGCGGGGCTCCTTCCGGTTCCTGGTTGCGCGGCGCGCCGGGGCCTGTCCACCCGGGCACTCTCGATCCGCGGCCGTCAGACGGCGGTAGTGCGTTGGGATGTCGCCCATTTCGGGCAACCGGAAGAGACTATCAGCGCGCCAGCGAGCGACCCAAAACCGCAAGCGGGCTTCAGACGGTCGGCGGCGGGTCCTGCTCGGTACGACGCTCGCTCACCGACTGCGAGCCGTCGCTGTGGGTCGTCGTGGCGGTGGTGGTGTGCCGGCGGCCCCGGTTGGCCTGGACGGCCGTCAGCACCACGATCAGCACTCCGGCGCCGGCCAGGATCCAGCCGATCATCGTCAGGTCGATCGCCTCGATCCGGTCCTGGACGGCAAGCGCCAGGATCAGGCCGAGGGCGAGGAGAAAAACGCCGAGTCCGTATCCCATGGGCATTCCCTTCGTCGGTGTCTGCCCCGATGGCGGTTCTCGCTGCGGGGCCCGGCCCTCCGTACCCGCGCGGGAGCGGTTCACACCACGGTGACCGGGTGCCTGACCACGGCGTCGAAGAAGTAGCCGCCGTCGTTGAACGGGGTGGTGAGGGGCTGGGTGCGCCGCGCAGCGTCCGATGCGCGGGCCATCAACACGTGCGCGCCCGCGGATGGCCGCTTCCAGGAGTGGGACCACCGAGTCCACCCCGATCTCGGGTGCGACATCCGGGCCCGGTGCCATTCCCTGCCGCCGTCGGTGCTCACGTCGACGTGCGCGATCCGGGCCGCACCGCTCCAGGAACGGCCGGTGAGCTCGACGTGCTTGCGCCCTGGAACGTGTGCGTCCCAGGCCAGCTCCCATGCCGATCGGACGGGGTTGACCGACAGCGGTGGGGTGTCGGATGGATAGCTGCCGCCAGTCATGCGGTACCACTTGGTGTTCCACGGCGACGTCAGCTCGGTGGTCGACACCTCGAGGGACCCCAGCCACTTGATGCTCGCGATCCCCACCCAGCCGGGCAGCACGAGGCGCAGTGGGTAGCCGTGGTCCGGAAGGAGAGCCTGACCGTTCATGCCCCACGCGAGGAGAGCGTCGTCAAGGGCCTTGCTGACCGGGAACGGTCGCCTGACCGGGCCGTAGTCCACACCACCCGACACGTAGTTCGCATCGAGTCCTGTCGCCTGGATCGACACGGCGTCGGGTCGCACGCCCACCCGTTTCAGGACCTCACGGAGGCGCACGCCCTCCCAGGTCACTGTGCCGACCGAGCCCAGTTGCCATGGCGTGCCTGAGGCGGGAGTTCCTTGCTGCGAGCCGAAGAAGCTTCGAGCGTTGCCCGTGCACTCATGCGTCGCGGTGAGCCGGGTCCGCGGAAGCCGACGGAGCTGCTCGAAGGAGAGGCTGATCGCATCGGACTCCGTCCGCGGCCTCGTCAGGCCACCCCCGAAGATCCGCAGGCGGTAGGTCGCGCGGTCGATGGTCGGAGTCGCCGTGTGGTTCCTCACGAACAGCCTCGCCTGCGAGGTGAGGTACTCCCTGGCACGCACACTGTCCCACCGCATCTCGGCGTTGCTGCCGTGATCGACGAACCACTCGGCAGGTAGCGGCTTGAGGATGGCCGGTGCCCCGGCGAAGGCACGGTCCATGAGGCTGCCGAACCCTGGGGTCATGCTGGCGCCGCCGGCTACCGCCGCGGCGAGGAAGGTGCGCCGGGTCGCCGCCGGCGGCGTGGGGATGGTCATGGCGCAACCCTAACAGCAGTAATTCACTATATTTATATGACTTACTGTTCGACCTGTCTCCATCTCCACGCGAATGGCACGATGCCAGGGTGGCGACCCCTCCGACGACACCTGTGGCACCGGACACCCGACTTGGGGTCTGCAATCTCTGTGAGGCGATCTGCGGGCTGCAGCTGACCATCGAGGGCGGCGCGGTCACGTCGGTCCGCGGCAATCCCGACGACCCCCTCTCGCGCGGCCACATCTGTCCGAAGGGCGTGGCCATCGCCGACATCCACGCGGACCCCGACCGCCTGCGGAGGCCGGTGAAGCGGGTGGGCGAGGGGACGGACGCCACGTGGGTCGAGATCGGGTGGGACGATGCGCTCGACCTTGTCGCCGACGGGCTGGCACGCGCGATCAACGAGCACGGCAGGGACGCGGTGGGGATCTACCTCGGCAACCCCAATGTGCACAGCCTCGGCTCGATGACCCACGGGCCCGCGATGGTGAGGACCTTCCGGACGCGGAACAAGTTCAGCGCTACCTCGGTCGACCAGCTTCCCGCCCAGCTCCTGGCGTACCTGATGTACGGGCACCAGCTGCTGTTGCCGATCCCGGACATCGACCGCACGTCGTACTTCCTGGTCTTCGGGGCCAACCCGATGGCCTCGAACGGCTCCCTGATGACCGTCCCCGACTTCCCGAACCGGCTGCGCGACCTGAAGAAGCGCGACGGGGAGATGGTGGTCTTCGACCCGCGGCGCACCGAGACGGCCAAGGTGGCGACGGCCCACCACTTCGTCCGGCCCGGAACCGACGCGTGGGTCGTGCTCGCCATGCTCCAGACGCTGTTCGACGAGGGCCTCACCCGGCCGGCCGAGTACGTCGACGGGCTCGGTGACGTCGAGGCGCTCGTGGCCGAGTTCACTCCCGAGCGGGCCTCGGAGGTGAGCCGGGTCCCCGCCGACACCATCCGGCAGGTCGCACGCGACTTCGCGCGCGCCGAGGGCGCCGCGGCCTACGGGCGCGTGGGGGTGTCCACCCAGGCGTTCGGCACCGTGACGCCAGTGGGCGATCCAGCTGCTCAACATCGTCACCGGGAACCTCGACCGGATCGGCGGCACGCTGCTCACCTCGCCGGCGATCGACGCGGTCGGCCGGCGACTGATCGGGCCCGGGCACTACGACGTTTGGCGCTCCCGGGTGCGCGGACTCGCGGAGTTCAGCGGCGAGCTGCCGGTGTCCGCGCTGCGCGAGGAGATCGAGACGCCGGGCGAGGGTCAGATCCACGCGATGCTGACGGTCGCCGGGAACCCGGTGCTGTCGACACCCGACGGCGGCTCGCTCGGCCGGGCGTTCGCCGGGTTGGAGTTCATGGCCGCCGTCGACATCTACGTCAACGAGACCACGCGGCATGCCGACGTGATCCTGCCGCCCACGACGGCGCTCGAACGCGACCACTACGACCTGGCGTTCCACCTGCTCGCGGTGCGCAACACCGCCAGGTTCACGCCGGCCGTCTTCGACAAGGGCCGCGACCAACGACACGACTGGGAGATCCACCGGGAGATCGCGCTGCGGACGAACAAGCGCCTGCGCACCAGGAAGCCACTCGCGCGGCGGCTGCGGGAACGCGTGCGTCTTTCGGTCAGCCCGACCATGGTGATCGGGCAGCTCCTGCGGATGCATGGCCGGACCACGATCTCGGAGCTGCGCAAGAAACCGGCCGGTGTCGACCTCGGTCCACTCGAGGGGGGCCAGCTGCCCGGGCGGCTGCAGACCGACGGACGGCGCATCGACGCGGCCCCCGCGCTGGTGCTCGACGATCTCGAGCGGCTGCGCGCGGCCGAGCCTCGCGACGACGGGGGCCTGCTGCTGATCGGGCGCCGGCACCAGCGCGACAACAACGCCTGGATGCACAACACCGAACGGCTCACCCGCGGGCAGCCACGCCACCAGCTGCTCATGCACCCCAAGGACCTGGCCGACCGCAGGATCGAGGACGGCAGCCCGGTCACCGTGCGGTCGCGGATCGGGTCGGTGGTCGTGGAGGTCCAGTCGGCCGACGACATGATGCCCGGGGTGGTCTCACTCCCCCACGGCTACGGGCACCAGGTCGCCGGGACCCGGCTGAGCCACGCGGCCACCGTCACCGGGGTCTCGGTCAACGACCTCACCGACCCGTCGCTGCTCGACGTCTCGGGAAACGCCGCGCTGAACGGCGTTCCCGTCTCCGTCGCTCCGGCCTGATCGGTCTCGCACAGAGGGCCGTGTGCCTGGGAGCGACCACACGACACTCCCAGGCACACGACCCGACTGTTGCTGCGCTCAGCCCAAGGCGTACGCCGGCTCGGGCTCGGTGACCTCCTCACCGCGCGGCCGCTCGGGCCGCCTCGGCCACCACACCCGATCGCCCAGCAACACCAGGATCGCGGGCAGCATCACCAGCCGGATGATCGTGGCGTCGATGAGGATCGCGGCCGACAGGCCCACGCCCATCATCTTCATCTCCATCATGCTGAGCGTCGCGAAGATCGCGAACACCGAGACCATGACCGCGGCCGCACTGGTCACCACGCCGGCCGTGTCTGCGATCCCCTGCTGCACGGCGACCCGCGTCGGCAGCCCACGCTCGACGTGCTCGCGGACCCGGCTCAGGACGAAGACGTGGTAGTCCATCGACAGGCCGACCAGGACCACCAGCACGAACAACGGGATCCAGTCGATGACGAACTCCGGGCTGGTGAAGTCCAGCAAACCGCTGCCCCAGCCATGCTGGAACACCAGGGTCATCAGACCGAACGCAACCCCGACCGAGGCCAGGTTCAGCACCGTCGAGATCACTGCGATCGGCACGCTCCGGAAGGAGATCGCCATCATCACCAGCGTCAGGAGAAGCACGAAGCCGATCACGATCGGCAGCCGCGTGTTCTGCCGGTCCGCGAAGTCCAGGGACTCGGCCGCCGAGCCGCCGACGGCGTGCTCCGCGCCCAACTCGCCCAGTACCGCCGGCACCAGGTCGGCCCGGAGATCCCGGACGGCCTGGTCGACGCGGGGATCGGACTCGCCGTAGGGCATGGCCAGCTCCAGGCGCGAGGTGGTGCTGTCGGCCGAGGTCGTGATCGGGTCGACGCCGGTGTCGACGAAGTGGTCGGTCTTCCGCGCCGCCTCGTCGAGCTCCTTCAGGCCGCTCACCCTGGCCGATTCGCCGTCCGCCGATCCCTCGACCACCACCGTGGCGGTGGTGCCCTCGGTCGGGAACTCCTCGGCCATCTGCTTGAACGTCTGCACCTCCTCGATGTCGCCCGGGAGGGTGTCGACGTTCGACGCATGCAGGGTCATCCCCAGCGCCGGGATCGCCAGTGCCGCGATGACCACGCCGGACGCGATCAGTGACAGGCCGGGACGGCGTACGACCGGCGCCAGAAGGCGGGAGCTGATCCCGCCCCGGCCGATCCGGCGGTTGAGTCGCCACAGCAGCGGGACCCGTGGGCGGTCCACCCAGCGGCCGAGCTTCACGAGCAGGGCGGGGAGCACTGTCACCGACCCGAGCACCGCGATCGCGACCACGAGGATCGAGCCGGTCGCCAGCGAGTTGAATGTGGCTCCGCCGAAGACGTACAGCCCGGTCATCGAGGCGATCACCGCCATTCCGGACACCACGATCGAGTGGCCCGATGTGGCGGCCGCGATCTCGACGGCGTCAAGAGTGGTGCGGCCAGCGGCCCGCTCCTCGCGCTCCCGCTTGAGGTAGAACAGCGAGTAGTCGACCCCGACGGCCATGCCGATCAGCACGATCATGCTCGTCACGGTGGGCTCGGCGTGCACGAGATGGGACAGCGGGGCGATGATGCCGACCGTCGCGGCCACGCTGGTCACCGCCAGCAGGACCGGGATCCCGGCGGCGATCAGCGCGCCGAATGCCAGGAGCATCAGCAGGATCGTCACCGGAAGACTGATCACCTCGGCCGACTCCAGGTCCTCGGCGACGCGGTCGTTGATGGCCTCGTCGATGGTGAGGTCGCCGGCCAGCTGGATGTCCAGGTCGCCGTACGACGCCTGCACGTCCTCGGCGACCGCACGCAGCGGCGCCGCGTCGTCTTGGTCACGCGCGAGCTGGGTGGACAACAGGAGCGCCGAGCGGTCCGGGCTCCACTGCGGCTCGGAGACGCTCGTGACGCCCTCCACCGCGCGGAGACCGGCGGTGAGCTCGGCCGTGGCAGCCTCCGCGGCGGCCGGGTCGAGCGACTCTTCCGCGGGTGCGGTGATCAGCACGTTCTCGGTGTCCGGCTCGTCCAGGCCGGCGTCGGCGATCATCGCCTCGGCCCGGCCGGACTCACCGATCCGGTAGTCGGCGTCCTCGGCCTCCTGCGTGGGCACCATCGCCGCCAGGCTGACGGCAACGGCGACCAGCAGCGTCCAGGCACCGATCGCGCGCCACGGGTGGGTGGCGCTCCAGCGGGCGGCCCGGAGCGGGACGCCGGTGAATGCGGTTCGAACGGACATGGCCCGTCACTCCTCGGGTAGTCGGAAGGGTTTCTGGCCCTTCCAGCCTCGGCCGACCCGGGAGCCCGGTCAGGAGTGGCAACACCCGTTCAGAGGTGGTCCCAACACCACTGTCCGGAGCGGGGTCATCGGGGAGGATGGGGGCATGACGACGATCGCGGCCCCGAGGCCACGGCGGGGGCAACTGGCCCTCACCGGGTACTCCTTCGGCCACCTCTTCCTCGCGGTGCCGGCGACGGTGTTCTTCTGCCTGCAGGTGACGTTCATCCCGCTCGTGGTGGTCTCCGTCGGCATCTTCGGCCTGCTGGCCGTGGTGCCGGCGACCCAGGGGATCGCCACCGCCTACCGGGTGATGGCGGGGTCGATCCGGCGCGAGCACCTGGAGTCGTCGTACAAGGACACGACCGGCATGGGGCCGTTCCGACGGGTGGCCGCCTGGGCCGCGGACCCGGCCCGGTGGAAGGACCTGGCGGGCATGCTGCTCGGCTGCACGGTCGGACTGGTGATCCCCATCGTGGTCATCGCGTTGCTCGCCGGGTCGGTGTTCTACCTGATCTATCCGTTCCTGTGGTGGGTCACCCCACCCGGGGTCTTCGACGTCCAGCTCGGGTTCACCACGCTCGACACCTTCGAAGAGAGCTTCGTCATGTGGGCCGGGGCAGCGATCCTCTTCGCGCTCTGGTGGTGGACCACCGGGCCGCTCGTCCGGGCCCGGGCGGCCATGGACAAGGCCGTGTTCTGCCGCAGCCGCGCCGAGGAGCTCGAGCAGCGAGTACAGGTGCTGACCGAGACCCGGTCAGAGTCGATCGACCACTCCGCCGCCGAGCTGCGCCGGATCGAGCGCGACCTGCACGACGGTCCGCAGGCGCGGCTGGTCGCCCTGGGCATGAACCTCGGTCTGGTCGAGGAGCTCATGGAACGGGATCCCGAGGCCGCCCGCCGCCTCGTCGCCGAGGCGAGAGGGACCACCGGGTCCGCGCTGGGAGAGCTCCGATCGATGGTGCGGGGCATCCATCCGCCGGTCCTCGCCGACCGCGGCCTCGCCGGGGCGGTCGAGGCCCTCGCGCTGGACATGGCGACCCCGGTCAAGGTGTCAACCACGCTCCCGGGGCGGCCACCGGCGCCGGTCGAGTCGGCGGTCTACTTCGCGATCGCGGAGTGCCTGGCCAACATCGGCAAGCATGCCGAGGCGCGAAACGCCTGGATCGAGCTCGGGTACGCCGACGGCGTGCTCACTGCGGTGATCGGCGACGACGGCCGCGGCGGCGCAGACCCCTCCCGCGGGACCGGGATGCTGGGGGTGATGCGACGGATCGCGACGTTTGACGGCACGATGAGGGTGTCGAGTCCCGACCGGGGCCCGACTCTCGTCACGATGGAGGTGCCGTGCGTCTTGTCATCGCCGAGGACCACGCCCTCCTCCGGGACGGCCTGATCCGGCTCCTCGAGGCCCACGACTTCACCATCCTGTCCGCGGTCGACAACGCGCCCTCCCTCGAGCGGGCGCTGCTGGACCCGGACGCGGACGGTGCCGTGGTCGACGTACGCATGCCGCCGACGTTCACCGACGAAGGCCTCCGAGCGGCACTCGCGGTCCGCGAGGCGCGACCGGCGTTCCCGGTGATGGTGCTCTCGCAGTACGTGGAGCAGCTCTACGCCCGCGAGCTCCTCGCGAGCGGCGAGGGGGCGGTGGGCTACCTGCTCAAGGACCGGGTCTCGGACGTCGCGGAGTTCGTCGACGGGGTACGCCGTGTGGTCGCCGGTGGCACCGTGATCGATCCCGAGGTGATCGCCGGGATCATGGCCCGGCGGGCGGCGGAACCGGTGGACCGGCTGACCCCACGTGAGCGCGAGGTACTGGCACTCATGGCGGAGGGCCGGTCGAACACCGCGATCGCGCACGACCTGTTCGTGACCGAGAAGGCGGTCGCCAAGCACACCAACAACATCTTCGCGAAGCTGGACCTGCCCGTGGCCCCCGACGACAACCGTCGGGTGCTCGCGGTTCTGGCCTGGCTGAAGCTGTGATGCCGGCTCACCCAGTGGGGTCGCGGCGTTCGGCGCGGAGCGCGAGGTAGACGGCGCGAACGCCGACCGCGCGCTCCAGCTCGCGCTTGACCCCGCTGAAGAACTGGTCGCGGTAGGCCTCGTCCGTGACGGCGTACACCGTGAAGTAGAGGCCCGAGAACGCGGCCAGGAACGTCGAGACCTGGAGCAGCTCGACCGACAGGTGGTCCAGCCACTGCAGGTGGTGGATGGTGCCGCCCGTCCAGTTCGCCTGGACCGGCTCCGCCATCACCACGGCCCCGAACAACAGGAAGAACGCGAAAACCGACAGCGCGAGCAGCAGCACCTGGACGGCCTGGGCGATGGCGAGGACCAGGATCAGGTTCGCCTTCTCGAAGCCCCGCACCTCTGCGCGCGCGGCGATGTCGATCCGTCCGGCGCGGTCGAGCAGCTCACTCGCGTGCGTCTCCAGTGGGGTGCGCCGGCACGCCTCGACGAGCACCGACTCGTCCTTGACGTCGTCGGCCTCGTCCAGCTCGTCGGGCAGGCGCACCAGGAGGAAGATGGCAGCGACGGTTGCGAACAGGAGCACTGTCAGGACCATCACCGCGCCGTCGAGCCGCGCTGAGACCTCCCACACCTCGGCGTTGATGAACAGGAAGGTGATGAACACCAGCAGCAGCGGGAGGGCCCGCGTCGCCATCGGCAGCAGCTGAGGGAGGCTGCGCAAGGTGCGACCCACCGCCCAGCTGACGATGGGTCGGGCCCGCAGTGCCGTCGCTCCGTAGGCGAGCGCCGCGATCCCCACGACGACCATCACCGTGGTGGGCGCGGCGGCGACGTCCTCGGCGAACCAGGCCAGGGCGACGCCGCCGGCGATGGACAGCAGGACGGTGCACGCCAGCATCAGCAGCGTGCGCCGGGAGTGCAGTGCCGTCCGGGCCGCGTCCCGCTCCTCGGGGACGAAGTAGGGCAGGCCGTGGCGGAGGAACCAGGCCTCCGTGTCGGCCAGCGGCTCGCCCGTGCTGCCCGCCTTCACGGATCCGCCAGCAGTTCGCGGGCCCGGTCGACGTCGTTGCGCATCTGCTCGACCAGCCGCTCGACGGACTCGAACGCCACCATCCCCCGGAGTCGCTCCACGAAGGAAACCTCCACCTCGACCCCGTAGAGCTCGAGGTCGTCGCGGTCCAGCACGTAGGACTCGACCCGGCGATCGCGCTCGCCGTCGAAGGTCGGGTTGGTGCCGACGCTGATGGCCGCGGGCAGCACCTCGCCGGTGTCGAGCCGCCGCAACCACCCGGCGTACACCCCGTCGGCGGGCGCCGCGGTGACGGTACCGGTGGGCACGTTGGCGGTCGGGAATCCCAGGTCCCGTCCTCGCTTCTCGCCCTCCACCACGGTGCCGCGGACGGCGAACGGGCGGCCCAGTGCCTCGGCGGCACCAGCGACATCGCCGGTGGCGAGACAGGTACGGACGTAGGTCGACGACCACACCTGCGGGCCGCCGTCGAGTGGGATCCCCTCGGCGTGGAACCCGCGCCGCTCGCTCGCCTCCCGCAAGGTGGCGACGTCGCCGGAGGCCCGGTTGCCGAACCGGAAGTTCGCACCGACCACGACGGCGGCCGCGTGCAGGGTGTCGACCAGGATCCGGTCCACGAACTCCTCGGGAGACCAGCCCGCGATCTGGCGGTCGAAGGGCAGCGCGAAGACGTCGTCGACGCCGGCGTCACCGAGCAGGTCGGCCCGGGTCTCGATGGTGGTCAGGATCTGCGGCGCGTGCTCGGGGCGGAGCACCGCCATCGGGTGCGGGTCGAACGTGACGGCCACCAGGGTCAGCCCATCGTCGTCGGCGATCTCCCGGGCGCGGGCGATCACGTGCTGGTGGCCGAGGTGGACTCCGTCGAAGTTCCCGATGACCACGGCAGTGGAGCCCAGGTCGGTCGGGACGTCGTCGGTCGAGCGCCAGATTCGCACGGCGAGAAGACTACTGACCGCGGGGATGCGGAAGCCGTCGGACCTCCACGATCGCGTCCAGGGCCAGGGGGCCGTAGACGTGCGGGAACGGTCGGTCGGACCCGGGCACCAGCTCGTCGCGCACCGGCGCCGTGAGCCGGTCTGTGTCGACCACGAGCAGCACCATGGGCCGGTGCGCCTCGCCGTACACGTCCCGACTGACCTGCTCCCACTGGTCCTCGTGCGAGCAGTGGATGAAGCCCACCTCCTCGAGCGAGCGGTCCAGGGTCGAGACGCGGTACTCCCCTGCCGGCTGGGCCGCCTCCCAGTCGGACTCGAGCGCCAGGTGGTAGATCCGCATCAGACGAAGACCGCCACTGCCCGGGCAGCACCGTCGCGTGGCTCGTACAACGCCAGGAACTCCCCGTCGGGCGCGAACATCGCGGTCACCGCGCCGAGATCGACGTCGAGGGCGCGGCCGTGGCGGACGTGGGACGCGTCTGCCACGTCGAGGTCGCGACCCGGGAAGCACATCCGCGCGACCTCGGCGATCGGCACCAGGGCAAGGTCGTCGGCGAGCTGCTCGAGGGTGCGCGCCCGGTCGATCTCGAACGCCCCGACGGCCGTACGACGCAACGCGGTCAGGTGCCCGCCGACCCCGAGCCGGGCGCCGAGATCGCGGGCGATGGCGCGGACATAGGTGCCGCTGGAGCAGCGGAGTGACACGCGGACATCCGTGGTTGAGCCCGAGTCCCCCTCGCTTGTCGACGGCGACACGTCGTGCACCACCAGCTCGTGGACGGTCACGGGTCGGGGCGCGAGCTCGACCTGCTCACCCTCACGCACCCGCTGGTAGGCACGCTTGCCACCGACCTTGACCGCCGACACCGAGGTCGGCACCTGCTCGAAGGCTCCCGTGAACTCCGCCAACGCTGCGCGGATCGTGGGCTCGTCCACCCCATCGGTGGCCGCGATGGAGGTGACCTCACCCTCGGCGTCGTCGGTGGTCGTGGCGATCCCGAGCCGGATCGTGGCGTCGTACGCCTTCTCGGTGAGCATCAGGTGCCCGAGGAGGCGGGTCGCCCGGTTGAGCCCGAGCAGCAGGACGCCCGTGGCCATCGGGTCGAGCGTGCCAGCGTGCCCGACCTTGCGGGTCCCGGCGAGCCGACGGACCCGCGAGACCACGTCGTGGGAGGTGACCCCGGTGGGCTTGTCGACGACGACGAGTCCGGACGCGGTGGTCACGTCTCGTCGTCGGTCTCGTCGGTGTCGTCGGCCTCGTCGGTGTCGTCTTCCTCGCGCGGCTTCTTGTACGGGTCGGCCTCGCCGGCGTAGGTGGTCCCGCGCGCCGCGGCTGCGGCCTCGTCCTGGGCGCGGGCCTTGGCGAGGACGTCGTCGAGATGACGCGCCGACTCCGGCAGCGCATCGGGGATGAAGGTCAGGGTCGGCACGTGCCGCATGCCGAGTTGCTTGCCGACCTCGGAGCGGAGCACGCCCTTGGCCGACTCGAGCGCTGCGGCCGTGCTGGCCCGGTCGCCGTCCTCGCCGAGGACGGTGTAGAAGATCGACGCCTGCTGGGTGTCACCGGTGACCCTGACGTCGGTCACGGTCACGAACCCGAGCCGCGGGTCCTTGATCCGGCGCTCCAGCATCTCGGCCACGATCACCTGGATCCTGTCCGCGATCTTCCGCACCCTCGGGTTGTTCATCGCTGTTCCTGTCTCACGTCTCACGTGTCGCAGGTTCATCAAGGTATGTCGCCGAACCTGCACTTCCCACGGTGTGTGGACCGTGGGAAGTGCAGGTCGACCTGCATACCTTGGTGAACCGTCTGATCAGTCGCGCGGGATCTCGCGCATCTCGAACGACTCCACGACATCGCCGATCTTGATGTCCTGGTAGTTCTTCAGCACCAGACCACACTCGAAGCCCTCGCGGACCTCGGACGCGTCGTCCTTCTCCCGTCGCAGCGAGGAGAGGTCGAGGTTGTCCGCCACGACGGCTCCGTCGCGAAGCACCCGCGCCTTGGCGTTGCGCCGGATGGTGCCGCTGGTGACCATGCAGCCGGCGATGTTGCCGATCTTGGACGAACGGAAGATCTCCCGGATCTCCGCCTGCCCGAGCACCGACTCCTCGAACTCCGGCTTCAGCATGCCCTTGAGGGCCGCCTCGATCTCCTCGATCGCCTGGTAGATGACCGAGTAGTACCGGATCTCGACACCTTCCTTGTCGGCCATCTCGGTCGCCTTGCCCTGCGGGCGGACGTTGAACCCGATGATGATCGCGTCGGAGGCGGCCGCCAGGTCGACGTTGGTCTCGGTGATCGCACCGACGCCGCGGTCGATGACCCGGAGGCTGACCTCGTCGCCGACGTCGATCGCCGACAGCGAGTCCTCCAGCGCCTCGACCGAACCGGACACGTCGCCCTTCAGGATCAGGTTGAGCTCCTGGCTCTCGCCCTTCTCCATGGAGGCCATGAAGTCCTCGAGCGTACGACGCACGCGGCGCTTGGCCTGCATGGCTGCCCGCTCGCGGGCCTCGCGCTTCTCCGCGATCTGACGTGCCATCCGGTCGTCATCGACAGCGATCAGGTTCTGACCGGCGCCGGGCACCGAGGTGAGGCCGAGCACCATCGCCGGTCGCGACGGGTCGGCTTCCTCGATGTTCTCGCCGTGCTCGTCGAGCATGGCCCGGACCCGGCCGTGAGCCGGACCGGCCACGATCGAGTCGCCCACGCGGAGGGTTCCGCGCTGGATCAGGATCGTCGCCACCGGCCCTCGACCGCGGTCGAGGTGGGCCTCGACGACCAGCCCCTGGGCGTCCTGGTTCGGGTTCGCCCGCAGGTCGAGGGACGCGTCGGCGGTGAGCACGACGGCCTCGAGCAGCTTGTCGAGGTTGAGCTCGGACTTCGCGGAGACGTCGACGAACATCGACTCGCCGCCGTACTCCTCGGGGACCAGGCCGTACTCGGTCAGCTGTCCGCGCACCTTGGTCGGGTCTGCCTCAGGCTTGTCGATCTTGTTCACCGCGACCACGATCGGCACCTCTGCGGCCTTGGCGTGGTTGAGGGCCTCGACCGTCTGCGGCATCACGCCGTCGTCGGCCGCGACCACGAGGATCGCGATGTCGGTGGCCTGCGCACCACGGGCACGCATGGCGGTGAACGCCTCGTGACCCGGGGTGTCGATGAAGGTGATCCGGCGCTCCTCGCCCTCGACCTCGGTGGCCACCTGGTAGGCACCGATGTGCTGGGTGATGCCGCCGGCCTCCTTGTCCACGACGTTGGCGTTGCGGAGCGCGTCGAGGAGCTTGGTCTTTCCGTGGTCGACGTGACCCATGACCGTCACGACCGGAGGTCGGATCGCCAGGTCGCCCTCGTCACCCTCGTCCTCACCGAACTCGAGGTCGAAGGACTCGAGCAGCTCACGGTCCTCGTCCTCGGGGGAGACGACCTGCACGGTGTAGTTGAGCTCCTCACCGAGCAGCTCGAGCGTCTCGTCGTTGACCGACTCGGTAGCAGTCACCATCTCGCCGAGGCTGAACAGCATCTGCACGAGCGCCGCCGCGTCGACACCGATCCTCTCCGCGAAGTCGGTGAGGGACGCCCCGCGGGGGAGGCGGACGGTCTCGCCGTTGCCCTTGCGGACGCGTACGCCGCCAATGGTCGGCGCTTCCATCTGCTCGAACTCCTGGCGACGTGCCCGCTTCGACTTGCGGCCTCGACGCGAGGGGCCACCCGGGCGACCGAAGGCACCCTGGGTCTGGCCACGACCACCGGGGCGGCCGCGACCGCCGCCACCCGGACCAAAGCCCGGGCCTCCTCCGGGACCGCCGCGGCCTGGGGCGCCGGTGCCGACACCGCCACGACCGGGGGCACCACCACGACCGGGGGCACCACCGCGGCCGCCGCCGGGGCCTCCGCCGCCGCCGGGACCTCCGCGACCGGGACCGCCCGCGCCACGACCACCGGGGCCGGAGCCGAACGCCGCCGGGGATTTGGGCATCATCGCCGGGTTGGGACGCGGCATGCCGGGCCGGCCGCCGTCGCGCGCGGCCGGGGGCCGCGGTGCGCGCTGGTCGCCGACGGGGTCTGGGGTGCTTTCAGGGGCCGAAGGCCGCCGGCCCATGCCCTGGCTGGACGCGAAGGGGTTGTTGCCCGGTCGGGGCGCACCGGGGCGCCCGACGGGCCTCGGGGCGGGCGCCTTGGGAGTGGGCGAGGGGGCTGCTGCGGCCGGGGCCTCGGGCTCGGCCGGGGGTGTGGCCGCCGGCTCGGTCTGTCGGTCGGGCAGCGTCGTCTCGGGCAGCGTCTCGGGCTGCGTCTCGGGCGGGGTCTCGGGCTGGGTCTCGGGCTGGGCGGGGGTCGGTGCCGCCGGGGCCGCGGGCTCCGCTGTCGGAGCGGGCGCCTCGGGCTCGCCGGGAGCCTCGGTGGCCGGAGCCTTCGGCTTCGCGGCCTTCGCGGCCGGCTTGGCGGCCTTCTTCTCCGCCGGGGGCTCGACGGGCGCTGACGCCGCGTCTGCCTTCAGCTTCTCGCCGTACTCCTTGCGGAACCGGTGTTCCGCGGGGAGCTCGACGGTGGAACTCGCCGACTTGACGAACTCCCCCATCTCCTTGAACTTCTCGAGAACGAACTTGCTCTCGACTCCGAACTCTTTGGCGAGTTCGTGGACTCGGGTCTTAGCCACGCTTCTCCTTCTGGCCCGAGACCCGGTCCTCCAGCTGTTCGGAGGGGGTGCAACGGAGCCGTTAGTGGTTGTGCAAACTCATCGTGAAGTACTCATCGAGTGCTCATGAGCTGCTGCTCCAGTTTCTGTCGTTCGATCACGGTCGGTCCCGCGAGCCGATGTGCTCCCCCACCGGTGTCGCGGCTGACCCCTGCTCGAGCCGGAGGGCCCGGGCAAACGCCCGTCTGCGCACCGCGAGGTCGAAACACTCGGTCGTGGGGTGCAGGTGCGCACCACGCCCGGGTGCCGTGCCGTCGGGATCGGGGAGGATGACCGGCTGGCCATCCGCGCCCGTGCCAGCGACGACTCGCAGCAACTCGCGTTTCGTGGCCCGCTCCCGGCATCCGATGCACGTGCGGACGGGAGAATCCGTCACCCGGGCAGGTGGATGTTGTTCGCGCGCCACTTCCCGAAACCTTACCGCGCCGGCACGGGGGATTACGAACCGGGCGCGCCCGTCGTACCGTCTCCCCATGCCTGGCGACGCCATCCGACGACACGACTTCGCCGACGAGTTCGACAGCGGGACCCTGGACGAGTCGGTGTGGTTGCCCCACTATCTGCCCGTCTGGAGTTCCAAGGACGCAACCCGGCCCACGTATTCCCTGCGCGACTCCTGCCTGAGTCTCAGCATCCCGCCGGACCAGGGTCTGTGGTGCGCCGAGGACCACCGTCCGCCGCTGCGCGTCTCGGGGATCCAGTCCGGCAACTACTCAGGACCGGCCGGCAGCCACCGCGGCCAGCAGCGGTTCCGCGACGGCCAGACGGTGCTCGAGACACAGGAGCGCTTCGAGGGATGGCTCCCCACCGGCGGGCACGTCGAGATCCGCTGCCGGATGGACATCTCACCCCGGTCGATGGCTGCCCTGTTCCTGAGCGGCTTCGAGGACGACTCCGAGCAGCTTCAGTGCGGCGAGCTCTGCGTGGTGGAGATCTTCGGCAATGCGGTGGACGGCAGCCAGTCCGCCGAGGTCGGCATGGGGATCAAGGCGTTCCGCGACCCGGCACTCACCCAGGACTTCGCAGCACCACGGCTGCCGCTCGATGTGGCGGAATTTCACACCTACGCCGTCGATTGGGACGAGGAGGCAGCCGTCTTCTCGGTGGACGGCGAGGACGTCCGACGCTGCCCGCGGGCACCGGCGTACCCGCTGCAGGCGATGGTCGCGGTCTACGACTTCCCCGACTGGTCGACCGGGGACGACGACCACCTGATCCCCGAGCTCGTCGTGGACTGGATCCGGGGTTCGTGACCACCGCCGACCCGGCGCCAGTTGCCACTGAAAGGTTGCCGAGCCGGCGCCAGTTGCCACTGAAGGTTGCCGAGTCGGCGTCAGTTGTCACTCTCGCTGTCACCGCAGGGACTGCCGAGTCTCCTCATCAGACTTCGTCTGATGCCTCATCACTCCTGATGTCGATGCGCCACCCGGTGAGGCGCGCGGCGAGCCGGGCGTTCTGGCCCTCCTTGCCGATCGCCAGGGACAGCTGGAAGTCGGGCACGACCACGCGGGCGGACCTGGCCTCGGCGTCGACGATCTCGACCGAGGTGACCTGGGCCGGGGACAGCGCGTGGGCGACCAGCTCGGCTGCGTCCTCGGACCAGTCGACGATGTCGATCTTCTCGCCGTGCAGCTCGGCCATCACGTTTCGGACCCGCTGCCCCATCGGTCCGATGCAGGCCCCCTTGGCGTTGACCCCCGAGGTCGAAGAGATCACCGCGATCTTGGTCCGGTGTCCGGCCTCCCGGGCGATGGCCGCGATCTCCACGGTGCCGTCGGCGATCTCGGGCACCTCGAGCGCGAACAGCTTGCGGACCAGGTTGGGGTGGGACCGGGAGAGGGTGATCTGGGGGCCGCGCATGCCCTTGCGCACCGACACCACCAGACACTTGATCCGGGTGCCGTGGTCGTAGCGCTCACCGGGGACCCGCTCGCCCAGCGGCAGCAGGGCCTCCAGCTTGCCCAGGTTGACCATGACGTCGTCGGGGTTGCGGCCCTGCTGGATGACCCCGGAGATGATGTCTCCCTCCTTGCCGGAGAACTCACCGAACCGGATGTCGTCCTCGGCGTCCCGCAGCCGCTGCAGCATGATCTGCTTCGCCGTGGTGGCCGCGATCCGGCCGAACCCCGCCGGCGTGTCGTCGTACTCGCCGACCTTGTTTTCCTCCTCGTCGAGCTCGAAAGCCCACACCGTCACGTGCCCGCTCTTGCGGTCCAGCTCGACTCGGGCCTGCTCCTGGGCTCCCGGGGTCTTGTGGTACGCCGTCAGCAAGGCCTGCTCGATCGCCTCGACCAGCACCTCGAACGAGATCTCCTTCTCGCGCTCGAGCATCCGCAGGATGCTCAGGTCGATGTCCATCAGGCCTCCTTCGACTTCCGTCGCTTGAACTCGATCTGCACGAGCGCCTTCTTGATGTCCGCGTAGGCGATCTCACGGATCGTTCCGTCGACGTCCAGACAGGCTGCGACGTCGTCACTGGTCGCGATCCTGCCGGTGAAGGAGTCGCCCTCGGTCGTCGTCACCTTGACCAGCCGGTCCGTGTTGCGCCGCCAGTGGCGGGGCAGCGTCAGCGGACGGTCGACACCACGCGAGGTCACCTCGAGCGTGTAGGGCTGCTCGCCCATCGCGTCGGAATCGTCGAGCACGCGGGAGACCTCGCGGGTCGCGTCGGCGACGTCGTCGAGGGTCACGCCGCCGTCCTTGTCGACGGCGATCCGCAGGATCCGGCGCTTGCCGGCAGGAGTGATCTCGACGGCCTCGACGTCGAGATCCAGAGCACTCAGGGGGCCGACGATCTCCGTCTCGATCCGTTCCCGGGTGGCGTCCTGGCTGACACGGCTCACGAGTACGCGACCTCCTTGTGCTGTTGTCTGTCCCAACGATAGCGGTGCCGCCACACCTCAGAGATAGGGTCTGCGCCGTGTCCCCGAAGAGCCGCGTGAGCACCAGCCGCCGGACGGCGATCGGTGGGGCAATGGCGGGACTCGTGGCGGTGTCAGGCTGCGACCTCGGAGCCGCCGATGAGTCACCGGAGCCAGCCGCTCCGTCTCCCACGACTGCGCCGGTTGACCCGGACGCGGCGCTGGTGTCGACGGTCCGGAGCGAGCTGCTGGAGCTCGAAGCGCTGGTCACCGCGGCCGGTGCCGCCCGACCTCGCCTGGCCGGGGACCTCGCCGACCTTGCGGCGCTTCACGAGGCTCACCTGGCGGCGCTGCCGGACGGTGAGGAGTCGGTCGAGGACCCGACGATCACCGGCACCGTCGACCAGGTCCGGGTCCAGGTCGGCCGGCGCGAGCTCCAGGGTCAGCGTCGACTTGCCGAGTGGTCGGTCGCCGCCCAGAGTGGTGCGCTGGCCAGGCTGCTCGCGAGCATGTCGGCCGGCATCGCGGTCCACCTCGCGAGTGCCGCCGGTGGTGCCGGTCGATGACCACCGTCGATGCCCTGCAGACCTCCCTGGAGGCCGAGCACGCCGCCTTGTTCGTGTACGGCGTCCTCGGCGCGCAGACCTCCGAGTCGGCCACACCAGAGCTGTTCTCGGCGGTGTCCGACGCCTACGCCACACATCGGTCCAGACGGGATCACCTGACGCGGCTGGTGCTCGACGCCGGGGAGGCACCGGTCGCGGCGGAGGCGGCGTACGAGATCCCGAAGCCACTCGGCACGCCGGTGCTGGTCGCTCGCGCCGCTCTGGAGATCGAGCGCGCTGCTTCCGAGACCTACTCGTGGCTGGTGGCGAACACGGTGGCCGCGGAGCGTCGCTGGGCGATCACCGCCCTGACAGATGCCGCGGTCCGCGAACTCATGTTCCGAGGAAGTCCCGAGATCTTCCCCGGAGCCCATGAGTTCGCGGACCGGTGACCCCTTAACGAGGCCGACCCGGGAGAGTTCCGCGCTGGGGGGTGGCGGCCATCTCTCCCTCCTGCAAAATCGTGCAACACAGCGACTCGGAGTGCCAGAGACTGCCAAACTCATGTTGTTGCATTGCATGAACCTGCACGTTCAGAGGTCCCGTCAGCCCCGATACGCCGTCCACATGTCGCCCATCCGGCTGGTCTGGCCGGAGGTGAAGTTCGTGTAGCAGCTGTCGTAGCTGTAGTCCATGTAGTTGTGGATGGGGTCCAGACCAGGGAGCGAGCACGAGTCGCGACCCTCGGGGCAGCCGTTGGTCGCGCTGGACTGGGCCGGAGTGTCGGAGACGCCGTCGTTCGTGGTCGTACACCCTCCCTGGAAGGTGTGGTAGAGCCCGAGCCAGTGTCCGGCCTCGTGGGTCGCGGTCTCGCCGAGGTTGTAGTTGGGGATCGAGCCGCCTGGCAGCGAGGAGTACTGCACCCGGATGCCGTCGATGCCGGGGTTGCTGCTGTAGTCCCACGGGAAGGTCGCGATGCCGAGGTACGCGAAGTCGACCAGCCAGACGTTGAGGGCGTTGGCCCCGCCCTGCCGGGTCTGCGTGCGGTACTGCGTGGACTGCTGGTCGCGGTGCCAGAGGTCGTTGTTGTAGCGGTCGACACCGGCGAGGCTGAACGAGAAGCCGGTGCCGGAGCCGCCGTAGCTGGAGTTGAGGACTGCGACCTGGTCGTTGATCTGCTGGTTGCTCACGTCGCCGTTGCCGGCGGAGTCCCGCATCACGTGGACGTACACCGGCACGCTGGCGGCGACGGCCTTCTTCTTCTTGGCGGAGACACCGCGGGCCTCGAGTCGTTGCTCGGTGCGACGCTCGATGGCGCGCTGCTCGGCGGCAGAGATCTCACGATGGTCCAGTCCGGAGTGGCCCCCGCGCGCCGCAGACGCGCCACTGGACGTGGCGCGGTCGATGCAGGCGGACGAGCCGCTCGCCGCGGTCTCCGTCTCGAGAGCGACAGCCTGGGCCGGTGCGGTGAGCCCGGCCATGGTCAATGCGGTGGCTCCCAACCCGGCCGCGGCGGCCAGGCGGAGTGGGTGCGTGCTGCGCAAGGGGATGTGTCCTTCCGTCGTCTCCGCACCGGTGGTGTGCGGCTTCTGACTTCGACCTTGCCCCGCACCGCTGTGAAATTGGAGGCCGCGGCGACCTCAGGTCTGTGCATTGCACAAAGTTGGTGCTGGTCAGGGCGCGTCTCCCTCTTCTCGGCCGTCGCGAGCGTCGTCCCGCGGGATGCATCGCAAGGCGGAGGAGCGGAGGCGTGGCGGAGCCACGGCGACCGACGACAACGCAGCGAGGCGCCCGCGGGGCGGCGCGCAGCAGGCCATGGAAGAGGGAGACGCGCCCTTAGACCCTCTCGCTCCACCCGCGCACGATCCCCGGGATGTCGGGGAGGGCCGATGCGACAGCGTCCGGGGTCCCTTCGATATGACCGAGCTGATTCGGCGGGATGTCGCTGTGCGGGATGTGGATCGCCCTCAGGCCCGCGTTCTGCGCTCCCCAGACGTCGTCGAAGAGCCGGTCGCCGACGTAGACGCAGCGGCTCGGCTCGGTGGCGTCCACGGCCGACATCGCGGCCACGAAGGCCTGTTGGGACGGCTTGGTCCACGGGATCTCGCTCGTGTAGACGTCCCCGTCGATCAGGTCCAGGACCCCGTCTCGACGGAAGAAGCCCTCGTGCCACTCGCGCGGCCAGATCGTGTTGGACAGGACACCGATCCTGATTCCGTCGGAGCGAAGTACCTCGAACATCGGCCCGGCGGCCGGGTCAGTGTAGGTGTGCGGCTCCCAGAACTCGAAGTACGCCGTCAGCAGGTCCGGGTCGTGCTCGAGTCCGGCCTCCGTGAAGAGGTCCGCGACCGTCGCGCTCTGCTGGTGGTCGCGGCTCCTCCCCCAGATGGCGTCACCGGCCGCGTGCAAGCGGGTCGCCAGGTCTTCGGTTCCTGAGGAGGCGAGGGACGAGCCGTCTCGAAGGGCGATGTCGTGCTCCGCGTTCACGACTGCCTGGGCCAGCGCAAGTGACTCGGCGTGGAAGTCGATGTCGTGCCACCGGGTCAGGGTGCCGCCCCAGTCGAAGATGACCGCGTCGATCGGAGCGCTCATGCACGCACGAGGCGCACGAGGTGGTCGACCACGTGCTCGGCCGGGACGTGCTCACGCTCGCCGGTGGCCCGGTCCTTGACCTCGACGGTGCCCTCGGCGAGCCCCTTGCCGACCACCACGATCGTGGGAACGCCGATCAGCTCGGCGTCCGTGAACTTCACGCCGGGGCTGACTTTGCGGCGATCGTCGTACAGCACTTCGATGCCCTGGCCCGACAGCTCGTGCGCGATCCGCTCGGCGGCCGCGAACACCGCATCGTCCTTGCCGGCGACGACGAGGTGGACGTGTGCGGGCGCCACCTCGCGGGGCCACAACAGCCCGACCTCGTCGAGGGTGTTCTCGGCAATCGCGGCCACACCGCGCGAGGGGCCGATGCCGTAGGAGCCCATGGTGACGGTGATCAGCTTGCCGTTCTCGTCGAGCACCCGGAGGTCGAGGGCGTCGGCGTACTTGCGGCCGAGCTGGAAGATGTGGCCCATCTCGATCCCGCGGGCGGACGAGAGCGTGCCTTCCTCGCAGTTGGGGCACTCGTCCCCGTCGCGTACGTCGGCGGCCTCGATCGTTCCGTCCGGCGTGAAGTCGCGGCCCGCCACCAGGTCGATGACGTGCTGGCCCGCGACGTTCGCGCCGGTGACCCAGCGGGTTCCCTCGACGACCCGGGGGTCGACGACGAACCGGATCTTCGACTCGTTGTCCTCGCCGAGAACAGCGGGGCCGATGTAGCCCTTCACGAGGGCCGGGTGGTCCTTCATCTCGACCTCGTCCATGGGCTCGACCTCGATGGGCTCCAGCTGTCCCTCGAGGCGCTTCTGGTCGACCTCCCGGTCGCCGGGTACGCCGATCGCGAGGGGTTCGCGGGTGCCGTCGGGGTGCTTGAGCACGACCAGGACGTTCTTCAGCATGTCCCCGGCCGCCCAGGGCCGGTCGTCGCGGGGGAAGTGCTCGTTGAGGTGGTCCACCAGGGTCTCGATGGTGGGGGTGTCCGGCGTGTCCTCGGCGTGTGCGGCGGGGACGTCGTCGTACGCCAGCGGTGCCGGCGGCCGAACCGTCACCGCCTCGACGTTCGCGGCGTACCCGCACGTCTTGCACTCGACGTAGGTGTCCTCACCCACGTCGGCCTTGGCCAGGAACTCCTCGGACCTCGAGCCGCCCATCGCGCCCGACGTGGCCTTGACGATGACGTACTCGAAACCCAGACGGTCGAAGATCCGGATGTAGGCGTCGCGGTGTCGCTGGTAGCTCTGTTCGAGCCCGGCGTCGTCGATGTCGAAGGAGTAGGAGTCCTTCATCCTGAACTCGCGACCGCGCAGCAGACCCGCCCGGGGTCGGGCCTCGTCGCGGAACTTCGTCTGGATCTGGTAGATCGCGAGCGGCAGGTCCTTGTAGGAGGAGTACAGGTCCTTCACGACCAGCGTGAACATCTCCTCGTGGGTGGGGCCGAGGAGGTAGTCCGCGTCCTTGCGGTCGCGGAGCCGGAAGATGTTGTCGCCGTACTCGGTCCACCGGCCGCTGGCCTCGTAGGGCTCGCGCGGCAGCAGGGAGGGGAACAGGAGCTCCTGCGCGCCGATGCCGTCCATCTCGTCGCGGACGATCTGCTCGATCTTGCGGAGGACCCGCAGGCCCAGGGGCAGCCAGGTGTAGACGCCGGGGGCGTTGCGGCGGATGTACCCCGCCCGCACGAGCAGCCGGTGGCTCGGCACCTCGGCGTCCGCGGGGTCCTCTCGCAGGGTGCGGACGAACAAGGTGGACATGCGCAGGATCATGCGGGAAGGCTACTTGCGGGAGGCGGGGCCCGCGAACCAGTTAGTCGGCGTCCGTCATTCCTCGACCTGCGCGCGGGCGGTTCGCAGTGCGATCCGGATCATCGGCAGCTGGAGCGGCAACCGTCCGTAGGCGATCGCCCGGAATCTCGTGTTTCCGGAGCGCCGCGCGTCGTCAGCCATCTTGAGGTTGCCGGGGAAGACGCCGACGAGGAGCGCGGCGCTGGCCCACCCAGCCGTACGCCGTGTGCGCGGGTGCACGAGCCCCGCCGCGCAGGCGAGCTCGGCGATCCCGCTGCCGAGGATGACCTCGCGGTGCCGGGGCACGAACCTCGGCATCAGCGGCTCGTAGACCGCAGGCTTCACCAAGTGGATGACCCCGCTGGTCGTGAAGATCGCGGCCAGCAGCAGGGTGTCCTTGGCGATGCGCACGCGGTGAAACCTAGGCGATCAGAACATGACGGTGGCGAAGGTGGCCGACTGGTGGAAGCCCACCCGCTCGTAGACGGCCTTCGCCGACAAGTTGTACTCGTTGACGTAGAGGGCGACCACCGGGGCGATGTCGCGGCGCACGAGCTCGACCACGGCGGCCATGCCGCGGATCGCGAGCCCCTCTCCCCTTCGGTCCGGGGGCACCCACACGCCCTGGACCTGTGCGGCATCCGGGGAGGCGCAGGCGACCTCGGCCTTGAACACCAGCCGGCCGGCATCGAAGCGGGCGAACGACCACCCGCGGGAGATGAGCTGGGTGACCCGGGTGCGGTAGAGCTCACCCCCGCCACCCGCCTCCGGGGAGACCCCGACCTCCTCGGTGTACATCGCCACGCAGGCCGGATACAGCTCGGGCAGGTCCTCCTTGGTCGTACACCGGACCTCGGCGTCGGCCTCGACCAGCGGGGCACCGGAGATCTCCAGGTGCGGCTGGTTCCAGCGGGTCTCCCGAGGGCGGCCCCACGCGGAGGCGACCCCGTTCCAGAACGCTCGTACGCCGGTCTCCGGGCCGACCACCGTCGACACCGTTCGTCCTCGCGTGAGCGCGCGTTCGGCGAAGACCCGCGCGTCGTCCTCGGTGGCCTGCACGGGGACGAGATTGGCGCCGACGTGACACGCTGCCCTGAGCTCGCCGTCGAGGTAGCGCCCCCACACCTCGCCCCCGAGCCAGCGCGGCTCGAGGTTGGTGGTGCGGGCGCGGTAGTCCGCGAAGACGTTCACGACCGGGTCCTGCGCAATCAACCGCAGGAAGTCGGTGAGGTCCTCCGGGCCGAGCACCCGGACCCCGTGTCGGGTCGTGAGCACAGAGGGAGCCTACGCGGGGACCAGCTCTTCGGCCGCCGCGTCGGCTGCGATCCGACGCAGCGGCGAGAGCCACGCGAAGATTGCGGCCACCACCGCCACCGAGGCGAACGCGAGCATGGTGGGGCGGAGGCCGAGCGGCGCCACGACCAGGCCGGCGAGCAGCGCTCCGCCGGTCCAGCCGAGCCCCCAGCTCAGCATCCGCCCGGCGGTGTTGACCCGGCCGAGCAGGTGCTCGGGCGTGACTAGCTGGCGGTAGGTGACCGAGTTGATGGTGACCAGGGTCGTGGCGGCCGCCCACAGCACCATCAGGGCGGCGGTCACCCACCACACCTGGACCCTGGAGACGACTACGCCGAGGCCGGCTGCGACCGGGAGGGCGGTGAGCGTGATCCGGGCAGGAGTCACGAACCGGACCATGCGGGGCAGGGCGAGTGAAGCCGCGAGCCCGCCGATCGCCCAGGCGCCGTAGGTGACACCGAACCGCCAACCGTCGGTGCCGAGCCCGAGCACCCTGTCCAGCCACACGACGGTCAGCGACATGTAGCCCCCGATGCTGATCATGAGCAGGGTGCCGATCACGGTCATCGACCGGACGCCGGCGTGACCGACCAGGTAGCGCAGACCCTCGCCTATGTCGCGGAACAGCACGCCGACCGTGAGCGGGCTGCGGGCCCGCGTCGCGTCGTACATCGGTCGGCTGATGCCGGCGATCAGCGCGGCCGAGACCGCGAAGGTGACTGCGTCGAACCCCAGCAGCCAGGCCGGGTCGAGGATCGCGAGCAGCGCTCCCACGACGGCAGGGACCGCGATCTCGACGACGCTGGCCACGCTCCATACGACCGAGTTGGCTTCGGCGATCCGGCCGCGCCCGACCAGAACCGGCACCGCACCGAAGACGGCACCGTCGAAGAACACCCCGATGCTCGGCCCGACGAAGGCGACCGCGAGCACGTGCGGCACCGTCACCTCGCCGAGCCATGCGGCGAGCGGGATCGTGGCCAGGACCACGGTGTTGAGGAGGTCCGCCGTCACCATGACCTTCTGTCGGTTCCAGCGGTCTGTCAGGGCGCCCGAGAAGAGACCGAAGATCAGGTAGGGCGCCGCCTCCAGGCCGGCGACCAGCGCGGTGAGTCCCGGGTCGTTGCTCGTCCGGTAGACGAGGACGGGCAGCGCGATCAGGGTGGCGACGGTCCCGATGCCGCTCAGGCCGCGCGCGACCAGGAACCGCAGGAAGGCCGGGTCATGGAGCACGGAGGTCCCGTTGCTCGAGCTCACTCCGCCCTCCCCCGTCTGCGTGCCCGGCGATAGTACGCCGACGCTCTGGCAGGGGCGTGACGTAGGCGGCCATCCGCGCACCCGATAATTGATGCTGGCGGAACCGGTCCAACACCCACGTGGGCGGGCCATGAGGTGATCGAGATCCCGCCTTGAACGAGAGGGCACCAACATGGCCGTTGGCGTATTTGCCGGCATCCCCGTTACTGACTACGCGAGCGCACTGGAGTGGTACAAGCGGTTGCTCGGCTCGGAGCCTGCCTTCTACCCCAATGACGTCGAGGCGGTCTGGCAGCTGGCCGAGGACCGGTACGTCTACATCATCCAGGCGCCCGAACGCGCCGGCGGCGCGGTCAGCATGATCTGGGTCGACGACCCGACCTCGGAGGCGGCGAGGATCGGCAAGCTGGGGATAGAGCCAGTCGACGTCGAGAAGTACGGCACGACCTGGAAGTACGTCTTCCACGACTCCGACGGAAACGAGACCGGGATCGGTGGCGAGGTGTCGACCGGGACATCGACCACCTAGCGCTTTCGTACCGATCAGGACGCCGCCTCAGGTCATCTGGTGGCTCGAGATCGCTGCTTCCTAGCCGGCACACCATCCGGGCGTGCCCGACCACCGAAGATGCGCCGGCTAGGAGACGCTGACCTCGGCTCCGGCGCCGTCGACGGTCTCCATGCCTTCGGCGATCCGCATGGCCTCCTCGATCAGGGTCTCCACGATCTGCGACTCGGGGACCGTCTTGATGACCTCGCCCTTGACGAAGATCTGCCCCTTGCCGTTGCCGGAGGCCACGCCGAGGTCGGCCTCGCGGGCCTCGCCGGGGCCGTTCACGACGCACCCCATGACCGCGACGCGAAGCGGGACCTCGAGTCCGTCGAGCCCGGCTGTCACCTCGTCGGCGAGCTTGTAGACGTCGACCTGGGCCCGTCCGCAGGAGGGGCAGGAGACGATCTCGAGTCGCCGGGGCTTGAGGTTGAGGGACTCGAGGATCTGGATGCCCACCTTCACCTCTTCGACGGGCGGCGCGGACAAGGACACCCGGATGGTGTCGCCGATGCCCTTGCTGAGCAGGTGCCCGAAGGCCACCGCAGACTTGATCGTGCCCTGGAACGCAGGGCCGGCCTCGGTGACCCCGAGGTGCAACGGCCAGTCCCCGGCCTCGGCAAGCATCTCGTAGGCGCGAACCATGACCACGGGATCGTTGTGCTTGACCGAGATCTTGAAGTCGTGGAAGTCGTGCTCCTCGAAGAGTCCGGCCTCCCAGACCGCTGACTCGACGAGCGCCTCGGGGGTCGCCTTGCCGTGCTTCTCCAGCAGCCGCTTGTCCAGCGATCCGGCGTTGACTCCGATCCGGATCGACGTGCCGCGGTCCTTCGCGGCCGCCGCGATCTCCTTGATCTGGTCGTCGAACTTGCGGATGTTGCCCGGGTTCACCCGGACGGCGGCGCAGCCCGCGTCGATCGCCGCGAAGACGTACTTCGGCTGGAAGTGGATGTCAGCGATCACCGGGATCTGCGAGTGCTGCGCGATCTCGGGTAGCGCGTCGGCGTCGTCCTGGCTCGGGCAGGCAACGCGGACGATGTCGCAGCCGGACGCGGTGAGCTCGGCGATCTGCTGGAGTGTGCTGTTGACGTCCGAGGTGAGTGTCGTCGTCATCGATTGCACCGAGATCTGGGACTCGCTGCCGACGCCGACCTTGCCGACCTTGATCTGGCGGGTCGGCCGGCGCGGCGCCAGCACCGGCGGGGGCGCCTCGGGCATGCCCAGGCTGATGGCGGTCATGTGGTCAGGTTACTCAGCCGACAGCGGATCGACCGCTTCGCCGGAGGGCACGCCGTCAGGACGTGATGTGCAGTGGCACGACGAGGTCGCCGACGATCAGCACGAGCCCCATGATGAGCAAGGCCGACGCCACGACGTACGCGACGGGGAGCAGCCTGGCGACGTCGACGTAGCCGGGATCCGGACGCCCCCGGAGCCGTGCGAAGCCGCGGCGGATCGCCTCCCACAGCGCTCCGGCGATGTGGCCGCCGTCGAGCGGCAGCAACGGGATGAAGTTGAACATCCCGATGAAGAAGTTGAAGCCGGCGATCAGCATCAGCAGGAAGACCACCTTCTCCTGGCCCGCGAACTGCTCGTGCGACACGGTCTCGCCCGCGAACCGTCCGCCGCCGACGATGCTGACCGGGCTGTCCTGCTTGCGCTCCTCCACGCCGACGATCGCCTCGCCGACCTCGTAGACCTTGACCGGGAGGGTGGCCAGCGCCTGCACCGTGTCGACGGCCATCGTGCCCATCTGCTGCAACGTGAAGATCGGGCCGCCCTTCGTCACCTCGAGGTGAGTCGTCGGCGTCACCCCGAGGAAGCCCACCTGGCGCAGGGTCTGGTCGTCACCGGACTCCGGCCGGGTCTCGACGGTCGTGTTCGTCGTGCCGGTCAACGGGGCTCCGTCGCGCTCGTAGCCGATCACCGCCGCGCCGTCGGCGTTGTCCCGGATCAGATTGCGCAGCTGGTCCCAGTCGGTGACCGGGGTCCCGTTGAAGCTCGTGACCACGTCGCCGGGGCGAAGCCCCGCCTCGAACGCCGGCGCCCGCGGGTCAGCGGCCGTGCAGGCGCGGCCCTCCTGCTCGTAGGGGATGACGCACTCGGAGACCGAGTCGATGACGGGTGGGCCGGCCTCGGGCTCGATCGTGCGTTGGCCGTAGATGGAGAAGACCGCGAGGAAGATGAAGAACGCGATGAGGATGTTCACCGTGGGGCCGCCGGCCATCACGATGACCTTCTTCCACCAGGGCATCTTGTAGAAGAGCCGGTCGGAGTCCTCGGGCGTGATGTGCTCCCACTCGGCGGCGCGGGCATCGGAGATCAGCTGGGTGAAGATGCCGGTGTTGGACTTCCGCAGGCGTACGACCCGCTGTCCCTGGGCGTCGTACACCGGGTGCTCGCGGTCCTCGTCGAGCTCGTCTGCGCCCGGAGGCAGCATGCCGACGATCTTCACGTAACCGCCGAGGGGGACCGCCTTCACGCCGTACTCGGTCTCCCCAACCTGCTTGCTCCACACGGTGGGGCCGAAGCCGATGAAGTACTGGGTGACCTTGCCGCCGAACTTCTTCGCGGGGATCATGTGCCCGAGCTCGTGCAGGCCGATCGACACCAGGATGGCGACCACGAAGATCGCCACACCGAGGGTGTAGAAGAGCGTGGTCATGAGAGTCCCTTGTCGATGAGGTCGGCGGCTGCACTCCGAGCCCACGCGTCGGCGGCGAGCACGTCGTCGACGGTGAGATGGTCCTTCGAGGGTACGTCGTGGTTCCCGACGACCCGAGCCACGGCCGGCACCAGGTCGGCGAACGCCAGGCGCCCGCCACGGAAGGCGTCCACGCACACCTCGTTGGCCGCGTTGTAGACGGCCGGAGCGGTCCCGCCCCGCTCACCCGCCTCGCGAGCCAGACCCACGGCGGGGAACGCCTCGTCGTCCAGCGGGAAGAACTCCCAGGTCTCGGGCTGGGTCCAGTCGACAGCCGGCGCGGCGTCGGGGACCCGATCTGGCCAGTTCAGCCCCAGTGCGATCGGGATCAGCATCGTGGGCGGGCTGGCCTGGAGCAGGGTGGAGCCGTCGACGAACTCGACCATCGAGTGGACGACGGAGGTCGGGTGGACCACGACCTCGATCCGGTCGAACGGGATGCCGAACAGCAGGTGCGCCTCGATCACCTCGAGGCCCTTGTTCACCAGCGTGGCCGAGTTGATGGTGACCACTGGCCCCATGTCCCACGTGGGATGCGCGAGCGCCTCCTCGACGCTCACCCCCTGTAGATCTGCGCGGTTGCGCCCGCGGAACGGCCCGCCGCTCGCGGTCAGCACGAGTCGGCGTACCTCGTCCTCGCGGCCGCCGCGCAGGCACTGGGCCAGCGCCGAGTGCTCGGAGTCCACGGGCACGATCTGACCGGGCTTGGCACGCTCGGTGACCAGGGGGCCGCCGATGATCAGGCTCTCCTTGTTGGCCAGCGCCAGCGTGTTGCCGGCGTCCAGGGCGGCCAGGGTCGGGCGCAGCCCCACCGCGCCGGTGATGCCGTTCAGCACGACATCACAGGGATGAGCCGCCGCGTCGATCGATGCCTGCTCGCCCAGGCCGTGCAGCGCCGGGGCGAACTCGGCGACCTGGGCCTCGAACAGACCCGGGTCGGAGCCACCTGCGGTCAGGCCGACGACCCGGAAGCGCTCCGGGTTGGCCCGCACGAGATCCAGGGCCTGGGTCCCGATGGAGCCAGTGGACCCGAGCACCACTACGTCACGCCGCTGCATACCCAATAGTGTCCCAGTCCACCGAAGTGACCCGTCGTCATCTGTCTCGGGGAGATCCACGGCACCTCCGCGCTGCGGTATGGACCAGTACGGCCGTCAGGCGGTGGCCGCGAAGGCCTCGTCGACCACGTCGAAGGCCTCCTCGAGCAGGGCGTCGGAGATCGAAAGCGGCGGCAGGAACCGGAAGACGTTGCCCCAGGTGCCGCAGGTGAGCGTGACGACGCCCTGTCGGTGGCAGTACGCCGCAACGGCGGCGGTGCGTGTCGGCTCCGGGTCGGTGGTGCCCGGGGCGCACAGCTCGATCGCCATCATCGCGCCTCGCCCGCGGACGTCACCGATCACCGGGTGCTCCGCCCGGAGCGTGTTCAGCCGGGACGTCATCCGGTCCCCGAGGTCGCGAGCGCGGGCGGCGAGGTCGTGCGTCTTCATCTCCTCGATCGCTCCCAGGGCTGCCGCGCAGGCGACCGGATTGCCGCCGTACGTGCCGCCGAGACCGCCCACGTGGACCGCGTCCATCAGCTCGGCGCGCCCGGTGACACCGGCGAGCGGCAGCCCGCCCGCGATGCCCTTGGCGGTGGTGACCAGGTCCGGCACGACCCCCTCGTCCTCGCTGGCGAACCAGTCGCCGGTGCGGCAGAAGCCCGACTGGATCTCGTCGGCGATGAACACCACGTCGCGCTCGGCCGCCCACGCAGCCAGGGTCGGCAGGAAGCCAGGCGCCGGCACCACGAAGCCGCCCTCGCCCTGGATCGGCTCGATGACGACACAGGCGAGGTTGTCGGCGCCGACCTGCTTGTCGAGGACGTCGATCGCCCGGATTGCGGCCTCCTCCCCGGACAGGCCGTCCCGGAACGGGTACGACATCGGTGCGCGGTAGACCTCGCCGGCGAACGGCCCGAAGCCGTGCTTGTACGGCATGTTCTTCGAGGTCATCGCCATCGTCAGGTTGGTGCGGCCGTGGTAGGCGTGATCGAAGACCCCCACGGCGTCGCGTCCGGTCGCCACGCGCGCGATCTTGACCGCATTCTCGACCGCTTCGGCGCCGGAGTTGAACAACGCCGACTTCTTCGCATGGTCACCCGGGGTCAGCTCGGCCAGCGCCGCACACACGTCGACATACCCGTCGTACGGCGTGACCATGAAGCAGGTGTGGGTGAATGCCGCCGCCTGGTCCTGCACCCGGCGGACCACCGACGGCGCCGCGTTCCCGACCGAGATGACGGCGATGCCCGAACCGAGGTCGATCAGTGAGTTCCCGTCCACGTCGACCAGGACGCCGCCGCCTGCGGCCTCGACGAAGACGGGCAGCACGGTCCCGACGCCGTCCGCGACGTGGGTCTTCTTGCGGTCAAGTCGCGCGAGCGACTCCGGCCCCGGGATCTCGGTCACCAGCCGCCGCTCCTGCGGCAGGCTCGGCCCTCCGCTCATGTCTCCAGCTCCTTCACTCCCCACGGGCTGCCGTACTCGGTCAGCAGCTCCAGGAATGGCACCGCGTCGAAGGCTTCCGGTCCGAGCACGCCCGCGCCGCTCCACGTGCCACGCGACAGGAGCTCGAGCGCGACGACGGGATTGATCGCGGTCTGCCAGACCACGCACTGGTGGCCGTACTCCTGCATCGTCCACTCGTTGTCGACGACGTGGTACAGATACGTCGACCGCGGCTCGCCGTCCTTGCCCTTGCCCGTGACCCAGAGGCCGGCACAGGTCTTGCCCTTCATCCGCGGCCCGACGGTCGCCGGATCCGGAAGCACGGCGGCGACGACGTCACGCGGGCTGACCTCCACGCCCTTGACCCCGACCTTGTCGGTGCGGTCCAGACCCAGCGTGTGCAACACCTTCAGGATGTTGATGAACTCGTCGCCCAAGCCGTACTTGAAGGTCGCCCGCTTGCACTCGACCCAGCGCGGCATGAGGAGCACCTCCTCGTGCTCCACGTTCACGCACTCGACGGGGCCGATGCCCTCCGGGAAGTCGAACACCTCCGCCTCGGAGAACGGCGGCGTGGTGTGCCAGGCGCCGTCCTGCCAGATGACGGGCGGGTTCAGGCACTCCTCGATCGTGGTCCACATCGAGAACGACGGCGCGAAGATCTCGTTCCCGTCGTCGTCGGTCACGACGAGGTTGGCGCCGTCCCGGGTGCCGAGCTCGTCGATCTCGCTGAACAGGTGGTCGGCGGCGTACCTCGCGAACACGTCGGAGAGGCCGGGCTCCACGCCGATCCCGACCAGCGCCAGCCGGCCGGCTGACTCCCAGTCCCCCGCGACCGCGAACTGCTCGTCGCCGAGCTTCACCCCGGTCTTCTCGTACGGCGCCTCGGGATGCGGCTTCGACAGCGACATCGCCATGTCCAGGTAGTCCGCACCCGCCTCGAAGGCACCCGCGAAGATCGACATGTTGAACACGGGGTCGACGGCGTTCATCACGTGCGTGATCGAGTGCTCGCGACACAGGGCAGTCACGGCCTCCGCCGACGACGCATCGACCTGGGCGGACGTGAACCGGTCGTCGAACGCTGCCGCGCGCTCCGCGCTCGTCGCGTTGTAGTCGGCCACCACGATCGCCTCGAAGAAGTCGCGACGCGCGGCGATCGCGGCGAAGGCAGCGCCCACGCCCCCGGCGCCGACGAGCAGGATCCGCACCGGTTACTCGCCGATGTAGGACATGACGTGCTTGATCCGCGTGTAGTCCTCGAGGCTGTACATGGACAGGTCCTTGCCGTAGCCCGAGTGCTTGAAGCCGCCGTGCGGCATCTCGGAGATGAACGGGATGTGCGTGTTGATCCACACCACGCCGAAGTCGAGCTTCCGCGACATCCGCATCGCGCGTCCGTGGTCCTTGGTCCACACCGACGAGGACAGGCCGTACTTCACGCCGTTCGCCCAGGCGAGTGCCTCGGCCTCGTCGCTGAACTGCTGCACGGTGATGACCGGTCCGAAGATCTCGTCCTGGATCTGCTCGTCATCCTGCTTGAGCCCCGACAGGACGGTCGGCTCGTAGAAGTAGCCCCGCTGCCCCTGTCGATGGCCGCCGGTCTCGAGGTGCGCGTGGTCCGGCAGCCGGTCGACCATGCCGGTCACGCGGGCCAGCTGGTTCTCGTTGTTGAGCGCGCCGTACAGCACGTCCTCGTCGTCGGGCATGCCGGTCTTGGTGCCCTTCGCCTGCTCGGTCAGGGCGGCGACGAAGTCCGAGTGCACGCCCGGCCCGGCCAGGACGCGGGTGGCAGCCGTGCAGTCCTGGCCCGCGTTGAAGTAGCCCGCCTCCGCGATCGCCGCCGACGCCTTCTCCACGTCCGCGTCGTCGAACACGATCACCGGCGCCTTGCCGCCGAGCTCGAGGTGGACTCGCTTGACGTCAGCCGCCGCAGAGCCCGCCACCTCCATGCCGGCGCGGACCGAGCCGGTGATCGACACCATCTGCGGAGTGGGGTGCTCGACCAGGCGCCGACCGGTGTCCCGATCGCCGCAGACGACGTTGAGCACGCCCGGTGGCAGGAACTCCTGGCAGATCTCCGCGAGCAGCGTGGAGCTCGCCGGCGTCGTGTCACTTGGCTTGAGCACCACCGCGTTGCCTGCGGCCAGGGCTGGCGCGATCTTCCAGATCATCATCATCAGCGGGTAGTTCCAGGGAGTCACCTGTCCGATCACCCCTACCGGTTCGCGGCGGACGAACGAGGTGTGGTCGGTCATGTACTCCCCGGCCGACCGGCCTTCCAGCACGCGGGCGGCACCGGCGAAGAAGCGGAAGTGGTCCGAGCTCGGCGGCAGCTCCTCGGACGCGGTCAAGCCGATCGGCTTCCCGGTGTCGCGAACTTCGACCTGCACGATCTCGTCCGCGCGCGCGTCGATCGCGTCGGCGATCTTCAGCAGGGCGGTGGCGCGCTCTTGAGGTGTGGTGTCACCCCAGGCGTCGAACGCCTTCTCGGCGGCGGCATAGGCCCGGTCGACGTCCTCCGCACCCGACATCGGCGCATGCGCGTAGACCTCCCCCGTCGTCGGGTCGAGGATGTCGTAGGTCTCGCCCGAGCCGGCATCGACCAGCTCGCCGTTGATGACGTTGCGGAACGTCGTATCAGCCATATCCGGCTCCTCCAGATCCATTCGCGGGTGACGTCACCCTAGCCACGGCACAACGGAATCTGTAGGGGCAAGCGGTCGTGATTGACGGAATCCGTCATCTGACCCGGCTCACGCTTCGAAGACCGCCGTCCCGGCGATCCACGTCGACCGCACCCGCGCCGCCCCGATCTCCTCCGGAGTGCCCGCGAAGGGGTCTCGGTCGAGCACGACCAGGTCGGCAACCGCACCCGGCGCCAGCACTCCGGCGTCGTCGCGGTGGTTGACCCACGACGATCCCGACGTGTACGCCGCGAAGGCCTGCTCGAGCGTGAGCGCCTGCTCGGGCAGGAACGGCTCGTGGCCCTCCGGCCCGTCCGCGCCGTACGTCGTGCGGGTCACCGCGACGTGGAGCGCCTCCAGTGGGTTCGGGGTGCTCACCGGCCAGTCGCTGCCGGCGACCAGATGGGCTCCGGCGCGGTGCAGGTCGCCGAACGGGTACTGCCAGCCGCTGCGCTCCGGCCCCAGGAACGGGAGCGTCAGGTCGACCATCTGGTCGTCGAGGCAGGCCCACAACATCTGCAGGTTGGCCGCGACGCCGAGGGTGGCGAAGCGTCGTACGTCGTCGGGGTGGACGAGCTGGAGGTGCGCGATCTGGTGACGCCGGGCGGGGTCGGTGCCCTCGAAGGCGTCGAGCGACTCACGTGCTCCGCGGTCGCCGATGGCGTGCACGTGCACCTGGAACCCGGCCGTGTCCAGCGCGGTGACTGCCTCGCGCAGCGCCACCGGGTCGACGAACGAATGGCCGCTGTTGTCGGTCGGGTGGCCGCCGCGGTCGAGGTACGGCGTGAGCAGCGCCGCCGTGCCGTTCTCGGCCACGCCGTCCTGCATGATCTTCACGCGACGTGGCGCGGAAGCGGGCACCGGTCATCGCCTCGCGGCGGCCGACGAGGTCGGGGATCTGCTCCACCCCCTGGCGTCGCTCCCACCACAGCGCGCCGACCACGTGGGAGAGCAGGTCGCCGTTCTCTGCCGCGGCGACGTACGTCGACGCGGGGTCGTCCATGCCGGAGTAGGCGCCGACGATCGCGTCCTGCCACGACGTGACGCCGACCGAGTGCAGGTAGGCCTGGCCCGCCATCAGGGCCGCGTAGTAGTCCGCGCCGGTGGTACGCGGCAGGTGGCGGGACACCAGGCTGGTCGCGCCCTCGTGGAGGGTCCCGCTCGGGTTGCCGTCGGCGTCGCGCTCGATCCGACCGTCGGGCGGATCCGGGGTGTGCCGGTCGACCCCGGCGAGCTCCAGCGCCTTCGAGTTGACCCACGCACCGTGGTGGTCCCGGTTCGGCAGGAAGACCGGCCGGTCCGGCACCACGGTGTCGAGGTCGGCGGCCAGCGGGGTGCCGCCCGGGAAGGCCGGCATCGCCCAGCCGCCGCCGAGGATCCACTCGACCTCGGGACGGGCGGCGGCGTACGCCGCGATCGACGGCGAGGTACTCCTCGCGGGTCGTGTACTCGGACAGGTCGCAGCGCAGGCGCTCCAGACCGCCCTGGATCGGGTGCACGTGGGCGTCGACGAAACCCGGCGCGATCAGCCCGCCCTGGACGTCGACGACCTCAGCTTCGTCACGGTCGAGTCCCCGGCCGGTCTCGACGATCCGCCCGTCCCGGACCAGCAACTCGCCAGGCCCGACGTACCGGTGCCCGTCGAACAGCGCGCCGTTGGTGAAGAGGGTGGCGCCCACGCTCACCGACCCTCGAGCAACGGGCCGGCCGGGTCGTGCTCGATCCCGAGCTTGCGCGCCGCGATGCCCGAGAGCGCTTCCAGGCACACCCGGTTGGCGAGGTAGGCGGTGATCTCGGCGTGATCATAGGGCGGCGACACCTCGACCACGTCGATGCCGGACACCGGGAGCTCCCGGCAGATCCGGCGGACCGCGTCGAGCAGCTGCCGGGCCGACAGCCCTCCCGGCTCCGGGGTGCCGGTCCCGGGCGCGTGTCCCGGGTCGCAGACGTCGATGTCGACGGAGAGGAACACCGAGTCGCAGTCGTCCATCGCGATCCCGAAGGCCTCGTCGAGGCAGGCCTCGAGGCCGCGCGCGCCGATCTCGGTCATCTCGTAGGAGCGCATGTCCTGCTCGGCCATCCACGCCAGGGTCTCGGGCTCGGGCCAGTAACCCCGCAGACCCATCTGGAGGAACCGGTCGCCACGCAACGCACCGGACTCGATCAGCCGCCGCATCGGCTGACCGTGCCCGTACAGCGACCCGAAGGCGATGTCCCCGGTGTCGGCGTGCGCGTCGAAGTGGATCATCGAGACCCGGCCGAAGCCGAGGTGCCGAGCCACGCCCGTCGCGTCCGGCAGCGCGATCGAGTGGTCACCGCCCAGGACGAGGGGTACGGCGCCCGCCGACGCCACGGCGTAGACCGCCTCCTCGAGGGCGTCCAGGGACGGCTTGATCTCTCCCGGCGGCATCTCGACGTCCCCGGCGTCGAGCACCCGGACATCCTGGAGGGCGTCCACCCGGAGGGCCAGGTGCGGGCGCGACCCGTCCTGCGGCAGGTAGCACGTCTGGCGGATGGCGCCCGGGCCGAACCGGGTCCCGGGCCGGTGCGACGTGCCACCGTCGAAGGGGGCGCCCACCACCACGACATCGGCCGCCGAGAGCGCGTCGGCGTCGTCGAGATCGACGGAGTCGACGCCGAGGAAAGTGATGTCCGGCCCGAACTGGGCGCCGTACCGAGCCATGGACTCTTCCTACCAGTTGCCTCCCGCCGAATGCCATGCGCAACGAAATCCGCAACGAATTCCGTACAATCACACGAAATCGCTTGCCCGCCTGTCAATCGCCCCGCACCATTGGTCCATGCACCCGGATCACGCCCATCTACAGCAGGCCGCAAAGGACCATCTGTGGATGCATTTCACGCGGCACTCGACGTACGAGACGGCCGAGGTGCCCGTCATCGTCCGCGGCGAAGGCCCCTACATCTGGGACTCCAAGGGCAAGCGCTACCTCGACGGTCTCGCAGGACTCTTCGTGAGCCAGCTGGGACACGGCCGGACCGAGCTCGCGGACGCGGCCGCCAAGCAGGCCCGCGAACTGGCATTCATGCCGCTGTGGTCCTACGCCCACCCGCGAGCCATCGAACTCGCGGAGCGGGTGGCGGCCTACGCGCCGGGTGACCTCAACCGGGTCTTCTTCACCAGCGGTGGCGGCGAGGCGGTGGAGACCGCCTGGAAGCTGGCCAAGAACTACTTCAAGCTCACCGGCAAGCCGATGAAGCACAAGGTGATCAGCCGGGCGATCGCCTACCACGGCACCCCCCAGGGCGCGTTGTCGATCACGGGCCTGCCGCTGCTCAAGCAGCAGTTCGAGCCGCTGGTCCCCTCGACCTTCCGGGTCCCGAACACGAACTTCTACCGCGCACCGCAGCACGGCGACGACCTCGAGGCGTTCGGCCGGTGGGCCGCCGACCAGATCGCGGTGGCGATCGAGAACGAGGGGCCCGAGACGGTCGCCGCCGTGTTCCTGGAGCCGGTACAGAACTCCGGTGGCTGCTTCCCGCCCCCGCCCGGATACTTCCAGCGGGTCCGCGAGATCTGCGACGAGTACGACGTGCTCCTGGTCTCCGACGAGGTGATCTGCGCGTTCGGGCGACTCGGCCACATGTTCGGCTCCGAGCGTTACGGCTACCAGCCGGACATGATCACCTGCGCGAAGGGCATCACGTCCGGGTATGCCCCGCTGGGCGCAATGATCGCGACCGACCGGCTCATGGAGCCGTTCCTGGCGGCGCGACGGAGCGCATGGGCCAGGGGGCCGAAGGGCGCCATGTTCGCCCACGGCTACACCTTCGGCGGCCACCCGGTCTCGACCGCGGTCGCGCTCGCCAACCTCGACATCTTCGAGAACGAGAAGGTGCTCGAGAACGTCCGCGCCAATGAGGGCGCCTTCCGGTCCACGCTGGAGCGGTTGAAGGACCTGCCGATCGTGGGAGACGTCCGCGGCGACGGCTACTTCTACGGGATCGAGCTGGTCAAGGACAAGGAGACCAGGGAAACATTCACCGACGAGGAGTGCGAGCGGTTGCTCTACGGCTTCGTCTCAAAGGCCCTGTACGACGAGGGTCTCTACTGTCGGGCAGACGACCGTGGAGACCCCGTCGTGCAGCTATCTCCCCCTCTCGTGTGCACCCAGGAGCACTTCGACGAGATGGAGCAGATCCTCCGCGTCGTCCTGGACAAGGCCGGCACCCTCCTCTGATCCCCGTCACGGGGTCAGGAGTCGAAGCCGAGCCCGAGGCGGTCGAGGGTGCGCAGCCAGAGGTTGCGGCGGCCGTCGTTGCGGTCGGCTCGGTCCATCGCCCAGCGGGTGAGCTGGATGCCGGCGTACCTGGCCGGCTCGGGCGGGAACGGCACCGGCTGCCGGCGCACCATCTCCAGGCGGGTGCGTTCGGTCGACTCCCCGTCGAGCAGGTCCAGCATCACGTCGGCGCCGAAACGGCTGGCCGCCACGCCCAGGCCGGTGTAGCCGAGCGCGTACGCCGCGCGCCCACCGTGGGCGGTGCCGAAGAACGCAGCGAACCTCGTGCAGGTGTCGATCACGCCGCCCCATCGGTGGCTGAACCGCAGACCCTCGAGCTGCGGGAACGTCTCGAAGAAGTGCTCGGCCAGCAACCCGTGGGTGCGCGGGGACTGCTCGAGCTCACGCGCGACCCGGCTTCCGAAGTAGTAGACCGCGTCGTACCCGCCCCAGAGGATCCGGTTGTCGCGGGTCAGCCGGTAGTAGTGGAACTGGTTGGCGCAGTCACCCACGCCCTCGCGCCCGGCCCAGCCCACGGAGGCAAGCTGGGCATCGGTGAGCGGCTCGGTCATCAGCACGTAGTCGTAGACCGGCACCGTCATCAGCCGCAGTCGCCGCAGGAGCGGTGGGAACGCATTGGTCGCCAGGGCCACTCGCCCGGCCCGGACCGACCCCGCCCGGGTCTCGGCGACCAGCGCCGCACCATCGGAGCGCAGGGACCGCACCGGCGAGCCCTCATGGATCCGGACTCCGAGGCCCAGACAGGCCCGCCTCAGTCCCCACGCCAGCCGCGCCGGCTCCACGAGCGCCGTTCCCTGTTGGTCGACCATTCCTGCGAGGTACGTCGGGGAGTCGACGCGGGTGCGGACCTGCTCCGCGTCCAGGAGCTCGACCTGATGCCCGGCGTCCGTCAGGTCCCGGGCGAGCTCGGCCACGTCGTCGCGCTGGTGTGGGTTGGTGGCGACGACCAGCTCGCCGGTCTGCTCCCAGTTGCAGTCGATGCCGTACCGGCTGACCGTGTCCGCGATCCCGCGCAGGTTCTCCGCACCCAACCGGTCCAGCGTGTCCAGCTCGCCGGGCCACCGTGCGACCCCGTTGCCGCGTCCGTGGGTCAGGCTCGCGGAGGCGAACCCACCGTTGCGGCCGCTTGCCTCGTCCCCGCAGCGACCGGCCTCGAGAACGACCACCGACCGGCCGGGGTCACGTTCCCGCGCCCGGAGCGCCGTCCAGAGCCCCGTGTAGCCCCCGCCGATGACCACGAGGTCGGCATCCGCGGCGCCGCCCAGGGCGGACCGGGCCTCGGGACGCGCGGGATCCTCGAGCCAGAAGACGGAGCGTTCGGCGTCCGCCAGCGCCCGTTCCGCCCAGGTCGGGTTCAGACGAGGCTCCGGGCGCGCTGCCGGCTGCGGGCCTCTCCGGCCAGCACGATCATGATCGCGATCGCGAACATCAGGGTGCCGACCACGTTGACCTGCATCGGCACCCCGCGCTGGGCCACACCCCAGACGTACATGGGGAAGGTCGTCGTGTTGCCGGCATTCAGGTTCGTGATGATGAAGTCGTCGAAGGACAGCGAGAAGCTCAGCAGGGCCGCGCCGAGGATGCCCGGGAAGACCAGCGGGAAGGTCACCTTCCAGAAGGTCTGCGACGGGGTGGCGTAGAGGTCCATCGCAGCCTGCTCGAGGTTGTCGTCGAGGCCCGCCAGCCGGGCTCGGACCGTGACCACCACGAACGACAGGCAGAACATGATGTGCGCGACCAGGATCGTCCAGAAGCCGAGCTGACCGGCGAACCCGGCGGCGACGAAGAGCGCCAGTAGCGAGGAGCCCATCACGATCTCCGGCGAGGCCATCGGAAGGAAGATGAGCAGGTTCGTTGCCGACCTGCCCGCGAAGTCGTGCCGGACCATCGCGAACGCCGCCAACGTTCCGAGGATGGTCGCGACCACCGTGGCGAGCAGCCCGATCTCCATGCTCCGCACGAGGGCCTCGCACATGCTGGGGTCCTCGCACGGGTTGGCCCAGTTGTCCAGCGTGAACCCGTCGAAGCGGTAGATGAGCCTGCTCTCGGCGTCGTTGAAGCTCATCAGGACGACGACACCGATGGGCACGAAGGTGTACAGGAGCACCGCGATGCCGAGCATCAGGATGAGGTGTTCTCGCAGCCAGCGCATCAGAGCAGCTCCTCCGTCCCCGCCCGGCGGACGTACAGGAGCACCAGGGCGACGATCAGGAGCATCAGGATCATCGACAGGGCAGCGGCCGTGGGGTAGTCGTTGGCGTCGGTGAACAGGCTCTGGATCACGCCGCCGACCATGCGCTGGTTGGGGCTGCCGAGCAGCTGTGCGTTGATGAAGTCTCCCGCGGCGGGGATGAACGTCAAGAGGGTGCCGGACACCACGCCGGGAAGGGACAGGGGCCAGGTCACCTTGAAGAATCCGACGACAGGGTTGGCGTAGAGATCGCTGGACGCCTCGATCAGCCGGTGGTCGATCTTGTCGATGCTGGCGAAGAGTGGCAGCACCATGAACGGCAGGAAGTTGTAGGTGAGGCCGGCGACCACTGCCACCGGCGTCGCCAGCAGCCGACCGTCCTCACCGAGGATGTGGACGAACTGGAGGGTGTTCACGATGAAGCCGTCGTCGGCGAGGATCAGCTTCCACGACAACGTGCGCACCAGGAAGCTGGTGAAGAAGGGAGCGATCACCAGCACCAGCATCAGGTTCTTCCAGCGACCGGCCTTGAACGCGATGGCGTAGGCCAGGACGTACCCCATGATCAGGCAGAAGAACGTCGCGATGGAGGCGTACAGCAGAGCCCGGAGCAGCGGCTGCCAGTACTCCTGGATCGCGTCGACGTAGTTGCCCCACGCGTAGGTCATGTCGTACCCGCGGAAGTCCGAGCCGGCCGGGTCGTAGAGGCTGGTCGCGACTAGTGAGTAGAACGGAACGACGAAGAACAGCAAAAGCCAGATCGCCGCCGGGATCAGGAGTAGGTAGCCGGTGGCACCGCGGCGGCGGATCATCCGGTCAGGCCTCGTCGCTCTTCTGGGCTCCCGCGGAGGCGTCCTGGCTGAAGTCCAGCAGGAACGCGTACTCCGGCCGCCACGAGAGCTCGACCTTCTCGCCGGTGCGGAAGAGCCGGGTCCTCCCCGTGTTCTGGTGGAAGACCTGGAGCTCCTGGTTCCACGGCATGCGCACGAGGTACTGCGTGCTCACTCCGACGAAGCTGACGTCGGAGACCACGCCACCGGGCACGGTGTCACCAGGAGCATCCAGGGCCTCCCCCTCCTCCCCGATCAAAACCTTCTCCGGGCGGATGCCGATCCACCCCTTGTCGCCATCGGTGTGCGTCCGCTCCGCCGGCACGGAGATCGGGATGCCGTGCATGTCGAGCGTGACGGTGTCGGCACTCCGGCCGCGCACGGCCCCTTCGATCAGGTTGGACTGGCCGAGGAAGTTCGCCACGAACGTCGAGCGGGGGTTCTCGTAGAGCTCGGCCGGGCTCCCCATCTGCTCGATGATCCCCGGCGTTCATCACTGCGACCGTGTCGGCCATGGTCATGGCCTCCTCCTGGTCGTGGGTGACGTGCACGAAGGTCTGGCCGACCTCGTCCTGGATCCGCTTGATCTCGATCTGCATCGACCGGCGCAGCTTGAGGTCGAGCGCGCCGAGTGGCTCGTCGAGCAGCAGCACCTGGGGGCCGTTGATGAGCGCCCGTGCGAGCGCGACCCGCTGCTGCTGGCCACCGGAGAGCTGGGCGGGCTTCTTGCGAGCCTGGCTGCCCAGCTCCACCAGGTCCAGCATCTCCCTGACCTTCGTGTCGACCTCGGACGACTTACGTCGCCGCAGCCCGAACGCCACGTTCTCGTAGATGTCGAGGTGCGGGAACAGCGCGTAGCTCTGGAACACCGTGTTGACCGGGCGCCGGTAGGGCTTCGCGAAGGTGATGTCGTCCCCGCCAAGCGTGATCGTCCCCGACGTGGGGGTGTCGAGCCCCGCGACCATCCGCAGGGTGGTGGTCTTGCCGCAGCCCGAGGGTCCAAGCAGGGCGAAGAACGCGCCGCTTGGGATGTCGAGGTCCAGCGCGTTCACCGCGGTGAAGTTGCCGAAGGACTTCGTCAGCTCGCGCAGCCGCAGCCCGTCGTACGTCGCCCCACCGCCGGGTGGCGCCTCGTCCTGCTCAACCACCTGTGACATCGGACCAGTCTCCTTCGTACTGCACCTGCTGTTGGTCGTCGAGAGGCATGAAGTCGAACGTCACCGACAGGGTCTCCTCATCGGGGAAGATCAGCTGGTTGTCGACGAGGGACGGGTCGATCTTCTCCATCTCCTCGCGGGCGCCCACGACCGGGCAGATGTAGTTGACCCAGGCGGCCAGCTTCGCGGCCACCTCGGGCTCGTAGTAGTAGTCGATCCACTTCTCGGCGTTGGCCTGGTGGGTGGCGAGGTTCGGGACGATCATGTTGTCGCTCCACAGCGACAGGCCCTCCTCCGGCGCCACGAACTTGATGTCCGGGTTGTCGAACTGGGCCTGGATCACGTCGCCCGACCACGCCTCGCAGGCCACGATGTTGCCGGCCGCGAGGTCCTGGATGTACTCGTTGCCGGTGAATGATCGGATCTGCCCGTCGGAGACCGCCTGCTCCAGGCGGTCGATGGCGTTGCCCCACTCGTCGTCGGTGAATTTGCCGGGATCGGCTCCGGTGACCACGAGCATGAACCCCATGGTGTCCCGCATCTCCGAGAGCAGGGTCACCCGACCCGTCAGGTCGGAGCGCGTGAGCAGCTCCTCGAAGCTCCCCACCTCGTCTGTCTTGGCGGCGTTGTAGGCGACACCGGTGAGGCCGCTCTGCCACGGGGCGTGGAACTCGAGGTCCGGGTCCCATTGCCGATTGCGCAGGGGCTCGATCAAGTTGGCGTGCAGATTGGGAACCGCCTTCTTGTCGAGCGGCTGGATCCAGCCCAGGCCGATCATCCGGGCGGCCATCCAGTCGGTCAGCATCATCATGTCGCGGTCGATCGACTCGCACGACCCGAGCTGGTTGCGGACCTTGGCGTAGAACTCGGCGTTGTCGTTGACGTCGTCGGTGTAGTCGACGGTGATCCCGGTCTGGTCCTCGAAGACCTGCAGGGTCGAGGTGGCCTTCCTGATCGGGTCGATGTAGGCCGGCCAGTTGGAGATGATGAGCTGCTTCTCGGTGGCCGACAGGTCCTCGGCCAGTGCAGGTAGCGGGATCCTGCTGGGCACCGTCGGTGCTGAAGAAGGGCAGCTTGAGGGCCGCCAGGCTGGCACCGGCGAAGGCGACACCGCCCGTGCCGCGCAGGATCGTCCGCCGAGACAGGCCGCGGAAGGAACCCCGCTCATCCGTCGCCATCGAACTCCCTCGCAACAGCGTGAATCGACTGCTGGGATAGTGCCACGCAGCGGGGTCGCCGACAAGCGAAACCGCAGCAAAGAAACGAAGAAACCACGAATTCCTTCGTTTCTGGTGGTCGAAACCTTTGACCCATCGACCCGGCCCTGAAACCATGCGCCCATGAACCGACCCAACGATCGACCCGTCGTCACCCTCGACGACGTCTCGAAGGCGATCATCGATCAGTTGCAGCAGGATGGTAGGCGCTCTTACGCCGCGATCGGCAAGGTCGTGGGACTGTCCGAGGCGGCGGTCCGGCAACGCGTCCAGAAGCTCATCGAGGGTGGCGTCATGCAGGTCGTCGCGGTGACGGACCCGCTGGAGCTGGGGTTCGCGCGGCAGGCGATGGTCGGGGTCCGGGTCAACGGTCCGGTCGAGTCGGTTGCCGACTCGCTGTCCGAGATCCCCGAAGTCGACTACGTCGTGATCACCGCGGGCTCCTACGACCTGCTCGTGGAGCTGGTGTGTGAGAGCGACGACCACCTGCTCGAGCTGATCTCCGGCAAGATCCGGACCATCGCGGGGGTCGCCGGCACGGAGACGTTCATGTACCTGAAGCTCCGCAAGCAGACCTATTCCTGGGGCGTGCGCTGAGCCTGTCTCACGGGGGACGGTCGTCGTGGGGCACGTCAGTGTGGGCCGACACGGCTCCTCCCGCACCGGCCCGCCCCGCGCTCGACGCTGACCTCGACGTCGACGTGGCCGTCGTGGGCGCCGGGTTCACCGGTCTCTGGACCGCCTACTACCTGGCGGCGGCGGACCCCCACCTGCGGATTGCGATCCTCGAGGCCGAGACCGCCGGCTTCGGTGCCTCCGGTCGTAACGGCGGCTGGTGCTCGGCCCTCTTTCCGGCCTCCATGCGCTCCCTGGAGGGGATGAGCGACCGAGCGGCGGCGCTTGCCCAGCACGCAGAGATGCGGGCGAGCGTCGACGAGGTCGGGCGAGTCGTGCGGGAGGTTGGGTTCGACGCCCACTACACCAAGGGCGGCACGATCTCCCTGTTGCGAAACCCGGCTCAGCTGGCCCGGGCCCGGACCGAGGTCGAGCAGGCCCGGGCCTGGGGCCGCGGCGAGGACGAGCTGCGCCTGCTCTCCGCCGCCGAGGCCCGGCACCGGCTCGACGGGTCGGCGACCGTCGGGGCGACCTACACCCCGGACTGCGCAGCACTCCACCCGCTGCGTCTCGCGCGCGGACTCGCGGATGCCGTGGAACAACGAGGGGTGCGCCTCTTCGAGCACACCCGGGCGTCCCGGATCCAGCCGCACCGGGTCACCACGGAGCGCGGTGCCGTGCGAGCGTCGACCGTCGTCCGGGCGACGGAGGGGTTCACCCCGACGCTCCCTGGCCAACGCCGGAGCCTGATGCCGATCTACTCCCTGGTCATCGCCACCGAGCCCCTGGCGGAGTCGACCTGGGAGCAGATCGGCCTCCGGCACCGGGAGACGTTCACCGACCACCGACACCTGGTCATCTACGGCCAGCGGACCGCCGACGACAGGCTGGTCTTCGGCGGCCGCGGGGCGCCGTACCACTTCGGCTCCCGGGTGCGTCCGGACTTCGACACCGACCCGAAGGTGTTCGCGCGGCTGCGCGCCACACTGGTCGACCTCTTCCCACTGCTCGAGGACGTCCGGATCAGCCACGCCTGGGGTGGCCCGCTCGGCGTGCCCCGCGACTGGTGCGCGTCCGTCGGGCTCGACCCCGCCACCGGTCTCGCCTGGGCGGGCGGGTACGTCGGCGACGGCGTCAGCACCACGAACCTCGCAGGACGGACACTGCGCGACCTCGTCCTCGGCACTGACTCGGCGCTGACCCGGCTTCCGTGGGTCAACCACCGTTCGCGACCCTGGGAGCCCGAGCCGCTCCGTTGGCTAGGGGTCAACACCGGTCTTCGGGCCATGACCTGGGCGGATGCCGAGGAGGCGACCACCCGGCGCCCCAGTCGGCTCGCTCGCCTCGTCGAAACTCTCCTCGGCTGACAGGATGACCGGCATGCAACGCCCCAGGGCCCTCGTCCGCCGCCCCGGCCCGCTGCTCGCCGAGGGACTGCTCACCCACCTCGAGCGGGTACCGGTGGACGTCGACCTCGCCCGGGCGCAGTGGGACGGCTACGTCGCAGCGCTGAACGCGGAAGGCTGGGCGACGATCGAAGTGCCGCCGGCGGACACCTGCCCCGACTCGGTGTTCGTCGAGGACACCGTGGTCATGTACGGCAATCTCGCCGTCATCAGCCGGCCGGGCGCCGAGCAGCGGAAGGCGGAAACGACGGGGACGGAGGAGACGCTGGCCGGCCTGGGCTACCGGATCGCCGGGATCACCGAGCCCGGAACCCTGGACGGTGGCGACGTGCTCAAGCACGGGCCGCGTGTCTGGGTCGGGTTCGGCGGGCGCACGAACCGTGCCGGGCTCGAGCAGCTGGCGGCGCTCCTGGAGCCGGAGGGCGCCACCGTGGTCGGGGTACCGGTCACCAAGGTCCTGCACCTGAAGTCGGCGGTCACCGCACTGCCCGACGGCACGGTGATCGGCTTCGAGCCGCTCGTGGACGACCCGGCTGCCTGGGAGCCCTTCCTGCCTGTTCCGGAGGAGCCGGGCGCCCACGTGGTCCTGTTGGACGGCGAGACGGTACTCATGTCCAGCGGGGCGCCGCGGACCCGTGAGCTGTTCGAACAGCGGGGACTCCGCGTGGTCGCCGTCGACATCGGAGAGTTCGAGAAGCTCGAGGGATGCGTCACGTGCCTGTCGGTGCGCCTGCGCTGAGCCGTTTATGGGCCGGATCAAGAGCCGGGCCGAGCACCGGCTCCGGGCGTAGGGTCGAGTCGGGGTGTTGGGCGGGGAGGCGAGATGGGCGTTGAGATCGACCTGCTGGGCGGCTTCTCGGTCACCGTCGACGGTCATCGTGTCCCCGACCAGGCCTGGAGTCGGCGACACGCCGCCGCCCTGGTGCAACTGCTCGCGCTCCGCCCGGGTCGCTGGCTGCCTCGCGAGCAGGTGATCGACTTCCTGTGGCCGGACCTGCTCGTGGACGAGGCTGCACCGCGGCTGCACAAGGCCGCTCACTTCGCCCGCAAGGCGCTCGGCCTCCCCGACTCGCTGGCCCTGACCGGCGACGTGGTGAGCCTGCTGCCGGACGCCGAGGTCTCGGTCGACGTGCACCGGTTCGACGGCGCGGCGCGGTCCTACTTCGCGGGCGGTGGACTGCCACGGGCGGACGAGGCGATCCGGCTGTACCGCGGGCCGCTGCTGCCTGAGGAGCCGTACGCCGCCTGGGCCGAGCAGGAGCGCGCCAGCCGCAAGCTGCGGTACGTCGAGCTCCTCAAGGAGGCCGGCCGATGGGACGAGGTCCTGGCGGCCGACCCGCTGGACGAGGAGGCTCACCTGCGGCTGGTCGACGCGCACATCGAGCAGGGTGATCGCGGCGCAGCGCTGCGGCAGCTCGACTTCATGGCGCAGGTGTGGCGGCGCGAGCTCGACTCCGATGCCGGGCCGGCAGCAGCCGAACGTCGGGCGACCGCGCTGGCGCTCCCGGCGTACGACGCCGACCGGCCGCCGACGCGGCGTCGCCCGACGCCCCGTCCCGCGGCCGGCCACGCCGACGGTGGGACGCGACGACGACCAGGCCGAGGTGCACGCGCTTGCTCGAGGAAGGCAGGGTCGTGACCCTGCTCGGACCCGGTGGCGTCGGCAAGACCCGGCTCGCCCAGGAGGTGGCGCACCGCCACGCGCAGGTCACCGGGCAGGACGTGTTCTTCGTGGACCTCACGAAGGTGCGTGACGCCGGCTCTGGTCCCCGAGCTCGTGGTCCGGGCGCTCGGTGTGCACCCCGGCTCGGGACGGGCGACCGAGATGCTCGAGGAGGTGTTGCGCGGTTCGTCGATGCTGCTGGTGCTCGACAACTTCGAGCACGTCATCGAGGCGACGACGCTGGTCACCCGGCTCGTGCAGCACGCCCCCGACGTGCGGGTGCTCGCCACCAGCAGGGCACGCCTGCGGGTCGCCGGCGAGCGGGTGTTCGACGTCGAGCCACTGGGCGTCGATACGCGCTCGGACCCGGCGGGGCACTCCGACGCAGTCCGGCTCTTCGAGCAGGCGGCGACCCACCTCGACCCCGGCTTCCGGCTCGACGTCAGCATCGACGACGTCATCGACATCTGCCGCTCGGTCGCCGGCCTCCCACTCGCGATCGAGGTGGCGGCCGGCCACCTTCGGACCCTGCCTCCGGCGGTGCTGCGGTCCCGGCTGGGCTCGCTGCTGGACTCGCCGATCGGCGCGCCACGGGATGCTCCCGAGCGCCAGCAGACCATTCCGGCGACGATCGACTGGAGCCTGCAGCTGCTGGGGGACGAGGAGCGACGCCTGTTCGCACGGCTCGGCATCTTCAACGGTCCGGTCCCCCTCGAGGCCATCGAGCGGGATCTGCGACGGCCTCGACGACGTCGTGGAGCCACTGAGCAGGCTCGTGGACCAGAGCCTGGTCAGGCGAGTGGTGAACGGCCGGCACGAGCCTCGCTACGTCCTGCTGGAGCTGGTCAGGGACCGCGCACGCGATCTGCTCGGCAACGACCTGGACGCCCTGGCCGGCTCGGCACGCGGCGTACCTCACCGACTTCCTGGAAGACCTGGACGAACGACGCTGGACGAGTGCGGCCGACCGCTGGATCGACGACATCACCGAAGTGCTTGCCGAGATCCGGGCCGCCCACGACTGGGCGCACGGAGCACGACCAACCCGACGTCGCAGCGCGGATCGCCGCGTCCCTGGGGACGTACTGGCACCTGGATGGCCATCACGCGGAAGGACGGCAGTGGGTCGAGCAGGCCCTGGCGACGGACGACCGAGCTCGACGAGTCGACCAGTGCCGCGCTCGAGCTGGCAGCGGGTTTCGTGCTCTGGCCGGTCGACCAGCTGGCCGCGCGCTCGCACTGGGAGCTCGCCGTCGTGAAGTTCCGCGGCGATCGGCGACACCAGGATGCTCGCCTTCTCGTTGCCCAAGGCCGCCGCCACCTACCTCGGGTACCCCGAACACTTCGACCTGGCGATCCGGCTCTGTGACGAGGGCATCGCAGCTCTCCCGGGCAGGTGGGCGAAGGTCCACTGATCGCCCAGGGGCTCAACGTCCGTGGCGAGCTGACCCGCGATCGCCGGTCGCGACGACCTGGCCCGCGCGGCGTACGAGGAGGGACGCGAACTCGCGATCGCCGCCGGCGACGACGCCCACCTCAGCCTGTTCCTGGCCAACCTCTCCTACGTCGCCGAGCACGACGGCGACTACCACGAGGCGCGTCGGCTGGGCTGCGAGGCGCTGCGACTCGCCTCGTCCCAGGGGCGTCGCCTGATGAGCGCCTGGACGGTCGACACGCTGGCCGGCGCAGAGCTCGGGCTCGGCCGCCCCGAGCGCGGCGCCGTGCTGGTCGGCGCGGCGGACCAGGCCCTGGACCTGCTCGGCGTCGGTCGCCACCCGGGGGACATGCCCGAGCACCGGCGGGTCACGTCGGGTCTTCGCGAAACGCTGGGCGACGGTCGCTACGAGACCCTGCACGGCGAGGGTGAGCAGCTCTCGCTCGACCAGGCGGTCACGCTGGCCATGACCGAACCGGGGGCCGCGACCGAAGGGGACGGCCCGCGCTGAACGGTTCCCGAAGGGACCTGCTCAGGGGAGCAGGCCGTTGTCGGCCGTCCGGGCCGGCCTCTCCCCGCTGAACAGCCACGCGTCGAAGAAGCCTCCGAGATCCTCGCCGGAGACCTCCTCGGCCAGGTCGCGGAACTCCTCGGTGGAGCCGTTGTCGTCGGCGTACCGAGTCGTCCAGGCCTGCACCAGGTCCCAGAAGGCGTCCTCACCCAGACGGTGGCGGAGCGCCTGGAACGTCATGGCACCACGGTCGTAGACGGCGTTGTCGAAGATGGCGTCGGCCCCCGGGTCACCGATGGTCAGATCCCAGAACCGGTCGAACCGGCCGGCGTTGTCGTAGTTGTCGAGCAACCACTCCTGGGCCGGCGGCCCGTCGTGCGCCGCGTCGTACACGACCTCCATGAAGGTCGCCGCGCCCTCGTTCAGCCAGATGTCGCGCCAGTTCTCGACCGACACGGAGTCACCGAACCACTGGTGCGCGAGCTCGTGCACGACCAGCGACGTGGCGCCGGCACCGATGAGCGGGTAGATGGGGCGGGTCTGGTTCTCCAGCGCGAAGCCGGGGTCCAGGTCCGTGACGACGCCCCCTGTCGTCGAGAACGGGTAGTCGCCGAGGTGGCTGGAGAGCCAGCGCACGATCCGCGGGGACTGCTTCAGCATGCGCATCGCGGCCCGCCGCGAGAGCTGCGACACCTGGTTCGAGACTGCCGAGTACCAGGGAAGGCCCTGGCTGACGCCCTTCTCGACGGTGAAGGAGCCCGCCGCGAAGAACGCGTTGTACGGCGCCATCGGCTCCCCCGCGCGCCAGCGCACCGTCGCCAGTCGGCGGTGCACGGCGCGGCTGATCCGGCGACCGTTGGCGATCACCTTCTGATGCTTCGGCACGGTGACCCGGATATCCATCACGGCCTTGTCCCGCGGGTGGTCGTTGGCCGGGAACCACCAGGGCGCCATGTGCGGCTCGTTCATGGTCACGACCTCGGTGCGGTCGGCCAGCCAGTTGCGCTCGCCGCGCCAGCCGATCCGTTCCGGATAGCCGACGTAGGCGACCATCACCCGGAACTGGGTCCCGCTGAGGATCGGCGTCGCCGGGGTGACCTGGAGCTCGTGCTTGTTCGCCTTGTCGTGCCGCGCGGGCTCCCCGTCGACCTTCACCGCCCGCACGGGCAGCAGGAGGTCGAGGTTGAAGCGCAGGAGATCGCGCGTGGCGCGCACGGTGAGCACGGTCCACCCCGACAACCGCCGTTGTCCGAACCGGTACCGGTCGTGGATGTCGTACTCGACGACATCGATACCGCCGTTGCCGTCAAGGGGGAAGTAGGGGTCGCCGATGCCGGCGGCTCCGGGCTCGGGTGCTGCAACCGACGAGGCGGCGTACGTCGCGGAGCCGGCAACCATCGCCGTGACCAGGCCTGCGGCCACCAGGCCAGCGGCTCGCCGCCGTGGCGGGCAGACGGAGTGGGCGGTCCCGAACATGGCTCGAACCTAGTGCCTCGCCCGGTGGCGGCCGACACGCGGCATCTCCCATCCATGATCCTGGGGATCTCCCTCCGTTGGGATAATTCGGTTGCGCGGACTCCGGGTCGCACGCCACCATCGTGGGGAGCGTGCGGCGTCGCTGGTGACCCGTGCCCATGCCGAGAGGAGAAGTGAAATGACAACGACTGTCCGTGGCCTGTCCACAGACCACTTCCTCTCACCTTCATGGAGCACCTACAGCGATGTCCCACAACCTCACCGAGCCGGCCTCTGACTGGCCCGACAACTCTCGTTACGACGGGATCGACCCCGAATTCGTCTTCGACTTCCGGTCCTACGACGACCCTGACGACACCACCCAGCGCTGGTCGACCTGGCTGAGCGTCGAACCCCTCTGCCGCGGTCCGGAGCCACGGCCCGACTGGCTCGTGACCTCCCAGGGTGCGATCGACACCGACCTCGGCATTCTCAAGACCGGCAAGGAGGCCGACGTCTTCCTCCTCGAGCGAGCGGATCCCGCCGATCCCGGGGCCGCCGTCGTCATGGCCGCCAAGCGGTACCGCAGCGCCGAGCACCGCAGCTTCCACCGTGCCGCGGCGTACACCGAGGGCCGCAGCACCAAGCGCTCCCGCGACGAACGCGCCCTCAAGCGCAAGAGCACCTGGGGCAAGGTCGTGGCGGCCGGCGAGTGGGCAGTCTCCGAGTGGGATGCCCTCAAGCGGCTCTGGGTGCTCGGCGTCCCGGTCCCCTACCCGGTGCAGGTCGACGGCCAGGAGATCCTCATGGAGTGGATCACCCACGATGGCGAGACCGCGCCCAGGCTGGCGCAGACTCGGCCCGACCCGGAGCTGCTGGCGTCGTACTTCGACCAGCTGCGCGAGGCCCTGACCACCATGGTTCAAGAAGGCGTGGTGCACGGCGACCTGTCGGCGTACAACGTCCTGGCCGCGGGAGAGCGCTTGGTCATCATCGACCTCCCGCAGCTCGTCGACCTGGTCGGCAACGCGGCCGGCATGGACTTCCTGATGCGCGACTGCACCAACATCTGCACCTGGTTCCGCGCCCGGGGGCTGTCGGTGGACGAGCACGACCTGTTCGGCGAGCTACTCGCACACGCCTTCTGACGTCTAGGTTGTGCCCGTGAGGCACACCCGAGGACGCGTCGTCGAGGTCGACTCGCTGGCCGATCTCGACCTTCGGTTGGCCGCCGGCGCACGATCGCTCGACGGCTGGCGGCTGACCTCGCTCGACCTGACCGGGCACACCGACGCCCTCGACGGGTGCGAGTTGGCCGGCGCGACGTTCCTCGGCTGCGTGTTCGCATCCGGTGGCGAGGCGGCGGCCGAGAACCGGGGCGCGCTCGTCTTCCCCACCTTGCACTCCGTTCCCGGCGCCACGTCTCGCACCGACCTCTATGCGCCGCAGGATCTCTACGACACGCCGCGATACCGCAACTCGAGGGATGCCCACGCCTACGCCTGGTCACGGCACGCGACCGACCGGGACGCGATGCTCGCCCAGACCTTGCACGACCATGCGATCGACCACGCGCTGGCCACGTGGTCGTCCGGTCGACGCATGGTCGGAGTCATGGGCGGGCATGCGCTGGTGCGCGGCGAACCGGCGTACGCCGAGGCAGCGGGCCTCGGGCGCGCGCTCGGCGCCCGACTGACGGTCGCGACCGGCGGCGGCCCGGGAGCGATGGAGGCCGCCAACCTCGGCGCCTGGCTGTCGGGCCACCCGACCGACGCTCTCGAGGACGCCCTGCGTCGCCTGACAGAGGTGGCCGCCTTCCAGCCTTCGATCGACGCGTGGCTGGCGCCAGCGAAGGCACTGCTCGAGACCTACCCCGATGGGGCCGAGAGCCTGGGCATCCCGACGTGGCACTTCGGCCACGAACCCACCAACGTCTTCGCCAGCAGGATCGCGAAGTACTTCAGGAACGCGACTCGCGAGGCGATCCTGCTCGAGATCTGCGATGCCGGGATCGTGTTCCTGCCGGGCGCGGCGGGCACCGTGCAGGAGATCTTCCAGGACGCCTGCGAGAACTACTACGCCGACGAGTCGTCGGTGGCCCCGATGGTGCTCGTCGGTTCGGCGTACTGGACCCAGGAGGTGCCGGTCTGGCCGCTTCTGACCAGCCTCTCCCGTGGCCGGGTCATGGAGCCACACCTGCACCTCGTCGACACTCCCGAAGAGGCGGTGGCCGTGGTCACCGGCCGGGATTGATCGGCCCGTTCCTCCGGGTCAGGCTTCGGGCTCAGGCTTCGGTGGCGGCGAGCTGCCCGCAGGCACCGTCGATCTCGCGGCCGCGCGTGTCCCGGACGGTCGTCGCAATGCCCTTCGCCTCGAGCCGGCGCACGAACTCCCGCTCGTCGCGGGGGTCCGAGGCGGTCCACTTCGATCCCGGCGTGGGATTGAGCGGGATCAGGTTGACGTGCACCCAGCCCCAGTCGCCGTACGCGTTGAGGACGTCGCCCAGCAGGTCCGCTCGCCACGCCTGGTCGTTGATCCCACGCATCATGGCGTACTCGATCGAGACCCGGCGCTTGGTCGTCCGCGCGTAGTTCCAGGCCGCCTCGACGCTCTGCGCCACCGAGAAGCGGGTGTTGATCGGAACCAGCTCGTTGCGCAGCTCGTCGTCTGGCGCGTGCAGCGAGAGCGCCAGGGTGACAGGGATGCCCTCCTCGGCGAGCTGGTTGATGCGCGGGACGAGGCCGACCGTGGAAACGGTGACGCCGCGGGCCGACATGCCGAGGCCGTCGGGGGTCGGGTCGGTGAAGCGGCGTACGGCGCCGATGACGGCTTTGTAGTTGGCAAGCGGTTCACCCATGCCCATGAACACGACGTTGGAGACCCGCCCGGGCCCGCCCGGCACCTCGCCGCGGGCGAGTGCCCGGGCGCCGGCCACGACCTGCTCCACGATCTCGGCCGTCGACATGTTGCGCTGGAGGCCGCCCTGCCCCGTCGCGCAGAACGGGCACGCCATCCCGCACCCGGCCTGGCTGGAGACGCACAGGGTGACCCGATCCGGGTAGCGCATCAGGACCGACTCGACGAGGGCGCCGTCGAAGAGCCGCCACAGGGTCTTCCGCGTCGTGCCGCTGTCGGCCTGCATGGTGCGGAGCGGAGTCATCAGGGTCGGCAGGAGAGCGGCCACCAGGTCGTCGCGCCGGGCAGCCGGCAGGTCGGTCATCGCCGCCGGATCGTCGACCAGCCTCGAGAAGTAGTGCGTGGACAGCTGCCTCGCCCGGAAGCCCGGAAGCCCCATTTCGCCGGCGAGCGCCGTGCGCTCCTCTGCTGTGAGGTCGGCGAGGTGCCGCGGCGGCTTCTTGCGACCCCGCGGCTCGTCGAAGACCAGCGGGAGCGCCCGAGTGCCTGCGGAGGCGGAAGTGGGGCTGTCGGACATCAGACACCGATCATCCCATCCGGCGGCGTCCCGCCCGAAATGCCGAGCGAACCGAAATGCCGAGCGTCAGCTCTGCCGCACCATGAAGTAGAGCACGAGGGAGGCCACGCCGAGGACCACCAGGGCGGTCAACCCCATGCCGAGGAACATGTACTTGCCGAAGCGTCGGGTCCTCGGGAGCACCACGAGGACGATCGGCAGGACGAGGAAGATCAGGACCAGGGGGAACAGCCGCTCGGCGGTGTCGTAGTGGAACAGCAGCCGAAGCACTCCGGCGAAGCCGCCAGGGAGCACGGTGACGTAGAGCATGCCCGAGAAGAACCCGGTCAACGCGGTGAACGTCGGGTGGTCGCGGTGCCACCAGTCCGTCGGCTGCTGCCCGGTGTCCTCGCGCTGGGTGTCCTCGTCCTGGGCCTGCTCCATGGTCATCGGGTCGATTCTCCCAGACCGGTCTGTCCGGAATCGGCACCCCCCGCCGTCAGGGCCCTTGAGGGTGGGCTACCCGGATCAGATCCGGCATCCGCAGCTGGGCCCAGCGCGACAGGTCCGGGCGGTTCCGGTGAGCTCGGAGGCGAGCACCGTCCACGCGGTGCCGTGGCCGGCGAGTACGACGTCGGCGCCGGCGTGGTCGGCCAGGATCGCCCGGGCCGCACGCGCCACTCGCTGCCGGCAGTCCGTCAGGCTTTCCCAGCCCGGCAACGCCGCGCTGTCCGGTTCAGCGAAGGCCCGACGGACCACGGCGTGCCACTCCTCGACGTCGTCGAACCAGGGAGTCACACCGCGCTCGTGCTCGCGCAGGCCCGCGACGACGCCGATGGGCGTGTCCGTGAGCCTCCGGGCCGTCTCGAGCGCCTTCGGTTCGGGCGAGGAGTACCACGACGCCGAGGTCGGCAGCGTTCCGGAGTCGCGCAGGGCGACGATGTCGTCGTACCCCGCCGGGTCCAGCTGCCACTCGTGCGGAGGCACGTCCGGGTCGGGGCGCGGCCGACCGTGCCGGACGAGATACAGCATCAGAACACGGCGTAGTGGAGCAGCAGCCAGATCGGCGCGATCGTCGCGAGCAGTGAGTCGAGCCGGTCCATGAGGCCGCCGTGGCCGGGGATGACCTGGCTCATGTCCTTGATCCCGAGGTCGCGCTTGATCACGGACTCGCACAGGTCGCCCAGGGTCGCCATCACGACAGCGATCAGGCCCAGCACGACTCCGATCCACCAGTCCCCCTCGAGCAGGTAGACCACCAGTGCCCAGCCCGCCGCCACGCAGAAGACGAGCGACCCGGCGAAACCCTCCCAGGACTTCTTGGGCGAGATGACCGGCGCCATCGGGTGCCGGCCGAACAGCACGCCGGCGACGTACCCGCCGATGTCGGAGGCGATGGTGACCAGGATGAAGGTGAGGATGCCCTTGACGCCCTCGTCCCAGCGGTCGAAGTCGGTCGCGCCACCCTCGGCGAGCATCAGCGCGACGAAGGAGCCGAGGAACGGCACGTAGATCAGGGTGAAGACCGAAGCCGTGGCGTTCTTGACGTAGCCGTCGACCCCGCGGCGCAGCAGCCACAGCATGATCACCAGGGCCGTGACGGCCGTGGCGGTGACCAGCGCGGGCTCCCCGAAGAAGTAGGCGACCACCACCATGACGACGCCGCCGAGCATGAGCGGCTGCTCCGGCAGGTCGATGTGCTTGGCGAGGAATCCCTTGTGGAGCTCCCACACGGCGACCACGACGGCAGCGGCCACGATGAACATGAACGCCGTCTTCCAGAACAACAGCGATCCGGCGATGGCGGCCAGCAGCACGACGGCGGAGGCGATCGCGGCCGGGAGGTTGCGGCCGGCGCGGCCGTGGTCCTTCTGGGGCGGCGTGGCTTCCGTGGATTGAGGCGCGCGGGGAGCCTGCGAGCCGTGCGTCTCGGAATCGGTCATGTAGCTGTCGCCGGGGTCGTCAGACCTCGATCAGCTCCGCTTCCTTGTGCTTGAGCATCTCGTCGATGGCGTCGGTGTGCTTCTTGGTCATCCCGTCGAGGCGCTTCTCGGCGCCGGTGACGTCGTCCTCGCCGACCTCGCCGTCCTTCTCCAGCTTCTCGAGGTGCTGCTTGGCCGTACGTCGCAGGTTGCGCACGGCGACCTTGCCGTCCTCGGCCTTGGTCTTGGCCACCTTGATGTACTCCTTGCGCCGCTCCTCGGTGAGCTCCGGGAACACGCAGCGGAGGATCTTGCCGTCGTCGGCGGGGTTCACGCCGAGGTCGGAGTCGCGGATCGCCTTCTCGATGTTCTTCATGGCGCCCTGGTCGTAGGGAGAGATCAGGATGATCCGCGCCTCGGGCGCGGTGAACGACGCCAGCTGCTGAAGCGGGGTGGGCGTGCCGTAGTAGTCGACCAGGATCTTGTTGAACATGCTCGGGTGGGCGCGCCCGGCCCGGATGGCCGCGAACTCCTCACGCGTCGCCTCGACCGACTTGTCCATCTTGCCGTCGGCCTCGTTGAGGATGTCCTTGATCACGGCTGCTCCTTCGTCGTCGTGTGCCTTTGCTGGTCGAGCTGGTGTCCGGTTGGCTCAGTCGGCGCTGACCAGCGTGCCAATCTTCTCACCCTTGACGACGCGCAGGATGTTGCCCTCGTGCTCCATGCCGAAGACGACCATGGGCATCTTGTTCTCCATGCACAGGGCGAAAGCCGTGGCGTCGGCGACCTTGAGACCCCGCTGCAGGGCCTCCTGGTAGGTGATCGCGTCGAGCTTGGTGGCCGTCGGGTCGAGCCGCGGGTCGGCGGTGTAGACGCCGTCGACGCCGCTCTTGCCCATCAGCACGACGTCGCACTTGGTCTCGAGCGCCCGCTGGGCGGCGACGGTGTCGGTGGAGAAGAAGGGCATGCCCGATGCCGGCGCCGAAGATGACCACCCGGCCCTTCTCCATGTGCCGGATGGCGCGGCGCGGGATGTAGGGCTCGGCGACCTGGCCCATGGTGATCGCGGTCTGCACCCGGGTCTCGACCCCCTGCTTCTCCAGGAAGTCCTGGAGGGCCAGGCAGTTCATGACGATGCCGAGCATGCCCATGTAGTCGGCACGGACCCGGTCCATGCCGCGCTGCTGGAGCTCGGCGCCGCGGAAGAAGTTGCCGCCGCCGGGGACGACGGCGATCTGGACGCCCGCGCGGGCCACGGAGGCGATCTCTCGGGCGATGGTCTGCACGACGTCGGGGTCGACCCCCACCTTGCCTCCGCCGAACACCTCGCCGGAGAGCTTGAGCAGGACGCGGTTGTAGGCGGTCACGCGGTTTCCCTTCGTAAGACGAAGGCCGGTCCGATGATCAGTGTCTGACTCATCGAACCGGCCTCCCGGAGTCTGTGCTGGTCGGGCTTGCCCTTCGAGACGGTCGCTCTGCGACTTCCTCAGGAACCACCGTGACCCTACTTGGTCTAGGAGGGTGCTGGAGAATCCGCTCGTCGCGAGCGGCGCGATGTGCGTGCGATGGCGAGGCGGAGGAGCGAAGGCGGGTGAATACCCGTCGAGTCGACGACAACGAAGCCAGCGTGCGTGCAGCGCGGCGCGCAGCAGAGCGGATTCTTCAGCGTCTCAGGCGCCGACCTCGAAGCGGGCGAACCGCTTCAGGGTGGTGCCGGCCTCGTCGAGGACGGCCTTGACGGTCTTCTTGTTCTCGGTGACCGACGGCTGCTCGAGCAGCACGACGTCCTTGAAGAAGCCGTTCAGGCGGCCCTCGGTGATCTTGGCGATCGCCTGCTCGGGCTTGCCCTCCTCGCGCGAGGTGGCCTCGGCGATCTCGCGCTCCTTGGCGACGATGTCGGCAGGGACCTCGTCTCGGGTGAGGTACTGCGGGCGCATCGCGGCGATCTGCATGGCGGCTGCCCGGGCGGCCTCCGCGTTGCCGTCGAACTCGACGAGCACACCGACTGCCGGCGGCAGGTCGGCCGCACGCTTGTGCATGTAGGCCACGGTCGATCCGTCGAAGTAGGCGACCCGGCCCAGCTCGATCTTCTCGCCGATGGAGATCGCGAGGCCCTCGACGACCTCGCCGACCGTCTTGTCGCCGAGCTCGACAGTCTTCAGCGTCTCGGCGTCGCCGGCCTTGGCCGCGTCGGCCGCCGCCGCGATCTGCTGGGCCGCGGCGACGAAGTCCTCGCCCTTGGCGACGAAGTCGGTCTCGCACTTGAGCTCGACCAGGGCGCCCCGGAGGTGGCGACCAGACCGGCAGAGGCCTCGCGCTCGGCGCCGCGCTTGGCGGCCTTGGCTGCGCCCTTGACGCGGAGCAGCTCGATGGCCTTGTCGAAGTCGCCGTCGGTCTCCTCGAGCGCCTTCTTGCAGTCCATCATGCCGGCGCCGGTGACCTCGCGCAGCTTCTTGACGTCGGCGGCGGTGAAGTTAGCCATGGTCCTATTCCTCGGAGGTTCTCGGTGGTGGATCGCGGGAGTCGGCTCAGGCGTCGGCCGCCTCGGCGTTGGCGAAGCCCGCTGCCTCGGCGGCCTCGGCGGAGCGGAACCAGACCTCGGCGTTGGTCCGGGCGTACCAGGGGCTGGTCGGCGCGTGGAACTTCATCGACGTCTTGTTGCCCTTGATCTCGAAGCCCTCGGGGGCGGAACCGTCCTCGAGCGGAGCGGCGGAGTCGGGGCCGAATTCGCCCTCGACTGCAGGAGCTTCGCTGGCCTCGGTGGCGGGAGCCTCAGCAGCGGGGCCTCGGCCGGAGCCTCAGCGGCCGGAGCCTCGGCGGCCGGAGCCTCAGCAGCCGGAGCCTCAGCAGCCGGAGCCTCAGCAGCCGGAGCCTCAGCAGCCGGAGCCTCAGCAGCCGGAGCCTCAGGGGTCGTCGGTCTCGCTGGCCTCGGCGGGGGCCTCAGCAGCCGGAGCCACGGGGGCCGGAGCCACGGGGGCCGGCTCCACGGCCTGCGGGGGCCTCGGACGCGGCACCGGTGGCCTCGGAGGCCGGTGCTTCGGTCGTCGCGGCGTCGCCACCGGTGGCCTCGACGGCGGCCTTCTCGGCGTCGCCACCCAGGAGCTCGCGCTCCCACTCGGCCAGCGGCTCCTCGGCACCGACCTGGGCACCCTCGGTGCCGGTCTTGCGCGCCGGAGCGGGCGATCAGGCCCTCGGCGACGGCGTCGGCGACCACGCGGGTCAGCAGGCCGACGGCCCGGATCGCGTCGTCGTTGCCCGGGATCGGGAAGTCGACCTCGTCGGGGTCGCAGTTGGTGTCCAGGATGCCGATGATCGGGATCCGGAGCTTGCGCGCCTCCTCGACGGCGAGGTGCTCCTTCTTGGTGTCGACGACCCAGACGGCGGCCGGCGTACGGCTCATCTCGCGGATGCCGCCGAGGGTCTTCTCCAGCTTGTCGCGCTCGCGCTTCATCTGGAGGAGCTCCTTCTTGGTGCGGCCCGAGCCGGCGACGTTGTCGAAGTCGATCTCGTCGAGCTCCTTGAGGCGGTTGATCCGCTGGTGCACGGTCTGGAAGTTGGTGAGCATGCCGCCCAGCCAGCGCTGGTTGACGTAGGGCATGCCGACGCGGGTCGCCTGCTCGGCGATCGCCTCCTGCGCCTGCTTCTTGGTGCCGACGAACATCACGGTGCCGCCCTTGGCGACGGTCTCCTTGATGAAGGCGTAGGAGCGGTCGATGTAGGCCAGCGACTGCTGCAGGTCGATGATGTAGATGCCGTTGCGCTCGGTCATGATGAAGCGCTTCATCTTGGGGTTCCAGCGACGGGTCTGGTGCCCGAAGTGGACGCCGCTCTCGAGAAGCTGGCGCATGGTCACGACTGCCATGAATGTGTCTCCTGTTGTGGAGCCCGCGCCCGTTGTGCCCGTCCTTGAAGCAGGACGGGCCGGGAGCTGCGCTCCGGTTGTTTTCAGTTGCCGCAGCCGGCGGGTGCCGGCTGCCCTGACGCTCACGCGCGGCCCGACCCGATCTGAAGATCGGGACCGAGGAGTCGCGCCCACGGGCGGTCGGAGCCGGAGACGAGTAGACTCTGGAGGCCCCGTCGCGGTCTGCGAGCGTGCGAAGTCAGTCCAGTGTCCATACGGATTGCTGTGCGCAGCGTAGTCGACCCGCGGCGAGTCCCGCGAATCGGTGACCCGCGGCCCGCCAGTCGTCCACAGCGCCCGCCGGACCTCGTTCTCCACAGCCCCGCGGTCACCACCGGGCAGGCCTCCCCGGGAGCGGGCATGGTCGGCACATGTCGCGATCCACCGCCGCCCTGACCCGGCTCTCCGGGCTCGTGCTGGTCGTCGTCCTGAGCGTGGTGTCGGCCTGCTCGGCTCGGCGCCGGCGCTCGGCGCACCCGGAGAGCCGGATCCGGTCGGCGTGTGGCCGCTGCGGCCACAACCGGAGGTCGTCGAGGGGTTCGACCCTCCCGACGACCCGTGGGGCGCCGGCCACCGCGGCGTGGACCTGCTCGGCTCGCCCGGCCAGCGTGGTCCACGCCGCATTTGCCCGGGCGGGTGACGTTCGCCGGGCATGCTCGCCGGCCGCGGCGTGGTGGTCGTCGACCACGGCGACACCCGGACGACCTACGAGCCGGTCGACCGCCGTCCGTCGAGGTCGGGGACGGTCGTCGGCGCGGGTGACCGCATCGGCCGGCTCGAGCGGTCGGGCTCCCACTGCTTCCCGCGCGCGTGCCTGCACTGGGGCTGGCTGCGCGGCGAGACCTACCTCGACCCGCTCGACCTGGTCGGCGGCGGACCGGTGCGGCTGCTGCCGCTGTGGCGCGACGAGCCGGTGGCCCGGGCGCCCGCGCAGGTTCCGGCTGCCCGGCAGCCGTGCTGCCGTACGCCGACTGGCGGCCGATGCTGGAGGTGGTGATGCCGCTCGCTGGGTCTCGACACGCCGGTCGCGACCTCGTTCCTCGGTCGTGCGGCTCGCTCGACCACCATCAGCGAATCCGTTCACGCGTCTTCGCTATGCCCGCGGGTGCGCCTGCTGGTAGGCCCGCCGCAGCCGGTCGGTCGTGACGTGCGTGTAGAGCTGCGTCGTGGCCAGCGAGGCGTGGCCGAGCAGCTCCTGGACCGACCGCAGGTCGGCGCCACCCTCGAGCAGGTGGGTGGCCGCGGTGTGCCGCAGGCCGTGCGGCCCGATGTCGGGCGCGCCGGGCACGTCCGCGATCCGCCGGTGCACCAGGGTGCGCACCGCGCGCTGGTCGATCCGGCGGCCGCGGGCGCCGAGGAAGAGCGCGGCGCCAGCCCCTCGACCCGCAGCTGCGGCCGGCCCAGCCGCAGCCAGAAGATCGAGTGCCTGGGCGGCGGGCCGGCCGAACGGCACCGACCGCTCCTTGCGTCCCTTGCCGAAGACCCGGACCACGTTCCGCTCCCGGTCGACGTCGTCGATGTCGAGCCCGACCAGCTCGCCGACCCGGATCCCGGTGGCGTACAGCAGCTCCAGCATGGCCACGTCGCGCAGGCCGACCGGGCTGCCGTCGTCGGCAAGCTCGGCCGCGGCCCGGATCAGGTCGCGCGCCTCGTCGGCGCGCAGCACCGGCGGCAGGGACCGGTGCGCCTTCGGTGACCCCAGGCTCGCGCCCGCGATCGTCGGCGGCGCGGCCGGTGCGCGCGAGCCACGCCGTGAAGACCCGCGCCGCCGTGGCCCGGCGAGCCAGCGTGGTGCGGGACTTGCCGGTCGTCTGCTGCAGGGCCAGCCAGCTGCGCAGGGTGCGCAGGTCGAGCGTGGTGACGTCGTCGTGGCCCAGCCGGCGGGCGTGCTCGAGCAGGCCGGCCACGTCCGCGAGGTAGGCCCGCAGCGGTGTGCGCCGTGAGGTCGCGCTCGGCGGACGAGGTGGCGCTCGTACTCGCCGAGGACGCGCACCATCGCCTCGGGCAGGTCGTCGGCCTGCTCGTCCGCGGTGTGCTCGGCCATGGGTCGGAGTCTAGGGAGCGGCCGGGCCGTCGTTCCCGGGGATCACGAGCGTGCCGCCGCGGCGAGCCGCCAGCCCGACGTCCGACCGCTCGACCAGCCCGAGGCAGCTCAGCCGGGTCAGCGCGGAGCGGACCTCCATCAACCCCATCCCGGCGGTGCGGGCGATGGAGTCGGCGACCGACGTCGCGAGGCCGGGAACGGCGTCGAGCACCTGCCGGTGCCGTAGGGTCAGCCGGTCGCGGGAGCGGTGTCGCGGCCACGGGGCCGCTCGACCAGATGGTCACCGGCCGGGCTCACCACCTCGAGCACCTCGGCGCCCGACGTCACCAGGGTGGCCGCGCCGGTGCGGATCAGCTGGTGCACGCCCTGCGACGGAGCGCTGGTGACCGGACCCGGGCACGCCCATCAGGGGGCGGTGCAGCCGGTCGGCCCAGTTGGCGGTGTTGAGCGCTCCGCTACGGACAGCGGCCTCGACCACGACCGTGCCCCGGGTGAGGGCCGCGATCAGGCGGTTGCGGGAGAGGAACCGCAGCCGGGTCGGGGCGCAGCCCGGCGGCGAGCTCGGACACGACGGCCCCGGTCGGCGGCGAGGTGGTCGAGCAGGCTCTTGTGGGCGGCCGGGTAGGCCCGGTCGACGCCGCAGGCCAGCACGGCGACGCGTCGGGCCGCCCATCGCCAGGGAGCCGCGGTGCGCGGCCTGGTCGATGCCGAACGCGGCTCCGGAGACCACGCTGTGGCCGGCACGCGCCGTCAGCCGGCAGCCAGCTCGGCCGCGAGGTCGGCGCCGTAGGACGTGGCGGAGCGCGAGCCGACGACGGCGACAGATTCGGTCACGTCGCACAGCCGCACGGGTCCCTCGACCCAGAGACCCAGCGGCGGTCCCCCGCGATCCTGGACTGGCTCGGCGGATGCGAGGTCGTCGACCCGGCGCGGCCACTCCTCGTCGCCGGGATGACGAAACGGATGCCGAGCCGCTCGGCCTGCTCGAGGTCACGGCCAGGGTCCATCGCCTCGAGCCGGGCCGCGACGTCGGTGAGCATCCCGCCGACGTCGCGCTCGGCGGCGAGGTGCTCGTGGAGGTCGACCGCGCCGAGCTCGGCGACCAGGCGGGTCATGCCGCGGGTCGCCGGGCTCGCCGAGTCGGCCCAGCGCGACCCGGGCCAGGCGTTCGTCGTCGTGGTCGGCAGGGTTCATCCGGCGCGCCTCTCGAGGGTGGCGAGGAGCAGCGGCTCACCCGGACGCAGCCGCAGGGCGGTGTCCACGTCGACCGGATCCGGGCCGGTCGGTCCCACGCAGGTCGGCGACGGTCCAGGCCAGCCGCTGCACCCGGGTGGCGCCGCGGCGGCTGAGCCGCCCGGCGTAAGATCGTCGTCGAGCCGGCGTTGCGCCGTCGTCGGTCAGCGGCCACGCTCGCGGAGCAGCGGGCCGGGCGTCTGCGAGTTCAGCCGCCAGCTGCGGCCGGCGTAGCGGGCCTCCTGGCGGGCCCGGGCGCCCTCCACCCGGGCCCGGATGTCGGCCGTGGACTCCGGCCTCGACCAGGGCTCGCGTCCGGTCGTGAGGCTTGATCGGCACGACGTGGCGGAGGATGTCGATCCGGTCCGCGATCGGCCCGGTGATCTTGCGACGGTAGTCGCGGCGGCTTGACCTCCAGGCAGGTGCAGCGGTTCTGCCGGGTCGTCGGGGTGGTAGTCGCCGCAGGGGCACGGGTTGCAGGCGATCACGACCATCCCGCGGGCCGGGAAGGTGGCCGAGTCTTCGCCGCGCGCGATGGTCACCTCACCGCTCTCCAGGGGTTGCCGCAGCGCCTCGATCACGTCGGTGCGGAAGAGCGGAAACTCGTCCAGGAAAAGGACGCCGCAGTGGGTCCGGCTGAGGTCGCCCGGCCGGACCCGACCGGTGCCACCGCCGAGCAGGCTGGCCTTGCTGGCGTCGTGGTGGGGTGCGAAGAACGGTGGCCGCTTGATCAGGTCGTCGCCGGGCTCGAGCGCGCCGGCGAGGGAGTGAATCGCGGTGATCTCGAGTGCTTCCTGCGTCGTGAGGTCGGGCAGGATCCCCGGGATCCGCTCGGCGAGGGTCGTCTTCCCGGCGCCCTTCGGCCCGGACAGCAGCAGGTGGTGCCCACCCGCGGCGGCGACCTCGACCGCGTAGCGGGCGTCACCCATGCCGAGCAGGTCGGACAGGTCCACCTCGTCCATGCGTTCCTGCCCGCGCCAGGACAGCAACCGGGTGCCGGACATCGGCGCGACCGGGGGTGCCTCGGGCACCTCCTCCCCCCGCAGCTCGGCGACGATCTGCCCGAGAGACCGCATGCCGAGCACCGTCATTCCCGGGACCATGGACGCCTCGCGGGCCTGCGGCTCGGGCACGAAGACGCGCCCGATGCCGCGGGCCGAGGCCGCCAGCACCATCGGCAGCACGCCGGGCACCGAACGCAGGCCGCCACTCAGCGTGAGCTCCCCGATGAAGACGCTCTGGTCGAGGGCAGCCTTCGGCACCACGCCGGCGGCCCCGAGCACCGCGACCGCCATGGCCAGGTCGAAGTGGGTGCCGCTCTTGGCCAGGTCGGCCGGTGAGAGCAGGATCGTGACCCGATTGGTGGAGGGCCACTCCAGCTTGGTGTTGACGATGGCCATCTTGCACCGGTCCCGGGCCTCGTTGAGGGAGACGTCAGGACGTCCGACGACGGTGGTGCCGACGATGCCCTGCGAGATGTCGGCCTGGACGTCGATCAGGTGGCCCAGGGCACCCTGCAAGGAGATCGTGTGTGTCGTCGCGAACGGCATCAGCCGATCCCCCGCACGTGGTCGAGCGTCGAGGCGCCACGTCGCGGTCGGATGATCGCGACCAGGTCGATCCGCACGTCGCGGGGGTGAACCTCGTGGTCGGCCAGCCAGTGTGCGGCGAGCCGGCGCAGGCGGTTGACCTTGGCCTCGGTGACCGCCTCGTGCGGCGTCCCGAAACCGACGCCGCGACGGGTCTTCACCTCACAGACCACCAGGACGTCACCGTCGCGCAGCACGAGGTCGATCTCGCCCGCGGCACAGCGCCAGTTGCGGTCGAGCAGGACCATCCCCTGCTCCACCAGGTGCCGCGCCGCCAGGGACTCGCCGTACGTCCCCAGTGCCTGTCGCATCGCCGCCGTCGAACCCGTCATCGATCGACCTCCTCACCGCAAGCGTTGCCGCGAGCGAGGACGGACGCGGCGGCGCCGGTCGAGGGCTGTGAGGAGTGCTGTCGGGAGCGCGCCTGTGGACCGTTGGTGGGTCGACGGCTACTCGATCAGCCTGACCGGGTCGCCCTCGATGGTGGCGTCCCAGGTGGTGATGTCATTCACCGAACCACCAGGCAGCGAGACCTCGACCTTGTACCAACAGCCGCCGAGCGAGGCGTAGTTGCAGTCGTAGTCGCTGGGAATGGGGATGGAGAGAGTCTCCAGCTTTCCGTTGTTGTACGACGAGTGGATCGGGGCCGTGCAGTCGTTGTAGATCGTGCTGGCGCCTGCCTGGCCTCCTGACGCGATGCAGCCATTCGGGAACGGCGTCGTCAGGATGGTGCCCGTCGCATCGTCTGGGCGGATCACCTTCACATGGCCGGACTGCCCGGCGGCGTCCGCCACGTCGAAGAAGCTGAAGGTGATGTACTGCCCGGCGGCGCCCGGGAGGACCCGGATCAGGTTGAACACGCTCTGTGCGGAAGGCGCATTGGCGAAGATCGGCATCCGGTCGTACCCCGAGACTGCGACCTGCGTCTCCAGCCCCGGGTTCGTCACGGCGCGGATGGCGAACGAGTTGACACCGCCCCCGACGTCCGTGTTGCCGGTCGCCGCTGCTGCGGCGGAGTTCCCTGAGTAAATGATCTGAGGCCGGCTGTTCGTGTTCGGCTCGGCCGTGCCCCCCGCGGTCACGTTGGTGCGGACCTGGAGGTAGTAGTCGCCGGACCGGGTCGGGGTGAACGTGCACAGCGGAGTCCAGTTGTGGAAGACCCGGGCGAGGTGCTCGTTGTAGCTGCTGTTGCTCGACCTGAGCGAGTTGTTCGTCGGCGTGGTCGTGGTGCCCTTGTACTGCTTGGTGCAGCCGCTGACCACCGCTCCCTGCATCGGGTCGAGCGAGTCGTGCTGTTCCCGCACCACGAACGACGTGGTCATTGCGGTGCCATGCAGGTAGTCGCCGCTGCAGTACGACGCACCGGTCGAGGACGCCTGCGTGCTGGAATCCGAGTAGCGGGTCTTGGCGTCGGTGGTGACGTAGGGGTTCATGTTGTTCGAGGAGATGCTGCCCGACGACGGCAGGTCGCCACAGGTCTGCCCCGTGGTGACGTACGCGGGGTCGTAGAGCTGCAGCTTGATCGGCTGGTTCACGGCAGTGGGCTCGACCCGGATCACCCAGAAGTACCCGTCCGGCCGGTACTCCGAGTTGACACCGCCCGCGCACTGATAGGTGCTCGAGCTCAGGCACCTGATGTTCCCGTACCGGTCGCCGTTGGCCTTGTCGGTCTGGGGCCCTTCCACCGTAGCCCAGAACTGTGGCCGCGACTCGCAGTTGGGGAAGCGCTGGCCGAGGGGAGGCAGTGCGGTGCCGGCGGGCGTCGCCGGCGGACTCGACGGAACCGCGGCCGGCGGTACGGCCGGCGTCCCCGCGGTCGGTTCGTTCCCGAACGTGTTGCACGGGCTGCCCATCGGCGCGGAACCCTTGAAGTCGGCCACGGCGGATCGGGTGATCTTTGCCGAGGACACGCCGATCATCTGACCGAACTGGTTCTCGATCGTCGTCGAGACGGTGACCTTGAGCTGACTGGCCAGCGTGCCCTTGGTCACGGTCACCTGGACGTTGGCGGCGGCGTCGTCGTACCCGTTCCGCTTGGAGACCTCCTTGGCCTTGGCGGTGGCGTTCACCAGGTCGTTCGGCAGGTAGGGCACTCCTGCCAGCGCAGCGGCGTCGGCAGCCCTCTGCACCCGCTGGATCTCGACGTACCACCGTGCGGTGTCCACCCCGAACGCGGCGCAGCCGAGGAACACTCCGCTAGCCATCAGGGCGACCACGAGGAAGGCGGCAAATCCCTGCTCGTTCCGCTGGCGCCAACGCTGCCTCATGAAACCGTTGCCTTGCAGGTGGCCGGCGGCTTCGGCTCGAACTCCATCACCGCGTGGTCGTCGAGGGTGAAGGTGTCGAAGAAGAAGCCCGTTGCCGGGTCATGGCTGGCGTTGAGGTAGACGCCCACGCGGTCGAGGTCCTCCGCCGGGACGCCGACCTTCCCGGGGAAGCAAGCGCTGATCGACTTGTAGTCCCACGCGCCCCCCGCATAGCGGAACTCGTTGAGAGCGTCACGCCACGTGAACCGAACGCACTTGGGGACCCCGGTACAGCTGGTGGGCATCGTGGTGCTGCCGTTGGCGCCGGGGAACCCCATGTCGTTCGCCTGGTAGACGAGGATGTAGTTGATCGAGTCCTCGGGCATCGCCGAGCCCGCGCGCTGAATGGCGTCGGCAGCCTCCTGGGCGAGGGCCGGAGTGCTGGTCGGCGCGCACGGCGGGGCGTCGGGGTCGGCTTGGTCGCACGTGCCGCTCGTCAGGCCGGCGGACGGTCCCGTGGCCGCGATCCGGGCCCCGACCCGGGTGTCCGAGGCCACGACCGTGTAGTCGCGCAGCAGGAAGGAGAAGTCGATGATCCCGAAGACCAGGGCGGCAAGCAGCGGCACGACGAGCGCAGCCTCGACGGCAACCGCTCCGCGTTCTCCGCGGCTACGGCGATTGCGACCAAGCAGGCGCATGTCGCCCTCCCCTCCGATGGTTGCCCGGGTGGCACCACCGGACGCGAAAATGCTAGGGGTCAGACGCGTGCTTGTCCGACGATCAGGGAAACCCGTCCCCGACCTGACTAGGCCAGGGTGGATCAGTCCTTCGGCGGGTCGATGTCCGCGGGGCTGAGTTCTTCGACGTTGACGTCCTTGAAGGTCAACACCTTGACGTTCTTGGCGAACCTGGCCGGACGGTACATGTCCCACACCCAGGCGTCGGTCATCGAGACCTCGAAGAACACGTCACCGGCCTCGGTGCGGGCCTTCACGTCGACCTGGTTGCAGAGGTAGAAGCGCCGGTCGGTCTCGACGACGTACTTGAAGATGCCGACGACATCGCGGTACTCCCGATAGAGGGTGAGCTCCATCTCCGTCTCGTACTTCTCGAGATCCTCGGCGCTCATGTGATCTCCTCTGGCACGACGACGGGCTCCTCATTCTGCACGTCGGGGAGGGGTTCGAGCCCCGCGGCCCGCCGGACGTTGACGAACCTCCATCGGTGCACGGGCGAGGGGCCGTGCTCGGTGAGCGCCGCAGAGTGCACGTCGGTGATGTAGCCCTTGTGCGTCTTGAAGTCGTACGACGGAAAGTCGGCGTCCAGCCCCACCATGATCCGGTCTCGGGTCACCTTCGCCAGCACCGACGCCGCAGCGATGCAGGCGGCCACCCGGTCCCCCTTCCACATGGCCAGACCCGGCACGCCCAGCCCGTCCACGGGGAACCCGTCGGTGAGGACGTAGGCCGGCGGAAGCTCGAGCAGGGCGACCGAGCGCCGCAGCGCCTCGACGTTGGCCACGTGCATCCCCAGTCGGTCGCACTCCTCGGAGTCGATGACCACGACCGACCAGGCCAGTGCCCGCTTCACCACCTGGGCATAGACGCGATCGCGGGCCTTCTCGGTGAGCAGCTTGGAGTCGGCCAGGCCAGGGACGATGCCCACCTTGCCCGGGGGGAGGATCGCGGCACCCGCCACGAGGGGACCCGCGCACGCTCCGCGGCCGGCCTCGTCGACGCCGGCGATCGGCTCGATACCGGCCCGGCGCAGGGCGCGCTCGTAGCCGTACAGACCGGCGTCACGGCGTACCGTCGAACCTCGGGGCAGGGCGCTCACTGCTCGTTCACCTGCAACTCACGCGGAGTCGGGCACGTCCGCGAAGGTGTCGGGACGATGGACCCACTTGAAGTGGTCGGCCGGCCAGAGCAGGACGAAGACCTTGCCGACGACCAGGTCGACCGGCACGAACGGGTTGTCGGAGCACTCGGTCTGCTTGTCGGTGCACAGGTGGACTGTCGAGTCCGCGGAGTGGTTGCGGTTGTCACCCATCACGAAGATGTGACCCTCCGGCACCGGCCCGGCCGACCAGTTGCACTCCTTGGCGGGCATCGGTCCGCGGCAGGGGACGCCCGCCTCGTTCTTCACGTAGACGTCCTCGTTGAGTGGCGTTCCGTTGACGGAGATCCGCCCGCGCTTGTCGCAGCACTCGATGACATCGCCCTCGACGCCGATCACCCGCTTCACCAGGTGGCCGCCCTCGGGGTACAACCCGACCTTCGCCATCACCTTGGCGACGGGATTCGAGGGGCCTGCGGACTCGGTGGCAGTCAGCCACCCGCCCGGGTCCTTGAAGACGACGACGTCTCCGCGCTCGGGGGAGTCGCCGAACCAGTAGGACATCTTCTGCACCAGGATCCGGTCGTTCTGCACCAGTCCGGGCTCCATCGACTCCGACGGGATGTAGAAGGCCTGGACGAAGAGCGCCTTGATGACGACCGCGAGCAGCAGCGCCACGCCGAGCAGGAGGATCGTCTCCTGCCACAACGGCAGGTGCTTCTTCTTCGGTTTCTTCGTCTTCTCGGCAGCGTGCGAGGGCCGCGAGTCGGACTCGTCGTTCACGACGGTTGTCGAGTGGTCGCGGTCGTCGGGGATCACGCGGGAAGCGTAACGAGCGGTTGGCTGAGAACCCGGATCAGGGCGTGTCCCGCCGCTCCTTGATCTTGGCGGCCTTGCCGCGGAGGTTGCGCAGGTAGTAGAGCTTCGCCCGGCGCACGTCGCCCCGGGTGACGATCTCGATCTGCTCGAAGATCGGGGAGTGCAGCGGGAAGGTGCGCTCGACGCCGACGCCGAAAGAGACCTTGCGGACCGTGAACGTGCGGCCAACGCCGGAGCCGTGCACGCGGATGACGACGCCCTGGAAGATCTGGACGCGGGAACGGGTGCCCTCGACGACCTTGACGTGGACCTTGACGGTGTCGCCGGCGCGGAAGTCGGGGACGTCGTCGCGCTTCATCGAGTTGCCGAGGTCGGCAATGAGGTTGGTCATGTCTCTCCTCGCGAGTGCCACAGGTCAGCCGCGGTTTTCGGAACCGTTCAGTTGTGGGCGCAGTACTGGTGGCCGGCGGCGTCATGTTCCCCCTGTGGCAGGAACCGACGCGGATCCCTCACCCGGACGGGTCCGTCGAGAAGATCCTTGTTTGGCCGACTGGCCGAGTGGCAAGTCTGCCACAGGCCCGTCGTACGCCGGAAATCCTGATGACCGGGGACATCACCGTGGCTTGGTCATCACCACGACGTCCGGGTGATCCGGTCGGGTACCCCGCGTCGTGTAGCCGGCCCGCCGGTACAGCCGCTGGTTCTCGCGCTTGTCGGCACCGGTGAACAGCCGGTACGTCGTCACGGTCCCGGGCGCCGCGCGCTCGGCGTGCTCCAGCAGGAACCGGCCCAACCCACGTCCGCGCAGGTCGGGGGCCACCATCAGCAGCCCGATGTGCCAGACCGTGCCGTCCTCGAGCAACCGGCAGCCGACCATGCCGACCAGGCGTCCCCCGGCACGCATCACGAACGACGTCGCCTCGAGGACGTCCTTGGTGAGGACGTCGAGAGGTTCGCGCAGGCGTGGGTCGAAGCAGGCCCACTGCAACGTCTGGATCTCGCCGAGGTCGGCGCGCACCGCCAGGGAGACCTCGGCGTCGCCCGGCCCGGCGGTCGCACTGGCGTGGGCGAGGTCGGGGCGGCGCTCCACGGTCCGGCGGACCGCCGCGGCGTGCCGCCACGCTGCGACCGCCGCGTGGTCGCCCGACAGCAGGACGTCCGGGACGTCGCGGCCGCGCCAGGACGCGGGCTTGGTGTAGACGGGGTACTCGAGCAGCCCGTCCTCGTGCGACTCCTCGAGCAACGACGCCGGGTTGCCCATGAAACCGGGGAGCAGGCGGGCGACAGTCTCGATGATCGCGAGCGCGGCCACCTCTCCGCCGTTGAGCACGTAGTCCCCGATGGAGATCTCGCGGACCTCGGCGCGCCCGGCCGCATCGTCGAGCACCCGCTGGTCGATGCCTTCGTAGCGGCCGCAGGCGAACACCAGATGCGCGTGACCGGCCAGCTCGCCGGCCATGGCCTGGGTGAACGGAGTCCCGGCGGGAGTGGGGACGACGAGTGTCGCGCCCGGCGGGAGGAGCTCGTCGAGGGCCTCGCCCCATGGCTCGGGCCTCATGACCATCCCGGCTCCGCCGCCGTACGGCGTGTCGTCGACGGTGCGGTGGCGGTCCCGGGTCCACCGCCGCAGGTCGTGCACCCCGATGTCGAGCAGCCCCTTGTCGCGCGCCTTGCCCGCCAGGGACAGCCCCAGTGGGGCGAGGTAGTCGGGGAAGATCGAGACGACGTCGATCCTCACGGGTCGAACCTCATTCGTCCTCCAGCGGGGTGACCAGACCGGGCCGGTCGGCGATGACGACCCGCCCGGCCGTCAGGTCGACCTCGGGGACCAGCGCCTTCACGAACGGCACCAGCGTGTCGCGCCCGTCCGGCGTGCGCACGGCGAGCAGGTCCTGGGCACCGCCGCTGAGCAGCCGGGTCACCTCACCGAGGTGGCTGCCGGCCTCGTCGACGGCCGACAGACCCACCAGCTGGTGGGCGTAGAACTCGTCTGGATCGTCGGGAGCGAGGTTCGCATCGATGGTCGCGAAGAGCAGGATCCCCCGGGCGGCCTCGGCGGCATCGCGGTCCGGCAGTTCCTCGAACCGCACCAGGAGGAGGCTCTGGTGCCACCTGGAGGCGGCCACCGTCACCTCGGCCAGGGCCGAGGCCGAGCCCTGCGGCGGCTGGGCGCGCAGGACGGCTCCGGTCCGGAACCGGCGCTCGGGCTCGTCGGTGCGGACCTCGACGGTCACCTCGCCCCGGAGGCCGTGCGGCCGACCGATCCGGCCGACCACCACCTCGATGGTGTCCTCGCCGCTGGTCGAGCCTGTCGAGACCACGTTGTCCGTCCTCGCGTGCTGGGGCCGTGAATGCCGAATGGGTGTCGTCCCGAAGGACGACACCCATTCAAGCGTGGTTGCCTCGACAAGCTCGACACGACGCTCGGCAGGCTCGACCACCGAGGGTTCTAGCGTCCTCGGTCGACGTCCACGAAGTCGATCCGGGCGCCGCCCCGGCCGGCCAGCGCGGAGATCACCGTGCGGAACGCCGTGGCGGTGCGGCCGCCTCGACCGATCACCTTCCCGAGGTCATCGGGGTGGACCCGCACCTCGAGGATCGAACCGCGTCGCAGCTGCTTGTCCCGGACGGTCACGTCCTCGGGATGGTCGACAACGCCGCGGACCAGGTGTTCGAGCGCTTCGGCAAGCATGGCGATCAGGACTCGGCCTTCTCGGGAGCCCCGGTGCCCTCTTCCTTGACCTCGGCGGCCTCGGCCTCAGCCGCTGCGCCCTCCGGCGTCTCCGACGCGGGGACCTCGGCGGGGGCGGGGACCTCGGCCTTGGCGGGCTTCCTTGGCCGGCTCCTCGGCCTTGGCCGGCTCGTCGCTCTTGGCCGGCTCCTCGGCCTTGGCCGGCTCGTCGCTCTTGGCCGGCTCCTCGGCCTTCGCGGGCTCCTCGGCCTTCGCGGGCTCCTCGGCCTTCGCCGGCTCCTCGCTCTTCGCGGGCTCCTCGGCCTTGGCGGCCTTCTTGGCGGCGGACTTCTTGGTGACCGCGTCGCCCCTGGCTCTCGCGCGGCCTCCTTGAGTGCCTCGTTGAAGAGCTCGAGCTTGTCGCGCTTCGGCTCGGCGACCTTGAGGGTTCCCTCGGTGCCCGGCTCGCCCTTGAACTTCTGCCAGTCGCCGGTGATCTTCAAGATCGCGGCGACCGCGTCGCTGGGCTGGGCACCGACGCCCAGCCAGTACTGCGCCCGGTCGGAGACGACGTCGATGTACGACGGGTCCTCCTTGGGGTGGTACTTGCCGATCTCCTCGAGCACCTTGCCGTCGCGCTTCTTGCGCGAGTCGACGACGACGATGCGGTACTGCGGAACCCGGACCTTGCCCAGGCGCTTCAAACGGATCTTGACGGCCACGTCTGTGGTGTCTCCTCGAAAGTTGTATGTGGGTGAGGCACCGTTCTCCGGGTGGGGACCGGGTCGGCTGCCTCGGTGGGCACTGCGCCCTCCGGATGAGAGGGTCCGGACGCGCAGGACTCAGTGCGGCATTCTGCCAGACGTGCCCGGCGCGACCGAAATCGCCCGCGTAGGGCTGGTTCGGGCCGCGCACGCGTGGGCATGCTCGGGCCATGAGCCAGCCGCCGTACCCGCCCCAATACCCCCAGCAGCCGCCGTACGGCGCCCCTCCCCCCGCCGCAAGCGTCCTCGGGTGATCTGGTTCTTCGTGGCCGGTGGGATGCTGCTGTTGGCTCTGGTCGTCTTCCTGACTGCCCTGTTCCTGGTGCTGCGACCCCTCACCCAGGAGGATGCCGTCTTCACCGCGACCGACAGCCCCTACCAGGTGGACCTCCCGGCGGACAGCGAGCGCACCCTGTTCACGAGCAACGGCTTCCCGGTCAACTGCTCCGCGACCGACGGCAGCGACGAGCAGATCGAGTTCCGACCGGTGTCCGGAGAGTTCACCTACAACGAGTGGACCGCGCTGTACCGCTTCGACACCGGCGACGGCGACGTGACGTTCGACTGTGCGGAGTCGCCCTCCGGCATGGAGATCAGGATCGGCCAGACCCCCAGCACCGGTGGTTTCGTCGGTGGCCTCCTCGTCGGGATCATCGTGCCGATGATCCTGGGCGTGGCGGGGGTGGTGATGCTGATCGTGGTGGGAGTGCTGTTCGCGACCGGAGAGCCCCGGAAGGGCCCCCGTCCGGTCTAGGCGAGGGTCTAGGCGCCGGTCGAGGCGGTGCGCCCCGACTTCCGGGCACGGTAGGCGCGGGTCTTGATCTTGTTGCCACAGCCGTACTCGCACCAGTTCCGGGACCTGTTCTTCGAGTGGTCGAAGTAGGCCCACTCGCACTCGTCATAGGCGCAGATCTTCAGCCGCCACCAGTTCCCGTCTCCGGCGGCCTGGTGGGCAGCGAGACCGATCTTCGCGAGTGCGCCGCGCACGCCGGGGGCGGTAGCGCGCACGCCTGCGCCTTCGCTCCCCCAGTCGAGGCCGACGGGGAGCTCCGCCAGCGCCTCGGCCAAGCCGGGCAGGGGCTCGTCGGTCCCATCGTGGTTCAGCTCCAGGGCGCGGCGCAGGCCCGCTCGCAGCCGGAGTGCCAGATCCAGGTCGTCGGCGGTGGCCCGCGCGGAGCGGTCCAGCAACCCTTCGGCGACCAGGTAACGGGACAGCTCGGTTGGCCTCGTCAGGTCGTCGGTCCCGGTCTCGTGATCGGTCGTGTTCACGAAGTCCCGGACGACCGCGATGGCGGCCGGCACGTCTGGACGGGGCAGGTCGACGGTGCGCATGGGACTCCTCGGCAACGGGACTGAGCGACACCAGTATAACCGGTTTACCGGTTGCAAATCGTGCGACACCAGTATAGTGTTTTGAGTGGTGTCGCACTCGCACACCGACCGACCGAGGAGGTCGAAGAGCATGCATTTCGTTGGATATGTCTTCGAGCAGCTGTGGGGCGACAACGAGGACGCACGCGCCCCGCGCAGGCGGCGGGACCGGGCCGTGCAGACCCCGCGAGAGGGCCGTCCGCGCCACCGGAGTCAGACGCCGGCAGGGAACTCCGGGCAGGTACGCCGGTAGGGCTCACCATCCATGTAGGTGGCCCACTCCGTCCGGCTCATGTTGCGCCCGGCGAGGGTACAGGCTCGCTGCGCGAGCTCGTCCGGGTCAAGCGTCCAGGCGAAGACTCCGCTGTCGTCGTTCACCGCGACGGTGGCCCCGTCAGGGTTCAACCACCCTTCCACCATCCCGTCGGGGGCCGCGGCGTCGAACTCGCCGAGACGCGATCTCGTGGCCACGTCGTACAAATGGACGGTTTGGTCTCCGGTCGTGACGACAAGCAGGTCCCCGGCCTCGTCGAACTGCAGCGACGAGGGGCCGCCGCGTGACCCCGGGAAGCTCGCCACCGGCGTGAATTCGTCAGGATCGAACTCCGTGAGGGCACCGCTGGGGTCGCCCGCCACCAGAACGCCGTCCGAACTGATGGCGATCCGGGACTGACCCGGAAGTCCAACCCATTCCCGGCGCCCGGTAGCGACGTCGAACCGCGCCGTCTCCCAGTCCTGGTCCCGGGCGTAGGTCACCAGGACAGAGTCGCCTTCAGGGGTGTGCGCCAGCGACTGGACACGACCCGGCACCGAGAGCTCGAGATCCACGCCCTCTCCGGCGGACAGGCTGAATCGACGAACCACGGTGCCGTCTTCGATCGCGTCGGTGGACCACGCGAAGCGGCCGCCGCGCTCGGTGAACACCTGGTCGGTGCCGGGACCGATCCCCGGGGACGACCGGCTCTGTTGTGACTCGACGTCGAACAAGCCGCTGCGGGACGGCCCCCAGTACGCGAGTGTCCCGGAACCGGCCCAGGCGACGTGCGGTGCATCCGGGGCGTCCGCGACCGGCTGCACGGTGGCGACATCGAAAACCAACCGTCGCCCGTAGTTGGTGTCGCCGTCGACATACAGGTACTGACCGCTCGGGTCGAACCCCACGCTCGACTCTCCCTCGTAGCTGAGGAGTCGCCGGGCGAGTCCTGACAGCTCGAGGTTCCAGCGGGTGTACGCCGTCGACACTCCCCCGGCGGCGAAGGCCACCAGCTCGTTCTGGTGCGCTCCGCTCACGATCAGGTCGCCGACGCTGCCGAGCTGCGGGTCGAGCCGGACCCCCGTGGGCTGACCCGTGAGGACGTCGCGCTCGACGATTCGCCCGAAGTCGTCACCGCAGTACGCCCGGTCCCCCATCACCGCGAAGAAGGGACACCCCCCGGAGGACGGCTCCGCACTGAGGTCCAAGGTCCATCGGAGGCGCCGGGTGCCGGTGTCGATCGCCACCTGGCGCTTGTGGCCGGTGGCGATCAGGATCTCCTCTTGGGAGACGTGCAGCGAGTCGTGCGACGAGAGTCGCGGCGCCGGAATCGTGTCCCGCACCCGGAGGCTGCGCGGATCGACCTCGCGGATCGGCCCGGACAAGGAGCCGAGGAACAAGTGGTCGTCGACGTCGAAGGCGACGGCAGCGGTGTCCCTCCATTCCACGACATTCTCCGGACGAGGCAGCCCGGACAGCCTGCCCAGCCGACGCCGTTCTGCGACGTCGTATGTCACAACGTCGCCATGCAGCCCTCCTGCCACGGCCACCAGCGAACCGTCACCGTTGATCGCCACGTCGCTGCCTGCGAACGGAGTCACGACCGGACCGAGGATTCGGCGGCCCGAGTCGACGTCGTGGACGACCAGGACCGTGCAGCCCCGTCCGTCCTGCTCCAGCAGGGACGCGTAGGAGCCGCACTTGGTCGGGTCTCGCGGGGCGAACAGCAGCTGGGCCACCCGATCTCCATCATCGCTCACCCGGAGGACGGAACCCTCGAGCGCCCGAGCCGGCGGTGGGCCGAAGTGATGCCGGATGCTGCCCGTCGTGAGGCCGAGCACTCCCAGGCGTCCGGATGCGTCGGCCACCACGGCCCGCTCGGTCCTGGGCACGGCAGCCGCGTTGAGCGCGCCGGAGCCCGGAAGGAAGCGGTAGCCCAGCAGGCTCGGAGACTGGGTGAACGTCCCCAGAAGGGCCGACCTGCTGAGCGCGTCGCCGACCGAACGCTGTGCCTCGACCGCCAGCAGGGCGGCGACCAGCCGGTTGGTCGAGCGCAGGGTCAGCGAGCGACCGACCAGCGACTCGTGCTGCGCCGCCTGACGCGAGTCCTCGGCCGCGCGCCCACGGTCGACTGCAACCAGACCGGCGGCGAGCGCGACCACGAGGATGGTCGCCAACCCGGCCAGCAATGTGCGCAGTCGCCGGTTCTGACGGCGTTGCTGCCGGGCCTGCTCGGCCAGTGCCCGGCGTTCGTCGTCGGCGCGGACGCGCGACGCGTCGAGGAAGTCGCGCTCGATCTGCGTCGGCTCGGCTGCCGGCAGTGCGGCCCAGTCCAGCGCGGCCTCGAGTCGGACCCCCTGGTAGAGCTCGCTCTCGGGGCGCCCGAGACGGTCCCACTCACTCGCCGCGACGGCGAGGTGCCGCCACAACCGCTGCCCGGCCCGATCCTCCTCGAGCCACCCCCGCAACCGCGGCCATGCCCGGATGAGCGCCTCGTGTGCGAGCTCGTAGGACCCATCCGCCGAGGTCACCAGGCGTGCCCTGACAAGGAGGTCGACGACACGAGCCCGTTCGGTCCCATCGGTCGCGACCTGCCGCGGCACCGGCGTGCGCACCGATTCCCCGTGGTCGGCCAGGCTCCCCATCCGCAACATCAGCCACCGCAGTTGCGCCCGCTCCGCTGCGGAGAGTGCCTGATGGAGGCGGTCCGCCGACGCCGCCACCGCACCGCTGATCCCGCCACTGGCGCGGTAGCCGTCCACGCTGAGCAACGATTCCTGACGCCGTTCCCAGGTCTCGCTGAGCGCGTGCGACAGCAGGGGCAGGGCTCCGGGCTGATCCTCCGCGTCGCGCAGCAGCAGGTCCACCAGCCCGTGCTCCAGGCGGAGCCCGGCCACCCTCGCCGGCCCCTCGATCGTCTCCCGGAGGGCGTCGCCGGTGAGGGGAGCCACCAGGAACAGCCCCTGTTCGACCAGCCCCGCGAGCGTCGGCTCCGGCGCGAATTCCGACAGGTAGTCCGAGCGCACCGTCAGGATTACCGGTGCCCGCTGCTCGGCGTACTCGCCGAGATCTCGCAGCCAACCGACCAAGGCGACCCGTCCGGGCTTGCCGGTGAACGCCTCCTCGAACTGGTCGACGCACAAAACCGGGTCGCCCGGTGCCCGCGCCCGGGCTGCAGCCATCGCCGCGGACGGGTCGTCACCGGGGTTGAACACAACCACCTGGCGTCCCCGGGCCAGGAGGGCGGGAGCCAGGCCCGCGCGCATCAACGACGACTTCCCGCTGCCCGAAGGCCCGACCAAGACAAGGAGGGGGCTCACGTCCAGCCTCGCCAGACACGCACGGATGTCCGCCGACCGACCGAAAAAGGTGTCACGGTCCTCCGCGTCGTACGACGCCAGGCCAACCCACGGGCATCGTGCGCTCGCCGACCGGGCATCGTGGTCGGCGGCCAGGGACGGGTCCTGGGCCAGGATCGCCTGCTCCAGCTCCACCAGCTCCGGCCCCGGATCGAGGCCGAGGTGGTGCCCCAATGCCCTGCGCGCCGCCCGGATCGAGGCCAGGGCGTCGGCCTGCCGGCCGGAGCGGTACTGGGCGAGTGCAAGCGTCGCCCATCGGCGCTCCCGCCACGGCTCCTCGCCGACCAGCACGGTGCCCTCGGCCGCCACCTCGACGTGGTGTCCCGCCGCCAGCCGCGCGGCGAGCCGCTCCTCCTGGACGGCCAGCCGGAGCTCCGACAACCGGGCGGCTTCGAGCCGTCCCGGCGACCACTCCTCCAGATCCGGGAAGGGACGACCGCGCCAGAGGACGAGCGCCGCGTCGAAGGACGCCACCGCACGTTCGGGTGCAGCTTCTCCGGCGGCCGTCCTCCCCCGCTCGACGAGCTCCTCGAACTCTTCGACGTCGAGCCGGACCTGACCCGGAGGCAGGCGATACCCGGACGGTCCGGTCTCGATGACCCCGGGGCCGAATGCGCGGCGGAGCCGGCTGACGCAGCCCTGCACGACCTTGGCCCACGACGCGGGTGGCCCAGCCGGCCACAGGGCGTCGGCGAGCGCGTCGGCCGCCATCGCCTGTCCGCGCCTCAGTGACAGCGCCGAGAGCACGACCCGGTCTCGGGGCCCGACCGGCGGTCTTCCCGCCTCGAGCTCCAGCTCACCGAGAAGACCCAGCCACACGTGGTCAGTGTGGAGTCACTGGAGCACGCGGTCAACGGCACTGATACCCGCCTGATACCCGACTGGCGCGGCACTGACACCGCCAGGTCACACGCTCGTTCTCGAGCCGGAGAGCCCGGTACCCAGCAAATTGTGAGGACAGAACGATGAGCAACCACTTCCGCACCACACTGATCGCTTCCGCAGCCACGACGCTGATCTTCGCGTTCTCGGCCTGCGGGACCGAGGTCGCAACCGCGCCGGCACAGATCGACGTCGGCAGCGCGGACCGCGGCGCCCAGTCGCCGTCGAGGCACCCCGGATCCCCGGATGCGCTCGAGCGTCAGCTCGCCGAAGACTCCCAAGGTAAGTCGGGCGCCGTTTCGGCTGACAGCGCCGAGCGCCTGGGCGTCCAGGCCTCTCACCCGCGCTGAGCGCCGCAGGATCGCAGCCCATGCCCGATCTCCATCAAGGTATCCAGACCACCGCCGCTTCCCACGGAGCACAAGCCATGGGAAGCGGCGGTTATCCTGGGTACCTGCGTGAAGCCCTCACCGCACCACTCGGCCACGGAGCACGATGCGGGCCGGGCTGCGGAGCGCTGCCAGGTCCTCGAGCGGGTTGACGTCGTAGACGACGAAGTCGGCCGGAGCGCCCTCCGCGAGGGTGGCGTTCCAGCCGAGCCAGTCCCGCGCCTGCCAGCTCGCGGCGCCGAGGGCGGCCTCGGGGCTGAGCCCGTAGGCGGCCAGCCCGAGCACCTCGTCCGCGATGCCGCCGTGCGGCAGCACGCCGCCCGCGTCGGTGCCGGCATAGATGGGTACCCCGGCGTCGTGGGCCGCCATGATCGTCTCCTTGCGCCGCCCGTGCAGCTCACGCATCCTCGCCGCGTACGCCGGGTAGCGGGCCTCGCCGGCGTCGGCGTACGCCGGGAACTTGTCCAACTGCATCACCGTCGGGACCAGGGCCGTCCCGCGCTCCGCCATCGCGTTGATCAGCTCGGTTGTCAGGCCGGTGCCGTGTTCGATGCAGTCGATCCCGGCCTCGATCAGGCCCGGCAGCACGGCCTCACCGAAGCAATGCGCGGTCACCTTGGCGCCGTGGTCGTGGGCCACCCGGATCGCCTCGGCGAACGTCTCCGCCGGGAATGACGGCGCGAGGTCGCCGGCCTCCCGCTCGATCCAGTCCCCCACGAGCTTGACCCAGCCGTCACCTCGCTTCGCCTCCCGGGCGACGTGCGCCGGCAGGTCACCCGGCTCGACCTCGTGGGCGAAGTCGCGGATGTAGCGCTTCGTGCGAGCCAGATGGCGGCCGGCCCTGATCAGGCGGGGCAGGTCGTCACGGTCATGGATCCACGCCGTGTCCGCCGCCGAGCCACAGTCGCGCAGGAGCAGCGCACCGGTGTCGCGGTTGGTGGTCGCCTGCTCCTCCTGGGTGGCCTCGTCGACGGCGCCGTTCTCGTCGAGGCCGACGTGGCAGTGGGCGTCGACCAGGCCGGGCACGATCCAGCCGTCGGCGACGTGGTCGGCCGACCGGACCGGCTCCAGTGTGACCCGGCCGTCGACGACGTACACATCGCGAGACTCGCCGTCGGGCAGGACCGGTCCGCGGAACCTCAGGGCCGTCATCCCGGCACCCTAGCGAGCCCGGATCGTGACCCGCCCGTGCTTGACCGCGACTCCCCCACCCCAGAGCGTGTGCACCATGCCGCCCCGACCCCGCCGCGTCGCCGCCGTGCTGCTGTCCGGCGTCGTCGCGATGGGCGTGCTCGCCGGATGCGGAGGCTCGTCCGAGACTCCGCCCGAGCCCTCGCCCCAGGATCCCGACCAGGCGACCTCCGGCGCCGATCCGCAGCTGGGCGCCTGGCACCGCCTGGTGCCCGATCCCGGCGGCGAGGGCGTGCTGCTGGTGAACGGCTACCCCGAGACGGAACCGGGGACCGAGCCGTTGGAGCTGTGGCGGTGGGAGGGCGATCGCTGGAGTGAGCTGTCCACGGCCGACGGTCCGTCCGGCCGGAACTTCGCCGCGGTCGCGGTCGACACCGACCGCGGGGCGTTGGTCGTCCAGGGCGGACAGACGGCCATGGGCACCTCATCCGAGACCTGGGAGTGGGACGGATCGGCGTGGCGGCTGGTCTCCACGAAGGGCCCCGGCCCGCGGGTAGCAGCGGAGATGGCCTACGAGGCAGCTACCAGGCGGGTGCTCCTGTACGGCGGCGACGACGGCAGCATGACCCTGAAGCGGGACACCTGGGCGTGGAACGGTGACACCTGGGCGCAGGTCGCCACAGCAGGGCCGACCCCGGTGCGGTTCCCCGCGATGATGGCCTACGACGAGCAACGCCGCGAGGTGGTCTTGTACGGCGGGCATCAGGTCGCCGACGAGCAGGCTCCGCCAGCCCTGGGTGACACCTGGATCTGGACCGAGGGCGCATGGCTCCTGGCCGAGAGCCGGTCCGCGCCGGGCGTGCTGGTCAACGCCGCCGGGCTCAGCCATCCCGACCTCGGCCTGCTCCTCGTCGGCGGCAGCGACTTCGACGACGAGACCGGCGAGATCTGGAAGTGGACGGGCCGGAGCTGGCTGGCGCTGGGTTCCGACATCATCCCCGGCCGCCAGGCGTTCGGCCTCGCCCTCGACCCTGGCCGGGACGTCGTGGTGATGACCGGCGGGGTCGTCGAGCCCGGCAGCGTGGAGCGGCACCAGGACGTCTGGGAGTGGGACGGCGAACCCGCGCACCCGGCCGAGGTCGTGCGCGAGTAGCCGCTCAGATCCGGTCATGCAGCCACGACGGCCCGACCACCGTCGCGCCGTCTGCAGTGACCCGGGCCCGGAGCTCGCGGTCGGCGGTGACCACGGAGACGCGGTGCCCCGCGTCCACGGCGGAGCGGGCCTCCGCCACGATGGTGTCGTCGCCGTGACCGCCCGCGTGCACCGTCAGCACGTGGCCTTCACGCCCGGCCGGGACGCCGGCCCGCGCCGCTCCTTCCAGGACCAGCACGACGTCGTAGGCCGCGACCGTGGCGAGCAGGCGGTCGTGGAGGGCACGAGCCGCGCCCGGCCGGTCCCGCCACCAACCGTCCGGCCGGCTGCCGATCACGTTCGCACCGTCGACCACCAGCAGGGAGGGCGCGGTCGCGTCGTCGGGCCGGTCCGCGCCCGGGCCGGTCATTGAGGTACGTGGAGAGTAGGCAGCAGACAAGCGTTGTGGGTCTCGCTGTTGGGCGTACGAGTGAAACGCTAGAGGCACGAATCAGTGAAGGGAATGGCGGATAGCGACGTCTGGCGCGAGCTGAATTGGCTATGTGATAGCAGCAGTATGCGGGGAGTAGCACCTTGGTTCGCTCAACGCAGGGCTCAGCCATTGGTACGAACATGCCCCGGAAACTCCACGTGCGTCGGAGCTCACCACCGTCGGTGGCGTGACACGGCCGCCGTGAACGACGCAGAACGGAGGCTGCCGTCGCTGGAGGACCGTAGTAGATCTTCCCGTCGGCGAGGGTGAGGCCGGCGCAGTGCTGAAGTTGACGCCGCCTGCGTCGGCGGTGAGTGTCTGGGCGCCCACGATATCGCTCTGCGGAGCGAAGCACCGGTAGAACAGCCGGCTGTCGCCGGAGACCGTGTAGTAGATCCGATGCGTCTCGGGGTCGAAGAACATGCCGGTCATCGTCGAGATCGCGAACGGGATCCGCGTGCCGTTGTGCGGGTCGTCGTAGAGGTTGACCGACGGTCGGCGTGCCGAGCGCTCCGGTGGACGGGGTAGAAGCGTCCGCTTGTACAGGGAGTTGTCGGACGAGGCCGTAGTAGAGGCGTGCCGTTCATCAGGAACGCGCGCGGACCTGCGCCACAGTCCTCCGTCGCATAGACCGTCGAAGCGGAGCTGGTGGGTGCGCCCGAGGCGTCCACGCTCCGCTCGACGAAGCGCCCGCCTGGACGGCGCCGGGCGAGAGTTGTTGTCGAGGATCTCGATGCCGTTGATCAGCTGGCGTTCTCGACGACGTTGCGCGAGGTCGATGTCGACGTTGCCGTCGCTGGTGATCGGAGAAGGCCCGCATGGTGCCGACCTGGTGGCCCGTCGCGGCGACGATGTCGAAGTCGTCGAGCCGGGTGCACGCCGTCGATGTGGACGTTGAAGACGCGCTGGCCAGGAGCCGACGGTGCCGGCGTACTGGTTGGCGAAGTAGCAGCTGTGACTGTGATGCTCCGGCCGGACGGCGAAGCGGGAAGTTCCAGTTCTGCTCGCGCCGTACCGCTCGCTGAGGAACGATGACGGACGGCGTGCTCGCCGGCACCGTGGCGTCGAACGGCACCGGCGTGGCAGCAGGTCGGCGCTGCTGCCACCGCTGACGCGACCGTCGTCTGGTCGGACCAGTCGGGGCCGCCGTCGATGGCCGGGACGTGCGTTGGTGCCGGCCGCGGACCCGCGTAGAGGACATTGTTGCCGGCGGGCTGCGCCGACTGGGCCCCGAACAGGTCGTTGGGCAGAGTGCGCCGCCGGGATCTGCGGCATCGAACCGCCACCGGCCAGCGGCAGGAAGGCGACCCGGCCGCGCGTACTCGGCTGCCGAAGCTGGTGGTGTCGCTGCCGACCCACAGGCCCTGGCGGGGTGGCGAACAGCGCTGGGCGCCGACGCCGCGGATCGCGTCCGGGGTTCCAGGAGAGCGGGATGCCGTTGACGGGGTCGAGGGCGGAGATGCCCTCCCGCGGCACGGCGCCGGGGCCGGCCTGGTCGCCCTGGAACGGGTTGTTCAGCCAGCGCATGTGGCCGCCGATGTACACGACGGCGCCGGTGACCGCGACGCCGTACGACGTGTCGCCGCCGGTGTAGGCGACCCAGGTCGGGTCGTTCGCCGGTGCTGGCCGGTCTCCCAGCGGCTGGCTGGTGTCGCACAGGGTGTTGGTGTTGGTGCCGCACCGAACGCGCCGGTCGTGCGTGACCACGAAGAAGCTGCCGTCCGGGGAGAAGTCGACGTCCCGGATGAAGGTGTCGAAGGACCTGACGAGCAGACGTTGTGGGCCCGGTCGAACCGGTTGGTCACCCAGAACGCGACGGTGGCGGTGGCGCCGCTGACGTCGAAGATCGCGAGCTGGTCGCGCGTCTGCCCGCCGACGGTGGTGAAGTTGCCGATGGCGACGAGCCGGGAGCCGTCCGGCGTGATGTCGAACCGCTTGACGTTGAGTGAGTGCCCTGGCAGCGGACGTGTAGTAGACGCCGGCTGAACGGCGAAGTTCACGGCGGCAGCACCGGTGCCCGAAGACGGGGTCGAGGACGGCCAGGTGCCCGCGTGGGAGATGACGCTGCCGGACTGAGGGTAGTGAAGGCGCCACCGATGTAGAGCCGCGAGAGCCGCGCACGACGACCTCGTTGGCCACTGCGTTGGGCACGCGCCTTGAAGTCGGAGACCACGGGCCGCGCGACGTTCAGCTTGACGACCCGCTTGAACGCGGTGTTGCCGCCGACCGAGCCGAACGCACCGGCGACGAAGACGTAGGTGCCGTCGGTGTCGAGGAGAGCGGACCGCCCCGCCGAGGTTCGGGTTGAAGGCCGGGTCGATCACGCCCGGTGGTGGCGTCGAAGGCGAAGAGCCGGTTGCGGACCAGGTCGTCGCTGGTGTTGGCGAACGTGTCGGACGGGCAGACCGAGGTGAACGTGCCGGCCGCGACGATCGTGTTGCCGACCTGGGACTTGAGGTACTTGGAGAAGTCCTTGGGAAGGTCCAGAGCGGCGGCCGCCTTCTCGTAGTCGACGTCCTCCTCCGCCGGCGTACCGAACGGGTTTCCTGCGGAGGTGGCCGCCTTCTCCTGGGCCGCCTTCTGCTGAGCCGCTGCCTTGGCCGGGTTCCCGGAGACTCGCTTGCCCTTGCCCTTCTTCGGCGCCTGCTTGGCCTTGGACCGCTTGCCGCCGGCACCCGGCATGCCCGGCATCCCCGGCATGCCCCCGCCCTTGGCCATCGACATCATCATCTTGCGGGCCTCGAAGAACCTGTCCACGAGCTGGTTGACGTCGGAGACCTGGCGCCCCGACCCCTGGGCGATCCTGGTCCGGCGGGAGCCGTCGATGAGCTTCGGGTTCGCCCGCTCGGCCGGGGTCATCGACTGGATGACGGCCTGGATCCGGTCGATCTCGCGCTCGTCGAAGTTCTCGAGCTGGTCGCGGAACTGGCCCATCCCCGGGAGCATGCCCATGATCTTGGACATCGACCCGAGCTTGCGGACCTGCTGCATCTGCTCGAGGAAGTCGTCGAGGGTGAAGTCGCCGCCCTGGCCGCTGAGCTTCTGGGCGGCCTTGAGGGCCTGGTCCTGGTCGAAGGTCTTCTCGGCCTGCTCGATCAGGGTGAGCATGTCGCCCATGCCGAGGATCCGGGAGGCCATCCGGTCCGGGTGGAACAGGTCGAAGTCGGTCATCTTCTCGCCGGCAGAGGCGAACATGACCGGACGACCCGTCACCGAGGCGATCGACAGTGCGGCACCGCCGCGGGCGTCGCCGTCGAGCTTGGTGAGGACGACTCCGTCGTACCCGACCCCGTCGAGGAAGGCCTGCGCGGTGGTGACGGCGTCCTGGCCGATCATGGCGTCGACCACGAAGAGGACCTCGTCCGGAGTGACGGCATCCCTGATGTCGGCGGCCTGCGACATCATCTCGGCATCGACACCCAGCCGTCCTGCCGTGTCGACGACGACCACGTCGTGGAGCGTGCGTCGTGCCTCCTCCACGGAGGCTCGCGCCACCGCGACCGGGTCGCCGACACCGTTGCCGGGTTCGGGCGCGAAGACGGGTACGCCGACCCGCTCTCCGTTGACCTCCAGCTGGTTGACCGCGTTCGGGCGCTGGAGGTCGGCCGCGACCAGCAGCGGGCTCTTGTCCTGCTCCTTGAGCCAGAGCGCGAGCTTGGCGGCGAGCGTGGTCTTTCCGGCACCCTGGAGGCCGGCCAGCATGATCACCGTCGGACCGGACTTGGCGAAGCGCAGCCTGCGGGTCTCGCCGCCGAGGATGTTGACGAGTTCCTCGTTGACGATCTTGATGATCTGCTGGGCGGGGTTCAGCGCCTGGCTGACCTCTTCGCCTCGCGCCCGCTCCTTGATCGCGCCCACGAACTCCTTGACCACCGGCAGCGCGACGTCGGCTTCCAGCAGCGCGATCCGGATCTCGCGCGCAGTGCTGTCGATGTCGGACTCGGAGAGGCGGCCCTTGCCGCGGAGGTTCTTGAAGGTGTCGGCGAGCCGATCGGACAGTGTGGCGAACAAGGTGGCATTCCCTAGCGGTGGTGCGGGTCAGGATCGAAAGTCAAGGGTAACCGGACACCCTGCGCGTACCGTGAACACGTGGACGTCATCGGTCAGCTGTCGGGGGTGGTCGGGCTCTTCGTGCTGGGCACGCTGGGGATCGTCGCTTACCAACGCAGCCTCGACAAGCCGGGCGGTCGGGACGGGCTCGGATCGCTTCGGCGACGCCTTCAACCCGGTCAACGAGATCTTCCACCCGGCCCAGCACCAGGCGACCGAGGATCTGAAGCGACAAGAGGAGAAGGGCGAGGTGGCCCCGTCGCCGGAGGACGAGGACGAGCTCGTCCGACTGCTCACGCGTCCGGACGGCACTCCGCACCGGGTCCGGATCCGCCGGCCCCACCCCCGTTGAGTCGCGCAACTCAACGGGAGAGGGCGGCTCGGACGGCGTGCGCGGCCTGGGCGGCCCGGTGGTCGGAAAGAGCGCCGGCCGAGGCCTCCTGCACGTAGAACACGTCGACGGCCTGGGGGCCGAGCGTGTCGACGTGGGCCGACCGGACGGCCAGCCCGAGGTCCGCGAGCGCAGCACAGGCCAGATGCACCATGCCGGGCCGGTCATCGGCCCGCACCTCGAGCACTGTCGCCTGGGTGGACGCTTCCGGTCGGACCACGACGGTAGGGGCAAGCTTGCCGGTCTCCCGGCGGCGGAGGCGGGCACCCGGGTCCACCCGCCCGCCCGCGATCGCGTCGAACCGCTGGCGCAGGACCGCCTGTGTCGAGCTGGTCGTCCGCCACGTCCCACACGGAGACGGCGTACTCGCCCTGGGACCACGCACGCGCGGCCCGGACAGACGTGCGCTGCAGGGCGAACACTGCCGCGATGTCTGCCAACAGCCCCACCCGGTCGGAAGCGATGAACGTGACCGTCACGCCGTCGTCGCCCGGCACGGAGCTCGAGCGAGATGCCGCCGCGTCGCACCTGCTCCGGGATGTCTCACGTCCCCGACGAGCGGCGGCGGGGCGGAAGCCTCGGGGTCGACCGCGGCGAGTACCCGACGGCTCAGACCCAGGATCAGCCCCGATCGCCAGGTCGACCAGGCCTTGGGCGAGGTGGCGCGCGCGTCGGCCTCGGTGAGGGCGGCGAGCAGTGCGCGCCGCGTCGGGGGTTCGTACGACGTCCGCCACCCGAGCCACGGTGGCCGGGTCGTCCGGGTCCCGGGTGGTCGCGGTCTCGGCCAGCAGCAGGTGCCACCGCACCAGGGTCCCGATCAGGTCGACCGCCGCGTCGTCGAAACCCATCCGCGTCGCGATCTCGCGCGCGATCGGCTCACCGGCGACGCTGTGCTCGGTCAGGCCGCCCTTGCCGATGTCGTGCAACAGCGCCGCCACCATGAGTACGTCGGGGCGCGCGACCTCCCGGATCAGGGCGGACGCCTCGATGCAGGTCTCGACGACGTGCCGGTCGACCGTGAACCGGTGGATCGGCGAGGCGTGGGGCAGCAACCGGATCCGGTCCCACTCCGGCAGGATGCCGGCCAGCGCGCCGGTCTCCTCCAGCGTCTCCCACACTCCGAGCAGGCCGGGTCCGGCCGCCAGCAGGCGCACCAGCAGCTGTCGGGCCTCGCTCGGCCAGGGGTCGGGCAGAGGAGGGCACTCGCGGACCAGCCGCGCCGCCGTGCCGGGTCCGAGCGCCGCGTCACGCTCCGCGGCCACCGCGGCCGCCCGCAGCAGCAGCAGTGCGTCCCGCTCGGGTCGGGTCCTCGCCTCCAGCACGACCTCGCCGGCGGAGAGCGCGAGTCCGGGCGCCACCGGAATGAGAGACGGTCGCCGGTCGCTGCCCACCGACGTTGGTGGGGCGATGCACCCCGTCGACCCGGCGCCACGTCAGCCGGGACAGGTGCGTGATCCGGCGACCCAGCTCGCGGACATGCACCTGGGCCGCCGCCTCGTCGGTCAGGCCCAGCCCGGTCGCCACGTCCGCCCAGAGCTCCGGAGCCACCCGGTCGGTGGCGCGGCCGGCAACAGCGTGCAGCACGTCCCGGACGTCCAGCAGGGCATGTCGGCACCGCTCGAGCTCGACGTGGGGCACGTCGACCAGCCAGCTCGCCACCAGGGCCTTGAGGGCGGTCGCGTCGCGCAGGCCGCCCTCGGCCTCCTTGAGGTCCGGGACCGAGAGGTGCGCCAGCTCGCCGAGCAGGTCGTGCCGGGCCCGCAGCAGCCGGTGCAGCTCCGGCAGCCGGTCCCTGGCCTGGCGCCGCCACTGGGTGAGCATCGTGGTCCGTAGCCGCAGGGTCAGGTTGGGGTCACCGGCGAGGTGCCGCAGGTCCAGCAGCCCGAGCGCGACCCGGAGGTCGCCGTCGGCGGTCGCCACCATCTCGTCGAAGGTGCGAACGGAGTGGTCGAGCCGGGCTCCGGCGTCCCAGATCGGGTACCACACCTTCTCCGCCAGCTCGCCCAGCCCCATCCCGTCGTCCGCGACCAGGACCACGTCGAGGTCGGAGTACGGCGCGAGCTCCCCGCGCCCGTAGCCCCCGACGGCGACGAGCGCGACGCCGCTGTCGGTGCCGCCGCACGCCTCGTACGACGACGCGCACAGCGCGTCCGCCTCGGTGGTCCGCTGGCTGCGCTCGGTGGCCGTCATCCTCGGCTCCCGAGGCGAGCCCTCAGATCGCGGCCTCGTCGGTCTCGCCGGTGCGGACCCGGACCACGGTGTCGATCGGGCTGACCCAGACCTTGCCGTCGCCGATCCGGCCGGTCTGCGCGGTCTTCACGATGATGCCGACGACGTCGTCGACGTCGGCGTCGTCGATGACGATCTCGATCCGGATCTTGGGCACCAGCGCGATGTCGTACTCCGCGCCGCGGTAGACCTCGGTGTGGCCCTTCTGCCGGCCGTAGCCGCTGACCTCGGACACCGTCATGCCGGTCACGCCGAAGGTCTCGAGGGCCTCGCGGACGTCCTCCCACTTGTGCGGCTTGATGACCGCGGTGATCAGCTTCATGCGGTCGCTCCTTCCTTGCAGTCGGCTGCGTGGTCGGCGGCCGCAGGTCACGGCGACCGAGGTGCGCCGAGCGCCGCCGCCGGTGGCGCCAGGTCGTAGGCCGACTCACCGTGCTCGGTGAAGTCGATGCCCTCGACCTCGTCCTCGTCGTCGATCCGCCAGACCGATCGTGAACTTGATGCCCAGGCCGACGATCAGGGTGGCGACCGCCGACCAGAGCACGGCGAACAAGGCGACCAGCACCTGGACCACGAGCTGGCTGACCACCCTCGCCGTAGAAGAGGCCGGTCGTGGTGCTCGAGGAAGCCGATGCCGATCGTGCCGACGAGGCCGCCGACGAGGTGGACGCCGACCACGTCGAGCGAGTCGTCGTACCCGAACCGGTACTTCAGCCCGACCGCCAGCGCGCAGAAGCCACCGGCGACGAGCGCCGAGGGCCATCGAGCCCGAGCGGCGACAGCGCGCCGCAGGCCGGGGTGATCGCGACCAGGCCGGCCACGACACCGGAGGCGGCGCCGAGCGAGGTGCCCTTGCCGTCGCGGAGCTTCTCGATCAGCAGCCAGCCGAGCATGGCCGCGCAGGTGGCGAGCGTGGTGTTGAGCCAGACCAGGCCGGTCTCGGTCGTGAACTGCGCGACATCTCGGCCTCGTCGGTGGAGACGAAGACGATCGAGCCGACGTTGAAGCCGAACCAGCCGAACCACAGCAGGCCGGCGCCGATCATGGTCAGCGTCAGGTTGTGCGGCTTCATCGGCTCCTTGCCGAAGCCAAGGCGCACGCCGATGAGGAGCGCGAGCACCAGGCCCGCGACACCGGCGTTGATGTGCACGACCGTGCCGCCGGCGTAGTCGATCGGGGCGACGTTGGCGACGCCGTCGGTGACGCCGAACAGTCAGCGCCGCCATGCCCGCCCTCGACGTTGCTGAGGAAGCCGCCGCCCCAGACCATGTGGGCCAGCGGGAAGTAGGAGAGCGTCACCCAGAGCGGCAGGAAGACCAGCCAGGACGAGAACTTCACGCGGTCGGCGATGGCGCCGCTGATCAGGGCCGCGGTGATCACCGCGAAGGTCAGCTGGAAGGCCACGAAGACGTAGTTGGCCGGGATGGTGTCCGAGAGGCCGAACTGGTCGAACGGGCTGGCGAACAGCTTGCCGAACTCCCAGCCTGGGTTCTCGGCGTCGGCAGCCGCCCACGGGACCGAGCTGTAGGACATCGACCAGCCCCACAGGGCGTAGACGATGCCGACGACGCCGAGCGCGCTGAACGACATCATCATCATGTTCAGGACGGACTTGGAGCGGCTCATGCCGCCGTAGAACAGCGCCAGGCCGGGCGCGGTCATCAGCAGGACGAGCGAGGCTGAGACCAGCATCCAGGTGTAGTAGCCGTCCACGAGGACCTCCAGGATCACCTGTGCGGAGGGCGGGCCCGGATCGACGACCAAGCTGTCGACTCCGGGCGCTGCCCCATTGGCAACACTGTGGTCGGCGGAGATTTCGACCCGCGGCGCGACGTGTTGCGGGCAGGAAACGAGTTCCGCGCTGTGTTACGGCTGTGTGAACTCAGCGGCGGAGTCCCCGGTCGGCCGGGGACCCTGCGTCAGGCCTGCTGGCTGACGATCGGAATGCCGTCGTCGCGGATGGGCTCAGCCCAGCAGCGCGTCGACGAACGCGCCGGCGTCGAACGGCGCCAGGTCGTCGGCGCCCTCGCCGAGGCCGACCAGCTTGACGGGTACGCCGAGCTCGCGCTGGACGGCGACCACGATCCCGCCCTTGGCGGAGCCGTCGAGCTTGGTGAGCACGATGCCGGTGACGTCGACGACCTCGCTGAACACCCGGGCCTGGATCATGCCGTTCTGGCCGGTGGTGGCGTCGAGCACGAGCAGCACCTCGGTGACCGGGTGCCTGCTTCTCGATGACCCGCTTGACCTTGCCGAGCTCGTCCATCAGGCCCGGCCTTGTTCTGCAGCCGGCCGGCGGTGTCGACGACCACGGTGTCGACGCCGTGGTCGACGCCCTCGCTTGACCGCGTCGAACGCGACGCTGGCCGGGTCGGTCGCCCTCGGGCCCGCGGACGACCTCGACGCCGACCCGCTCGCCCCAGGTGCCGAGCTGGTCGACGGCGGCGGCGCGGAACGTGTCGGCCGCGCCCAGCACGACCGAGCGGTCCTCGGCGACCAGGATCCGGGCGATCTTGCCGACGGTGGTGGTCTTGCCGGAGCCGTTGACGCCGACGACGAGCACGACGCCCGGGCTTGCCGTCGGCGCCGCTGACCTGGAGCCGGCGGTCCATCGCCGGGTCGACCAGGGCGAGCAGCTCCTCGCGGAGCACGGCGCGCGGGTCGGCGGCCGCCGCCCTCGACGCGCAGCCGGGTGCGCAGCTTCTCGACCAGCTCCTGGGTGGGCTGCGACGCCGATGTCGGCGGTCGAGGAGGGTGTCCTCGATCGCCTCCCAGGTGTCCTCGTCGAGCTGGTCGCGGGAGAGCAGGGCGAGCAGGCCGCGGCCGAGGCCGCCCTGGGAGCCGGCCAGCCGCTGCCGGAGCCGGAGCAGCCGGGACGCCGTGCCCTCCGGCTGCTCGAGCTGCGGCTCGACCGCCACCGGGGCGGCCTGATCGCCGGTGCCTCGACCGGCGCCTCGGTCGCTGCCCCGGTGTCCGGGGGCGGCGCGATGACGTCGGTGCCCGGCGGCTGCGGTCGGCGTCGCCGACCGCTCGCAAGCAGCCCGACGATCAGGACGACGCCGAGGACGGCGATGCCGATGATCAGGTAGAGCCAGTCACCCATGGTGCTCATCCAAGCAGGACCGTGCTCCGGGCCGTGCTCAGGGCCGGGCCCCGGTCACGCATCGGTCATTGCTGGGATTCGTCGTCGTCCAGGGTCGGCAGCGCGTCGGTGGCCTTGTTCATCGCGTCGCCGAGCCACGGCACGCCGGGGATGTCCTCGCCACGGTGCGGGAAGGCGACGTAGGCGACGACGAGGCCGGAGACGACCAGGATCGCGAGCATCGCGATCACGATGAACAGCACGGCGGAGGTTCCTCCCGAGAGTCGGTGACTACACCACGATGGCACAGACGTGGGCGCCACGCCGAAACGTCGCCGTCAGGCGGTCGCCTCACGGTCTCAGCAGCGGCTCCACCGCGTCCCGGATCGCGTCGGGCATCGGCACGACGGGCGCGCGGGGTCGGCGTTGTCGACGTACACGTGCACGAACCGGCCCTCGGCGGCCGCCTCGTCGGAGTCGCCCTGGAACAGCCCGACCCGGTAGACGACCGACGAGCCGACCGACCTTGTCCACGACCACCCCAGGTCGACCGGCTCCGGGTAGCCGACCTCGGCGAAGTAGCGGCACGAGACCTCGGCGACCACCCCGATCGCGGGCAGGCTCGCGGATGTCGACGCCGGTGGCCTCGACCAGCTGGTTGTTGACGACGGTGTCGATGAGCTCGAAGTAGCGGGCGTTGTTCATGTGCCCGTAGACGTCGATGTCGGCCCACCGCGTGGTGGCCCGCTCCCAGTGGACGTAGTCGGCGCGGGTGGGGCGGTCGTTCACGCGGACTCGGCCTCGCGCAGCCGCTGGCTGATCACCGTGGAGACGCCGTCGCCGCGCATGGTGACGCCGTACAGCGCGTCGCCGACCTCCATCGTCCGCTTCTGGTGGGTGATGACGAGCAGCTGGGAGTTCTCGCGCAGCTCCTCGTAGATCTCCAGCAGCCGGCCGAGGTTGGTGTCGTCGAGCGCGGCCTCGACCTCGTCGAGGATGTAGAACGGCGACGGCCGGGCCTTGAACAGCGCCACCAGGAACGCCACCGCCACCAGCGACCGCTCGCCACCGGACAGCAGCGAGAGCCGCTTGACCTTCTTGCCCGGCGGGCGGGCCTCGACCTCGATGCCGGTGGTCAGCATGTCGTCGGGCTCGGTGAGGACCAGCCGGCCCTCGCCGCCGGGGAACAGCCGCGAGAAGGTGGCGTCGAAGGCCTTGCTCACGTCGGCGTACGCCGCGGTGAAGACCTCCTCGACCCGGGCGTCGACCTCGCGGACGATGTCGAGGAGGTCCTTGCGGGTCTTCTTGAGGTCCTCGAGCTGCTCGGTGAGGAACTTGTGCCGCTCCTCCATCGCCGAGAACTCCTCGAGCGCCAGCGGGTTGACCCGGCCGAGCATGGCCAGCGCCCGCTCGGCGGTGCGCAGCCGCTTCTGCTGCTCCTCGCGGACGTACGGCGACCGGCTCGGGCGGTCTCGGCGCCCTCGTCGCCGTCGTGGTCACATCGTCGACTGCGGTGACGGACCGTGGGGCACCGAGCTGGTCGGGGCCGTAGTCGGCGACCAGCGCGTCGGCGTCGAGGCCGAGCTCCTCGAGCGCCCGCTCCTCGAGCTGCTCGATCCGCATCCGCTGCTGGGTGCGGGCCATCTCGTCGCGGTGGACGGAGTTGACCAGCTCGTCGTGCTCGCGGCCGAGGTCGCGCAGCGAGGCGCGCACGGTCAGCAGCTCGCTGCTCCCGGCCCTGCCGTGCCTGCTCGACCTCTGTTCGCGCCTCGGCCGCGCGGTGCGATGGAGACCTCGAGCCGGGCCAGCACGACGCCGACGGCCGACACCGACCGCCTCGGCCGCGCGGCCCTCGCGGATCAGCCGCTCGCGACGCTCGGCGCGCGGGCCCGGGCCTCGCGCTCGGCCTGCGCGGCGCGCACCAGCGTGTCGGCCCGGCCGTGCAGGGCGCGGGCCCGCTCCTCGGACGGTGCGCAGCGCCAGCCGGGCGTCCATCTCGGCCTGCCGGGCCTGCCGGGCGGCTTCGGCGAGCTGCTCCCGGTCGGCTCGGTGTCCGGCTCCTCCTCGGGCGCGTCCTCGGCGGTGGCGAGGCGGGCCTCGAGCTCGGCGAGGCCGGCCAGGTCGGCGCTCGCGGGCCTCCTCGGCGTTGGCGATCGCCGTCCGCGAGCCGCTCGGCCTCGCCGCGAGCCGCGCGGGCCTGCGAGCCGTACTGGCCGAGCTCCTCGGCCACGGCGGCCAGGGTGGCGTCGGACTCGTGCAGCTTGGCGAGGGCGACGTCGACCCGCTTCTGGGCCTCGAGCCGCTCGGCCTCCAGCCGGGACATGTCGAACGCCGAGCCGCTCGGACGCTGGCGTCGGCCTCGGCGAGCTGCGCCTCGGCCTCGTCGACCGCGGCCTGGATCTCGATCAGGCTCGGCTGGCTGGACGAGCCGCCCGACGCGAAGTGGGCGCCGAGCACGTCGCCGTCGCGGGTCACCGCCGTGACGTCCGGCAGCTCGCGGACCAGCCCGCGGGCTGCGGGGAGGTCGTCGACGACGGCGACCTTGAACAGCAGCCGGCTCAGCGCGCCGCGCAGGTCGCCGGGGCAGTCGACCACGTCGACGGCGTACGTCGCGTGGCCGGGCAGGCCGGGCCAGTCGCGGTCGGTGGCCGGTCCGCCGCCGAGCAGCAGCCCGGCCCGGCCGAGGTCGTCGGTCTTGAGGTGCCCGATGGCGTCGACGGCGGCGTCGGCGTCGCGGACGGCGACCGCGTCGGCGGCGGAGCCGAGGGCGCCGGCGACGGCGGCCTCGTAGCCGGTGCGCACCGACAGCAGCGCCGCGACCGAGCCGAGCAGGCCCGGACACCGAGTCGGAGGCGGCGAGCAGCGCGCCGGCGCCGTCCTTGCGGTCGAGGCCCATCTCGAGGGCGTCCTTGCGGGCGGCCAGCGAGGCCCGGTCGCGGTCGGCCTGCTGCGCCTCGTCGCGGGCCTTGGCCAGCCGTTCCTCGATGTCGTCGAGGGCTGCCGTCGCGGCCTCGTGCTCGGCGTCGAGTCCCTCCTCGCCGGCGTCGAGCCCGGCGACCCGGGTCTCCAGGGCGGTGAAGTCGCGCTGGGCGCGCTCGGCGCGGGCCCGCGCGTCCTCGCGGGCCTGGCCGAGCCGGCCGACCTCGTCCTCGGCGGCGGCGGCCCGGGACCTCAGCGCGTTGACCTGGCCGTGCAGCCGGGCCAGGCCCTCGCGGCGGTCGGCGGCGGCGCGCTGCAGCCCGGCGACCCGGCGCTCCTCCTCGGCCGCGGCGTCCTCGGCCGCCCTGCGGGCGGTGACCGCCTGCTCGAGCGTCGCGCGCTGCCGGTCGACCTCGGCCGCGATGACCTGCTCCTGCGCCGCGCACCCGCGCGGCCTCGGCCTCGAGCTGCTCGGGGTCGCGGCCCGCGTCGGCGGGCTCCTCGATGGCGCTCGGCGTTGCGGACCCGCTCGGCGGCCAAGCGACTGGGTGCCCCGGAGCCGCTCGCGCAGCCCGCTCAGCGCGAACCACGTCTCCTGGGCGCTTCGCCAGCGCCGGCAGGTCCTCGCGGAGGGCCGCCTCGAGCGGCCGCCTCCGCCTCGCGGGCCTGCGGCGATCGCGGCCTCGACCTCGGCGCGCCGCTCGACCAGGATCGTCTCGTCGGCGAGCTCCTGCTCCAGCGCGGTGCGGGCCTGCACCAGGTCGTCGGCGAGCAGCCGGGCCCGGGCGTCGCGGACGTCGGCCTGGACCCTGGCGGCCCTGCGGGCGACCTCGGCCTGCCGGCCCAGCGGCTTGAGCTGGCGCCGGATCTCGCTGAGCAGGTCGTTGAGCCGGGTCAGGTTGCCCTCGGTCGAGTCGAGCTTGCGGAGCGCCTTCTCCTTGCGCTTGCGGTGCTTGAGGACGCCGGCGGCCTCCTCGATGAAGCCGCGCCGGTCCTCGGGCGTGGCGTGCAGGATCGAGTCGAGCTGGCCCTGGCCGACGATGACGTGCATCTCGCGGCCGATGCCGGAGTCGGACAGCAGCTCCTGGACGTCGAGCAGCCGGCACGGGTTGCCGTTGATGGCGTACTCGGAGCCGCCGCTGCGGAACATGGTCCGGCTGATCGTCACCTCGGCGTACTCGATCGGCAGCGCGCCGTCGGCGTTGTCGATCGTGAGCAGCACCTCGGCCCGGCCGAGCGGCGGGCGGCCGGAGGTGCCGGCGAAGATGACGTCCTCCATCTTGCCGCCGCGCAGCGACTTGGCGCCCTGCTCGCCCATCACCCAGGCGAGGGCGTCGACGACGTTGGACTTGCCGGAGCCGTTGGGGCCGACGATGCAGGTGATGCCCGGCTCGAGCTGGAGCGTGGTCGAGGAGGCGAAGGACTTGAACCCCTTCAGGGTCAGGCTCTTCAGGTACAACGCGGGGCTCCTCACCAGATGACGACACGTCGTCTCACACAGGACTGAAACGCGGGGAAGCTCAGCGCGGCCAACCCTACCGGGCGGGTGCCGCTCACCTGGGCACCGCATCGCCTAGCCCGCGGGCGTGTCTCGCACGGGCGAGAATCCCGGCTCAGGTGCTGGCGAGCGCGTCCTTCGAGCGCGGCGAGCACCAGCAGTACGGCGTCGGGTCGGGCGTTGTGGCCCATCAGCCCGATCCGCCAGACGCTGCTGGCGTACGCGCCGGCGCCGGCCCCGATCTCGATCCCGTAGCCGCTCCAGCAGGTGGCGGCGTACGGCGGCCGAGTCGACGCCGTCGGGCACCTTCACCGTGGTCAGCTCGGGCAGCCGGTGGCCCTTGGCCGCGAACAGCTCCAGGCCCATCTCCTCCAGCCCGTCCTGGAGCAGGCGCGCCGGCCTCCTCGTGCCGGGCCCAGACCGGGTCGCAGGCCCTCCTCGAGGATCCTGGTCAGGCCGCCGTGCAGGCTGGCGACCATCGCGACCGGGGCGGTGTGGTGGTAGGTCCGGCCGCCGGCCCGGAGGCCTCCCCGACGTAGCCGCCGAGCAGGCCGAGGTCGAGGTACCAGGACTGCGGTCGTCTCCACCCGTCGGTCGAAGGCCCGGTCGTTGATCGTGAACGGCGCCAGGCCGGGTGCCACGCCCAGGCACTTCTGGGTGCCGGCGTAGCCGATGTCGACGCCCCAGTCGTCGGCGCGCAGCTCGATGCCGCCGATGCTGGTGACGGCGTCGACGAGCAGCAGCGCGTCGCCCTTGCCGTCACCGAGGGCGGCGATGTCGGATCGGACGCCGGTCGAGGTCTCGGCGTGCACTGCGGCAATGATCGCCGGCGCCGGATGAGCCGCCAGGACCCGTGGCACGTCGACCGGGTCGCCCCACTCGTGCTCGACCGGGATCACCTCCGCACCGCACCGGTCGGCGACGTCGCACATCCGCTGCCCGAACAGCCCGTTGACCGCGACGACCACGACGTCGCCCGGATGCACCGTGTTGACGAAGGCCGCTTCCATGCCCGCGGAGCCGGTCGCCGACAGCGGCAGCGTGCGCGCGTTCGTCGTACCCCAGGCCTGACGCAGCATCTCGCAGGTCTCGTCCATCAGCGTCGAGGAACGCGGGGTCGAGGTGGCCGAGGAGCGGCAGGCCGAGGGCCGCGGTGGCTTCCGGGTAGGGGTTGGCCGGACCGGGTCCGAACAGGCGGCGGTCAAGAACCCGCCGGGGCGCGCTGGAGGTCATGCCCTGACGGTAGCCGGGCGGATCACACCAGGCGCGAGCGGATCACACCAGGTCAGCGAGCAGCCGCGCGGCCCGCGCGGCTCCATCGGTCTCGACGGTCCGGTAGTCGACGTCGCGATCCAGCTCCTTGACCAGTGCCTCGGCGAGTCCCTCCGGGTCGACGGCAGCGTCGTACGGAAGGTGGGTCCCGGCGCGGTACTGCTCCAGCCGGCGCCGGACGTGGAAGTTCTGCTCGAAGTGGTGGCGCAGCGGGACGTACAGGAACGGTCGGCGCAGGGCCGTCAGCTCCATGCAGGTGGTGAGCCCACCCTGCACCAGCGCGACGTCGCAGGCGGCGAGGTGGGCGGTCAGGTCGGGCAGGTAGCCGTGCACCCTCGCCCCGCGCCGGCGTTGCAGGGACGCCGGGTCGATCCGCGGGCCGGCGACGATCTCGAAGCGAAGGTCCGGAGCCAGTCGGCGCGCAAGCCGTACCGCGTCCAGGACCCGGCCGAGCAACGGGGCCCCGACGCCCGAGCCGCCGACGGTGACCACGCAGACCCGCTCGTCGGGGCGGTAGCCGAGCCTGGCCCGGATCTCCTCGCGGTCCCCGAGGGCGTCCGGGTCGAACCCGGTGACGTAGCCGGCGAAGTCGAAGTTCTGCTCCGTCCACTCGCGGATGTCGGGGAGGCCGGGGCCGAAGTTGTCGGGGACGATGTCATCGGGATTGCCCACGAAGACAGACCGGTCCCGCAACCGCTCGTAGCGGGCCCGGTGCTCGATCATCTCCGCGTTGTAGTCAGCGGTGAGGGCGCTCTCCTCGGATCCGCCGTCGGGCATCGGGAGCCACCCGACGAAGTCGGTGAACCAGGCGTACGCCGTCCGCTTCAGCTCGGGGTTCTCGTGCAGGAAGTAGTCGACGTCCCACGCCTCGTCGCCGATGACCAGGTCGTAGTGCTCGGTCTCCGTCAGCTCGTCGAACACCATGAAGTTGTTGACCAGGATCTCGTCCATCCGCCGGATGGCCGCGAACGCGTGCAGGTCGTGCTCCCCCGACTCGTGCTCGACGTGCCCGGACTCGCTGGCCAGCCAGTCCGAGGCGGGGTGCACCCGCTCCCCGGCGCCCTCGAGCACCCGGGTGACCGGGTCCTGGGCGAGCCAGTCGATCTGGAGGTCGGGGTGGATCTCCCGGAGCTCGCGGGCGACGGCGAGGTCGCGACGTGCGTGCCCGAGCCCGATCGGGGAGGAGATGTAGAGCGCCCGCTTCGGGCGACTCATCCCCCGGGTCCATCGCCGAGGCTCCACGGGCCCGGTGATCGGCCCAACGATGCGCTCGGCGAACTCGCGGATCTCCCGGTTGACCACGACCGGGTCCCGGGCCGGCAGTCCGTGCCCCCCGCCTTCGACCAGGAGAAGGGAGCCGCCCGTCAGCTCGGCCAGCCGCTCGCCGTACCGCTGGTCGCGGATCTCGTCCTCGACCCCGTGCAGCACCGTGACCGGGCACGTCACCCGGGCGCACAGAGGCTCGATGTCGGCGCACAGCGCACCGTCGCAACCGAGCCGCCCGGCCGTCGTGTCCACCAGGGTCTGCGGGCTGACCTGGTGTCCCCAGGCCACGCAGTCCTCGATCTGCTTGGTCGAGTGCGGCTCGTTGAACATCTCACCGAAGAAGAACCTCAGGAAGTCGCCGTAGTCGCCCTCGAGCCAGTAGTGGCGGTTGTACTTCGCCCAGCCCCGGTGGTGCGGTTGGCGGGTTTGCCAGTCGTAGGCGTCGCGGTGGTCGCTCCGGAAGTTGAAGCCACATGAGGGCCCGATGGCGAAGATCCCCTGCACCCGATCCGGATGGTCGGTCGCCACGTGCACCGCCCAGGCGGCGCCACAGGACTCCGACACGAGCACGGCCTGCTCGACGCCGGCGTCGTCCATGACGGCGACGGCGTCGGCGGCGTACTCCTCGTTGGTGTACGCCGCCGCACCGGCGGGGCTGCTGGACGCCCCACTCCCCCGACCGTCGAAGGTGATCACCCGGTAGTGCCGGGACAGGAACGGCACCTGGGCCTTCCAGAACCGTGACGGAACGATCGACCAGGTCGGCATCAGGACCAGAGTCGTCTCGCCGGAGCCGTACGACGCCCAGGCCACCGACACGTCACCGCGTTGGGCCACCCCGGAGGCGTCCGGTTGCCGGGCCCGGTTCGCGGCGTCCGCCGCATCGCCGTACCTGTCCATGTCCCTCACCACCAGTTCGGGCCGCCCGTTGTGCGGATGTTCGTCACTTGCGCACCTCGAGCACGTTGTTGAAGGGGGTCTGGGCGGCGATCCGGAATCCGCCGAAGCCGGCCGCCGTCACGATGTCGCGGATCTTGGCCGGCCCCGCCTGGGTGCCGATAGCGAGCCCTACCTCCTGCGACAGCGAGGACGGGGTGCAGAGCAGGGTGGAGAACGAATAGTAGACCCGTCCGACCGGGTTGAAGTTGTCCTCGACATGGTCCCCGGCGGCTGGCTCGACGATCATCCAGGTGCCGTCGGCGGCGAGGGCGTCGTACACGCGCTTCGCCGCACCCACCGGGTCGCCCATGTCGTGCAAGGCGTCGAACGTGGTCACCAGGTCCAAGTCCGCGCCGGCGAAGCCCGTTGCCGGCTCGGGTTCGAAGGAGGTCCGGTCCGCGACACCCGCCTCGGCAGCGCGCTCCTGGGCGGTCGCGATGGAGGCTGCATGGGCGTCGGAGCCGACGAACGACGACTGCGGGAAGGCCTGGGCCATCAGGATCGTCGACGAGCCGTGTCCGCAGCCGACGTCGGCGACCCGAGCGCCGGCCTCCAGCTTCCCCATGACGCCGTCCAGGGCAGGCAGCCATTCGCCGACCAGGTTGGCGACGTAGCCCGGTCGGAAGAAGCGCTCGCAGCCGACGTGGACATCGGTGTTGTGGGCACCCCAGCTCAGGCCGTCCCCGTCCTGGGCGAGCTCGAAGATCCGGTGGGCGTCACGGACCGTGCCGAAGGCGAACTGGAACAACCCGGGCAGGAAGGCGGGGGAGGAATCGTCGGTGAATGCCACGACGTGCTCGGCCGGCAGGGTGTAGTCGCCCGAACCCGCGTCGTAGGTGACGAAGCCGCCGGCGGCCTGGCCGTTGAGCCACTCGCGGGCGTACTTCTCACCGGTCCCGGTGCGCTGGGCCAGCTCCGGTGCGGCGAGGGGCCCGTGGTCGGCGAGCGTCTGGTAGTAGCCGAGTCGGTCCCCCATCACGACGAGGGCGCAGTTGAGGGTTGCGCCGATCTCGTCGACGGCTCGGAAGACGAAGTCCATCAGCTTGGCCTCGTCGAGGACGGGAGGCTGGTCGGTCGTGGCGGTCATGGCGATGCTCCTGGGCTCGAGGTCCGGACTGGACGAGGATCGGACGCCCGGCTCCGCCCCCGCATCCGGTGGACCCCCTAGTGATCCTGAGGAGGACGTTCGGGAGGAATGAGGGCCCTAGACTCGGCGGGTGCTGCTGGGACGAGCGGAGGAGCAGCGCGCCATCGACGCGCTGCTGGCGTCGGCCCGGCTGGGGCAGAGTGGCGTGCTGGTGCTGTCCGGCCAGGCGGGCATCGGCAAGAGCGCCCTCCTGGAGTACGCCGCGGCGCGCGCCGAAGGTTTCCGGCTGCTGCGGGTCACCGGCACCGAGACCGAGCGCGGCCTGCCGTTCGCCGGCCTGGCCCAGCTGCTGCGTCCGGTCGAGGACCAGCTCGACCGGTTGCCCGCGCCGCAGGCCGAGGCGCTCGGGGTGGCGTTGGCCCTGCGGACCGGCGAGAGCGTCGACCGGTTCGCCGTCTCCGCCGGGGTGCTGAGCCTCCTCACCCGGGCGGGCGAAGACTCCCCGCTGGGGCTGCTGGTCGACGACGCGCACCTCGTGGACCAGCCGTCCGCCGAGGCGATCGTGTTCACCTGCCGACGCCTGCTTGCGGACGCCGTCTTCGTCCTCGTGGCCGCACGGGACGAGACCGACCACTCGTGGTCCGCCGCGGATCTGACCCAGCGGTCCATCGGCGGCCTGGCCCCCAGCGACGCCGCCGAGCTGGCGTCGGCGATGTCTCCCGTCCCGCTCGGCGGGGAGCTCCGGCAACGCGTCGTCGATCTCGCGGGTGGCAATCCGCTGGCGATCCGGGAGCTGGCCCGCGACCCCGCGCAGCTCTCCGGTGCCGCGCCCGGGACGCCCGCTCCGGTGCCGGGTGTGGTCGCCGAGGCGTTCGGGCGTCGCGCCGCGGCACTCGACCCCGACGACCGGGTGGTCCTGCTCGTGGCGGCGGTCGCCGACGGCGACCTGCCGGTGATCGTCCGGGTGTGCGCTGCGTGCGGGTTCGACGTGCGGGCGCTCGAGCGCGCCGAACTCCTCGGGCTGGTGAGCGCGAACAATCGCCGAGTCGAGTTCTCGCACTCCCTCGTCCGGTCCGCGGTGTACTCGGCAGCGCCGGCTGCCGAACGCCGCCACCTGCATCGCCTCGTCGCCGAGGCCCTGCCCGCCGGTGACGCCGACCGCCGCGCCTGGCACCGCTGCGCCTCGGTGCTGGGCACCGACACGGCGGCCGCGGCCGAGATCGAGGCGGTCGGCGTCCGCGCCTCCGCCCGCGGCGGACATGCGGTCGCGGCCAGCGCCCACGAGCGAGCCGCCCTCCTGTCGCCCGCTCACGAGGAGCGCGGCCGCCGCCTGATGACCGCGGGAGAGGAGGCGTGGTTGGCCGGGGATGACGCTCGTGCGCTGACTCTCCTGCGCGAGGCTCTGCAGTACGACTCCTCCCCGGTCCTCTCCGCGCGGGCGAGGGGACTCGAGGGCCTCGTCACCGCGCGAGGGGGGTCCCTGCGTGACGCACGGGACATCCTGCTCGCGGCTGCGTCGGACGCGGAGGACACGGCCCCCGACCAGGCGCTCGTGATGTACGCCGACGCGGTGAACGTGTGCTTCTACCTGCTGGACGGAGCAACTGCGGCATCGGCTGCCGACCACGCGGAACGTCTGCTGGATCGCCCCGCGACCGACAGCGTGGCACCCCGGCCCGTGGGACGCCCCGCGGCCATCGCGTCCATCGCCGTCGGCATGGCCCGCGTCATCGCCGGTGAGGGGGGAGCCGAGCGGATCCGCGCCGGTGTGGCCGGGCTGGCCCAAGCCGAGCCCGACCCGGGCGTCGTGCAGTCGGCCTGGGAGGTGATCGGGCCGCTGTACCTCCGGGAGTCCGGCGCCGGTCGGACCCTGATCGCGCGCGCCGTCGACCAGCGCCGCGCCGCCGCCGACATCGGCACCCTTCCGCGACTCCTCCACCACCTGGCCAGGGACGACGCCACCACGGATCGCTGGTCGCAGGCCTCCGCAGGCTACGGAGAAGCCGTCGCCCTGGCCCGGGAGTTCGGTCAGACCACCGAGCTCGGGGCCTCCCTGGCGGGGCAGACCTGGCTGTCGGCGCGACAGGGCCGGGTGGCCGACGCACGCAGCCAGGCCGCTGAGGTGATGACGATCGCCGACGCCCACGAGTCGCGGCTCATCGCGGCCTGGGCTCGGTTCGCGCTCGCCGAGCTCGACCTGGCACTCGGGGACGCGAGCGCCGCCGCAGAGCAGTTCCTGGGACTCCACGCCTGGCTCGAGGAGGTGGGCATGCTCGACGTCGACCTGTCCCCCGTCCCCGAGATGGTCGAGGCCCTGCGCCGGGTCGGTCGTGAGAGCGAGGCGGCGGCCGCCGTGACGACGTACGACGCGCGCGCCGAGAGCAAGGGCCAGCCCTGGTCCCTGGCGCGGGCGGCGCGGGTCCGCGGCCTGCTGGCCGAACCCTCTGGCTTCGAGGCCTGTTTCGAGCACGCTCTGGAGCTGCACGGCCGGACGCTGGACGTGTTCGAGGAGGCGCGGACCCGGCTGGTCTACGGGGAGCGGTTGCGGCGGGCCCGGCGCCGGGTCGACGCCCGCAACCAGCTCCAGGCCGCGCTCTCGTCCTTCGAGCGGCTCGGTGCCGAGCTGTGGGCCGACGTCGCCCTGGCCGAGCTCCAGGCGTCAGGGGTGACCGCGCATCGTCGCGACGCCGGGCCGGTGGTCGACCTGACCGCCCGCGAGCTCCAGATCGCGTTGCTGCTGGCCGAGGGCAGGACGACGCGGGAGGCGGCCGCGGCCCTGTTCGTCAGCCCCAAGACCGTGGAGTACCACCTGCGGCACGTCTACACGAAGCTGGGCATCGGCTCGCGGTCCGAGCTCAAGGAACATCTCGCCGAGAGCACGGCGGGGTGACCTGACGGCCGGCTACAGGACCGCCCCGGGGTTGAGGATCCCGTCGGGGTCGAGGGCGTCCTTGACCCGCCGGGTCAGGGCCATGACGTCGGGGCCGAGCTGGTCGGGCAGGGCACTCTTCTTGGTCCGGCCGACGCCGTGCTCGCCGGTGATGGTTCCGCCGAGGGCGATGGCCGCGTGCATGACGGCGTCGAAGGCGGTGCGGGCCCGCTCCAGGGCGGCTGGGTCGGCGGGGTCGTAGACGACGATGGGGTGGGTGTTTCCGTCGCCGGCGTGCGCGACCACCGGGATCTCGACGTCGTACTCCAGGGCGATCGCCGCCACCGCCGCGAGCAGCTCCGGCAGCTTGGGGATGGGGGCGCCGACGTCCTCGAACATGAGCGCGCCACGGGACTCCATCGCGGGGAACGCGGACCGCCGCGCCTCGACGAACATCTCGCCTTCGGCGGGGTCGTCGGTGGCGAACACCTCCGTCGCGCCGGCGCCCTCGCACGCGGCGACCATGACGGCGACCTCTTCGACCCGCGCGGCACCCGGGGCATCCGACTGGGCCACGAGCATGGCACCGGCGGTGCGGTCCAGGCCCATCTGCCGGAAGTCCTCCACGGCATTGATCGAGGCCTGGTCCATCAGCTCGAGCATCGACGGGCGAAGCGTCCGGCCGACCTCGACCACGGCGCGGGCAGCGGAGTCGACGTCCGCGAACGTCGCCACCAGCGTGGACCTGACCCCCTGAGCCGGTACCAGGCGCAGGATCGCCCGGGTGACCACCCCCAGCGTCCCCTCGCTGCCGACGAACAGCTTCACCAGGCTCAGCCCGGCCACGTCCTTGATCCGCTTCCCGCCCAGGGTGACCAGCGTCCCGTCGGCCAGGACCACGTCGAGGCCGAGCACGTAGTCCGTGGTCACGCCGTACTTCACGCAGCACAGTCCCCCGGCGTTGGTGGCGATGTTGCCGCCGATGGAGCAGATCTCGTACGACGACGGGTCCGGTGGGTACCAGAGCCCGTGCTCCGAGGCGGCGGCCTTGACCTCGGCGTTGAACGCACCCGGCTCGACCACGGCCACCCTGCAGGCGACATCGATGTCGATCGCTCGCATCCGCTCGAGGCTGAGCACGATGCCGCCGTCGACGGCGCTCGAGCCACCCGAGAGTCCGGTCCCGGCACCCCGCGGCACGACGGGGATCCGGTGCTCGGCTGCCCACCTGACCGCAGTCTGGACCTGCTCGGCGTTGTCGGCGCGCACCACCGCGAGCGGGGTGCCCGCCGAGTCGTCCTTGGACCAGTCGAAGCGGTACTTCTCCATCGCGTCGGCGTCGGTGACGACCACGCCGTCGGGCAGGGCATCGGCCAGGCTGGAGGCGTCCATGCACCCCATGCAATCACGGGGCATCACGGGGCAACCGAGCACGGCTCAGGCAGGCGCCGCCGCCTCCTCGTCAGCGTGCGCGATGTGGGTGAGTTGGCGCCACACGAGCGCGAGGGTGATGCCCGAGCCCACGAAGGCGAACCAGTACGGCGCCGCCAGCCCCCATTGGTCGGCGATAAACCCTCCGAGCACCTGGCCGACCACGAGCCCGGCGAAGATGCCGACCATGTAGACCGAGCCGACCCGGCCCTGGAATTCCGTCGGGACCGCCCGCTGGCGCACCGTCACGCTGACCGTGTACCAGACGAAGGCATAGCACCCGAACCCGACCATGATCAGCAGGGCCAGCCAGGCCTGGGTGGTGAGGGCGAGGCCGAGGTGCATGACCACCTCGAGCAGCAGGCAGACCCGCATCAGGGTGGCCATGGCGAACCGTCGTTCCAGCCATCCGTAGGAGACGGTTCCGATCACGCCGCCGATCCCGGCCGCGGTCATCAGCAGACCGAAGCCGACCTCGCCCATGCCCACCCGTTCCAGGGACCAGAGAACCAGGATCGACCAGGCCGCGCCCCAGGTCACGTTGAACGTGAAGATCACCAGGGCCAGGGTGCGCATCGCCGCGTGGCCCCACAGCCAGCGCACGCCGTCGGTGATGTCGTGCCAGATGTGGCTGTCCGCGTCCCCGCGCACACCCCCGCGTGGGGTCGCGATCCGCACCACCAAGATCACACCGAGCAGCAGGCACACGAACTGGACGACGAACGGCCACACCATCCCCGCCGCGAACAGGAAGGCACCGATCGGTGGGCCCACGAGCTGGTTGGCGGTCAGGAAGCCGGCCTGCAGACGCGCGTTGGCGATGCCCAGATCGGCCTTCTCGACCAGCATCGGCGTGAGGGTGCTGCTGGTCGTATCGGCGAACACCTCGGCCACGCCGAGCGCGAACAGGGTCACCAGGATCACCCCGATGTCGACCCAGCCGGTGACCATGCTCGCGACCAGGACGATCAGGACCGCGGCCCTCACAAGGTCGGCGCCGATCACCAAAAGGCGCCGGTCGAGCCGGTCGGCCAGCGCGCCGGCGTGCAGCCCGAAGACCAGCCACGGGAGGCGCTGCGATACGGCCGCCAACGCCACCAGTCGGGGGTCGTGGGTCTGCGACGCGACCAGAAGGGGGCCGGCCGCGAGCGCGATCCCGTCTCCGATGTTGGTCGTCCAGCTGGAGGCGAGGAGCCAACGGAAGCTGACGCCCATCCGGGCCGGAGCAATGGCTTCGAGGATCCGGCTCACAATCCGGCAACGCTAGTCGCGCACCGGCGCCGCGTCACCTCGATTTGCACCGTGGTTGAGGTGCGAGCGGAGCGAGCCTGAGGATGGTTGAGGTGCGAGGAGCGCCGGAGCCTGACCGTTGGTTGAGGTGCGAGGAGCGCCGGAGCCTGACCGTTGGTTGAGGTGCGAGGAGCGCTAGCGACGAGCCTCGAAACCCAGTGACCGTGGGCAGGGCCTCTGGTCGGTGGTCGAGCGTGTCGAGACCACTGATGATGCTGCCGGGTTGCGGTATTTGATTTCCGGGTCACGTGGTCGCCGTGGCCGGTGGTTGCGCTGGCCACGCACCGCCTGCGTGCGGCCGGCGGCGCCGTCGGGGTCGACCCTCGTGGTCGCCGTTCCGAGCGGTGAGTTTTCGTTACCCGACCGTGACCGCCAGGGCTGTGAACAACCCCGGTTTTCGAGGCCTTGGGTGTCGGTGCCTGCTGCTTGAGTAGGACCCATGGAAGCCACCGCCGAACTGGACACCGCGGCCGAGGTCCTCGACTTCGCGCGGGCCCGGCGGACGGCGGCGGATCGCGCCGAAGCAGAGGTCCTGCAGGCGGCGGTGGCGTGGGCGGCGATGCACTCGGTCGACTCCCTGGAGGATGCGGCGATGGCGTGGGACGACCGGTTCGGGGACACCGAGCTGGCCATCGCTGGGGAGGGGGCGCCGTTGGTGGCGGAGTTCTGCATCGCGGAGTTCGCGGCCGCGGTCGGAATCCCCACCGACACCGGCCGGGCGTACCTGGGTGAGGCCCTGGAACTGCGGCACCGCCTCCCTCTCCTGTGGGCGAGGGTGATCGGCGGCGACCTGCCGGCGTGGAAGGCGCGGCGGATCGCCCGGGCCACCCTGGCCCTGTCCATGGAGGCGGCGGCCTACGTGGACCGGCATCTGGCGCACGTGGCGCACAAGATCCGCCCGGCCACCGTGGACCGGCTGGTGGAGGAAGCGACCGCCCGGTTCATGCCCCACACCGCCGAGGAACAACGACGCCGCGCCGCGGACGCCCGACACCTCACGATCGACCACCGCCAGGTCTCCTTCGCCGGCACCAGCCAGGTCTACGGCGAGCTCGACCTCGCCGACGCCCTCGACCTCGACGCCGCCATCGGTGGGATCGCCGGGCAGCTGGGCGACCTCGGCTGCACCGAGTCCCTCGACGTGCGCCGGTCGATGGCCGCCGGGGAACTCGCCCGCCGCCAACTCGCCCTCGACCTCACCACCCCCCACCCAGCCCACCCGGACGACCCGGGCGACCCGGATCAGCCGGTGGTTGAGGCACGCGGCCCGGCGCCGCCGACCCACCCGGCGAACGGTGGTCTGTACGTCCACCTCACCGAAGCGGCGGTGGCCGGCGCCGGAGGGATCGGGCGTGTGGAGAACACCCGGTCACCGGTCACCGCCGAGCACCATCCGGACCTGGTGTGGCCGCCCGGACACCGAGGTGATCGTGAAACCGGTGATCGACCTGGCCGACCACGTCCACGTCGAGTCCTACGAAACCCCCGACCGGCTCACCGAACAAACCGGCCTCCGCGACGGCACCTGTGTCTTCCCCTGGTGCAGCCGCCCGGCCCGATCCTGCGACTCCGACCACGTGATCCCGCACTCCCGCGGCGGCCCGACCTGTTCGGAGAATCTTGCTCCCTTGTGCCGGCGACATCACCGGCTCAAGACCCACACCCCGTGGACCTACACCGCCCTGGAACCCGGCACCTACCTGTGGTCGTCCCCGCACGGCTACCAGTTCCTCCGCGACCACACCGGCACCCTCGACGTCTCCCGCGACCGACCCCAGCCACCAGCCGACCCACCCGAGACCTGACCACCCCGCCCCACACCCCGCCAACGGCGGGGCCAGCAGTGCGCCCGAGCGGCGGCGGCTGTGTTCGTACCGGCAGTGGTCTCGACAAGCTCGACCACCGTAGGCCAGGCACTGCCCAAGCTCACCGGGTTTCGAGGCTCGCTCCGCTCGCACCTCAACCACCGGCCAGGCTCGCTCCGCTCGCACCTCAACCACCGGGTGGGCTCGTCGCTGGCGCTCCTCGCACCTCAACCGCCGGTCAGCGGGTGCGTGACCGCCGTCGGAGGGAGACGGTCAGCGCGATCGCCCCGCCGAGGAGACCCATGGGCACGGCCGCGGCGGCGGCCCGGTCGATGACGGAGCGTGCGGGGCTGACCTCGGGTGCCGGGTCGGAGCCTCGGCCGTCACCGGGAACGTCGACGGAGTACACGTCGAGGCCTCGGACCAGGTCGATCGAGTAGACGACGTTGCTCTTCCGGTTGGTCTGGCGGCCGCGGGCGTCGTACACCGGAAGCCACATCGCGTCCCATACCTCGCTCGCGCCCCAGAACGCATGGCCGTGGGACCTGAGCTTCTTCGGGTTCCGGACGTCGATGAACTGCGTGCCGCCCCCGTAGAAGCCGATCGCGACGATGCCGCTCTGGTGGTAGTCGAACCAGTGTGCCGAGCAGAACGCGCCCTGCGGCAGGGGGAGGTTGTTCTCCTGCTCCGCCTGGAGGTCGGCCAGCTCGACCTTGTCCAGCGGCACGATGGCAGACGGGCTGCCGTCGAGCCGCCTGACATGCCAGGCCTGGAACGAGCCGGCCTTCGTGCAGTCGGTCTGGACGTAGTCCTCCTCGGTCACGAGCAGCACGTTGCCGTGGGCGAAGGACGGCGTGCTCCGCGGCTTGAAGTTCCGGGCATTGGGCCGGAACGAGTTGTGGTGGATGAAGTCGTTGTAACCCTCGAACCTCGGGTCCGCGCCCCGGCCCGCCCGGCCCGTCGTCGTGATCAGACGAGGCCTGCGGGGGTGCGAGGTGTCCCACATGGACGACCCGCCGTACCCGGTGTGCGTGCCCACGCCCGCGCTGTCGAAGTTCCACTTGTGGGCAGCCGTGGGCGACCGGAACGGCTGGACACCCTTCGCCCTCGGGTTGCTGTCGACCTCCCGAGGCCGCTGGAGGTTGCGCAGATCGAAGACCGTGAACCTGCCGTCGCTCCCGGCGGTGTACGCGTACCGGCAGTCGAACTCGTCGACGCAGGCGACCGTGTGAGTGCTGGTCGTCGCCGGTCCCCTGCCGACGATCGTGGGTGCGGACGGTGTCGTCACGTCGACCACCACCAGCTCCTGCCCGTCTCCGGGGTTGAGGTGGTCAGGGTCATCCGTCGAGGCCTGGTGCAGGTCGACCCCGACGAGTGCGAAGCGCCGCGTCCCGTTGGTGGTCCGCCGCTCGCCACAGTTCATGGCCTCGTTCTCGAAGACGGCGTTGGGAAGGACGCCGACCCGAGCCGGGTTGGTCCCGTCGCGGACGTCCCAGACCTGGATGGACTCCAGACCGCTGGTGACGAAGAGGGGCCGGGTCTTCATGAAGCAGCCGGAGATGCCAGCGGTCCCTGGGTGATTGCCGAGGTGCTGGACGTTCCCGCTGAGAAGCGGGGTGCCCGGCCCTTCGGCCAGGAGGGCGGTGCGGACTTCCTGGAGTCGTTCGCGGTCACCGTGAGCGGCGGCCGGGGAGGCCAGGGCCATGGAGCAACCCACGGCAAGACCGGTGGCGGCAAGGACGACGGGGGCGCGCATGCCCCTTCAACGACGCACGGTGGCGTCGGTCACGCGTGGCGCAGCCTCAGACCGGCTGCATCTCCTGCATCGTCTCGGACTCGAGGCGGAGGAGATCGGACGCGTGCGCCGCGGCCAGAGCGTCGTTCTCCTGCGTGAGCCGGAGGACCAGAGCCTCGAGTTCGGCCACCCGGGCGCGCAACCGTGTGTTCTCGGCTGAGAGTCGGGCGGGGGTCCGCAGGTCGCTGTTCATGTATCCGATCAGCGCCTTGGCCATGAATGGAGCCTTCCGGGAGGGGTGGGGGCCCGCTACATGCGGGGCCGTCTTCAAGAGTCCCACCAGACCGGCGTCCGGTCAACCGCGACCTCAGGCGGTCTTCCTCCGCACCCGCGGCGCCGGCTGGCAGGTCGGGCAGAAGTACGACGATCGGTTCATGAAGGCGATCCTTCGGATCGGTGTGCCGCAGCGGTCGCAGGGCTCGCCGTCGCGGCCGTAGGCGTGCAGGGAGCGGTCGAAGTAGCCGGACTCACCGTTCACGTTGACGTAGAGGGTGTCGAACGACGTGCCGCCCTCGCCGAGGGCGGCGACCAGGACGGTCCGGGCGTGGCCGAGCAGGTCTCGGACCTGTCCGGCGCGCAACCGGTCCCCCGGCCGGTCGCCGTGGATCCCGGCCCGCCACAGGGCCTCGTCCGCGTAGATGTTGCCGACACCCGAGATCAGGTTCTGGTCGAGCAGGAGCCGCTTGACGCCGGCAGCCCGCTTGCGGACGCGGCGGACGAACTCGTCCTCGTCGAACTCCGGGTCGAGCGGGTCGCGGGCGATGTGGGCGATCTCCGGGGGCAGGACTGCTCCGCCGCCGGAGACCGAGAGCCCCCCGAACATCCGCTGGTCGGCGAACCTGAGCTCGAGGACCTCCCCCGGGCGGGCCAGGGCCAGCCGCACCCTCAGGTGCCGCTCGTCCGGCGCGCCCGGTCGCTGGACCAGCAGCTGCCCACTCATGCCGAGGTGCCCGAGCAGGGCATCGCCGCTGGCGAGCGGGAGCCAGAAGTACTTGCCGCGCCTGCGGGCGCCCACGATCCGCTGGCCTGTGAGCGCTTCGGCGAATCCCTCGGGCCCACCGGGATCGCGTCGGACCGGTCGGGGATGCAGGACCTCGACCCTGGTGATCGTGGAGTCGAGGACGTGCCGCTCGAGACCGGCGCGGACCACCTCGACCTCGGGGAGCTCGGGCACGGTGCTGGTGGTCCTGGTCGGTCAGTCGTTGAGGGTGGCGGCGACAACTGCGGCGTCGTCGAGGCCGAGCCGGGTGGCGATCTCGCCGTACGCCGTCTCCGCCGCGGCCTGCTCCGCTTCCTTCTTGGATCGGCCGACGCCGTTGCCGTAGAGCTCCGCGCCCACCCTCACCTGTGCGGTGAAGGTCTTCATGTGGTCGGGACCGTCGTCCTCGATGACGTACTCGGGGACGCCGAGGCCGTGCTCGGCCGACAGCTCCTGCAGGGAGGTCTTCCAGTCCAACCCCGCCCCGAGGGCCGAGGCGGCCTCGATCAGCGGGTCGAAGAGTCTGTGCACGACCTCGGCGGAGACCTCGAACCCGCCGCTCAGGTGGATGGCCCCGAGCACCGCCTCGACGGTGTCGGACAGGATCGATGCCTTGTTGCGGCCACCGGTCGACTGCTCCCCGCGGCCGAGCTTCACGTGGTCGCCCAGGCCGATCTCCCTACCCACCTCTGCCAGGGCGCGGGCATTGACCACGGCGGCTCGCAACTTGGCCAGCCGGCCTTCGGAGAGGTCGGGGTGGATGCGGTACAGCGTCTCGGTGACCACGACCCCGAGCACGGCGTCCCCGAGGAACTCGAGGCGCTCGTTGGTCGGGAGCCCGCCGTTCTCGTAGGCGAACGAACGATGGGTGAGGGCGCGCTCCAGGAGCTCGGGTTCCAGAGTCGGTTCCCCGAGCGCGGTTCGGAGCTCGCCGTAGTTGGTCACCAGACCAGAATCGGGTCTCAGAGAACCTGACGACGGTCGGACTTGGCGCCGTACTGGCCGCACTCGCCGCACGCACGGTGCGGGAGGTGCTTGGCACCGCACGCGGGGTTCGCGCAGGTCACGAGGACCGGCGCGACAGCCTTCCACTGCGAGCGCCGGTGACGCGTGTTGCTGCGCGACATCTTCCGCTTCGGGACAGCCACTGTTTTCTCCTACTTCCTCGGACCGGGGATCGGTCTCAACCAACATCGTCGCCCTGCTGAAGCTCCTGCAACCTCCCCCACCGCGGGTCGATGGCCGCCTCGTGTGCGTGAGCCGGATCGTCGGCCAGACGGGCACCACACTCGGCACACAGTCCGGGACAATCGTCCTCGCACAACGGCTGGAACGGCAGTGCGAGCACCACCGCATCCCGCAGCAAAGGTTCGAGGTCGAGCAGGTCGCCCTCGAGCCGGCTGGACTCGTCGTCCTCGGCGCCGCCGACTGCTTCGTCGCCGCTCCGATGGTGGCCCCGGTCGCGGGAGGGTTCGTCGTACACGTACAGCTCCTGGAACCGCGCCTCGATCTCGTCGGAGATCGGTTCCAGGCACCGCACGCACTCGCCCTCGAGCCCGGCTGTCGCCGAGCCCGTGACCAGCACCCCCTCCATGACCGCTTCCAGCCGCAGGTCGAGCTCGACCGGCGCACCTTCGGGGACATGGAGGACTTCGATGCCCAGATCTGCTGGGGCCGGAACCGTCAGGGTCACCCCGCGCTGGGACCCCGGGCGGCGGCCGAGCTCGCGTGAGTCGAGCACGAGCGGCGCTCTCGGGTCCAGATTGCTCAGAGGATCACTTCCGGGTCCGGGCACAACAGATCGTTCAGAATCGTAACCGTCGGGCAGCCGGCACCGCAAAAGCGCGGGCCGGGGTCCTAGTCGTCGTCTGCGGCTGCTCGCTCGGCCACGCGAGCCACGAGTCGTTCGTGGACGAAGTCCGGAACCAGCCCGGAGACGTCCCCGCCGAACGTCGCGACCTCCTTGACCAGGCTGGACGCCAGGAAGGAGTACTCCGGGCTGGTCGGCACGAACACGGTCTCCACCTCCGCCAGGGAGGCGTTCATCTGCGCCATCTGCAGCTCGTAGTCGAAGTCACTCACCGCGCGCAGGCCCTTGACGATGGCGTGGATTCCCTGCTGCTGGCAGAAGTCGGTGAGGAGACCCTTGAACCCCTCGACCCGGACGTTGTCGAACCGGCGGCACGCCTCACGCAGCATGTCGATGCGCTCCTCGGCGGTGAACAGCCGATGCTTCGACTTGTTCACGCCGACTGCGACCACAACCTCGTCGAACAGGACCGAGGCGCGGGTGACGATGTCGATGTGTCCATTGGTGACCGGGTCGAACGACCCGGGGCAGACAGCTCGGCGCACGGGCTACTCCTGGCTGGACGGACTGCTCGACGCTGACCCGGACGAGTGCCGGGACGCGGCGTGACCGTACCAAAGGGTGGTCTCGCCGTAGCGTCTCTCCCGGACGTCGGTGAACCCCTCTGGCCACTCGGGCGCCGGGCTGCGCGACGAGCGCTCGACCACGACCAGGGCGCCCGGGACCAACCAGTCCTGGTCGGCCAGACCCTGCAGGTCCCGGCCCACCGACTCGTCCTCGAGCGGGTACGGCGGGTCCAGGAACGCCACGTCGTACGGCGCGACGGGGGGACGCCGGAGAGCGCCGGACACCGTCCCGGTGATGAGGTTGGCCTTGGCGAACCCGATCGCGCGCGCATTCGAGGCGATCAGCTGGGCCGAGCGGCGGTCCTGCTCCACGAGCGTGACCACCCCGGCACCTCGTGACCACGCCTCGAGCCCGACCGCACCGGATCCGGCGTACAGATCGAGGAACCGCAGCCCACTCAGGGATCCGCACCAGGCCTCGATCGCGGAGAACAAGGCCTCCCGCACCCGGTCACTCGTCGGGCGGGTGCTGACACCCCTGGGCGCCTGGATGCGCCGCCCGCCGGCCGACCCGCCGATGATGCGGGTCATGGGCCTTTCATCCCGAATCCCCTCCCCCATGCGGAGTCCTTCGACGGGCTCAGGCGGGCCCGCGGGGAGAACGTCGCGAAGGTTCTCATGACTTCTCCATGAACTCAGACTGCCGTGATTGCTCCATCTGTGCCACCGCCTCGGCCAGGCCGGGTGCCTCCTGGAGCGTCGGATCCTCGTCCAGCAGGTGTTCGGCGGCCTCGCGCGCCGCGACGATCGTGTCCTCGTCGCGGAGCACGCGGAGGTTCTGGAGGCTGGATCGGAACCCCGACTGCGACTTGCCCAGGACGTCTCCCTCGCGGCGCTGGTCGAGGTCGACCCGGCTCAGCTCGAAGCCGTCAGTGGAGGCCGCCACGGCGTCGAGTCGTTCGCGGGCGGGACTGAGCGTGGACGTCGAGGTCACCAACAGGCAGAGCCCGGGATGGCCGCCCCGGCCGACCCGCCCGCGCAGCTGGTGGAGCTGGGAGACCCCGAACCGGTCGGCGTCCAGAAGCACCATGACCGTGGCGTTCGCGACGTCGACGCCCACCTCGATCACGGTGGTGGACACCAAGACGTCGACCTCGCCGGCGGCGAAGGCGCGCATCGTCTGCTCCTTCTGGTCCGGCGGCAGTCGCCCGTGCAGCATCGCGAGTCGCACGCCGGCCAGCGGACCCGCGGTGAGCTCGGCATGAAGCTCCTCGACCGCTGTCAGCGCGTGGGCGGCGGCGGTGACATTCCCCTCCTCGTCGACGTCGACCTGGTCGGTCTCGCCCTGCTCAGGCTCGTCGCCGGTGATCCGCGGGCACACGACGTAGACCTGGTGGCCCTTGGCCACCTCCTCGCTGACCCGCTCCCACACGCGTTCGATCCAATGCGGCTGGTCGAGCAGGGGAACGACCGTCGTCTGGATGGGCGCCCTCCCGGCCGGGAGCTCGGTCAGGATGGAGGTTTCCAGGTCGCCGAACACGGTCATGGCGACCGTGCGCGGAATCGGGGTCGCGGTCATGACGAGCACGTGGGGCGGCGTACCGGCCTTGTCCGTGAGTGCGGCCCGCTGCTCGACGCCGAAGCGGTGCTGTTCGTCGACGACCACCAGCCCGAGGTCGGCGAACGAGACGTTCTCCTCCAGCAGGGCGTGGGTGCCGATCACGATGCCGGCCTCCCCGCTGGCGATGCGCAACAGGGCCTCTTGTCGCTGTGCCTTGGTCATCGAGCCGGTGAGCAGGGCCAGGGTGGTGCCGTCGACGGCACCACCCAGCATGCCGCCGGAGGCGAGGTCGCCCAACAACGCCGAGATCGACCGGTGGTGCTGCTGGGCCAGCACTTCGGTCGGTGCCAGCAGCGCGGCCTGGCCACCGGAGTCGACCGTGCGGAGCATGGCCCGCACCGCCACCAGGGTCTTGCCCGAGCCGACCTCTCCCTGCAGCAGCCGGTTCATCGGGTGCGGCCGGGCGAGCTCCTCTTCGAGGACGGCGCCGATCTCGCGTTGGCCGGTGGTGAGCTCGAACGGCAACCGGTCATCGAACGCGGCGAGGAGGCCGCCCTGCTCGCCGGTCCGGGCCTGGGCACCGAGCTCGCGCAGCTCCCGCCGTCGACGGCCGAGCACGAGCTGGGTGACCAGCGCTTCCTCGAACCGGAACCGCCGCTGCGCCGCGGTGATCTGCCTGTGGTCGTCGGGAGCGTGGATCCAGTCGATCGCGGTCCGCGCGCCGATCAGGTCATAGCGGTCACGCAGGGCCTCGGGCAGCACCTCTGGTACGTCGTCCAACACGATGCGCGCGAAGCTGATCGCACGCTGCAGGTCCCACGAGTCGACACCCTTGGTGAGCGGGTACATCGGATACAGGGCGCCGATGCTCTCCAGCGCGGCCCGGGTCGCCTCGTCGTCCCCCTTCTCGCCGAAGATCACCAGCTTCGGGTTCGTCAGCTGCCAGTCAGTGCGGAACCGACTCACCTGGCCGGTGAACACACCGCGCTTGCCGACGGCCAGGCGGTTGTGGTGCCACTCGGCTATGCGCTTCTGCTTGGCGAAGAACGTCATCCGCAACGGCGGCCCGTCGGTCCGGAGCAGGGTCTCGGTGCGGTAGGCGGTGCGACCGGTGCGTCGGTCGTTGTAGGTGCGCACGTCGCTCTCGGCGATCTCGCCCACCACCGTGAGCATCTGGCCGGGTTGCAGGTCGGCGACGGTGGTCAGCTCCCCGGTCTTGATGTAGCGGCGGGGAAAGTGGCCGAGGAGGTCGCCGACGGTCGCGATGCCGAGGCCCTCCGTGAACTTCTTCCGCTTGCTCGACTTGTCGCCGAGGACGGTCGCGATCGGGGAGTCGAGGGTGATCATTGCGCCTTCCTCCGACTCACTCGACGGCCATCAGGAGCGGGTAGCGCTCCTGCCCGCCGTCGTACACCACGACGTCGACATGGGGGTGGGCTTCCTCGACGAAGGCGGCGCAGCGTTCGACGAGATCGCCGTCGTCGACACCGCCGACCAGGGTCACGAGCTCCCCGCCACCGCCGAGGAGCCGCTCGAGGACATCGGTGGCGACCGCGTACAGGTCGTCGCCCACGACGGCGAAGTCGCCGGCGACCACGCCGAGCACGTCGCCGGGCTCGCACGGTCCGGCCATGGTGATCGCCTGCTTCGAGGCGACCGTGACCGCGCCGTGATGGGCGTGCCGGGCGGTCGCTGTCATCTCCAGGACGTCCTGCTCGAAGCTGCGGCCGGGCTCGTGCACGGCAAGCGCGGCCAGCCCCTGCACCTGGGCCTGGGTGGGGATCACGGCCACGGTGATCTTGTCGTCGGTCCCGGCCGTGGTCGCGGCGATCTCGGCAGCCCGGACCGAATCCCGGTCGTTCGGCAGGACGACGACCTCCTCCGCGCCGCACGACGTGATCGCCTCCAGCAACTGACCGGTCGAAGGCCGGCGGCCGGGTCCGCCCTCGACCACCACCGCTCCGGCGTCCGCGAACAGCGTGGCCAGCCCCGGGCCGGCCGCGACCGCCACGATCCGACGCCCGCGCCGCTCCGTCGCCTGCTGCCGCGCCTGCGCGACCTGTTCGGCGAAGTGGGTGACCCGGACCCGGTAGGGACGCCCGGCCTCGATGCCGGCCTCGAGCGCGGCACCCACGTCGTGGACGTGCACGTGCACGTTGAACAGCCCCTCTCCCCCGACCACGACGAGCGAGTCACCGAGCGGGGCGAGGGCCTGCTTGAGGGCAGGGATGTTGTCGTCGTCGGCGTCGAGGAGGTACATCACCTCGTAGGCGGGTCCGCCCGCGGTCAGGTCGTTGGCGGGGACCGGGATCGGGATGTTCCGCGCGCCCATCGGGGAGACGACCGGCGTGGGCCGACGGCCGGTGAGCACCGTCTCGGCGGCGTCGAGGATCACGCTCAGGCCTCGGCCCCCCGCGTCGACCACACCGGCGTCGCGGAGCGTCTGCAGCTGCTCGGGGGTGCGCGCCAGCGCCTCCCGGGCCGCTGCGGCGGCGGTGGCGAACACGTCCCTGGCCCGAGCGGTGTCGTCGCGGGCTCGCTCCACGGCGGCGTCGGAGGCGGCTCTGGCCACGGTCAAGATGGTGCCCTCGACCGGCTCACCGACCGCCGCGTAGCTGGCGTCGGTTGCCTGGTGCAACGCTTCGGCCATCACAGCGGCGTTGCGCTCGCCGGACTGCTGGACCGCGATCCGGTGTGCGATGGCGCCGAGCATCTGGCTCAGGATGACCCCGCTGTTGCCGCGTGCTCCCAGGAGAGCACCCCTGCTGAACGCCGCGAGTGCCGTCTGGAGGTCGGCTCCCGAGGCCCGTGACTCTCGGATGGCGTCGCGCGCCGCGGAGACGGTGAGGTACATGTTGGTCCCGGTGTCGCCGTCCGGCACGGGATAGACGTTGAGGGCGTCGATCTCCTCGCGTGCCTCGGCGAGGGCGTCGGTGGCGATGTCGACGAAACGCAGCACGACCTCGACGCTGATGCTGCCGTCTCGGGGTGCTTCCATGCGACTGCCCTTCGGTGCCGGGTGGTCCACGTTGCGCGTGCTGCCACAGAGTAGTGGTGGGCGGGGAGTGATGGGCGGGCCGTCCGCGAGCCCCCGTGACGATTCGCACCCGAGCCGAGCCATCGGATATCCTCGTCCGGTTGCCCGCTCAGCCGGGCCAAAGATCCACAACCTCGAACCTTTCAGGAGTTCACGGTGGCTGCCGTCTGTGACATCTGCGCCAAGAAGCCGGGCTTCGGCAACAACCGCCCCTGGTCGCGCAAGATTACGAAGCGTCGCTTCGACCCCAACATCCAGCGCGTCCGGGCGACCGTGAACGGCACCCCCAAGCGCCTCAACGTCTGCACCGGCTGCATCAAGGCCGGCAAGGTCACCCGCTGACCTGAGCCTCTGAGTGGACAGGCCGTCGCCCGGAGGGGTGGCGGCCTTTCTGTTCCGCCTCAGAAGTGCGTCCACCCGGTCGGGCCGTCGTACTCCTCGCCGTCGAGGGTGACCCCCGAGCCCTCGGTCACCGCGCCGACCACCGTCCAGCCCGCGGGCACCGACCCGTCCGGAAATGTGGCGAGGAGGGCGTGGTCGTCGCCGCCGCCGAGGATGAACTGGATCGGGTCCGCGCCGGTCGCGGCCCCGACGGCCTGGAGTGGCTCGGCGATCTCGAACGCACCGCGGTGCACGTCGATCGCCACACCGGAGTCCGCCGCGATGTGGCCGGCATCAGCGAGCAGCCCGTCGGAGATGTCGATCATCGCCGTGGCCCCTGCTTCGGCGGCCACGGCGCCCGCGTCGTACGGCGGCTCTGGACGACGGTAGGCCTCGACCAGCACTCGGGGGGACCGGAAGCCACGGCCCAGCACGGCCAGCCCGCCCGCCGCCCAGCCCTGTCGGCCGACCAAGGCGAGTTGGTCGCCAGGCTGGGCGCCGGACCGAACCACGGGGGCGATGGTGCAGGCGCCCAGCACGGTCACGGCGATCACGATCTGGTCGGCCTGGGTCAGGTCGCCGCCGACGACACTCGCGCCGACGACCGCGCACTCCTCGGCGAACCCCCTGGCGAAGTCCAGCGCCCACTGCGCGGGCAGGTCACCAGGGGCGGCGAGACCGATGGTGAGCGAGGTGGCCCGGCCGCCCATCGCGTTGATGTCGGAGAGGTTCTGAGCGGCCGCCCGATGCCCGACATCCTCCGCAGAGGCCCAGTCGCGGCGGAAGTGACGCCCCTCGACCATGAGGTCGGTGGAGACGACGACGTGACCGGTCCGGACCCGCAGGACCGCCGCGTCGTCACCGGGGCCGACCAGGACGTGCTCTCCCTGGTCGAAGATCCCGGCGAGCGCATCGATCATGCCGAATTCTCCGGCGTCGGACAGCGTGGCGTCGGCGGGCAGGACCATGCCGACATCCCACCAGATCGTCGCCTCGTCCTGCACGACGGGCACCTACCGGCACGCCACGACCGCACGGTAGGTTGGCCGCGGCACCTGATCCGATGAAGACGAGGAGTCCACGATGGTCGTGCAGGCCTACATCCTGATCCAGACCGATGTCGGCAAGGCCGCGGAGGTCGCTCGCGAGATCGCGTCGGTCAAGGGCGTCACCCTCGCCGAGGATGTCACCGGTCCGTACGACGTGATCGTGCGCGCCGAGGCACGCAACGTCGACGAGCTCGGCAAGCTGGTCGTCTCGAAGGTGCAGAACCTCGACGGCATCACCCGCACCCTGACCTGCCCGGTGGTGCACATCTGAGCACCCCCGCGCCCAGTGGGTGTCGCCCCGGATCCACCTGGGTCCGGGGCGTCCTCGCGTGCTCACTCCTGCTGATGGTCGGCTGCAGCCGCGACCCGGTGCCGGTCAAGTCACCCACGATCACCGAGTCCGAGACCACCGACTGCGCCGAGTTCCTCGACGGCGTGCCCGATGAGGTCGCCGGTCAGAAGGCACGGCTGGTCGAGCCGGCCGGCGTCCTCGGCGCGGCCTGGGGTGATCCGCCGATCGTGCTCACCTGTGGCGTCGGCCTGCCCACCGACTTCGACAGGTTCGCGGAATGCGTGGAGGCCAACGGCGTGGGCTGGTTCGTCCCCACGTCGGAGGAGGAGGACCAGTCCTCCGATGTGACGATCACGGCCGCGGGCTACCGACCGATCGTGAAGGTCAAGGTGCCCGCCGAGTACCGCCCCGAAGGCGTGGCCGCCGTGATGACGGAGCTGGCAGCGCCGGTCGAAGAACACCTGGAGCTCGTGGACGAGTGCTTCTGAGCCCCAGGCGCCCTGGCGCTGGCGGTCCTCAGAGGATCAGGAACAACAGGATGATGACGGCGATGACCAGGGCTGCGATGGCGATGGTGCGAGTGTTCACTTGGTGATCTCCTGTCCGGCCCCCGTCGAGTGGTCAGGCAACAGTGGCACTCCGCGGCTCCGGGGGTCACGAGCCGCGCCGGAGACGTCGTACCCAATTCGGCGGGGTCAAACGCCGACTGTCAGCGCAGGCCGGTGTCCCGCGCCAGCGCCAGCTGGATCAGCCGGTCCACGAGCTCGGGGTAGTCGACGCCGGTCGCCGCCCACATCCGCGGGAACATCGACAGCGGCGTGAAGCCGGGCATCGTGTTGATCTCGTTGACCACCAGTGAGTGGTCGGGCAGCACGAAGAAGTCGACCCGTGCGAGGCCTTCGCACCCAACGGCATCGAAGGTCCGTGCGGCGAGTTCCCGGATCCGGGTCGCGATGTCATCGGGAAGGTCCGCTGGGACGTCGAGCTCCGTGTGCTCCTCGGGGAGGTACTTCGCCGCGAAGTCGTAGAACTCGTGGTCCCCGGTGATCTTGATCTCCGCCGGCACGCTCGTCAGTGGCCCACCGTCCAGCGACTGGAGGACACCGCACTCGACCTCCCGCGCTCCCTCCGCGGCCACCTCGACGAGCGCCTTGGGGTCGTGCCGATGGGCCTCCTCGAGGCAGGCGTCGAGCTCCGTCGCGTCGTGCGCCTTCGAGATCCCGATGCTGGATCCTCCGCGCGCAGGCTTCACGAAGAGGGGGTAGCCGAGCGTCTCCGCCCGCTCCCTGCACGTCTGATGGTCGGCCGCCCAGTCCCGGGCCGTGATCGTCGTCGACGGCATGAGTGGCAGGCCGGCGGCCGCGAGCACGACCTTCATGTACGCCTTGTCCATGCTGACCGCCGAGGCGAGCACGCCGGCGCCCACGTAGCGAACTCCGGCCATCTCGAACATCCCTTGGATGGTGCCGTCCTCCCCCCACGGGCCGTGGAGCAGCGGGAAGACGACATCAACCTCGCCCAGGGTGTGCGGCGGCTGGGACGGCTCGCTGACGACCAAGTCGGTCGCGTCGCGCTCCCGGGACAGAGCAACCGCAGCCCGATCCCCGTCCACCGCGGGCAGCTGGTCCGGGCCCTTGATCTGCAACCGGTCCGGATCCCCGGACTCGAGCACCCAGCGACCGTCGGTAGCGATCCCGATGGGGACGACGTCGTACTTCTCCCGCTCGATCGCCTGCAACACGCTCCCTGCGGTGACGCAGGAGATCGCGTGTTCGCTGGAGCGACCCCCGAACACGACGGCGACGCGGGGCTTTCGGGTGGGCTCGTTCATCGCGTCGACCCTAGCGGCGGCCTAGGGTCGACGTCATGACCGAGGAGGCGCCCACCCTGAAGCCCGCCACGATCGCTGTCACCGCCGGCCGACCGGAGCACCAGCCGGACCAGCCGTTGAACCCGCCGATCACGATGGCCTCGACGTACGTCGCGGGCGGGGACCTGGAGTACGGGCGCTACGGCAACCCGACCTGGACCGCCTTCGAGGACGTCCTCGGTGCCCTCGAGGGCGGCCGCTGCCTGTCGTTCGCCTCCGGGCTGGCGACGGTGGCCACGGTGCTGGACCTGGTCGGGCAGGGCGGGAAGGTGGTCGCGCCGCGGCACGCCTACAACGGCACTGTCATGCAGCTGGCCGACATCGAAGCCCGCGGTCGAGTGCGCGCCGAGCTGGTCGATGTGGTCGACACCGACGCGGTGGTGGCCGCCTGCACCGACGCGGCCCTGGTCTGGCTGGAGTCGCCCACGAACCCGGCCCTGGAAGTCGCCGACATCGCGACCATCCGCGGTGCCGCCCATGACGCCGGGGCGTACGTCGTCGTCGACAACACCTTCGCCACCCCCCTGCTCCAGCAGCCTCTTGACCACGGCGTCGATCTGGTCGTGCACTCGGCCACGAAGTATCTCTCCGGGCACGGCGACGTCCTCCTCGGTGCCGTCGTCACCCGCGACGACGAGTTGTACGCCGTCTTGAAGGGCCGGCGCGACCTGGTCGGCGCCATCCCCGGAACCCTCGAGGCGTGGCTCGCGCTGCGCGGACTGCGCACGCTGCACCTGCGGGTCGAGCGTGCCCAGGCCAACGCCGCCGATCTCGCGCACCGACTGGCGGGCCATCCTGCGATCGAGGAGGTCCGCTACCCCGGCTTCGGCGGGATCGTCGCGATCGTGCTGGCCCAAGGGGCGCTGGCCGCCGACCTGTTGGTCCACAAGACGAAGCTGTGGGTGCACGCGACATCGCTGGGGTCGGTGGAGTCGACCTTCGAACGCCGCCGACGGTGGAAGTCGGAGCCGGCCACGATCCCCGAGGGACTGGTGCGGATGTCGGTCGGGATCGAGGACGTCGACGACCTGTGGGCGGATCTGGAGCAGGCTCTCGACGACCTGACGTGAGCACTGCGCACGTCACCGGGTCTCGACACGCTCCGTCGCGGCTTCGTTCCTCAGCCGCGGTCGCTGCTCGACCACCGATGAAACGGACTGACCTCGTTCCTCGGTCAGTCCGTTTCGGCCTTGGTGTCCCGCGCGATGAAGGAGTCCATCATCTCCTGCGCGGTCATCCGGCCCCCGACCACAGCCTCCACGTGCTCGGCGATCGGCGCATCCACGCCTGTGCGCTGCGCGAGCGCCAGCAGGGAGGAGCACGACTTCGCACCCTCGGCCACCTGTCGGGTGCTCGCGATGATCTCCTCGGTCGTCATGCCCTTGCCGAGGTTCTCCCCGAACGTGCGGTTGCGCGACAGGGGTGAGGAACAGGTGGCGACCAGGTCACCCAGGCCCGCGAGCCCCATCAGGGTGAGCGGGTTGGCCTTCAGCGCCATCGCGAGGCGCGCGGTCTCCGCCAGGCCCCGGGTGATCACCGAGGCAGTGGTGTTGTCACCGAAGCCCAGACCGATGGCCATGCCCACCGCGATCCCGACGACGTTCTTGTAGGCGCCGCCGAGCTCACAGCCCAGCACGTCGACACTGGTGTAGGGCCGGAACGCCGGTGCGTGGCACCGCTCCTGCAGCATCTTCGCCACGTCTTCGTCCGGACACGCGACCACGGAGGCGGCAGGTTCGCGGCGGGCGATCTCCTTGGAGAGGTTCGGCCCGCTGATCACGGCAATCCGTTCCGGGCCGGCACCGGTGACCTCGGCCACGACCTCACTCATCCGACTGAGACTCCCCAGCTCCACCCCCTTCATCAGCGACACCATCACCGACTGCGCCGGGATGATGTCGACCCAGTCCACGAGGTTCTCGCGAAAGGTCTGGGAGGGAACCGCGAAGACCACGACGTCGGCACCCGCGACCGCGTGCTCGGGATCATGGGTGGCGGAGATCGTCGCGGGCAGCTCGATGCCGGACAGGTAGTCGGTGTTCTCGTGCCGTTCGTTGATGGTGGCGCAGACCTCCTCCCGGCGACCCCAGATGGTCACCTCGTTGCCCGCATCCGCGAGCACGATGGAGAAGGCGGTACCCCAGGACCCGGCCCCGAAGACCGCGACCTTGTTCATGAGCGCTTGCCCTTCTTCCTGGCGTTGGCCTTTTTCGGATTGCCGACCTGCTGCACCCCCATCTTGCGAGGGTCGAAGCGCTCCGGCGGGGCTGGCTCGCCGCGCAGCTCCGCCACGATCGCCGTGATCGCCGCCATGATCCGGTCGGTCGCCTCGTTGATCACGTCGGGACCCCGGCGCCGGCCCAGGAGATCGCCCAGCTCGACCGGGTCGCCGGCCTTCATGGTGATGCGCTTGCGCGGGACGAGGTGCGGTCGGGTGGAGTACGGCGGCAGTACCTCCTGGGCCCCCCAGTGCCCGACCGGGATCACCGGGCACCTGGTCTCCAGGGCGATCCGGGCGGCGCCGCTCTTGCCCTTCATCGGCCACAGGTCGGGGTCGCGGGTGAGCGTTCCCTCGGGATAGACGATCACGCACTCACCGGCCCGGACCGCGGCGACGGCTGCGTCGTACGCACCGACTGCGGTGCGAGACAGACGTTCGACGGGAATCTGACCCGCCGAGGTCAGGAACGTGGCGAGCGCCTTGTTCTTGAAGAGCCCCGACTTCGCGAGGTACCTCGGCAACCGGCCGTGGTCGTAGACGAAATGCGCTGACAGCAGCGGGTCGATGTGGGAAAGGTGGTTGAGCGCCACGATGCAGCCGGCGGACTCGGGGATCTTCTCGCCGTCGATCCAGGTCCGTGCGGTTGCCGAGAGCAGCGTCGGCTTCAGGACGACCACTCCGACGTTGATCGCCCAGCCACGCTTCTGCTGCAGCTTGCGAACCTTCACGCTCGTCCCTCGTTGCATCCCGGGCCGAGTGCCGGCCTGACGCCCTCTGCGTCTCGTGCAGGCTACTCGGTCCGCGCTCGAGGCGTCTCGACGCGACCCGCCGACGGGATGGCGCCGTCGTCGCCTGACAGGATCGTGCCGATGGGCGCGCAGGAGTACGTCGTGGTCCTGCCGGTGAAGCCACCGGCGGTCGGCAAGTCGCGCCTCGTGGGCCTGTCAGATGAGGCCCGGCGGGCACTGGCGAGCGCCTTCGCTCTCGACACAGTGGCCGCGTGTCTCGCGACTCCCCGGGTCGCCGCCGTGCTGGCGGTCACCGACGACGCCCCCTTCTCCCGCCAGCTGGCCACGGCCGGCTGCGAGGTGATCCCGGACGGGACGACCAGCGACCTGAACGGGTGTCTCCGGCTCGCCGCGGCGGAAGCACAACGCCGCTGGCCGCGCATGCTGCCAGTCGTGGTGTGCGCCGACCTGCCCGCCCTGCGGCCCGACGACCTGGCACGCGCCCTGGCAGTAGTGGAGCCGGGACGAGCCGCCTTCGTCGCGGACGTCTCCGGAGCCGGGACGACGATGTACGCCGCGGCGTACGGCAGCTTCGAGCCCCGATTCGGCCCGGGCTCCCGGGCGGCCCATCGCGCGGACGGGGCGGCCGAGATCCCCGGCCGGCTCAGCTCCCTGCGTCAGGACGTCGACGACGTCGGCGACCTTCGTGCGGCCCTCGAGCTGGGGGTCGGCGGGCACACGAGAGCGCTCCGAAGAGTCATCGACAGGGACCTCAGTACGCAGTGAGGGTGGGCCACCGTGCGGTGACCCACCCTCAGAAGACTGCGGTCAGCGCTTCCTTGCCGTCTTCTTGGCCGTCTTCTTGGCCGGCGACTTCTTGGCCGCCTTCTTCGCGGTGCTCTTCTTCGCGGCCGACTTCTTGGCCGTCTTCTTGGCCGGCGACCTCTTCGCCGTCGTCGTCTTCCTGGCCGGCGACTTCTTGGCCGCCTTCTTCGCCGTGCTCTTCTTCGCGGCCGACTTCTTGGCCGGCGACTTCTTCGCCGCGGACCGCCTGGCCGTCGTCGTCTTCTTCGCCGGCGACTTCTTCGCTGCGGACTTCCTGGCCGCCGACTTCCTGGCCGGCGACTTCTTCGCCGCGGACTTCCTGGCGGTGCTCTTCTTGGCGGCGCCCTTCTTGGCCGTCTTCTTCGCCGACGTCTTCTTCGCCGAGGACCTGGTGGCCGCTGTCGCCGCCTTCCTCGCCGGCGCAGTAGCCTTCCTCGCGGCCGGCGCTGCTGCGGCGACGGTCAGCTTGGGGAGCTTCTTGGCGCCGGAGATGACGTTCTTCAGGTCGGCGCCCGCGGTGAATTTCGGCACCGACTTCTTCTTGGACTTCATCCTGGCTCCGGTCTGCGGGTTGCGCACCCAGCGGGCGTCGCGGACGCGCTTCTCGAACGAGCCGAAGCCCGTGATAGCGACCTTCTCCCCCTTCGCGACCTCGCGAGTGATCGTGTCCAGGACGGACTCGAGTGCATGGGCGGCCGCCTTGCGGTTTCCTTCGAAACGCGTTGACAGCGTGTCGATGAGCTGTGACTTGTTCACTAGCTTCCCTTCCAATGAAACTTCCGGGCCGAGCCCGTGCTCGACTTTCTTCAACGCACGCTAGGCATTCGTGGCGTTAGTCACAATCACCACGCCCGACTTTTCGCGGTTTTCTTGCAACGCCGTTTTCACGACCGGAGTGCATCGAGCGGGTGCCTACAAGGCCGCAAAGACGTGAATCCCCTTGTTTTCAAGGGGATTCTCGTTCATCCGGCTCGGACGATCCCGCAGCTTTGGCTCATAGCGTTGCCGGTTTCCAGCCGGGCCTTGTCGACTCGTAAGCAGTGATGTCGGCTTCGTTCGACAGCGTGATGCCGATGTCATCGAGCCCCTCGAGCAAGCGCCAACGCGTGTAGTCGTCGATGTCGAAGGAGTCCTCGACAGCCCCCTCGCCGGTCCCCGCGCGGACTGTCCGCGATTCCAGATCGACCGTGATGGTGCTGCCGGGACGGGACTCGATGAGTTCCCACAGCCTCTGCACCACCTTGTCGTCGACCTGCGCCGCGAGCAGCCCGGCCTTGCCAGCATTACCGCGGAAGATGTCGCCGAACCGGGGCGAGATGACGACCTTGAACCCGTAGTTCTGCAGCGCCCAGACGGCATGTTCACGCGATGAGCCGGTGCCGAAGTCGGAACCGGCGACGAGCACCGAGCCCTCTGCGTACTCCTGCTGGTTCAGCACGAACGACGGATCGCCACGCCACGACGCGAACAGTCCGTCTTCGAAACCCGTTCGGGTCACCCGCTTGAGGTAGACCGCGGGGATGATCTGGTCGGTGTCGACGTTGTTCCTGCGCAAGGGAACGCCGACGCCGGTGTGGGTGGTGAACCTGTCCATCTCAGCGGTCCTTGTCCTGAGGAGTCGCGGCAGACGACGTCGCCACGGGCTCCAGGTCTCCTGGGGACGAGAGGGTCCCGCGGATGGCCGTCGCGGCGGCCACCGGCACCGAGACCAGATGGGTTCGTCCGCCCCTGCCTTGACGCCCCTCGAAGTTCCGGTTGGAGGTCGACGCGCTGCGCTCTCCCGGGGCGAGCTGGTCGGGGTTCATGCCCAGGCACATCGAGCAGCCGGCCCCGCGCCACTCGCCGCCTGCCTCCTTGAAGATCACGTCCAGGCCCTCGTCCTCCGCCTGGAGGCGGACCCGCACCGACCCGGGTACGACGAGAAGGCGGGTGTCCTTGGCGACCCGGCGTCCTGCGACGACGTCGGCCGCGACCCGCAGGTCCTCGATCCGGCCGTTCGTGCAGGAACCGACGAAGACGGTGTCGACCTTGATCGCGCGCATCGGCGTACCGGCTTCCAGTGCCATGTACTGGAGTGCCTTCTCGGTCGCGATCTTGTCGTTGGCGTCCTCGAACTCGTCAGGTCCTGGCACGTGACCGGCGAGGGGCACGCCCTGACCGGGGTTGGTCCCCCAGGTGACGAACGGCGTCATGGTGCTCGCGTCGAGCTCGATCTCGTCGTCGTACTCGGCGTCCGCATCCGTGACCAGGGTTTTCCAGTGCGCGACGGCGGCGTCCCAGTCAGCGCCCTTGGGCGCCTCGGCGCGACCCTCGATGTAGTCGAACGTCGTCTGGTCGGGAGCGATCAGACCGGCCTTCGCCCCCCACTCGATGGACATGTTGCAGACCGTCATCCGCGCTTCCATCGAGAGCTCCTCGATGGCCTGGCCGCGGTACTCCACGACGTATCCCTGGCCGCCGCCCGTGCCGGTATGCGCGATCAGGGTGAGCACCAGGTCCTTGGCCGTGACCCCGTCGGGCAGGCTCCCGTTGACCGTGACCGCCATCGTCTTCGGCCTCGCCTGCGGCAGCGTCTGGGTTGCCAACACGTGTTCGACTTCGGAGGTGCCGATGCCGAACGCGAGGGCTCCGAAGGCACCGTGCGTGCTGGTGTGGCTGTCCCCGCAGACGATCGTCATGCCGGGCTGCGTGAGCCCGAGTTGTGGGCCGACCACGTGCACGATGCCCTGCTCGATGTCGCCGAGCGGATGGAGGCGGATGCCGAACTCCTCGGCGTTCCTGCGAAGGGTTTCGACCTGGGTCCGGCTGACAGGGTCTGCGATCGGCTTGTCCCAGTCGACGGTCGGGACGTTGTGGTCCTCCGTCGCCAGGGTCAGATCGGGACGGCGCACGCTCCGGTCGGCCAGGCGAAGCCCGTCGAAGGCCTGCGGCGAGGTCACCTCGTGGATGAGGTGCAGGTCGATGAAGAGCAGGTCGGGGCTCCCCTCCGAAGCCCGGACGACGTGCTGGTCCCAGACCTTCTCGGCCAGGGTCTTGCCCATGACGTTCCTCCCTCACCGTCGTTTCGTACGTCACACACTCTACGACTTGCATCCCATGATCTGAGACGCCAATATTGCTATATGGACACGACGACGAGCGGAGTGGGCGTCCTCGACAAGGCCGCGCTGGTTCTCACGGCGCTCGAGGCCGGCCCCGCCACCCTGGCCGGGCTCGTTGCCGGCACCGGCCTGGCCCGACCCACGGCCCATCGCCTGGCGGTCGCCCTGGAGCACCACCGTCTGGTGGCCCGGGACATGCAGGGTCGCTTCGTCCTCGGCCCGCGCCTGTCCGAGCTGTCCGCTGCGGCCGGCGAGGATCGCCTCCTTGCCACCGCCGGTCCAGTGCTGGCCAGGCTGCGCGACATCACCGGCGAGTCGGCGCAGCTGTGGCGACGCCAGGGTGAGCACCGGGTGTGCGTCGCCGCCGCCGAGCGGCCCAGCGGACTGCGCGACACCATCCCGGTGGGATCGCAGCTGACCATGCGCGCCGGTTCGGCAGCTCAGGTGTTGCTGGCGTGGGAGGACCCGGAGCGGATGCACCGAGGCCTGCAGAACGCCGCGTTCTCCGCCGCCGCGCTCTCCGGCATTCGGCGCCGTGGTTGGGCGCAGTCCGTGGGTGAGCGTGAGCAGGGCGTGGCTTCGGTCTCCGCGCCGATCCGCTCCCCCGGCGGCAAGACCATCGCCGCTGTGTCAGTGTCGGGTCCGCTCGAGCGCCTGTCCCGTCAGCCCGGCCGCATGCACGCACCCGCCGTACTCGCCGCAGCCGAGCGTCTCTCGGAGTCCCTCCGTCGCGCCGCCGCCGAGTAGCCGACGAAGCCAGCCCGATCAGGCCAGGGTGCGGAGCAGAGCTTCCCGGTCCCACCCGAGCTCGATCCCTCGACAACCCAGGAGATAGTCGGCGACCTCGTCGTCGGTGAGGTCATGGGTCGCGCGGAGACCGTGCGCCATGGTCGCCAGGTACGCCGGAGCAGGGGCGCGTAGCCCCAGCGCATCGACGTCGGGGGCGCTGAAGGTCACGACTGGCCGACCGTCGAGCTGACCCGCCAGGTGCAGCGTCTCGTAGCGGCCGGGGCCAACCGCATGTCGTCGACGGGCCAGCACCTCTGTCAGGTCGTGGTCGGCGCCGGGCTCCCGGCGCATCTCCTGCTCGAGCACGTCGGCGAACTGCCGGCCGGTTACCAGGTAGACCCTGGCCAGTACGGCGCCGGGCGCGTCGGGCTCGTGGAAGGCGATCCCGCCGCCCCACGTCGGGGACTCCCACCCGAACGTGAGCCTCCCAGGCATCGTGAAGGCCCGCGTGTCGAGCGGCTCCCCCGGCTCGCGGGCGCCGGGGTAGGTGAGGGTCGCACCGGGAGGGCAGCCTCCGAGCAGGTAGCAGCGGAACCGGTCCGGATCGAGGTTCGACCCGTAGCCGGCGTACCAGACGGTGCCGCCGTCCCAGGCGTGCGGTTCGGGGGGCGCCGGACCAGAGCCGCTCAGAAGAGCGCGTCCTGTTCGATCTCGAGCAAGGTCTGCTTCCGCTCGATGCCGCCGGCGTAGCCGGTGAGGGTGCCGTTGGCCCCGATCACCCGGTGGCACGGGATCACGATCGGGATCGGGTTGCGCCCGTTGGCCAGGCCGACCGCGCGGGACGCGGCGTTGCTCATCCCGAGCCGGTGGGCGATCTCGCCGTACGACGCCGTGTCGCCGTAGCCGATATCGAGCAGCTGTTCCCACACGCGCTGCTGGAAGTCGGTGCCCTGGGGCGACAAGGGCAGGTCGAACTCCTTCAGGTCGCGGGCGAAGTAGGCGGTCAGCTGCTCGACTGCCCGGAGCAGGACCGGGTTGTCGTCGTCGCGCTCCCCGAGTGGGCGGCCGTCCGCGCTCGCCCGGAACGGGGTGAACTCGATGGCCGAGATCGCGCCGTTGTGCTCGACGATGCGCAGCTCACCGATCGGTGAGTCCATGAGGGTCCACATGTCATTTCTCCTTGGTCGAAGTCAGTGTGTGCCACAGGTGCACCTGTGCGTAGGAACGCCACGGTCGCCAGGCCTCGGCCAGCTCCGCGGCCCGCGACGGGTCCCGGCCGAGGCCGGTCAGGGCGTCGCGGATGCCGATGTCGGTCGGCAGGAACACGTCGGGGTGACCGAGTGCGCGCAATGCGATGTAGTCGGCCGTCCAGGGACCGACCCCCGGGATGTCGAGCAGCGTCCGACGGACGGCGTCGCGGTCGGGTCCCCGGTCGAGCGCGATCGTCCCGTCGGCCAGTCCCCCGCAGAGCGCGGCCAGCGCCCGACCTCGCGCGCGCGGCATCGTCAGCTCCTCCGGGGCGAGCATCGCCAGGGTCCCCGCCTCGGGGAAGAGATGTGTCAGCGACCCGACGGGGTCCGGCAGGGTCTCCCCGTAGCGCTCGGTGAGCCGCCCGGCCACGGTCCGCGCGGCGGCGACGGTCACCTGCTGCCCGAGCACGGCCCGGACCGCGAGTTCGTTGCCGTCGACGTGGCCCGGCACCCGGAGCCCGGGGTTGGCTCGGACGAGAGGGCCGAGGATCGGGTCGCCCGCGAACTGGTCCGAGACGGCTACCGGGTCACAGTCAGCGTCGAGCAGCCGCCGGCTGCGCTCGACGGCCGCGGCCGTGTCCCGCAGATCGGCAAGTTGGTAGGTCGCCGTCACGAACGCGGTCGACCCCTGGTCCGGGATGTCGGTCAGGTCGAGCCGGACCACCCCCGGGCCGTGCGGGAGGGCGAGCGTCCGACCGTAGTAGCCCTCCCCGACCTCCTCGATCCCGGCGACGGCGCGGGCGGCCAGGAACGCGAGCAGCGCGCGACCTGCGAACGGGGTCCGAACCGCCAGCCGCATGGTCACCTGACCGGTGGTAGCGACCGTTCGCTTGCGACGCCCGCGGAGATCAGTGGGCGAGGAGGCGTAGACCTCGCGGATGGTGTCGTTGAACTGGCGCACGCTCGCGAACCCGCTGGCGAACGCGACGTCGGCGAAACCCATGTCCGTGGTCTCGATCAGGATCCGCGCGGTCTGCGCCCGACGCGCGCGAGCCAGGGCCAGGGGTCCGGCCCCGAGCTCGGCGGTCAGCAGCCGGGTGAGGTGTCGGGAGGTGTAGCCGACACGGCGGGACGAGGCCCTCCACGCCGTCCCGGTCGATGACCCCGTCGGCGATCAGTCGCATCGCCCGACCAGCCGCGTCGGCGGCGACGTCCCAGTCCGGGCTACCCGGCGTCGCATCGGGCAGGCAGCGCTTGCAGGCCCGGAACCCTGCCGCCTGGGCCGCCGCCGCCGTCGGGAAGAAGCTGACGTTCTGCAAGCCGGGGGTGCGCGCCGGACAACTGGGCCGGCAGTAGATGCCGGTCGTGTGGACGGCGGTGTAGAAGATCCCGTCGAAGCGCCGGTCCCTGCTCTTCACGGCGCGGTAGCAGGACTCCCGGTCGAGCTTCTCGGTCTGTTGCATGCCTCCATACTGGCGGATTCCGGACACCGGATCTAGCGGAAATCGGACACCTCCATGCTGGCGATGTGTGGGGGACTCCGGTCGGAGCGGAATCCCGGCCTTGGCGGTTCTGGGAGGATCGGGGTGTGCGGGACCAGGGGAGGGACTCCACCGTGCCGAACGCGGATCAGCCGCACCGGCGTACGGTCCTGGTCGTCATCGTCGTCAGCCAGGTCCTGGTCGCGGTTCTGACCGCGGTTGCCGTGATCGTCGGCTACCGACACCTCGACGGGAACATCGAGGTCGGCCCCGAGATCGACCATGTGGCGCAGGAACCGAACGACTCCGGTCCCGACCAGCCCCTCAACGTCCTGGTGATGGGCTCCGACTCCCGGGACGGCACCGGCAACGACATCGACGGGCTGACCGGCGGCGGCCAGCGCGCTGACACCACGATCCTGATCCACGTGTCAGCCGATCGGCGCGAGGCGTACGGCGTGAGCCTGCCACGGGACGCGATGGTCGCCCGGCCCGCGTGCGAGGGCCGCGATGGTGGGCGGATCCCGGCCGAGGACGCAGCGATGTTCAACACGGCCTACGAACTGGGCGGCGAGCTGTGCACCGTGCGCATGGTGGAGCACCTGACCGGCATCTACATCGACCACTACGTGACGATCGACTTCAACGGGTTCGTCGGGATGGTCGACGCCGTGCACGGAGTCGAGGTGTGCATCCCGAAGGAGGTCGACGACCCGGAGCACGACATCTACCTCGACGAAGGCACCCAGGAGCTCGACGGGCGACAGGCGCTCAACTACGTCCGCGAGCGCTACGTCCTCTCCCCCAATTCCGACATCGGACGCATGAAGCGCCAGCAGGCATTCATTGCCTCGATGGTCAACCGGGTGTTCGACGCCAACACCCTCGCGAGGTTCGACCGCGTCTACCAGTTCCTCGACGCCGCGACCCAGTCCATCCGGACCGACCCGCAGCTCAACAGCGTCGGCAAGCTCACCAGGCTGGCCAGGGAGTTCCGGCACACCGGGCTGGACAAGATCAACTTCGTCACGGTCCCGATCGAGCCCTACCCGGCCGACGCCAACCGCCTCCAGTTCGCACCGGGTGCGCAGGCGCTGTGGCAACGCATCCGCGACGACGAACCACTCGGTCGCCAGTTCGGCCGGGACGCGATCTCGGCCGACGACGAGGTGGGTACCCCGAGTAGCGGGACGGGCTCGTCGGGCGCAGACGCCGAGCAGCGGCTCGCCAACGGCCTGTGCGCCTGAACCGAGGTGAAACGGCCATTCCCCCGCCGCGAATGCGGTGACGGAGCCTCGAACGCACTCTGCCGTCAGCTGACCCACTGGACGAGCTGCCAGACGAGCCCGTTGGGATCGGCGAACTGACAGAACCTCTCACCCCACGACTCGGTCTCCGGCGCGGTCACCACGCGGGCGCCCTCGCCTTCGATCCGCTTGAACTCCCCGTCGAGGTCATCGACGACGAAGACCAGGAGCAGCCCTTGGCCTGCAGATCCGGCGATCTCGGCTGGCTTGAAGGTCGCCAGGCCCGTGCCCAGGAAGACCAGGTTCACGCCTGCGCTCGGGTGCTGGAGAGACACAAAGCCGTCGGCGGACATCGCCTCGGTGAACCCGAAGTGGGTCTTCGCGAACGATGCCGACGCATCGACATCGGGCACGTTGAGGGACACGGCGGTCTGACTGATCTGCATGGACTACTCCCGTCGCTAAACTATGTACGATGTACAGTGTAACGAGTCGATCAAGGGGCTGATTCCGTGGCGAGACCGCTCGTTGATCTGCTGTGGCGCGACCACCCCGATGCACCAAGCGGAGGGGCACGGGGGCCGAAGTCCCTTCACTCGACAGCCGACGTGGTGGCACGAGCCGTTGACTTGGCTGACTCATCCGGCCTGGAGGCCGTGACGATCCGCGCGCTGGGACAGACCATGGGCATGTCGACCATGTCGGTCTACACCCACGTCAACAGCAGTGATGACCTCATGGTCCTCATGGCCGACGACGCACACGCTCGAATGGCGTTGCCGACCTTCGGGCGCGCAGGGTGGCGTACCCGCATCCAGCGTGTTGCCGAATCCAACCTCGAGCTGTTGCGCGCGCATTCCTGGCTGCTTCAGATCACCGACGCCCGCGTCGCGCTGGGACCGAGCACCATCGCGAAGTACGACCACGAGCTCCACGCCTTCGACGAAACCGGCCTGAGCAACGTCGACCGAGACACCGCACTGACCTTCGTGCTCGACTTCGTCCGCGCCAGCGCTGCCACGCTCCTGCCGACACCCATCCCCGAGCAGTTCGGCGAAATCTGGGCCCAGACGGCAGACCGCCTCGGCCAGTACCTCGGCGACGACTTTCCTCTCGCGCAACAGGTTGGACGCGACGCCGGCGAAAGCATGGGCGCCCCGTACAGCGCGCAGCGAGCGTGGGAGTTCGGGATCACGAGGGTCGTGGCGGGACTCGCGGACATCATCGAAGGATGAGACCCCGAGCCGAGTGTCCACCTTGTACCCACAGAAGCTGGAGCCCAAGAACGACGAAGGCCCCTGATCCGCATTCCTGCAGATCAGAGAGCCATCCGAATGGGTACCCCCCACCGGATTCGAACCGGCGCTACCGCCTTGAGAGTCCGAACTGCGGGTCGGTGGACGACGTTGAAAGTCGTTGACACCGCAGGTCAGAGCCACTTTGGGCAGTCGGACGTCGATGGTCGCAACACGCTGTTTTCGGCTGTCGTGAGGCCAATCTGTGGTCTCGACCCGGCCACGAGGCCCATGGCTGCTGGGCCTTTCACCAAGGTTCACGCGTGAGGATCGCCGAGTCTCCGCGAATGTCGCCGTTGCTGAGTCGCCTCGAGCGCCGATATGAAAGGAGCCCTGACCAGCGTTCCCGCGCTGGTCAGGGCCCTTGCCGTGGGTGCCCCCGGGCACGGCTCAGTACGGTGTCCGGCAGCTGCGGTACCAAGCCTCCACGGCGTCCGGCGTGCGCGGCAGGTAGCGGGGGTCGAACTCGCACACGTCGTTGAGCAGGCGCGGCCAGTTGGCCGGCGGGTCGTTGACGAGCTCGGGCTCGACGGCAACGGGGGCCGGGTCGACTCCTTCGGCGCCGGTGTGATCAGCGGCCGGTGCACAGGCTGTTGCGACCAGGGTCAGGAGACCCAGACCGGCGCCGAGAATCGAGGCCCTGCGGCTGGTTCGTGAGGTGTGGGACATCGTGATGCTCCTTTCGAGAGCTCGGTTGTCCCACCGGTGTGACACGAGGTGGTGTCACCCCATGGCCTGAGCGGTGTCAGTCGGGTAACAGCGGCGTTGACAGCCGTAGGTGCGGGGCGGACAGTCCGAGTCATGGGGATCGCCATCCTCGGTCGGCTCGAGGTCGACGGAGTCGGCCGGTCGGCTCGGACCTCGGGACCGGGTGGTGCTCTCCGGCCTGGCGCTGTGGCCGGGAGAGGTCGTCAGCGCCGACCGACTCGCCGATGCGCTGTGGCGTGAGGAGCTCCCCCCGCGACCTGGGCCAAGGTGGTGCAGGGATGCATCATGCGACTGCGCAAGGTACTCGGCAGCCAGGTGATCGAGACCTCACCGCAGGGTTACCGGCTGGCTATGCCCTCCGACGACATCGACGCCCGACGCTTCGAGCGGCTGGTCGGGCGGGGTCGCGAGCTGCTCGCGCTGGGCGAGCCCGAGCGCGCCGCGGTACGTGCTGGGCGAGGCGATGTCGTTGTGGCGAGGGCCGGCGTACGCGGATCTCGACGGCTGGGATGCCGGCCGACTCGAGTGCGAACGACTCGGGTGAGCTCCGCCGTGAAGCCGAGGAGCTGCGCCTCGAAGCCGACCTGAGTGCCGGACGGGCGCGGCGAGGTGGTGGCTCGGGCCCAGGCCCTGGTCGCGAAGGCACCGCTACGGGAACGACGCTGGATCCTGCTCGCGCTGGCCCAGTACCGGGCCGGGCGCCAGTCGGAGGCACTGCGACTCGCTCAGGAAGGCGCGTCGGCTCGTCGCCAGGGAGCTCGGGCTGGACCCCGGGGCAGATCCTCGACCTCGAAGAGGCGATCCTTCGGCAGGACCCGACGCTGCTGTCGAAGGACGCGCTCCCCGAACCCAGCCAGACCTGCCCCTATCGGGGCCTGGTTCCCTACGACGTGGCGGACGACGAGGCGCTTCTTCGGGCGGGAGGCCGACATCGCCGGCATGCCTGCGTCGGCTTGCCGAGCAGGGGATGCTGGTCGTCGTGGGTCCCTCGGGGAGTGGCAAGTCGTCCCTGGTCCGGGCCGGCGTCGCGGCCGCGCTGGCGCGGGATGGTCGCCGCGTGGCCGTCATCGCGCCGGGAGCCCATCCCGTGGACGCCCTGACTGCGCATCTCGTCGACGGGCCACCGTCCCGGTCCTGGTCGTGGACCAGTTCGAGGAGGCGGTGACGTTGTGTCGGACGCGACCGAGCGGGCTGAGTTCTTCCAGAGCGCTGGTTGCCCACACCAGCAGGGCCCCTGATCCTGGCGCTGCGTGCCGACCACATGAGCGACGTGACCGCCGACCCGGCCTTCGCCCGGACGGTCGAGCGTGGCCTGTACCTGCTGGGCGACATGGATGGCGACGACCTGCGCGCCTGCATCGAGGGTCCCGCCCGTCAGGCGGGTCTACTGCTGGAGCCGGGACTGGTCGACCTGCTCGTGCGTGAGGTCGAGGGGGAGCCGGGGGCGCTTGCCGCTGCTGTCCCACGCCCTGCGCGAGACGTGGACCAATCGTGAGGGCCGGACGCTGACCGTGGCCGGGTACGTCGCAACGGGAGGGATCCGAGGAGCCGTCGCCCGGACGGCGGAGGACGTGTACGCGCGGATCGAGCCCGGCGCAACAAGAGCTGCTCCGCGACCTGTTGCTCCGGCTGGTCGTGCCGAGCCCGGACGGAGTCCTGGTCCATACCCGGTTACCGCGCCGGATGGTCGCCTGCGACGCCGAGCACGAGCAGGTCATCGAGGAGCTCGTCGGCGCGCGGTTGGTCACCAGCACGACGGCGTACTGGTGCTGGCGCACGAGGCGGTCGCCCGGGCCTGGCCGCGCCTCCAGCAGTGGCTGGAGGAGGACACCGAGGGTCAGCGGATCCTGCGCCACCTCCCGGGCGCCGCGGACACCTGGGAGTCGATGGGCCGGCCGGACAGCGAGCTCTACCGCGGGAGCCGGCTCGCCCGGGCCCTCGAGTGGCACGAGCGCGACCCGGCCCAAGCCGTCAGCCGTCGAAGAGGCGTTCCTCGATGCCTCGACGGCTCTCGCGAACGCCGAGCTGGAGGCCGCAAGGGAGCGCGCCGGCAGCGGAGGCCGGGCGCGGCGCCGGACCCGTCGGCTCGCCGGAGGACTGGCCGTGGCGCTCGCCCTCGCCGTGGTGGCCGCCACGACGGCGACGTACTTCCAACGGTCCGCCTCCGAACGGGCCGACGAGGCGGCGGCCGCGACCGTGGAGGCGGATGCCAACCGGCTCGCCGCCTTGTCGAGGTCGGTGGGGTCGCTCGACCTCTCGCTGCTGCTCGCCGCGCAAGCGGCACGGCATGGCGAACACCGCGGCCACCCAGGACGGGCTGCTGGCCACGCTCGTGCGGCACCGCCGGGCGACCCAGGTCGTGCAACTGGGCGGACAGGCCGACGATGTCGAGCTGGCCGCCGACGGCCGGCGTGATGTTCGTGTCCCGGCACACCGGGATCCTCGCATGGGAGGTCGGGTCGCCGAGCGCACCTCGACCGGTCAACGACTGGGACCAGCCGCTCGACATCGAGGCCTCGCAGTCGGGGGACGCGGTCGCGTTGTGGGGCTCGGACGCGATCGGGAGTACCGCAGGTGGGCGTCTTCGGCGCCGACGGCACCGAGCGCCTGCAGCTGGCCGGTACCCGCCGCTTACATGGGTGGCCGCAGGCGGTCGGCCTGCGCACTGATGGACGTCGGGTGCTGATCCTGGTCATCGACCAGCCCGAGAGCCACGGAGGCTTCCGCAGCGCGATCCGTGAGGTCGATGTAGCGACCGGTCGGGTCGTGCGGGCTCATCCGACCGGGCTGCTGAGCGCAGGGCCGGACGAGTGGGTCACCGGCGCGGTCGCCGATGACGGTTCCTCGGCCGTGAGCTGGACCCAGACCGACCGGCCCACCGCACGGAGGACAAGTCTGGACACCGGGTCCTCGGTCGCGATCCGGATCGATCAGCGGCCGGCCACAACTGTCGGCTTCGTGCCGCTCGCCACTGGCGTTGCGCAGCGCTGGAGCGACGGGGCCGTCACGCTCTACGACTTGTCCGGTCGTCCTACTCAGGTGCTCGACGTCCACCAGGACGAGGTCAACGACGTGGTCATCTCTCGCGACCGCACCTGGGCGGCCACCGTCGACGACTCCGGCGCGGTCGTCGTGTGGACCATCGACCCCGGCACCGGCGTCTGGTCGCAGCGCGAGTCGCTGGTCGGTCACAGTGGCGCCGTCAACGGAGTCGCCATCGACCCAGGTGGGACCACGCTCATCACGGCCTCACTCGACGGAACCGCGATCACCTGGGATGCCACGGGACGTGCCGGGTTCGGCTCACCGATCCCCGGCCTGCACGATCGATGGATCTCCAACACCCCTCAGGAGATCACGCCCGGTCAGCTGGTCGTGGCTCCCACGCGGCCCGCCCCCCGCACGGACGTGCCGTTCCTCGGCAACGAGGAAACCCAGTCCGTCTTCGCGACCTTCCTGGACCCCACGACCGGGGCGGTCGTCGCGGACGTCCGCGTGGCACGGAGGACCGAAGGATTCTTCGGGTCGTCGGTGGCGGTCAGTCCGGACCAGACGGCAGTCTCCGTAACCCACGGCTACGGCGCCACCGTCATCGACACACGCACCCACGAGGTGATCGCTCGTGTCACTGTGCCGCGAGCAGGCGAGGACGGAGTGACAGACGAGCTCGTGTGGTGCTCGACCTGGAGCCCGGACGGCTCGAAGCTGCTGCTCTGCGCCGACGGGGACCCCGCGGAGCCCCGAGACGGCGACCTGGTGGTGGTGGACACCGAGACCTGGGAGCAGGAGCTCGAACGAGTGCCCATCGGTGGCGCCGCGCAGACCCTGGAGCTCAGCCCGGACCATCGGCTGATTGCCGTCGGCATGATCCCGGGCAACATTGACGACCCGCCACCGGGCGAGGTCAAGCTGCTCGACGCCGAGACCCTCGAGGTCGAGCGAGTCCTGACCATCGGTCCCGGTGATCACCCGCTCGACGTCGCGTTCTCCCCGAACAGCACCATGCTGGCCGCCGGCGGACTCCAGGGGCAGATCGCGATCTTCGACGCCGCGACCGGCCGCCTTCTTCACACCCCCGACCGAGTCCACAACCAGAACCTCACCCAGGCCGGTTGGCTCCCTGATGGACGGACCGTGGTCACCGCAGGCATGGACGGAATGATCTCGCTGTACGACGCACGCCAGGGCCTGGTCCGCGTGGCGATGCCAGCCTCGTCAGAGCCCGGTTCGGGCTACACCTTCCTGACCTCCATCTCCGAGAGCAAGGTCACCGCCGCGGTGGGCGACAACCCCGGGCGCACGTACTCGCTGGACCCCCGCCAGTGGCTGTCGTACGCCTGCCTCGTCGCACGGCGTGATCTCACGGAGGAAGAGTGGTCCAACTACCTCGGCGAGCGTGCGTACCAGAGGACGTGCGACGGGGTTCGCTGAGCGGCAGGATGGGGCCCGATGGCCTCGTGGCCCGGAAGGAAGAAGCGGCCCCTCCCTGCGTTTCCGCTGGTCAGAGCCGTTTCACATTGGTACCCCCGACCGGATTCGAACCGGCGCTACCGCCTTGAGAGGGCGGCGTGCTAGGCCGCTACACAACGGGGGCAAGCACGAAGAACGAGTGCTTCCGAACAGCGGGCGAAACTCTAGCGAAACCGCTTGTTTCGCACCAAATCCCGGTCTGCTGACCGGGACTTCGCTGGGATACTAGGACTCGAACCTAGACTAACTGGACCAGAACCAGTCGTGCTGCCAATTACACCATATCCCAATGGTCTCGAGCGGTCGCTGTGCCCTCGACGACGGCTCCGCGGCGGACGGGCCGAGGAGAAACCTTACACGCGACGTCGCGAGGCCTCCAAAACGGCCGGATCCGTCTTCGTTGCGAGCCCCATCCGGCGGGCGACCCACCACGCCAGGCCGAGGTAGACGAGCGACTGGGTGAGGGTCACGGGGATGCTCCACCAGGTGCCGCCGGTCGGGTTCAGCGAGGGGCCATGTCGCCGAACGCGAGCGCGATCCCGAACGCCAGCCAGTTGTTGAGCACGTGCATCGCGATGCCCGCCTCGAGCCCGCCGGTGAGGATCACGAGGACGCCGGCGACCAGGCCGAACGCGAACCGGTCGAAGAAGATCGGGGAGCTCTGGCCGAGCCCGTGCGCCAGCGCGAACAGGATGGCCGGGAGCACGACGGCCGCGATCCGGCTGCGGAACAGGCCCCCGAACGCCTGGGTGAGGTAGCCGCGGAAGGCGTACTCCTCCCCCGCCGCCTGGAGCGGGGTGAGGAAGACCACCACGAGCAGGAAGTCGCGCGTGGTGCTGGTGAAGTCGTTGAGCGTGCCGCTCATCTCGGCGCCGGTGTCCTGCGCCGGCAGCACCGCCGCAACGACCAGGGTGGCGACCAGAGCGGCGAAGGAGAGCCCGAAGCAGACCAGCAGGAAGCGCCACCGCAGTCGCGGGAACACCGACGACAGCCAGCGCGGCCGCAGCCCGTGAACCACGCGGATGATGAACCAGGTCAGCGGGATGGCGGATGCGAGCACCAGGTTGAGGTAGGCCAGACCGAGCGGTGTCGGGTGGTCGAGGTCGAGCAGCCGGTCGAGGCTGCTCACGACCTCCTGGCCGTCGAGGGCGAACCCGATGCACGAACGGCGAGACGTGCCAGCAACGACACGGAGCGAAGACTCCAACAGCCCGCATCACGCAGGACTGAACCACGGCCGAGCAGCGGCTCGCCACCGGCTGCCAGGGCGGCCGCCCCGCGCGGAGGATCACGGTGGATAGGGCGAAGCCCGGCGGCTGGTAGTCTCGCCCTGGCGACGGGGGTGCGCCCGTTCACGCCAGAGCGCCGTCGAGACGGGACAGACTGCGCTCGCGCCCGAGCAGCTCCAGGGACTCGAACAGGGGCGGCGAGATCCGCCGGCCGGTGACCGCGACCCGCACCGGGCCGAACGCGTTGCGCGGCTTGAGACCCAGTTTCTCGACCAGCGCGGTCCGCAGCGCCTCCTCGATCGCCTCCGTCGTCCAGGGCTCCAGCGCGGAAAGCGCCTCGTACGAGGCTGCACGACCGCCCGCCCGTCGTCGTCCAGGACCTTGGCGACGTCGTCGGCGTTGCGGTCGAATGTCCTCCTCGAACGAAGAGGAAGCCGAGCAGGTCGGGGGCCTCGGCCAGCTTGTTCATCCGCTCGTTGACCAGCGGCATCGCGTCGTCCAGGAGCGAGCGTTGGTCGTCGCTGATCGGGTCGACGACCAGCCCGGCGCGGTGCAGGAACGGGATCACCCGCTCGGTCATGTCCTCGAGCGTGATCAGCCGCATGTGCGAGGCGTTGATCGCCTCGGCCTTCTTCAGGTCGAAGCGCGCGGGGTTGGGGTTCACGTCCTTGATGTCGAAGGCCTGGACCATCTCCTCGAGGGTGAACACGTCGCGGTCCGCAGCAGATCGCCCAGCCGAGCAGGGCGAGGTAGTTGAGCAGTCCCTCGGGCAGGAAGCCCTGGTCGCGGTAGCCGAACAGGTGCGACTGCGGGTCACGCTTGGAGAGCTTCTTGTTGCCCTCGCCCATGACGTAGGGCAGGTGGCCGAACTGTGGCGTGGACTTCGCGACGCCGATGTCGATGAGTGCGCGGGACAGCGCGACCTGGCGCGGCGTCGAGGACAGGAGGTCCTCGCCACGCAGCACGTGGGTGATCTCCATGAGGGCGTCGTCGACCGGTGCGACCAGGGTGTAGAGCGGGTCACCGTTGGCCCGGGCGAGCGCGAAGTCGGGCACGAACTCGGTCTGGAAGGTCACGTCACCGCGGACGAGGTCGTCGAAGGTGATCTCGCCGTCGGGCATCCGGAACCGGACGACCGGCTGCCGGCCCTCGGCCTTGAAACAGGCGAGCTGCTCGTCGGTGAGCGCCCGGCAGAACCCGTCGTACCCCATCACCTTCGAGCCGGAGGCCTTGCGCCGTGCGTCGACCTCCTCGGTGGTGCAGTAGCAGTCGTAGGTGTACTTGCTCTCGCGCAGCCGGGCCAGCACGTCGCGGTAGATCCCGGATCGCTCGGACTGGCGATACGGCGCGTAGGGCCCACCGACCACGGGCCCCTCGTCCCAGTCGAGCCCGAGCCAGCGCATGACCTCGATCAGGGAGTCGTAGGACTCCTGGGTGTTGCGGGCGGCGTCGGTGTCCTCGATGCGGAACACGAACGTGCCGCCGTGGTGGCGTGCGAACGCCCAGTTGAAGAGCGCCGTCCGGGCCAAGCCGACGTGCGGACTGCCGGTCGGGCTAGGCGCCATCCGGACGCGGACCTTCTCTGGAGAGTCGCTCACCGTTTGCTCACCTTGTTCGTCAGGGCGCCCAGCCCCTCGATCGACACTTCGACCTCGTCGCCGACCTGCATCGGCCCGACTCCCTCGGGGGTGCCGGTGAGGATGACGTCGCCGGGCAGCAGCGTCATCACACTCGACACATGGGCGACCAGACTGGGGATGTCGAAGACCATGTCCTTGGTGCTGCCGTCCTGGACGACGTCGCCGTTGAGGTGGGTCTGGACACGCACGCCGTCGGCGAAGGGCTGCGGGTCGAGGTCGGTCTCGATCCACGGCCCCAGTGGGCAGAACGAGTCGAAACCCTTGGACCGGGTGAACTGGACGTCGGACCGCTGCAGGTCCCGTGCGGTGACGTCGTTGCCGATCGTGTAGCCGTAGATGACTTCGGTGGCCTGGTCCGCCGGGACGTCGCGGCAGATCCGGCCGATGACGACTGCGAGCTCGCCCTCGTAGTGGAGGTCCTCGGTCTGCTTCGGGTAGAAGATCGGGTCACCGGGTCCGATCACGCTGGTGTTCGGCTTGAGGAACATCAACGGCTCGTCGGGGACCTCGCTGCCGAGCTCGGCGGCATGCGCGGCGTAGTTGCGGCCGATGCCGACCACCTTGCTCCGGGGGAGCACGGGCGCGAGCAGGCGGACGTCCTCGAGCCGGTGCTCCTCGTCGAGCAGCTTGACACCCACGTAGAGGGGGTCGCCGGCGAGGGTGACGATCACGCTGTCGTCAGCGGGCTCACCGAACTCGTCGAGGTCACCGGTCACGACGCCGAACTGCGGGTCCTCCCCCGAGGTGAATCTGCAAATGCGCACAGGCCCGAGCCTATCCGGCGGCCACCGACGACCTAACCTGCGGTGGTGGACCTGACGATGCTCGACGAGGCGACCTGGCGGAAGCGTGCGGCAAGCCACGCCGCTTGGGTCGACACCTTCGTCGAGCCGCACCTCGCGCGCCGGCGGGCCGGCATCAAGCACCCCGTCCACGACTTCCTGTTCACCTACTACTCCCAGCGGCCGGCCCAACTGCGCCGGTGGCATCCCGGGTTCGGCGTCGCGCTCGAGGGCGGGCAGCTCACGAAGGGCTACCGGGTCGTGTGCCCCTCGACGACCGCTGGGTCGGGCTCCGGCGCACGACCCTCGGTCGTGACGGTGAGCGAGGAGTACCTCGCCTCGCAGCGGTCGGTGATCACGTCCATCCGCGAGCTGCTGACGGCAACGGCGAACCGGCCCGCGAACTTCGGCTGCTTCGGTCTGCACGAGTGGGCGATGGTGCACCGCCAGGCCGAGACCCGGCACGACTGGCCGCTGCGCCTCGGTCGCGAAGGTACCGACCAGGTCGTCGAGTCACACCGGATCGCCTGCTCGCACTTCGACGCGTACCGGTTCTTCACGCCCAGCGCGCAACCGCTCAACACGCTCTCCCCCACCTCCCACGACCGACCGGCGTTCGAGCAGCCGGCCTGCCTGCACGCTGGGATGGACCTCTACAAGCACGCGTTCCGGCTCACGCCGATGATCGGCTCCGACCTGGTCGCCGACTGCTTCGAGCTGGCCCACGACATCCGGGTGCTCGACATGCGCGCGGCGCCGTACGACTTGACCGACCTCGGCCTCGAGGCGGTCCGGATCGAGACCGCGGCAGGCAAGCAGGAGTACGTCGACGCGCAGCGCGACTTCGCCGAGCGGGGCGCCCCGTTGCGTGCGCGGCTCCTCGACGAGTGCGACCGCCTGGCAACCTTTGATGCCCAAGGGGCGCTGCTCCGACCTCTCGACCGGTGATGACAGCCCCCGGCAGCCGCAATAGTTTGTCCCACAACGCCACGGAGGGAGGGTTCCGCCATGACGGCTGGTCTGCGTTCGCCCTCTTCATCGCGGCGCTGATCGCCCTCTAGGGCGGATCCTCGACACCGAGAGGCTGCTGATGCCGCCTACGGTGGGGCGATGGACCCGATCACCACCCTGCTCGTGTCCGTCTGCCTCGCCGCGTCCGCCGTGCTCTCGGCACCTCCCACTGTGCCGGCACCGGCTCCGGCTCCGGCGGAGGCCGATCCCCGGTGGACCTTCTTCACCTCCGACCGAACCCCTTACGAGTCACCGTGGTACGCCGGTGCTCACCGGATCATGATCCCGTTCGGGTGCACCGCCGCCCCGTACTACTCCCCCGACCCGCGATGCGAAGACGGCAACGGGTTCCACCACGGCATCGACATCGCGATGCCATGCGGCACCCCGCTCCTCGCCGCACGGCCCGCCCGGGTGGTGTCGGCGGAGTCTCTCGGGCCGGCGTACGGCGAGCACCCGATCCTGCTGCGCAGTGAGACGGCGGGCTTCGACCTCGTCATCGGACACGCCCGCCGGGTGTTCGTCGCGCCCGGGGATCAGGTCCGGACGGGACAGGAGATCGCCAGGTCCTCGGACTCGGCCGCGCCCGACGGGTGCCACCTGCACTTCGAGCAGCGGGAGGTGGGAGGCGGGCTGTCCTCCGCGACGTCCCCGCGGAGCCTCCTCGCCCCCACGGCCGGGGACTGACGAGCCGGACCGACGTCATACGGTGGGCTGGTGAACGTGCACGAGACCCGGGTGCTGGGGAACTTCCTGACCGACGACGGACGATTGCACACCATCCCGTCGAAGCATTCCAAGCTGCTGGTCGTGCTCGACCACCTGGCGCAGTCGTTCGAGCCCGGCCGGAGCTACGTCGAGAAGGACGTGAACGCGATCCTCGAGCGCTTCCACCCCGACTACGCCGCGCTGCGTCGCTACCTCGTGGACAACCAGTTCCTCACTCGCGAGGACGCCGTCTACTGGCGCAGTGGCGGCACCTTCGAGGTGTGACCCTCACCCGTTGGTCGTGCCGTGCTCGACGCAGGTGGCCGACCAGCCGCGGGGTGTGACCTGGACCTTCATCCGGCGCCGGCAGTGGCTGCAGAAGCGCGGGGGCTCCAGGGCCAGCCGCTCGCGGCACGGGGCGTGGTCCCCGGCCTCGACGGGCTCGCCACACAGGCCGCAGTACTCGCTCACGAGGCCTTCACTACAGGGTCTTCGCGAGTTCCTTGATCGGCATCTTCAGGTCGCTCAGCATGGCCAGGTCCTCGTCAGCGTCCCGGCCGAGGGTGGTCAGGTAATTCCCGACGATGACGGCGTTGATGCCGCCCAGCAGGCCGTCGCGGGTCCCGAGATCGCCCAGGGTCAGCTCCCTCCCGCCGGCGTACCGCAGCACCGTCCGGGGCATGGCCAGCCGGAAGGCCGCGATGGTGCGAAGCGCGTCGCGGGAGTCCATCAGCGGCAGCTCGCCGAACGGCGTACCGGGACGCGGGTTCAGGAAGTTCAGCGGTACCTCGTGCGGGTCGAGCTCGGCCAGCTGGGCGGCCAGCTCCGCGCGCTGCTCCAGGGATTCACCCATGCCGACCAGCCCGCCGCAGCACAGCTCCATGCCCGACTCACGCACCATCTCGCAGGTCTCCCAGCGCTCCTCGAACGAGTGCGTGGTGACCACGGAGGTGAAGTACGACTTCGCGGCCTCCAGGTTGTGGTTGTAGCGATGCACACCCATCGCCTTGAGGTCGTCGACCTGCTCCTGAGTGAGCATGCCGAGCGAGCAGGCGACGTTGATGTCGACGGCTTCCTGGATGGCCCCGATCCCGTCGCGCACCTGTGACATCAGGCGCGCGTCCGGGCCGCGCACTGCGGCGACGATGCAGAACTCGGTCGCGCCGGTGGCCGCCGTCTCCTGGGCGGCCTTGACCAGCTGGGGGATGTCGAGCCACACCGACCGCACGGGCGAGGTGAACTGGCCGGACTGGCTGCAGAAGTGGCAGTCCTCGGGGCAGCCACCGGTCTTGAGGCTGATGATCCCCTCGACCTCGACCTCCGGGCCGCAGTGCTTCATGCGGACGGCGTGGGCTAGCTCGAGCACCGCCGGGATCTGGTCGTCGGGGAGCTGGAGGACCTCCACGAGCTCGTCGTGGGCGAGGCCCACGCCGTTGTCGAGGACCTGCACCCGGGCGCGTTCGAGGATGTCCGTCACGCCAGCAAGATAGCCGTCTCCGCCGCTCGAGCGAACGCCCGGTCGGCTACTGGAAGGTACGACGAACGCCCTCGTGGCCCGCCCAGGCGGCCTCCGTAGACTGCCCGCGATGACATCCGCGGGCTCGTCCGACCAGCTCCTCGCCTTCGACCGCGAGCACGTGTGGCATCCCTACACGTCGATGACGGACCCGCTGCCGACCCGTCTGGTGACCGGGGCGTCAGGCGTACGCCTGAGGCTGGACGACGGCCACGAAGTCGTGGACGGGATGTCGTCGTGGTGGGCCGCGATCCACGGGTACCGTCACCCGGTCCTCGATGCCGCCGTCTCGGCCCAGCTCGCCGACTTCGCCCATGTCATGTTCGGGGGCCTCACCCACGCCCCCGCCATCCGGCTGGCGCAACGCCTGGTCGAGATCACGCCCGACGGCCTGGAGCACGTGTTCCTGGCGGACTCGGGCTCGGTCAGCGTCGAGGTTGCCCTGAAGATGACGTTGCAGTACCAGCGCGGCGTCGACCACCCCGAGCGGACCCGACTGCTCACGGTCCGCGGCGGGTACCACGGCGACACCTTCGGCGCGATGAGCGTGTGCGATCCGGACGGTGGCATGCACTCCATGTTCACCGACGTGCTGCCGCACCAGGTCTTCGCCGACCGGCCCCCCGCAGACGAGGACGGCGTGGCCGCCTGGGCGGCCGGGTTCGAGCGCACCGCCGCCCAGCACGCGCACGAGCTCGCCGGCATCGTGGTCGAGCCGTTGCTCCAGGGCGCCGGTGGCATGTACGCCTATCCGGCCGAGTGCCTGCGAGTGATGCGCGACGTTGCCGACCGACACGGGCTGCTGCTGGTGTTCGACGAGATCGCGACCGGCTTCGGGCGCACCGGCACCCTGTTCGCGGCGGACGCCGCCGACGTCGTGCCGGACATCATGTGCCTGGGCAAGGCACTCACCGGCGGGTACCTGAGCCTGGCCGCGGTGTTGTGCACCTCCCGGGTGGCGCGCGGGCTCGCCCGCTCCGAGTCCGGCGTGTTGATGCACGGGCCGACCTACATGGGCAATCCGCTGGCCTGCTCGGTCGCGCTGGCCAACCTCGACCTGCTCGCCACCGGCGAGTGGGAACGCGATGTGGCGCGCATCAACCGCGGCCTGGCCGAGGGCCTGGCCGGATGCCGGCACCTGCCCCACGTGGTCGACGTACGCACGCTCGGGGCGGTCGGGGTCGTCCAGCTGGCCCACGAGGTCGCTGTCGAGAAGGCCACCGACGCCGCCCTGGCCGAGGGTGTGTGGCTGCGTCCGTTCCGCGACCTGATCTACACGATGCCTCCCTACGTCAGCACCGACGACGACGTCGCCCGGATCTGCGCCGCCATCGAGTCGGCGGCGGTGGTGGGGTGATGGCGGCGAAGGCGAGCGGGTGGCCGCAATGGCTCGAGCAGCGCGCGGCGGAGCGGGAGCGCGACGGGCTGCGCCGGGTCCTGCACCCGCGGGGGTCGGACGACCCGGTCATCGACCTCGCCGGCAACGACTACCTCGGCCTCTCGCGGCACCCGGCGGTCACCGGCGCCGCTGCTCGGGCGGCGCTCACCTGGGGAGCCGGGGCGGGTGCCTCCCGCCTGGTGACCGGGACCCTGGAGGTCCACCAGGAGCTCGAGGCCGACCTGGCGGCCTTCATCGAGCAGCCCGCCGCCCTGGTCATGTCGACCGGCTACCACGCGAACCTCGCAGTGGTCACGGCCCTGGCCGACCGGGACTGCCTCGTCGTCTCCGACGCGCACGTACACGCCTCCCTGGTCGACGCCGCGCGGCTCGCCCGGGCCGAGGTGACGGTCGTCCCGCACAGCGACGTGCCGGCCGTGTCCGCGGCTCTCGCCCATGCCGGCAACCGCCGGGCGCTGGTGCTCGTCGAGTCCGTCTACTCCGTGCTGGGCGACGCCGCGCCGCTCCTGGAGCTGGCGGGTGTCTGCGCGTCGTACGGCGCCATGCTCGTGGTCGACGAGGCACACGGCGTGGGCGTGGCCGGTGCCGGCGGCCACGGACTGGTCCGAGAGCTCGGACTGGCCGGGCAGGAGCACGTCGTCGTGACCGCAACCCTCTCCAAGGCGCTCGGCGCCCAGGGTGGGGCGGTGCTCGGCACACCTGCAATCGTGGAACACCTGGTCAACCGGGCCCGGCCGTTCATCTTCGACACCGCCCTCGCACCCTCGGCCGCGGCGGGAGCCATGGCCGCACTCGACCTGCTCCGGGTGCGCCCCGAGCTCCCAGCGCTGGTGCTCGAGCGAGCGGGCGGCCTGGCCGCGGCGCTGGGTGTGGCAGCCCCGGCCGGCGCCGTGCTGTCGGTCCCGATGCCGTCGCCCGGAGTCGCCCTCGCTGCCCAGGCCGCCGCATCGGACGAGGGCGTCCGCGTCGGCTGCTTCCGTCCACCGTCCGTGCCCGACGGAGTCTCGCGGCTGCGGATCACCACGAGTGCCGGGATCCCCGACGCCGACTGGTCGCGCGCGGCTGCGGTGCTCGGCCAGGTCGTCAAGGAGTTCGGCACCTCGTGAGCGTCGTGGTCGTGACCGGGACCGACACCGTCCGTGGGCAAGACCATCGCGACCGCTGCCCTCGCGGTGCGGGCCACCGCGTCCGGGTCCGTGGTTGTCGTCAAGCCGGTGCAGACCGGTGTGGGGCCCGGGTCGGAGGTCGGGGACGCCGACGTCGTCCACGCACTCACGGGCTGCGCGGTGCAGGAGTTCACCTGCCTCGAGGATCCGCTCGCCCCGGACTCGGCGGCGCGGCTGCGGAGCGTGCGCCTGCCACCCGTCGGTGAGTACGTCGACCGGGTGCGGGTGCTGGCCGACTCCCACGACACGGTGCTCGTCGAGGGCGCCGGCGGCGCGCTGGTGCGGCTCGACACCGCGGGGGGAACGATCCTCGACCTGGCGGCCGAGCTGGATGCCGAGGTCGTGGTCGTGGCGGCGGCCGGACTGGGCACGCTCAACCACACCGAGCTCACCGTGCAGGCCATCCGGGCGCGTGGGATCGAGCCGACCGGACTGGTGGTCGGGTCGTGGCCAGGGGATCCGGGTCTCGCCGAGACCTGCAATCTCGACGATCTGCCGCGCGTCACCGGGCTACCGGTGGTCGCGGTCCTTCCCGAGGGCGCCGGCGCACTCGACCGCGACGGGTTCCGGCAGGCCGCGCCGACCTGGTTCAGCTGACCCGCAGACGGCTCACTCGGTCGGCTGGTTGAGGAACCACCGGTGCCCGAACGGGTCCCGGAACACCGCCACCCGGCCAGCGGGTGGGCTGTCCTCCGGGCCGCGGTCGAACCTCACCCCAGCGGCAGCGATCGTGTCGGCCAGGGCGTCGACGTCCTCGACTGTCAGGTGCAGGCTCACCGCGCTCGCCCGGTCCGGGTCGGGCGCGGCGACCCCGCGCCTCGGCGAACTCGTCGGACATCATCCACCGAGCCCCGTCGACCGCGAGCTCGACGTGACCGATCCGCCCGTCCGGCATCTCGATCGGGTCATAGACGACCTCTGCGCCCAGCACGTCGACGTACCACGCGATGGCGGCGCGGGCGTCGGCCACACAGATGTAGGGCGTCAGCTCACTCACGGGGTCAGTCAACCAAAGATCTGCGGAACGAAACCGAACCTGGGTCTTCCCCGTCAGACTGGCAACGGACCACGGGAGGCACGGTGCTCGAGACCAAGAGGATCATGGTGGGTCTGCTGCTGCTCGTGGTCGGCACGGGCTGCGGCGGATCGTCGATTGCCGTCGACAGCACCGTCGAGCGTCCCTACGACGGGCCAATGCAGATCGACCAGAAGCCGAACAGCGGCGACGTCGCGAAGCGCGCGGGGCGGCCGCGCTGGCGCTCGAGTGCGACGGGGCCGCCTACGACGGCGGTGGCGGCGACTACGCGGACGGCGGGCTGGAGTCGGTCCAGGCCGACGCGCGGAAGGCGCTTGCGAACTTCTGGGGTGAGGCAGGGCCTTCGAGCGAGCATCCCCGGGACGGCTACGTCGTGGAGCGGGCCGACGACGACCGCGTCCTGTTCTCCTACGACGTCGGGCGGGAGACGAAGGTGGCGTTCATCGCCGCCGACGGCATCCGGGACTGGAACGAGGATGAGGGTTGGGGCATCGAGTCGTGGGCGCAGTGTGACCCGGCCGAGTTGCCCGCCGCCGTCACCGCTGGCCTCGACATCCAGGTGTGGGAGCGGAACGGGCACCGGGTCCCGGTCTCGAAGATCACGTCCTTCCCCGGCTCCGAGCACTGCGACTGGCAGGACATCATGTTCCTGACGATCGGCCCGTACGGCGACGAGAACCCAGCTTCCTGCGTGACACGGACCGGTGAGCTGGACGACTACCTGCGCACGACGTTCGACGCCCGGCCGGCCTGCCCGACGACGCGGAGGACACCGGCTTCGAGCACGACGGCCGGCGACTGTGGCTGGCCCCGGACGACTCGCGCGGCGTACCTGGTCAGCACGTCGAGATCGACGCGACGTCGAGCGCTGGCCGGCGGCGCAGGAGACGATCTGGTGCGCCTGATCCGTGGTCTCGACAGGCTCGACCACCGAGACGTCGCGCTCGACCACGGGTAGACATCACCCCGGACATGACGAAGGACCGGGGTCCGCCTTGATGGCGGACCCCGGTCCTCTTGTTGACCGAGCCCGTGAAGGTCAGGCCGCGGCTCGCGTCCTCTGCGGCTCGGCCTGGACCGGCGGTGCGCCGATGGTGCCGGTCGGGGGCGTGGGCGGCTGCGGGGCGGGGTCCGGTCGCCACGTCCGGCGACGGCGCGGGAAGGACGCCCTGATCTCCTCCTGGTGCAGGCGGGCGATGGTCAGCATGGTGGTCGGGTCGTTGCGGTACATGGTGTGCTCCTTGGCTCGGTCTTCTGGATGACTCCAGAGTCCGCCTAAGACACCCGCTGCGAATCGGCAGAACGCCTTATCTTGGGCACCCACACCGCCTAGGCGCCGCCCTGAGGCACCTAGGTCACGGGCTCCGGTGGTGGCGGCGCAGGCCGAACGTCACGCCGTCGACCAGCGCGCCCCACGACGCCTCGATCACGTTGTGGCCGACGCCGACGGTGACCCACGACGACTCGCCGTCGGTGGTCTCGATCAGCACCCGGGTGATCGCGTCGGTGCCGTGCCCCTGGTCGAGGATCCGCACCTTGTAGTCGATCAGCTCGAACTTCGCGACCTCCGGGTACGCCTGCCCGATCGCCTCGCGCAGCGCCTGGTCGAGCGCGTTGACCGGGCCGTTGCCCTCGCCGGTGACGACGTAGCGCACGCCGTCGGCGCGCAGCTTCACCGTCGCCTCGGAGACCGCCTCGTCGCCGGGCCGGGTCTCGGTGATCACCCGCCACGACTCGACGTCGAAGTACGCCGGCCGCGCGCCCTCGACCTCCTCGACCAGGAGCAGCTCGAAGGACGCGTCGGCGGCCTCGAACGTGTAACCCGCTCGACTCCATCGCCTTGACCCGGTCGGTGACCCGGGTGACCAGCTCCTTGTCGCCGGACAGGTCGAAGCCGAGCTCGCGACCCTTCAGCTCGATCGACGCGCGGCCGGCCATGTCGGAGACCAGCAGCCGCATGTCGTTGCCGACGTGCAGCGGGGTCGAGGTGCTGGTAGAGGTTCGGGTCGACCTTGATCGCGCTCGCGTGCAGCCCGGCCTTGTGCGTGAACGCCGAGGTGCCGACGTACGGCTGCCGCGACGCGGGCGGGAAGTTGGTGACCTCGGCGACCGCGTGCGCGATCCGGGTGGCGTCCTCGAGCAGCCCCTGCGGCAGCACCTGCCGGTCCAGCTTGAGCTCGAGGTTGGCGACGACCGAGACCAGGTCGGCGTTGCCGGTGCGCTCGCCGTACCCGTTGATGGTGCCCTGCACGTGGGTCGCGCCGGCGTCGACGGCGGCCAGGGTGTTGGCGACCGCGCAGCCGGTGTCGTTGTGGCAGTGGATGCCGACCCGGACGCCGGTCGAGTCGCACCACGTCGTGCACGACGTCGCGCGACCCAGCCGGGCAGCATCCCGCCGTTGGTGTCGCACAGCGCGATCACCTCGGCGCCCGGCGTCGTACGCCGTGCGCAGCACCTCGAGCGCGTAGTCGCGGTTGTCGCGGTAGCCGTCGAAGAAGTGCTCGGCGTCGAGGAACACCTCCTGGCCCTCCGTCGCGCAGGTGGGTGACGGTGTCGCGGACCATCGCGAGGTTCTCCTCGAGCGTGGTCCGCAGCGCCAGCTCGACGTGCCGGTCGTGGGACTTCGCGACCAGCGTCACCACGCCCGCGCCGCTGTCGCGCAGCGCGGCGACCAGCGGGTCGTCGGCGGCCTTCACGCCGGCCCGCCGGGTGGCGCCGAACGCCGCGAGCTTCGCGTTGCGCAGGTCGAGCTCGTCGGCGGCGCGGCGGAAGAACTCGGTGTCCTTGGGGTTGGCGCCCGGCCAGCCGCCCTCGATGTAGCCCACGCCGAGGCCGTCGAGGTGCCGCGCGATCGACAGCTTGTCGGCCACGGAGAGGTTGAGCCCCTCCTGCTGGGCGCCGTCGCGCAGGGTGGTGTCGTAGACGTGGAAGGAGCCGTGCAGGTCCATCGGTGTCTCTCTCTCGGCTTCGGGCAACAAAAAAACCTCCCGCGGGACGGAAGGTTGGCGCGTCGGCGGCCCGGGTCGGGCGTCGACGCGCTAGGAAATGATGATGCTCAGGTGCTGCACGAGATCCATCGTGCCACGACCGGCCGCATCGCGGGACGACAATCTCGCGATCCGGGCCGTCGCGTTCAGGGCGGCAACTCGAGATCGAGCTGGGAACGGAGCGGTGTCGCTGCCAGGTGCCCAGTTGACGCCATCAGCCGTGACCAGGAACGCGAGTGCGGCGGCCGCGGCCAGGACCAACGCCATCGGCCGCCGAGCCAGCGGACCAGGTCCGCCGAGAGCGGGTTGACCGATCCGCGAGCAGCGGCGAGCGCACCCGCGAGCCGCCGGGGCCGGGCCAGAGCGAGACGGCAAGACCAGGCCGGTGACGAACAGAGTGCCACGTCGACGTCGACCGCCGCCGCGTAGCAGATGCAGCGCGGCGGCGAGCGCCAGCCCGAGGCTCCACAGCGGCCAGCAGCACGGTGCCGGGGATCGCCCGGACGGCGTGCCAGGGTGCGCCGACCAGCGAGATCGCCGGGTCGTACCACTTCGCCCCGCGCAGCCGGCGGCGGTCGCCGGCCGCGCTGGCGGCCAGCGAGGCGCTGCGCAGGACCCAGGTCAGCGCGAGCAGGAGGAGCGTCGCGAGCCAGGGGTACGCCGCGACGCCGGCGCCGACGGCCAGCCGGCCCCCGCGAGCAGCAGCAGGCGCCGCAACCGGTGCACGACCGGCGTGCGGACCGGCCCGGGCCATGGCTCGTCCTCCAGCAAGCGGGTCCCGCCCGCCGCATCTGCCTGGTCGTGAAAGTCCTCGGGATCGTCGTCGAGCAGCGAGATCGTGCGCTCGTGGGCCTGGGCGGCCAGGGCGAGCGGGACGGTGTACGGGTCGGCGTCGTCGTACTCCTCGGCCGGGCCGGTCGAGACGACCGGCCTGTCCCGGGGAGCGCAGCCAACCGCGCAACGTCGTCCAGGGTCGGCCGTCTCCGCGGGTCGGGGTCGAGGGCGGCCTCGACGATGCGTCGCAGGTCAGCCGGAAGCCCAGCGAGGTCGTGCTGTCCACGCCGGACCCGGTCCATGATCGCCATCGAGGGGCCGCGCCCGAACGGCGAGGCGCCGGTCGCCGGCGAAGGCCACCGTGGCCGCCCATGCGTGCACGTCGGAGGCAGGGGTGGCGTCGTCGCCGTACAGGATCTCGGGGGCGAGGTATCCCGGCGTGCCGAGCAGCAAGCCGGTGTGAGTGAGCTTCGGGTCGTCAGCGACCCGGGCCAGGCCGAAGTCGATGAGGATCGGGTTGCGGCCCTCCATGAGGACGTTGGAGGGCTTGACGTCGCGGTGGAGGACTCCCACCGCGTGCACGGTGGCGATCCCTTCGGCGAGCCCGCGGGCGAACCAGTCGAGGTCGCGGCCCGTGATCGGTCCCTCCTCGTGCACGAGGTCGTGCAGCGAGAGGCCCGGCACGTAGCGGGTCGCGACGTACGGGATGTCGCCCCATGGGTCGGCGTCGACGATCTCGGCCACCCAGCGGCTCTGGATCCGCGAGAGCGAGTTCACCTCCCGCGCCAGCCGGGCCCGGGCCTCGTCGTCGCCGACGATGTGCGGACGCAGCACCTTCAGCGCCACCCGGTCGCCTCCGGGCCGCCTGGCGAGGTGGACGACGCCCATGCCGCCCTCGCCCAGGCGGGTCAGCAGCTCATAGCCGCCTACCGTCAGCCCGGCCGGCGGGCCCGGGGAAGTCGTCACTCCAAAAGATTACCCGCGTGGACGGCGTTCTCAGGCGACCGACGCCCGCTCCCGTGCGGCGGGTGTGCGGCGCCAGCAGGCCACGCCGGTCCAGAGCATCCAGACCCAGAACAGCACCGGGAACACGAAGAGAATGTCGAACATGGCCTGCAGCCCGGGCGCCACGGACAGCTGCGCTCCGATGATCGCCAGCCCGGACACGCCGCCGATCACGTTCAGCGGCCACGGGAACAGGCCCGAGCGCCACATGCAGTACGCCGCGCATGTGATCGCCACGCCGAGGCCGCCCGCCAGCATCAGGTTGATCCCGGCACCGGCCTGGTCGAGGGCGAGCATCCCGGCCTCGTCACCGTCCTCCGCGAGCCCGGCCGCGGCCGCGCCCAGGCCGTAGGAGGCCACCTCGAGGGTGACGCTCACAGCGGCAGCAGCGACGGCGAAGTCCATCAGCGGGTGGCGGTACCCCGAGTCGGACAGTGCCTGCCGGAGGCCGATGAACAGCAGAATGCGGAACAGGAGCACGATGGAGAACCATCCGGCCATGGACGTCACGGCGTCCACGTGGTCGACGTAGCTCTCGGTCAGGTCGGAGGCGGAAGCACCCCTGGTCACCGTCTCCCCGACACCGAGCGCGCCTACCCAGGCGATCGCCACCCATTCCAGCAGGTAGCCGACACCACCGACCAGCACCCACCGGTTCCCGACCAGACCTTCACGTTTCTCAGCCATGTCAGCACCCCCATGTGCGATCGGCTCCCGCACGATATCGCGCCGGGGCGGCCGATCAGCAGACCCTGTGCATCCAGCCGAACGTGTCCTCGGCCCGGCCGTACTGGATATCGACGAGGGCCTGCCGCAGCTGCATCGTCACCTCGCCCGCGTCCGACGCACCGGGCACCTGGCCGCCGTCCCACTTCAGCGACCCCACCGGAGTGACGACAGCGGCCGTGCCGCACGCGAACACCTCGGTGATCGCGCCGCTCGTGACCCCGTCTCGCCACTCGTCGATCGAGAACTTCCGCTCCTCGACCTGGTGACCGAGCTTGCCGGCCAGCTCGATGATGCTGGCGCGGGTGATCCCCTCGAGGATCGTGCCGCCGAGCTCCGGGGTGACGATGCGTCCGTCGTCGTGGACGAAGTAGAGGTTCATGCCGCCGAGCTCCTCGACGTACCTGCCCTCCTGGGCGTCGAGGAACACCACCTGGTCGCAGCCCTGATCGATCGCCTCCTGCTGCGCCACGAGTGAGCTGGCGTAGTTGCCGCCGGTCTTGGCGGCGCCCATGCCGCCCCGGCCGGCCCGGGTGTAGTCGGTGGTCAGCCACAGGGTGACCGGCTTGACCCCGCCCTTGAAGTAGGCGCCGGCCGGCGATGCGATGACCAGGAACGTCACGTGCTGGGCGGGCCGGACCCCGAGGAACACCTCGGTCGCGAGCATGAACGGCCGGACGTACAGGCTCTTCTCGCCGGCGGGGTCCGGCACCCAGCGACGGTCGGCCTTCACGAGCTCGTCGACGGCCTGCACGAAGGCGTCCACCGGGAGCTCGGGGAAGGCTAGTCGCTTCGACGACCGGACCATGCGGGCGGCGTTCTCCTCGGGCCGGAAGGTCCAGATCGAGCCGTCGGCGTGACGGTAGGCCTTCATCCCCTCGAAGGTCTCCTGCGCGTAGTGCAGGACCGCGGTGGCGGGATCGAGCGTCAGTGGCGCGTACGGCGCGATGCGTGCCTGGTGCCACCCGTCCGAGGGCGTCCACTCGACCGTGAACATGTGGTCGGTGAAGTGCACCCCGAATCCGGGGTTCGCGAGGATCTCCACGAGGCGGGCGTCGTCGACGGCAGTCGTCGATGGGGTGGTGCTGATCTGCATGAGGGCACGGTATCCGACGCGCTCAGCCCGTGAGTCGGGCCACGATCGCGTCCCCGATCTCCGCCGTCTGACGTGGGACGCCGGGGTCGCGGTCGGCCAGGTCGTCGATGACCGTCCGCTCGATCGCGGCGGCGGCCTCCGCGTGCCCGAGGTGGTCGAGCAGCAGGGCGGCCGACAGGATCGCGGCGGTCGGGTCGGCCTTCCGCTGGCCGGCAATGTCAGGCGCGGACCCATGCACCGGCTCGAACATGCTCGGGGTCGTGCGGTCCGGGTTGATGTTGCCGGACGCTGCGAGGCCGATGCCGCCGGTGACCGCGGCCGCGAGGTCGGTGACGATGTCGCCGAACAGGTTGTCGGTGACGATCACGTCGAAGCGTGCCGGGTCGGTCGTCAGGAAGATCATCGCCGCATCGACGTGCAGGTAGTCGACGGTCACGTCCGGGAACTCCATGCCGACGTCGTCGACCAGCCGGCTCCAGACTGCCCCGGCGTGCACCAGCACATTGGTCTTGTGGACCAGGGTCAGTCTCCGGCGGGGGCGGCGCTGGGCGCGGGCGAAGGCGTCGCGCACGACCCGCTCCACGCCGTACGCCGTGTTGACGCTGACCTCGGTCGCCACCTCGTGCGGCGTCCCGACCCGCAGGGCTCCGCCGTTCCCTGTGTAGGGACCCTCCGTGCCCTCGCGGACCACCACGAAGTCCACCTCACCCGGGTCGGCCAGCGGGGAGGCGACGCCGGGAAAGGTCCGCGACGGCCGCAGGTTCACGTAGTGGTCCAGCTCGAAGCGGAGCCGCAGCAGCAACCCGCGTTCCAGGATCCCGGGCGGCAGGTTCGGGTCACCCGGCCGGCCGCCGACCGCCCCCAGCAGGATCGCGTCGTGATCGGCGATCTCGGCGAGCACGGAGTCCGGCAGGACCTCACCGGTCGCGAGGTAGCGCTCGGCGCCGAGGTCGTAGCGGGTCGGCTCGAACTTCACGCCGCTCGGGGCGGCCACCTCGAGGACCTTCAGAGCCTCGGCCGTCACCTCCGGACCGATGCCGTCACCGGGGATGACAGCGAGCCGATGGGTGCCTGGCGGCTCGGTCGAGGGATCGCTCATGGAAAGAGGCTAGTTGTCGTCCGGCCTCTCACCGCCGTTGTCTCGGAGGTCAAGCGACTCCTGGACAGCCTCGTGGCTCTGCGGGTTCTCCGGCCGCACCGCCCACGGCGGGACGTTCTGGCTGGCCGGACCCCACTCGGGGTACATGTCGTACATCGGTTCTCCTCGATGATTGTTTCGTCGCTGGTCGCGGAGGTTGCAGGGCAACCGGCTCGAGGCCAGGACTGCTGGATGGAACCACCCCGCGGCGGGAGACACCGGTACGGCTCACGGGTTGCGTGAGAGGAGAACCAGAGAAGAGTGCGGATCACGCAGTTCTGCTGGCGGGACCCGCCGCGGAGCAAGTCGTTCGAAGGCTTTTCAGATGTGCCGTGAGACCGTCAACGCCGACCACCGCGGCGAGGTGGCCTCACTCAGAAGCCTCGCCGCGGCGCTCGATGAGTACGAACACGCTCCGCATGATGGAGAAACGGTACGACGCCTGCTCGATGGCCGCTCGGCATTTCCGGAACTGCTCAGGATGCGAGACATGCCGCGCGCAGTGAAAGACTCCATTTCATGAGTGCACCACCGGAGCTGCCCGAGATCGTGTCGCGCGCCTTCGACGTGACCCGAAAGGCGGGCTACGTGTCCTTCTGCCGCAACGAGACGGGCCGGCTGCTCGCCACCCTGGCGGCCACCCGGAGCGGGACCCTGGCCGAGTTCGGCACCGGTACCGGGGTGGGCACCGCCTGGCTGCGCTCGGGCGTCCGCGGGAAGGCGCACATCCTCACCGCCGAACTGGATCCCGAGCTCGCCAAGGCGGCCGCGGAGATCTTCGAGGACGACCCGCAGGTCGAGGTCCTGGCGGCCGACTGGTCCACGTTGCTCGACCAGGGTCCCTTCTCCCTGCTCTTCCTGGACTCCGGGGATCCGACGTCAGTGCGGGTCGACGCGGTTGCGGACCTCGTCGACCAGGGCGGGATCGTCGTGCTGGACGACTTCACACCGTGCGAGTCGTGGCCGCCGATCTTCCAGGGTCGGGTGGACACGCTCCGCGAGGAGTGGCTGACCGACGAGCGGTTCACGGCGGTGGAGGTCATGATCGCGCCGGATGCGTCCGCCCTGATCGCGACCCGCCGTTAGCCGTCCGCGCGCGAGGCACGTCGACGCTGATGGGCCTCCGCTCAGGAGGTCTCGATCTCGACCGTCCACCACGGCAGCATCAGCTGGGTGAGCGGGCCGATCGCCAGCGCGTAGAGGACGGTGCCGAAGCCGGCAACGCCACCCAGCAGCAGCCCCAGGACCACGACGAGCACCTCCAGCCCGGTGCGGACCAGCCGCAGCGACAGGCCAGTACGCCGGTTCAGCCCGGTCATCAGTCCGTCGCGCGGGCCGCGTCCGAACTGGGCACCGATGTAGAGGGCACTCGCGAACCCACACAGGGCGACCCCGCCCACCGTCAGGGCCAGACGGGCCGCCGTACCGTCGGGCGGGTCGAGCAGGAACAGGGTGAGGTCGGCGGACGCGCCGACCAGAAGCGCATTGAGCATCGTGCCCAGGCCCGGGACCTCGCGCAGCGGGATCCACGCCAGCATCACGACGAAGCTGAACAGGATCACGGCCTGGCCCAGCGTGATCGGGACGTACCGGGTGAAGCCCGAGTGCAGGACATCCCACGGCGCCAGCCCGAGGTCGCCGCGAACCATCATGGCCAGGGACACGCCGTACAGGGCCAGGCCGACGATCAGCTGGGGCAACCGCCGACCCAGCCGACCGGCGCGCAGCTGCGCGATCGGGCCGACATCGGTCAGGCTGGGCGTCGCGGGGCGGCGAGCACGGTCATGATGACAAGGATGCCGCCAATTGGCCTTCTCATAAATAGCCAATCATGAGACAGTGGACTGCATGAACAGGTCCATCAGCGCCAGACTCGACAGCTCAGGGTTGGTCAGCTCGGGGTTCGACAGCGCCCGGTCGATCAGCGCACCGCGCACCGCGACCCTGGTCGGCGACTTCGACCGCTCCCCCGCCTACGCCGGCCTGGCCGATGCGCTCACCTTGCTCATCGGCGACGGCCGGATCCCACTGGGCACCCGGCTGCCCAGCGAGCGCGAGCTCACCGATGCCCTCGGCGTCTCGCGCACCACCGTCACCCGGGCGTACGCCGCGCTGCGGGACGCCGGGTACGCCGAGGCGCTCCAGGGATCGGGGACGTTCACCCGGGTGCCGGGCGGCCGGGCCCGCGCGCACGACCGGGCCCTGCTGCCCCTGCCCGGTGACGGGGATGCCATCGACCTCAACTGCGCAGCGACGTCCGCCCCTCCCGGGCTGGCCGCGGCTACGCCGAGGCGGCGGCCGACCTGCCGGCGTACTTCGGCGAGGTCACGGGTACTTCCCGGCCGGCCTGCCCCAGCTGCAGGCGGCCATCGCCGCGACCTACGACGCTGCGGGGGCTCCCGACGGACGCCGGATCAGATCATGGTCACGCCGGGTGCCCTGAGCGCCGCGTCGATCGTGGCTCAGGCGTTCACCGGGCCCGGCGACCGGGTGCTGGTCGAGTCGCCGGTCTATCCCAACGCCACGCTCGCGATCCGGCACAGCGGCGCGCGCCTCGCCGGCTCTCCGGTCGATCCCGAGGGGTGGGACCTGGAGGCCACGGGCGCCGCCTTGCGCCAGGCCGCACCCGCGCTGGCCTACCTGATCCCCGACTTCCAGAACCCGACCGGGCACCTGATGACCGACGACCAGCGCGCGGAGTACGCCGGCCACCTGCGGCGCACCCACACTGTCGCGGTGGTCGACGAGGCCCACCAGGCCCTGGCCCTCGAGGGGCAGGAGATGCCCCGACCGTTCGCCTGCTTCGCGCCGGACACGATCACCATCGGCAGTGCGAGCAAGAGCTTCTGGGGCGGGCTGCGCCTCGGCTGGATCCGGGCCCCCCGCGGTCAGATGGACCGGTTGACGCGGGCCCGGGTCGGCCTCGACCTCGGCGCTCCGGTGCTCGAGCAGCTGGCGCTGGCCCGGCTGCTCGGCCGACCCAGCCACGATCCTCGACGCCCAGCGCGCCCGGCTGCGCGAGCAGCGGGACGGGCTCGTCTCCGCCCTGAGCGAGCACCTGCCCGAGTGGCGGTTCCGGGTGCCGACCGGCGGGCTGGCGCTGTGGTGCGAGCTGCCGGCGCCGCTCGGCGACGGCGGTCGTCGGCCGAGGCCGAGCGGCTGGGCGTCATCGTCGCCCCCGGGCCGGTCTTCGCCGCCGAGGGTGGCCTCGACCAGTTCGTCCGGGTCCCGTGGACGCGCGAGCGGCGAGGAGCTCGAGGAGGCCGTGCGCCGCCTCGCGGCCGCCTGGGACGTCGTACGCGATCGGCAGCGGTGGCCCGTTCCCGGTCGACCGGGCCGGGTCGATGGTCGCGTAGCGGTCGACGGACCGTGCTCAGGTCAGGTCGACCGCGCGCACCGAGGCCGCATTGATGGCGGTCTCGATCTCGGCCAGCGTCTCGGCGGGGATGGCGCTGTCGACCGAGAGCGCGACCAGGGCCGAGCCACCCTTGGCGTCGCGCGCGACCTGCATGCCGGCGATGTTGACGCCGGCGTCGCCGAGGATGCCGGCCCACGGTGCCGACCATGCCGGGGCGGTCCTCGTAGTTGAAGAACGCCAGGTGGTCGGTCGGCTCGATGTCGACGTCGAAGCCGTTGACCTCGACCAGCCGCTCCTTCTGGCCGATCCCGATCAGGGTGCCGCTCACCGAGACCTGCGTAACCGTCGGCGAGGGTGCCGCGGATCGTGATCAGGTTGCGGTGGTCGGGGCTCTCGGCCTCGGTAACGAGGCGTACGGCGGTGCCGCGCTCGGCCGCGAGCAGCGGCGCGTTCACGTAGGACACCTGGTCCTCGACGATGTCGGAGAAGACGCCCTTGAGCGCGGCCAGCTCGAGCACCTTGACGTCGAACTCGGTGATCTCGCCGCGAACCTCGACGTCGATCTGCTGCGCCACCTCGCCGGCCAGCCCGGTGAAGACCCGGCCGAGCTTCTCGGTGAGCGGGATGCCGGGGCGCACGTCCTCGGCGATCACGCCGCCCTGGACGTTGACGGCGTCGGGGACCAGCTCACCGGACAGCGCCAGTCGCACCGACCTCGCGACTGCGACGCCGGCCTTCTCCTGTGCCTCGTCCGTGGAGGCACCGAGGTGCGGCGTGGCCACGACGTTCTCGAGCTCGAACAGCGGGCTGTCGGTGCACGGCTCCTTCGCGAAGACGTCGAGCCCGGCGGCGCGCGATCCGGCCCTCCTTGAGGGCGGCGTACAGCGCGGCCTCGTCGACGATGCCGCCGCGCGCGGCGTTGACGAGCACCAGCGTGCGGCTTGACCTGGTGCAGCTCGTCGTCGCCGATCAGGCCGACCGTCTCGGGGGTCTTGGGCAGGTGCACCGACATGAAGTCGGCCTCCGCGAAGCAGGGTGTCGAGGTCGACCAGCCGGACGCCCATCTGGGCGGCGCGGCCGGCCTGGACGTAGGGGTCGTAGGCGATGACGTTCATGCCGAACGCCGAGAGCCGCTGCGCGACCAGGACGCCGATCCGGCCGAGGCCGACGATGCCGACGGTCTTCTCGTAGAGCTCGATGCCGGTGTACTTCGACCGCTTCCACTCGCCGTTCTTCAGCGCGGCGTGCGCGGGCGAGACGTGCCGCGCCGCGGCGAGCATCAGGGCTACGGCGAGCTCGGCCGCCGAGACGATGTTGGAGGTCGGGGCGTTGACGACCATCACGCCGGACTGGGTCGCGGCCTTGACGTCGACGTTGTCGAGGCCGACACCGGCGCGTGCGACCACCTTGAGCCGAGGGGCCGCGGCGAGCGCCTCCGCGTCGACCTTGGTCGCGGAGCGGACCAGGATCGCGTCCACGTCGGCGATCGCCGCGAGCAGCTCGGCGCGGTCGGCGCCGTTGCAGGTGCGGATCTCGAAGTCCGGGCCGAGTGCCTCGACGGTGGCGGGGCTCAGCTCTTCGGCGATGAGTACGACGGGCTTGGTCACAGCGGTTGTCCTCGATAGTAGTCTGTGGGTGGACGGCCTGAGCGCTGCCGAGTTGGTGTCCTCGTGGCAGGGCCCTGCACGACGCTGTGCTGGAGCCGCAAACCCTACCCGACCGGGATCCGACCACTCCGTCGACGCCACGACCCGGACGCGCCGACCACGGAGCCGACAGGGCGGTCACGGTTGGCGCCGGACGAGGTGCAACAACCAGTCCTGACCGGTGTCGATGAGCGCGTAGCGGCGGGCCGCGTCGCGACCGTGCAGCACGAAGACGAACCGGCGGTTTGTGCGGTCCTCCAGCTCCCACCAGCCGGTGTCGGCGATCTCCTTGTGCTCGTCGGTGTACGTCGCATGTTCCAGGTCGTGGTCGGAGACCGCGACCGCCAGCCGGTCCTGGCGGGCATCGGTCGGCATCCCCTTCGGAACCGCCCATGAGCGCAGGACGCCGTCCTCCTCGAGACGCAGGTCGAAGTGGTGCTGGGGTCGGTGGTGCTCGTGCAGCACGAACACCGGCCGGGGGTCCGGGGTCATGGCCGCCATCCTCCCCCGCCTGGACCGGCCGGGCGCGCGCGCGTGAAAACGCGCGTGAAAAACCGGTTGCCCCAAGACGTGACCGAGCGGCTACCGTGCAGGTATGGACATCTGCTGACGACATCGGCCCCGCCCACGTCTCGTGGGCCTTCTCGTCATCCTGGAGCATCGTGTCCACCACCCTCACCCTCACCGCTGTCGGCATCGCCTACGGCGCCCGCACCCTCATCACCGGTCTCGACCTCGTCCTGGCCGACGGCGACGTGACGGCACTGGTCGGGCCGAACGGCTCGGGCAAGTCGACCCTCATGCGCGCCGTCGTCGGCGAACTTCCGGTTGAGTCCGGCACCGTCCGTCTCGCTCCAGCCGACGCGACGATCGGCTGGCTCCCCCAGGTCCCGCCCGACCCGCAGGAGACGCTGCTCGGCTACGCCCGCCGGCGTACCGGGGTGACCGAGGCCGACCATGCCCTGCACGCCGCCGCCGAGGCCCTTGCCGAGGGACCACCTGGATCCGACGCCGCCTACGCCGAAGCACTGGAGCATTGGCTGGCCCTCGGCGCGGCCGACCTCGACGACAGGCTGCCGCAGGTTGCCGGCCAGGTCGGGCTCGACGTCGACCCGAACCGACCGCTCGGTTCCCTCTCTGGCGGACAGGCGGCCCGGGCGGCGCTGGTCGCGGTGCTCCTCAGCCGGTACGAGGTGCTGCTGCTCGACGAACCGACCAACGACCTGGACGCCCGCGGCCTGCGGCTCATGGCCGAGTTCGTCACCGGGCACGACGGTCCGGTGCTCATCGCGAGCCACGACCGCGCGTTCCTGGACACCGTGGCGACCAGCGTCGTCGAGCTCGACCTCCCGCAGCAGCGGATCGGCCACTACACCGGCAACTACTCCGACTTCGCAGCCGCCAAGGAGCTGGCCCGGCGACAGGCAACGAGGCGTTCGAGGAGTACGCGCTGGCCCGCGACAACCTCGTCGCGCAGGCACGGCAGCGTCAGGAGTGGGCGGCGCGGCCGCCGCGCCGTGGCTGGCGGCGAGCGAGCCGGACAAGCACCAGCGTGAGAAGTTCCGGGCGAGGGCCGACCGGCAGGGCGCGAAGTCGGCGCGGCTGAAGAAGGCGGCCGATCGGCTGGACGTCGTGGAGCAGCCCCGCAAGGAGTGGGAGCTGCGCTACTCCATCGACGCGGGCTCCCCGTCAGCCGAGGTGGTCGCGATGCTGGACCAGGCCGAGGTGGAACGCGGTGACTTCCGGCTCGGCCCGGTCGACCTCACGGTCGTCCGCGGCGACCGGATCCTGCTCACTGGCGACAACGGCAGCGGCAAGTCCACCCTGCTGGCCGGCGCTGCTCGGCGATCTGCCCCTCGACGGCGGCCGGCGCACCCTCGGCAGCCGGGTCCGGGTCGGGGTGATCGACCAGCAGCGCAGCCTCCTGGAGACCGACGACTCGGTCGTGGACGTCCTTCGCACCGAGCTCGGCGACGTGGACCGCGGGGACGCACGCACCCTGCTCGCGAAGTTCGGCCTCGGGTCCGAGCACGTCGACCGACCGGCGCGCAGCCTGTCGATGGGTGAACGGACCCGGGCCCTGATGGCGCTCTTCCAGGCCCGTGAGGTCAACGTGCTGGTGCTCGACGAGCCGACCAACCACCTCGACGTGCCGGCGATCGAGCAGCTCGAGTCGGCCCTCGCCGGCTACGACGGCACGCTGGTCGTGGTCAGCCACGACGAGACCTTCATCGAGCGGGTGGGCATCGACCGGAGGATCGAGATGGCGAGCGGGCGCCTCACGGAGCCGCGGCCTGGCGGCCGGGTCGAGTAGGGGCCCATAGCGAGTCGGCTCTCGGGGTCGACCCTGAGGTCCGGTCAGGGTTGAACCGGGGGTCCGGTCGGCACCTTCCCCGATGTGCCGACCCCCGCCTCACCGCGAGGCTTGGCGGCATGATCGAAGTCGAAACCCTCACCAAGAAGTACGGCGGCTTCACCGCCGTCGACGACGTCTCCTTCACCGCCCGGCCCGGCCGCGTCACCGGCTTCCTCGGCCCCAACGGCGCCGGCAAGTCCACCACCATGCGGATCATGGTCGGCCTCACGCCCGCCACGTCCGGCACGTGCGACCATCACCGGCCGCCGGTTCGCCGACCTGCCCAACCCCGGGCTCGAGGTCGGCGTCCTCCTCGACGCCTCCGCGCAGCACGCCGGGCGCACCGGACGCGAGATCCTCACCGTCGCCGCAGCGCACCATGGGCCTGCCGGCCCGCCGGGTCGACGAGATGCTCGAGCGTGGTCAGCCTGACCGCCACCGAGGCCGACCGCCGGGTCCGCAACTACTCGCTCGGCATGCGGCAGCGGCTCGGCATCGCCACCGCGCTGATCGGCGACCCCGAGGTGCTGATCCTCGACGAGCCCGCCAACGGGCTCGACCCGGCCGGCATCCGCTGGATGCGCGACCTGCTGCGCGGGTACGCCAACCGGGGCGGCACCGTCCTGCTCTCCTCGCACCTGCTGCACGAGATCGAGGTCATCGCCGACGACATCGTCGTGATCGGCAACGGCCGGATCGTCGCCCAGGGCACCAAGGACCGAGCTGCTCGCGCGCCGCCGGCACCGTCGTCCGCAGCCGCGACGTCGCCGACCTCGGCCGCGCCCTGCCGACGTCCGGCATCGACCGTCGACCTCCGGCGACGGCGCCCTGCGCACCGACGCCGACCCCGACGCTGGTCGGCAAGGTCGCGCTCGCCGCCGGCGTCGCCCTGACCGAGCTGCGCGGCGCCGACGGCGCCGGCCTCGAGGAGATGTTCCTCGAGCTCACCGCCGAGACCCAGCGCGAAGGAGCAGCAGCATGAGCACCGCCGTCGTCGCACCCGACGGCGACCGCCGAGCACCGCGCGAGCCACGCCCCGCCGGGCCGGCCGATCACGCCGATCCCGCTCGGCCCGGCGTGATCGGGTCGAGCTGCGCAAGATGTTCGACACCCGGTCCGGCTTCTGGCTGATGGCCAGCATCGGCATCACCGCCGTCGCTCGCCACCGGCGCCGTCATCGCTGTTCGCGCCCGGACGAGCGAGCTCACCTACGACGCGTTCGCCGCCGCGATCGGCTTCCCGATGGCCGTCATCCTGCCGATGGTCGCGATCCTCGTCGGTCACCAGCGAGTGGAGCCAGCGCAGCGGACTGACCACGTTCACCCTGGTGCCCCACCGCGGCCGGGTGATCGGGGCCAAGGCGATCGGCGGCCGTGGGCGATCGGCGTCGTGTCGATGCTGGTCGCGTTCGGCGATCGGCGCCCTCGGCAACGTCGTCGGCACCGCCATCACCGGCGTCGACCCGGTCTGGGACATCTCGCTCGTCCACGCGGCCTGACATCATGCTCTGGCCAACGTGCTGGGGATGCTGATCGGCTTCATGCTCGGCGTGCTGATCCGCAACTCGGCCGGCGCGATCGTGGCGTACTTCGTCTACTCGCTGCTGCTGCCGACGCTGTTCGATGCTCCTGGCGGCGAGCCAGGAGTGGTTCAGCGACCTGCAGCCGTGGGTCGACTTCAACTACGCCCAGGGCGCGCTGTTCAACGGCGACCTGACCGGCGAGCAGTGGGCCAGCCTCGCGTGTCGCCGGCGTGATCTGGCTGGTCGTGCCGCTGGCCGTCGGCCTGCTGCTGGTGATGCGGTCCGAGGTGAAGTAGCCGTCGGTCGAGGCGGTCTCGACAGGCTCGGCCTACGACATCGCAGACCCGGTGAGGTCTGCAGGCGCGGTGACCCGCGGGCGGTCACCGCCCTGCGTCACGGTCAGCGGGTGGCGGTGCCCTCGACGTAGTCGGAGTCGTGGCTCTTGACCCAGGCCATCAGCTTGCGCAGCTCGCGGCCGGTGCTCCTCGATCGGGTGCTGCTCGCCCTTGGCGCGCAGCTCCTTGAACTCCGGTGCCGCCGGCGTCCTGGTCGTCGATGAACCGCTGGGCGAAGGAGCCGTTCTTGATGTCCTCGAGGACCGCCTTCATGTTCTCCTTCACGTCGCGGCGTGATGACCCGCGGGCCGGAGACGTAGTCGCCGTACTCCGCGGTGTCGGAGACCGACCAGCGCTGCTTGGCGATGCCGCCCTCGTACATCAGGTCGACGATCAGCTTCAGCTCGTGCAGGCACTCGAAGTAGGCGACCTCGGGCTGGTAGCCGGCCTCGGTGAGCACCTCGAAGCCGTACTGCACCAGCTGGCAGGCGCCGCCGCAGAGCACCGCCTGCTCACCGAACAGGTCGGTCTCGGTCTCCTCGGTGAACGTGGTCTTGATGCCGCCGGCGCGCAGGCCGCCGATCGCCTTGGCGTAGGACAGCGCGAGGTCCCAGGCCTTGCCGGAGGCGTCCTTCTCGACGGCGACGAGCACGGGTACGCCGCGGCCGTCGACGTACTCGCGACGGACGAGGTGCCCGGGGCCCTTCGGCGCGACCATGAACACGTCGACGCCCTCGGGCGGGGTGATGTAGCCGAAGCGGATGTTGAAGCCGTGGCCGAACACGAGGGTGTCGCCGGCGGTGATGTTGGGCTCGACGGACTCGGCGTAGAGCTTCCGCTGGACGTGGTCGGGGGCGAGGATCACGATCACGTCGGCCTCCTCGACCGCCTCGGCGGGCGTGAGCACGCGCAGGCCCTCGGCCTCGGCCTTCGCGCGGCTCTTCGACCCCTCGGGCAGGCCGACGCGGACGTCGACGCCGGAGTCGCGCAGCGACAGCGAGTGGGCGTGGCCCTGGCTGCCGTAGCCGAGGACCGCCACGTTCTTGCCCTGGATCAGGGCCAGGTCGGCGTCGTCGTCGTAGAACATCTCAGCCACGGGGGCTCTCCTTCGTCGTTGGCTGGTCGTCATGGACTCTCAGCAGTCCCATCGGTAACACTTGGCGGGCACTTCCTGCACTTGTCGGGCATTGCAAAGGCCGACAAGTGCAGCGATCCCCGGTCCACCGGGGATTCCTGTGACTCATGTGACTCACGACCCCGCGGCAGCCGGCGGGGCGGGGATCGGGACCGGGCGCAGCGTGCGCTCGCTGATCGACCGGGAGCCGCGGCCGATGGCGACCATGCCGGACTGGACGAGCTCGCGGATGCCGAACGGCTCGACCACCTTCAGGAAGCCGGCCAGCTTGTCCGACGTTGCCGGTGACCTCGACGGTGACGGCGTCGGGAGCGACGTCGACGACGCGGGCCTTGAACAGCTGGACGGCGTCGAGCACCTGACCCCGCGTGTGCGGCGTCGGCCTTGACCTTGACCAGCAGCAGCTCGCGGTTGACCGAGGCCGAGCCGTCGAGCTCGACGATCTTGATCACCTCGACCAGCTTGTTGAGCTGCTTGGTGACCTGCTCGAGCGGGCGAGTCCTCGACGTTGACCACGATCGTCATCCGCGAGACCTCGGCATGCTCGGTCGGTCCCACGGCCAGCGAGTCGATGTTGAAGCCGCGCCGGCTGAACAGGCCGGCGATCCGGGCCAGGACGCCGGGCTTGTTCTCGACCAGGACGGAGAGCGTGTGCTTGCTCATTCGGGGTCCCCGGCGAGGCGTGAGCGCAGCGAGCGGCTTGTTGGGGTGTTCACAGCTCGTCCTCCTCGAAGTCGGGGGCGAGGTCGCGGGCGTACTTGATGTCGTCGTTGCTGGTGCCGGCGGCGACCATCGGCCAGACCATCGCGTCGCGGTGGACCCGGAAGTCGACCACCACCGGGCACGTCGTTGATCTCCATCGCCTTGTCGATCGTGGCGTCGACGTCGTCAGGGCTGTCGCAGGCGAGGCCGACGCAGCCGTAGGCCTCGGCCAGCTTCACGAAGTCGGGGATCCGCTTGCTGTGCAGGTCGGTGTTGGAGTAGCGCTCGTTGTAGAAGAGCGTCTGCCACTGCCGGACCATGCCGAGCGACTCGTTGTTGATGATCGCGACCTTGATCGGGATGTCATTGATCGCGCAGGTGGCCAGCTCCTGGTTGGTCATCTGGAAGCAGCCGTCGCCGTCGATCGCCCACACGGTGTTGTCGGGCCGACCGACCTGGGCGCCCATCGCGGCCGGTACGGCGAAGCCCATGGTCCCGAGGCCGCCGGAGTTGATCCAGTTGTTCGGCTTCTCGTAGCCGACGAAGTGGGCGGCCCACATCTGGTGCTGACCGACACCGGCGCAGTAGATCGCGTCCGGGCCGGCGATCGCACCCAGCCGCTCCATCACCAGCTGCGGGGCGAGCGTGCCGTCCTCGGGAGCGTCGTAGCCCAGGGGGTACTTCTTCTTCACGCCGGCCAGGAAGTCGACCCACGCCTCGTAGTCGCCGGTGTGGCCGGCGTCCGCCTCCGCCTGGAGCGCGACCACCAGATCGCTGATCACCTCGCGGCAGTCCCCCACGATCGGGCACGTCGGCCACCCGGTTCTTGCCGATCTCGGCCGGGTCGATGTCGGCGTGGATGATCTGGGCGCCCGGCGCGAACGAGTCGAGGTTGCCGGTCACCCGGTCGTCGAACCGTGCGCCAAGGCTGACGATCAGGTCGCTGCGCTGCAGCCCCGCCACCGCGGCCACCGTGCCGTGCATGCCGGGCATGCCGAGGTGCTGCGGATGGGAGTCCGGGAAAGCGCCCCGCGCCATCAGGGTGGTCACGACCGGGATGCCGGTGAACTCGGCGAGCACGCGCAGCTCGAGTGCCGCTCCGGCGCGGATGGTGCCGCCACCGACGTACAGCACCGGCCGACGGGCCTCGAGCATCAGCCGGGCGGCTTCACGGATCTGCTTGGAGTGGGGCCGGGTCACCGGCCGGTACCCGGGCAGGTGAAGCTCGGTCGGCCACGCGTACGACGTGCGCGCCTGCAGCGCCGACTTGGCGACGTCGACGAGCACCGGGCCGGGACGTCCGGTGGAGGCGATGTAGAACGCCTCCGCGATCGTGCGCGGGATCTCGGCCGGGTCGGTGACCAGGAAGTTGTGCTTGGTGATCGGCATCGTGATGCCGCGGATGTCGGCCTCCTGGAAGGCGTCGGTGCCGATGGCAGCGGCCCCGACCTGGCCGGTGATCGCCACGATCGGCACCGAGTCCATGTGGGCGTCGGCGAGCGGGGTCACGAGGTTCGTGGCGCCGGGACCGGACGTGGCCATGCAGACGCCCACCCTGCCGGTCGCCGCGGCGTACCCCTGCGCGGCGTGGCCGGCGCCCTGCTCGTGGCGGACCAGGATGTGCCGGATCGTGCTGTCCATCAGCGGGTCGTACGCCGGGAGGATGGCGCCGCCGGGGATGCCGAAGATGTCCTGCGTGCCGGCTGCCTCCAGCGACTTGATGAGGCTCTGCGCACCGCTGACCGACGGGTCCGTCGTCTCGCTCATCGCCCTGCTTCCTGCTCCGTTCGGCTGCCCAACAAAAAACCCCTCGGCCGGATCGGCAACGAGGGGACGACGCGTGGGCGTGAGACCTGGTGGCCTCAACTCACGCGTCGCGTGCGTACAAGAATGTCGATGCGCATGCGTCCACCGTCGCCGTCGGGCACTTCCGACGTCAAGCAAGTCTGCCAGCCGTCCCAGATCGTGGTACAGCGGTCCCAGCATCCGGAGTCAGCCGGTGCGAACGCCCTCCCCCGCGGCCTGCTCGCTGATCGTCCGGGCCATCTTCACGTCGCGGGCGGTGACACCTCCGGCGTCGTGGCTGGTCAGCCGGACGTCGAGGTGCGGGTAGCGCAGGTCCAGATCGGGGTGGTGGTTCATCGACTCCGCCGCCTCCCCGATCAGGTTGACCAGCCGCACACCGGTGACGAAGTCGCCCGTCTCGAAGTGCGCGTGCAGCGCGTCGTCGCGCCAGGTCCAGTCGCGGAGATCCTCCTCCCCGAACTGCTCGGCGGTCATGGTCTCCTTGTCGTTCACGGCAGAACCTCCTGTCCGATGTTGCCCGGCGCGAAGGCGATCTCCCACCGGTACCCGTCCGGGTCACCGAAGTAGCCGGTGTAGCCGCCCCACTCGCGTTCCTCCGCGTGCTGGACCGGGTCGGCTCCAGCCCGCTGAGCGGTCGTGAGGACCTCGTCGACCCGCTCCCGGCTCGCGACGTTGTGGGCCAGCGTGATCGGGGCGATCCCCGTCGTCATGGCGATCGGCCCCACCTCGTCCTCGAAGTGGCCTCGGACCCACAGGCTCAAGATCAGCTTGTCGGCCACCTTGAACATCAGCACGTCGCCGGGCTCCTCGAGCAGTGGCGCCCAGCCGAGCCCGTCGACGTAGAAGGCGCGGGTGGCGTCGAGGTCACGGACGGCGAACGTGACGAGGCTCAGGCGCTGGTCCACTGTCCCACCTTGTCACGACGTGTCGCCGGGTCAACCGTGGTGGAACACCGGGTCAGCCGCGCGACAGCTCTTCACGGATGGCGAGCACCCCGCGCCGTACCTCCTCGAACGAGGTCGACAGCGGCGACAGCCCGAGCCGCAGACCGTCCGGGTCGCGATAGTCCGGAATGACGTCGCGGCGCCACAGCCGGGCGGCGACCTCGCGCATCCGCGGGTGGTTGAGAGTCACGTGGCCACCCCGCCGTTCCGGTTCGCGCGGCGACCCGACCGCGACGTCGAGGGGCGCGAGGTGCTCGTCGGCGAGCTCGACGGCGTACGACGTGAGCGCCACCGACTTCGCCCGGACCGCGGCCATCCCCACCTCTTCGATCAGGTCGAGCATGTCGCCGAGTGCGAGCATCCCGAGGATCGGCGGAGTGCCGGAGAGGAACCGCCGAACGCCCTCGGCCGGCGCGTAGGTGGGTCCCATCAGGAACGGGTCGACCGCTCCCATCCAGCCCTGGATCGGCTGGGTCAGCTCGGCGAGATGCTGCTCGGCGACGTAGAGGAAGGCCGGCGACCCGGGGCCACCGTTCAGGTACTTGTAGGTGCAGCCGACCGCGAGGTCGACGCCCCACTGCGTCGAGCTCGAGCGGCACCGATCCCGCGGAGTGGCTCAGGTCCCAGAGCACGAGGCGCACCGGCGTCGTGCGCGATGGCGGTGAGGGCCGGCGCGTCGGCGCACGCCAGGCGGAGCGATAGGCCACGTGGCTCAGGACCACCAGCGCCGTCTGCGGACCGACCGCCGCCGCGAGCTGGTCGGCGGTGACCCCTGCGCTCGGGTCGACGTCGATCCAGCGCACGACCATGCCCAAGCTCGGCGGCGACGCCCTGGGCGACGTAGCGGTCGGTCGGGAAGTTGTCGCGGTCCAGCACGATCTCGGTACCGCCCGGGTCGAGCCGCCACGCCAGCCCGGATCAGCTTGTAGAGCAGGACCGTCGTGGAGTCACCCACCGCTGTCTGTCCCGGCGCGGCGCCGAGCACGAGCCGACCCAGCTCGGTCGCCCACGGTCAGCGGCAGGTCGAACCAGCGCTCGTCCCACCCGCGAATCAGCCGGCCTCCCCACTCCTGGTGCACGAAGTCGGCGATGTGCGCGGCGGTGACCTCGAGCGGGCGGCCCAGCGAGTTGCCGTCGAAGTAGACGAGCGGCGCCTCGGCGCCCACGAACCGCTCGCGGTACTGGGCCAGGGGGTCGCCGCGGTCGAGCTCCTGGGGGTCGGTCACGAGGGCATGTCTACCCCAGCCGGCGGACCGGGCCTGTCACTGGTAGCTGACGAAACGCACCCGCGGCCTGATCCGGCGTACGTCGGACGCGTCGAAGCGACGGACGTCCTCGTCGTAGAAGAGCTTCATGCCCATCGTGAACTGCCGCGGGCGGGCGATCGTCCGGTACGTCGCCAGCTTCTGGCGGCGGGTGCCGAACCCGTCGGCGTGCTGCACGATCGCGAGGGCGGGGCGTGCCTTGATCCGCTCGATGCGAGTGATCATGGAGGTCCGGAACTGATGGACCACGAAGAGCTTCTCCGGCAATCCCTTCCGCCGGGTCAGTTGCGAGAGCCAGAGCGAGGTGCGATTGACCTCGGCGGCACCGACATGCCCGATCACCCGGGCTGGGACCTGCCTCCGGCCCATCCGCCACTCCGGGTCGACTGCGAGGCCGACCCAGGGGTGGGACAACGCCCACTCCCAGCGGCGCGCCACCGTCAGGAAGTCGGAGCGACCGGGCTGGATGTCGAGGAGGAGCAGTGCGTCGTTGCGGTGAGCGGCGTCGATGTAGCGCCGTACCGCGGCGCGGCCGATGTCGTGGCTGTAGTCGCCGTCCCGCCCCGGGCCGCGGTCGGCGATGGTCGACGATCAGTTCATAGACGACCTGCACGCCGCCGGCGTCGTCCCGAAAGGGACGGGCTGCCCGGTGGACCCGTCGGTGCATCTCGGCCGGCTCGGTCTCGCCGAGCACACCGAGCGCTCCGGTCCCGGCGGTCCCGTAGTAGGCGACCAGGAACCGGTCGCCGCCGAACACCCTGGCTCGCCCCTCGGGAAGGGTCACCGGCGCGGCGGGCTCCGTGGACTCGGGCTCGGTGTCTTCCGGCTCGGTGTCTTCCGGCTCGGTGTCTTCCGGCTCGGTGTCTTCCGGCTCGGTGGACTCGGTCGGCTGGCTGGGTTCGGCCGACTCCGGTTCGAGCAGGAACGGGTTGGTCGGCTCGGCAGGGGGCGGGGTCGGCTCCGGCCCGGGCCCGTCGTTGTCGGTCTGTCCGAGCCCGCCGGCCACCACGATCAGGCCGACGAGCGCCAGCAGGACCAGGAACAGGATCGGCCCTCGATGGTCGGGTAACTGCTGCTCGGTCACCGGATCACCCGCAGACGGCCCCGTGGGCGGCGCTCTGCACGACCCGGGCGTACTTGCCAAGAACCCCACGGGTGTACTTGGGCGGGTTGGGCGCCCAGCCGATCCGGCGCGCGTCGAGGTCGTCCATCGCGACGTCCAGCGAGGCGTTCGCGACGTCGAGGGTGATCTGGTCGCCGTCGCGGATGAAGGCGATCGGGCCGCCGTCGACCGCCTCGGGGGCGATGTGGCCCACGCACAGACCCGTCGTACCTCCGCTGAAGCGACCGTCGGTGATGAGCAGGACGTCCTTGCCGAGCCCGGCGCCCTTGATCGCTCCGGTGATGGCAAGCATCTCCCGCATGCCGGGCCCGCCCTTGGGCCCCTCGTAGCGGATCACGACCACGTCACCCGCCACGATCGCTCCCTCGGTGAGGGCGTCGAGCGCCGCCCGTTCGCCATCGAAGACCCGGGCCGTTCCGGTGAAGGTGGTCTCGTCGAACCCGGCGCTCTTCACGACGGCACCCTCGGGGGCGAGCGAGCCCGTGAGGATGGTGATGCCGCCGGTGGCGTGGATCGGCTGCGACAGCTGTCGGATGATCTCGCCGTCACGCCTGGGGCGGATCCAGTTCCTCGAGGTTCTCGGCCAGCGTCTTGCCGGTCACGGTGAGGCAGTCGCCGTCCAACAGCCCCGCATCGAGCAGCAGCTTCATCACGACCGGGATCCCGCCGATCCGGTCGAAGTCGACCATGACGAACCGGCCGAACGGCTTCATGTCCACCAGGTGCGGGACCTTGGCCCCGATCCGGGTGAAGTCGTCGAGGGTCAGGTCCACGTCGGCCTCGCGTGCGATCGCGAGCAGGTGGAGTACCGCGTTGGTCGAGCCGCCCAGCGCCATGGTCAGGGCGATCGCGTTCTCGAAGGCGGGCCTGGTCATGATCTGCCGGGCGGTGATGCCCTGCCGCAGCTGCTCGACCACGGCCTCGCCTGAGCGGTGGGCGAAACCGTCCCGGCGCCGGTCGACCGCGGGCGGCGCGGCCGACCCGGGCAGGGCCATGCCGAGCGCCTCGGCGATCGAGGCCATGGTGTTGGCCGTGTACATCCCTCCGCAGGCGCCCTCGCCGGGGCAGACCGCCTTCTCGATGCGGGTCGACCTCCTCCCGGGTGATCCGGCCGGCCAGGCAGGCGCCGACCGCCTCGAAGGCGTCGATGATCGTGAGGTCGTTCCCGTCCACCCGACCCGGCAAGTCGTGCCGGCGTAGAGGAAGACACAGGCGAGGTCGAGCCGGGCCGCGGCCATCAGCATGCCCGGCAGGGACTTGTCGCAGCCGGCGAGCAGGACCGACCCGTCGAGGCGCTCGGCCATCATCACCGTCTCGACCGAGTCGGCGATCACTTCGCGGGAGACCAGCGAGAAGTGCATGCCCTCGTGGCCCATGGAGATGCCGTCGGAGACCGAGATGGTGCCGAACTCGAGCGGGTAGCCGCCGGCAGCGTGCACGCCGTTCTTGACCGCCTTGGCCAGCCGGTCGAGGGAGAGGTTGCACGGGGTGATCTCGTTCCACGACGAGGCCACGCCGATCTGGGGCTTGGCGAAGTCTTCGTCGCCCATGCCCACCGCCCGCAGCATGCCGCGCGCGGCGGCACGCTCGAGGCCGTCGGTGACGTCCCGGGAGCGGGGCTTGAGGTCGTGTTGCTCGCTCATGATCGCGAGCGTAGCCCCGCGGCGCCGCTGCGGGCGCCGGGGTCCCGGGGTGTGAATCGCGCATCGGTCCGGTCGCGTCTCCCTAGGATGAGGGCGTGCTGGACCCGGGGCAGGCCGCGGAGGTGGCCGAAGCCTTCGCGCTCGGCGAGGACGCCGTGCTCACCGGGCCCGTCGCCTCCGGGCGGCTCGGGGACATCTGGCGGCTCTCCACCGACCGGGGTGACTTCGCCGTCAAGGACGCGCGCTTTCCACTCGACCCGCAGGAGGTCGCCGCGGACGCGGCCTACCAGGACGTCGTACGTCGCCACGGGATCCCGATGCCCCCGGTGGTCCGAACCCCGACCGGCGAGGTGCTGGCTCTGCTCGGGTCGGGACCGGTGCGGGCGTACGAGTGGGTCGATGTGCTCGCTGCGGATCGGCTCCTCGACCCGCTGGCAGTCGGCGCCCTCGTCGCCGGAATCCACCGGGTCCGGGTGCCGGCTACCGGACTGGTCGACCCGTGGTACGTCGCGCCGGTCGGCGAACCGGCGTGGCGGGACCTCGTCGCCCGGCTCCGTACCGCCGGCGCACCCTTCGCCGACCGGCTGGACGCGCTGGTTCCTGGCGTGCTGGAGGTGGAGGCACTTCTGGTCGAGACCCCGCCGGTGCAGGTGTGCCACCGCGACCTCTGGGCGGACAACCTCCGGCGCAGCCCCAGCGACGGGTTCGTGGTCCTGGACTGGGAGAACGCCGGACCCGGGGTCCCGGCCGGAGAGCTCGCGAGCACGATGTTCGAGTTCGGAGTGGGTGACCACGCCCGGATGCGCGCGCTGCACGCGGCGTACGTCGAGGCAGGCGGCCGGGCCCGTCTCCGCGGCCAGGGGGACCTGACCGTGCTGATCGCCCAGACCGGACACATCGCCGAGGCGGGCTGCGAGCGCTGGCTGGCGGCGGAGTCCGACGAGGAGCGCGCCGACAACGCCGACTGGGTCGGCGAGTTCCTCGATGAGCCGGTCACGCTCCGGACGGTCGAGATGATCCTCGATGCGGCCGGGTGACCGGCCCGGCGACCTCAGGCGGCGGTGGACTCGGCGGTGGCCTTGAGCCGGGTCAACCCCTTGTCGAAGTCCTTGCCGACCAGGCGGTCCATCCCGAAGGTCTTCATGATCATCCCGGCGAAGCCCTGGTGCTCGCCCGTCATCCGCCAGGTGACCTCGGTGCCGTGGCCGGTGGGCGCCAGCGTGAAGGTGACCTGGTTGCTCGCCTTCCACGGCTTGAGGAAGGTCAGCTGGATGCCGATCTGCTCCGGCGTGGAGGACGTGATCTCCATGTTGCCCTCGCCCGCCTTGCGGTTGCCCGCCCAGGCGTACTGGGCGCCCACGCCCGAGTCGGGCCCGGTGTAGGTGCGCTGGAGGTCGGGGTCGACGTCCTCCCACGGCGACCACTTCGGCCACTCGTGGAAGTCGTCGATGAACCCGTGGATCAGGGCCGCATCGGCGTCGATCGTCGTGGAGCGGGAGAAATCGAAGCTGCTCATGCCCAGGACCCTATTGCCCCTCGCCGGCCCTCGCGCTAGTCCGCGAGAGATGCGGCCCGGACCACCATCACGTCGGGGAGCTCACTGACGATCTGCCGCCAGGTGTCACCCTCGTCGGCCGACCCCCAGACAGCGCCGTTGCGCGCGCCGAAGTAGACCCCGGGGCGTTGGTGGTCGTCGACGCACATCGCGTCGCGCATCACGCCCACGAAGAAGTTGTCCGGAAGCCCCTGCCCGAGCTCCTTCCAGGACTCACCGGCGTCCGTGGATCGCCAGACCCGGGCCTTGGCGTCCGGCGGGTAGCGGCGGTCCCCGCCGTTGATCGGGAAGACGAAGACCGTGTCGGGCTGGTGCGGGTGCACGACGATCGCGAATCCGAACTCGGCGGGCAGCCCGTCGGCGATGGACTCCCAGGTCTCGCCGTGGTTGTCGGAGCGGTAGACGCCTCCGTGGTTCTGCAGGAAGAGCCGCTCCGGTCGCGAAGGATGCCGGGTGACCTTGTGGACGCACTGACCGAACTCGGGGTACTGCTGACCCTCCGGGAGGAACTCGGCCCGGATCCCTGTGTTCCGTGGCTCCCAGGAGGCCCCACCGTCGCTGGTCTGGTAGACGCCTCCGGTCGAGAGCGCAGCGGTGACCGACTGCGGGTCGGTCGGGTGCGGCAGGATCGTGTGGAAGGCCTGGCCGCCGAAACCCGCGTCCCACTCCGGCCGGTGTGGGTGGTCCCACAGGGCCTGCTCGAGGGTGAAGGACTCGCCGCGGTCGGTGGACTTGAAGACCGCTCCGGGCTCGGTGCCGGCGTACACCACGTCGTCCTCGGGCCCGGTGACCAGCTGCCAGATCCGCTCGAGCTTCGTGTCGGTGCTCTCCGGGAAGCGGACGGCGCCGTTCGGGGTCTCCTGCCACGAGGCGCCCAGGTCATCGGACCATCGGACCTGGGGACCCAGCCACGAGGAGGACGCGCCCGCCAGCAGCCGCGGCTGGCCACGCTTGTCGATCAGGCAGGAGTACACCTCCTCCATGTCGAAATGCGGACCGGTGAAGCTCCAGTCCTCGCGGGCCTCGTCGGAGGTCCCGATCCAGAGCCCCTTGCGCGTGCCGACCATCAGGATCGTGCTCATGTTCTCCCTCTCATCGATCAGATCATCACACTCGGGCAGCCCGGTGAACAGACGCTCCTCGCGCCCGCAGCCGGGCTCCCTCCTAGATTGACCCGGTGACCTCGCGATTCTCACCGGTCTGGCTGGTGCTCGGCGGCATCCTGTCCGTGCAGTTCGGGGCCGGGATCGCGAAGGAGCTCTTCGACGAGGTCACCCCCACGGCCATGGTGTGGCTGCGGCTGGTGGCCAGCGCGGTGGTTCTCGGCCTGATCGCACGCCCGGTGTTGCGCGGACGGTCCAGGGACGACTGGCTCGTCGCACTGGCCTTCGGGCTCACCCTCGGGGTCATGAACTGGGCGATCTACCAGGCCTTCGCCCGGATCCCCCTCGGCGTGGCGGTCACGATCGAGTTCGTGGGGCCGCTCGCCCTGGCGCTGCTCGGCTCCCGTCGCGCCCGCGACCTGATCTGGGTGTTCCTGGCGGGGCTGGGCGTGGTGCTCCTGGGGTTCGACGGCAGCGACCTGACCGTCGCGGGCGTCGCCTTCGCCCTGCTCGCCGGCGCCGCGTGGGCGGCGTACATCCTGCTGAGCGCGCAGACCGGCCGCCTGTGGCCCGGGCTCGACGGTCTCGCCGTCGCCAGCGTGATCGCGACCATCCTGCTGACCCCTCTGGCGATCCCGTCGGGTGGCGAGAGCCTGCTCGACCCACGGATCCTGCTGCTCGGGGCGGCGGTGGGAATGCTGAGCTCCGTGATCCCGTACAGCTTCGAGATCACCGCCCTCCGGAGCATCCGCCCCGCCCTGTTCAGCATCCTGATGAGCCTCGAGCCCGCCGCCGCTGCCCTGGTGGGGATCGTGGTGCTGCAGGAGTTCCTCACCCCCGTCCAGTGGCTGGCGATGGCGTGCGTCATCATCGCCAGCGTCGGAGCCACCCGGAGTCACCGGGTGATCGCCGAACCCGCCCCGGACTGATTCCCGTTCGGTGATCGAGACCATTCCACCGGCGTGCCGGAAGCCGTCGGACTGGTGGTGGACACGGTGCCCGGCCAGTGCCCCACTCGCTGGGTCGCCGTGTCGCCGGACTCGGTCGTCAGTGGTTGCGGCCGCGTCGGCGCCACACCGCCCTTTACGCTCGCGGGACCCCGCCCGGGCCCCGCGCCCACCGGCGGAGACCGATCAGATGGGGTGCGACGGCGCAGCCGACGGGCCGGCCCCTTGCCCGGCTCACCGGGTTTCGAGGCTCGCTTCGCTCGCACCTCAACCAGCGGAGACTTCGCTCGCACCTCAACCAACGGGCGGGCGCGTTCACGCAGATGTCACATCGCGTTGATGCCGACGACGCGAGCCGCCCCTAGCGTCGTGGTGACGCCATCGACTCGGAAGCCACCGCCATGTTCGTTCCACTGATCGGTCGCTGGGCCGTGGAATCCCAGCAGAAGTCGCGACGCAACGCCATGCTCGCCTCGACCGTCCTCACGCAGCGACGGGCGGAGCGGGTCGAAGCCGAGGAGTACCTCGCGGCCCACGCGGAGCCGGAGCGCCAGCCGGTCGCCGCGCACGGCTGAGATCCGGCGGTCGGCGCATCGCCGGATCTCAGCTGGGGTCAGGGACGCGAGGGCGGGCACCTCCCACGTCTGGCTGGGCCGCTCGGGCAGAATCGAGGCATGACAGCCTCTGCTGCCCGTACCGCCATCGACGCCCGGGTCACGTTCGAGGAGGTCCTCTCCGACGACGGGACCCGACTCCGCGCGTGGACCAACGACGCAGACGGCGTCATCGACGGCCCCACGGTCGTCCTGTGCAACGGCCTGGGCACCAGCCCGTGGACCTGGCCGGCGCTGCTGACGCCCGAGTGCGGGGTCCGGGTCGTCTCGTGGAACCACCGTGGCACCGGTGGGTCCGAGCGGCCGGAGGATCCGAACCGGGTCGGCATCGAGGAGTTCGTCGAGGATGCGCTGTCGATCATGGACCACTTCGGTGTCGACCGGGCGGTGCTGGTCGGCTGGTCGATGGGCGTCAACACCATGTTCGAGCTCGCCGTCGAGCACCCCGAGCGGGTCTCCGGCCTGTTCGCCGTGGCCGGAGTCCCGGGTGACACCTTCTCCACGATGCTCGGCCCGTTGCGGGTCCCCCGCTCGGCGGCGCGGGCGATCACCGTCAACTTCTCGCGCGCCCTGAAGTTCGGCGGCCGCGCCCTCACTCCGATCACCACTCGCCTGCCGGTGGGGCCGAGGGTGATCAAGGTGATCAGCCACACCGGCCTCATGCTGCCGGTGCGCGATCCCGAGCTGGCCGCGTTCTCGATGAGGGCGTTCCTGTCGACCCCTGTCGAGTGGTACTTCCATCTCGCCCTGCGCACGTCCCAGCACCCCCGCGTCCGGCTGAGCAAGGTCCAGGCGCCAGCGGTGTTCGTCGCCGCGACGTACGACGTGCTCACGGCCGCGAAGCACATGGCCACCGCCGCCGACCGGATCGAGGGAGCGACGTACGTCGAGCTGAAGGGCACCCACTTCATCCAGATGGAACAGCCCGAGAAGGTCCACGAGTTGCTACTTGCCTTCCTCGAGCGGGTCGGCTGAACATGCGGACGGCGTGGTCGGTAGCGGCCGCGACCATCGTTCTGACGGGTGCGCTGGCCGGCTGCTCGGACGAGGACGACGGTCCCGGCCCTCCGACGATCACCGCCAGCCCGACCGACAGTGAGACGCCGCCATCCGAGACCGAGGAACCGGCCCCGACGGAGACCGATGCGGCCGGGCCGCCGCGGGTCGTCGACACCGTCGCCCAGGGGCTGGCCGTCCCCTGGGGCGTGGCTTTCCTGCCGAACGGCACCGCGATCGTCACCGAACGCGACACCCGCAGGGTGCTCGCGATCACCGACGGCGACGTCCGGGAGATCGGCGTGATCGAGCAGGCCGCGCCGCAGGGTGAGGCGGGTCTGCTCGGGGTCGCCGTCTCGCCGGAGTTCGCCAACGACCGGACTCTCTTCTTCTACGTCACCACCGCCACGGACAACCGGATCGTCCGGATGACGCTCGAGGGTGAGCAGCTCGGGTCGCCGCGAGTCATCCTCGAGGGGATCCCGAACGGGTTCATCCACGACGGTGGGCGGCTGGCCTTCGGGCCCGACGGCTACCTCTACGCCTCGACCGGTGAGACGGGCGAGCCCGAGCTCGCCCAGGACCGCGGCTCCCTCGGCGGCAAGATCCTGCGGATCACACCGGACGGCGATCCGGCGCCGGGCAACCCCGACCGCGACTCCCCGGTCTGGACGTGGGGACATCGCAACGTCCAGGGCCTCGCCTTCGACGACGACGACAACCTCTGGGCATCGGAGTTCGGCGCCTCCACGTTCGACGAGCTCAACCTGATCCAGAAGGGCGACAACTACGGCTGGCCGGTGTTCGAGGGCCGTGGCGACGATCCCGACTTCACCAACCCCCAGGTCGTCTGGAACACCTCGGAGGCGTCGCCCTCGGGCCTGGCCTGGCACGAAGAGCGGCTGTGGCTGGCCGCCCTGAACGGCGAACGGCTCTGGCGGATCGACGTCGCCAACGACCGCGCCACCAAGCCAACGGACTTCTTCGTGGGCAAGTACGGGCGGCTGCGCACCGTCGTCGTCGCCCCGGACGGGAACCTCTGGGTCACCACGTCGAACCGGGACGGCCGAGCCGAGCCCGGCCCGGACGACGACCAGATTCTGGTGATCGATCCGGGCTGACCGCCTGCGGGCTGACCGGGTCAGCCGGGCAGCTCCTGGGGCGGCGCAACCTCGAAGTGGGAGACGGTCTTCTCGCGATCGGTCAGGTAGGCGTCGTCCTCCGGGTAGTACTTCGCCGTCTCGATGTCGTCGCCGGCGAAGGCCCTGATCTGGTCCAGGTTGTCCCACCAGCTCAGGGTGATCAGCTCCGTGCGCCCGTCGCCGAGGTCACGAGTGAGCAGCTGGGCGCCACGATTGCCCGGCGTGGCGCGGTACTCCGACATGCCGGTGCGCTCGACGATGTCGACGTACTCCTCGATCAGCTCCGAACGCACCCAGCCCCGCCACATGCGCGCGATCATCGAGCGGATCCCGCGTCGCCGGCGGGTCTGCGTCCAGCTGGACCGACCGGGACGTGACGTCGACACCGATGTGATCGAGCTCGCATCATGGCTCCACATTACTGGCGGGACGTCGGCCCCGGCTCGGCCATCAGCCCGCGTTGATGCCGGTGCCACGCTTGCCGACGGGATCCGAGGTGACCGTCGCCCTTCGCGACGCTCGTCGCAGCGTGGTCAGGATGGCCGGGCCAAGAACGATGATCGCCACGGCGTTGGTGATCGCGCGACCGGTGTCGAAGGACCCGGTCGACGTGAGCAGTGTGTAGACGAGGAAGCGCTGCAGGTTGTCCAGCACTGGTGCACCGGCCACGTAGGACAGCGAGCCCTCGTGCCCGGGCACCACGATGCCCAGCACGAACGGCCAGCCGGAGAGGTTCATCAGCAACCCGAAGGCGTAGGCCGCGAACACGCCGTACACCGCGAGCAGTGCGATCTCGGCCTTGCCGGTGAACCTCCTCGGCAGCAGCCCGGCACCCATGCCCACCCAGGCGGACACCAGCATCTGGAAGGGCAGCCAGGGGCCCACACCGGCCGTCATCAGCGCGGACGCGAAGAGCGAGGTGCACCCGAGCACGAAACCGAAGCCGGGACCGAATACCCGCCCGGCCAGGATCAGGAGGAAGAACACCAGCTCCACTCCACCGGTACCCGCGGAGACTCCGCGGAGCAGCGCGTTGATCGCGCTCAGCACGCCGAGGATCGCGAGTACCCGGGGGTCCAGCCCACCCTCGCTCACCTCGGCGAGGACGACGGCGATCACGATCGGCAGCAGGGCCAGGAAGAGGAACGGCGGATCGACCCGGGTGGGGTCCTCAACCCGGAGCAGCAGCGGCCAGATCAGCATCATGAACCCGGCGACCGACGCGACCCCGAGGACGATCGCCGAGCGCGGCGTGATCACGACCGCGGCGCGGTTCACAGCCCCTCCAGACGGGCGGCGACCTCGTCCACCCGCAACCAGGGCGGGCCGAGCACCTTGGTGACCTGCGGCGCGAACGCCGGCGACTCGGCGACCACGAGTCGTACCGGTCCGGACGAGACCACCTCCCCTTCGGCGAGCACCAGCACGTCGTCGGCCACCAGGGCCACGAACTCGACGTCGTGGGTGGCGACCATGACCGCGCGGCCGTGCTCCACCTGCCGGCGCAGGATGCCGGCGAGGGCGCGCTTGGCGGCGTAGTCGAGGCCGCGGGTCGGCTCGTCGAGGAGTACGACGCGGGGTGCCGCGGTCAGCACGATCGCCAGGGCCAACGCCAACCGTTGCCCCTCCGACAGGTCCCGCGGGTGCCGGTCCTTCGGGATGTCGGGCACCAGCCGGTCCAGGATCGTGCGGCACTCACCGGTACCGCCGTCGGCGGCGGCGCATTCGTCGTCGACCGTCTCCAGGTAGAGCAGGTCGGCCGCGGTCTGCGGGACAAGACCGACGACGCCCCGCCGTGCCTCTGCGTCGAGCCCGGCCGGGTCCCGGCCGTCCACCCGGACCGAACCGGAGTGCCGCTTGCCGCCGCCCTGGAGGGCCCAGAGCAGCGAGGACTTGCCGGATCCGTTGCGGCCCATCAATGCGGTGACCCCGCCTGCGCGGAGGGTCACCTCGACGTCGCGCAGGGCCACGTGTCGGCCGTGCACGACCGTGATTCCGCGTGCCGTCAGCAGCTCCGGACCCCGGGCGACACCGTCCTGGCTGGGCGCCGCTCCAAGCCGATCCGCGAGCCCGCGGGCACTCCGCCGTGCGTCGCGCACGCTGAGCGGCAACGGCTTCCAGCCGGCCAGCCGACCGAGTTCGACGATCGGCGGGGCCACCGGAGCCGTGGCCAGCAGGGCCTCAGGCTCCCCCACGTCCACGTGGCCGGCACCGTGCATGACCACCAGCCGGTCGGCGTACGGCACCACCCGTTCGAGCCGGTGTTCGGCCATCAGCACCGAGATCCCGAGGTCGTGCACGAGCCGGGTCAGGGTGGCCAGGACCTCTTCCGCGGCGGTGGGGTCGAGTGCGGAGGTCGGCTCGTCGAGGACGAGCGCCCGCGGGTGCATGGTCAGGACGGAACCGATCGCAACGCGCTGCTGCTCTCCGCCGGACAGCGTGCGCAGGTCCCGGGACCGCAGGTCGGCCACCCCGAGCAGGTCGAGGGTCTCCTCGACGCGACGGCGCATGGTGGCCGGAGCCAGGCCGAGTTGCTCCATTCCGTAGGCGAGCTCCTCCTCGACCGTGTCCGTGACGAAGCCGGCGGCGGGGTCCTGGCCGACGTAACCGACGACGTGGGCCCGCTCCCGGGGCGGCCGGCGCACGATGCTCTCGCCGTCGAGCAGGACGTCACCTCCCAGCTCACCCCCCGTGAACCGTGGGACCAAACCGGTGACCACGCCCAGGAGGGTCGACTTGCCCACGCCGGTGGGGCCGGACACGACGATCAGCTCGCCCTCGTCGAGCGTGAGGTCCACATCGCGGAGCACGACCTGTTCGTCGTACCGGAACCTGATGTCGCGCAGCTCGATCACGCCGGCACCGCCTGCATCGCTCGATCGGCCCGGGCGGCCCCGAAGGGTACGCCGGGCGGTGGCGAGCACAGCCCGCCGGCCAGGCCCACCCCGATCCCCAGCAACGCGAGCGAGCTCACCGTCGGGAAGCTGTCGACCCCCGGAAAGGCGATCAGCACCTGCTCCCGAGCGACGTACCAGCCGATGAAGCCGGTGACCACACCAGCACCCACCACCACGAACTCGGGCCAGAGCCACCGGTCGGGCCGGTACCTGCTGCGCTGCACGAACCGCCCCGCCTGGAGCAGGCCGCCGATGGCCGCGACGGTGCCCAGGGCGAGCATCGGGAGGGCGAGGAACCGCGGCGCGGTCTGATCGAGGAAGGCATAGACGCCGACGCAGATGCCGCCCAGCCCGACCAGCATCAGACCACCGGTCAGGCGCCGCTGGGCCGGGCTCAGGCCGGCCGCCCGGCCGTAGCCGCGGGCATCCATCCCCGCCGCGAGGGCCAGCGACCGCTCGAGGGCGTCCTCGAGGACGGGCACCAACAGGCGGCGTAGCCGGCCCCCGCGACTGGTGGCACCGCCTCGGAGACTCTGGGCGGCGCGCACCCGCCGGACGCTGTCGGCGAACTGCGGCAGGACGGTCACCGCGACGACCAGGGCCGTGCCGATCTCGTAGAGCGCCGGGGGGACAGACCTCAGCAGCCGCTTGGGGTTGGCGAGCGAGTTGGCCGCACCGACACAGATCACGATCGTGGCCAGCCTGAGCCCGTCGTAGAAGCCCGCGAGCAGCGACTCGAGGGTCACCGGGCCGAGCAGGGTCACCCCGGCGGCCCAGCCTGGTAGCGGGATCTCGGGCAGGTCGAGCAGCACGGTGGTGCCGTAGCCACCGAAGACGATCCGGAACGCCACCCGGATCACCACGATGAAGACACCGACCCACACGTACAGCCGGAACGAGTTCGCCCACGGCTGCTCCGAGCGTCGAGCCATCACGACCACGGTGGCCACGCCGATCAGCATCAGCAGGATCAGCGGGTTGGTCGTGAACGAGGCGGCGGTCGCGAGCCCGATCGCCCACACCCACCAGGCCACCGGGTGCAGGTCACGAGGCAGCCTGGCGGCCCGCATCAGCCCACGGATCTCCGGCGCACGAGGGCCACGACGCCGGCAGCGGCGAACAGCACGGCGATCCCGACGGGCGCGACCCAGGTCGGCAGCCCGCCCTGGTCGGCGGCGCTGGGAGGATCGGCAACCGCCGCCGATGTGTTCGTCGGGGACTCGGACGGACTCTCCTCGTCACTCGACTCCGACGGCTTCTCGGACTCGTCCTTCTTCGATTTGTCGGCCTGTCCTGGCTTGTCCGACTTCCCGGGCTTGCCGGACTTGCTCGACGGCGAGGCCGAGCCGCTTGGCGAGGCCGACTGGCTCGGCGTGGACGTCGTACCGTCCGCGCTGCCGGAGCCTCCGCCGCCCGAGGATCCGGAACCGCCCGACCCTCCGCCCGAGCCAGACCCTGAACCCGATCCGCCGGAACCGCCAGATCCCGATCCGGACCCCCCGTCGTCATGGGACGCCGGCGCGACCCCCGGATAGTCGGTCCCCCCGCCGTTCTGCCAGGCGAAGGCCACCGAACCGCCGTTGGGCACGTTGAGACTGTCGACACCCTGGCTGGAGTAGGCCCAGCCTCCGGACCCGTCGGCCCAGAACAGCCCCCAGTAGGCGTGCGCCGGCGGCATGTTGACGCACTGGTCGTCCCCTGGCGCCCCATCCACCCTGCAAATGGCACCCCTTTGCCGCTGGACTCTCTCCAGGTCGTGGTGCACCTCGAACAGGTTGAACGCAGTGTCGCCACCTCCGCCCGTCACGCAGGTGCTCTGGATGCCACCCGCACCCTCGAAATCGACGACGACGGTCACGCCGTCCGCGGTCGGACAGCCCGCCGCCTCCGCGGCGTTCGGTATGGCGACCCAGGCGGCCGCGAATAGCGCGACCGCGCCGGCCCGGCGTAGCCACGAGCGCGTCATCGGTCGCGACAAGCCTGAGCGGAGACGTACGTCAGGCCCGGCGCCGCCTGGGACGTCGCGCGCCGCCACTGGTCCTGCTCCGCGGCGCCGATGCCGTCCAGCTCCCCGGCGTTGTAAGCGGCCCGGTTGTAGGCGATGGCGCCCGTCTCCCCCTCCAGGGGAGTGCCGACGACGCCGACGGGCACCTGCAGATTCCGGACCCATCGAGCCGCCTTGGCGGCCGCCGCACACGATCGCGCCACGCCGAGGGCCCACGCTGCCAAGCCGGTGCTGTTGGAGTTGCTCTGGCTGGTCGTGGGGCCTCCCCGAAGCTGCCGTTGACCTTCTGCCGTCGCTCGAGCCAGGCTACGGCGTCCGAAATCGCCGCGCGGACCTTGTCGGACTTCGCGGGGATCGCCCGAAGACTCATCAGCGCGATTGCGGTGACGTCGGTGTCCGGGGCACTGGTGTTGCTGTTCCCGGCGTCGCACGTCTGGTTGACCTTGGCTTTGGGTGCGAAGTTCAAACGGAAGTACCCGGACGAGCACTGCTGCATGAGCAGGAACCTGAGCACTCGGTTCGCCCGGCTCGAGTCGGCGCGAGCGAGCCCGCGCGCTGCGTACGCCTGGCCAATGGTGTTGGCGAAGTCGTCGGTGGACTTGTCCTCGATCCGGCCGTTGTCGGCGACCCGGGCGTTGAGTCGCGCTACCAGGTTCACCCCGCCAAACGAACGCGGATCGGCACCGGTGCTCTGTGCAAGGACGACCGCCTTGGCGGTGGAACCAGCGAACACGTCGCTGCCGAACATGATCCAGCTGTTGACGTTGTCAGCGAGAGCCGTGCGGATGTCCTGCATAGCCTCGGGCTGGCCACCGGTGGCCCTGAGCCCGAACGCGTGGTCGGCGGTGAGGCCGTAGTCATCGAAGTCGTGTTGGTCGTTGTGCACGAGCCCATCGGTCAGCTGACTGCTCAACCAGCGAGCACCGCGATCGTCGGCGGCGGCCTGCGCGGGTCCCACGAGAGCCGTGGTCGTGAGGAGCCCGGCGGCCAGTACGGCGGCAAGGCGGATGAAGTGGGTCATGGTGTTCCTTCCCGCTGCACAACGGGAAGCCACGACGGCCACCCGCTGGTTTCCTCGACAGCGTGTGTTCAGGACGCGTCGCTGCGGGTGCTCCGGCTCGCTGCCTCAAGGAGCTCGAGGCGGCCTACGGTTGCGGGTCAGCGCCGGACTTGGACCGGCTTCCCCCACGGCGGGCGTGATGAGTGATTGCGCGAAGCGTACCGCGGGCTCAGCTCGTGAGCTTCTCCAGGATCAGCTCCCGGACCCGGCCGGCGTCGGCCTGGCCGCGCATCTCCTTCATCACCGCACCGATCAGCGCTCCGGCGGCGGCGACCTTGCCGTCGCGGATCTTGTCCGCGATGTCCGGGTTGGCCGCGATCGCGTCGTCGACGGCCGCGCCAAGGGCACCTTCGTCGGACACGATCGCCAGCCCGCGGGCCGCCACGATCTCGTCGGCCGAGCCTTCGCCGGCGAGCAGACCGTCGAAGACCTGGCGCGCGAGTTTGTCGTTGAGCTTCCCCTCGTCCACCAGAGCCTGCACGCGCGCCACGTCGCCGGGGGTGACCGCGAGGTCCGTCAGCTCGACGCCGGCCTCGTTGGCGCGGCGCGCCATCTCCCCCAGCCACCACTTGCGGGCACTCTGCGGAGTCGTGCCGGCCGCGATGGTCTGCTCCACCAGGAGCAGCGCCCCGGCGCCCACGGTGTCGCGCATCTCGAGGTCGGAGAAACCCCACTCCGTCTGCAGCCTCGCCCGCTTCACCCGCGGCGGCTCGGGGAGCTCGTCACGGAGCTGTTGCACCCACTCGCGGCTCGGCGCCACGGGGACGAGGTCCGGCTCGGGAAAGTAGCGGTAGTCCTCGGCGTCGGATTTCTCTCGCCCGCTCGTGGTGATCCCGGTGTCCTCGTGCCAGTGCCGGGTCTCCTGGAGGATGGACCCGCCACCGTCGAGGATCGCGGCGTGCCGCTGCATCTCGTAGCGGACCGCACGCTCGACCGAGCGCAGGGAGTTGACGTTCTTCGTCTCCGTCCGGGTGCCCAGGGAACCCGATCCGGTCAGCGCGAGGGACAGGTTGACGTCGCAGCGCAGCGACCCCTGCTCCATGCGCACGTCGGAGACTCCGAGTCCGAGCAAGAGGTCGCGCAACTGGCCGACGTACGCCTTCGCGACGAGTGGCGCCTGCTCGCGGGTGCCGAGGATCGGCTTCGTGACCACCTCGATGAGCGGGATGCCCGCGCGGTTGTAGTCGACGAGGGAGTAGTCGGCGCCGTGGATCCGGCCCGAGGTGCCGACGTGGAGCGACTTTCCGGTGTCCTCTTCCATGTGGGCGCGCTCGATCTCGACGCGGAAGGTCTCTCCGTCGACGTCGACCTCGGTCCAGCCCTCGAAGGCGATCGGCTCGTCGTACTGCGAGGTCTGGAAGTTCTTCGGCATGTCCGGGTAGAAGTAGTTCTTCCGCGCGAAGCGGCACCACTCGGCGATCTCGCAGTTGAGCGCCAGCCCGATCCGGATCGCCGACTCGACCGCCTTGCCGTTGACGACGGGCATCGCGCCGGGCAGGCCGAGGCAGGTGGGGCAGACCTGGGTGTTCGGATCGGCGCCGAAACCGGTCGGGCAGCCGCAGAACATCTTGGATGCCGTGTTCAGCTCGACGTGCACCTCGAGCCCCAGCGCCGGGTCGAACTTCGCGATCGCGTCCTCGAAGGACAGCAGCGTTGCGGTCATCGAGCGCCCTCCCCGATCAGGGACCCGAGCTCGGGCGCCTGGTTGATGAGCGGGCCGCCCCACTTCTTGGCGAGGAGCGCCTCGAGCGCCGCGCCGACCCGGTAGACCCGGTCGTCGGCCAGGGCGGGAGCGAGGATCTGCACGCCCGCGGGGAGGTTGTCCTCGTCGGCCAGGCCACTCGGCACCGAGATGCCGGGAACGCCCGACAGGTTGGCCGGGATCGTGGCCATGTCATTGAGATACATCGCCAGTGGGTCGTCGACCTTCTCCCCCAGCTTGAACGCCGTTGTCGGCGCCGTCGGAGAGACCAGGACGTCGGCCCGCTCGAACGCGGCCTCGAAGTCCCGGGAGATCAGGGTGCGCACCTTCTGGGCCTGCCCGTAATAGGCGTCGTAGTAGCCACTCGAGAGGGCGTAGGTGCCCAGGATGATCCGGCGCTTCACCTCCTCACCGAAACCGGCGTCGCGGGTCGCCCGCATGACCTCTTCGGCGCTCGGGGCCTCGACTCCCTCCGGCAGGACCCGCAGGCCGTACCGCATGGCGTCGAACTTCGCGAGGTTGCTTGACGCCTCCGCCGGCAGGATCAGGTAGTACGTCGCCAGCGCATGCACGAAGTGGGGACAGGACACCTCGACCACCTCGGCACCGGCCTCGATCATCAGGTCGACCGACTCCCGGAAGCGGGCGAGGACGCCGTCCTGGTATCCCTCTCCACCCAGCTCGGTGACCACGCCGATCCGGACTCCGGACAGGTCGCCGGAGGCACCCTCCCGGGCGGCCGCGACCAGGTCCGGCACGGGTGCGTCGATGCTGGTGGAGTCGAGCGGGTCGTGCCCGCCGATCACCTCGTGCAGCAGGGCGGCGTCGAGGACGGTCCGGGTCACGGGGCCGGCCTGGTCGAGGGAGTTGGCGAGTGCGATCAGCCCGTAGCGCGACACCCCGCCATAGGTGGGCTTGACCCCGACCGTGCCCGTCACCGCCCCGGGCTGCCGGATGGACCCGCCGGTGTCGGTGCCGATCGCGAACGGAGCCTCGAACGCGGCGACGGCGGCGGAGGAACCCCCGCCGGAGCCGCCCGGGATCCGGTCGAGGTCCCATGGGTTCCGGGTCGGACCGTACGCCGAGTGCTCCGTGGAGGAGCCCATCGCGAACTCGTCCATGTTGGTCTTGCCCAGGATCGGCAGGCCCGCAGCGCGGAGGCGTGCGACCACGGTGGCGTCGTACGGCGGGACCCAGCCTTCGAGGATCCTGGAACCGCAGGTGGTGGGCAGCCCCTTGGTGACCAGCACGTCCTTGACCGCGATCGGCACGCCGTCCAGGGCAGACGCCGGCCTGCCCGCCGCGCGCCGCTCGTCCGCCTGTGCGGCCGCCGCCAGCGCGCCCTCGGTGTCCACCTGCAAGAAGGCGTGCACCGCGCCGTCGACCTCGCCGATCCGGTCGAGGTGGGCCTGGGTGATCTCGACCGAGGTGGCCTCCCCCGAGATGAGCGCGTCCGCCAGCTCGGCGGCAGTGGCGCGTGTGTGTCGGGCGCTCACTGCTCGTCCCCCAGGATGCGGGGTACGGCGAAGCGCTGCTGCTCCTGCGCCGGCGCCCCGGAAAGCGCCTCCTCCGCGGTCAGGCACGGCGCGACCTCGTCGTCCCGGAATACGTTGGAGAGCGGGAGCGCGTGCGACGTCGGCGGGATGTCGTCGCCGGCGACCCCGCGGATCGACGCCACCGACTCGAGGATCACGCTCAGCTGCGGCGCAAGGTGGTCGAGCTCGGCGTCGGACAGGTCGATCCGGGCGAGGTTCGCCAGGTGGGCGACCTCGTCTCGAGAGATCGCCTCGACGGGCTCGGTTCGACGCTCAGGCATGCGCAGCATCCTATGAGGGCGGCACGGACGACCCGGGGCCGGGCGGGAGTAGCCAGAACGGCGCCGGGTACGGGGAGACAGAGGCAACCAGCGACCCGCCCGGGAGGCATTCGTGGCCAGCAAGATCGCGATCATCTACTACTCGTCCACCGGCACCGTCGACGCCATGGCTCGCCGGGCCGCGGCCGCCGCGGAGAAGCAGGGCGCAGACGTCCGGCTGCGGCATGTCGCGGAGACCGCCCCACAGGAGGCGATCGCCTCACAGGACGAGTGGGTGGCGCACCGCCGCGAGGTCGAGGGCGAGCCAGTCGCGAGCCCGGACGACCTCGACTGGGCCGATGTCGTCCTGTTCGGCTCCCCGACCCGGTTCGGCCACGTGACCAGCCAGCTGCAGGCGTTCCTGGACAGCCTCGGGCCGCTGTGGCAGGAGGGCAAGCTCGCCGACAAGGTGTACGCCGGTTTCACGGCGACCCAGACGGAACACGGCGGCCAGGAGTCCACGTTGCTGTCGATCTACACCACGATCTTCCACTTCGGCGGCATCGTCGTGGCACCCGGATACACCGATGCGGCGAAGTTCGTCGACGGGAACCCGTACGGCGCGAGTTCGGTCACGGGCGAGTCGACCGAGCTGGATGCACCCGAGGAGGACGCGATCGACCACCTGGTCGAGCGGACCCTGGGCGTCAGCGACAAGCTGCTGGCCTGAGGTCACCCTACGAGAGCTGAGGCTCGCCCTACAGCCCGGAGGGGCCGCTCTCCAGGAGTTGCTCGAAACCGGCCTCGTCGAGGACGGGCAGGCCGAGCTGCTCTGCCTTGTCCGCCTTGGAGCCGGCGTTCTCCCCGACCACGACGTAGTCGGTCTTCTTCGACACCGAACCGGATGCCTTCCCCCCTCGGGTGATGATCGCCTCCTTGACGGAGTCACGGCTGTAGTTGTCCAGGGAGCCGGTGACGACGATGGTCAATCCCTCGAGGGTGCGCGGACGGGACTCGTCCCGCTCGTCCGCCATGCTCACCCCTGCTGCCTCCCACTTGTCCACGATCTCGCGGTGCCAGTCGACGCCGAACCACTCGATCACGGCCTCGGCGATGGTCGGACCGACGCCCTCAGCGGCCGCGAGCTGCTCCTCGCTGGCGTCGCGGATCGCTGCCATCGACCCGAACTCCTGCGCCAGCGCACGGGCCGCTGTCGGTCCGACGTGGCGGATCGACAGCGCGACCAGGACTCGCCACAGCGGAACCTGCTTGGCCCGGTCGAGGTTGTCGAGAAGTCGCTGCCCGTTGGCGGACAGCACCCGGACCTCCCCCTCGGACTTCTTGGCGGCGCGGGTGAACAGGTCGGTAGCGAGCACCTTCTCCTCGTCGAGGTCGAACACGTCGCCCTCGTTGTCGATCGCCTTCGCGTCCAGCAGCGCGACGGCTGCCTCGTAGCCCAGGCCCTCGATGTCGAAGGCGCCCCGGCCGGCGACGTGGAAGACCCGCTCCCGCACCTGGGCCGTGCAGAACTGGTGATTGGGGCAGCGCAGGTCCTTGTCGCCCTCCTTCTGCTGCGCCAGCGTGGTGCCGCAGGCGGGGCACTCGGTCGGCATGATCCACTCGGTCAGCCCGTCTGGGCGCAGCGGCAGCACCGGGCCGACGATCTCGGGGATCACATCACCCGCCTTGCGCAGGATCACTGTGTCCCCGGGGCGGACGTCCTTGCGCTTGACCTCGTGGGCGTTGTGGAGGGTGGCGTTCTCGACCGTCGAGCCGGCCACGCGGGTCGGCTCCATGACGCCGTACGGCGTGACCCGGCCGGTGCGGCCGACGTTGACCCGGATCTCGAGGAGCTTGGCGTTGACCTCCTCGGGCGGGTACTTGAACGCGATCGCCCAACGGGGTGCCCGGCTGGTGGAGCCGAGCCGGCGCTGGAGGCTGACGTCGTCGACCTTGATCACGACGCCGTCGATCTCGTAGGGGACGATCGTGTGCCGGTGCTCGCCGGCGTTGGTGATGTACTTCTGGACCGCCTTCAGGGTCGGAAGCACCTCCACCTTGTCCGAGGTCGGCAGCCCCCACGCCTTCAGTGCGGCGTAGGCCGCGGACTGCGCGGTCGGCTCGAACCCCTCGCGGGCACCGATGCCGTGGCACACCATGCCCAGCGCGCGGGTCGCGGTCACCTTCGGGTTCTTCTGCCGCAGTGAGCCCGCTGCCGCGTTGCGCGGGTTGGCGAAGACCGGCTTGCCGGCGTCGGTCATGGACTCGTTGAGCCGCTCGAACGCTTCGCCGGGGAGGAACACCTCGCCACGCACTTCGAGCACCGACGGCACCGGGAAGTCATCGGACGGCGAGAGCCGGTGCGGAACCGAGTCGATGGTCTTCACGTTGGGCGTGACGTCCTCGCCGGTGCGGCCGTCGCCGCGGGTCAGGGCCCGCACGAGGCGACCTTTCTCGTAGAGCAGGTTGATGGCCAGCCCGTCGACCTTGAGTTCGCAGAGCAAGGCCGGGTCGGAGACGCCGTCTCGCGCCAGGCGGGCATGCCAGGTGTCCAGCTCGTCGTAGGAGAAGGCGTTGTCCAGGCTCTCCATGGGCCGGATGTGGTCGATGGCGGTGAACTGGGTGGAGACCGCTCCCCCGACCTTCTGGGTGGGCGAGTCGGGAGTGCGCAGCTCAGGGAACTTCTCCTCCAGCCCCTGCAGCTCGCGCAACCGGACGTCGTACTCGGCGTCGGAGAGGGTCGGCTGGTCGAGGACGAAGTACCGCCAGCGCGCCTCCTCGATCAGCTCCGACAGCTGCTGGTGCTGGTCACGGGCCTTTGCCGGGGCCGGTTGGGGAGCTTTGCTCATGGGTTCCATCTTGCCGGTTCGTGCCGACATCCGGGACCGGGGCACCACCACCCATCTGGGAGGCTGGCGTCCCCGAACCACGACCCCGTGAGCCCACAAAACGGAGGTGTCCGTGCCAGCCCAGCCCTCGCTGTCGAAGTCCGACCCACCTGGGTCGGCCTCCGGGGTGGTGCTGATGCTGCATGGCGGCACGGACCGTTCGGACCAGGTCGTCGACGGGCGCAGCGCCTCGTGGCGGCGCTGCCTCGCGATGCGGGGTGCGATCTCCGGCCCGGCACACGCGGCGGATGCCGCGGTGTGGTTGTTGCGCTACCGGCACCGGGGCTGGAACGGGGGCGCCGGCCCGATCGCGGACGCCCGCTGGGCGCTGGACGAGGTACGACGGGAGCTGGGCGTGCCGGTCGTGCTGCTGGGCCACTCGATGGGTGGCCGGACCGCGATCCATGTGGCCGACGACCCGTCGGTCGTCGGCGTGGTCGGGCTGGCTCCCTGGTTCCCACCGGAGGACGACGTGAGGAGCCTGACCGGCAGGCACCTGCTGGCGGCGCACGGGCGGCGGGACCGGATCACGTCGTACGACGCCACCGCGGCCTTCGTCGCCCGGGCCCGCTCGGTCGCGGCCTCGGCCGAGTTCAAGGACATGGGCCCGGCCGGCCACTACCTGATGCGCCGCGTGGCCGCGTGGAACCGGGTGGCGAGCGCCGGGTCCCTGGCCATGTTCGACGGCGCGAGAGGGTCGGCCGGAAACTAGTCGAAAATAAATCGGTTGGGCGGGAATGCCTAGGCCCCGTACTCTGTTCGATGGAACGAAACGGTTTCGTTCCATCGATGATGAAGGACCCCCGCGATGACGCCAGGAGAGGCCCCCGCGATGCGCCCCCGGGTCGAGGGTGAGCGCGAGCGCGAGATCCTCGAGGCCACCGTCGAGGTGCTCGCCGACGTCGGCTACGACCGGCTGACCATGGACGCCGTCGCGACCCGGGCGAAGGCCTCCAAGGCCACGCTCTACCGCCGGTGGACCAACAAGGTCTCCCTCGTGATCGACGCCCTCCTCCTGCAGAAGGAGGCTCCCGTGCTCCCCGACACCGGCAGCCTGCGGGGCGACCTGGTCCACGCGTTCTGCAAGGGCGGGCTCATGGATGAGCGCACCGTAGCCACGCTCGCCAGCGTCCTGACCGCGCTCACCCGGGACGCGGAGTTCGCTCAGGAGTTCCGCACCCGCGTGATCGGCCCCAAGGTCGCCGTCTCCCACGCGATCTACGAACGCGCCAAGGCCCGGGGGGAGGTCCGCGAGGACCTTGACGTCTCGGTCTTCGGCCCGGCGCTCGCCGGGATGCTCCTGCACCGCGCCTACGTCTTCGGCGAAGCCCCCACCGAGGACCTCATCCTCCGCATCATCGACCAGATCATCCTGCCCGCGGCCCTTGCGGACGTCGGTGACCGCACGCCTGACCCAGCGCAGATCTAGACAGACCTAGAAAAACACAGACCTAGCCACAGACCTAGCCACAGACGGAGGGAACTCATGGCTGACGTAACGAGGACCGAGGCGCGCGCGCCCGGCCAACACGCTCACCTGGGATGGGCACTGGTGCTCATCTCGGTGGCCCAACTGATGGTCGTGCTCGACGCGACCATCGCCAACATCGCCCTGCCCTACATCGGCGCCGACCTCGACATCGCCCAGGCGAACCTGTCCTGGATCGTGACCGGCTACGCGCTGGCGTTCGGTGGGCTGCTGCTTCTCGGGGGACGGCTCGGGGACCTCTACGGCCGACGCCGGATCTTCATGCTCGGCCTCATCATCTTCGCGGTGGCCTCCCTGCTGGGCGGCCTCGCGACGAACGAGGCGCTGCTGCTCGGTGCTCGTGGCCTGCAGGGCCTGGGAGCCGCGCTGGCGTCCCCGGCAGCGCTCGCCCTGATCACCACCACCTTCCCGGCTGGGCCGCAGCGCAACCGCGCGTTCGCGGTGTACGCCGCGATGTCCGGCGCGGGCGCGGCCGTCGGGTTGATCCTGGGTGGCTGGCTGACCGGCCTCGACAGCGTCTTCGGCATTGAGATGAGCGGCTGGCGGCTGACCTTCCTGATCAACGTCCCGATCGGCATCATCGCCGCCCTGCTGGCGCGCAGGTTCCTCGCCGAGTCCGAGCAGCACCCCGGCGAGATGGACATTCCCGGTGCTCTGACCGGCACGCTGGGCCTGCTCGGGATCGTCTACGGCCTGACCCGGGCCGGCGACCGGCAGCACGGGTGGGACGACCCGTGGACCATCGCCAGCCTGGTCGGCCGGCGTCGCCCTGCTGGTGGTCTTCATGGTGATCGAGTCGCGCGTGGCCCACCCGTTGCTACCGATGCGGATCCTGCGGAACCGCACCCGCGCGGCCAGCTTCGTCGCCATGATGCTGGCGCCGGCTGCGATGTTCGCGATGTTCTTCTTCCTGAGCCTGTTCATCCAGCAGGTCGTGGGATACAGCCCGCTTCGCGCCGGGTTCGCGTTCCTGCCGTTCTCGGTCGGCATCGTGATCGGGGCCGGACTGGCGTCCAACCTGGCCAGCCGGATCGATCCCCGCTACCTCGCGGGGTTCGGCACCCTGCTCGCCGCGTTCTCGCTGTTCATGTTCTCGAGGCTCTCGATCGACGACTCGGCGGCCGCGGTCGTTTCCGCCTTGGCCAACGGTGGCACGGCGGGCTCCGACGTCAACTACTGGACGTCGATCCTGCCCTGGATCGTGACCATGTCCATCGGCATGGGCCTGACCTTCGTGCCGCTGACACTGACCGCGGTCCACCATGTCCGCGCGGCGGACTCGGGGATCGGTTCGGGAGTGCTCAACACCATGCAGCAGGTGGGTGGCGCGCTGGGTCTGGCGACGCTGAGCACCGTGTCGCTGCACTTCACCAACAACCGTGCTGAGGAGGTCGCACCGGAGCTGCTGCAGGCAACTCAGGCGGCCCACATCGATCCTTCGATGCCGGTGACCGAGTCGCTGTCGTTCATCGAGGCCGCGAGCTTCCAGGCCAGCTTCACCGAGGTGCGACGGCAGCGTTCCTCGTGGGTTCGGTGATGATGCTCGGCGCCTCGCTGGTGGTCTGGATCTTCCTCAACGTCAAGCACGAGGAACTGGCCACGGACGGCCCGGAGGCTGCGGCCGTCCACGTCGGCTGAGCTGACAAAGGTTCATCAAGGTACGCAGCCGAACCGGCACTTCCCATGGCGTCCAGACCATGGGGAGTGTCGGTTCATCTGCATCACCTGGTGAAACGCCGTCTCCCGGATCACCCCCGCAGCGGCTGTCCCACGTCGCGCAGATGGCGCAGTGCGATCCGGTACGACTCGAGCAGCCCGGTCTCCTCATAGGCCACACCGCGCTCCTCGCAGAAGCCGCGCACGATCGGCTGGGCGGCCCGCAGGTTCGCGCACGGCATGCTGGGGAACAGGTGGTGCTCGATCTGGTAGTTCAACCCGCCGAGTGCGACGTCGGTCAGCCGACCGCCTCGCACGTTGCGCGAGGTGAGCACCTGCTTGCGGAGGAAGTCCGGTTCGGGCCCGCCGGTCAGGGTGGGCATCCCCTTGTGGTTGGGCGCGAACGAACATCCGAGGTAGAGGCCGAGCAGCCCCTGGTGCAGGAGGACGAACGCGATCGCCGTGACCGGGGACAGCACGGTGAACACCACGCTCAGGTAGATCACGCCGTGCGCCGCCAGCAGCCAACTCTCGAGCCTGCGGCTCCGGAGCCCTGGCCGCCGTACGGCCCGCACGCTCGAGACGTGCAGGTTGAACGCCTCCAGGGTGAGCAGCGGGAAGAACAGGAGACCCTGGTGCCGGCCGACGAGCCGCGCCGGTCCCCGCGCGGCGCGGGCCTGGCCCTTCGACCACACCAGCAGGTCCGGGGACACGTCCGGGTCGAGCTCCTCGTGGTTGGGGTTCGCGTGGTGCCGGGTGTGCTTGTCCTGCCACCAGCCAAAGCTCATGCCGATGCCGAGGTTGCCGAGCAGCCGACCGACCAGCTCGCTCGGGCGCCTGGTCCGGAAGACCTGTCGGTGCGCGACGTCGTGGGCGAGCAGGGCGATCTGCCCGAACACGATCGCGAGGAACGCCGCCGCCAGCAGCGTCCACCACGAGTTGCCGATCGCGACGAACGCCGCCCAGCCGCCGACGAAGGCGACGGCCACCAGCGCGAACCTCGCCGCGTAGTAGCCGGGCCGCCGCTGCAGGAGGCCGGCGTGCTCGACGCGTCGCCGAAGGTCGGCGAAGTCGGAGCCACCCGAGGTACGCCGGGTGCCGGACGGGGTGGGGTGGTTCAGCTGGATCGTCATGCCACGAGTCTTCGCGGCGGGCGGCGCGCGGACGATGGGGCTGCGACCCCGGTTCGGGTGGTGCTGGACCCACCCGGGGGATCCCCGAGATGGGTGCTTCAGCAGGACCTACCCGTCGACGTTGGCGGCGCCGCGTCGTACCAACGTCAGCATCTGGCGTGCCCAGCCGGGCGACGCGCCGGCCAGCCCGCACGACGGGCTGAGGACCAGTCGGTCACCGACCGTGGCGGCATCGAGTCCGACCATGTCCAGCCAGCGCAGGACCGTCTCGGCCACCTGGCCGTCGGTCGGCCAGGACTCCGAGTCCGCGGACGGGACGACGCCGAGCACGACGGTCTCTCCGGCCTCCACGGCGTCGGCGAGCGCGTCGTGGTCGGTCGCGGACATCCGGGCGAGGTCGATGGAGAGTCCCCGGGCGCCGGCGCCGCGCAGCAACGCGAGCGGCGTCGCGGCCGCACAGGTGTGTACCCAGGGCTCTGCTCCGCTCTCCGTCACCGCGTCGAGTACCCAGGCAAGAGCCACCGACGCCTCCGGCTGGTCGACCGTGCGGTGCCGATGGAAGCCCGAGGCTGTCGGGACGCTGCCCGCGAGCACAGCGGTCAGGGCGGGCTCGTCGACCTGGACGATCAGGCGGTCGACGCCCGGGAGCCGCCGTCTCAGGTCGACGACGTGCGCGCGGACTCCCTCCGCCAGGGCCTGGGCCAGGTCGCGGCGGGCGCCGTGGTCGGCGAGGATCTTGTCCCCGCGGGGCCTCTCGACGGTTGCGGCCAAGGTCCAGGGTCCCGCCACCTGGACCTTGAACGCGCCGGTGTAGCCCTGGGTCTGTTCCTCGATCTGGTCGAGGTCCTGCGCGAGCAGGCTGCGAGCCCGGCGGTGGTCGACGCCGGGGGCGTCGGTCAGCCGCCAGCCGGCCGGCTGCAGATCCGCGCCCAGGTCGCTCATGATCGCCAGCGCGCGCCCGGTCATCGTGGAGGTCGCACCCCGGCCTGGCAGCTCGGGCAGGTGTGGCAGCCCGGGCAGCTCGCCGAGCACGACCCGCACCGCCTCGGCGTACGCCGCCCCGTCGGTCCCGGACGCCGAGCTCGCCCCAGTCATCGGCCCAGTCATCGGCCCAGTCATCGGCCCAGTCGTCGGATCCATCATCGGCATGGACCCGACGCCGGTGGCGAGGGTCATGCAGGCACGCGGGCGGTTGCGCTGATGGTCGCCGACCCGACGACGCGGGTGCCGTCGTAGATGACCGCAGCCTGGCCAGGAGCGATGCCCTGGGCCGGGTCCGCCAGTTCGACGGTGACCGCGTCCCCGTCGACCGAGATGACGGCGCGATGCTCCTCACCGTGTGCCCGGAGCTGAACGGTTCCGTGCAGCGGCTCGGTCGGGATCGTCCCGCACCAGCGCGCGCCGTTCCCGGTGATCCGGTCGACGGTCAGCTGCGAGCGTGGACCGACCGTCACGGTCCCGGTCACCGGCTCGATGTCGAGCACGAACCGGGGCTTGCCGTCCGCGGCCGGGCGCCCGAGGCGAAGCCCCTTGCGCTGACCGATGGTGAAGGCGACGGTCCCCTCGTGGCGGCCGAGCACCTCGCCGGTCGCATGGTCGATGATGTCGCCGCCGTCGTTCGGGGCGAGGTCACCGAGCTTCTCCTTGAGCCACCCCGCGTTGTCACCGTCGGCGACGAAGCAGATGTCGTGGCTGTCGGGCTTGTCCGCGACCAGCAGGCCCCGGCGCTCTGCCTCACGCCGGACATCGGGCTTGGTCGAGTCGCCGAGCGGGAAGAGCGAGTGGGCGAGCTGGTCCTGGGTGAGCACGCCCAGGACGTAGGACTGGTCCTTGGCGTGGTCGATCGCGCGGTGCATCTCGATCTGGCCGTCGGGTCCGGTGCGGAGCTGCGCGTAGTGACCCGTCGCCACGGCGTCGAAGCCGAGCCCCAGGGCCCGGTCGAGGACGGCGGCGAACTTGATCTTCTCGTTGCAGCGCAGGCACGGGTTGGGCGTGCGTCCAGCGGCGTACTCGCCCATGAAGTCCTGGACCACATCCTCGTGGAAACGGTCGCTGAGGTCCCACACGTAGAACGGGATGCCGATGACGTCAGCCGCTCGTCGGGCGTCGTTGCTGTCCTCGATCGTGCAGCATCCGCGTGCCCCCGACCGGTAGGACTTGGGGTTGCGGGAGAGCGCGAGGTGGATGCCGGTGACGTCGTGGCCGGCGTCCACCGCGCGGGCGGCGGCGACGGCCGAGTCGACGCCGCCGGACATGGCGGCGATGACCTTCATGCCCGGGCTGCCCGCGCTCGCTCGACAACAGGTCCGATGGCTTCGACCAGGGCGTCGACGTCCGACGCCGTGCTGGTGTGACCGAGGGAGAACCGGAGCGAGTGCCGAGCCTGCTCATCCGTGCAGCCCATCGCGAGGAGCACGTGCGAGGGCTGGGGCACGCCGGCCGAGCAGGCCGAGCCCGTCGAGCACTCGATCCCCCGCGCGTCCAGCAGCATCAGCAGGGAGTCACCTTCGCAGTCCGGGGAAGCCCAGGTGGGCGTTCCCGGGCAACCGATGTGCTCCCCCCGGCTGCCACGCCGCACCGTGGACGTGCGAGCCCGGCACCGCGTCGAGCACCCGCGCGACCAGGTCGTCGCGTAGAGCACCCACCCGCTCGGCGTGGTCGGCCTGGTCCTTGACCGCGAGCTCCACCGCGGCAGCGAACCCCGCGATGGCCGGGGTGTCGATCGTGCCGCTACGGATGTCGCGCTCCTGGCCGCCACCGTGCACCAGCGGGGTAACCTCGAGCTCGCGGCGGACGACGAGCGTGCCGACGCCGTACGGGCCGCCGAGCTTGTGGCCGGTCAGGGTCAGCGCGTCGACGCCGGACGCGGCGAAGTCCACTGGCACCGCGCCGACCGCCTGGACGGCGTCGGTGTGGACCGGGATGCGGTGCTCCGCCGCGAGCGCGGCCACCTCAGACACCGGCTGCAGCGTGCCGACCTCGTTGTTGGCCCACATGACGCGAGACCAGGGCGACAGAGTCCGGGTCGCGCTCGATGGACTCGCGCATCGCGTCGACGTCGAGGCGACCCTGCTGGTCGACGGGCAGCAGCTCGACGGCAGCGCCCTCGCTCTCCGCCAGCCAGTGCAGCGGGTCGAGGACGGCGAGGTGCTCCACGGCGGTCGCGAGGATCCGGGTTCGGCGCTCGTCGGCGGCGAGCCGCGACCAGTAGATGCCCTTGAGGGCAAGGTTGTTCGCCTCAGTGCCGCCCGAGGTGAACACGACCTCGCCCGGACGGCAGTTCAGTGCCTGCGCGATCGGTCTCCCGGGACTCCTCGACCACGCGCCGAGCGTGCCGCCCGGAGGCGTGCAGCGAGCTCGGGTTGCCGACGTCGCGCAAGTGAGAGGTGATCGCGTCGACCGCCGCCGGCAGCATCGGCGTCGTCGCGGCGTGGTCGAGGTACACGCTCGTCGTCGGAGGAGTGTTCGGCAGAGTCATCGCAACGACAAGCGTACGGCCCGGGCGCGCTCCCCCGGAAAACCCGCCGAATGCCGTCGCTCACATCGGGTCATCACCCGGTGCCCGGCCACGTTGCTGAACCCGGGCCTTCAGCCCAGGCGGGTCAGCCACTCGTGGTCGGACCGCAACCCATGTACGGCGTCGCGCAGCCAGGTCCGCTGGTCGGGCGAGAGCAGGGGCAGGGCGCGGGCCAGGTCGCGCTCGTCCTTGGGCCGTCGGTGGCGTGCCTTGAAGAAGAGCACGATCTCCGGGTTGAGATAGCGCAGCGCGTCGTCGGCCACCCAGGTCGCCTCGTCGAGCGGGACGACGTGGTCGGCGATGAACTTGTTGGTCCACAGCCCGTCTCGGTCCGGGGTGATGGGCAGGTCGATCACCCAGGGGTCCCGGGCGCTGGCCCGGACCCAGATCTGGCTCTCGACGTCGAGCACCTCCGGATGCTTGTCATCGAGCGGGCGCAGGGTTCCGCCGCAGTTGCTCCAGAGGTGCCAGCGGTCGCCGACGTGCTCGCGCAGGGCCGGGATGTCGCACGCGAGAATCGAGAGGTCGATGTCCTCGTGCTCGCGCGGCGCACCGACGAAGGCCTCGATCGCCCAGCCACCGATGATCCACCACGGCCGGGGAAAGCCCTCCATGAACTCGGCCAGCCCGGTCGGGTCGAGCGGGGCCCAGTCGCCGTACCGGCGCAGGAAGTCCTCGTCCTCGGCGACTTCCTCGGCCGTGCGCTCGATGGGTTCCCTCACTTCTCGGCCACCTCCGCGATCACGGCTCGGTGGTCGGAGTCGGCGATGTCGACGGTGCGCGTCGACAGCGCTGCATAGGTCGGACCGGTGAGCACGTGATCGATCTGGACGAGGTGCGGCAGCGGGACGCCGGCGACCTCGACGGTCCCGTCCACGGGCCATGTCGGCTGCCAGCCCTGGTTGGTCAGCTCGGTCGCCGAGCGCCAGCCGTCGTCCGCCAGGGCGCGCATCGGTGGATGGTCCGTGGTCGCGTTGAAGTCACCCACGACCAGATCGGGCTGCTCCGCACGGACCGCGTCGCGGACGACCTCGTGGTCAATGTGCCAGCGCTCGGTGTCGGTCGGTGCGTGAGGGTGCACAGCCAGCAGCGTGACATCCCCCGCGGTGACGGACCAGGAGTCCCACGTCGTGTCGAGGCGTTCCGTCTTAGTGATCGCCAGCGTGGAGAACACCATGGTCCCGCCGCTCTCGTCTCCGGTGTCGCCGGCCCGGTAGGGAAACACGGTCTCCAGTCCTGCTCGGTCCATCTCGGCGAGCAGCGGGGCTGTGATCTCCTCGACCACCAGCAGGTCCGCATTCTCCTCCGACGCCACGTGCACAAGCTCGATGCCGTCGCCCTCACCGACGAACATGTTGGCCGTCATCACCGTGATCGGCTCCGAGCCCTCTGCCGGGGGCGGGTTGGCCCCGGACACCATGGGCGAGAACCACCACCCGTGCAGGCCGAGTCCGAGGGCCGCGAGGACGGCGAGGGCGACCATCCAGACGCGTCGCTTCCACACGGCTCCGATGACAAGCAACAGCAGCGCCGCGGCGTACAGCAGCATCGCGGCCGGGGTGAACGACTCGAGCCGCACCCAGCGCCCTGACGACGGTTCCACGAGGCGGTTGACGGTCAGCAGCAGGGCGGGTGCGAGGAGCCCGGCGAGCACGATCGCGAGGGCGACGGACCGGGCACGCATGGGGGCGAACCTACCGTCGGCTCCCGCTGGGCTCGGCCGGAAGATTCAGCAGGACCAGGTCGTCGCGGTGCACGATCTCGCGTTCGTACGCCGCCCCGAGCTCGCGCTTGAGCTGGTGCGAGGTCTTCCCGAGGAGGCTCGGGATCTCCTCCGCGTCGAAGTTGACGAGTCCTCGCGCCACCGGTCGGCCGTCGGCGTCGGCCAGGTCGATCGGGTCGCCGGCTACGAACGAGCCGGAAACGCCGACGACTCCCGCCGCCAGGAGGGAGGCGCGTCGCTCGGTCACGGCCCGCACGGCTCCGTCGTCGAGCAGCACCTGGCCCTTGGGCTCCGTGGCGTGGGCCAGCCAGAGCAGGCGGGTCGGGCGTCGCCTTCCGGTCGCATGGAAGAACGTGCCCACCGGCTCCCCCGCGAGGGCCGGGGAGGCCTGCTCGGCCGAGGTCAGGACGACGGGGATGCCGGCCCCGGTCGCGATCCGGGCGGCCTCGACCTTGGTCTGCATGCCGCCGGTCCCGATCCCGGCGTTGCCGGGCTCGACCGATCCGCACCTGCCCGAGGTCGTCGCCGGGGGCGACCTCGGGGATCAAGGCCGCGTCCGAGCGGGCCGGGTCGCCGTCGTACAGGCCGTCGACGTCGGAGAGCAGCACCAGCAGGTCGGCGTGCACCAGGTGGGCGACCAGGGCCGCGAGCCGGTCGTTGTCCCCGAACCGGATCTCGGTCGTGGCGACGGTGTCGTTCTCGTTGACGATGGGCAGCACGCCCAGCTCGAGCAGCTTCGCGAACGTCTGGTAGGCATTGCGGTAGTGGGCGCGCCGCGTCATGTCGTCGTTGGTGAGCAGCACCTGGCCGGCGACGATGTCGTGTCGCGCGAGTTCCTCGGTGTAGCGATGCACGAGCAGCCCCTGCCCGACCGAGGCCGCCGCCTGCTGTGCGGGCAACGCCTTCGGACGCTTCGTGATCCCGAGCGGGGACAGCCCGGCGGCGATCGCACCGGAGGAGACGAGCACGACCTCGGTGCCTCGGCTCCGGGCCGCGACCAGGACCTCGGTCAACCGCCGTACCGCGGCCGGGTCGATGCCCCCCGTGGCGGTCGTCAGTGAGGACGAGCCCACCTTGACCACGACCCGTCTCGCCTCGGCCACCGCGGGGTCGCAGGTTCATGTGTCGGGGTCTTCGTCGGAGCCGATCTCGTAGGACGCGGGACCGTACGACTCGGGTGGGTCCTGAGCTCCGTCGGAGGGCTGGTCGAGGCGGCGGGCGACGTCGGCGCGGGTCTCTCCGTCCGCGCGACTGTCCATACCTTCCTGGATCTCGCGCCGGCGACGGGCGGACGGGCGGGATTCCTCGAACCGCTGGTCCTCACCGCGTCGTCCGAGCACCTCGGCGCCAGCGTCGATGCCCGGCTTGAAGTCGAAGACGACGGCGTTGTCCGGGTGCCCGATCAGGACGGCGTCGCCCTCGACCGCGCCCAGCTCGAGCAGGCGAGTCTCGATCCCGAGCCGGTTCAGACGGTCGGCGAGGAAGCCGACGGCCTCGTCATTGGTGAAGTCGGTCTGCCGCACCCAGCGCTCGGGCTTGACGCCGCGTACCCGCCAGCCCTCGCCGGTCTGCTTGACGGTGAACTCGTCGGCACCGTCGGCGGACTGTCGGGCGGATCACGATCCGGGTGGCCTCGGCGACCGGCTTCTCCCTGCGCGCGGCGTCGACGACCTCGGCCATCGCGAACGTCAGCTCGCGCAGACCCTCACCCGAGGCGGCCGACACCGGGAACACCCTCAGCTCCCGCTCACGCAGCTCTGCGACCACCATGTCGGCGATCTCACGGCCGTCGGGAACGTCGATCTTGTTGAGGGCGACCAGGCGCGGCCGGTCCTCGAGACCGCCGTACCGTGCGAGCTCGTTCTCGATGATGTCGAGGTCCTCGACCGGGTTGCGGCCGGGCTCCATCGTGGCCGTGTCGATGACGTGGACCAGCGCCGCGCAGCGCTCGATGTGCCGGAGGAAGTCGTGCCCGAGGCCGCGGCCCTCGCTGGCGCCCTCGATCAGGCCGGGCACGTCGGCGGCCGTGAACGTGGTGTCCCCTGCCGTGACGACGCCGAGGTTCGGGACCAGGGTGGTGAACGGGTAGTCGGCGATCTTCGGCCGGGCGCGCGACATCGCCGCGATCAGGCTGGACTTACCGGCGCTGGGGAAGCCAACCAGACCGATGTCGGCGACGACCTTCAGCTCCAGCACGATCTCGAGCTCGTCTCCCGGTTCGCCGAGGAGCGCGAAGCCCGGCGCCTTGCGCTTGGAGCTGGCCAGCGCGGCGTTGCCGAGTCCGCCCCGCCCGCCGCTGGCGACGACCATCTCGGTGCCCGGGCCCACCAGATCCGCCAGGACGTGCCCGAGGTGGTCGGAGACAACGGTGCCTTCCGGCACCGGAAGAACCAGGTCGCCGCCATGGGCACCGTTGCGGTGGCCTCCGGCCCCGTGACCGCCGTGCTCGGCCCGACGGCTTGGGCTGTGGTGGTAGTCGATCAGGGTGGTCACGTCGGCGTCGACCCGGAGGATGACCGAGCCGCCCGGCCCGCCGTTGCCTCCGTCGGGGCCGCCCAGGGGCTTGAACTTCTCCCGATGCACCGAGGCGACGCCGTTGCCGCCGCGGCCGGCGCTGACGTGCAGCGTCACCCGGTCGACGAACGTCGGGACTGCCATGGGTTCCTTTCGCGTGCCCGGGCTGTGCACAGACTTGCGGGTGGGGACCAAACCGCAACAATCCGGGCGGCGAACGTGCGGTTCAAGACCGTTCGGTCGACCCATGAGGCTGAGTCATGAGCTGAGCAATGAAATGGAGAAGGGCGTCCCCAGTCTAGGGACGCCCTTCGATCGGGCTGGAGTGTCAGCGTGCGTCAGGTCACTCGCCGGGGACGATGTTGACCACGCGGCGACCGCGCCGGGTGCCGAACTCGACTGCACCGCCGACGAGCGCGAACAGCGTGTCGTCGCCGCCACGGCCGACGCCGGAGCCCGGGTGGAAGTGGGTGCCGCGCTGGCGGACGATGATCTCGCCGGCGTTGACCAGCTGGCCGCCGTACCGCTTCACGCCCAGCCGCTGGGAGTTCGAGTCCCGACCGTTCTTGGTCGAGGCCGCGCCCTTCTTGTGTGCCATGAGTTCAATCCTTTGCGCTGCGTGGTGAGCGGGGCTCACAGCGAGATGTCGGTGACCTTGACCTGGGTGTACTTCTGGCGGTGGCCCTGGCGCTTCTTGTAGCCGGTCTTGTTCTTGTACTTCTGGATGACGATCTTGGGACCCTTGGTGGCGCCGAGGACCTCGGCGGTCACGGCGGCCTTGTCGAGGCCGGCGGTCGGTGACCTTCTCGCCGTCCACGAGCATGACCACGGGCAGGGTCAGCGACTCGCCGACGGCCGTCTCGACCTTGTCGATCTGGATGACGTCGCCGACGGCAACCTTCTGCTGCTTGGCGCCTGCGCGCACGATCGCGTACACCGCGGTCTCCTTCGTCAATTCCTGCACTTCACATCCGGGTCTGCGGCACGCCTCGAACTCGGCCAGGGAGACGGGATGCCATGCAGTGGGCACGCGTGAGCGCACCGAGGGTCAATAGTACGGACCGGGCGCTCTCACCGCAAAACGACCGAGGGTCTGCTCAGCGCTTGCGGGAGCCCTTCTTCTTCATCGGGACGTGCTCGACCACCGGAGCCGCAGACTGCTGCTCGGCCAGGCCGGGCTCTGTGCTCGCGGTCCCGGGCTCGACGCTGCCGTGCTCGACCGGCTCGCCGACGTGACCGGGCGCGCCCGGCTGCTCGACGAGGGCGGCCGGCGGGCCGGCCGGCCGGCTGGCACTGCGTCGACGGGTGCGGGTGACCACCTTGGGCGGCTCCGGTGCCGCGGCGGGCTCGGTCGTCCACGGCGGGCTTGTCGTCCTACGGCGGGCTTGTCGTCCGCGGCGGGCTCGTCGTCCGCGGCGGGCTCGTCGGTCTCGCGGCGGGCTCGTCGTCCACGGCGGGCTTCGTCGTGGCCACGGCGGGCTCTGTCGTCCACGGCCGGCTTCGTCGTCCACGACGGGCTCGTCCACGGCCGGCTTCTCGTCCGCGGCCGACTTCTCGGCGGCCTCGGACTGGCCATGGCGGCGACGTCCTTGGGCGAGGGCGCCGAGCCCTGACCCCCGTTGCCGCCACCCTTGCCGCTGCCGGCCTTTCGAGTCGGAGTCGCCCCGGCCCCGGCCACCCCGGTTGCGGCGCCCACCGCGACGCGATTCGTCGTCGGCCTTCTTCGGCTCGACCGGTGCGTCCTGCGATGATCACGCCGCGGCCCTGGCAGTGCTCGCAGTTGTCGCTGAACGCCTCGAGCAGGCCGGTGCCGATCCGCTTGCGCGTCATCTGCACCAGGCCGAGGGAGGTGACCTCGGCAACCTGGTGCCGGGTGCGGTCGCGGCCGAGACACTCGACCATCCGGCGCAGCACCAGGTCCCGGTTGGACTCGAGGACCATGTCGATGAAGTCGATCGACGATGATGCCGCCGATGTCGCGCAGCCGCAGCTGGCGGACGATCTCCTCGGCCGCCTCCAGGTTGTTCTTGGTGACGGTCTCCTCGAGGTTGCCACCGGAGCCGGTGAACTTGCCGGTGTTCACGTCGACGACCGTCATCGCCTCGGTGCGATCGATGACGAGCGAGCCGCCCGACGGGCAGCCAGACCTTGCGGTCAAGGCCCTTGGCGATCTGCTCGTCGATCCGGTACGCCGCGAACACGTCACCTTGGTGCCGAGTCGTCCGAACCGGACCCGTGCCGCTCCAGCCGCTCCTCGAGGTCGGGGGCGACGTGCGTGACGTACCCCTGAACGGTGTCCCAGGCGTCGTCTCCCTCGATCACCAGCTTGCCGAAGTCCTCGGTGAAGAGGTCGCGGACCACCTTGAGGGTCAGGTCGGGCTCGCCGTACAACAGCTGCGGAGCGCTGCCCTTGGCCTTCTTCTCGATGTCCTCCCAGCGGGCCTTGAGCCGCTCGACGTCGCGGGTCAGCTCGTCCTCACTGGCGCCCTCGGCCGCGGTGCGCACGATGACGCCGGCGGTATCGGGGACGATTTCCTTCAGGAGGGTCTTCAGTCGGGTGCGCTCGGTGTCGGGGAGCTTCCGGGAGATCCCGCTGGTGGTGCCGTCCGGCACGTAGACGAGGAACCGGCCGGCCAGGCTGATCTGGCTGGTCAGGCGGGCACCCTTGTGCCCGACCGGGTCCTTGGTGACCTGGACCAGGACGGCCTGGCCCGACGACAGCACCGACTCGATCTTGCGCGGCTGTCCGTCCTTGTGCCCGAGGGAGGACCAGTTGACCTCGCCGGCGTACAGGACCGCATTGCGGCCCTTGCCGATGTCGATGAAGGCGGCCTCCATCGAGGGCAGCACGTTCTGAACCCTGCCGAGATAGACGTTGCCGATCAGGGAGGTCTGGGATTCGCGGGCGACGTAGTGCTCGACGAGCACCTTGTCCTCCATGACCGCGATCTGGGTGAGGTCCTTCAGCTGCCTGATCACCATGATCCGGTCGACGGCCTCGCGGCGCGCCAGGAACTCCGCCTCGCTGACGATCGGCGCGCGTCGTCGCCCGGCCTCGCGACCCTCGCGGCGGCGTTGCTTCTTCGCCTCGAGGCGGGTCGATCCGGAAACCGCGGTGATCTGGTCCTCTGCGGAACGGCCCTTGCGGACCCGGGTGACGGTGTTCTGGGGGTCATCCCCGGAGCCGTCGCCTTCTTCGCCGGACCGGCGGCGGCGCCGGCGGCGGCGTGACGTGGCGTCGCCGGAACCCTCATCCCCGCTCGAGTCGTCGGCCTTGTCCTCGGGCCGGTCGTCGGAGTCCTCCGTCGCCGACGCGTCTGCATCGGATTCGCCGGGCTTGCGGCGACGCCGACCACCGCGGCGGCGGCGCCGCCTGGCGCCGCCCTCGCCGTCGCCGTCGTCGGCCTGGTCGGCCTGGTCGTCCTGCTTGTCGGCCGGCTTGTCGTCCGCGTCGGTCTTGTTCTTCGCCTTCGTCTTCGCGGAAGACGCGGGCTGCTTGGCGCGGGGCTCCTTCGCCTGTGAGTCCGCGGCATCGTCGGCCGGCGCATCCTGTGACTTCTTGGCCCGATTGGCCGGTGCCTTGGTGGCCTCGGGTGCCTGGAAGAGGGGCATGATCGCGGTGGCCGCAGAGTCGCCACCTGACTCGCCCCCGCTGTCGGGCTTGGGCTCGGCGGCGGTCTTCGTCGTGGTCTTCCTCGCGGCCGCCTTCTTCGTCGCCTTCTTCGCCGGGGCCTTCTTCGCCGTGGTCTTCTTGGCCGTGGCCTTCTTGGCCGCGGTCTTCTTGGCCGGCGCGCCGTCGCCCGACTCCGCAGGCGCCTCAGCGGAGGCCTTCGTGGTCTTCCGGGCAGCGGTCTTCGTGGCTGGCGCGGTCTTCTTGGCCGCCTTCTTCGTCGGAGCCTTGGCGGCGGCCGTCCCGGCCGGCTCGCTCTCCCCGCTGGGGCTGTCGCCCGTGCTGGCGCCGGTGGCTTCGTTGGCCGGTGGTCCTCGAGCATGATGCTCTCCTCGGCCCGCGTCGCTGCTGCGCGGGCTTGTCATACGCCGCGGCCCGGTGACAGGGCCCCAGGCGTCAAGCCTTCGGTGGCGGCGACACCCTCCGCGGTGTGCGTCGATGAACGCGGTCGATCACCTGCCGCGGTCGCTGGGCCCAATGGGAGTCGCTGTCACCAACTCCCACCCGGCCGCGTCGCGGTCTGGCGACGATTCGTACTCACAGTGCCGGGCCCGTGGGGAACCGGCGAGAACGTCGTCGGGTCGATCCGTGCGACAAGTCGCGCCGCGTCAACCACTGCGAGTATCGCACACCCGTCGGCGAATCCGGGCCAACGACGATCGAGCTGAGCGGGTCAGCCGATCTCGCCCGTGCGCTCGTCGAGCGGGCCCTGGGCCAGGCGGGTCAGCAGCGGCGCCTCCCCGGCTTCGAAGCCCGACACCGAGGCCAGTCCGGTGAGCACGTCGTCGGGGCGGACGGCCGGGACGGTGTGCCGCAGCACGAGCTGGAGCCGGGTCCCGGCGGGCGGCACGTTCCACGACCAGGCGAGACGACCGCGGCCCGGCAGTCGAACTCCCGCAGGCCCTTCTTGGTCATCCGCTCCACGAGCACGGCGTCCGGTGCGAGGAACGCGGCGACCGCGCTGCGGCCGCCTCGGGGTCGCTCGACGTCCAGGTCGAGCCGCCAGAGGCTGCCCTGAGCAGGTCCGCGAGCGAGCCACCCGGCGACACCACGACCTCGATGCACGTCCAGCCCGTCCGGGAGCGCCTCCTCCAGCGCCGCATGGATCGTCGGCCGGGTCGACGACCTCGGCGAGCGCGATCTCGAGGTACTCCGCCTCGCTCGCGGAGCCGGTCGGCGCCGCGCCGGCGTACGAGATGCGCGGATGCGGGTTGAAGCCGGACGAGTACGCCATCGGCACCCGGGCCCGGAACACGGCCCGCTCGAAGGCCCGGCTGAAGTCGCGGTGGCTGGTGAACCGGAGCCGCCCGCGCTTGGCGTACCGGATCCGCAGCCGCTGGACGGGCGGGGCTTGCTGCTCGGGCTGGTCGCGCACGGCGGAACGATAGCCGGTCAGGGCAGCCGGGCCGACTTCATCTGGAGGGACGTGTAGACGCTGGCGATCCGGATCCCGTCCAGCCACGCGGTCAGCCGCTCCGCCTCGGCGTCGAGGGCCGCCCGGGCGTCGGCGCCGACGTCCTCGCGGAGCACGACCCGGACGACGGCGTCCTCGTCCTGGACCCAGCAGCCGACGATCCGGCCGTTCCACCAGGCCGTGGTGCCGCCGTTGCCGTTGGTGTCGAAGAGGTACGGCGTGTGCTCCGGGTCGAGGTAGAAGTCCCGCTCCTTCCAGCCCATCGTGGTGGCGTCGAGCACCGGCAGCAGCGCCGCCCACGGCGTCGACCGGGTCGACGCCCGGTCGACGTCGTCGGGCAGCACCCAGCCGGTCCCGCCCCCGTCGAGGGAGACCTCGACGGCGCCGACGTCGGCCAGCGCCCGCTTCACCGCGTGACCGTCAGCCCAGCCACCACTTCAGGTCGGTCGTCGGTGCCGGGCCCGAACGTGCCCAGCCAGCGCCGCACCAGCTCGGCGTACCCCGCGTCGGGCGTCGAGCGGCTCCGGGACGTCGCCGAGCCAGTGCGAGATCGGCGTCCAGGCGTGCCGCGACAGCCGCCAGTGGCCGTCGTTGCGGCCGCGGACGATCGCGCCCCGGGCGCCGAGCAGGGTCAGCAGCCGGGGAGCGATCGGGATGTCACCGCCCCACTTGGTCCCCGGCGATAGATCACGTTGCCGGCAGCTCCGGCAGCGCCGCGCGGATCTCGCTCGTGGTCAGCCCGCGGTCCGTCGGCACAGCAGGTCGAGCACCGCGCCGGCAGGCGGCGATCCAGCCAGCGTCGCCGTCCGTCGGCCAGCCGCCGCTGCTCGACGCTCCTTGGCCAGCCGGCTGCGTCCTGGCTGGCGGCGACGCGGGCGCAGGCGCTCCCCCAGGCCGCCGGCAGCAGGTCGCGCGGGAACATGAAGAGGGTCCGCCGCATCGCCAGCTGCTTGACCAGGGTCCGGTCCTCGTACAGGGCCCGGTCGACGTCGGCCACGGTGAGCCCCTCGACCCGGGCGACCAGCGACAGGTAGACCGTCGCCGGCTCGGTGGAGTGCAGCACCGTCATCGCCCGGGTGGCCGCGACCGGGTCGGCGACGCGGTACGCGGGCGCGACGCGTGACGGGTCGCGCGAGCCGCGAGCGACGCTCCTCGTTCCCGATGTGGCGCATCGCACATCCTGCCCGAGGCCCGCGAGCTGGCTCTGAGAGCATCGACGCGATGGGTGAGCAACGGGCACGTCCGGCCTCGTGCTGGTCGGCATCGTCCTGCTCGCGATCAACCTGCGGACCGGCAGCCGTCGGCGTCGGGCCGGTGCTGGCCGAGGTCCGGCGCGGCCTGTCGATGTCGGCTGCCGCCGCCGGACTGCTGACGTCGCTGCCGGTGCTCGCGTTCGCCGGCTTCGGTGCCGCCGCCCCGTGGCTGGCCCGCCGGGTGGGAGTGCACCGGGCGACGCTGCTCGCGCTGCTGGCGCTCGTCGCGGGGCTGGCGACGCGGGCGCGCGGCCCGCCGACCCGCTGCCCTTCCTCGCCCTCTCGATGCTGGCGCTCGTCCGGCATGGCGGTGGCCAACGTGCTGCTCCCGTCGCTGGTGAAGCTCGCACTTCCCGGACCGGGTCGGCACGGTCACGGCGCTGTACACGGGGGCGCTGGCGGTCGGCCTGACGGCGAGCCCTGATGCTGACCGTGCCGATCGCGGAGGCCGGTCGGCGGCTGGCGGGACGGGCTCGGGACCTGGGCGCTCCCGGCCCTGCTCGCGGTGGTTCCCGTGGATGTGGCTGGCCGGCCACGACCGCGGATCTCGAACCTCGGAGCCGCACGACGTCCGCCTCGGCGACGTGGCCCGCACCCGGCTCGGGCTGGGCGATGGTGCTGTTCTTCGGCCTGCAGTCGATGCAGGCGTACAGCATCTTCGGCTGGTTCGCCCAGCTGTGGCGCGACAGCGGCTACTCACGGCCCGCGACGCCGGTGTGCTGGTCGGGATCGTCGCTGCGGTCAGTCGATCCCGCTGTCGCTGTGGCTGCCCGCCGCGCTGGCCCGGCGCGAGACCAGCGCGGGATCGTGCTCGCGGTGGCGGCGTGCTACCCGGTGGCGTACGTCGGGCTGATCGTCGCGCCCCACGACCTCGCCCTGCTCTGGGCGGTGGTCGTCGGGGATCGGCACCTGCACGTTCCCGATGATCCTGACCCTGATCGGGCTGCGCTCCCGGACCCCGCGGGCACGGCCGCGCTGTCAGGATTCACCCAGTCGGCGGGCTACCTCTTGGCCGCGGTCGGGCCGTTCGCGGTGGGCGTGATCCACGACGCCACGGGAGGCTGGGGTTGGCCCCTGGTCCTACTGCTGTCGTTGGTGGTTCCCCTCATGCTGCTCGGCGCCTACGTCGCGCGGCCGGCGTACATCGAGGACCAGCTCACCCGGGCCCCGGCCGCACCATGAGCGAGGTCGCGGGCGCAAAACCGCCGCGGGCGTAGAACGGGACGGAACGTTAGCTCGGGCTGAGCACGATCCGTGCGAACCCGTGATCGTCGGCGTGGATGGTGCAGGCATCGAGCAGGTCGCCACCCAGACCAGTGTTGCGGTGTTCGGCCCGGACGAAGCAGTTGGCGAGGTACCCCCATTGCGTCGGCCGCTCGGTGGCCGGGGCGAGCGGGAACGGCATCCGCGTGAAGACCAGCAGGTTGAGCATGCCGACTGGATCGTCGATGCCGTCGACGAACCCCAGCCACGTCAGCCGCTGTCGTCGCTCGCGCTCCAACCACTCCTCGAACCGGGACTCGAAGGTGTCGTCCGGTATCGACTGGCCGGCATTCTCCTCCGTCCACGTACGGCGGAGCCTGGCGATCGCATCACCATCGGCCACCGTCGCCAGCCGGACCTCCGTCACCCGCGCTCCAGCGGCCCGTCGGTCCGCGCGGGCGGGTCATAGGGCTCCGGCCAGAAATCAGTCACCTGGGTGATCAGCCCGTCGGCGTCGAACTCGAGGAAGACCTGCGCGTCCCCGGAGTCGCTCCCGGAATCGTCGTCCAGCGTCCACGTGAACCAGGCAACAGCCCGATCGGCGTCACCGATGACCACCTTGGGCGTGAGGTGCCACTCACCCGGATAGCTGACGTTGAACTGCCGGTAGGCGTCCCGCCCACGGATCCGCTCACGGGTCTGCGGCATCTCGTAGACGACCTCCGGCGTCATCAGCGCCTCCCACGCGTCCCAGTCGCGCGCCTCCAGGGAGGACAGGAAGGCGCGGGCCACCGCCGCGGTGTCGGTCATGCGTTCACCGTAGCGACGAGGTCGGACACTCCCCGACGACCATCCCCGGTGGTTGAGGTGCGAGCGCCAGCGAGCCTCGAAACCCCGGAACCGTGGGCGCTCGGCTGCCGACGCCCCGGCCACGCACCTGGGGCGACAGGGGCGGCGCGTCGCCCGGGCGGCGCCGGCGTCGGGTCGCTCGCCGCTGCGGGCGCCGCGGCCAAGCCCTTTTAGCACCCCAGGCGCGAGTCCGGGACGCCGTCAGGCGGGCGGCCTCCATGGCGTGGCGCGGTTGCAGGTCGGACGCCGGGGTGCCCGTCCGCGCGGAGGGCAAAGAGAAAGGAAAGAGAGTGTCACTCCCTTTCCACTCTCAACGTATAGCGCACTGGGGGGCTTGCGGCAAGACCCCGTTCGTGCCGCAGAATCGCCCGCCGAAGCAGGAACCACGGAAACGGAGTCCCGAAGTGCGTGTGTTGTTGTCGACGTCTGTGCTCGATCGGAGTGAATGACGTGAGCCCCCTCATGACCAGCGCGTTCGATCTTCCCGAGCACCTCACCCCCAAGGCCGACGCGGTCCTGATCGCCGGCGACGAGCAACACTTCGCGGCCATCGCGGAGAGCCTCGAGCAGTCGATCGCCGACCTGTCCGACCGGCTCGATGCCGCGCGCGCGGCGCCCGGCGGCATCGGCCAGGAAGCCATGGACCGCGACCTGGAGGTCCACCGCCTGACCGCTCGCCTCCGGGCCCTTCGTCGTTTCGGTCTTGACCTGTGCCTCGGGCACATGGTCAGCACAGACGACCCGGAGCCCGTGTACATCGGACGACTCGGCCTCACCGACCGCGCGGGTCGTCGACTGCTGGTCGACTGGCGCTCCCCCGCGGCGGAGCCGTTCTTCGGCGCGACCCACGCCAACCCGATGGGGCTGGCGAGCCGCCGCCGGTACCGCTGGACCCTGGGCCGGATCAGCGACTACTGGGATGAGGTGTTCACGGCGGACGGGTTCGACGGACACGCCGCCGCCCTCGACGACCAATCGGCCTTCATCGCCAGCCTGGGCAGCAGCCGATCTCCCCGGATGCGGGACGTTCTCGGCACCATCCAGGCCGATCAGGACGCGATCATCCGCGCGGGGTCCCGCGGCGCGCTCGTCGTCGACGGCGGACCCGGCACGGGCAAGACCGTCGTCGCGCTGCACCGCACGGCGTACCTCCTGTACGCCGACCCGCGCCTCGGGCACCGCCGGGGCGGCGTGATGTTCGTCGGTCCGCACCAGCCCTACCTGGCCTATGTCGCCGACGTCCTCCCCAGCCTCGGCGAGGAGGGCGTGCAGACCTGCACCCTCCGCGAGCTCGTCCCCGAGGGCGCGGGCGCGCTGGTCGAGGCCGACTCGGACGTGGCCCGGCTGAAGTCGTCGGCGGACATGGTGAAGGCGATCGAGCCGGCCGTCCGGCTCTACGAGGAGCCGCCCACGGAGGGGATGGAGGTCGAGACCCCCTGGTCCGACCTCTGGCTCAGCGCCGCGGAGTGGGCGGAGGCGTTCGAGTCCCCCGCACCCGGCACTCCCCACAACGAGGCACGCGACCAGGTCTGGGACGAGCTGGTCACGATCCTGACGGACAAGCACGACGCCGAGGACGAGGACGTCTCGCCGGACCAGCTCCGCAGGGCGTTCGCGCAGAACGCCGATCTGGTCGACGCCTTCTCCAGGGCGTGGCCTGTGATCGACTACACCGACCTCGTCGGGGACCTGTGGTCGGTGCCGGCCTACCTGCGGATGTGCGCTCCCTGGCTCGACGCCGACGAGGTCCGCACGCTGCAGCGCCGGGACGCGCACGCGTGGACGGTCTCCGACCTGCCGCTTCTGGACGCGGCACGGCTCCGGCTCGGCGATCCCGAGGCATCACGCCGCAAGCGTCGTCATGACGCGGCCGTCATCGCCGAACGTGAGCGGATGGACAGGGTCGTCGACGAGCTCCTGCAGGCCGACGATGACGAGGGCATGATCGCCCAGCTTCGCCAGGAGGGCATCCGCGATGCCCTCGTCGACGAAGCCGCACTGCCCGAAGCCGACCCGGATCTGCTCGCCGGCCCGTTCGCCGACATCGTGGTGGACGAGGCTCAGGAGCTGACCGACGCGGAGTGGCAGATGCTGCTGCTCCGCTGCCCGTCGCGGAGCCTCACCATCGTCGGGGACCGCGCGCAGGCCCGGCACGGGTTCACGGAGTCGTGGCAGGACCGGCTCGAGCGCATCGGGCTCGACAACAGTCAACCTGGCGTCCCTGAACATCAACTACCGGACTCCGGAGGAGGTCATGGCCGAAGCCGAGCCGGTCATCCGGGCCGTGCTCCCGGACGCCAACGTGCCGACCTCCATCCGCAGCGGCGGCGTCCCCGTCGTGCACGGATCCGTGTCGGACCTCGGCTCGATCCTCGACTCCTGGCTCGCCGAGCATGACGACGGGATCGCCTGCGTCATCAGGGCCGACACGGCGGAACGCACTTTCGAGGCCACGCCCCGCGTCCGGTTGCTGACCCCGGAGCTGTCGAAGGGGCTCGAGTTCGACCTGGTCGTCCTCGTCGACCCGGAGGCGTTCGGCACGGGCATCGAAGGAGCTGTCGACCGCTATGTCGCGATGAGCAGAGCGACCGAGCGACTCGTGATCCTCAGGGTCACTGACGTCGGCGCGGAGTCCGGAGGTCAGACCACGGAGAGCGGCAGCAGCTGGCGCCCGGTGGGGCCGATCTGGATCTCGGTGTCCATCTCCGGGCAGACGCCGCAGTCGTAGCAGGGGGTCCAGCGGCAGTCCTCGACCTCGACGTCGGCGCCGTCGGCGACGGCGAGCGCGTCCTCCCAGTCGGCCCACAGCCAGTCCTTGTCGAGGCCGGAGTCGAGGTGGTCCCAGGGCAGGACCTCGTCGTACTCGCGCTCGCGGGTGGTGTACCAGTCGAGGTCGACGCCGGTGCCGCCGAGCGCCTTCTCGGCGGAGTCGACCCAGCGGTCGTAGGAGAAGTGCTCGCTCCAGCCGTCGAAGCGGCCGCCGTCGCGCCACACCTGCTCGATGACCGCGCCGACCCGGCGGTCGCCGCGGGACAGCAGTCCCTCGACGATGCCCGGCTTGCCGTCGTGGTAGCGGAAGCCGATCGCGCGGCCGAACTTCTTGTCCGCGCGCACGGTGTCGCGCAGCTTCTTCAGCCGCTCGTCGGTGGTCTCGTGGTCGAGCTGCGCGGCCCACTGGAACGGGGTGTGCGGCTTGGGCACGAAGCCGCCGATCGAGACCGTGCACCGGATGTCGTTGCGGCCGGAGACCTCGCGCCCCTTGGCGATCACCTTCTTGGCCAGGTCGGCGATCGCGAGGACGTCCTCGTCGGTCTCGGTCGGGAGGCCGCACATGAAGTAGAGCTTCACCTGCCGCCAGCCGTGGGAGTACGCCGTGGCGACGGTGCGGATCAGGTCCTCCTCGGTGACCATCTTGTTGATCACCTTGCGCATCCGCTCCGAGCCGCCCTCGGGGGCGAAGGTGAGGCCGGACCGACGGCCGTTGCGGGAGAACTCGTTGGCGAGGGTGATGTTGAAGGCGTCGACCCGGGTGCGAGGGCAGGCGACAGCGAGACGTTCGAGCCCTCGTAGCGGTCGGCCAGGCCCTTGGCCACCTCGCCGATCTCGGTGTGGTCGGCGCTGGACAGCGACAGCAGGCCGACCTCCTCGAAGCCGGACTTGCGGATGCCGTTCTCGACCATGTCGCCGATGGTCTCGATGCTCCGCTCGCGCACCGGGCGGGTGATCATGCCCGGCCTGGCAGAACCGGCAGCCGCGGGTGCAGCCGCGGAAGATCTCGACGGAGAACCGCTCGTGCACCGTCTCGGCGAGCGGGACCAGCGGCTTGGCGGGGTAGGGCCACGCGTCGAGGTCCATCAGCGTGTGCTTGCGGACCCGGAACGGGATGCCCGGCCGGTTCGGCACGACCGCCTCGATCGTGCCGTCGGCGGCGTACGTGACGTCGTAGAACCGCGGGACGTAGACGTCGCCGCTCGACCGCGAGCCGGCGCAGCAGCTCGTCGCGGCCGCCGGGCCGGTCCTCGGCCTTCCACTCGCGGACCACCTCGGAGATCGCGAGCACGACCTCCTCGCCGTCGCCGAGCACGGCGGCGTCGAGGAAGTCGGCGATCGGCTCCGGGTTGAACGCCGCGTGGCCGCCGGCGAGCACGATCGGGTCGTCGTCGCCGCGGTCGGCAGCGTGCAGCGGGATGCCGGCGAGGTCGAGCGCGTTGAGCATGTTGGTGTAGCCGAGCTCGGTCGAGAAGCTCAGGCCGAGCACGTCGAAGGCGCGCACCGGGACGGTGGCTGTCGACGGTGAACTGCGGGATGTCGCCCTCGCGCATCACCCGCTCCATGTCGGGCCACACCGAGTAGGTGCGCTCGGCGAGGATCCAGTCGCGCTCGTTGAGCACCTCGTAGAGGATCTGCACGCCCTGGTTGGGCAGGCCGACCTCGTAGGCGTCGGGGTACATCAGCGCCCAGCGGACAGTCGGGCCGTCCTCGGCGCAGTCCCAGTCCTTGACCGTCGAGTTGAGCTCGCCGCCGACGTACTGGATCGGCTTCTGCACGGACGGCAGCTTCGGCTCCAGGCGCGGGAAGACCGATGCAACGGACACGACGGAAACACCTCGGAGGACGGGGTGCGGGAACGACTTCCTAGCGTACGACGGCCTCCCGCGGCGCGCCGATTCCGCGGCAGCGCCGCTGGAGTCGACTGGACCCGACTGGCGACTCGACTGGGACCCGAACCCGGTCCCTAGGGTTTCGGTCATGAGCGCGACGACGACCGGCCGGTTCCGCTGGACCGTCGTCGTGCCGGTCGTCGCCGTGCTCGTGCTCGCCGGCACGTGGGGGCGGCACCCGGGCGGCGCCGTCGAGGCGGTCCTGCGTCGACGGTGGTGGCGGTGTTCCTGGTCGGCGCGGTGCTGGCCGCGGTGCACCACGCCGAGGTGGTCGCGCTCCGGGTCGGCGAGCCGTTCGGCTCCCTGGTGCTCGCGGTCGCGGTCACCGTGATCGAGGTGGCGCTGATCGTCACGCTGATGGTCTCGACGCGACAAGGACACCTCGGCGCTGGCCCGGGACACCGTGTTCGCGGCCGTCATGATCACGCGTCAACGGCATCGTCGGCATCGCCCTGCTCGTCGGCGCCCTGAAGCACCACCTGGCGAACTTCAACCCCGAGGGCACCGGCTCGGCGCTGGCGACGGTGATCACCCTCGCCAGCCTCACCCTGGTGCTCCCCCGGTTCACGACCACCGAGCCGGGCCCGAGTTCTCCGCGCCCCAGCTCGCCTTCGCCGCCGTCGCCTCGCTCGCGCTGTACGCTGATGTTCGTCTTCACCCAGACCGTGCGGCACCGCGACTTCTTCCTGCCCGTCGAGACCGGCGACGGACCGGTCGACGCGGACGGCGACGGCCACGCCGACCCGCCGACCGGACCGGGAGGCCCTGATCAGCCTCGGACTGCTGGTGATCGCCCTGGTCGTCGGTGGTCGGCCTGACCAAGGTCGTCTCGCCCACGATCGAGGACGCGCGTGCACGCGCTCGGGCTTCCCGTACGCCTTCGTCGGCGTCGTGATCGCCCTGCTGGTGCTGCTCCCCGAGTCGATCGCGGCGATCCGGGCCGCCGCCCGCGACCAGCGTGCAGACCAGCCTCAACCTGGCCTACGGGTCGGCGATGGCCTCGATCGGCCTGACCATCCCCACCATCGCCGTCGCCTCGATCTGGCTCGACGGGCCGCTGCACCTCGGGCTGGAGCCGATGCAGATGGTGCTGCTGGCCATCACGCGTCCCGGTGGCGGTGCTGACCGTCGTGCCCGGCCGGGCGAAGCCGCTCCAGGGCGGCGTGCACCTGGTGCTGTTGGCGGCGTTCGTGTTCCTGTCGATCAAGCCCTGACGGGCAGAAGGCCTCCACCTCGCCGGCCGAGGTGCTCAGCCCTTGACGTAGGAGAACTTCTCGCAGACCAGCCCGTCGCGGAGCCGGAGCACGTCCACGCCGCGGACGTGACCGGGAGACCCGTCCTCGTTCGTCCAGTCGAAGCGCCAGCTGAGCACCGCGCGGTCGCCGGCGACGAACGACTCCTCCTCGGTGAAGGCGGCGTCCGGGGTCTGCCCGAAGAGCTCAGCCCAGACCCCGCGAACCGCCGCCGCGCCCTCGTGCCGCACGCCGTCGGGCGCGGGGCCCGTGGCCTCGAAGGCGCAGTCGTCGGTCATCAGGGCCATGATCGCGTCGACGTCACCGCTGCCGAATGCTGCCGAGAAGCGGGCCAGGCCGGCGTGGTTCGCACCCCAGCCGGGGTCCCGTCCGAACGCGGCGAGCAGGTCGCCCTGGGCGTCGCCGTGTGAAGCCGCACGCGCCCCGACGCTCCGGCCAGACCGGTAGAGATCCTCGCGGTCGGCGTACCAGGCGGCCACCTCGTGCACCAGGGCCGGATCGAGACGGGTGTCGCCTCCGGTGGCGACGGCCAGGTCCCAGCCGTGGATCAGGTGGTCGGCGGCGAGCTGGTGGACGTACTCGTCCATCTGCTCCTCGCCGTAGGACAGGTGCACGGTGCCGTGCGAGTGGGCAGCGTCTCGGCGACCACGCGGGTGGCGGCCATGGCGGCCGTCGAGCGCGCTGCCTGATCGGGTCGTCCCCGAGCAGGTCGCCGTCGAACCGGTCACCCACCTCCTCGATCGTGCTGCCGTGCATCAGCGGCGGCGTCCAGAGGTCTTCGCCGTCACGTGGTTGGTGAGGTCCCGGACGTCCAGTCCCGGCACGGGGTCGGCGCATCCCACTGGTCCGGCCGGACGGCGTTGACCCGGTCCGCCCAGCTCTCGACGGTGCGGTGGTACAGGGTGTTCAGGTCCATCAGAGTTCTCCGCATCTCCAGGGTCGTGCGTGCTTGCCCGACCCACCACTCGAGGTCGGCCCGCTCCCGTTCCCGCGTGGCGGGATCCGCGTGCTCCGCGGCGTCGAGCGCCTTGTTCCACCCCAGCCAGACCAGCCCCGCGAGCAGGGCCAGGCGCATCGAGCGGTCGTCGTACGCCGGCCCGGCGGCGCGTGCATACGCCGCGAGGACGTCCTCGCGGCTCGGCTCGCCACGACCGAGGAGCAGCCGGCGATGAACCGGGCGATGTCCAGGGCACCGGGCGCGGCGGTCGGCATCGCCCAGTCGAGCAGGACCAGATCGTCGCCCTCGAACGCCATGTTCACGGTGGCCAGGTCGCCGTGGGTGAGCGTGACCGGCCCGTCGGCCAGGGCGACGGCCAGGCGCGTGACGTCGTTGAGCAGCACCAACACCGGACCGGCGACGTCGAGCCGGAACCGTCTCCGCGAAGATCTCCCAGCCCCGCCAGGCCAGCGCCATCAGCTCGCTGCCCTCTGCGGCCGGCCCGCGGACCCGGTGCGGCGCGAACAGGTCGAGCACGCGGGGCAGCGGCGCGAGGTCGGGCGGCGGATCACCCAGGAACGCCAGATGCATCGCGGCGACCCGCTCCACCACCTGTTGGGTCCGCGCGACCGACAACCGGTCGTCCCAGGTCAGGACGCGGTCCCCCAGGTCACGCATCACGATCACCTGGTGACGTCGTCCTCCACCCACGCGTCCAGAATGGCGTGGCCGACCCCGCTGCGGCAGCCGGTCCAGCGCGCCGGAGTTCCGAGCAGGACGTGCTCGCGACCGACGCCGCCTCCGGTGATGGCCAGGGTCAGGTCGGACTCAGTCGTCACCCGCTTGACCACGAACGCGCGCCCGTCCGCGAGCCGGACCCGCTCCAGGCCCGCTCCCGACTTCCCGTCATGGTCAGTCAGGACCATCCGCTCGACCGCAGCCCGGAGGAGCTCCGCAAATGCCACCCCTCCACCGTGGCACTCGAGCCCACCCCGCCATCCCTCAAGGTGGGTGGTTCCGGCCCGGTCAGCGCTGGCGAGCACGCGCGGGGCGGCGGTGTAGCGGGTGGGCAGCGAGGCGGTCGAGCGCAGGTGGATGTTCTGGAGCAGGCCGATGGCGAGCATGCCCGCGAACATCGAGCTGCCGCCGTACGACACGAACGGGAGGGGTACGCCGGTGACCGGCATGATCCCGAGGCACATGCCGACGTTCTGGAACGCCTGGAAGCCGAACCAGCAGGCGATGCCGGCGGCCGCGACCCGGCCGAACACGTCGTCGGTCTGGAACGCGATCGCCAGCGCCCGCCAGATCACCACGCCGAGCAGCGCGATCAGGACCGTCGCGCCGACCAGGCCGAGCTCCTCGCCGGCCACGGTGAAGATGAAGTCGGTGTGCTGCTCGGGCACGAACCCGGACCGGGTCTGCGAGCCGTCGAACAGGCCCTCGCCGAACAGCCCGCCGTTGCCGACCGCGATCCGCGCCTGCTCGGTGTTGTAGCCGGCACCGCGCGGGTCGAGGTCGGGGTTGGTGAAGGCGAGGAAGCGGTCGACCTGGTAGGCCTTGAGCAGCCCCTGCGGACACCGCGGCGACGGCGGCAGCGACCGCGCCGGCGACCAGCAGCACCAGCCAGCGCCGGGCCGCGCCGGCCGCGGCGACCACGCCGAAGACGGTCGCGGAGAGCACGAGCATGGTGCCGAGGTCGGGCTGCAGCATGATCAGCGCCGCCGGGATGCCGGCGATGACGCAGCATCCCGACGACGTCGACCCAGGTGGTCTCGGTGCTGCCGGCGGCCCTCGGCGCGCTCGGCGACCAGCAGCGCCATCCCGATCACCACCGCCAGCTTGGCGAACTCGGCCGGCTGGATCGACATGCTGCCCAGCTGGATCCAGGACCGGGAGCCGTTGATCGTCGACCCGCTGGTGAGCACCAGCACCAGCCCGCCGACCGACGCGAGGTAGACCAGCGGCGCCAGGATCCGCACCCAGCGGTGGTCGGTGGCCAGCACCATCACCATCAGCACCAGGCCGATGCGCGACGTTGACCAGCTGCTTGCGGAGGTACGCCGATGGGGTCGCCGCCGGTGAGGTCGTCGCGGGCCGACGTGGCCGACCACACGAGCAGGCTGCCGAGGACGAGCAGCGCCAGCACCGCCGCCATCAGCAGCCAGTCGAGACCGGGTGCGCGCAGCGCTGGCCGGGCGTGCGGGCGCACGGTCGTGGCCATCAGTCCTCCTTCCGGGCGGGCGGGAGGATCGAGCCGTCCTTGGCGAAGACGGGCAGCGCGCTGCGGCGGCGTGGTGCCGGGGATCGCGGCGCCGGCGCGGGTTCGACGCTCATCCCGTCGATGCCGTAGAGCGTCTCCCAGATCTTGCGGATCGCCGGGCCGGAGGTGCCGGAGCCGGTGCCGCCCTGGCGACACCATCATCACCACGACGTAGTCGTCGTTGTACGACGCCACCCACGAGGTCGACTGCTTGCCGTAGACCTCGGCGGAGCCGGTCTTGGAGCGGACCACGACCCGGTCGAGCGGGAAGCCGCCCATCCGCCAGGCCATCGTGCCCTGACGGGTCACGCCCTTCAGCGCGGTGTCGATGTAGTCGATGACGCGCTTGCGGCACGTCGACGTGGCCGTCGACCTTCGGGCTGGAACCGCCTCAGGACCGTGCCGTGCGGCGACTGACGATCGCCTTGCCGACGCGGGGCGCGTAGAGCGTGCCGCCGTTGGAGAGCGCGGCGTAGGCGCGGGCGAGCTGGAGCGGCGTGACGATCGTGTCGCCCTGGCCGATCGCGAAGTTGACGGCGTCGCCGGCGCGGTAGGCGTAGCCCTCGACGCAGAACTCGTGGGCGAACATGTAGACGAAGTCGCTGGTCTTGGCGTCCTGCGGCTTGTCGGCGATCCCGCAGTAGTAGTCCTTCATCGACTTGTAGTAGGCGAGCTTCCACTTGCGGTCGGCGATCCGGCCGGACGCCTCGCCCGGGCAGGTCGATGCCGGTGCGCGCTGCCGAAGCCGAACGTCCTTGGCCTCCGAGACGAGCGGGTCCTTCGCGTTCACGTCGGCGACGTCGGTGCCGTACCGCTGCCAGAAGCTGTAGCCGACGCGGTAGAAGAAGGTGTTGCAGGAGACCTCGAGCGCCTTGGCGAAGCCGATGTAGCCGTAGGCGCCGGACTCGTAGTTCTTGAAGACCCGGTTGCCGACCTGGAAGCCGGACGAGCAGTCCAGCTGGGTGTCCGGCGTGAAGCCGTTGGTCAGCGCGCCGGCGGTCATGAACGGCTTCCACGTCGAGCCCGGGGCGAACTGGCCCTGGGTGGCCCGGCTCGAGCAGCGGGGTGCCGGCCTTGGCGGAGTAGAGCCGCTTCGAGCTGCTTCTCGCTGATGCCGCCGACCCAGACCGACGGGTCGTACGTCGGCTGGCTGGCCATCGCGACGATCCGGCCGGTGTCGGCCTCCATGACCACGGCGGCCCCGGAGTCGGCGACGTAGTTGCGGCCGGTGACCGTCGTCGCGGGTCTGCCGCGCGGTCATGATCGTCTGGTGCGAGCATGCTGCTCGACGGCGCCCTGGACCTTGGCGTCGATCGAGGTGACCAGCGTGTCGCCGGGCTGGCCGGCGAGCTCGCTGTCGTCGCCGAGCACCCGGCCCATCGAGTCGACCGCGACGCTGCGGTAGCCGGGCATGCCGCGCAGCCACGCGTCGTACTGCTTCTCGACGCCGGCGCGGCCGACCGACGACGCGCCGTTGACGGAGCGGTCGCCGTTGGTCTGACGGCGGTCGTCGTACTCGTCCTCGGTGATCGGGCTGAGGTAGCCGAGTACGTGGGCGAGGTTGACGCCGAACGGGCGCGGGTAGGCGCGCACGGTCTCCTGCTCGGCGAGCACGGCCGGGAAGTCCTCGGGCTGCTCGAGGATCCGCAGCGCGACCGGCTCGCCGGACGTCGCGCGCGACCGGGACCGGCTGGTACGGCGAGCCGTTCCAGCACTGCCCGGCGATGCTGCCGTCGTCGCCGCAGGTGACGAGCCGCTTGCTGATCTGCGCGTCGGCAGGTCGATCGAGCACGCCCAGCCGCTGCGCGACCAGCCGCGCGCTGCTGGTCCTCGGCCATCTTGCCGAGCATGGTCCGGTCGACCGAGATCACCCACGACGGGCGGTTGGTGACCAGCGGGCGGCCCATGGTCGTCGACGATCAGCCCGCGCTGGGGCTGGACGACGATCTCGCGCACCGACTGGGAGGCCGCCTGCGCGTGGTACTCGTCGCCGCTGACGACCTGGAGGTAGTAGAGCCGCGCGAACAGGGTGGCGAACAGCGAGAACACGAGCGCCTGGATGACGATCAGGCGCAGTCGCCCCTCTGCGACCGCGTCCCCCCGCGGCCGATGTGTCGAGGACGCCATCAGACCGTCGCCCGCTCCGGTTCGAGGCGGTTGAACATGCGTCATCACCGGCGGCAGCACGAACGGCGTGAGCAGGACGTCCCAGAGCACGGCGACGAGGATCACCTGGAGCAGCTCGCCGAACGTCGAGTGACCGGGTCCCGCAGGATCAGTCCGGTGAGCGCGAAGATCGAGGTGCCGATGAACGACGAGCGCGGCGACGGTGCTGACCACGGCCACGGCGGTGGGCTTGACGTCCTGGCGCACCCGCCCGGCGACGTACCCGACGACGACGAGGGCCAGCGCCCAGCGGCCGGCGACGTGGTCGGCGGGCGGCGCGAGGTCGAGGACGACGCCGGCCAGGAAGCCGAGGACGGCCGCGAACTGGGCGCCGCGGGTGAGCGCGGCGCCGACCACGACCAGCAGGCAGAGGTTGGGGACGACGCCCTGCCACGCGAAGTGCGGGAACAGCGAGACCTGGAGCACCAGCGCGAGGCCGACCACGGCCATGGCGACCAGCCGAGCCGGAGAGCAGCTCATCGCAGGCTCCCGTCGGCCTCGATCACGGACGCGGTCGCTGCTGGAGCCGGACGGCACGACGACGCCGACCAGGTCGAGCGACCCGAAGTCGACGAACGGCTCGATCACGGCGCGCTGCGAGGTCTCGCGCAGGCTGCTGTAGACGCGACGTGACCCGGCCGACCGGGACGCCCGAGACGTACGGCGCGCCGCCCTCGCTGCCCCAGGTGACGACGGTGTCGTGCTTCATCGGGACTGCGGACTCGTCGACCAGCTCGAGGTCGAGCCGGCCGTCGTTGCCGAGCACGCCGCGGCCGTGCAGGAAGCCGACCTCCATGCTCTCGCCGACCCGGCCGCCGACCACCGAGTCGGCGTCGACGATCAGCAGCACCGTGGCGGTGGTGCTGGTCACCCGCAGCACCCGGCCGACCAGGCCGTCGTTGTTGAGCACGGTCATGTCGGGTTGATGCCGGCCCGGGAGCCGGCGTCGATGGTGACGGTGCGCGAGAACGACTGGGAGGGGCCGAGCCCGACCACCCGGGCCGGGACCAGGGCGTAGCCCAGATCGCTTCGCCGCGCGCGGTGAGCCCGTCGAACTCCTCGAGCCGGTTGCGGTCGTAGCCGGACGTGGCCGGCCTGGGCGCGCAGCCGGGCGTTCTGCGGCCTCGAGCTCGCCGATCTCCTCGCGCATCGAGTCCGTGGGTGCGGAACCAGTCGGGGACCGCGACGAACGGCCGCAGCGCCGTGGCCGCGCCGGTCTCGATCGGGCCGAACACCTCGCCGACCGCGCGGCGGGCCGGCTCGATCGGGCGAGTCGGCGCCGCCGTGGTAGTCGAGCGTGATCAGGGAGGCGCTGGCGAGCACCAGGGCGACGAGCAGGGCACGTCGACGGGCGGTTGCGCTCGTCGAGCCGGTCGACGCTCCCCCAGCGTCGCTCGCGGCGGGGCGGAGCGATGCACTGCGCCGTCGAAGTGACGACACCCATCAGAAGCGCCTCGGCTCCGAGACCAGCACCTGCTGCAGCGCCTCGAACTCCTCCACGCACTTGCCGGCGCCGAGGGCGACGCTGGTGAGCGGGTCCTCGGCGAGGTGGACGGGCATGCCGGTCTCGTGGCGCAGCCGCTCGTCGAGCCCGCGCAGCAGCGCCGCCGCCGCCGGTGAGGACGATGCCGCGGTCCATGATGTCGCCGGCCAGCTCGGGCGGGGTCTGGTCGAGGGTGGCGCGGACGGCGTCGACGATGGCGTGCAGCGGCTCCTCGAGGGCCTGACGGACCTCGGCGCTGGACACCACGACGGTGCGCGGCAGGCCGGAGATCATGTCGCGGCCGCGGATCTCGGCCTCGGGCTCGTCGGGCAGCGGGAAGGCCGAGCCGAGGGTCATCTTCACTTCCTCGGCGGTGCGGTCCCCCAGCATGAGGGAGTACTCCTTCTTCATCCACGCGACGATCGCCTGGTCGAGGTCGTCGCCGGCGGTGCGGATCGAGAGGCTGGTGACGATGCCGCCGAGGGAGATGACCGCGACCTCGGTGGTGCCGCCGCCGACGTCGACGACCATGTTGCCGGTGGCCTGGTGCACGGGCAGCGCCGGCGCCGATCGCGGCGGCCATCGGCTCCTCGACGATGTAGACGCGGCGGGCGCCGGCCTGGTAGCCGGCCTCCTTGACCGCGCGCTGCTCGACGGCGGTGATCCCGCTCGGCACGCAGATCACCATCCGCGGCTTGGCGAAGTAGCGGCGGCGGTGCACCTGCTGGATGAAGAACCGCAGCATCTGCTCGGTCGCCTCGAAGTCGGCGATCACGCCGTCCTTGAGCGGGCCGGATGGCGGTGATGTTGTCCGGCGTGCGGCCGATCATCCGCTTGGCCTCGTGGCCGACGGCGAGGATCTCGCCGGTCGTGGCGTTGAGGGCGACGACGCTGGGCTCGTCGAGGAGCACGCCCTTGCCGCGGACGTAGACCAGCGTGTTGGCGGTGCCGAGGTCCACGGCCATGTCGCGGCCGATGAAGCTGTTCGCCATGCCCGATGCCTCGCAGGTGGTCGTCACTCGTGGGGGAAGGCGGGAGACGCCTGGACGTGACGCCCGGACAGATGCGTGCACGCGAGTAAGAGCGGGACCGGCCGAGCCCGGGAGGACACGCGCGGGCCGTCCTCGCAGGTCAGAGCAGATGTCGGGCGTCGGCTCGTCCCTGGTCAGCCAGTCCTCGCGGTCGTCCTCGGGTACGTCGACGCACGGGCCGGCCACCGTCAGCAGGACGTAGTCGCCCTGGTCGGGGAGCTCGCTGAAGACGGCGGTCGACGTCGTCGCGCTCGCCCTCGAGGGTCTGGCCCGACCCGGTCGCTCGCCCGGCTCGGGCGCGCCGAAGCCCGGCCTCCTCAGCACCGGCCGGAGCCGCGTCGAGGTAGGGCGGCGCGGCGTCGGGGGCGACGTCGATCCGGGCATCGGCGAGGTAGCTGGAAGTTCTTGAACTCCTCGTTGAAGCCGCCGGACTCGCAGCCGTCCCAGCGGCCGGACGCTGTTGGCGGTGGCGCCGGGCGAGCGACTTCTCGGTCTCGCGCAGCAAGTCTCGGCGGTCGTCGCTCGGACGTCGTCGCGCTGCTGCTCCAGCGGTGGCCGTCGGCCTCGTCGACCGTCCACGTCGTCATCGCCTCCAGATCCTGCCGCACGAGCGTGAGCGCCAGCAACAGGATCCGCCGCGAGCAGCGGCCGCACCGGATCTTGGCCGACCGACTCACGGTCACCTCCCGTTGGTGTCCGGCGCCGTGGGGTCGCGGTCGAACTCGGGGTCCTGGGGGCCGTCGTACCACGGGTCGTAGACGTGGTCGGCGTGCTCGACCGCGTCGTAGTTGCCGTTGACGATCTGGCTGATGTTGTAGAGCGACTCGGTGTCGTGGTCGAAGTACTTCGAGTGGTCGTCGAAGGCGTCGATGCCGACGCTGTCGTCCGCGCGGGTGGTCGACTCGGCCTGGAAGCGGTTGGCGCCGAAGTCGTCCTCGGCCGGGTCGTCACCCAGCCCGGCGCCGAAGATGGTCTCGCCGTGGATCCAGCCGTGGTTGCCGAGGTTGGCGATCGGGTCGCGGCTGTTGGCGCCGGCCCAGACGTGGTCGGGGTCGACGCCGGTGTCGCCGGCGTTGTTGGTGTCGCCGCCGACCCCCGGGCTGCCGACGAAGACCAGGTCGTCGACGGGGATGCCGTGGTCGTGGGCGGCGTGGCCGGTCGTGGTCGAGCCGTAGCTGTGGCCGATGGCGGTCAGGTGGGCGGGCTCGCCGTCGCGGGAGGCACGCAGTCCGTCGAGGGTGTCGGCGAGCCGCTCGCCGCCTTCCTCGGCGGCGCGCTCGGTGAGCACGCCGGCGGCATCCCAGCCCTCGTCCCACGGCAGGTTGTCCGGGGCGTCGTACCCGATCCAGAACATCGAGGCGTTGGTCTGCGCCGCCGTCGAGGTAGCGGCTGGACTCGTAGAGGGTGCGCGCCCGCTCGGCCTGGTACGGCGCGCTCTCGCCGTCGGTGCCGAAGCCCGGCACCGTCGACCGCGACGTTGTCGGCGGTGTCGAGGTTGCCGGCCGAAACCGCGACCGCGCCGTCGCCGTCGAACGCGGCGGGGTCGTAGATGTAGAGCTGGGACGTGATCGGCTCCCGGTGACCGGGTCGATGCCCTCCTCGATGGTGTCGATGGCGTCCTGGGCGGCGCGCGGCGTTCTCGAGCCAGCGTTCCTCGTCGTCGGTGAGCTGGCCGCGCTCCTCGAGCAGGCCCCAGTCGGCGAGGTCGCGGTCGAGGGCGACGGTGTTGGCGGCGTCGCGGGCCTCGGGCGGGATGCCGTCGAGGTTGCCGATCGAGCCGGGAGACGCGGCGATGATCGCCTGTTGCTGCTCGTGACTGAGCCCGTCCCACCAGGCGTTGACCTCCTGCGGCGACGCACCCGGCCGGGCTTGCGGGCCAGGGCCGCGTCGGCCGGGTCGGCGACGCCGCCGTACCGGCGCTCGACCTGGTCGAGCGACAGCACCCGGTCGAACGCCTCGACGCATCGCCTCCTCCTCGGCAGCGACATCGGTCACCCAGGCGTCGAGGTCGGCCTCCAGGCCACGTATATCCCGGGTGCAGTCGTCGCACTCGGCCTGGAGGGTCGCCCGGTCCGCCTCGATGGCGGTCCGGGCCCGGGACACGAGGCCATCGATGGTTCGGACCAGGTGGCTCCGGTGGGCCGACATCGTGGCGCGTCGTTCTTCAATCGCGTGCATCGTGTCGGCGTGGTTGTCGGACCGCTGGGCGACACTGCGCAGCGCCAGTGACATCGCGTCCGCCGTCCGGCCGGTCGGCTGGATGGCCCGGTGGTACGCCGTCGAGGCGACGCCGGTCCAGTCACTGATCCGCGCCTCGCCGGCGACGAACGTGCCGAGGTCGTCGATGTTGGCGGAGGCGGCGAGCAGGTCCGCGGCGAACGAACGGATCCCGGCGGGGTCGACGATCAGCGGCGGCACGGCGCGGGGTGTCGGGGGCAGCGGGATCGGGGCGGTCACCGGATCTCCTCGGTGTAGACCTGAAGGTCGACGTAGTCCTGGCTGGCCCGACCGTCGGTGGCGAGGTAGTCGGCGATCGTGGCGCGAAGCCCGTCGGCCTGGGTCTCGGCCGCGGTGGCGAGGGCCCGGGTGTGCCTGTCCCAGCTGCTGGTGAACCGGGAGGCGGCGCCCGAGACGGCGGCCGTGAAGCCGCGTGCGGACGCCCCGGAGACCTTCTGAGCAGCCGAGGTCAGGTCGATGCTCTGCTCGTCCCACGTGCGGGACACCTCGCCGACGGAGAGCGGGACGACCTCCATCACGCGCTCCTGACCAGCGAACGGGCCCGGCCCACGCCGACGGGCAGCGGCTCAGACACGAGCTCGACGACGAGGCTGCCGGTGTCCTCGGCGTACGACGCGTGGACCCGCAGGTCGTCGTGGCGACCCGCCAGTCGCTCGGACGCGCCGGCGACGCGGCGTACCCGCCAGCCACCCGACTCCAGCCCGTGTCGCAACCGCACGAGCCGACGGAACCCGTCGTCGACGCCGGCCGTTCCCCGCGCGGAAGCGACCACCGTGCCCACGTCCGGTCCGTAGCCCAGGCGGATCCGCGGCTGGTTGGCCTCCGCACCCGCCACGAGCCGCCAGAGCTCGGTCATCCGGCCGGACACCCGCTCGAGCGTGGCGGCGACGTGTGCGTCGTCGACCGGGTCCGGCTGCCGTGTGGGCCGCTCGGGCGGCAACAGCACGATGTCCACGTCCGGTCGCCGACGCCTCAGGGCGGCGAAGAACGGATCGCGGATCGGGATGGAGTGCGGTTGGAGTTCCATGTCACTGAGGTTGCCCGCCCCGGGATGCTCGGAAACCGCTCGCCGGACACCTGTGGAACGCCGGTGCCGGGTGATCGTTTCTGCTCATTTCTTTCAATTTTCGATCGGATGTTGACACGTCCCCGAGGCTCCGGCAGAGACTGAGGTCCTCTCGGGGGTTCCTTCCAGCAGAGCCCCGCCCATGAAGGAGTCGTGTCTGATGGTTGATCTCCAGCCCTCGCGGCGTGCCGTTCTCGGTGGGGCCGCCACCGCCAGCCTGCTCACCGCCGGATCAGGACTCGTGGTCCCCACGGCTGCCGCACCCCGCCGCAGACCAGGTCAGCGGACGATGATCGGGGTGCCCTTCGACGCCCGCGACGTGGTCCGGATCGGCCTGATCGGACTCGGCAACCGCGGCATGGGCATGCTCAGCGGCTGGGCCGCGGTCCCGGGCACGCAGATCGTCGCCGTGTGCGACATCCGCGCCGACCGCGCGACCTCGGCGGCCGACGAGGCCGAGTCGGCCGGTCATCCGCGCCCGGTCGAGTACGGCGGTTCCGACCGTTCGTTCCAGCAGATGCTGGACCGCGAGGAACTCGACCTCGTCTATGTCGCGACTCCCTGGGAGTTCCACTTCGAACACGGGCGGGCGGCGCTCCGGGCGGGATGCCACACGGGTGTCGAGCTGCCCGTCGCCACCGAGCTGGACGAGCTGTGGGAGCTCGTGGACACCAGCGAGCGAGAGCGCCGGCACCTGTGGCTGATGGAGAACTGCAGCTACGGACGCAACGAGCTGGCGATGCTGAAGATGGCCCACGACGGCGTGTTCGGCGACGTCACCAACGGTCACGGCGGCTACCTGCACGACCTTCGGGAGCTCCTGTTCTCCGACACCTACTACACCGACGCGTGGCGCCGGAAGTGGCACACGCGCAGCATCGCGAGCTTCTACCCGATGCACGGGCTGGCGCCGATCGCCGCGGCCATGGACGTCAACCGCGGCGACCGCATGCTCACCCTGCGGGCGACGGCCACCGCGCCCAGGGGACTGGCGGACTACCGGGAGCGCTTCATCCCTCGCGACCACCCGTCGTGGAACGAGACCTACATCAACGGTGACCTGGTCACCTGCCTGATCGAGACCCATCGCGGCCGGGTGATCCGGGCCGAGCACGACGTGTCGTCGCCGCGGCCCTACAGCCGGATCAACAGCCTCGCCGGCAGCCGCGCGATCGTGGAGGACTACGTCCCGGTCGGCGAGTCCGGGGCGCGGATCTATGCCGAGCCCGACCACAGCGGGCACGCCTGGCGCGACTTCACCCCGTATCGCGACGAGTACGACCACTGGCTGTGGAAGAAGGTCGGGAGCAACCCCGGCAATCCCGGCGGCCACGGCGGCATCGACTACATCCTGCAGTGGCGGATCGTGCAGCAGATGCGTGCCGGGTTGGTCCCGGACATCGACGTCTACGACGCCGCGGTCTGGTGCTCGCCGGTGCCGCTGAGCGTGATGTCCCTGCGGCGCGATGGTCGGCCGGTCGAGGTTCCCGACTTCACTCGCGGGCGTTGGGCCGAGCTGCGTCTTGGCCTCGACTCGCGGGAGACCGACATGCCTCCTGTTTCACAGTCCGCCCGGGCGGCGTGAGCCCACGACAGCCAGGGAGTCCCGCGTGATGAACACTCTTGTGATCCGGATCGTGCTCGCGACCCTCGCGGCGCTGGTCCTGCCCAGCATCGGCCAACCGTCCGTGGCCGCGGAGCCGGGTCAGGTCTCGGTCTCCATCAGCGAGGTCGACCTGGACGGCCCGGTCATCGCTCCGGTCACGGTCACCGTGACCAATGACGGGGACGAACGACTGCGTCGTCTGACCGTCACCTTCGCCGGTCCCAAGGGCTGGGCTGTCCAACCCGACGAGCGGACCTGGAAGGCCGCCGTTCAGCCCGGCCAGTCGGTGGACCTCGAGTTCCAGATCCGGGTGCCCGAGAACCGACCCGGCTTCCGGCTGCGCACCTTCACCGCGCAAGCGACGTACACCGGCGGCGACGGAGTCGGAAGCGCGTCCGGGACGCGGGTGCAGCGCACCGGCGACCCGCACCCCGATCTCGCGTCCGCCTACAACAATGTCGGCGTGACGGACGAGAGCGATCCTGGACCCGGTGACTTCGACGGGGACGGCAACTCGTTCTCCGCGCAGAAGCTCGCCGACGTGGGCATCGCCCCAGGAGAGCCGGTCACAGCCCTCGGGGCGACGTTCACCTGGCCAGACGCAGCGCCGGGAACACCGGACAACGTGGCCGCCGGTGGCCAGGCGGTCGCGCTGGCGGGACAGGGCAGCAGCTTGGCGTTCCTCGGTTCGGGGTCGAGCTTCGCGGCGGCGGGGACGGTCACCGTCTACTACTCCGACGGCACCTCGAGCACCGGCTCGTTCGGGTTCCCGAACTGGTCCTTCCAGGAGCCCACCGCGCACGGCGCGACCCTGGTGGCGTCCAGCGACGGCCGCAACCGCCCGGACGGCTACGGCAACGCCGGAATCGCCTACCGCGTGTTCGCGAACTCCATCGAGATCGATCCGGCGAAGACCGTCGAGCTCGTGGTGCTGCCCGGGGCTGCGAGCCTGCACGTGTTCGACATGGCGCTCGTGGGCTGAGCCAGTCTGCGGCGGGCCAGCTGCTGGGCCCTAGAGGTTCGGGAACCAGATCTTGATCTCGCGCTCGGCGGACTCGGCGGAGTCGGAGCCGTGGACCAGGTTCTCGCGGTTGGAAAGGGAGAGGTCGCCGCGGATCGTGCCGGGAGCGGCCTTGCGGCCGTCCGTGGCGCCGTTGATCGCGCGCACGACCTCGATCGCCTCGTCGCCCTCGAGCACGAGCGACACCATCGGGCCACTGGTCACGAACGCCCGCAGCGGCGGGTAGAAGTCGCGCTCGACGTGCTCGGCGTAGTGCTCGTCGGCCTTCGCGGCGTCGATGGTCTGGTACTCCATCGCGACGATCGTGAGCCCCTTTGCCTCGAACCGGGACAGGACCTCGCCGATCAGGCCGCGCCGCACGGTGTCCGGCTTGAGGAGGACCAGGGTGCGCTGAGAGGTGGACTGCGTCATGAGCCGCACCCTATCCAGCGGTGATTCCCTCCGCGCGTCGGCGTACGTCGTCGGGCACCGGACCGGCAGCGTCCTCGTCCGGGACCGGGTCGGAGGCCACCAGCCGGAGCGGGATGTGCCCGCCCCAGGCGCCGGCCTCGACGTCCTCGGGCTCGTCGCCCGGCCCGCCGCCGCGCACCTTCAAAGACGCCTCGTGCAGGGGTACGGCAAGCACGCCGGTCGCCGCCAGCTCCTTGCGGGTGTTCGCGCGCAGGCTGCCGGAGCGACCCGGGATCATGTGGTCCACGATCAGCCGCAGCGCACGCTCCTTCTCGGCCGGGTCCTCAACGATCCGGGCGCTCCCGATCACCACGGCACAGCGGTAGTTCATCGAGTGATGGAAGGCCGACCGACCCGCCACCAGGCCGTCCAGCTCGGTCACCGTCACGCACACCGTCCGGTCCGTCGCCCTGCGCAACCACCCGGCGGCGACCGAGCCGTGCACGTAGAGCGACCCGTCCCGGTCGGGCCCCTGCACGTCGACGGCGAAGGCCGTCGGCAGGACCACGGGGTGACCGTCGACGGTGACGCCGACGTGGGCGACCAGTGCGTCGTCGAGGAACCGGTGCAGGGCAGATCGGTCGTCGACGGCGCGGTTGCGGCCCCGGGTGACCGTCGTGCGTGCGGTCGGCGACAGCGTGGTGGTGCTCGGCATACGACTATCGTGAGCCCTAATTGGCCTGTAACCACGGGCCAATTCAGACCGATTTCAACAGGACACCCGATGACCGCGACGCCTCTCCCCGTGCGCCTCGACCGCGGCGCCCCGGTTCCGCTCCCGACCCAGCTGGCCGACCAGGTCCGGAGCCGGATCACTGGCGGCGCACTGGCCGTCGGCGACCGCCTGCCGAGCAGCCGAGCACTCGCGACCGACCTCCGGATCTCGCGGGCGGTGGCCGAGCAGGCCTACGACCAGCTCGTGGCCGAGGGCTGGCTCGAGGGCCGACGGGGCTCGGGCACCTACGTGGCCGCCGGGGCCGCACCGCGTCGCGCCGGCGGTCGCCGTACCACCATGGGCGGCCCGTCCCCGGCGCCGCTGCTGCGGCTGGACGCCGGCACTCCCTGGATCGATCCTCGATACGCCGTGGCCTGGCGGCGGGCGTGGCGCGAGGTGTCGACCGCCACACCCCCACGCGGGTACGACGACCCGCGTGGCCTGCCCGAGCTCCGGGCGGAGCTCGCCGCCCACGTCGCCCGGACCCGCGGCCTGGACTGCGACCCCGAGGAGCTGGTCGTGACGGCGGGCACCATCGACGGGCTCCGGCACGTGCTGACGGCCCTGCCACCCGGCCCGGTCGCGCTCGAGGATCCCGGCTACCGAGCAGCGGCGGCGGCGATCGTGGCGTCCGGCCGACGGGTTCGCGACCTGCCCGCTCGGCTGCCCGTGACCGAGCTCGCAGGCGCCGTGGCCGCCTACGTCACCCCTGCCCACCAGCATCCGTTGGGGCCGGTGATGTCCGGCGCCGACCGGCTGACCCTCCTGGCCGCCGCCCGGGCCGCCGACGCCGTCGTGCTCGAGGACGACTACGACTCCGAGTTCCGCTACGACGTCGCACCCGTACCGGCGCTGGCCACCCTCGACCGCGACCGGGTGGCCTACCTCGGTACGACGAGCAAGTCCGTCGCTCCGAGCATGCGGCTCGGCTGGCTGGTTCCGCCGACCCACCTCCTCGACGCCGTCAATCGAACGCGAGAGGTCACCCACGATGCCGCGTCGTGGCCGGTGCAACGAGCGTTCCTCTCGCTGCTGCGGGACGGCTACGTCGACAAGGTGGTCCGCTCGGCGCGACGGGTCTATGCCGCTCGCGCCCCGCTGGTGGCGGCGGCCCTGGCGCCGTACGGCGAGATCGCGGGCCCGGTGGCAGGCATGTACGCAACCGTGCTGATGCCGGAGGCCCGGGCTCAGCAAGCCCACCGGGCGGCGCGCTCGGCCGGCTTCGACGTGCCGCTGCTCGTGGACTACTGCCGCACCACCAGGCTCGGCGGCCTGATCGTGGGCTTCGGCGGGTGCACGGACGAGGAGCTGGAGCAGGCGCTCGACGCGATGGTCGTGGGCCTCGCCGGGTGAGGTCTTACCCCAGCTCGGCGTCGTGCGCGGCGTAGGCCTCGGCACGTTCGCGGTCGATCTTGCGGCCGAGGTGATCCGCCAGTCCCCAGAGGAGAGCGAAGATGGCGCCCAGGACGAACATCATCGGGATCACGAATCCCAGGCCGATGGCTGCCGCCTGGATGACCCACCCGGCGGCATAGGCCCACTCCGCGCGAAGCAGGCCGGCGAGCAGCAGGCAGGCGGCGGTGAGGCCGAGCCCGACACCCAGGGCGGTCGGGGTCGGGACGTCGGCGATGGTCACCATCACGGGAATGGTGAGGCCGAGGACGATGCCCTCGAGGCACAGCACTGCGGCGCACATGCCACGTCGGGGGGAGCGGTTCTCGGCCTGGCTCACGACTGCCCCCTCAGCATGCTCCGGGCCTCGCCGACGGTGATCACCGATCCCGTGACCAGGACCGCTCCGGAGCCGAGTCCGTTACCAAAGACCTCGCCCGCCTCCGCCAGGGTGGCGGCCTGCTCGATGGCATCGCCCAGTCGGGGCTCGACGGTGACCCGGTGCTCGCCGAAGATCTCGATCGCGGCTTCGGCCAGTCGGGCCGCCGGCATCGCGCGCTCGGTGGAGTTCTGGCTGCAGACCAGATGGGCCAGGTACGGCTCGAACGCGGCGAGGACCCCTTCGTAGTCCTTGTCCACCATGACCCCCATCACCCCGATCAGCGGGGAGAACGTGAACGAGTCCTCCAGAGCCGCAGCGGTGGCCTCGGCCCCGTGCGGGTTGTGGGCGGCGTCGAGGACGATCGTGGGGCTGCGCCGGATGATCTCCAGCCGCCCGGGCGACGTGACCTCGGCGAACGCCGCCTTCACCAGGTCCTCGCCGAGTGGCTGCTCGCCCACGAAGGCCTCCACGGCGGCCAGCGCGGTGACGGCGTTCTGCGCCTGGTGGGCGCCGTACAACGGCAGGAACACGTCGTCGTACCTCGCCCGCAGGCCCTGTAGCGAAAGCAATTGCCCGCCCACCGCCGGCACCCGATCGGCGACTCCGAAGTCCATGTCCTCGCGAGCCACCGTGGCGTCGACCTCGGCGGCCCGGGCCAGCAGCACCTCGGCTGCCTCGGGCGGTTGGTGTGCGAGGACCACCGTCGAGCCCGGCTTGATGATCCCGGCCTTCTCGATCGAGATGTCGCCAGGGCTGGACCCGAGGTAGTTCGCGTGGTCGACCGCCACCGGGAGCACCACCGCCACCGCGGCGTTTGCGACGTTCGTCGCATCCCACGACCCGCCCATGCCGACCTCGACCACGGCCACGTCGACCGGTGCGTCCGCAAACGCCGCGTAGGCCATCCCCACGATCGTCTCGAAGAACGACAACGGATGGGCCTCGGTGCCGTCGACGAGGTGCGTGTACGGCGCCACGTCGTTGAACGCGCGCACGAACTCCTCGTCGCTGAGTGGCTCGCCGTCGATCGAGATCCGCTCATTCATCCGCTCGACGTGCGGAGAGGTGAAGCGGCCGGTGCGGAGCTCGAGAGCGCGCAGCAGGGCGTCGATCATCCGCGACGTCGAGGTCTTGCCGTTCGTGCCGGTCAGGTGGATGACCTGGAACGTGTCCTGCGGGTCGCCGAGGAGCTCGGTGAAGGCGCGGATCCGGTCCAGGGACGGCTCCAGCTTGGTCTCCGGCCATCGCGACAGCAGGGCGTCCTCGACCTCGGCGTAGGTCTCGGCGAGCCGGGGCGCGGCGGGGATCTCACTCATCGCGACCGAGTCTAGGAGGGTGCGGAAGAATCGGCAGAGCGGATTCATCCGCAGCCTCCTAGAGGCGCAGGTCCGGGGCCTCTGCGTTCGCCATGGCCAGCAGGTCCTCAGGTGTGGCCGACGGGCCGAGTGGCCGGACCTGCGTCCGGACGACCCGGTCGAACGCGAACTCCCCGTCCTGCGCCATCAGCACCTGGCCCGACCAGCGGCACGCTGTCGACGCCAGCAGGGCGACCGCCGGAGCGACCGCTTCCGGTGACATCGACTCCGGCGCGACCTCGCGGCGGAAGATCCTGGTCGCAGCCACGGGCTCGATGCAGTTGACCAGGATGCCGTGCGGCTCCCCCTCGGCCGCGAGACCGTTCATCAGCCCTACCTGCGCCGCCTTGCCCACGCTGTAGCCGGTCACGTCCGCACCGGGGATCGGTCGGAGCGCGAACCCGGAGGTGGTGAGCACGATCCGGCCGTAGGAGCGATCCACCATCGGCGCCCACACCGCGCGGCACAACCACCACGCGGCGCTCACGTTGATCGCCAGCATGCGCTCCCAGTCGGCCGGTGCGGTCTCGCCGATCCCGCCGTACCTGACCATGCCCGCGTTGTGCACCAACGCGTCGATCCGACCACGGCTCTCGAGGACCGAACGCACCAGTGACTCGCAGCCGGCTCGATCGGCGAGGTCCTGCACCTCCACGTCGACGCGGTGTCCCTCGCTGCGCAGCTCGGCCGCCACCGACTCGGCGACCGCGGGGTCCGCGCCGGTGCCGTCGCGGTCGACCCCGGCGTCGTGGACGACGACCTGCGCGCCGCGTCGGGCCAGCAGCCGTGCGTACGCCGCCCCGAGGCCTCGGCCGGCGCCGGTCACCACGACGACCTGTTCCGAGAAGTCGATCACGCGGAAAGCCTAGGTCGTCACTCCTCGAGCTCGGTGGGCTCGGCGACCACGTCGACGAGTGCGCCGTTGCGCAACACGGTGATCTCGACCCGGGCGCCGATCGCGTCGTCGAGCAGCCGGCGCTGCAGCGACTGGGCATCGCGCAGCGATTCCCCCGCGACGGCCAGGATCAGGTCTCCGGCCCGCAGGCCGCTGCGCTCGGCGGGGCTGCTGCTCACCACGTCGACCACCCGGAGCGCGGTGCGCTGCCCGGTGCGCTTGACCCAGTTGGGCGGGAGTGGCGCCGGGCCGGTCACGAGGCCGAGGTACGCCCGCCGGACCCGCCCGTCGTGCAGCAGGTGGTAGACGATCCGGTTGGTGGTGTCGTTGATCGGGACGGCGAGCCCGAGCCCGATCCCGGCCACGGCGGTGTTGATTCCCACCACACGCCCCTTGGCATCGGCCAGGGCACCGCCGGAGTTGCCGGGGTTGAGCGCGGCGTCGGTCTGGATCACATCCTCGATCAGCCGAGCCGCAGCCCGGCTCTGGACCGGAAGGCTCCGGCCCAGTCCGCTGACCACGCCTGCGGTGACGCTTCCGGCCAGGCCGAGCGGATTGCCCACTGCCACCACCAGGGAGCCGACCTTCAGGGCGTCGGCGTCGCCGTACTCAGGAGGACCCGGCACCTCACGGTCCGCACGCAGCACCGCGAGGTCTGAGAGTGGGTCTCGACCCACGACCTCGACCGCGGCGGTGGTGCCGTCCGCGAATGCCGCCTCGCCGCGAGTCGCGTTGCCCACCACGTGGGCATTGGTGATCAGGTGGCCCTCCCCGCTCAGGACCACGCCCGACCCGGCCGAGTCGCCGCGTCCACGCCCGCGGATCCGCAGCGCTGCCACGCGCCCGGTCAGCTGCTCCGCCACGCGGGTCACCACGGCGGAGTAGGCATCCAATGGCCCGTCGTCGACCGGCCCGTCGTCAACTGGCCCGTCGTTCACCCCGTCATTCACGCCGTCATTGACCTGGCTCATGAGACGAAAACGCCACCGCGAAGCTCAGCGTTCCGGCGTTCGCTCTGGGCAGAAGGCGGCGTCTCGTTGCCGGGGTGTGGACGCTGCTAGCGCAACGGGTGAGTTGTGCGTCGGAACAGCGCGTGCCGACCCTCCCTACCCACCCGTTGCCGGACACCGGCCCGTCCGGTGGTCACAACGATCAGCCCGCGAGCGGCGTTGCCTCTGTGGAGATGACGTCGGTCAGGGTTGCCGCGTAGTGGACGAACCGAGCGTCTCGGGCGATCGGCTCGAGGTGCAGCGCGAAGACCGTGAGGCGCGCGCGGAGCCGGTAGAAGTCGGGCTGCAGGTCTTCCCAGAGCGGGCCGGTGAACCGGGCCTCGAACTCGGCGCTGCCGCCGTGCTCCCATGGCGTCGACACGGCCTCGAGTACCAGCACCGTGCCGGCCACCAGCCGGCAGGGCTCGGGGACGACGACGAACTCGTGTCCCACGTGGGCCGCAAGGTTGTCGTGCGACGGTGTCGTGTAGCTGGTGATCATGTGTTCCCCCCAGTGATCACCACCACGATCCCGGCCACAGGGCACCGTGTCCGGCGAATCGGGGAGATTTTGCTTCGATCCGTGGGCGGACTGTGGGGCGGCAGAGACCCCGCCTGCACAACCCGGTTCGGTCTGAACGGCCCCGCGCCCTAGGATTTCCGCCATGACCGAGATCGCGCAGGACCAGGCACCGGACCCGACGGGCACCACGCAGCGTGCCGTCGTCGTACCGGACAAGCCTGCCCTCGAGGGTCTCGAGGTCAGGTGGAGCGAGCGGTGGAAGGCCGACGGCACCTACCGTTTCGACCGCACCCAGCCGCGGGAGAACGTCTACTCCATCGACACTCCCCCGCCGACCGTGTCCGGCAGCCTGCACGTCGGGCACGTCTTCTCCTACACCCACACCGACCTGGTCGCCCGCTTCCAGCGGATGCGCGGCAAGTCGGTGTTCTACCCGATGGGCTGGGACGACAACGGCCTGCCCACGGAGCGGCGGGTCCAGAACTACTTCGGCGTTCGGTGCGATCCCTCACTGCCGTACGACGAGAACTTCGCAGCCCCCGAGAAGCCGGATCCCAAGAAGCAGGTGCCGATCAGCCGGCCCAACTTCGTCGAGCTCTGCGAGCAGCTGGTCGAGCAGGACGAGGAGATCTTCGAGGAGCTCTGGCGGACGGTCGGGCTGTCAGTCGACTGGAAGCAGCACTACACGACCATCGGGCCGGCCGCCATGCTCGCGAGCCAGCGCGCCTTCCTTCGCAACCTCGCCCGTGGCGAGGCCTACCTCTCCGACGCCCCGACGCTCTGGGACGTCACGTTCCAGACGGCCGTCGCCCAGGCCGAGCTCGAGGCCCGTGAGTACCCCGGTCACTACCACCGGGTGGCGTTCCACCGGACGGGCACGGGCAAGGACGTCCCGGTGCAGGTCGAGACCACTCGCCCCGAGCTGATCCCCTGCGTCGTGGCCCTGATCGCGCATCCCGACGACGAGCGCTACCAGTCCCTGTTCGGCCAGGCGGTCACCTCGCCCGTGTTCGGGGTCGAGATCCCGGTGCTGGCCCACGAAGCCGCTGAGCCGGACAAGGGGACCGGCATCGCCATGTGCTGCACCTTCGGCGACCTGACCGACGTGCAGTGGTGGCGGGAGCTGCAACTCCCGGTCCGCACCCTCATCGGACGCGACGGCCGGATGTCACGTGAGACGCCCGAATGGCTCTCGAGCGAGCCGGCGTCGACGGCGTACGAGGAGCTGAAGGGCAAGACCGCGTTCTCGGCCCGGGAAGCCATGGTGGCCGCGCTGCGTGCGAGCGGCGACCTGGAGGGAGAACCGACCCCCACTCAGCGGGTGACGAACTTCTACGAGCGGGGCGAGAAGCCGCTCGAGATCGTCGCCACCCGTCAGTGGTACATCAAGAACGGCGGCCGCGACGCCGGCCTCCGTTCGGAACTGCTGGAGCGCGGCACCGAGATCTCGTGGGCGCCGGAGCACATGCGGCACCGCTACGACAACTGGGTCGGCGGGCTCAACGGCGACTGGCTGATCTCCCGGCAGCGGTTCTTCGGGATCCCGTTCCCGGTCTGGTATCCCCTGGACGCCGACGGTGAGCCCGACCACGACCATCCTCTCCTGCCGCGGGAGGACGAGCTGCCGATCGACCCGTCCACGACGGTGCCGTCCGGTTACACCGAGGACCAGCGCGGCAAGCCCGACGGGTTCGTCGGCGATCCGGACGTGATGGACACGTGGGCGACGTCATCGTTGACGCCGCAGATCGCCGGCGGTTGGGAGAGCGACGACGACCTGTGGCAGCGGGTCTTCCCGATGGATCTGTGCACTCAGGCCCACGACATCATCCGCACCTGGCTGTTCAGCCGCGTGGTGCGGGCACACTTCGAACACCACGTCGCGCCCTGGTCGCATGCCCTGATCTCGGGCTTCATCATGGACCCGGACCGGAAGAAGATGTCGAAGTCCAAGGGCAACGCGGTGGTCCCGTCCGAGGTCCTCGACAAGTACGGCGCCGACGCGGTTCGCTGGCGGGCGGCCATGGCCCGGCCCGGCCTTGACTCTCCGTTCGACGGCTCGCAGATGAAGGTCGGCCGCCGGCTGGCGATGAAGGTGCTCAACGCGTCGAAGTTCGTCCTCGGTTGGGTCGGCGCGAGCTCCCTCGACCACTTCGCGGTGAGCGAGCCCGTCGACTGCGCCCTGCTGGGTCGCCTGGAGACCGTGGTCAACCGAGCCACCGTGGCGTTCGAGGCGTACGACTACACGACGGCGCTCGAGGTCTCCGAGAGGTTCTTCTGGGAGTTCTGCGACGACTATCTCGAGCTCGTGAAGGAGCGCGCGTACGACGAGGACGGCGGTCCCGCCACCGCTTCCGCCCGAGCAACCCTCGCGATCGCACTGCACGTGCAGCTGCGCCTGCTGGCGCCGTTCCTGCCCTACGTCACCGAAGAGGTCTGGTCATGGTGGCAGGACGGGTCGATCCACCTGCAGTCGTGGCCGGTCTCCTCCGACCTCGGTGCCGCCGCGGCCGCCGACCCGGGCATCGTGGATGCTGTCGCGGCTGCCCTGATCGGGATCCGGAGCGCCAAGTCTCAGGCCAAGGTAGGCATGAAGGCAGAGCTGTCGCGAGTGGAGATCTCGGGTCCGGAGACGAAGGTGGCCGCGGTGGAGCTGGCCGCCGACGACCTCAGGAGGGCGGGCAAGATCGTCGGCGACCTTGTCTTCACTGCGGTCGGCGATGCCGAAGAGATCACCGTCGACGCGACGCTGGCCGAGCCGGGCTGACCCGGGGTCATCCCGGGGTGCAGCTGGCGCCCGTGCGGAGCGCGGGGAACGATCAGTGGCGCTTGGCGCCGGCCTTGTGCTTGCCGCCGGCCTTGTGCTTGCCCGCGGCGGCCTGGTGTCCGCCGTGACCCTCGGACTTCGCTGACGCCGACGTGCCGGCGTTCGTGTCCTTCGGCTTGGTCGTGGGCTTGGTCGTGGGCTTGGTCTTGGGCTTGGCCTTGGACTGGGCCTTGGCCGCGACCTGGTCCGAGTCGACGCGTGCCTCGTCGTTGACCTCGACCGGGGCCGTGTCGCCCTGGCCCCCATCCGACGGACTCCCGAGGCCATCCCCCGCGTGGCCCGGGAGTCCGCCGGCGTGGCCCATGTCCCCCACGCTCGCGTTCTCGCCGTCCTCGACGTTGTCGCACTCCTCGCTGCTCTCGGCGTCCTCGCCGCCGTCGCCGGGCTCGACACCCTCGCCGCCGTCGCCGGGCTCGACACCCTCGCCGCCGTCGCCGGGCTCGACACCCTCGCCGCCGTCGCCGGGCTCGACACCCTCGCCGCCGTCGCCGGGCTCGACACCCTCGCCGCCGTCGCCGGGCTCGACACCCTCGCCGCCGTCGTCGGGCTTGCCTTCGCCGTCCCCGGGCTCGCCTTCGCCGTCGTCGGTGCCCTGACCGTCGCCGTCGGGCTCCTCGCACTCATCAGCCTCGTCGCCGTCGCCCGGCTCCTCGACTTCGGGCTCCTCGACTTCGGGCTCCTCGACTTCGGGGTCATCGCCCTCGGGGTCATCGCCCTTGTCCGGCAGGCCCCAACCACCGCCGTTGTGCCCGGGATGCTCGTTGTCGTGACCACACACCGGGTCCTCCGGCGGCTCCTCGCCACCAGGGCGCCCGCCGCCGCCGTTTCCATCGTCCGGCCGGCCGCCGCCGCCGGAGCCGCCCAGCGGACCCTCGACTGCGGGCTGGCCGCCGCCAGACCCGGCCTGAGCACCGCCCTGACCGGTGGTCCCGGCTCCGCCGGTGGTGAGCGCTGGTCCCTCTGCGGCCACGACCACGCCGTCGGGGACCTCGATGACGGCGGTGCCGTCCTCGGGAGCGGTCGGGGTAGACACCGGCGGCTGGATGCCCAGGCGTGAACCGTCCACGATCTGCGGGGCACCGAGGATCGTCGTGCCATCCACGATCCGCTGGGCCGGATCCAACAGCCTGTCCCGGAATTCCGGATCCCGCAGGGCGTTGCCCACGACGACACCACAGAGCACAGACACGGCCACGAACGCGACGAAGGGACGCGCGTGCTGCGCAGTCACCAGGGGGTAGGACCCCTGCGCGGTCCGAGTCATGGAATCAGTGTGGGGGCCAGATCACGCGATCTGAGCGCCCCAAACACGAAATGATCCGAAATGACTACCCCGGCCTGGTCCTAACGGGCAGCCACCGTCTCAGAAGGACTACCCGGGCGGGTCCCGGTGCCCCTCAGGGACACTAGGCGGACTTCTTCTTCTTGGCCTCGGACTCGCGCGGGATCAGGGTGGGTGCCACCTCGTCGAACACCACGTCCCTGGTCACGATCACCTTGGCGATGTCGCCACGCGAGGGCACGTCGTACATCACGTGGAGGAGCACCTCCTCGATGATCGCGCGCAGGCCGCGGGCACCCGTGCCTCGATCCATTGCCTTTTCCGCGATCGCAGCGATGGCCTCGGCGTCGAATTCGAGCTCGACGCCGTCGAGCTCGAAGAGCTTCTGGTACTGCTTGACCAGGGCGTTGCGGGGCTCGGTGAGGATCTGCACCAGTGCCTCCTTGTCGAGCTTGCTGACGCTCGAAATCAGGGGCAGCCGTCCGATGAACTCCGGGATCAGGCCGAACTTCGTGAGGTCCTCGGGCCGCACCTGCAGGAGCAGGTCTTCGGCCTCGCGCTCGGCAGCGCCGCGTACTTCGGCGGTGAAGCCCAGGGTCTTCTTGCCGACGCGCTGCTCGATGATGTGCTCGAGCCCGGAGAACGCGCCGCCCACCACGAACAGGATATTGGTGGTATCGATCTGGATGAACTCCTGGTGCGGGTGCTTGCGACCGCCCTGCGGCGGCACCGACGCCGTGGTGCCCTCGATGATCTTCAGCAGCGCCTGCTGGACTCCCTCGCCGGAGACGTCACGCGTGATGGAGGGGTTCTCCGCCTTGCGCGCGACCTTGTCGATCTCGTCGATGTAGATGATCCCGGTCTCGGCCTTCTTGACGTCGTAGTCGGCGGCCTGGATCAGCTTGAGCAGGATGTTCTCGACGTCCTCACCGACGTAGCCGGCCTCGGTCAGGGCAGTGGCGTCGGCGATCGCGAACGGGACATTGAGCATCCGGGCAAGCGTCTGGGCAAGGTAGGTCTTGCCGCACCCGGTGGGGCCGATCACCAGGATGTTGGACTTCGCGACCTCGACGATCTCGTCCTTGCTGTGCTTGCCGCCGCCAACTGCCTGGACGCCGGCCTGCACCCGCTTGTAGTGGTTGTAGACGGCGACCGCGAGCGACTTCTTGGCGTGCTCCTGACCGATGACGTAGGAGTTGAGGAACTCGAAGATCTCCTTCGGCTTGGGCAGCTCGTCGAGCGTGACCTCCGTGCCCTCGCTGAGCTCTTCCTCGATGATCTCGTTGCAGAGGTCGATGCACTCGTCGCAGATATAGACGCCCGGACCGGCAATGAGCTTCTTGACCTGCTTCTGGCTCTTCCCGCAGAAGGAACACTTCAGCAGGTCGCCGCCGTCACCGATGCGTGCCACGAGCGATCATCCTCCGGTTCGGTCGACAACTGGTGGTGCAAACTCCCTGACGGTACCGCGCACAGCACCGCTTTGGGCGGCTGACACGTGGTTCTCGCCAAGGCTGGTCACGTGAGCGCCGGCGTGCCCTTGAGGGACTCGAGCACGGCATCGATCAGGCCGTACTCGACCGCACCCTCGGCGGTCAGGATCTTGTCGCGCTCGATGTCCTTGCTGACCTCTTCGACGCTCCTGCCCGAGTGGTCGCTGATCATCTTCTCCAGCAGCTCGCGCATCCGCAGGATCTCGTTGGCCTGGATCTCGATGTCGGAGGTCTGGCCGAACGTGCCCTCGGTGTAGGGCTGGTGGATGAGGATCCGGCTGTTCGGCAACGCGAGGCGCTTGCCGGGGGATCCGGCGGCCAACAGGATCGCGGCGGCGGAGGCCGCCTGCCCGATGCACACGGTCTGCACGTCGGGCTTGATGAACTTCATCGTGTCGTAGATCGCGGTGAGGGCCGTGAACGAGCCGCCCGGACTGTTGATGTAGATGCTGATGTCCTGGTCGGGATTCATCGACTGCAGGCAGAGCAACTGGGCGATGACGGCGTTGGCGACGTCGTCGGAGATCGGTGTGCCGAGGTAGATGATGCGGTCCTCGAAGAGCTTCGCGTAGGGGTCGATCCGCCGGAATCCGTAGGACGTTCGCTCTTCCCACTGCGGGATGTAGTAGTTCATGTCTGTCTCCACTCAGTCCTTGGATCGGGCAGGTCGACCCTCGTCGGCTGCCTCGGTGGCGCTCTTGATGACCTGGTCGACGAGGCCGTACTCGAGCGCCTGATCGGCGGTGAACCAGCGATCGCGGTCGGCGTCGTTCTCGATCTGTTCGACGGTCTGTCCGGTGTGCTGCGCGATCAGCTCGAGCAGCACCCGCTTGATGTGCAGCGACTGCTGGGCCTGGATCTTGATGTCGGAGGCCGAACCACCCATACCCGAAGACGGCTGGTGCATCATGATCCGCGCGTGCGGGAGGGCGTAGCGCTTGCCCTTGGCACCGGCGCACAGCAGGAACTGCCCCATCGACGCTGCGAGACCCATGCCGACCGTGGCGACGTCGTTGGGGATGTAGTTCATGGTGTCGTAGATCGCCATCCCGGCGTCCACGGAGCCCCCGGGGCTGTTGATGTGGAGGAAGATGTCGGCATCGGGGTCCTCGGCCGACAGCAGCAGGAGCTGGGCACAGATCGCGTTGGCGTTCTGGTCGCGGACCTCGGAGCCGAGGAAGACGATCCGCTCACGGAGCAGGCGTTGGTAGATGTGATCGTCGAGGCCGTAAGCCGAAGCGGCCCCGTTCATCTCTGGACCGTTCATCGCGGGGCTGGAGTTCTGGGTCACGAGTGCGACCCTAGCCGCAAGGATCGACACTTCCACGCGCTATCCGCCCCTGTTCGCCAACAGCGGATTTCACGCCGCAGGGCTGAGCTCGCGAAGCCCTGATGACGACGGGAGACTGAGGAGGGTTCGCCGCCGCGCCCGGCGGTCAGGCCTCCGCCGCTGCCTTCAGCCGGGTCACCGTCTGCGCCATGCCCGCCTCGAGCTCGTCGGCGTGGCTGATGCTGCCGCCCAGGGCGACCGGCGCGAACATTCTGCCGAGGCGCGTGATCCGGTCCGGCACCGGACGCCTGTGCACGACCCGTGTCCCGCCTGTCTCGTTGGCTCCGAGCTCCCAGATCCAGCGGGCACCGCTCGACCGGGTGTCCCAGGCCAGCACTCGCCCCGGCTCGAGGACCGCCACCACGCTGCGGGTCGGCCAGACGACCAGCTTGCGCCGATTCACACCGAGGTACCACTGACCGAGCCGCAGGCCGCCCGGCTTCAGGGGAACCATCCGGACCAGCTCGGGACTCCAGTCGGGCAGCCGGCGCAGGTTGCACAGCAGGTCCCACACCCGTTCGGGTGGCGCGTCCACGTCGGCCTGAGCCACCAGCTCACGGTCAGCACCCGTGGCACCCGTCGTCACGGCCGCAATTCTGGCAGACCCGGCGATCAGCCCAGCCAGCGCCGCAGGGCGCTGTGGATGTCGGGATGGTTGAGCAGGTCGAAGTGGTCGGCGCGGCCGACGTGGAGCACGTCGGCGTCGGGGAACAGATCGTCACCCCATCGGTCCCGGCCGTAGGCCGACGGGACGCGCACGAGGAAGTCGCCGACGACGTGTCCCACCGGGTGTCGGCGCGACTGCGTCACCGTGCCGGCTACGAGCCGGTAGCGGGCGTGCGGAAGCGGAGGGACGTCCTCGGCGAGTCCGGCCACGAGGTCGTGCACGCCGAGTGATCGCCAGTCGAGGATCCGGCCGAAGGCAGCGGTCTCGGGAAGCCGGCCCAGACCGCGGCTGCCGTGCCCGATCCCGCGGGCGATCGGGGCACCCAGGTGCGGCGTACCGAGGGTGACCACGTCGGAGACCAGGTCGGTCCAGGGCCGGTCGGCTCCGGTGGCGACCGCGCCGGCGGCCCGCATGATCAGGCCGCCCATCGAGTGCCCGACCAGCGCGATCCTGGTCGACGTCGGTGGGCCAGTCGTCGACCAGCTGCCGCAGCAGGGCGGACAGCGCAACGCCGTTCTCGCGCAGCGCCAGACCGGTGTTGGCGCGCAGGAACACCGGGGTCCAGCCGGCGGCGGCCAGGGTCTCGCCGTACGTCGTACCCGGTGGCAGTCGCGGCCGCGGTTCCAGTACTCCTCGTTCTCGCACAGCCCGTGCAAGAACACCACCACTCTGCCGGAGGCCTCCGGGAACGCATGCGGCGAGACCCTCGGTATCCAGCCGTACGTCGCGCCCACCGGCGCGCACCGCCATCGGGATCGCCATTCGAGGCCGCTCGCGCACGAGACGGTCGCCGATCAGCCCGTTGACCGCCGAGGTGACGAAGCGCCCGCGAGCGTCGTCCTCGAGCCGCGGACCCGCACCGCTGTCGGCCGCCTTGCCCAAGCCGGTCGACGCGGCCCGGAGACCGAGACCGAGACCGCCGTAGACCGCAGCGGCGATCCCGCGGTGCAGCGTCGCGGCCGCCGGACCTCGGGCCTGTCTGCCGCGGGTGACGCCTTGCGCCCGGTCGAGCCAGGCGACGTGGGTGTCGCGCACGGTGCGCACGACCAGCTCGTCGGCGACCTGAGTGAGCAGCGACAGCGCATCGAGAACGCCTGGACCGGCCGGTGCGGCAACCTCGGAGCCCATGCCACGACGATAGTCGGGTGGGTGCACGCGCGTGCACCCACCGCGCCGACCATCCCACCGGGTTTCGAGGGCGGGCCTGAGGTGCGAGTTTGGGGGCCTCGAGGGGCAGGCGCCCGAGCGCGTTGCCACCTCAACCAGCGGGGTGCGTCAGCCCTTCTCGGCGGGCTCGTCCGTGGTGATGACCTCAGCGGGCTCCTCGAGCGTGACCTCGGCGTCCGGGTCCGCCACCTCGGGCTCACCGATGGTGCCGTCCGGGCGCAGGTTCGCCAGCTCCAGCACGTTCCCCGAGGCGTCCTTGACGACCGCGCCCTCGACGACGGCCGCCAGCGCCTTGCCGCGCAGGATCTCCTGCACCAGGTCGGGGACGTGGTTGTGCTCGAACATGTGGTTCGCGAACTCCTGGGGGTCCTGACCCGACTGCTGGGCCCGTCGGACCAGGTGCTCGGAGAGCTCCGACTGGTCGACCCCGAACTCCTTCTCCTTCGCGATCGCGTCAAGCACGAACTGGGCGGTCACGGCGTCGCGGACCCGGCGGTCGAGATCAGCCTCGAACTCCTCCACCGTCTGCCCCTCGTCCTCGAGGTACTTGTCCATGGTGATGCCGGCGTACACGAGCTGCTGCTCGACGCTCTGGCGGCGAGCGTTGAGCTCCTCGGCGACCACCGTCTCGGGCAGCGGGTACGTCGACCCGTCTCGAGCAGGCGCTCGAGGACGGCGTCCCGCGCCGCAGCGGCCTGCTCGAGGCGCCGGCCGCGGCCGAGCCGCTCGCGCACGTCGCTCGATCAGCTCCTCGGCGGTGTCGAACTCCGAGGCCATCTGGGCGAACTCGTCGTCGAGCTCGGGGAGCTCCTGCTCCTGGACCTGGGAGACGCTCACGGCGACGTCGACGTTCTCGCCGACCAGGTCGCCACCGACCAGCTGGGAGGTGAACATCTTCTCCTCGCCCGCGGACATGCCCGTCAGTGCCTCATCGAGGCCTTCGAGCATGCCGCCGCGTCCGACCTGGTAGGACATGCCGCTGACCTCGGCGCCCTCGACGACCTCGCCCGTCCTGGGTGGCCTTGAGGTCGATGCACGACGAAGTCACCCTCGGCGGCCGCACGGTCGACGTCGTCGAGCGTGGCGAACCGCTCGCGTAGCGCCTGCACCTGCTCCTCGACGTCGGCATCGGTGATCTCGATGTCCTCGACCTCGGCCTCGAGCCCCGTCGTAAGTCCGGCACGGTGACCTCGGGCTTGACGTCGACCTCGGCGGTGAACTCCAGCGACGTCGTTGTCCTCGAGCCGGGTCACCTCGATCTCCGGCTGGGCGAGCGGCTCGAGGTGGTTCTCCTGGAGCGCCTCCACGTACTGTCTGTGGGCAGCAGGTCGTTGATCGGCCTCGTCGAGCACGGCGGCGCGGCCGACCTGGCGGTCGATCACGGCCGGCGGGACCTTGCCGCGGCGGAAGCCGGGGACGTTGATCTGCTTGGCGATCTTCTTGTACGCCGCGTCGAGGCTCGGCTTGAGCTCCTCGAAGGGCACCTCGACGGTCAGCTTGGCCCGGGTGGGGCTCAAGGTCTCGACGGCGCTCTTCACAGGTTGTCTCCTCGTCATTTCTCTCGGGGTCACTCTGGCTCGGGTTGTGTACGTCGGGGCGACAGGACTCGAACCTGCGATCTCCTGCTCCCAAAGCAGGCGCGCTAGCCACTACGCTACGCCCCGCCAAGTGCCGACACCTCGGACGGTCCGGGACCCGCTTGGAGCGGATGACGGGAATCGAACCCGCGTCATCAGTTTGGAAGACTGGGGCTCTACCATTGAGCTACATCCGCATGCGACTCGCACCGCCTTCTGGCAGGCGAAATCCGCGGGTGTCATGGTGCCACACGGCTCCCCGTCTCCCGCAACCGACGCATGGCGGTCAGCGGCGGTGCACCAGCACCAGCGCGCGGTCGTCGTTGCGCGAGCCGCAGGCTCTCGACGAGTCGCTGGGCGCCGCCCGTCGAACTCGCCCCGCAGCAGCTGCTCGGCCTGGCCCAGCATCCGGTCGATGCCGAGCCCGATGTCGCGGCTGCGGCGTCTCGACCATGCCGTCGGTGTAGAGCAGGATCGCGTCACCGCGGCCGCAGGTGCCGCGGACGGCGGGGAACTCGCGCCTCGACAGCAGGCCGAGGGCCGGGCCCCCACTCGGGTGCACCGTCCACCGTCCGGAGCCGGCTGACCCGCTGCACGGCCGCGGGGTGGCCGGCGCTCCGCACGCTCGAACTCGCCGGTGCGTAGGTCGAGGGAGAGGTGGATGGCGGTGGCGAACCCCTCCTCCCAGTTCTGCTGCAGGAGGTAGTCGTTGGCCGAGACCAGGAAGTCCGCGGACGGGAGCGCACCGAGGAGACCACCCAGGGCGCCGGAGAGCAGCAGGGCGCGGGTGCCGGCGCCCTCTCCCTTGCCGGAGACGTCCACGACGGCCACGTCGAGCCGGTCGCCCGCCTGTGGACGCGACGCGACCACGAAGTCACCCGCGAACGGCGTCCCGCCCGCCGACCGCAGTGCCGACTCGGCGTACCAGCCGTCGGGCAGGACCGGGATGCCGCCCTGTCCCTGGATCCGGTCGCGGAGGTCCACCAGCATCGACTCGCCCTGGCTGCCGCCGACCCCGAGGCGGGTGCGCCGGAACGAGGTCATCAGAATGATGAACCCGACGATGAAGATCACGACGATCCCGATCACCGTGCGTGGCGAGAGGTTGTCCTGCCGGGTCACAGCGACCACCACCAGGACCAGCATGAAGACGACGAACCACGGCAGGTGGCGGGGGCCGAGCAGCAGGTTCGCGCCCAGGAGCGGCAGCACCAGGCTGACGATGGGCACGTAGTCCGGCCACAGATAGATGCCACCGGCGAGGACCAGCGCGAGGAGCGTCAACCACCGCAGGTCCCGGGTCCGCCTGGGCAGCAGGGCGGCCCATGCGGACTGCCAGGTGCGCCGTTGCGGCGGCGCAACAGGCGGGGCCGGCGTGGCGTGTCGTGCGGTCATGTCCAGGATCCTCGGGAAGTTGGTGGGGTCACTGTACGGCGCGGGAGCGGAACCTGGGCTGACATCGCGGACACCAGAACAGGTTGCGTCCCTGCAGTTCCTGCGGTCCGCACCCGGGACCCGCAGACGTGGCAGGCCAGGCCGGCGCGGCGGTAGACATAGACCTCGCCACCGTGGTCGTCGACGCGCGGTGGCCGCCCCATCGCGTCCGGGGTGTGCTCGGGACGGACGGTGTCGATCCGCCCGGTGCGCACCCCCTCGGCCATCAGCTCGACGAGGTCGGCCCACATCGCCCGGAATTGGCTCACCCGCAGGGTGTGCCCGGGGCGCAGCGGATGCATCCGGTGCCGGAAGAGGAGCTCTGCTCGGTAGACGTTGCCGACGCCCGCCAGGACCGTCTGGTCCATGAGCAGCGCCCCGATCGGTGCGCGGCTGCGCCGGATCCGCTGCCAGGCCCGGTCGGGGTCCGCATCCGGCCGGATCGGGTCGGGGCCCGAGCGATCGACGATGGCCACGCGTTGGGCGTCGGTCAGCAGCTCGCAGACTGTGGCGCCCCGGAGGTCGGCGTAGGAGAAGTGCCCGTTCGAGGTCCCGCTCGACACCAGACGCAGCCGGACCGCCCCGAAGGGTGGCGGCACCTCAGGCACGTCGACCCGAACGTCGAACTTGCCGATCAATCCGAGGTGGACGTGGACGAAACGGTCATCTGGAAAGGCGACGAACAGGTGCTTGCCCCACGCCTCGGCTCCCTCGACGTGTTGCCCGTCGAGCAGGGCGGCCGAGCCGACGAACCGGCCCTGCGGGCTCTGGATGCGCACCGGTCGACCGGCGAACGCCGAGGTGAGCTCGGTGGCGAGCCGGTGGAGGGTGTGGCCCTCAGGCATCGGGTCCCAGGCCCCGAGCGGACTCCGGGAGCGGCGGCAGGTCGTGCGTCGCCTCGTACGCCGTGAGCTGGCCGATCCGGCGCACGTGACGCTCCTCGCCGGTGAACGCGGTCGCGAGGAACACCTCGACGAACCGGGTCATCTCGTCGACGGTGTGTAGCCGGCCGCCGATCGACACGACGTTGGCGTCGTTGTGCTCTCGGGCGAGGACCGCTGTCTCCTCCGACCAGACCAGCGCCGACCGGATGCCGGGCACCTTGTTGGCCGCCATCTGCTCGCCGTTGCCGGAGCCACCGATCACCACCCCGAGGCTGTCCGTGCCCTCGGCCCGCTCCTGGGCCACGGCCTCGGCCGCCCGCAGGCAGAAGACCGGGTAGTCGTCCAGGGCGTCGTACACGAACGGCCCGTGGTCCACGGGGTCGTGGCCGTGCTCGCGCAGCGAGGCGATGAGGTGGTTCTTGAGGTCGAGACCGGCGTGGTCCGAGCCAAGGTGCACGCGCATGGGCCTCATGCTCCCAGAGCCGGTCCGGGCACCGATGGGTGGTGGACCGCGAAGAAGCCGGCCGTCTGCCGGAGCAGCGCCTCGGCGGCCGGGAAGACCGCGGCGTGCCGCCAGAAGCCGTGGACCTGTCCCAGGAACCGGGTCGCGACGACGTCGACGCCTGCGTGGGAGAGCCGATACGCCAGGTGCTCGCCTTCGTCGCGCAGCGGATCGTGCTCGGCGGTGGCCACCAGAGTCGGAGGCAGCGTGTCCAGTCGGTCCGAGCGCAAGGGTGCCAGGCCGGGGTCGGTGAGGTCGGCCTCGGACCCGGCGTACTGCTGCCAGTACCACGCTGCCTCGCGTGGGTGGAAGCCTTCGGTGACCGTGCGATAGGACTCGAAGCCGGCCGACGGATCCAGGAACGGGTAGATCAGGACCAGCGCCCCGAACCGGGCCGGGTGGTGCAACGCGGCCACCAGGGCGAGGTTGGCACCAGCGCTGTCGCCGTGGAGGTATGCCGGCCCGTCGAGGCGCTGGTTCGGCGCGTGGCTGTCGAGCCATCGGACAACGGTGGAGACGTCGTCGGGAGCGGCCGGGTACGGGTGCTCGGGTGCCCGGCGGTAGTCGACGCTCAGCACGGCGCGGCCGCACCGGTTGGCGAGGCGACGCGCGGCGCCGTCGTGGACGTCGATGTCGTGGAACACGAAGCCGCCGCCGTGGAGGTGCACCACGACACCGCCGTCCGGCAACGCCTGCTCGGGCCGGTAGAGCCGGCATCGCACGCCGTCCGCATCGAGGTCGCGCACCTCCGCGACGGCCTCTCGAGCCTCCGCAGCCGCGAGGGCGCGAGCCTCCGCCCGGGCGGTGTCGATGTCGAATCCGTTTGCCCAGACCGGGGTGTTCGCCGCCGTTGCCGCCACGGCCCGCTCGGACTCGGGAAACAGCATGACGGGGAGCCTAGCCAGCAGGCAGACTGGCCCGTGCTCGGCATGCGAGCCGCTCCGGTGGTTGAGGTGCGAGCGCAGCGAGCCGCTCCGGTGGTTGAGGTGCGAGCGCAGCGAGCCGCTCCGGTGGTTGAGGTGCGAGCGCAGCGAGCCTCGAAACCCCGGAACCGAGGGCAGGGCGCTGCTCACCGCCGTACGCACGTCACCGGGTTTCGAGGCGGGTCCTGAGGTGCGAGCTTGCGAGCCTCGAAGGGCAGGCGCCTGAGCGCCTTCGCACCTCAACCACCGGACGTGGCGCCTGAGCGCCTTCGCACCTCAACCACCGTTGGCCAGGCGGGCGAGCTCCTCGTCGACGATCGCCGGGTCGAGCTTGGTGAAGATCGGGCGTCGGCTTCGCCACCGGGGTGCCCGACAGCGATCGGCCGTCGCTCCCAGCGCCGGGACCGAGGTGTAGTCGCCGGTGATGACCGGGTACGGCGCGCCGCCGTCGAGGTCCTCGACCTCCTCGATGCGCGGCATCGGGGCGACGTCGCCCGCGCCACCGAGGGCCCGGTCGACCTCGTTGGCCGAGAACGGCAGGAACGGCGACAGGATCAGGTTGAGGTCGGCGACGCACTGGGCCGTGACGTGCAGGATCGTGCCGAGCCGCTCCGGGTCGTCCTTGATCTTCCACGGCTCGGAGTCGGAGACGTACTTGTTGACCTCGGCCACCGCCCGCATCGCCTCGTTGATCGCCTGCCTCATCCGGTTCCGCCCGATCAGGTCGCCGACGGCGTCGAACGCCGCCTCGACGGCGGCCAGCAGCGCCTGGTCCTCGGCCGTGAGGTCGACCGGCCTTGGGGATCTCCCCGAAGTTCTTGGCGATCAGGGTGGCGGTGCGGTTGACCAGGTTGCCCCAGCCGGCGACCAGCTCGTCGTTGGTGCGGCGCACGAACTCCGCCCAGGTGAAGTCGGAGTCCTGGTTCTCCGGGCCGGCGGCCGCGACGAAGTAGCGGAACGCGTCGGGCTGGTAGCGGCTGAGCAGGTCGCGGACGTAGATCACGACCCGCTTGGACGAGGAGAACTTCTTGCCCTCCATGGTCAGGAACTCCGAGCTGACCACCTCGGTCGGCAGGTTGAGCTCGCCGAACTCCCGCGGCGAGCCGCCCTTGTCGCCCCTGCCGTCGTAGGCGAGCAGCTCGGCCGGCCAGATCTGGCTGTGGAAGGTGATGTTGTCCTTGCCCATGAAGTAGTACGACAGGGCCTCGGGGTCGTTCCACCACTGCCGCCACGCGTCCGGGTCGCCGGACGCGGCGCGCCCACTCGATCGGAGGCCGAGAGGTAGCCGATCACCGCGTCGAACCAGACGTAGAGCTTCTTGGTCGGGTTGTCCCGCCAGCCGTCGAGCGGCACCGCGATGCCCCAGTCGATGTCGCGGGTCATCGCCCGCGGCCGGATCTCCTCGAGGATGTTCTGGCTGAACCGGATCACGTTGGGCCGCCAGAGGCCGGTCGCCTCGCGCTCGTCGAGCCACTCCCCCAGCGCCTCGGCCAGCGCCGGCAGGTCGAGGAAGAAGTGCTGGGTCTCGACGAACTCCGGCGTCTCGCCGTTGATCTGCGAGCGGGGGTTCTTCAGGTCCTGCGGGTCGAGCTGGTTGCCGCAGTTGTCGCACTGGTCGCCGCGCGCGCCGTCGTACCCGCAGATCGGGCAGGTGCCCTCGATGTAGCGGTCGGGCAGGGTGCGTCCGGTCGACGGCGAGATCGCGCCGAACGTCGTCTGCTCGACGAAGTAGCCGTTCTCGTAGACCCCGAGGAACAGCTCCTGCACCACCGCGTGGTGGTTGCGGGTCGTGGTGCGCGTGTAGAGGTCGTAGGTGAGGCCGAGCGCGACGAAGTCCTCGACGATCATGCCGGTGGTTCGTGTCCGCCAGCTCCTGGGGCGGCACCCCCGCCTCGTCGGCGGCGATCAGGATCGGCGTGCCGTGCTCGTCGGAGCCGGAGACCATGAGCACGTCGTTGCCCGCCATCCGCTGGTAGCGGCTGAACACGTCGGACGGCACGCCGAAACCGGCCACGTGGCCGATGTGGCGTGGGCCGTTGGCGTACGGCCAGGCGACGGCGGACAGGACCTTGCTCATGCCGAGAATCCTAGGGATGCCACCGAAGCGCGACGAACCGGTTGTCAGTCCGGACCGAGCGAGGTGGTCCCGGCGTGCTCTTCGGGCTTCGCCTCCTTCAACTCCACGAAGATGCTGTGCGACTCGGTCTCGCCGACGTTTTCGCCGGCGTGCTGCTGCGCGGGCACCCACCTCGCCTCTCCCGCGGAGAGCTCGACGTCGCGTGACTCCTCGCCGTGCAGAAGCTTTCGACGGAACGACGACAGGGTCACCATCACGCTGTCGGGGTGTGCATGCACGGTGGTCCGGTCACCGGGGCGGTCGCGGTACTCCAGCACCCGCACGCGTTCGTTCTCGAAGACGACGCGATAGAGATCGCCGTTGCTCACAGTCGGATCCAGGTCGTCCACGGGCACCGTCCTCAAGTTGGGACAGGAGGCTACGCCCGGCGTCAAGTCGGATCTGTCGAGATTGAAGACGTCCCTGCCCCGGCTACGGTCGGGCGCATGACGACCCTCATCGCGGAGGACCTTCTCCTGCTGCTGCTCGACGACGACAAGGGCACGACCACGAGCTCCTACATCGACACCGTGTTGGGCGGCGCGGTCCTCATGGACCTCGCGCTGGCCGGCGCCGTCACGGTGGAGCCGAAGACCCGAGTCTGGCGCTCGGCCAAGGTCCGCCCCGAGCCAGGCGCCACGCCGGAGGATCCGCTGCTCCGGGCGGCACTGGCCACCGTGGCGGAGAGAGAACGGCCCGCCCAGAGCCTCGTGGGTCGGTTGGGCAAGGGCATCAAGGGCGAGCTTGCCGACCGGCTGGTGGCGCGCGGGATCCTCGACCGCCAGGACGACAGAGTGCTGGGCCTCTTCCCGCGCACCCGCTGGCCGGCCGTCGACTCCAGCCACGAGGAGGAAGTACGCCGGGCGCTCAGCGCGGTGTTGATCGAGGGGCGGGATCCCGACGAACGCACGGGCGCGCTGGTGGCGCTGCTCAAGTCGATCGACCGGGCCCACAAGACGGTCCCACGTGAGGGATTGTCGGCGAGCGAGGTACGCGAGCGCGCCAAGGGATCTCCGAGGGTGCTTGGGCCGCGAGGGCGGTCAAGGAAGCGATCGAGGCATCGACCGCGGCGATCGTCGCCGCGACCACCGCGGCTGCCGCCGGGGCGACCGCCTCGGGTCCTGACCGTCCTCACCAGTGGTCGATCCGCCACTGGGCGCGGCGGCGGATCTCCGACAGCTGGCTGTACAGGCGTTGCCCCGGGCAGGCGGTGTCGTTCGTGTCCCGGTGGCCGTCGATCGCGGGCAGCCGCACTCGCTGCCCCTCGCGGAACTTGTCGCTCCCGGACGAGGTCATGGTCACCTGGCCGATTGCGTAGCGCTTGTAGCGGTCGAGCTTCCATGCCGCGAGCCAGACCACCGCGGTCAGCGCGTCCGCCCAGGGTCTGCGCCCCTCCAGGTTCCCGATCATGGCGATCCCGACCGAAGAGTGGTTGAACCCGAGCGTGTGCGCTCCGCGCACGAGCCGGTTGGCACCGCCCGACCTGCCGACCCAGGCGCGGCCGAACCGGTCGACGAGGAAGTTGTAGCCGATGTCGAACCAGCCGAGCGTCTTGGTGTGGTAGCGGTACATGCCGCGCAGGATCGCTGGCACGTCGGCCCGTGAGTAGCCGTTGCCGGTGGCCGTGTGGTGGACGTGCACCTGCTTGAGCTTGTGGAGGTAGAACGGCTTCCCGTTGCGCCAGTTGGGGTTGGCGTTCCAGTCCCGCCGGGAGAGGAGGTCCGGACGTGGCGCGCTGGCCTGCTTTGCCTGTCGCGCTCGCATGGACGAGCCCGGCCCGACGGTTGCGTCGTCGTCCCCGGGCAGCACGCCCGGGTCGATGAGGACCACGTCCAGGGCCCGCGCGCCATCCGTGCGGACCCGGACCGCAGTGGAGCGTCCGAACCACAACAGGCTCGACGCACCTCGACCGGTCGCGGGTCGTCCATCAGTCAGGGCGGGCGCGTGCTGCCACGGCGTCCAATGCCCTTCGGACAACGTCTGCACCTCGAGGTGAGGCTCTGCGCCGCTCCAGGTGAAGCCGACCATCTTGAACTGGGTCGTCCGCATCGTGACGGTCCGGTCCGCCACGCGGGCTGACCGCCCCACGTCGTCGAGCCTCACGGTGGCGGAGCGGACCACGTCACCGGCGGGACCGGTGAGTTGCACGCGCGCGGTGGGGTCGGGCGTGGCCCCGGGGAGTGCACCGGATGCGGGGACGGCGACGATGGTCGCCGCGAGGAGGAGCAGCGACGCGAGGGCCAGGGAGGTGGTGGTTCCGAGAAATCGCGTCATGACCGCACCCATGATGCGTGAGGGACGGGTGAGAAGCCAGTCAGTCAGCCACTCATGAGAAGTCGAGCTCCCGGTCGCGGCTGCGCTTGAGCTCGTAGAAGTGCGGGTACGCCGAGAGCGCGATGCAGGCGTCCCAGAGCCGACCCGCCTCCTCGCCACGTGGGGCCTTGCTGATGACGGGACCGAAGAACGCGGCACCTTCGAACGCGATCGTCGGGGTTCCGACGTCGTCGCCGACCTGGTCCATGCCGAGCCGGTGCGACTTGTGCAGCGCGTCGTCGTACTCAGTCGGAATCCATGGCGTCGGCCAGCGAGACCGGCAGGCGGGCTTCCTCGAGCGCCGCCTCGATGAGCTCGCGGCCGACCTCCTGCCGCTCGAGCATGGATCCGGTTGCCGAGCGCGGTGTAGAGCGGCAGCAGGACATCCTTGCCGTGCGCCTGTTCCGCGGCGACGAGCACCCGCACGGGTCCCCAGGCGTTCTCCAGAGACCGGCGGTAGCTGTCGGAGATGTCCCGGTCCCGGTTGAGGATCGCAAGACTCATGACGTGCCAGGTCACCGAGACATCGCGGACCTTCTCCACCTCGAGTATCCAGCGGGAGGTGATCCAGGCGAAGGGGCACTTGGGGTCGAACCAGAAGTCGGCATTGCTCATGACTACATACAACTAGGTAGTCGGGCAGCCCATTCCACGACCCCGATCAGCCGTCAGCCCAGCAGTGACAACCCGAGCCCGGCCAGCGCGCAGACACCGAGGATCCGCAGCACCGACCAGTTCCACCGGAAGACCAGAACCAGGGCGAGAGCCGTGATGGCAAAGCTCTCCCAGACGTACGACGACCAGACGGGCACCGTGAGCCCGAAGTGCTCCCAGCCGACCCGGGTGGTCTCCTCGAACAGGGTGTTGAGCGCGAAGAACACCGCCAGGTTCGCGATCACGCCGACGACCGCCGACGTCACGCCGGTCAGGGCGGTGGAGAGCGCCTCGCTTCCCCGCAGCCGCTCAACGTAGGGGGCACCCAGGTAGATGAAGAGGAAGCACGGGACGAAGGTGACCCAGACGACCAGCATCGAGGCCAGCACCCCGGCGACCCACGGATCCAGGGCTCCGGGGTCGCGGTAGGCACCGAGGAACGCCACGAACTGCACCACCATGATCAGCGGGCCCGGTGTGGTCTCCGCCAGGGCCAGACCGCGAATCATCTCGTTGGCGGACAGCCACCCGTAGTGCTCACGGCCGCCTGGGCGACGTAGGAGAGGACGGCGTAGGCGCCGCCGAAGGTCACCAGCGACATGGCACCGAAGAAGAGCGCCTGGTCGGTGAACACCGTGCTCTCCCCCGATGCCAGGCTCCACGCAATCGCAGCAGGCGTCACCCAGACGACGAGGCCCACGATGAGGATGAGGCGTTGCGCCGGGCCGATGGCCGCGCATCGTGCAGCGCCTCGTCGGGCACCGCCGGCCTCGCGGCGTCCTCGGCCGCCTTCGGCTCCGGGTGGCGCATGAGGTCCGGGCGACGCCGCCCGATCAACCACCCCACCACACCCGCTCCCAACACGACGACGGGGAACGGCAGCGCGAAGACCGCCAGGGCGAGGAAGGACGCGACCGCCAGGGAGACCAGCGCCCCGTTGTGCAACGTACGGCCGCCGAGCCGCAACATCGCCTGCACGACAATCGCGACCACGGCGGGGGCGAGGCCCGAGGAACAGCCCGGTGACGACGGCGTTGTCGCCGTACGCGACGTACGCGATCGACAAGGCGAGCAGGGCCAGGAAGCCGGGCAGCACGAACAGCACGCCCGCTATCAAGCCGCCCAACCAGCCGTTGAGCAGCCAGCCCGTGTAGATCGCCAGCTGTTGGGCCTCGGGACCGGGCAGCAGCATGCAATAGCTCAGTGCGTGCAGGAACCGGCGCTCCCCGAGCCAATGTCGCTCGTCGACGAGCGATCGCTGCATCACCGCGATCTGGCCGGCCGGTCCACCGAACGTCTGCAGCGAGATCAGGAACCACGCCCGAGTGGCCTCACGCAGCGGAACGACGTTCCGCGGCGGGTCAGTCACGCGCGCCAGCCTAATGGCTCAGCGACGCGGCACCTTGACCGTCGTTGTCGTCCTGGAAGATCGGATCACGGCGGTGCCGGCGTAGGAGACCCTCACGGTGTGGGTGCCCGCCGCCAGACCGTCGAGCACCACCTTCAGTCGACCATCCACGACCCGGCCGGTGACCTGGTCCCGGCCGATCCGGACCGTCGCCCGGCCTCCGGGCGCGGACACGCCGGGCGCGGTGACCCGCAACCGCACCACGGCGCGGCCGGGCTGCCCGTCCGCGTCCACGCTCAGCGTCGGGGGCGGTGGTCACGACGTCCGTCGGCGGGCAGGAGCACGGTCAGGTCCCGGTACCCGACCCGGGTCAGGAGCACGCGGACCGACAGCTGCCGTCCCACGTCGGCCGGGGTGGTCTCGTACGTCGTGCCCGTGGCGCCCGGGATCGCGACCCCACTGCGCAGCCAGGTGTAGGACACCTCGGCGTCCGCGGGGTCGAAGCTGCCTGGCGTCACGGTGAGCTGGCGACCCAGTCGCGGCATACCGGCCAGGGTGAACGGCGCCGTGATGTCGATCCGCCCCGCCGCCACTGGGGCCGTCGGTGCGGAGTTGGAGCCGGACGCCTTGTAGCCGTCGGTCCGGGCGACCATGCGGACCGTGATCTTCTGGCGGATCAGCTCCTGACCCAGGTGGAGGCGCCGGCCGGTCGCGCCGGCGATCGGCGATGCCGTCCGCGTACCACCGGATCGTGGTGGCGCCCGGACGCGGCGACCACGTCGCCTCCTGCACCTCGAGCACCTCGTCCACGCGGGCGAGTGCCGGTGATGACCGGCAGGGCCGTTCTGGTCATGGTCCCGCGGGCCACTCGAGCGGTCCGGATGGAGGCGGTCGACGCTCCGACGTACCCCCTCTTGGTCGCCTCGACCCGCACCGACAGCTCCCGGCGGTGCAGGCCCGGCGTCACCCGAAGGGTCGTGCTCGTCGCACCGGAGATCGGCTTGCCGTCGGCGAGCCACTGGAAGGCGTAGGTCGCGGCGGGCGTCCACCGTCCCGCAGTCGCGGTCAGCGTCTCGCCGACAGCCGGGCTCACCGGCGATGACCGGCCGCTCCTTCATCTGGACGGCACGGTCGTCGAAGTGGATGAATCCGGTGGGCCAGCGCCCGTCGGACCTCCGCAGCGTGCGCCAGTGGAAGTCGCCGCTCCAGCTGTCCTCGGAGATGACGATCGTGTCGTTGGAGATGACCTGCTGGACGTAGGCGACGTGCCCGCTCGAGCCGGTGCCCGGAGCATTCGCGTTCCACCAGGCGACGGCACCGACCATGGGCTTGCGGTCGGTGATGCTCCGGTTCGCGCGGCCCCAGTTGTAGGCCATGCCGGTGCCCGGCCACGGGCGCTCCGCCGACATGCCGCCCTTGACCAGCCGGTAGGCGACGTAGTTGGTGCAGTTGTGCCCGGAGTACATGCGCCACCACATCCGGTCGCTCGCACCGCGGTAGCCGAAGTGGGAGTAGCCGGCCTCCTTGCAGCCGACATAGCCGGTGCAGAGGTACGACGAGGCGGCCGCGGCCGGACCGGTCAGCGGCAGGAGCGAGAGCTGCACGGTGAGCAGCAGGGTGCCGAGGAGCACGGTGCAGCAGTTCCGCCAGGTCCGGGTCACGTGGCGTGAGTTAACCCGAAGTCAAGGACCCCCGACGGCGTTTCGCACCAAAATTCACTTTCAGCACTCCCGTCCCAGCGGAACCGCCGGGTGCGACCGACAACGTCGCCGGTTGGGTGGGTCGAGCGGCCGGTGACATGATGCACCGCATGCCTGGAACCAACCTCACTCGGGATGAGGCCGCCACCCGTGCCTCCCTCATCGATGTCACGTCGTACTCCGTGGACCTGGACCTCGCGACGAGTGACACCACCTTCGGCTCCACCACGACGATCCGGTTCACCTGCCGCGAGCCGGGTGCCGAGACCTTCGCGGACCTCGTCGGCGCGGAGGTGCACGAGATCACCCTGAACAGTGAGGCGATCGACCCCGCCACGGCGTACGCCGACAACCGGATCACCCTGTCCGGGCTGGCGGCCGACAACGAGCTGGTCGTGCGCGCCGACTGCCGCTACTCGCGCACCGGCGAGGGACTGCACCGCTTCGTCGACCCGGCCGACAACCGGGTGTACCTCTACTCCCAGTTCGAGGTTCCAGACGCCCGTCGGGTCTACACCACCTTCGAGCAGCCCGATCTCAAGGCACCGTTCACGTTCCACGTCACCGCGCCGAGCCACTGGAAGGTGGTCTCCAACGCCCCGACGCCGACCCCGGAGCCGCTCGCCGCCACCGGGTCCGGCGCGGACCTGGGCGAACGGGCGATCTGGCGGTTCCCGGAGACCAAGCCGATGTCGACCTACATCACCGCGGTGGTCGCCGGCGAGTACCACGAGGTGCTCGACACCTACGACGGCAAGCACGGCGAGATTCCGCTCGGCCACTACTGCCGGCAGTCCCTGGCCGACGACCTGGACGTCGAGGAGCTCGTGAAGCTCACCGACAGGGCTTCGAGTTCTTCGAGGACGCCTTCGACTACCCGTACCCGTTCGGCAAGTACGACCAGCTCTACGTCCCCGAGTACAACCAGGGAGCGATGGAGAACGCCGGGTGCGTGACGCTGCGCGACGAGTACCTCCCCCGCAGCCGCCAGGACCGTGCCTTCTACGAGTTCCGCGCCGAGGTGATCCTGCACGAGATGGCGCACATGTGGTTCGGCGACCTGGTCACCATGAAGTGGTGGGACGACCTCTGGCTGAACGAGTCCTTCGCCGAGTGGGCCTGCTACCACGCGGCCGTGGAGAACACGGAGTTCGAGGAGTCCTGGACCGGCTTCACGAATGCCCGCAAGAACTGGGCGTACCGCCAGGACCAGCTGCCGAGCACTCACCCGATCGCCGCAGACAACTTCGACCTGCGGGCCGTCGAGGTGAACTTCGACGGCATCACCTACGCCAAGGGCGCCTCGGTGCTCAAGCAGCTGGTGGCGTGGGTCGGCCTCGACAACTTCCTCACCGGCATCCAGGGCTACTTCAAGGACTTCGCGTACGCCAACTCCGAGTTCCGCGACCTGCTGGCCGCCCTGGAGAAGGCGTCGGGTCGAGAGCTCGACTCCTGGGCACACGAATGGCTGCAGACCTCGGGCGTCAACACCCTGGCGCCGGAGTTCGAGCTGGACGGCAACGGGAGCTACGCCTCCTTCGGTGTCCAGCAGGGTGCCCACCCCGACCATCCGACGCTCCGTCGGCACCGGCTGGGGATCGGCCTGTACGACGAGCACGACGGGCACCTGGTTCTCCGTACGTCCGTCGAGATCGACGTCGAGGGCCCGCTGACCGACGTACCGCAGCTGGTCGGCGAGAAGCAGCCCGACCTGCTCCTCCTCAACGACGGAGACCTCGCCTACGCCAAGATCCGCCTCGACGAGCGATCGCTGGCCACGGTCGTCGGCGGCCTCGGCACCCTCGACGACTCCCTGGCCCGGGCTCTGTGCTGGGGTGCCGCCTGGGACATGACCAGGGACGCCGAGATGACCGCCAGCGACTTCGTGACGCTGGTCCTCAGCGCGATCGGCAGCGAGTCCGACGCGTTCGGCGTGAGCCGGATTCCGTCGTACGCCGCGCAGGCGGTGAACTCGCTCTCCGCGCCGGAGCGGCGAGCCGAACTGCGCGCGATGTGGGAGCAGGGTCTGCGCCGGTTGCTCGATGCAGCCGAGCCGGGCAGTGACCACCAGCTGACGTTCGCGCGGGCCTACGCCGCCGCGGCGCGCAGCGACGAGGCGTTGTCGACCCTGGAGTCCTTGCTGGACGGCTCGTCGGCGTTCGACGGCCTCGCCGTCGACACCGACCTGCGTTGGGTGATGCTGATGGCCCTCGCCCGGAACGGGCGCGCCGACGCCGACCGGATCGCCGAGGAGCTCGAGCGGGACAACACGATCTCCGGACAGGAGCATGCCGCCGCTGCCCGCGCGGCCCGCCCGACGGCCGAGGCAAAGGCCGAGGCCTGGGAAGATGCCATGGTCCGCGACGACATCCCCAACGAGACCCAGCGCAGCGTGGTGCTGGCCTTCCAGCAGCACGGGCAGGACGAGGTCCTGGCGCCGTACGTCGAGAAGTACCTCGCGGCCGCCGACACCATGTGGGAGGAGAAGGGCACCCAGCGGGCCTCGACCGCCCTGGAGTACATCTTCCCGCGGCAGCTCGCCAGCCCAGAGCTGCTCGACCGGGTCGACGCCTGGCTCGAGTCGTCGTCGGCGAACCCAGCCGCCAAGCGCTACGTCCGCGAAGGTCGCGCCGACGTGGCCCGGGCACTGCAAGCCCAGGCCAAGGACGCCCAGGGCTGAGTCGGGACCGGCCCGGTCCATCGCTGGTTGAGGTGCGAGGAGCGCCACGACCCCATCGCTGGTTGAGGTGCGAGGAGCGCCACGACCCCATCGCTGGTTGAGGTGCGAGGAGCGCCACGACCCCATCGCTGGTTGAGGTGCGAGGAGCGCCAGCGACGAGCCTCGAAACCCCTGCACCCGAGCAGGGCAGCAAGTCGCGGGCGACGTCCCGGCCACCCGCCCGGGGGACAGGGGCGGCGCGTCGCCCGGGCGATGCAGTCGTGTGGTCCCCCGCCGCTGCGGGCGCCGCGGCCAAGCCCTTTTAGCCCCCGGACGGGCGCCCGTGCCGCCGTCCGCGAGTCAGGCCCTGCAGGGTTCAGCCTTCGTGCAATGTCTGGGGGGCGCGGGCGTGCTCGGCGAGCATCGAGATGCCGCGCTTGAGCCCGCCGACCAGATCTCCCTCGGCGAAGGCGGACTGCATCTCCAGCACGGCCAGCTCCACCTCGCGGTCGGTGAGGTGGCGCCGTACGTGTGCACCGGTCACCACCTCGAGGGCACGGGCGTTCGGGTCGACCATGATCAGGATGCTGCGGGCAGGCGCCACGAGCGCGGCGTGCAGCCGCGCTGCGAAGGCGGAGGGCTCACCGTCGGCGCTGCCCACGAACACGGAGAACTCACAGCGCGACGCCTGTTCGGCCGCGCGGATGGTCCGGTCGATCTCGTAGCGATCGCCGGCGCTGAACTCACCAACGGCCACTGGCGCCTCCGGTCTCACCCTGCTCGCTGCCCGCCTCGAGCTCCTTGACCCCACCCCGAGGGCCACCGAACCACAGCTCCTCGGTCGGCGGCGTGCCCGGGGCCACCCGCTCACCACGGGCCGCGGCCGGCACGTAGACGGCCGCCGCGATGGTGATGCCGAGCAGCAGCGGGAGCCCGCCCAACACCAGCAGGAACTCCAGGGCGCTCACCGGGGCGGGATCGCTCCAACCCTCAGGAACGTCCGCGGCGGCCGGCCCGGCGAGGAGGACCGGGACCGTGCTGGCGACCAGGACGACGGCGGTGCCACGGGCAAGCTTCGAGATTCTGGTGGTCACGGACAGCAGGGTATCGGCTCTGGATTTCGGCGCATCGCGGCGATCCGGGTCGCGTCCGTCACACCTGGGCGCACACGCCCCCCTAGGAGTTGGTCAACGGCGACTCGGCCTGTACACACTGAGGACATGTTTGTCCTCGCCACGACCTCCGACCCATGCGCGGAGGACCAGTTCATGTGCCGAACGGCCATGGACCTGACCGACAACACGACCGTGGCCAAGGTCGCCGACATCCTGCTGGGCAAGCCGCTCACGATCCTCGGCCTGATCGCCCTGGCCTGGCTCACCCGATTCGTCCTGCACCGCGTGGTGGACCGCGTGGTCCGGAGAGCCGAGGAAGGGGTGCTCCCCGACCGGGTGAGCCGATTCTCCGTCGGCAAGGCCAAGGTCGCCGGCGCCGCCGCCGGCACCGACCCGGCCCTGACGACCCGGCGCGTGCAGCGCGCCAAGTCGATGGGCAGCCTGCTCAAGAGCATCATCACCGCCGTGATCGTGGGGGTCTTCGCCACCATGATCCTGAGCGAGATCGGGGTCAACATCGCGCCGATCATCGCCAGCGCCGGGATCCTGGGCATCGCCCTCGGTTTCGGTGCGCAGAGCCTGGTCAGCGACTACCTGTCCGGCATCTTCATGATCTTCGAGGACCAGTACGGCGTGGGCGACGTGGTCGACCTCGGCGAGGCGATCGGGACCGTCGAAGCGGTGAGCCTGCGGGTGACCCGACTCCGCGACGTCAACGGGACCGTGTGGTACGTCCGCAACGGGGAGATCATGCGGGTCGGCAACCAGAGCCAGAACTGGGCCCGGACCGTCCTGGACATCGGGGTTGCCTACAGCGCCGACCTGGTGAAGGTACGACGCGTGCTCAAGGAGGTCGCCCACGACCTGTGGGAGGACGAGGACTTCAAGGGCGTGATCATCGAGGAGCCCGAGGTCTGGGGTGTGGAGGCGTTGTCGCCGGACGCAGTCACCGTGCGGGTCACCCTCAAGACCGCGCCGCTCGAGCAGTGGCGGGTCGCCCGGGAGATGCGCGAGCGGATCAAGGCGCGCTTCGACTACGAGGGCATCGAGATCCCGTTCCCGCAGCGGATGATCTGGCACCGCGACATGCCGGGGACCGACTCCGAGGAGAAATCCCCGGATGAGCAGGCGTGACCGCTGACCCGTCACGAAGTCTCTGACGGGTCGCCGAATCTCAGCCCAGCGACGCGCTCAGCGTGATCGTGGTGCCGGTCAGGGCCTGGCTCACCGGGCAGTTGACCTTGGCATTCTCGGCGGCCTCGACGAACTGCTCCTCGGACATGCCGTCCACGACACCGACGACGGTGAGGTGGATGCCCGTGATGCCGGTGCCCGGGGTGAACTCGACATCTGCCTGCGTGTCCAGCGAGGTCGGCGGCGAACCGGCCTTGGCCAGAACCCCCGAGAGGGCCATCGAGAAGCAGGAGGAGTGGGCCGCGGCGATCAGCTCCTCGGGGCTGGTCTTGCCGTTCGGCTCCTCTGCGCGTGCTGGCCAGGAGACGTCGAAGGCGCCGACGCCGGAGGACTCGAGGTTCACTCGACCGGCGCCTTCGGCGAGGTTGCCCTCCCAGTGGGCCTTGGCTGTGCGCGTCGTGCTCATGTGCGGATCACTCCTGCCTGGTTGGTGGTCGTCTCCCGAGTCTTCCACGCCGTTTTGGGGAGCCGGGTCCGGCCTTGTGAGAATGGACGGGTGACCACGTTCTACGACGAGATCGGCGGCTTCGAGACGTTCCGCACCATCGTCTCGAAGTTCTACGAGGGCGTGGCGCAGGACGAGGTGCTCCGGCCGCTGTACCCCGATGAGGACCTCGGCCCCGCGGAGGAGCGGTTCCTCCTTTTCCTGGTCCAGTACTGGGGCGGGCCCACGACGTACTCCGACCGGCGCGGACACCCACGGCTGCGGATGCGGCACGCACCCTTCGCGGTGACTCCGGCTGCCAAGGAGCGCTGGCTGATCCACTTCCGGGCCGGCCTCGACGAGGCGAAGCTGGCTCCCGAGCACGACGCCCAGTTCTGGGACTACGTCACCCACGCGGCGCAGTTCATGGTGAACACCTTCGAGTGAGCCGAATCAGCCGCAGGTCAGAGCGTGAATCCGCGACTCGGCTCGGGGTCCGATGTAGCGCTGATGTAGCACGCGAAAGCGTCGTCGACCGCTCGACGGGTCCGCTCGTCGCTCGCCGCCATGAGGTGCGTGTAGGTCCGCAGGGTGAATCCGGCGTCGGAGTGGCCCAGGTACTCGCTCACGGCTTTGATGCTCTCCCCCGCGTCGAGCAGGACGCTCGCGTAGTGGTGCCGGAGGGCGTGCATCCCGTTCGTCGCGAGTCGCCTCGACCCCGGCCCGCTCGAGCGCCGGCTTCCAGACGTAGGTGTTGAAGTGGTTGCGGTTGAGCGCCCGGCCCTGCCTGCTGGTCAGCACCAGCGGGACGGTGGTCGGCTCGCCGTCGAGGTCGCTCCACGGCAGGGTGACCTCCCGGGCCGGGTACGCTCGGCGAGGTAGGCCGCCAGCAGGTCCGCGCACCGACGACGGCAGCGGCACCGTCGCGGACCTTGCCGCCCTTAGGCAGCGCGAACACCAGTTGCGGCTCTTGACGTGCCTCACCTGGCGCCGGACCTCGACGGTGCCGCGCAGCCAGTCGACGTCGTCGGGGGAGAGGCCGAAGACCTCGCCCTGGCGCAGCCCGAGACCGGCGCCGAGCTCGAGCGCGACCCGGTAGCGGTCGGGGAGCGCCTCCCGCACGGCAGCGACCCGCTCGACGGTCCACGGCACGACCTTCGCCGGCTCCCGTCGTGGCGTGGTCACCGACTGCCCGCCTTGCACGGGTTCTTGGCGATCCGCTCGTCGTCGACCGCGGCCGACAGGATCGTCGAGACGGTCCCGAGCGCGACCCTGCGCGTGCTCGCCGCGCCCGACGAGGCCCGCGAGCCACGACTGGATCGTGCGACGGCTTGATCTGCGCCAGCATCTTCGACCCGAGCACCGGGTAGACGTGCACCCGGAGACGGCCCTCGACCCGCTCCCGCGTCGTCGGCTCGGTGGTCTGGTTCGCCAGCCACTCCTCCGCGTACTTCCGGAAGGTGATCCGGCCGGCGTCCGGGTCGAGGTAGCTGCCGCGCCGCTTGTCGGTCTCGACGCCGGCTCGCGAACGTCTCGGCCTCGGACTTCTGCGGGAACGTCCGGCGCCGCTGGCGGCCGTCCGGCTCCCGGTAATTCACGTCGTAGCGCGGCTTCCCGCCTACGGTGCGCTTGCTGATGCTAGCCATGTCAGGCTCCTGCCCTTCCTGGTCCGCGGGCGTCGGATAGATACCCGGCCTTGCGTGCAGCCGCCACCCAGCGGCCGGCTGTGGAACGAGGCTGCTTGAGCACTGTCTCGACCCGCTTCGTGGGTGTGTCCCCGATCAGGTACGCAACCCGGTAGATGCGCGCGACGATCCGTAGCGTCTCGTCGTCCAGCCCGTGCTTCTCGACGTACTCCGCTTCGGCCTTAGTCGGCCAGGCCGCCCAGCCCCACCGCTCGCCGTTCGGACCCTTCGTGTCTCGTCGAAAGACCCCGCTGGCGGCGTAGTTCATGAGCAGACCTACGGGGATCTCGCGCAGGACCGCAGACGTCACGGGCCCGTCGCTGAAGCTGTTGCGGGTGACCTTGATGCTGTCGGCCACCAGTCGTCCATCCTCGAGCCCGACGTCGATGTCGATGTCCCACGTCGACTCGCGGGTGACGACCTGGGTCTCCTCGTGCATGTAGAGCCCGTCGCCGAGGTCGATCTCGGCGGAGCGCGTGCAGAACCGCAGGCTCGTCCCGGTGTCGTCGCCAGCTCGTTCCACCGGCACCCACCAGTGCTCATGGTCCGCGGTCTCATCTACGTCAGTCACCGGGCCAGACTCGCATTAATGAGTAGGTTCCGTCAAGACCTACTCGCATCTGGTATGGTCGTGACTGAACCAACCCATAGGAGGGGCTGATGAGCACCACCACCCAGACCAGCGAATGGATCGGCGTCGACGCTCTCGCCGAGGAGCTCGGCGTCCCGGTCCGCACGATCTACGCCTGGCGCTCGAGAAACCGTGGCCCGCGCGCGGCGACATTCGGGAAGCACCTGAGATTCCGTCGGGCCGATGTCGAGTCTTGGATTTCGGCGCAGATGGACCCGGCGTCGTGAACGCCACACCGGGCAGCGCCCGGACCCTCGTGCTCGACCCCCTGGAAACACAAGCAGGGACTGAAATCGGCCGGGAGAACTCCGCCCGCAACGAGAGTGCCAGAGGTCGACGTGGCTCCCCATGACAGAAGCCGCCCCGCGGCGGGGGCGGCCTCGATGTCGATTGGCGACGACGTTCGCATGGTACCGCGCCCGGTCGAGAGATTCGTCGACACCGCGCTCAGGATCGCATGGCTCCGCGTCCATGCCGAGGATCTCCGCCCCTTCGACCCGACCGGCCAGCTCTCCGCCGCGCTGGCTGACTTCGCTGAATTGCTGACCGTCGCCGAGGAACGGGGATGGTTCGGGTGAGCGCCGTCGTCTGCTGCGTCCTGTGCGGGCTCACCCGTGTCGACCTGCCCCCTGAGCACGGGTGCCGGCCCAACTTGTCACCCGAAGAACTCGCGCAGCTGAAGCGCGAGGGTCAGGCGCCCAAGTTCGCCAGCCTGTTCGACCTCAAGCGCGCATCACGACCCCAGACCCCCACCTTCGGACTCGGCTCCGCCAGCACTCCCGGGCGCCTGGCGGGCCTTCGCCGCACCGTGGCGAGTGCCCAGCAGGGTCAGCGCAACACCACGCTGCACTGGGCGGCCTGTCGCGCCGGGGAGATGGTCGCCGAGGGTGTGATGGGGGACCCCTGGGTGGCCGCCGAGGCGTTGGCCGAGGCTGCTGGTGCCGCCGGTCTGGATGCTCGGGAGATCGCCGCCACGATCCGTTCAGGCTTCCAGTCGTCCGGGGTGACGCTGTGAGCACCGCGGCAGAAGCGGTCGACCTGCTGCGTCGCTCAAGTGAGACCGGTGACGCCCAATCGCCGCCCCTGGACCCGATCGAGGCGGACCACGAGGAGGAGCATCGACTCGACGCCGCGGTCCAGTTCTCGCTCGACGTCACGCGAGAGGCGCACCACCTCCGGGTGCGCGAGGCCGCGCGCGAGAAGGTCGCCGCCGAGAAGCTGGAGGACGCTCCCGGCTTCGACGTCGGCACCCTGGCCGAGGTACTCGCCCGGCCGGCCGAGCCGCCGCACCGTGTCGAGAACCTGATTCCGTCCGCGGCGTCGTCGCTGATCGTGGCGCAACGGAAGACCGGCAAGACGACGCTGACGCTCAACCTGGCGCGCTGCCTGGTCACCGGCGAGGAGTTCCTCGCACGATTCCCCGTCCGGCCGCTGGAGGGCAACGTCGCGGTCCTCAACTACGAGGTCTCCGGAGCGATGCTGGGCGGCTGGGCACACGAGGCCGGCATCCCGGCCGAGCGGCTGCTGCTGGTCAACCTCCGCGGCCGTCGCAACCCGCTGCGGTTCGCCGAGGACCGGAGCAGGCTCGCCGAGCTGCTACGCGGCCACGACATCGAGGCGATGGTCGTCGACCCCTTCGGCCGCGCCTATTGGGGCAAGTCCCAGAACGACGCCGCCGAGGTCGGCTCGTGGCTGGTCGGCCTCGACACCTTCGCCCGCGCCGAGGCCGGGGTCACCGACCTCATCCTCACCGCTCACACCGGATGGAGCGCCGAACGCACCGCGGCTCATCCGCGCTCGAGGACTGGCCCGACGTGACGGTCACCATCACCCGAGCGACCCAGACGACCCGACGTAGCGGTTCCTCTCCGCCGAGGGTCGCGACGTCCTGGTCGCAGAGGACCAGCTCGACTTCGACCCGACCACCCGTCTGCTGCGCCTCGCCGACGTCGGCTCGCGCAAGGTCGCGGCCAAGACCCGACGGGCCGAGTCACTCATCCCTGCAGTGGTCGAGATCCTCCGCGAGACACCGGCGATGTCCGGCAACCAGCTCGACATGGCGGTCAAGGCACTCATCACGTCGGGCGATCTCGACGTCCCGCATTCCAAGGGTGACGGCGCTAGGGCCGCCCAGCTCTTGGAGCGCCGCGGCGTCGTAGCTTCCAAGGCCGGACCACGAGGAGCACGGCTGCTCTCACTGTCGACCTCCCCACCTCCCCCACCTCCCCAACAGCTCCCCGAGGGAAGTACCTCCCACCTCCCCCACCTCCCCTTAAGGGGGGAGGTGGGAGGCGGACGGGAACTCAACACACCTGACCTCCCCGACGAGGGAAGTGCCCGATGACCACCACGAAGGAGATCAGCGCATGACAGAGATGACCGTCGAGCGAGCCCGCACCCTGGCCGCCGACCTGATCGGCCAGCTTGCCGAGAACGTCGGGGACCCCGACGCCGTCACCGCGACGTTGGCCCGCTGGTGCGACGTGCTCGGGCCTGGACCCTTCGGGCTCGTGTGCATGGCCGCGATGCAGACCACGTTCACGGACTGGCTGCACGGAGTGCCTGCCGCCGAGTTCCCACCGGGCGGCGTAACGCTCGCGGCGCCCCGGAGGTCGGCATGAGCGCCGACGACGACATGGCCGGCTTCACCCGTCAACTCTTCGGGAGGGCCGACGACGAGGCCCCCAGCGAGGGCGAGGAGGAGCCCGCCAACCACGTGCCCGGCGAGGGCACCAACCCACTCACGACCGGCAAGGGAACTTGACCAGCAGTGGACGTGATGACGGCACCCGTGGGGAAGGGGGTCGCCGGGGTGGCGCCTCCCCCACACAGCCTGGTTAATGTCCGATCTATCCGCGGCATTTTTTCGCGGGGGCGGGTGATCGGCCTCGTCCGTCGTCATCCGGCGCCCATTTCTGGATGCACCCTCTCAACGTGCCACCTCAGGCGTAGAGTGGTGATTCTTCGCTTGGCACCGCCTAGACCTCGCCCTTCCAGGCCGCATCTACCTTCTCCAAACGCCGGGAGTCGGACATGGCGGGCATCGCGACCAACTGGTCGCACCAAGCCACCTTCGAAGCCTCACCGATCAGTGCTTCCCAGGCCCGCGGCTTCGTCTCCCATCACCTCGTCGACCACCGCCTGCTGTACCTCGTCGATCCGGTTCGACTACGTGGCGAGCGAACTTGCCACCAACGCGCTGGTCCATGCGCAGACGGCGTTCACCGTGACACTGGCGGGCCTGGACGAGACCGTGCTGCTCACCGTGCGAGATCATTCCCTGGCGCGTCCTACTCGGCATGCCTCCCAGGCCCTGGACCAGGCGGGCCGTGGGCTGGAGATTGTGAACATCGCCAGTCTTGAGTGGGGAACCAACGAGGACGGGGCCGGGTCGAAGTCGGTCTGGGCGTCCTTCGCCATCCGGGGACCTCGGGAGTTCTAGGCCCTCACCGCTGTCCAGACGGACCCCGCATCGGCATCGATGCCGGCGCCCATTGCCGCCCGCCAATCGGCAGATCCGAGCGGATTGCGGCATGTGAGGGCGTCGTGACTGAAGAAGCCGCCGCCCTGGCACGGGAGGAGAACCATGGACGGCGGCTCGGGGTGGGTGAGGGAGGCGTCGGGACCCGATCGGCACCACGGTGGTCTACGGGCTTCCGTCGGTGCACGTCCAGAAGTCGGCTGGCGCGGTGGTGTACCCGTCGAGGTTCAGAGTTCCCGTCGAGGAAGAGGGCTGCTGCCCAGAGATAGGCAGCGGGCATCGGCCGTGTTCGCGTCGGGTGCCTGCACGACGGTGCGGCGGAACAAAGACATACCGGCGACAGCCTCCGTCGCGCGTTTGCATCAAGAACGGCGTTGCCGATGGTGTTGATGGGGCCTGCGTAGAAAAGATCGGCGCCGACCGCTCGGTGTTGCCCCAGCAGGAGCCGACGGGTCGGTGAAGGTGGTGATGGTGAAAGGTGCCGAGGTGGCCGTGGCGTGTCGTCCGTTCTTGAACCTGACCTTGACGGTGAACGTGTAGGTGCCGTCGGCCAGTCCGGTGAGGGTGAGCTGGGCTCTGGTCGGGTTGGCTGCCGGTTTCGTCAGCGTTCCGCAGGAGACGAAGGCGTGGGTGGTGGCGGTGTCGAGGGTGCAGACTCGTGAATGGATGGCTCGGGGCCACGGGTTGATGCTGTAGCCCAGGGACACGCTGTTGTCGGTTGACCGTCGGTCCCGAGGTGATGGTCACCTGTGGCTTCGCGGCTGCGGCTGGACTGGTCGGGAGCAGCAGCATCGCTGCCGCAGTCACCAGGGCTGCGCCACTCACGATCAGCGCTCGGGTGGGGATGAACCTCATGCGTCCTCCATCTCGGGTTGGGTTCGCCCGAGAGGGGTGGGTCCAAGGTCCATCCCCGACGGCGGCCGGACATCCCCCGGGACGGTCAGGGGGAACTAGACAGTTGAGCTTTGATCGAGTGGGGCTCGGTCGAGGAGCTCGCCGGCTACCGCATGATGCGCATCGCATTCGCCGCATGGAAGGGCGCTGAGCCTGATCTGGGGCGCGATTCCTTCCCGGCGGGCGGCTGGCCGACGCCGCAACCCGGTTCGAGGACGAGGAATGACACCAGGGCCGTACCGTCGGAAGGCGACGCCCACCCCGCAATCTGGTGGGGGCAGGGTGGGCGTCAGAATGCTCGAGGCTCACGGAACGCCTCGATGCATCCGAGGCTACCCGCCGAAACCGCCCCCGGCACTACCCACTGTCGGGGGGTTTCGGGGTCGGATTATTTGACCAGATCGACTAGGTAGTTAAGCGCCACCGCGAGTTCCCCCCGGAGGGGTCCCCTGGTGCCGCTCGGATGGAATGGCACCAGGAGACCCAGACAGAGGGGACTACCCACCATCACCCCTCGTCGAGGCAAATGTACCCGGGTTGCGGCCTTCAGATGCCGTCGCCCGGGTAAAGCCCGGACGACGCTAGACGCCCAGAACCGCACAGCGGCGGGGCTCGGGTTGAACCCCTCCTCCGCGGGTACCGCATCTCACACGAGGGGACGTTTACCGCGGGGCACATCCTCTCCAGGTCCTCGAGGTCTAACAACGGCTTCGGGGACTGCCTATGTGATCGCCAAGTCGGCATTACCGCACCACTGGCGCAGACCGAGCCGGAGGTCTAGGTTCGTGATCCATATAGAGATCAGTCGTCATAGACCCCGACGAAGGCATCCTTTCTGAGGGGTTGAACCAACGGGCGACTCCATCTCGCACACCTTGTCCTGGGCTGTTGCACCCCTCATGGGGCTGGGCCGGGTTGGCGTGTCGGTTCACGCACCCGGCGCGTCGGTCGGCTCGCACGGGTCGTCCGGGGCACCATGTGGGGGCTGGTGCCTTGGATGGCCGTGGTGGTGCGGCTACCCAATAACCGTGAACGGCCGTTGACACGATGCCGTGCGTCGCTATCGTGTCTGGGGTCGCCGACGCGTCCCCCGTGGCCGTGCGACCTTGGCGCCCGGCCCCCGCGCTACCCCACCATCAGCGCGCGGCCGGGCGCCCCTCTGATTCGAGCGCCCCGACCAGCGCGCTAGCGCCTCCGGTGCCGGGCGATGCTCAGCCGGGTTTGTCCCCGGATTCACGACGCGGCAAGGCTGCTGATGGTGGTTCCAACCACCACCAGGAGGAGGCCGAACATCTCCCACATCACCCGTCTTCGGATCCGGGACTGCTGCTCCGCTAGGACTCTGGCCTGCTCGTTGAAGAGGTGCACAGGGTCGTCTCGCATGGCTTGGTCGGCCGCTGCATGACTCTTCCAATCGGCCGCGAGCAGAGCCTCCCGCTCGGCTAGGTGATCGCGGACGAACTTGGTTACCGCCTGGGCGTCGGGGTCGGGCGAGTAGCCGAATCTCTGGCGCTGGTGAGACGTCCGATCCGACGATCGCGGGGCCCGGTATCGAGCTCTGAGGGTCACCTTCCACGGGTTCACCCGGCGCTCCCGGTCGTCCTTCAGTTCGCGGGCCATGATGCGCGACTCCGATCGCCACTCGAGCACGAGTGCCACACCAGCGATGATCGTCCCGAGCACCTGGAGAGCCACACCGAGCCACATGCGCCGCACCTTAGACCGAACCACCCCCGGCACTATCTCTGCCTTAGGTCACCGGGCGACGCCGCACCGAGTCGCGCCCGAGCTCGAAGGCGGCGTCAATCAGCGCGGTGTCGGCCTTGGTGGTGGCGATCCTCACCGGCCCGAGCCGGATCCCGAAACCCTCACCCTTCGACGCGCGGTAGAGGTCGTCGTCCCAGCGATCCAGGACGTTGATCGCGCGCTCGAGGCCAAGTTGGGCCAACCCCGCGGCGATCTTCGGGAGGGTCCGGCACTCGGGGACCGGAGGGGGGGCTCTGGGACGTGGATGCTGTCCCCGATCGGGATGACCGCGCAGTGGGTTTTCTGGGATGATTCAGTCATGGTGCTGGCCTCCAAGCAGGTCGGTGTCTAGGCCCCGGCCGGTGTTCCAACACCACCGGGGCCGCTTGATTTGTCGGCTCCCACACCGCTGATCCGTTAGGTCAGTGGGTGAGTGTCGGGGAGGCGGTGGTGCGGATCACCGCCCATCGAACTCCCACCGATCCACCGCGAGGACTCAGTGGAGGAGCCGTAACCCAGCCCGGATCTCCTCGTTGACAGGAGGTAGTCCCGGCGCACGGCGGGGGGGTGCGCTGTGACTACGTTGCCCCCATGAGCGCGGAGGAACCTTGAGACGGCTCAAGGTGTTTCCTCTCCTCTGGTTGTGGGGAAGTGCCTAGGCCCTGCCCGGTATTTCGCGCTCCGGGCGGGGCCGCTTTCAGTTGTGTACCCGAGGCCGTCGACAGCAGTGCCACTAAACGTGGCCGTGTCACCACGGCCTCGAGGCGCTCGTGTGCGAGGCCTGCGCCGAGCTGGCTGAGGGACCGGGCCTCAGGGACCGGCGGGGGTGCCGGGACATCCCCGGTGATGGGGACGACTGTGCAGCGGGAACTCTGGGAAGATTCGGTCACCGTGCTCAACTCCATTTGGTTGGGTGCCTAGGCTCCGGTCGGTGCCCCCAAGCACCGGCGGGGGCCGCTTTCGTTCATCTTCACCCCGTCGGGGATGGGTGGCTAATGGCCGCCGCCTCATGTAGCACTGATGTAGCACGCCAACGAGAAACGACGGGAACCGTTGATAACTCACCAGAGGCATAACCGCAGGTAGGCGGCCGTCCCTGGTGCATCGGCGCAGGTCAGCGGCCTGCCGTTGACACTTCATGGTGAACACCTTCGAATGACACCGACGGACGTCCGGGGATTCACGGCCCACAGGGTGAAACCCGCGTTTCCGGCCCGAAGTCGCACGACAGAGACAAGTTTCGCGCGCATGTAACACCAGTGCCCCCTCGCGACATGAATGGGTGACACGACCACCACGATCCGGGGAGCACCTCATGCGCAGGACCACGCTTGGCAAGGCGATCGCCGCCACCGCCGTCATCGCAGCCGCCACCACCGTGGGCGCAGCCGCCACCGGGGGCGAGGCCGCCAGCGACGCGACGGAGACGACCACCGTCGTGAACAAGAACGGGCACGAGGTCAACGCGCACGCGGCAAAGGGCCAGGCGCGAGCGGCCGAGGCCCGGGCCAAGCACGAGACGGATGAGCTTGCTCCCGAAGGAACCCCGGCCGGCGCCCCCGATGGCGCGGAGCTTTCCGCCGCGGCGGAAGCCGCGGAGGCGTCGGCCGGTGGCCAGGGCAAGGCGGCCGAGGACCACGGCCAGCAGGACGGCAAGGGCGACGAGGTCCACGGCCAGGACGGCCTGCCGCACGGCGGAGGCGCGAGCAACGGTCAGGCGGGCGAGGACCACGGCAAAGCCGCCGAGGACCACGGCCAGCAGGACGGCAAGGGCGACGAGGTCCACGGTCAGGACGGCGAGGACCACGGCAAGGCCGGCGAGGACCACGGCCAGGGTAAGCCGGACGACGCGGGCTGATCGGGAGCCCGCACCCGGCAACCGCTAGCGTCGGAGCCGACAGATCGTCAGGAAGCAGGCCATGACCCGAACCGACCACCGACACCCGGCGCTCCGGGTGTCGGTGCCGACCCTGGAGCCTGACGACGCGTTCGTCGAGAGGCTGTCCGCACTCGCGGCGGTCTCCGGCGCAGCCGATTCCGCGAATGCCTCCCGCACACGTCGGGGCTGGCGGGTCGGGCTGGCCGCCGCGGGAATGGCCACGGTCCTGGCCGGAGGCGGTGTGGTCGCGGCCGCGGTCACCGGGCCCGACGAGGCACCATCGCGGCCGAGAGGACCCGCTACCCCGGGTGAGCCGAGCGGCGTGGATCTCACGCCTGGCGGCGTGGAGCCCTCGCAGCGGTCCACCACGCCCCGCGACGAGGACGGCTCTCCCGGTGGATCGGGCTCGGCACCGGCCGACAGCCAGGACCGGGCACAGGATCGGGCACAGGATCGGGCACAGGATCGGGGAAGCAACGGCGTCGGAGCGGAAGGCGCCGGCCCTGGCCAGGCCGGCCAATCTCACGGTCAGGCCGGTGAGGACCACGGCCAGCAGGACGGCAACGGCGACGAGGCCCACGGCCAGGACGGCCTGCCGCACGGTCAAGCCGGTCAGAACGGCCAGCAAGGTCAGCAGGACAAGCCCGACGAGCCACCCGGGCTCGGGATGCCGCCCGCCGGGGACCACGCCTCGTCGCAAGGCGGGCCCGAGGGCAGCGGCGACGACTGAGGTCCGTGGGTGAACGCCGACGACGAACTGATCACGCGTGCCAGGACGGGCGACGCCGCCGCCTGGCGAGAGCTGTACCGGGCTCACGCCGGGCGGCTCGTGGTGTGGCTCGGCGCCCGGCACACCGGCGACGTGGCGGTCGCGCCAGAGGACGTCGCCGCCGAGTCGTGGTTGACGGCTGCCCAGAAGATCTCCGAATTCACGGGAACCTCCGACGAGTTCGCCGGGTGGCTGTTCGGCATCGCCCGACATCTGTCCGCCAACGTCCAGCGGCGCAGCCGGCGCCGGGCCACGCACCCTGACCCGGAGCCCACGCCGGTCGAGACCGTCACCGGTCCGGAGCCGGAGCTTGTTGCCCGCGACTGGGTGAACCGGGCGCTCGCCGGTCTACCCCGACGAGAGCGCGATGTCGTCGCGTGCACCGATGTCGTCGGCCTGGACATCGAGAGCACGGCCAGGGCGCTGGGGATCAGCGCGGTCGCCGTGCGAGTGGCTCGACACCGAGGGCTGGCCCGCCTGCGCAAGAAGCCCGGGCGGGCTCACCCGGCCGCCGCCGTCAGCAGTCGCTCGCGGTAGGCGTCCGGCGGCGGGACGGCACGGTCGTGGACGGGGTCGTAGAAGACCATGACCACGCGGGCCCGCGACAGCACGGTGTCGCCGTCGCAGATCTCGGACTCGATCGTCATCGAGCGGTTCCCGACATGGGTGATCGCCGACCACGCGTCGTACGGCTCGGGGCGGAACAGGATCGGCAGCTTGTAGTCGACATCGGTCTGCGCCACGACCACCGAGGGCTCGCGCGTGCCTTCCGGCATCCCCTTCCACAGCCGCGCGGTCATCAGGATCCGGGCCTCCTGGAAGAACTCGAAGTACTTGACGTTGTTGACGTGCCCGTAGACGTCGACGTCCGAGAACCGGACGTTCACCTGGTAGTGGCCGAGCTTGTCGCGCCGGACGGGCCCGAACCTCTCCGGCCGGGCGCGGTCGACCGGCTCGTGGAAGGCCTCGAGCGCCGCCCGCTCCTCGCGGCTGAGCCGGCGGGGCCGTTCGGTCGCGAAGACGTACGGCGTGAGCACGGTCGTGGCTCGCAGGTAGACCCGCCGACCACCCCCCTTGTTCTCGGCCACGTCGTGGAAGACCTCGTAGGCCATCGTGAACGACGCGGCCCGGATCTCGGTGACCCAGCACTCGATCCGCACCGGTCGGAAGGCGAAGGTCAGCGGCGCCGTGTAGTTCACCTCGTGACGGACCACGACCACGCCCTCGGCGAGCTCGCCGGTCGTGGCCGCCGGGCCGTGGGTGCGCAACATGTCGACCCGCGCCTCCTGGAGGTAGTCGACGTACACGACGTTGTTGACGTGTCCGAGTAGATCCATGTCGGCCCAGCGCATCGGGCACTCGTAGACGTGGCGCACGATCGGCATGTTGCCAGACCCGGGCGTGACGAACGCCTCGTCGAGGACCACGCGAGGCCCGACTAGGGTGGCGACGGACCCTCGCCCCGAGATCGGAGAACCCATGCCCGAGGCAGTCATCGTGTCGGCAGCCCGCTCCCCCATCGGCCGCGCGAACAAGGGATCCCTCAAAGACCTCCGGCCCGACGACCTGACCGCGCTGATCGTCAAGACAGCGCTCGACAAGGTGCCCGGCCTGGACCCGCACACGGTCGACGACCTCTATCTCGGTTGCGGGCTGCCCGGCGGTGAGAGTGGCAACAACATGGGCCGCGTCGTGAACATCCTCAACGGGATGGACGACGTTCCCGGCGCGACGATCACCCGGTACTGCGCGTCGTCGGTGCAGACCACCCGGATGGCCTTCCACGCGATCAAGTCCGGTGAGGGCGACGTCTTCGTCTCGGCCGGCGTCGAGACCGTCTCGCGGTACGCGAAGGGCACCTCCGACCACTGGCCGGACACTCACAACCCTCTCTTCGGAGAGGCGGAGGCCCGGACCGAGAAGGCCGCGCAGGGCGGCGTGGAGTGGCACGATCCGCGCCAGGACGGAGAGATTCCGGACATCTACGTGGCGATGGGCCAGACCGCCGAGAACCTCGCCCAGTCGCGCGGCCTGACGCGCCGGGAGCTCGACGAGTTCGGCGTCCGGTCGCAGAACCTCGCCGAGCAGGCGATCAAGGACGGGTTCTGGGCCAGGGAGATCACGCCGGTGACCACGCCGGACGGGACAGTGGTCAGCACCGACGACGGGCCGCGGGCAGGGGTGACCCTCGAGGCGGTCTCCGAGTTGCAGCCAGTGTTCCGGCCCGACGGTCTGGTGACCGCCGGCAACTGCTGCGCGCTCAACGACGGCGCAGCCGCGGTCGTGGTCATGTCGGACACGAAGGCCGCCGAGCTCGGGGCAACGCCCCTGGCCCGGATCGTCGCGACCGGGGTCAGCGCGCTGTCGCCCGAGATCATGGGCCTGGGCCCGGTGGAGGCCACGAAGCGGGCGCTGGCGAACGCGAACATGACGATTTCGGACATGGACCTGGTGGAGATCAACGAGGCCTTCGCGGCGCAGGTCGTGCCGTCGTACCAGGACCTGGGGATCGACATCGACCGGCTCAACGTGAACGGAGGCGCCATCGCGGTCGGACACCCGTTCGGCATGACCGGTGCGCGACTGCAGAACACGATGCTCAACTCGCTGGACTTCCACGACAAGACCACCGGCCTCATCACGATGTGCGTCGGCGGCGGTCAGGGCATGGCGCTGATCCTCGAACGGGTCTGACCACTCACGCGTAGCCGGCGAACTCCACGCCGCGGTACGCCGCCAGTCGTTCGGCCTCGTCGTCGAGCCCATGGGGGCGGCGTCCGCCGGACCACATGCTGACGGCCAGCTTCAGCTTCTTTCCCGAAGCCCGCGGCCGCCAGCTGCCGACCAGCTCGTGTCCGACCAGGACGGCGCCGGGTCGGCCGAGCGTGCGCCAGAGATCCTTCCGCGCCGCTGCGTCCGGCAGCACCAGCTCGCGGTCGCGGCCCTGCAGGAACAGGTCGAACGGGCCGAGCAGGCGCACCATGTCGGCCGGGTCGGCTCCGGCCAGCTCGTCGGCGTCCTCTGCCAGGATCTCGAGCTCCTGCCCGTCGACGTCGACGGGCACCGCGTCCTCGGGCCAGTGCGCCGCCACCTCCTTCACCGGCGCGTCGACGTACGGCGCCACCAACTTCGGCGTGGCGGGGCCGAGCAGGCGGAGCACACCGCGGATCGGGTCGAGGTGCGTCGGGACCCGCTTCGCGGCTCCGCGCCAGCGGGGGATCCGGCGCAGCACCGGGGGCGACGTGCCGGGCTCGAGCTCGAGCCCCGCCTGGAGCGTCGACAGGCGGAAGGTCTGCTCGTAGGAGTGCGTGGCCTCGCAGACCCGGCAGTAACGGAGGTACGCCGGCGGCAGCCGCTCGGTCAGCTCGCTCGACAGTTCGCCCTTGGCCGTTGGCCGGCGGACGATGTCTCGCATCTCGCCGGCCACCAATCCCAGCGCGTCGAGAACCGGGATCCCGGCCTCCCGCAACGGCTTGGACGCATCGAAGATCCGCTTGGCGGCATCGGACTCGCTCAGGGGCGCCACCGCAGAGGCCACTGCCGAAGCCTCGGATCGACGGTAGGCGTGCGGGGCGCCGCGGAGAGTCCACGCATAGACCAGGTCCTCGGTCGGGACGGTGGCTCCGCGGATCTCCAGTGCCCATCCAGCGCCGTCCGGGCCGGTGTCCTGCACCCCGATGTCGAGCACTGCGGCGTCCTGGCGGCGCTGACTCCGGTCGAGCTCCTGGGCGCGGACGCGGAACCGCAGCACGTCCGCACGTGAAATCCTCATTGCTCCATCCTCCCCCAGGGTCACGCCGTGCCGAGTGCGTCGTTTCCCGATGTGGCCGGGCGCTCCGGCATAGACTTCCCGCGTGACAGACCCGGGGGACAACTGGCTCGACGACAGCCAACAACACGCCTGGCGCGGCCTGGTCATGGGGATGACGCTCCTCATGGACCGGCTCGATGACGACCTACGCCGCGAGTTCGGCATCTCGCTGACCGAGTACGAAATCCTGGTCCGGCTGTCCGAGCGTGAGGGCAGGCAGATGCGGATGGCCCAGCTCGCCGACGCGCTCGCCCACAGCCGCAGCCGGGTCACCCACACGGTGGCGCGGCTCGAGGACGCCCAGCTGGTCCGCCGCGTCGCGTCGCCCGACGACGGCCGGGGGATCCTGTGCACGATGACCGAGCGCGGCTACGAGCTGTTGGAGCAGATGGCGCCCGCCCACGTCACCGGGGTGCGGGCCCACCTGGTCGACCTGGTCGCCGATGAGGACTTCTCGGCGCTGGGTCGAGTGATGAACACCGTCGCCGACCATCTGGTCGCCGCCCACCCGGAGATGGAGCTGCGCAGCTAGTCGACGCCTGGTCTGCGCCCGTTCAGTCGCGGGTCAGGCGGCGGTGCGTGACCCGGTGCGGGCGCGCCGCCTCCGCGCCGAGCCGCTCCACCTTGTTCTCCTCGTATGCGGCGTAGTTGCCCTCGAACCAGAACCATCTGGCAGGGTCCTCGTCGTCGCCCTCCCACGCCAGGATGTGGGTGGCGATCCGGTCCAGGAACCAGCGGTCGTGGGATGTGACGACGGCACAGCCCGGAAAGTCGAGCAGGGCGTCCTCGAGCGAGGACAGGGTCTCGACGTCGAGGTCGTTGGTGGGCTCGTCGAGCATGAGCAGGTTCCCGCCCATCTTCAGGGTCAGGGCGAGGTTGAGCCGGTTCCGCTCGCCGCCCGACAGCACGCCCGCCTTCTGCTGCTGGTCCGGACCCTTGAAGCCGAACGACGCGACGTAGGCCCGTGAGTTCATTTCGAAGTTGGCGACCTTGATGAAGTCCAGCCCATCGGAGACGACCTCCCAGACGTTCTTGTCGGGAGCGATCCCGCCCCGGCTCTGGTCGACGTAGGAGATCTTCACGGTCTGGCCGACGATCAGCTCGCCATCGTCGGGCTTCTCGTCGCCGATGATCATCCGGAAGAGAGTGGTCTTGCCGACGCCGTTGGGGCCGATCACGCCGACGATGCCGGCTCGTGGCAGGGAGAAAGACAGGTCGTGCATGAGGGTGCGCCCGTCGAAGCCCTTCGCGAGGCCCTTGGCCTCGAGCACCACATCACCGAGCCGTGGACCGCCGGGGATGTTGATCTCGGAGGTGTCGATCTTCCGCATCCGATCGGCCTCGGCGGCCATCTCCTCGTAGCGGGCGAGCCGGGACTTGCTCTTGGCCTGCCTGGCCTTCGGGTTGGACCGAACCCACTCGAGCTCCTTCTCGAGCATCCGGGCGCGCTTGGCGTCCTTCTGTCCCTCGACCTTGAGCCGGTCCTTCTTGGTCTCGAGGTACGTCGAGTAGTTGCCCTCGTAGGGGTGAGTCCGGCCCCGGTCGAGCTCCAGGATCCACTGCGCGACGTTGTCCAGGAAGTACCGGTCGTGCGTGACGGCGAGCACCGCACCGGGGTAGGCCGCGAGGTGGTTCTCCAGCCACTGGACCGACTCGGCATCGAGATGGTTCGTGGGCTCGTCGAGGAGCAACAGGTCGGGCTGCTGGAGCAGCAGCTTGCAGAGCGCCACCCGACGACGCTCACCACCGGAGAGGTGGTCGACCAGTTCTTCGCCTGGTGGGCAACGCAGGGCATCCATGGCCTGGTCGAGGCGGCTGTCGAGGTCCCAGGCGTTGGCATGGTCGAGATCGGTCTGGAGGTCGCCCATCTCGGCCAGCAGCTTGTCGTAGTCGGCCTCGGGGTCGGCGAGCTCTTCGGAGATCTTGTTGAAGCGGTCCAGCTTGCCCTTGATCTCGTGGACTGCCTCCTCGACGTTCTCCAGGACCGTCTTGCCCTCGCTTAGCGGCGGCTCCTGCTGGAGCATGCCGACCGTCGCCTCGGGGTCGATGATCGCGTCGCCGTTGTTGGGGTGATCGAGGCCCGCCATGATCTTGAGCAGCGACGACTTGCCGGTCCCGTTGGGGCCGACCACGCCGATCTTCGCCCCGTGCAGGAACGACAGCGTGACGTTGTCGAGGACGACTTTGTCGCCGTGGGCCTTGCGCACGTTGCGCAAAGTGAACACATATTCCGCCATGGCCCGGGAGCCTACGTGGGGAGGCCACGCCAAGCCCGATCGGGGGCGCTCCTCCAACCCCTCCTCAGGCCGCGGACTGATCCTCCGCGCCCGGCCTCTCCTCGACGGCCACCGGGCCCGGCTCCGCCGCCGGCCGGACCACGGTCTTCGTGAACTCGCTGCGGCCCCGGTTGAGGTCGTGACCGACGAAGCTCGCGTCGATCGAGAACGACGTCACCTCGATGCCCGCTTTGTTCGTCCAGGTCTCGGCATTCACACGTCCAGAAAACCACGACCGGGTCTCCCCGCCGCAGTGAGCCGTCGCAGTTCTCGGCCAGGGAGCGCCAGGCGTTGACGGTGTACCACTGCGTGTCGCCGTCGACCCAGCTGTCCTTCTTCTTCTGTAGCGGCGTGGGGTGCACCCCAGCCGGAAGCTGGCGACTGTCGCATCGCCGGCCTGCCGAAGTGACACGTCGCTGCCGAGCCAGCCCTGCAGGGTGATGAGGGATTCGTTCATCGGTCCTCTCCTTGGTCTGATGGGTGAACGCCGTCCAGCCTGAGGATCGGGGCCGACATCGCGGAACACGTCGCAATCCGGGTTGTGGATCGCCGGGTCACGGACAGCCGCCTGTGGGGCGTTCCCGGGCTCCTGGCTACGTGGTCGCCTGGGCGAGACCCGCCCGCACGGCGGAGTAGGCCTCCAGCTCCCGCTCGACCGGGTCGACGACGAGCTCCGCCGACACCCGGCGCATGGCCCGCCGCAACCGGTGGTCGGCAGCCGCTGCGCGACGACGCGCGGTCCAGGCCACCAGCCCGCGGCAGATCAAGGCGAGCAGGACGCCGATCAGGACCCCGCCGATCAGCATCACTGTCGGGACCGGGAAGCCCGCGAGCGTGGGGACGTCGGGCTCCGGCGCCCGGAGATAGGTCATCGCAGCCAGGACCCCCAACCAGGCAGCACCGACCAGAGCACTGGTGATCAGGAGCCACTGCAGCACGCGCACCACACCCGCCCAGGCCGGGATCCGGGCGACCCCGAGGTCGGTGGCACCGAGTGCGCCGTCGAGTCGGTCCCCGAGATCGTCCAGGCGGGAGACAGAGGCCGCACGGACGGCGTGCACCCAGGGTCGCGCGAGGTCGACCGAGGCGTCCTCCGCGAGGGCCCGCACCTCCGTGTCCACTCGAGCCCGCTGCACCGGGTCGGCTCCGGTATCGATGTCCGGGAGCGCCCCGTCAGCTGCTTGCCGGCACTGCCCAGGTCGAGGTGCAGCCGCTTGAGGGGGTCTGGCCGGAGCCGGGAGAACCACGCCGACGAGTGGCCACCCGGTTGCCCGGTTTGCCCGCAGCCGGGTGGAACTCTCCACGGCAGAGACGAGGGTGGGGCACACCGGCGGCGTCGGCGAGCGCGTCGTCGAGTGCGGCCACGCGTTCCGGGGGACAGGACCCGGGCCTTGGCGGTGCCGGATTCGTGCTCGAGTCGGGCCGCTGCCGCTCTCACGTCGGCCTCGAGTCGTGCCCGGCTGGACTTCTTCGCGTCCACCCGGCGGACGATTTCGGCCCGGAGCTCGGTGATCCCGGCACCAGTGCGGGCACTGGTGGCGACGAGAGGTACGCCGTCGAGGCCGTCGGCGTCGAGCAACCGGCGGAGGTCGCCCATCATCGCCCGCCGTCCCGCGTCGGGGACGGTGTCGATGTGGTTGAGCGCCACGAGGGTGACGTCCCTGTGCGTGGCGAACCGCTTGAGGTAGCGGTCGTGCAGGGCGGCGTCGGCGTACTTCTGGGGGTCGAGCACCCACACCATCAGGTCCGCGAGCTGGACCAGCCGGTCGACCTCGAGGTGGTGCGACACCTCGGTGGAGTCGTGGTCAGGCAGGTCGAGGAGTACGACGCCCCGCAGAGCGTCGTCCGCACGCCCGCTGTCGAGCATCGAGTCGCGCATGACCTGGTGGCGGGGCGGGATCTCGAGCCACTCCAGAAGGTCCTCGGCCCCGTCCTGCCCCCACACGCAAGCCGTCGCCCAGGACGTGGTGGGGCGGCGGACGCCGACGGCCGCGAGGTCGATACCCGCAAGGGCGTTGAACGTGGACGACTTGCCGGACCCGGTCGCACCCGCGATCGCGACGACGGTGTGGTTCGCCGACAGCCGGAGCCGAGCCGAGGCGCGGTCGACGACCGCCCGTACGTCGTCCACCACGGCGTCGTCAAGGCGGCCGCGGGCCGCGCGTTCGGCCGCGTCCAGACCCTCGATTCGGGCGCCGATGTCAGAACCCCGGGACACCAGCTTCCTCGCCCCGTCGAGCAGCGAGGTCATGTGGCCGCCTTGCCGGCGGCGAAACGCAGGTCGTCGACCCGCCGCGAAGCGTCACGAAGTCGGTCAGGTAGGTCGGCTTGCACCTCGAGGCTGGTGAGCAGGTCGGTATAGCGGGCACGCTCGTCGTCGAGCAGGTTGCGGACCCGCTCTTCCAGGTCCACCCGGGCCTTCTCGGCCAGCGTGCGTACGGCCTGGTCGCCGAAGACCGCCTCGAGCAGCTTCTGGCCCAGCACGGCCGAACCGCCGGCGATGCCCACCTCGGCGCCGGTGACTCCGGCGGTGTGCGCGAAGACCACGATCATCAGGGCCACCGAGAGGCCGTTCACGCCGTAGGCGAGGAAGCGGGCGGCCCCGCGCTTGTCGGCACCCTCGGTGCGGACCAGTTCCAGGACGCCCTGCTGCCAGTCCCGCACGGCACGCTCGGCCCGGCGCCGGAAGTCTCGTGACGCGCGGCCGAGGTCCTCGCCGGCCTCCGCGAGCAGCGCCTGTCCCGGCGCCAGGGACTGCCACGAGCCCTCGGCGCGCTCCGCGGCGGCCTCCGCGTGCTCCAGGATCAGCGTCTCCAGCCCGGACTCGACGGCAACGGTCACCCGCTCCGCCTGCTGCGGCTGGCCCCGGACGGCGTTGACGATGCGGTCGCGCACCCGGCCGACCCTGGTCTCGAGAGACTTGACCAGCTCGCCGGTCCCGACGAACTCCTGCCAGCGTGCCAGCACCTCTCCCCGGAGGAGGGTTCCATCGGCTGACGCCTTCGCCACCTGTGCGATGGCGTCGTCATAGGCAGTGTCGGCGTCTTGGCGCAGCCGGCTCAGGACCGCCACCTGCTCGCGCGCCGCGTCCGCCACCGTGTGCGTACGCAGGGTGAGCGTGCGGATGGCGCCTTCCAGTGTCTGCCTGACCACGAGCGACCGCGCCTCGGCGTCCGCCGCCAGCGAGTCCAGCCAGGCCCTCACTTCCGCGACGGCCGGCGCGGGGACCAGTCCGTCGTCGTCGACCGGCTCCTCCGTCACGACGAACAGGGGCGAGTCCTTGAGGCCCCTGCTGGCCAGCATCCTGGCGAGGTGGGTCGAGACGGTCTCGATCGCGTCTGCGGGGGTTCGGTCGAGCACGATCGCGACGGCGGCGCTGCGCTCCGCAGCCCGGCGCAGGAACTCCCACGGCACCTGGTCGGCGTACCGGGCGGCGGAGGTGACGAAGAGCCACAGGTCAGCGGCGGCGAGCAGCTGCGCCGCAAGGATCCGGTTTCGCTCCTCGACCGAGTCGATGTCGGGGGCGTCGAGGATGGCCAGCCCGGCCGGGACCGTGTCGGAGCTGACCAACTGCAGGGAGGCCGGGTCGTCGGTGCTCCGGTGCACCCGCTCGAGGTCGGGGAGCAGCCGATCCTGCCCGAACCACCGCTCGTCCTCGGGATGGTGCACCAGGACCGGTGACCGCGTGGTCGGCCGCAGTACGCCGGTCTGGGTGACCTTGCGCCCCACGAGTGAGTTGACGAGCGTCGACTTGCCGGCGCCCGTGGAGCCACCCACGACAGCAAGGAGTGGAGCCTCGAGCGTCATCACCCGCGGGATCACGTAGTCCTCGAGCTGGTCGAGCATCTCCTGCACGTGGGCACGCTGTTCGGCCACACCAGGGACCTCGAGCGGCAGGCGGACCAGCTGGAGGGCGCCGCGCAGCCGCACCAGGGCGGTGATCATCTGCGTACCGTCACCAAAGCTGTCGGGAGGGCCTTCGAGATGGTGGGAGACGTTCTTCATCGGTGCGGGACCACCTGCCCCGGGAACGCGACGTAGGGCCGGATCTCGTTGATCCGGTCCACGTAGGCCTGCCCGCGTTCGACGTAGTCCGCCGGTGCCGTGCCCCGCAGGAAGCGATGGTGCAGGAACCCGAGCTCAATGGCGGCCTGCTGGTAGTCCCGCATGGCCTGCTCGGCCCGTTGCCCGCCGAGCTCCCTGGCGAACGCGCGGCTGCGGCGTCGAGCCTCGAGGTCCACCAGCCACTCGATGTCGGTGGCCGGGATCAACCCGCGCCGGGAGGCGTCCTGGAGGGCGACGGCGAGCATTCGTCGCTCGGAGGTGCGCCACCAGATCGCCAGCAGGGTGAGGGTGATGAACGCCGGCACCATCAGCAAGAGGTAGACGCCGGCGAAGCTCCTGACCCCCGACAGGGTCGAGGCGTTCCAGACTGCGTGCGTGGCCACGGCGGCGACGTACCCAAGGAGCGGGGCGGCAACCTGCACCACCCGGCTCCTCGACCCGACAGCGATCGCGACCCCGATCCCGATGAAGGTGGTGAACAAGGGGTGGGCAAACGGGCTGAACAGGCACCGGACGATGAAGACGCTGGTGACTGCCTCCGTGCCGCCCGGGCCCATCCCGTCGGTGCCGTTGTAGGCGGCGGCCAGATAGAGGATGTTCTCGATGAAGGCGAAGCCGATCCCCACCATGCCCGCATAGACGACGCCGTCGAGGAGCCCGTCGAACTCTCCGCGCCGCCACCACATCAGCAGGACCAGGAAGAGCCCCTTGCTGAACTCCTCGGTGACCGGAGCGACGATTGCCAGGGTCTGCTCGTCGGTGAAGCCCACGACGAAGCCGCCGATGCCCTGAAGGATGAGTGCCGCTGCCGTGGCCACGAACCCACCCCACAAGAGACCCGATGCCAGCAGTCGCTTGGGCTCGGGCTCGTAGCGGTCGAGCCACAGGTATCCGGCGACCAGCGGGCCAACAGGGAGGGCGGCCAGACCCGTCGCGAGGACCATCGACCCGGGGGCGCCGGAGAGCGCGACGATCACCAGAATCGGCAGCGCACCGAGGCACACCAGCACGGTCACGACGACCGTGAAGGCAATGCTGTCGCGGCGGCCGGTCGGCATGGTGGGAAGCGTAGTCGTATCCGATCGGGCCCGATTCGGCGGCGTACAGTGGCCCCCGTGACCGAAGACACGACCCCCGAGACCGTCCAGCCACAAACTCAACCCAAGACGGAGTCACACGACCCGAAGGTCCCCGAGGCCTGGCAGTCGTTCATGCGAACCGGCTGGGGCGACCGCGACCTGGACCTGCCACCGCACCCCGTCTCCGAGCCCGCCACCCGGCGCCGGTCCCGCCTTGCCGAGGCGTTCCCCGGCGAGCGCCTGGTGCTGCCCGCCGGCACGTACAAGGTGCGGTCCAACGACACCGACTACCGGTTCCGGCCGGACACAGCCCACACCTACTTCTCGGGCAACCAGACCACCGACGCGGTGCTCGTGATCGATGACGGCGAGTCCGTGCTGTACGCACGACCACGGTCCTCCCGCGAGACCGACGAGTTCTTCAGGGACCGGCAGTACGGCGAGCTGTGGGCCGGGCGCCGACCCTCCCTGCACGAGATGTCATCGTCGCTCGGCCTCACCGTCCGTCACATCGACGAGCTCCCCCAGGCCCTGTCGGCCTCGGGCAAGACGCGCGTGCACCGCGGCATCTCGTCCGTCGTCGACGACCTGGTCGCGGCCGACGAGTCCCGGGACGAGGACTTCGCCCGGGTGGTGTCGGAGATGCGCCTGCTCAAGGACGAGTGGGAGATCGGTGAGCTCCAGGAGGCGTGTGACATCACGACCCTCGGCTTCGAGGACTCGGTGCGCGAGTGGGACGCCGTACTCCAGCACGGCGAACGCTGGATCGAGGGAACGTTCTTCCGGCGCGCGCGAGCGATGGGCAACGACATCGGCTACGACTCGATCGTCGGTGGCGGCAGGCATGCCACGACGCTGCACTGGATCGACAACTCGGGCCCGATCACCCCGGGCGAGCTGGTGCTGCTCGACATGGGCGTGGAGGGGCGCAACCTCTACACCGCCGATGTGACCCGGACCCTGCCGGTCGACGGTCACTTCACCGACGTGCAGCGCGAGCTCTACGACCTCGTGTACGCCGCACAGGACGCCGGCATCCAGGCCGTTCGGCCCGGCGTGCCCTTCTCGGCCGCGCACGAGGCCGCGATGAAGGTGCTCGCCCACGGGCTCGACGACCTCGGCCTGCTGCCCGTCCCTGTCGACGAGGCCCTCTCGCCGGACAGCAAAGTGTACTCGAGGTGGACCCTCCATGGCACCAGCCACATGCTGGGCATGGACGTCCACGACTGCGGCCGGGCTTCGGAAGAGGCCTACCCGAAGGGCACCCTGGCCGAGGGCATGGTGCTCACTGTCGAGCCCGGCCTCTACTTCCAGGAGGACGATCTGCTCGTCCCCGAGGAGCTTCGCGGCATCGGGATCCGGATCGAGGACGACGTCCTCGTCACGGCCGAGGGCTGCCGGAACCTGTCCGCCGCGCTCCCCCGCACGTCGGCGGACGTCGAGGAGTGGATGGGCGCCCAGCGCCGCTGACTAAAGGTTCGCCTGCTGGTATAGGCCGCCGCGCGCCGAAGCGGGAGACAGGGGCACCTGCCGCCTACCGTCCACGGTATGAGCTGCCCTGAGTGTGGGGGCACGGACGGAGTGCGGCTCACCGCCGAGCTGTGGGAGTGCGCAGCCGTCCTGCCCGACGACCATCTGGCCGCAGGAGACGTCTGTGGGCACCGCTACCTGAACGCTCCCGTTGCGCCGCGGGTCCCGGGTGACGACTGCTCCTGTGGCGAGCGTGCCCTGCTCGACTGCACGACGTGCGGCACCCCGCTGTGCGGTCTGCACGTGCGGATGTTCCAGGACCGCGTGGTGTGCCAGCAGCACGAGATCCAGCGCCACCGCGACCTTGCCCGCAGGGAGGCACTGGCCGTCGCGGCGACGTACGAGGCCGGCTTGCGACGGGCCGCCACGTCGGCGGCGAGGGCCGACGACTTCATCGAGCGGTTCGTGCGCCTCAACGCCGGCAGCCCGAGCGGCAGGCTGCCCGGCCACTTCACGAACGGTCAGCGATCCGTGGCCCGCGAGGCGATGGATGCCACGCTAAGGTCCGTCGGCGCGTCCCTGTTCGGCTCCGCCCCGGCCGGCCTCATCGATGTCACCGGTCCCGAACCCGGCGCCTGGTACGTCCACAACCTGGCATTCACGAACTGGGTGTTCTCACACCGGAACAGCGGTCCCGTGCGCGTGGTCAGGCTGCTGCGCCGGGGATCCCTACCCCTGTCGACAGTCACGATCCCGCTCGGCTGGCGGGGTGGTGTCCTCGTGGATGCCGACCGCAGCCTCGACGGCCTGCCCTGGCCTCCGGCGCACCGGCTCCATCGCTACCTCCTGCGCGACGGCCGGGTGGTGGAGACCCGCAGCCAGGCACCGCGCGTGCTGTTCGGCAGTCAGCCCGGTCGGCCCGCCAACCACTTCGTCCGGCAGGTGGCCCGCCTGCTCGACATCCCGGTCACTGCGGCTGCGGCACCGGGGAACGTCCGAGCCTGGTCTCGAGAACCGGCCGGTAGCGGTCGTACGTCGACACGATCAGCGTAAGCAGCAGGATGAAGAAGGTGCCGTCCGCGGATTCGAAGTCGTCGCCCGCGCCGAGGAGCCATTCCGCGACCCCGACGAAGGCGATGTTGAACGCGGCCAGGATGACGAAGGTCCAGAGCGCGGACTGAACGCCCCATCCGCGGCGGGCCATCAGCAGGGAGACGAAGCTGTTGACGATCACAAGGGCGGCCACTCCCGAGGAGATCTGCAGGACACTGGCGTCGAGGCCGGGGAGGATCTGCACGAAGATCGAGCAGACGAGTGCGATCAGGACGATCTTCTCCAGCAGCCACCAGTCGAAGATGCGGCCGCTGCGCGACGCGGAAGGCCTGGCGTTCCTTGAGCTCGTCCATCTCCTCGGGAAGCGGTAGGGCCGCGATCTGCCACGAATGATCGGCCGGCTCTGCGCGCTTGCGCCCCACGAGGAAGGCCACCACGACCAAGGCACCGAGGGCCAGGAAAACCAGCGCGGACTGCGCCGGGTACTCCTTGACCGTGTCGGTCACGTCGAGTTGCGCGACGTGGATCCAGTACTCCTGCGGCAGCTTGATGAACACCCAGATCAGCGCGGCCGCCCAGATCCAGAAGTGCCGGGAGATGCGGGCGGTGTCCCAGCGGGATCGGATCGCCTCGTAGCAGATGAAGAAGTACTCGAAGGTGTTCGGGAAGATCAGCAGGAGGGTCCGGTAGACCGCGCCGGTGACCTCGAAGACGAACACGCCCACGAGCCGGTAGAAGAAGAGGAAGGCCCCGACCCCCCATGCCCCCGGGTTGACCCAGTTGCGCATGGTTGCGATGTAGGCCAGGGACAGGTAGTAGACGTCGAGGGCCTTGTCGTAGGACTGGTAGCCGCTCAGGTCCAGGTCCGTGTACTTCTGGAAGATGGTCTGGTCGATGCCGTCCAGGACCAGGCAGAGCAGGATGCCCACGATCGGGAACCGGAAGATCAGCAGGGGGAGCAGCAGTCGGCCGGCCACCACCAGCACGAAGATCGCGGCATCGCTGCCGTCGCTCATGGACGCCACCTCGCTTCCGGTCGTGCCGTTCCGGCACAAGCGCATCTTGCACCCATTGGGGACCGGCGCGCAGCAACGCGCCCTCGGCGAACCGATCGCTCGACGGTGCACGACGCCAGTCCCGCGAATTGATGATGACAGTGAGCGGCGGGCCGGTTTTGGTGGATGAGAGGGACTTATCCGCTGAGACCGTATGGGGAGGCCGGCATGAGGAACCCAGTCAAGACGTTCGCAATCGCCACGGCGGGAGTGCTCGCACTCACCTTGTCGGTGACCCCCGCATCGCTCGCCCGGCAGCACGGGTCCGGGAGCCCCGGGGCGCCGGGCGCCGGTGACCCGTACTTCCCGCTGGACGGCAACGGCGGGTACGACGTCGGACACTACGACCTCGACATCCGCTACCAGCCCAGGACCGACGTGCTGGCCGGTCACGCGACGATCCACGCGCGCGCCACGAAGAACCTGAGCAGGTTCAACCTCGACCTCGTGGGCCTGAGGTTCGCGGGATCAAGGTGAACGGCGCTCCCGCCGACTGGTCGCGCACCGCCCACGAGCTCAAGGTCGTGCCCCGGCACGCGCTCCGCAAGCACCGTCACTTCACAGTCAAGGTCGTGTACGGCGGGGTGCCCCGGATGCTGGAGGGCGCCGGCTTCATCGCGACGGACGACGGGTTCGACATCGCCGGCCAGCCGCACGTGGCCGCGAGCTGGTTCCCGGTGAACGACCACCCGACTGACAAGGCGTCGTACACCTTCCGGGTCACCGTGCCGAAGGGACGCGAGGTGGTCGCCAACGGTGACCTGGTCGGCAAGCACTCCCGGCATGGCTGGACGACGTGGACCTGGCGCGCCAAGGACCCGATGGCGAGCTACCTCACCACCGTGGACGTCGGCCAGTTCCGGACTGGACCACTACCGCGCGGGCGGAATTCGCTACGTCGACGCGATCGACCCCGACCTCTTCCACCAGATCGCGCCGTCGACAGGCACCCGGTTCGCCGTCTCGCAGGCTGCGAACAGCTCGTACAAGCGGTTGACCCACGAGATCGACGTCCCCGCCGGCGGTGCGACCGCCAGCTTCGACATGAGCCGCGACACCGAGCAGGACTGGGACTTCGTCTTCGTCGAGGCGCACACGGTCGGCCAGAACGACTGGACGACGCTGCGCGACGTCAACGGGCACACCACCCGGGGCACGGGCAACTCCTGTGTGCTGTGGCCCGACATGCACCCGTTCATCTCCGACCACTACCAGACCGTCGACCAAGCCGCCGGCACGTGCCGACCCACTGGCGACACCGGGGTCTGGTGGGCGGCCACCGGTGCCAGTGACGGAGTCGAGCGGTGGCGCGTCAACCTCGGTCGGTTCGCCGGGGAGACCGCGGAGCTCTCCATCACCTACGTCAGTGACGACGTCGTCCAGGCCGGTGGAGTGTTCGTCGACGACATCGTCGTGTCGACGGGTGAGGGCACCACGTCCTTCGAGTCGGGACTCGGAGGGTGGAGCGTCCCGGAGCCCCGGCCGGGAGCCCCGGCAACGACAACGACTGGAAGGTCGGCACGGTCGCAGACGCGCCGACGCCACCGGGCGACATCGCCGCAGGTTCCCTTGCCCGCCAGCCGGAGATCATCGACTTCCTCGAGGACGTGGCCGGGCCGTACCCGTGGCGCAGCGCCGGAGGCATCGTCGACGACTTCCAGGGACTCGGCTTCGCGCTCGAGACCCAGACCCGGCCGATCTACGCACGGGACTTCTTCAGCAACTCCGTGGACGGAGACTCGGTGGTCGTGCACGAGCTGGCACACCAGTGGTACGGCGACAGCCTGGCCGTGAAGCGCTGGAGCGACATCTGGGTCAACGAGGGCTTCGCGTACTACACCGAGTGGCTCTGGTCGGAGCGCGAGGGTCTCGGGACGGCGCAGGAGATCTTCGACTTCTTCTACGCCGACTTCATCCCCGCTGACGACCCGTGGTGGGACATCACCATCGGTGACCCCGGACCCGACCTGCTGTTCGAGTTCCCGGTGTACTTCCGGGGCGCCATGACCCTGCACGCGCTCCGGCTCGAGATTGGTGACGCCGACTTCTTCAAGACCCTCCGGGTGTGGGCCCAGTCGCGGGCCGGGGACAACGTGACCATCCCGCAGTTCATCAGGCTGGCCGAGCGGATCTCCGGTGAGCAGCTCGACGCGCTGTTCGACGCCTGGCTCTTCACGCCGGGCCGACCCGACCTGCCTGCCGGCGCCCGGTCCGATCGGTCGGCGCAGAGAGCGATGCCGGCCGGTGCGGCAGCGGTGATCGCGATCGCGAAGAAGGAGGGGCTCCTCAAGCGGTAGCGAGCGCGTGGCGGCCGTGGGAACGGCAGACACCGCCGGCAGACCCGGGCCGCGCACGCCTGGCTCGGACGGCGGCTCGTCCCACGGCAGGAACTTCGGGCCGGCTGCCCGAGGACGAGTCGGCGATTGCGGCATACTGACCGCGGGCTGGTGGATGGCGACGTGGTGACGACCGGGTCACCCGCCGTCGTGCCGGCTCCCGCCCCTGTAGCTCAGCTGGATAGAGCAAGAGCCTTCTAATCTCTAGGTCGCAGGTTCGAGTCCTGCCGGGGGCGCACCTGTGCGTCTGGCCGTGCCCACGTGCCGGGGTTTCGGGGTTGTCGGGTTTCGAGGCTCGCTTCGCTCGCACCTCAACCACCGGAGCGTCCGCTCGCACCTCAACCACCGGAGCGTTCGCTCGCATCTCACCACCGGAGCGTCCGCTCGCACCTCAACCACCGGAGCGTTCGCTCGCACCTCAAACCGGGGTCGCGCCTCAAACGGCACCGCACCCACACCCGACACGCAGCCAAATGCGAAGAATCTCGACCGGATCGGGATACAAATGGTGAGGCCCCGCAAAGTATGAGTTTGCGGGGCCTCGACGTCTTCCGGACCGAAGTCCTTCCGACGGGACAGTTCTATCCCCGTCGATCACCCCAGCACAAGAGGCTGGGTTGAACTATTTCGCGTACTCGTCGATCTCGGCTAGCAACGACGTCTGCAACGACCGCTCGGCGAACGACGAGCGGACAGCGGCCCGGGCCAGGTCGGCCACCCCTGCCTCGTCGAGACCGAGCAGCTCGCGCGGCGATCTCGTACTCGCGGTTCAGGGTGGTGCCGAACATCGGCGGGTCGTCGGAGTTCACGGTGATCGTCACGCCCGGCGTCGCGGAAGGCGACGATCGGATGGTCGCCGATCGCCGCGACGGCACGGGTCGCGACGTTCGACGACGGGCACACCTCGAGCGCGATCCCCGTCGCCGCCAGGTGCGCGAGCAGGTCGGGGTCCTCGACCGAGGTCGTGCCGTGCCCGATCCGCTCGGCGCCCAGCAGCCGCAGCGCGTCCCAGACCGTCTCCGGCCCGGTGGTCTCGCCGGCGTGCGGGACGCTGTGCAGCCCGGCGGCCCGGGCGGCGTCGAAGTGCGGCTGGAACTGCGGCCGGGCTACGCCGATCTCGGGGCCACCGAGCCCGAACCCGACCAGCGCGTCGGGCCGGTGGTTGAGCGCGTAAGTCCAGGGTGGCGTCGGCCGGCGGGCAGCCCGGCCTCGCCGGGGATGTCGTAGATCCAGCGCAGCACCAGCCCGAAGTCACGCTCGGCGGCGACCCTGGCGTCCTCGATCGCCTCGGTGTAGGCCTCGATCGGGATACCGCGCCCCTCGTCGTGCGGGAGCACCGAGGTGTACGGCGTGCAGGTCAGCTCGGCGTACCGGAGGTTCTGGCCGGCCATCTCGCGGGCGACCTCGTAGGTCAGCAGCCGGACGTCCTCGGGCGTCCGGATCAGGTCGACGACCGCGAGGTAGACCTCGATGAAGTGCGCGAAGTCGCGGAACTCGTAGAACTTCCGCAGCTCCTCGGGGTCGCTGGGCACGCGCCCGGGTGCCGCGCGGCGAGCTCGCCGACGATGCGGGCGGAGGCTGAGCCGACGTGGTGGACGTGCAGCTCGGCCTTCGGCAGGCCGGCGATGAACGCTGACAAGTCGTGCGTGGGGCTCACCCGGCGGAGTCTGTCAGGCCGCCTCGATGCCGCTCGAACATCGAGTCGATCACGGCGACCGCAGATCGGCACCCTCGACCACCTCGTCGTCCACACGACGGTCGGGGTGCCCGTCACGCCGGCCTTCGACGCCTGGTCGTTGGCGTTGACGACCCATTGCTCGAAGACTGCTTCTGGATCGCATCGGCCACCTCGGCCTCCTCCGCGCCGGCATCCACGGCCAGCTCGATCAGCTCGCTGTCGTCGGGGACCGGTCCCGACTCCGGCTGGCTGGGCGGCGAACAGCCGGTCATGGAACTCCATGGCGACCTCCGGGCCGGCCGCGTCGAGGACGCGGCGAAGCGCGTTGGTCGCCCGCGAGCGAGTAGTCGCCGATCTGACTGAGCAGGTCGAATCGGGCGGTACTCGACCTGGACGTCGCCGTCGTCGGCCGGCTGCTCGCAGCCGGTCGCGGGTCTCGCTCTCGAAGATCCCGCAGACCGGGCACAGGAAGTCCTCGAAGACGACGACCTTCACGGGCGCATCGTCGGCGCCGATGGCCACGCCGTAGGTCTCGGTGCCACCGGCGGGCGCGTCTGCCGCCTCGCCGGTCGTGTCCCTGCTGCTCTGGACCAGAACGCCCACGACCACGATCGCGATGATCGCGACCACGACTCCGCCGACCACCAGCATCTGGCGGGTGCGCTCCCGGCGTTCGTGCTCGCGCCGGACGGCGGCCGCGCGTTCAGCCTTGGACAGCTGTGCGTTCTTCTTCGACATCTCGTGCCCTTCGGGTCTGCGGAAGATCAGGTTGTCGAGTGCGAGCCGGGTGCGCGGCGACCAGACGAGCATAGACGGACAGGAGGAACAGGCCGACGTCGCGGGCGATCTCCCACGGGTACGTCGACGGCGGCATCCTCCTTCGCGCCGCCGCCGCCGAAGCAGCCACACTCGATCTGGATCCCACGGGCCCAGGCCGACGCGATGCCGACGATGAACGCCAGGAAGAGCAGCGCCGAGACCGTCCGGCGCCCGCGCGTCAGCAAGCCCAGCACCAGGCAGGCGCCCAGCACGACCTCGAGCACCGGCAGCAGGTGGCCGACCGCTGGGACGACTCGACTCGGGCAGCAGGTCGTAGGCGCGAACCGCCCGGACGCTGGCCGCCGGGTCCGGGAGCTTGAGCGGTCCGGCGACGAGCCACACCCCACCGGTGACCACGCGTGCCAGTAGCCCGAACCACTCCCTCACACGGTCGAGCCTAGGCGCCCCGGCTGAGTCCAGCCTGAGAGGCTCGCGCCCGGACAGTAGGGTGACGTGCGTGAACGAACGACTGGTCTGGATCGACTGCGAGATGACCGGGCTCGACGTCGACCGCCGATGCGCTGATCGAGGTCGCGGCGCTCGTGACCGACTTCGACCTCAACGTCCTGGGCGAGGGCGTCGACCTGGTGGTCAAGCCTCCCGCTGAGGCGCTGGACCAGATGAACGACTTCGTGCGCACCATGCATGAGACCTCCGGGCTGCTCGTCGAGCTCGACCAGGGGCTCACGCTCGAGGAGGCGGAGCGGCAGGTGCTGGAGTACGTCCAGGAGCACTGCCCCGAGAACAGCCGACCACCCCTCGCCGGCAACACGGTCGCCACGGACCGGTCCTTCCTGGCCAGGGACATGCCCCACCTCGAGTCGTTCCTGCACTATCGGATCGTCGACGTGTCCTCGATCAAGGAGCTGTCGCGGCGGTGGTTCCCGCGCGCCTACTTCCAGGCCCCGGCCAAGCGCGGCAACCACCGCGCCCTCGCCGACATCCGCGAGAGCATCGAGGAGCTGCGCTACTACCGGGAGGCGGTGTTCGTGCCCCCTCCAGGGCCCGACAGCGACACCGCCCGGACCCTCGCCGCCCGGCACGGCGGCTCCCTCACCGGGAAGCCCGAAGACGACGCTCCCGATGCGGGCACCGGCGCCTGATCCGGCTACAATTCTCAGCGGCTCCGGCACCCCCGGAGCCTCATGGTGGGTATAGCTCAGCTGGTAGAGCGCCGCGTTGTGGTCGCGGATGTCGCGGGTTCAAGTCCCGTTACTCACCCGGGCGATCGAGCCCCTGACCTACAGACATGTGGTCAGGGGCTCGATGCATTCTCGACAGTTCCACCTGCCTCTCAATGCCCCGCACGGATTCTCTGACTAGAGTCAGAGAATGACGTACGACGTCCACACCAGCACCTTGCGCCGGTTCAACCGCAGCTACACCCAGCGGATCGGCGCCCTCGACGAGTCCTTCCTCGGCCTCGGCCTCCCGCTGGGCAGCGCCCGCTTGCTGTTCGAGATCGGAGCCGAGCAGACCACCGTGCACCGGCTGCGGACCCGACTCGGTCTCGACTCCGGCTACCTCAGTCGGCTGCTCCGCCAGCTGGAGGACACCAGCCTGGTCGAGGTCGGACCCGATCCGGGCGACCGCCGGCGACGAAGGGTCGGGCTGACGAAGAAGGGACGGGCGACCTGGCGAAAGCTGGACCAGCGCTCCGAGAAACTGGCCATGCATCTCGTCGAGCCGCTCACCGAGCGCCAGCGGCAGCGGCTGACCGACGCGCTGGCCACGGCTGACCTCCTGGTCCGGGCCGCGACGGTGACCCTGGAGAGCGTCGATCCGACGGCGCCCGAGGCCGTGACCGCCGTCGGTCACTACTTTGCCGAGCTCGACCGTCGCTTCGAGAGCGGCTTCGACCCAGGCGACGCCCTCACCACCGACGCGGCCGCGATGTCGGCCCCGCACGGCGTGTTCGTCGTCGCCATCAGCGAGGGCGAGCCTGTGGCGTGCGGCGGCGTCCAGCGGCTGGAACCGGGCGCGGGCGAGATCAAGCGGATGTGGGTGCACGACGACTGGCGCGGCGCCGGCCTCGGCTCGCGACTCCTGCGCCGGCTCGAGGACGAGGCGACCCGCCTCGGCTGCAGGCGGCTCCGCCTCGACACCAATGGCGCGCTGACCGAGGCGATCGCGATGTACGAGAGAGCCGGCTACCAGCCGATCGGGCGCTACAACGACAACCCCTACGCGCAGGCGTGGTTCGAGAAGGACGTCAGTCCTGCTGCTCGGTGAGCTGGTCCCAGTCGGCGACGATCGGCACCAGTTCTCCGGCTACCCAGTGGGGAAGCTGGTCGTGATGGTGAGGATGGCCGGGGTCTCCGGCAGCACCGAGCGGCACCACCCATCCCCCTGCGGCCGGGTCGGCGAGGTCCCAGACGTAGCGCGCCACCGATCCGCGGTAGGCGTCGTCGGTCACTGCCGGAAGCGAGCCGGTGCAGCGGACGCAGTCCGTGTCGCCGTCGACGGGTAGCGCCGGGATCGAGGGCGGCTCGAGATCGGGGTCCGCGACATCGAAGGCGTGGATCGCCGAGACGACGTGCGTGTCTCCCCAGGTCGCGGCGTGATCCGCGGCGTCGTCGAGGGCGGCGGTGGCCAATGAACGGAGGTCGATACCGAACGGCCGGTCGACCGCGATGAGGTTCTCCAGGGCCAGCCCGATCCGGCCCGTCACGTCGAACCACGGGTCGAGGACGAGTTCGTGGTCGTGGTCGGCGAGCGGTGCGAAGACCGGCTCGGCTGCGACCCGGCGGGCAAGCGCGGTGCGCCAGGAGGCGAACGCGGCCGCGCCGGTCGACGACGCGTCCATCCGCCCATCCCAGTCGACGATGGCGTCGCGGACCCGAGCGCCGGCGGGCCCAGGCGACAGTCCGCGCACCAGGTCCTGGAAGTCGGGCGCCGTGGTCAGCGCCGTGTCGTTGTGGAACCGCGCGAAGTCATCGGGACCGAGATCGTCGCGGTCCTCGAGCAGGGCGTGCAGCCTGTCGGCCCGGTACGGCGGTGCGAAGACGGTGCCGATCGGCTCACTTTCGGAGCCGCGGCGTTCGTTCGCTGTGACGACCTGCCCGTCCGCGCTCACCTCGGTACGTGGCAGGGAGCCCAGCCAGCCGGACCATGCGGTGGAGGGGTCGACCGCGTCGACGATGCCGAGCCGATTGCCGTCGGCGCGCTGGGGAATCCGGCCCGCGACCCGGTAGCGGACGGTGCCCGCCCGATCGGCGATGACGACGTTGTTGACCGGCTCGACCCATCGGTCGAGCGCTGCGTCGACATCGTTCGTCGTCCGGGCGCGCAGGAGCGGGAGGAGTGCGTCGAAGCCGGCGTCACCGAGGACCGTGGACGCGGCGCGCAGGCTGAGCCCCTCCCCCTCGTCCGGTCCGCCGTGGAACACCGAGCCGCGGTCGGTCTTGATGACCTCCACCGGCTCCGGCGCAGCGCCGCGGACCCCGATCTCCTCTGTATGCGAGTCGATGACCTCCCATCCACCGGGACCCAGCACCTCGATGCCGGCATCCGAGCGCCGCAAGCGCTCGGCGTACACGTCCTGGTAGTCGGCCGCGGCGTTCGTGATCGCCCACGCCACGTCGCCGGCGTGGGCGAAGTGCTGCACTCCCGGCACGCCGGGGAAGGTGAAGCCGACGACGTCGAACTCGGGGCAGGCCAGACGCACCTGCTGGTAGACGCCAGGTGACTCGAAGTTCCGGTGGGGGTCGCCGCCGATCAACGGCAGACCGGAGGCGGTGCGGGCGCCACCGACCGCCCATGCGTTGCTGCCGCTGGTGAGCGGGCCCTCGTGGGACAGCAGCCAGGCGTCGTCACCGAGAACGTTGCGGGCGTGGTGCCCCCACAGCTTGCCTGCGAAGCTGCCGAAGAGGAGGTGCTGCGCGAGGAACACCCCGATGGGGGTCCAGTCCTGCCACGGCTCCGCGACGATCCCGAGTCGCGTGAGCTCCTCGGATCCGGAGTCCCCGCAGGATTCGAGCCCGGCGTTGACGCCTCCGACGTACGACGCCACGAAGGCGCGCGTCTCGGGCTGGAGCGAGTCGAGTGCCCGGCGCGCGGTGTCGGCGATCCGGGTCCGTCGAGCCAGCCGGTCCCAGGCCAGCGCCGGCCGCCCGAGGACCTCGGCGGTGGTGCCGGTGGCCCGGCGCCTCTGGTACTCCAGCTGCCAGACCCGGTCCTGTGCCGTGACCAGTCCCTGCGTGTGGGCGAGCTCGCCGACGGAATCGGCCCAGAGGTGCGGTATGCCGTACGCGTCGCGGTTGATCCGGGCCATGGTGAGGCGACCCTACCGATCGACGTCCAGACGACCTGCCTGCACGTGGCCGGGTGCCCGGACGTCCGCCCGCGGAGCGGTGCAGGCGCCCGGACACACGTGCCATTCAGCGGATCACTGCTCGCAGCTGACCCGGATGTCGTCGGCGTCGGTGAAGCACACGTCGGTGGAGCTTCCCCCGTCCGCGATGTCACCCGCCAGGACCGGAGCGTCCCTGGTGTTGAGGATGTCGGCACCCCCATTCCCCTTCAGCTTGTTCGGTTCCGCCTGGAAAGACGTGGCGTTCAGGATGTCGTTCCCGCTGCCGCCGGAGACGTTCTCGACGTCCAGCCTGATGTCGTCACCCTCGCCGAGGCCGCCGTCGTTCGCGACGTTGTTGATCGTGACCACCACCTGGAGAGCCCTGCCCTCGTACGACATGGTGTCCAGGCCGACCGAGCCCTCGAAGAAGTCCGCGCCGTCCGCGACGGCGGCGGCGATGGACGTGTCGTCGCCGGCGTTGCCGAACATGAAGTCGTCCCCGGCGTTGCCGATGAGCTGGTCGTTGTCGTTGCCGCCGCTGATGGAGTCGTTGCCCACGCTGCCGCGGAGGTCGTCGTCACCGTTGCCACCGAACAGCGCGTTGCCGAACTCGCTGCCGACGATGAAGTCGTCCGCAGGAGACCCGACGACATCCTCGACGGACAGCTCGACATCGTCCCGTTCACCCGTCTGGCCGTCGTTGGGAGCGCCGTCGATGCGGACGTCCACGCCGACGGACCTCGCGGAGTACCTGACCACGTCGCGTCCGGCGTCGCCCACGAAGTTGTCCTGCCCGTCAAGAACTGCCTCGGAGGCGAACGTGTCGTCGCCGGCACCGCCCTTGACGATGTCGCGGCCGGTGCCGAGGCAGACCGTGTCGTCGTCGCCGAGCGATCTGACCAGGTCGTTGCCCGCGCGGGCGTGGATGACATCCGGCCCGGCGGTCCCGTTGATGGTGTCGTTCCCGTTGGTGCCGACGATCGTCGCCGGCTTGAAGTTGCAGGTGACAGCCGCCGCGGCGGCCTGCCCCTCTTGTGCCTGAGTGCTGCCCGGATTCAGCACGACGAGCATCGTCGCAACTGCCGCGAGCATCACCAGGATGGTTGTGCGGCTCTTCATGTGATTGGTTCCTTTCGAGATGTACCCACCAGGTCGGTGGGCGCTCTCGACGCTAGGAACCGGGGCAGGGGGTCTCATCGGCTGAGGAGCCCTACGTCACAGGGGTTGCACCTCAGATCCAGGCACCGGCGCCTTAGCCGGTGGCCCGGAGGTCACGGCAGGCCGACGACCGGGGAACCGATCTTGGTTCAGGCCGGGATGTGCCCGAACCGACCCTTCTGGAAGTCCTCGTAGGCCTGGATGACCTCGGACTTGCTGTTCATCACGAACGGTCCGGCCCAGGCCAGCGGCTCCCGGATCGGCAGACCGCCGACCACGATCACGTCGAGCTTGGGCGAACGCGCCTCTTGGGTGCCGTTCGCGGTCACGGAGAGGTAGTCGCCCGCGCCGAGGGCGGCGGTCTGCCCGGTGTGGATCGGCTGCGCATCGGTGCCGACGGTGCCCTGCCCGTTGAGGACGTAGACCAGTGCGTTGAAATCGACGTTCCAGGGCAGGTCGAGGCGGGCGCCGGGCTCGACGGTGGCGTGCACGAGCGCCATCGGCGTGTGGGTCGACCCGGGACCTGCGTGACCACCGACCCTGCCGGCGATGACCCGCACCAGCGCCCCGGCGTCGTACGACGTCACCAGCGCGACCTCGCCGGAGTGGATGTCCTGGTACCTGGGAGCGGTCATCTTCGCGTCCCTCGGCAGGTTCACCCATAGCTGGATGCCGTGGAACAGGCCGCCGGCCTCGACGAGCCACTCCGGCGGTGTCTCGATGTGGAGGATGCCGGCCCCGGCGGTCATCCACTGGGTGTCGCCGTTGGTGATCGTGCCGCCGCCGCCGTGGGAGTCCTGGTGTTCGAAGACGCCGTCGATCATGTAGGTGACGGTCTCGAAGCCGCGGTGCGGGTGCCACGGGGTGCCCTTGGGCTCACCGGGCGCATAGTCCACCTCGCCCATCTGGTCCATCATGATGAAGGGATCGAGGTGGGCGAGGTCGACGCCCGCAAAGGCGCGGCGGACCGGGAAGCCCTCCCCTTCGAAGCCCTCGGGTGCGGTGGTCACCTGCCACACAGGGCGGGGCTGGTCGCCCAGGCCGGGCTGGGGCAGCCGGTCCAGGGTGGTCAGGTCCTCGACGGTGATCGCGGGCACGGGCGCTTCCTCTCCTCGCCGGCTTAAACCGTAGTTGAATCTTCCATATTCCGCAGGCGTTGCTCGTCCGGGGACACGGCTAGGTTGGGCGGGTGAGTACTGCCAGGGACAGTTATGACGTGGTCGTGGTCGGAGGTGGGCACAACGGTCTCGTCGCCGCCGCCTACCTCGCGCGCGCCGGCCTCTCCGTGGTCGTGCTCGAGCGGCTGGGACACGTCGGAGGTGCGGCGGTGTCCGTCCAGGTGTTCAGCGGCCACGACGCCCGACTGTCGAGGTACGCCGACCTGGTGTCCCTGCTTCCCGACCGGATCGTCGAGGACCTCGAGCTCGACGTCGCGTTGACCTCGCGCACCACAGCGTCGTACACACCGACGCTGCGCGACGGAAAGCCGGGCGGCCTCTTGGTGGAACACCCCGCGGGTCCTGCCACAGCGGCGTCGTTCGAGGCGCTGACAGGTGGGACGCAGGAGTACGACGCGTGGCGCGAGTTCCATGCCGACGTCGCGGACCTGGCCCACGTCGTGGCGCCGACGCTGCTCTCGCCACTGCCCACAGAGCGCGAGATCCGGGAGCGCGTGGACCCCGGGATCTGGCGCGACCTGATCGCCACGCCGCTCGGCGAGACCATCGAGTCGCGGTTCACCGACGACACCGTGCGAGGTCTGGTGGCGGCCCCCGCGCTGATCGGCACCTTCGCGTCGATGCACGACCCGTCACTCATCCAGAACCGCTGCCTGCTCTACCACCTGATCGGCAACGGCACGGGTGAGGAGCGGGTCCCCGTGGGCGGCATGGGGGCCGTGACCGCGAGCGTGGCCCGAGCAGCGCAGGAGGGCGGGGCCGAGATCGTCCTCGGCGCGGGGGTCAGCGCAATCCGGGGCGGCGACGACGGCGCCGAGGTGTCGTGGCACGACGGCACCACTACGCACACGATCTCCAGCCGATTCGTGCTGGGGAGCATCGCGCCCTGGGTGCTCCGGATCCTGATGGGCGAACCGGATGACCACTCCACCAAGCCCGCCGGCGCCCAGATCAAGGTCAACTTCCTGCTCGACCAGCTGCCGACCCTGAAGTCGGGCCTCGACCCGGTGGTCGCCTTCGCCGGCGACCTCCACCTGGGCGAGGACTACCCGCAGCTCGAGACGGCGTACGCCGAGGCCGCGGCGGGCGAGGTGCCCACGGTGCTGCCCGGCGAGTTCCACTGCCACTCGCTGAGCGACCCGTCGATCCTCGGCGGTGCCGCTCTGGGGACGCACACCCTGACCTACTTCGGGCGGCACCTGCCGGCGGCGCTGTTCGACGCGGATCCCCTCGACACCAAGCGGCTGGCGGTGTCGCGAGTCATCGCCCAGCTCAACGAACACCTGGTCGACCCGATCGAGACCTGCGTCGCCACCGATGCCGACGGCCATCCGTGCATCGAGGCGAAGATCCCGCAGGAAGTCGAGGCCGACCTGGCCATGCCCGGCGGACACATCTTCCACGGCGACCTCGACTGGCCGTGGGCTCCCAACCGGGCTCTCCTCGACACCCCGGCGCGCCAATGGGGGGTCCAGACCGACCTCCCGTCGGTGCTCGTCTGCGGCTCCGGCGCCCGCCGCGGCGGGGCCGTCTCCGGCATTGGCGGACACAACGCAGCCCAGGCCGTGCTCGCCACACTCGGTGGCTGAGGAGCGAGCGCCAGCGACCGTCTCGCGACCCCTCCGCCGATTTTCGAGCACCCCGCCCGCTGATAAGGTTGGCGTCGCTTCACAACGCGCGCCATTAGCTCAATTGGCAGAGCAGCTGACTCTTAATCAGCGGGTTCGGGGTTCGAGTCCCTGATGGCGTACCACATATCACCGCAGGCCAGAGGCCCTTCCCGGATTCGGGGAGGGCCTTCCTCATGGTCGAAAACCGCCGCCACGCTAGCCTCGCGCTAGCCTCACCGCAGAAACCGGCTCTCACGGCGGCCGACACCCCCTGCTGGGTCGTCGTCGTCACTGGTCCTCCTCCTCGGTGTCGTCGTCGGCCATGTCGGCGGCGGTGTCGTCGTCGGCCATGTCGGCGGCGGTCGGGCACCCCGACGACGACCACGCACCGGAGGAGGCGAGACGTGACGACCTGCCCGACCTGCGGCTCCCCGGTGTGCGTATGCACGCTGCTGGTCGCCCTCGCCCACAACCCGACGGTCTGGCGGCTGGCGCTCCTCCGGTCCCGGCAGCCGCTCCCCCATCCGGCCGGATGCCCGTGCCCTGCGGACATCGTGGCCCGGATCATCCACAACTTTCCCGATCCCGTGCTGGATCCCGACAACCCCAACCCCGATGAGGAGATCCCCGTGCCCCGTCCCAAGAAGAAGAAGGCTCCCGCGCCTCCCGCCGCCCCCGGTCGTGGGGCGTGCCCGGTCTGCGGAGTCGGCGTAGACCCGCACCCCGACAGCGACACCGCCCGCCGTGGTGCCGCGACATGGATCACCTGCCCGGACTGCCGGAGACACCGCGGCATCACCGCCACCACCGCCACGATGCTGACCGCGCTCAACCTCGACTACGACGCCCGGGACACGGCCGTCACCCTCGCCCTGACCCGGCTGCCGTGGCGAGCCGACCGGCACCCGACCACCAGCACCGCGGTCCCCGCCAACCCACACGGGGTCACCGTCGCCGGTGCCGGGTTCTCCCCCACCAACCCCCGCGGAACCGGTGCCGCGAAGCCGTGGGCCCACCTCACCGCCGCCGACGTCACCGCCGCCGTCGAGACCGCCCGCGCCGACCTCGCACCAGCACGGCCGCGCCGCTGTACCGCCGGGCCCTGCCCGGGCTGCGGAGTCCAGAAGTCCGTGAGGTGGATCGAGGACCACGACCTGCAACGTCCCGACGGCGGCAAGACCGTGTTCTGCGCGGACTGCTGGCCGTTGTTCGAGAAGGCCGGAGGCTCCCACGACATGGAGTTCTGCGACTGGCTCCTCGCCAACGCTGTCGGACTCACCCGGCCCCCGGAGGCGTTCGGCACCATCTCGGAGGACTACCAGTTCAAGACCTGGTGGGAGTCGGGCGTATACCCGGAGGGCACGCCCGACCGGTTCGGGTACCTCAGCGCCGAGGTGCTTGATGCCGTCCGCAAGGACATCTGGCGACGTTGGCCGAGGCTCGCTCCACCCGAGGTTCGGGAGCGGCTAGCCCGCGCAGCAGCAGCATCAGCGACGGTAGCGAAGCCGCTCTCACCGCCGCCCCCGCTCGTGATGCCGACGCGGGAGCGGACCCGATGAGCCACTCCGAGCAGACGCGAGTTGCGGACCCCGTGCTCACGGGGCCTTGGGCGTGCCGAACCTGCGCAGGACGTGTTCGAGCGTGGAGGTGAGCAGTTCCTGTGTCGCCCTGCGGGTGGCATCGCCGCGTAGCCAGCGTCGCGTCGCGGCGCGGTTCAGGCCCGTCCAGCACTCCAGTGCGTAGCGCAGCCGCGGCGAGTCTTGGGCGATGTCGGCGTGGAAGGTCGCGAGCAGCGCGACGGCGCGGCCTCTGAGGCCGGCGACGGCGCGGCTCACCTCGGGGTCGGCGATGTCCTCTCCGGGTGCGATCGTGCCGAGATAGATCAGGCGGTTCGCCTCGGTCCAGTCCAGCCAGCGCGAAACGGTGTCCTCTACGCGAGCGCGGGCACTGCGTCCCTCGGGTGGCCGCAGTGATTCATCGCGGACAGCGTCGAGCCTTTCGAGCAGCGCAATGTAGACCTCCGTGCGTCCGCCGAAGTAGTGGTGCACAAGCCCGCGTGTGACACCTGCCGAGCGCGCGATGTCCTCGACCGAGACCTCTTCGTAGCCACGCTCCGCGAACAGGTCGTTGGCTGCGTCGAGCATCTGTTCGCGCCGCTGCGAGGGGTCTAGGCGGCTGTACTTCCGCGTGGTGCTCACCAGAGCATTGTGTCACGAATTGGCGATCCGTCAAGACGCTGTTAGCGTTTCGTCATCAACCAGCGGCCTGGCCGCCCTCGCGTCGCAGGTCGCGCCGCATCAACTGAAGGAAGACAATGCGCAAGATCCTCCTCGGCATCCTGGCTGCTGCCGCGATCGCCCTGTCCATCCTCGGCTTCGCTGGCTCCGCCAACGCCGGGACCACCGTGTCCGGCCACGACGCCGCCATCCAGCAGGACCGTTCTGCGGACTTCCGCCAGACCACGACCACCAACGCCAACTGGCGGATCGTCACCACCACGCTCGTCGTGGACAGCGAGAAGGCCGATGGTGTCGGCGGGATCGTCACCTTCGTGTACAACGAGAAGACCCCGGTGGCCCCGGTCCAGAACCGCGTGGCCTCCGCCACCGGCACCGTGACGCACTGGACGATCTACGGCACCAGCACGAACACGTTCGTCGCGCCTGCTGGCACCCCGGCTCCGTTCTCCTTCGTGGGCGGCAAGGTCGTTGCGGACCAGTACAGCCCCGCCGCGATGCCCATCAAGATGGCGCAGTGGAACATGCTGCAGGCCGGTGGCCAGAACGCCGGGTACTGGATCCCCGCCAACGGCTGACCCACCGCATCACCGCAAGCCCGTCCCGCATCACGCGGGGCGGGCTTTGCTGTGCCCACCCGCCCTACGACCCCCGACTGGTGTGCGGTCTGCTACGGAACGTGGACTTCGACGTCACTGCGCGTCGCGTGGAATTGGCGGTACGTCAACAACCTGTTAGCATTGCGCTAACAACGCGACACGAAGCCGCGTTGCCTGAATGACCGGATACCCCTCAGCAGATCGCGTGGAGCGCATTCCCTCCACAACGAGGTTGCGCACGGACCGCGCGATCCAGAGGGGAGCACCACGACATCCCGGCCCTCTCATGGGGGTGGACCGGTGTGGCGATGACATAGGTGCGGACAGACCCACTGGGGATGGCCTGTCCGTCCGAGCCGCCCCGTTCACCAAACAACGACCCGCCAGTGAAGAGCGGGTCCACCACGAAAGGGAAACACCATGAAGAAGATCATCCTGACCGCGCTTGCGGTCGCCACGCTGGGCGTGGGTATGTCGGCCTGCGACACCGCCACCGAGGGCACTCATGCCGACAAGGTGGTCAGCCAGCAGAAGGCCAACGCCAAGGACGCCAAGTCGTCCGACGCGCCCAAGGAGACCCCGGGCCAGCAGAACGCTCGTGAGAGCGCCGAGTCCTACCTCAACGGCAGCGCGTTCAGCCGCACCAGCCTGATCGAGCAGTTGGAGTTCGAGGGCTTCTCGACCAAGGACGCCACCTACGGCGTCGAGGCGCAGAAGGCCGACTGGAACAAGCAGGCCGCCGCGTCCGCCGAGTCCTACCTCGACACCTCCGCCTTCAGCCGGGTCGGCCTCATCGACCAGTTGAAGTTCGAGGGCTTCACCGTCAAGCAGGCCACCTATGGCGTCACCCAGGCAGGTCTGTGATGAGCGAGGTCAAGACCGAGGGCGGGACCACCCCGTACCTGAACCCGCTGGTCGCAGGTCTGATCCTCGCCATCATCGGCGTGGCCGTGCTGAGCGTGTTCGCGTTCATCCAGCACGGGAACCTGAGTGACGTGGAGGCGAAGGCCGAGAAGGCCGAGTCGACACTGACCACCACCAAGGCCGATCTGGTCGAGGTCGAGGACACCAACACCACCCTGCGCTCCGAGATCGGTGAGCAGGCGGCGCAACTTGACGCCTGTGAAGAGGTCGTCGAGGTCAGCGACCACCAGTACGAGCAGTCGCTTCTGCTGATCGGTGCGGTCACCGATTCGCTGGGCGGCGACTACTCCGCTGGCACCGACAAGTTGGAGAAGGCGGGCGACCACGCCGACACCAACAACGGGATTCTCGAAGACAACGGCTATGCGTCGTGGGAGGAGTTCTGGACCGCCTGCGCGGCGGACTACGACACCATCTGACGTCCTGTGAATGAAGGTGACCGCCTGCCCGCTCGGGCGGGCGGTACGCCTCCGGCACAGGGCCGGTAGGAGGGAAGGAAGCAGATGCCGCAGATCCGGATTCACCCGCCACCGTGGGGATGAGGACGACATCCGCGTAGTCCCGGCCCACACCCCCGTCGTGCGCCGGGACTACCTCCAGTCAACGAGGAGATCCTGGCCCGGGTTACGGCTCCTCCACCGAGTCCTCCGCGCTAGGGTGTCCCGCTGCTGTGGCGTGGTCCGGGCGGCGGATAGGTCCCGCCGCCCGCCGGCACCCTCGTCAGTCGAACTCCGGTGGGCTCCGCTCTTGGGATTCCTCAGCCCAATCGGCTCCGCGAGCCAATCGTGGTCGCGGCTGATGACCTTCCAGCCGGGGCGCGCCGCCTCGACAAGCGCGACCTGTTCCTGAAGATGCACGAGAACCTGCTCGACCCGTCCGCCGTCCGCGGCCGTCGCCTGCTCTACAGGATCACCGCCCCGGAGATCGCGGACGCCATCGTGGCCGACGAGGACCAGCAGACCGACGTGTACCGGGCGCTGGCAGGCTTCGACGTGCTCGGGCTGTACGTCGACCGTGGCTGGGTCGACAGGTGGACGGTGTTGGAGGAGTGGGGCAACTCCCTGAGCCTTGCCGTCGAGCCGAAGGCCCTGTTCATCGCCGCCAAGTATCCGGGCAAGAAGTTCCACTCGTGGCCGCACTACGACGACCTCGCCCGCGAGGCCGTCGGGTTCCGCGACGGGACCGTCCGGCCATCCCTGTTCATCCGCGCGCGGCGGGAGGTCCGGGCGGTGTTCCGCCGGACCCGTCACCGGGGTCGGCTCCGACCATGACACCCCGGGCAGCCCAGCCCGTTCGGGGAGCGCGTCTTAGATCCGCGTCTTACCTCCGGGAGGGGACCTATACCCCGAGGCGTGTTCGGGGCGGCCTGCGCCGTAGCCCGAGGCTCTTGGTAAGAGCCCTAGCCAAGAACGCGGGGTGCTCCTCAGTCATCGTCGTTCACCTCAGCAGAGGCACCAGAGTCACCGAACCGCTTGTTGAACTTCGTCAGCACGGTAGCGATCCCCGCACCCATCAGCCCGCTGACCGCCTGATCCCCGAGATACAGCACCACCTCGACAGCCGCGTCTCCGATGCCTCGTTCCTCGACGGGCGGCGCGTAGGTGACGTTGACGCCTTCCTCGCGGAGCATCTGCGCCAAGGCGCTGACGAACGGGGCGGGACCTCGGTAGGTGATGGTGGGAACGCTCATCACCCCAGCCTGCCGGTATACCCGCACGCGACGCCAGCGCGTACTCAGCCAGTAGGGAATCGGTGATGCGGCGGGATCCACCCGGCGGGCGGTCGGTCCAGCACCCGGCCCGTCTGCTTCTCCACGAACAGCGGCGGCGTCCCTAGCAGCAGGTCGAAGATGCCGGGTCCGTCGCGGTACAGCGTGAAGGTCCACCAGTCGCGGTAGTCGCCGCCGGGCCCGACCTCGCACGCGGGGGTGAGGTCCCGGGCCACGGCCGCCGCCAACGGACGCGCCTCCTCACGGGTCACCGAACCCATCTGCACCTTCCTCCGCGCTAGCCTCGCGCTAGCCTCCCGGTCGAAACGGGGCGGGACGAAGCCGGAAGCCCGTCCCCGCTTCCTAACGTACCCGCAGGTCAGACCCCGTTTCCCGGGTCAAGCCGCACGAACCCGGACACCCCTTCCCCACCTCTTAATCAGCGGGTTCGGGGTTCGAGTCCCTGATGGCGTACCAGTGCTATCGCAGGTTCAGAGGCCCTCTCCGACTTCGGGGAGGGCCTTCTTCACGAAAACGCCCAGGGACCACGAGGTCGCAGGCAGACCGATGAATCCGTCGGGAGCGAGAAGTCTCTTCACTCATGACCGCTTCCAGGGAAGGAAGTCGCCTGCTGCCCGTCGCGGAGGTCGAGCTGTGCGTCCAGGAGTTCGGTGAACCAACCGACCCACTCGTCCTGCTCATGTCGGGGGCGGCGGCTTCGATGGACTGGTGGGACGTCGAGCTCTGCGAGGCGATAGCGGCAGGTGGGCGCCGGGTGGTCCGCTACGACCACCGCGACACGGGCCGGTCCACAACCGGTACGCCGGGCTCGCCGTCGTACGACGGGGGCGTGCTCGACCACGACTGCGTGGGCCTGATCGAGGCGTTGGACAGTGGCCCGGCGCACTTGGTGGGGGTCTCGATGGGCGGCGGCATCGCCCAGAGCGTCGCGCTGCACCGGCCAGATCTCGTGCGCAGCCTGACCCTGATCGCGACCACCGCCGTGGGCGGTGCCGACTTTGGCGCGCTCCCCGGCCCAGTGCCCGCGCTCGCCGAGCGCTTCGCGAACCCGCCGCCCGATCCCGACTGGTCGGATCGGTCCGAGGTCGTGGAGTGGATGGTCGACGGGGAGCGCGCCTTCGCTGGTTCGCTCCCGATCGATGAGGAGCGCACCTGCGCCATCGCCGGCGCGATCTTCGACCGCAGTATCGACGTGGCAGCGGCCGGCAACCACTGGCTGGTCGTCGCCGGTGATGGCGACGAGGAGCTCGATGCCCGGCGGATCAACGCTCCAACACTCGTCGTGCACGGCACCGCCGATCCACTCTTTCCCCTCCCCCACGGCGAGGCTCTGGCAGCAGCCATCCCCGACGCCCGTCTCATCGTGGTCGACGGGATGGGCCACCAGGTCCCGCCGCCGCCCACGTGGGAGCGGTTTGTTCCAGCCCTGGTCGAGCACACGGAAGCTCGCGGCCAGCGTCGGTCGAGCGGGTCGGTCTAGCCGGTCGGTCTAGCCGGTCGGTCTAGCGAGGCTGCGCGAGCGTTCGGACGGATCAGGGTGTCGCGCCGACAGGATGCGTCGGTTCCTTCGGACCCGGTGTCGGAAGCACGATGGTGAGGACGAACGCAACGACCACGGCCACCACCACCTCGGGCGTCACCGAGAGGCCGTCGGCGCCGAGGAGCAGGGTGGCCAACAACACCGAGGTCAGAGGCAACCGCAGCATGGCCGCGCACATGGCGCCGATCCCCATGCCGATCGCCGGTGCCAGACTCATGCCGGGCAGCGCACTCGCGGCGATACCGACGACGGCACCGATGAACATGGCGGGGAAGACCGGTCCGCCCCGGAAAGCGCTCAGAGAGAGTCCGTAGACCAGGGTCTTGCAGGCGGCGAGCAGGATCAGCACCCCGACCGAGTAGTCGGCGGCATGTTCGACCAGGTCGGGCAGGGCGTCCTGACCGGAGAACAACACGTGGGTGAAGCTGTTGTCGGTGATGAGCTGGTAGGCCATGGCGGTGAGGCCGATCAGCAGGCCGAGGGCGGCACTCACGAGCACCCGGTTCAGGTGAACGAGGGGGCGCAGTGAGAGTCCGATCCAGCGGATCGCCCATCCCAGCAGCGCGGCGGCCGCACCCATGGCCAGGGCCCAGGCCATGGTGGCCAAGGTTGGAGCCGCCATGGGCGGCACCGAGGTGAGGGCCAGTGAGAAGGTGCCGAGGCCGGTCCAGTCGTCCAGGCCGACGAAGATCAGAGCGCCGACGCCGGAGGCGAGCAACCCCGGCAGCGCGACCAGGCTCAGCGTCATGCCCCCGATCCCGGCGGCCTCCATGATCAGGAAGGCGCCGAGCACGGGTGACCCCAGCAGGGTGCTGATCGCCGCGAAGCTGCCGGCCGAGGCCATGATCGTCAGGGCCATGGGTGGTGCGTCCTTCTTCGCCAGGTGGACGGTCAGGGCGGCGAGGCCGCCACCGATGGCGATCAGGGGCGCCTCGGGGCCGAGTACGGCGCCCAGGCTGAGCGTGGCGAGTGAGGCCAGGATGATGCCGGGCAGCTCCTTGTCGACGGGCGGACCACCGCCGGTGTGGAACCCGAAGGCGGGCGAGTGTCCTCCGTTGCCGGGCAGGTAGCGGATGGTCAGCCCGACCAACAGGCCGCACAGCACCAACCACGGGACCGGCCACCACGCGGGGGTCCCTCCCGAGAGGATGTCGGCAGGAAGGTCGTCGAACAAGTACTCCTGGATCGCGGTGGTCAGCGCCAGGAACCCGTAGGCAACCGCCGAGATCGGGATCCCCAGCACGGCTGCGAGCACGAGCGCCGCGAGGTAGGCCCTCGACCGGATCACCTGCACCGGATCCAGTTCGCTGGCACCGGTCGCCGGCGTGGAGGAGTCGCTCATCAGCAATCCTTCCTGAAGACCACAACCCGACCGCCTGGCAACAAACGCTGGCGAATCCACGGGCGGCGGCGTGGCAGCGGGCCGGGCCGACAGTCGATCTAGCGTGTCAAACGCGGCGCCCCGACGATCGTGCCCGACCGGTGGCTGCGGCAGTTCGTCCCTTTCGGGTGATCCCCCGGACTTGGCGCGGGGTAAGGCTCGGGTGTCGCCAAGCGGCCGGCGCCCGGACCTCGTGCTGGCGGACCCGCCCGACAACAGGCTGGTGCAAGACCGTGACCGGGAACTTGGACGGACTCCTCGGCGTTTTCGTGGGCCCCCATGACCCTCGTCGCCAGTACGAGGGTGTCGACGATGCAGCTGAATCGAAGGTGCTCTGATCACCCACTCATCCACGACTGTGAAGGAGCCATGAGGTGACCCTTTCCACATCGCCGTTTCCACCGATTGCCGACTATGCGTTCTTGTCCAACTGCCATACCGGAGCGCTGATCGCCCCCGACGGCTCGGTCGACTGGCTGTGTGTGCCCAGCTTCGACTCGCCAAGCACCTTCGGAAACCTGGTCGACCGTGGCGCCGGTTCCTTCCGATTCGGCCCGTACGGCATCCACCAGCCCACGGCTCGGACCTATGTGCCGGGCACGAACGTCATGACCACCACGTGGCACACCCCGGGTGGCTGGCTACTGGTCCATGACGCACTCACGATGGGCCCACGACATGGGCCGGATGTGATCACGCCGCACACCAGGCCGCCCGCCGATGACGACGCCGAACACGTCCTCGTGCGCACGATCGAGTGCCTGGAGGGCTCGGTCGAGATCGAGCTGGTCTGCGAACCCGCCTTCGACTACGGCCGTGAACCCGCGGAGTGGACGCTCGTCGACGACGACGGCCACGCGGCGGACGCTTCGGGAGCGGGTCAGATCGTGCGGCTGAGCACGGATCTGTCGATGGGCATCGAGGGCAGCTCGGCCCGCGCCCGGCACGTGCTCACGAAGGGTCAAAGAGCATTCTCCGCGTTGTCCTGGGCCGAAGGCCTCGCGGCTCCCGGAGACGTCGATGATGCCGTCGACCGCATCGGGGTGACGGTGGACTTCTGGCGAAACTGGCTCGCCCGAGCTCGCATTCCAGATCATCCCCTCCGGCATCCCCTCGAGCGCTCGGCGCTGACGATCAAGGGCCTGACCTACATGCCCACGGGCGCCACCGTCGCAGCCTTGACGACGTCCCTGCCGGAAACGCCGGGGGGCGAGCGCAACTGGGACTACCGGTACGCCTGGATGCGGGACAGCACCTTCACGCTCCAGGCGCTGCACTACCTGAACCTGGACTGGGAGGCCGATGAGTTCATCCAGTTCATCGCCGATGTGGAGCCGAACGAGGACGGCAGTCTGCAGATCATGTACGGAATCGACGGCCGTCGCGACCTGACCGAGTCGACGCGGGACGAACTGTCGGGTTACGAGGGCGCGCACCCGGTGCGCATCGGCAACGGTGCGTTCGACCAGCGCCAGAACGACGTGTTCGGTGCGGTGCTCGACTCGGTGCTGCTGCACACGAGTCGCGGCAAGCATCTGCCGAGGCGTCTGTGGCCCCTCGTGAAGTCGCAGGCGGAATGCGCCATCGCCGCCTGGCGCGAACCGGACCAGGGCATCTGGGAGGCACGCGGAAAGCCCCAGCACTACGTGTCGTCGAAGTTGATGGGCTGGGTGGCGATGGACAGAGCCGCCAAGCTGGCGGAGATCCGCAACGACACGGAGCTCGGCGCACAATGGGCCAAGGTCGCTGAGGAGATCCGGGAGGACATCCTGACGAACGGGGTCAGCGACCGCGGGGTGCTGCGTCAGCACTACGACACCGACGCCCTCGACGCATCGACGCTGCTCGCACCCCTGTTCGGATTCCTCCCCGGCACCGACGAACGGATGCGCAACACCGTCAAGGCCGTGTCCGAGGAGCTCACCGAGCAGGGATTCGTCCTCCGCTATCGAACCGACGAGACCGACGACGGGCTGTCCGGGAAGGAAGGCACCTTCCTGATCTGCTCGTTCTGGCTGGTGTCTGCCCTGTCGACCGTCGGCGAGATGCGCCAGGCGACCGACTTGATGGAGCGCCTGCTGAGAGTTTCCTCACCGCTCGGCCTGTACGCCGAGGAGTTCGAGGTCGACGCGTCGCGGCATCTCGGCAACTTCCCGCAGGCGTTCTCGCACCTGGCGCTCATCGAGGCTGCCGGTCGGATCGTCTTGACCGACCGACTCAAGGAGCTGTCGCTGTGAACGACAAGGTCCTGGTGCTGGGTGGCGGCCTGGCCGGCGTCGCCTGTGCTCACACGTTGAGCGACGCGGGCGTCGACGTGACGCTCCTGGACCGCAACGACTACCACCAGTTCCAACCACTGCTCTACCAGGTCGCCACCTCCCAGCTGCCCGCGGAAGACATCGCCCGTCCGCATCGGACGATCTTCAGGCAGCACCCCACCGTCGAGGTCCTGAATGCGGAGGTCGCGGATGCTGCGCTGTCCGAGCGCACCCTGCGTCTCTCCGACGGGCGGACCCTGACCGGGTCGCACCTGGTGATGGCCGCCGGTGCCCGTCCGAACTTCTTCGGCGTCCCCGGCGCGGCGGAGCACGCGTTCCCGTTGTACTCGGTCGCCGATGCCGAACGGCTTCGTCGCCACATGCAGCAGCTGATCCAGGAGGCGGTGACCGCGTCGGGTGCGGATGCCGGAACGCTCGATGTCGTCGTGGTGGGCGGCGGTCCGACGGGCGTCGAGACGGCCGGGGCACTGGCCGAGCTGATGGCGGCCCTGCACGGGACGGGGCAGATCGGGCGCCCGGGGCAGATCACCGTCGTCGATCGCGGTGAGGCACTCCTCGGCGGGTTCTCGACCAAGGCACACGGTTATGCACTCACCAGGCTGAACCGCGGGGGTGCGGACGCCCGACTCGGGGTGGGCGTCGTCGCCGTGCATCCCGATCGCGTCGAGCTCGATGACGGGAGCAGCCTCGCCGCGAGGACTGTCGTCTGGGGCGGTGGCGAGTCTGGCTCCGAGGTGGCGCAGGGCTCCGGCCCGACTCCTGGCCGCGGCGGGCGTCTGGACGTGCTGCCCGACCTGACCGTGGAGGGCTACCCGGGCGTCTATGCCGTCGGAGACGTCGCGAACATCCCGGCAGGCGACGGCAGTGTGCTCCCACAGCTGGGATCGGTCGCGCAGCAGTCGGGCAACTGGGCCGCCGCCAACATCCTGCGTGAGCGACAGGGCAAGGCCACCGAGCCGTTCGAGTACAAGGACAAGGGCATCATGGCGATGATCGGCCGGAACGCGGCCGTCGCGGAGGTCGGAAAGCGCCGGCACGAGGTGGAGGGCCCCATCGCCTTCGCCGCGTGGCTGGGTGTGCACGCCATGCTGCTGAGTGGCGCGCACAGCAAGACCGATGCCTTCCTCACGTGGGCGTGGGACTACTTCGACCGCGACCATGCCGCCACAGTCGCGGCCTCGTCCGCGGCCCTTCGCATCGCCTGGGGTGACGATGACGAGGACGTCCCCCACATCACGGTCGACGCACCCGGCCGCAGAGCAACCGACGCAGTCACCTCTTGAGGAGCGCTCATGGCCGACCATTTCGACGTCATCATCATTGGCTCAGGTGCAGGTGGGGGCACGCTCGCTCACCGGCTGGCACCTTCGGGGAAGCGGGTCCTCGTGCTGGAGCGTGGTGATTGGCTGCCACGTGAAGCGGAGAACTGGGACGCCGAGGCGGTGTTCGTGGAGAACCGCTACATCTCCCCTGACACGTGGTACGACAAGCAGGGGAAGGCGTTCCAGCCGCAGGTCCACTACGTCGTCGGCGGTGCGACGAAGTTCTACGGCGCTGCCTTGTATCGACTGCGCGAGCGCGACTTCGGGGAGCTCAAGCACCACGGCGGTATCTCGCCCGCCTGGCCGATCGAGTACGACGAGCTGGAGCCGTACTACACCCAGGCCGAGCAGCTGTACCAGGTCCACGGCGCCCGCGGGGAGGATCCGACTGACCCTCCGGCGTCGGCGCCGTACCCGTATCCGCCTGTTTCGCACGAAGCGCGCATCCAGCGCCTGTTCGACGACATGGCGACGGCGGGGCTGCATCCGTTCCATGCACCGTCGGGGGTCATGCTCGACGAAGCCGAGCCTTCGCGCAGTGCCTGTATCCGGTGTGCCACCTGCGACGGGTTTCCGTGCCTGGTGCACGCCAAGTCAGATGCTGACGTAGTGGCCGTGCGGCCGGCCCTGCAGCACGACAATGTGACCCTGATCCGAAACGCCCAGGTGCAGCGGCTGGAGACCGACGCGTCGGGTCGTTCGGTCACCTCCGTGGTCGCCGAAGTCGATGGGACGGAGGAGCGCTTCACCGGCTCTGTGGTGGTGGTCTCGGCGGGCGCGGTCAACTCGGCCAAGCTGCTGCTGGCCAGCGCCACCGACCTCCATCCGAACGGTCTCGCCAACGGCTCCGACCAGGTCGGACGCAACTTCATCTTCCACAACAGCCGGGCGTTCCTCGCGGTCTCCACGGAGAAGAACGACACCCGCTTCCAGAAGACACTGGGCCTGAACGACTACTACTTCGGCGACGCCGACTTCGACTTCCCGATGGGAAACCTGCAGATGGTCGGCAAGTCCTCGGCGCCCATGTACCGGGGCGAGAAGCCCATCGAGGCTGGCCTGGCGCCGATGTTCGCACTCTCGGACGTCGCCGAGCACGCGATCGACTTCTGGCTCTCGACCGAGGACCTGCCCGATCCGGACAACCGGGTGACCCTCGACGGTGACGGGAACGTCCACCTGAGCTACACCCCCAACAACCAGGAGCCCATGGAACAGCTGTATCGGCGGGTCAAGAAGCACCTCAGCCATCTGGGCATGCACCCGCACCACCTGATCCCACGCGATGTCTACATGAAGACCGACATCCCGGTCGCCGGCTGCGCACACCAGGCGGGGACGGTGCGGTTCGGAGCGGACCCCGCGACCTCGGTGCTCGACACCGACTGCAAGGCCCACGAGCTCGACAACCTGTACGTCGTCGACACGAGCTTCTTCCCGAGCATCGGGGCGGTCAACCCGGCGCTCACGGCGATGGCCAACGCCCTTCGCGTGGGCGATCGGCTGCTTGCCAGGCTTGGCTGAGGCAACATCACCGAAGACAGTGAGTCGATGACCGAACACGACGTACGACACCGCAGGGCGCCGTCCGGCGACCAGTACGTCATCAACCATGGCAGGTCCCAGGCAGAGATCACCCAGGTCGGCGCCACCCTCCGCAGCTACTCCGTCGACGGACACGATGTGATCGATGGCTTCGGTCTCGACGAGCGGGCTGTGGACGGGCGTGGTCAGGTGTTGGCACCCTGGCCCAACCGACTGACCGACGGCCGCTACCGCTACGGCAGTCACGAGTGTCAGGCTCCGCTCAACGAGCCGGACCGGCACGGCGCCATCCACGGGCTCGTACGGTGGTCGGACTGGACGCGGGTCGCGCATCACCCCGGCTCCGTCACCCTGGCGTGTGCGGTTCGGCCGCAGCCGGGCTACGAGTGGCAGCTCGACCTCGAGGTCACCTACACGCTGGACGTCGCGGGCCTCACCGTGACGATGCGCGCCGTCAATGCAGACGTGAAGCGGGTCCCCTTCGGAGCCGGGTTCCACCCCTACCTCACCGTCGGGCCCACCTCGATCAACCACCTTGATCTGAACGTGCCCGCGGCCAAGTACCTCGACCCGAGCAGTCCTGGCCAGCGTCCGACGATGGTGCCGGTTGCGACAACCGCGCAGGACTTCACCCAGTGGCGCCAGATCGGTACGACGCAGCTGGACACCGCCTTCGGGGAACTCACACGTGGCGATGACGGTCGTGCCGTGGCCCGACTGCGGGACCCGGCCACCGGCCGATCCGTCGGGCTGTGGGTGGATGAGGGCTACCGCTACCTCATGGTCTACACCGCGGATCGAGTCACGCAGGCCGGGCGGCGTCGGACGGCGGTGGCCGTCGAGCCGATGACCTGTCCACCTGACGCGTTTCGTTCCGGCGTGGACCTGATCGAGATCCAACCCGCCGAGACCTGGCAGGGAAGTTGGGGCCTGCAACCGGAGGTGGCGCCGGTCTGAGCGCCGGCCGGCGCTCGAGGGTCACGATCAGATCCAGGGATCATGCCAGCCGCCAAAGTCGGCGGTCAGGTCATCGGCGGCCGACGGACCCCACGTCCCCGGGGCGTACGGATGCACCTGGGGCGGCGCATCCACGAGTGGCTGCATGATCCGCCACCTCTCCTCGACGGCGTCCTGCCGAGCAAAGCGGGTCGACGAGCCGACCATGGCCGCATGCAGCAGTACCTCGTACGGCTCCGGGGCCTCACCGCCCGACTCGGAGAACCTCACGTCGAGATCGACGCTCTGCGGTCCGGGTGCGTCGGCGCGCCGGGCGTCAGCGGTGATTCTGACTCCGGTGGACGGGTCCAACCGGACCACCAGCTGGTTGGGCTTCGGTTCCCGGTCGCCGACGAAGCCGAACCCGAGTCGTGGTGGTCGCTTGAACACCAGCCGGACCTCGGTCTGGGTCACGGGAAGACACTTGCCCGCGCGGATGAAGAAGGGCACGCCCGACCAGCGCCAGTTGTCGATGTCGAGCCGGAGTGCTGTGTAGGTCTCGGTGCTCGAGTCATCGGCGACACCGTCGATGGCCCGGTAGCCGTCGTACTGGCCCCGAACATGGTTGGCAGGCTCAGCGCTGCGCATGGCCTTGAAGATCGCGACCTGGGCGTCCTTGATCACGTCGCGGTCCGAGGGTGCCTCCATCGCCGCTACCGAGACCACCTGCATGAGGTGATTGACGACGACGTCGCGCAACGCGCCGACGGGATCGTAGAAGTGTCCGCGATCCTCGACCCCGAAGTCCTCCGCCATGGTGATCTGCACGCATTCGAGGTAGTTGCGGTTCCAGACCGGCTCGAGCATGGTGTTGGCGAACCGCATGTAGAGCACCTCTTCGAGTCCCATCTTCCCGAGGTAGTGGTCGATGCGGTACAGCTGCGACTCGTCGATGTACTGGTGCAGCTCTGCGGCAAGAGCGCGAGCTGACTCGAGGTCATGGCCAAACGGCTTCTCGACGACGACCCGAGCCTGAGCCGTCAATCCGGCCTCGGCGAGCTTCCCGACGACGGTGCCGAAGAGGAAGGGTGGGATCTCGAGGTAGAAGACCGGAGAGTCGGTCCCCTTGATCGCGGCGGCGACGCGTTCGTAGGTGTCAGACTCGGTGAAGTCGCCGCTCACGTACGACAATCGTGCCGCGAACCGCTTGAAGACGGCCTCATCGATCTCGTCGGTGCTCGCGATCGACTCTCGCGCACGCTCGACGAGCTGCGCCACGTCCCAGTCGTCGACCGCAACACCAACGATCTGGCACGACAGGAGACCGCGTGCCTCGAGCCGGTACAGCGACCGGAACGTCATCACCTTCGCGAGATCCCCAGTGATCCCGAACACCACGAGGACATCGGCTGCCCGGTCTCGGTCACCGTCGTTCGTTGTCATCACTACCTCGATCCGATGCGTAGTCGGCCGCCGGCCGGCGACCACGGACTCCTCGCCGGAGCAGCTGTCGAACCGACCGTGACACGGGGGGCGTCCGCCCCGCCTCGCCCAAACCGGACGACCTTCGCACGAAGCGCCGCTCCCAGGCATGACCAGCCGCCGGCGCGCGGCCACGTGACCGGCAGGGACGGAACCGTGCGGGGTTCGCACACCGAGCGGTAGGGCAGACGGCGAAGCGGCCCCACCCGTCCGGGTGGGGCCGCTTCGCCGGCCAGGGAGGCCGTCGGGAGACGGCTCTCAGGCCGCGTCGAGCAGCGGCTCCCCTGCAGTCGCTGCCTCCACCACGTCCTCGAGCTCGTCACGGCGGATCAGGGTGAGCGCGGCGACGAGGCCGAGAGCGGCGATGACCGCCCCGACCGTGAACGCGGAGGAGAAGCCGTCGACCAGGGCGACCGGCAGTGCCGAGCCGGTCCCGACCGCGTCCTCAGTCGCCTGCGTCGCGATCGTCGACAGTGCGGCGATCCCGAGCGCCCCGCCGATCTGCTGCGAGGTGTTGATCAGCCCGGAGGCGAGGCCCGCCTCGGCATCCCGGACCCCCGCAAGCGCGGCGATCGAGATGGGCACGAACGAGAAGCCGATCCCGACTCCGATGAGCAGGAACCCCGGCAGCAGGTCACTGACGTACGACCCATTCGCGGACACCTGGGTGAAGAAGAGGAGGCCTCCGGTGAGCATCGTCATCCCGACCACCATCACCGGCTTCACTCCGACCCGGGTGACCAGCTGGGCCGCGACCGCGGACCACACGATCGCCGTACCGGCCACCGCGAGGTAGGCCACGCCGGTCTTCATCGCCGAGTAGCCCAGCACCTGCTGCATGTAGAGGGTGAGCATGAGGAACATCGAGAACATCGCCGTGCCCATGATGAAGCCGGCCACGTTGGCGCCGCTCACGGTGCGGGTCTGGAGGATCCCGAACCGTACGAGAGGCTCGGGGTGCCGCAGCTCCCAGGCGACGAAGCCCACGAGCAGCGCCAGGGACACCGCGAAGAAGGTCACGGTCTCGGCCGCGAGCCAGCCCTCCTGGCCGGCCTGCGTGATGGCGTAGACGAGCAAGGACAGTCCACTGGTCACGAGCACGGCGCCAGGGAGGTCGAAGCGCTTGACGCGCGCGTCCCTGCTCTCCTGCAGGAGGAGGGGTGCCACGGCCAGTGCGGCCACACCGACGGGGACGTTCACGAAGAAGATCCACTCCCAGCTGAGGGCGTCGGTCAGGACGCCGCCGAGGAGTACGCCGGCCACCGCACCGAAGCCACCGACCGCGCCCCACGCCCCGAGCGCGATGTTGCGGTCACGGCCCTCGACGAACGTGGTCGACAGGATCGACAACGCCGCGGGCGTGATGATGGCCGCGCCGAGCCCCTGCAGGACGCGGGCGCCGATCAGCGAGGTGTCGGACCAGGCGAGCCCGGCCAGCAACGAGGCGGCTGTGAACACGACGATTCCCACGAGGAACACCCGTCGGCGACCGAGCATGTCTGCTGCCCGTCCGCCCAGGAGGAGGAAGCCGCCGAACACGAGCGCGTAGGCGCTGATCACCCACTGGAGGTCGTCTTGGGAGAACCCGAGGTCGTCCTGGATCGACGGCAACGCAACGTTCACGATCGCGATGTCGAGGACCACCATGAACTGGACCACGCACAGGAGAGCGAGAGCCAGCCACCTGCGCCGGTCTGAAGTCAACATGTCATTTCCTATCGTTTTCATAGTGAGGACTTGGACCGTAACAGCGCTTACTTCCATTTTGCAAGCATTTTCTTCTGAATCAGAAGAAGATGCTAGGATTTGCTCATGGCCAAGCACTACGACCAGTACTGCGCGGTGGCGCATGCACTCGACCTGGTCGGCGAGCGTTGGGCGCTTCTCGTGGTCCGCGAGCTCATGCACGGCCCGAAGCGCTACACCGACCTCGTCGATGCGCTTCCCGGTATCGGGACCAACATCCTTGCCTCGCGGTTGCGTGACCTCGTGGCGGGCGGCGTCGTCGCGAAGCGATCCCTCCCTCCCCCGGCCGCCTCGAAGGTGTACGACCTCACCGACTACGGCCGTGACCTGCGCCCGGTCATGCGGGAGCTCGCCGTCTGGGGCGCTCGTTCACTCGGGCCGCCCACCGACCCGTCCTGCCTCTTCGAGGGCTGGCTCGCCAACGCGATGGACACCATCCTGGCCTCGCGCGCGCCGGCCGGCCGGTTCGAGTTCCACGTCGGCGACGAGATCGCGTCCCTCGTCGACGGTGAGGTCCTGATCGGATCCGTCGACGACCCGGACGTCGTCATCCACGGAGACCCGGAGGGGATCTACTACATGTTCGTCGACCGCCGCCTCGATCTCGTCGAGATCACGGGAGACCGCGCCGTGCTCGAGCAGCTGATCGACGTCGCGCCCGCGCCTCTCGACGCGCCGGTCTCCGCCTGAGTCGACGGACCCGGCGGGTCCGGCCGCGGCCCGAACTCACCCGAGCCGGGTGATGTCGCCGCCGGATCGTCCGTGCGTGGCTGGTGCCTGATAGGTCCCCAAACGCGGGGTCATCCGTGATCGCCTGCCGCGGAACGGCCTCGGGTCGCTAACCTCCCGCAGGATCGGCAGCCCATTCAGGAGGCGATGTGGGCAAGGTCCTCCATGGTCTCGGACGAATTTGTGCTCGGTGGCCGTGGGCTGTCCTGGGCGTCTGGGTCATCATCGTCCTGGGCATCATCGGCATGGTCAGGGTCTTCGGGAGTGAGACCAGCAACGACCTCGAGCTGCCGGGGACCGAGAGCCAGCAGGTCCAGGACCTGCTCAGCGACCGGTTCCCACCTCAGCAGAACGGCACCAACCCGATCGTCTTCCACGTGGAGACCGGGAAACTGAGCGACCAGGCGAACAAGCAGGCCGTCAACCAGTCGATCAAGGCGCTCCGCGCGGCTCCGCACGTCTACAGCGTCACGGGGCCGTTCAGCGACGCCGGGCAGACCGCGGGACTGGTGTCCGATGACGGACGTACGGCGTTCGCGCCGGTGCTGCTGGACGTCGGATCCGGCGAGCTCGACGAGGAGATCGCGCAGGGCGTCTTCGACGCAACCGAGCCCGCCCAGGAGGCCGGCATCGACGTGGAGGCGGCCGGCTCGATCGGCACCGAGCTGTCCGACCAGCCCACCGAGAGCAGCGAGGTGGTCGGGATCCTGTGCGCGATGCTGATCCTCACCCTGGTGCTCGGCAGTCTCGTGGCCATGGGCATGCCCATCCTGACCGCTGCCATCGGGCTCGTGGTCGGCCTCGGCCTGGTGGGCTTGCTCGGGCACCTGGTCGCCGTGCCCGCGACCGGCGCCACCCTGGCGACGATGATCGGGCTCGGAGTCGGCATCGACTACGCGCTCTTCCTGATCACCCGACATCAGGATCAACTGGCCGCTGGGGTCCCCGTCCAGGAGTCGATCGCCCGTGCGGTTGCCACGTCTGGCAGCGCCATCGTCTTCGCGGGCGGCACCGTCGTGGTCGCGCTGGTGGCCCTCCGCGTCGCGGGGATTCCCTTGCTGAGCACGCTGGGGCTCGCATCGGCCATCGCCGTGCTGACGGCGGTCTTCTCGGCGATCTCGTTCATGCCCGCGGTGCTGGGGCTGCTGGGGCAGCGCGTGAACGCCCTCGCGGTGCCGCAGTTCCTGCGCCGAAAGAAGCCCGGCGGCGGTTTCTGGGCGGGCTGGGCAGGGTTCGTCGCCCGGCATCCCATCTGGATCACTGTGGGCGCACTGGCCGTGCTGGCCCCACTGATCGTGCCGGCTCCCTCCCTGGAGTTCGGACAGGAGGACATCGGCGCCACCTCGCCGGACACGACCGAGCGCCGGGCCTACGACCTGATCTCCGCCGGCTTCGGGCCGGGGTACAACGGCCCGCTCCAGGTGGCCTCGAAGCTCGATCCGCCCGCAACGCCGAGCGATGAGTACACGACCAAGTACGACAAGGCGACCTCGCTCCAGAAGCAGCTCGAACGAGCGTCCAAGCAGCTGCCCAAGGAGCAGAAGCAGCTCGAGGCCCAGCAGGCCCAGCTCGAGTCGGACCAGGCTGAGCTGGAGGCCGAGCAGGCCCAGCTGGAGGGCCAGCAGGCCGACCTGCAAGCCCAGGCGGCCACGCTCACGGACGAGGGCGCCGCGCTGCAGAGCCAGAAGTCCCGGCTCCAGGCCCAGCAGCGCCAGCTGGAGGCGGAGCAGGCCCGGCTCCAGAAGGAGCGGGACGCCCTGGAGCGACAGGCGCGGGCGCTCGCCCGCGAGGCGGAGCCACTGGTCCGAAAACTGGCCCGGCTCCTGGTGCGCGAGCGGATCCTGAAGGATCGCATCGACCAGACCAACAACCCTGTCCTGGAGGCGCGGCTGCGGGCGCGGCTCGCCCGGGTCCGCGAGCGGGAGGACGAGGTCCGCGCCGAACTCGCCCCTCTGGAGCGTCAGGGCCGCCGACTGGCCGATCGCGCCCGCAGCCTCGAGGCCCAGGCCGACCGGCTGCAGGCGCAGGCCAACCGGCTCCAGGCACAAGCCGACCAGCTGGAGGCCAGGGCCGCCCAGCTGGAGAGCGAGCGGGCCGAGCTGGAGCGGGAAGGGGCGGCTCTGGAGCAGTCCGCCGCCGAGCTCCGGGCCCAGGGCGACGAGCTGCAGGCCGAGGCCGCCCAGCTGCAGGAGCAGGCCGACCAGCTGAAGGCCAAGCAGCAGAAGGCCGAGAAGCAGAAGAAGCAGGCCGAGAAGCTCCAGAAGCAGCTGACCGCGATGGTGACGAAGGCGGGAGGCGACCCTCGCAACACCGACCCGCGAGTCGTCGGGCTGCAGGATGCCCTGTCGGACACCTCCGGCGTCCAGACCCTCACGCCTCCGCAGACCAACGATCGTGGGGACGTCGTCCTGCTCTCCGCCGTGCCCACGACGGCCCCTGCCACGGACGAGACGGCCGACCTGCTCGTGACCGTTCGCACGGAGGTGGTGCCGACCGCTAACGAGGGAGGCGGCATCACGTCGTACGTCGGCGGCTACACGGCGTCGTACGCCGACCTGGCAACGCTGATCTCGCAGCGCCTCCTGCTGGTGATCGGCACCGTGATCCTGCTGGGCTTCCTCCTCTTGATGATCGCCTTCCGGTCTGTCCTGGTGCCCCTGCAGGCCGCACTCACCAACGTGCTGTCCGCCGCCGCCGCGTTCGGCATCCTCACCGCGACCTTCCAGTGGGGTTGGGGGATCGACCTGGTCGGCCTGGACACCGCAAGCGACACGGTCCCCATCGCGAGCTATGTCCCGCTGATGATGTTCGCGGTGCTGTTCGGGCTGTCCATGGACTACGAGGTCTTCCTGGTCAGCCACATCCAGCAGCACCACCTGGCCGGCGAGCCCGCGCGGCGGGCGGCGGCTTCCGGCCTCACGTCGAGCGCCAGGATCACCACCGCCGCCTGCCTGATCATGACGACGGTGTTCGCCAGCTTCATCCTGAATGGCGACCCGACCATCAAGCAGTTCGGCGTCGGCCTGGCCACCGCCGTCCTGCTGGCCGGACTGCTGGTGATCACCCTTGCTCCGGCCACGATCGCGCTGATGGGCGAGGCAGCCTGGTGGCTGCCTCGGTGGCTCGACTGGCTGCTCCCCCACATCAACATCGAGGGCGAGAGCGAAGCGGAGCCCGAGCCCGACCGCCCGATGCCTCCGGTAAGCACCTCGGACGAACCGGAACCCGACCCCGTCGGAAGCCGCTGAGCAATCGATCGGTGGGCGCCGTCCTCACCCTCATCGGGTGAAGCGGACGAACCTCGGAGATCTGAGGATGCAAGTGCGCCCGGCAGGCTCCGGAACGGCCCAGGGGCGGAACAGGAGGCGTCGACGTGAACGTCCTGCTCGGTGCCCTCATCGTCTTCGGCGCGACCGCGATCACAGTCACCGCCATGCTTCTGGTGCGCCGACGGGCTCCGGAGGGCAGCTACTTCAGCGATGGGGACCGGGCCTCTGGGGTGTTCGGCGTGCTCGCCACCGGGTTCTCGGTGCTCCTGGCGTTCATCATCTTCCTGGGCTTCGAGTCGTACGACGAGTCGCGGGCGGGGGCCGAGGACGAGGCGGTGCTCGTCGTGCAGCAGGTGCAGACCGCGCAGTTCCTCCCCGAGGAACAGTCACCCGAGCTGACCGGCGAGCTCGTGTGCTACGCGCGGTCCGTGGTCGGGACCGAGTGGCCCGCGCTCGAGGAAGGCACGCTCGGGGACTCGATCAACCCGTGGGCGCCGGAGCTGTACCACACCATGCGCACGGTCGAGCCGAACTCGGCCGCCGAGCAGTCGGCGTACGACCGCTGGATGGAGCAGACGTCGTCGCGCGAGCAGGCACGCAACTCCCGCATCCACGGGGCAGAGGGGATCATCCCGCAACCCCTGTGGCTGGTGCTGTTCGTGATCGCGACGGTGATCTTCGGGTACATGCTGTTCTTCGCGGACCGGGCCGAACGCGCGTTGACGCAGGGCATGTTGATGGGCAGCGTGACGATCGTCGTGACCAGCTCGATGCTCATACTCACGTTCTTCAACCATCCGTTCGGCGACGGGGCGGGCACCCTGCAGCCGGTCGCGATGGAGCGGTCCCTTCGCCTGATCGATACCGAGCTCGACGTCATCGGGCTCGACCTGAGCCTGCCCTGTGATCGTGATGGCAACGCCGCCTGACGACGACCGGTCGGTTCGACCCTGGCACGAGCTGCTCGTGACCGTGGTCCTCGCCATCGCCGCCGTGGCCACGGCGTGGAGTAGCTACCAGGCGACGCGCTGGCACGGGGAGCAGGCGCTGGCGGCGAGCCAGACGAACGCCATCCGGATCGAGGCGGCTCGGGCGTCCAGCCTGGCGGAGGCGCAGCAGGAGGTCGACGTCGCCACGTTCATCGCCTGGGTCGACGCGGATCGCACCGGCGAGACGGGGCTCGCAGGCGTGTTCGAGACCCGCTTCCGCCCGGAGTTCCGGACAGCGTTCGAGGCCTGGATCGACACCGACCCGTTCGACAGCCCCGGCGCGCCGCCGACCCCCTTCGCGATGGCGGAGTACCAGGTCGCGTCCGAAGAGGATGCCAAGCGGCTGGACGCGGAGTCCGAGGCGTCGGCTGCCGAGGTGCGCGAGAACATCCAGCGGGCCAGCAACTACGTGTTGACGGTGGTGATGTACTCCGTCGCCTTGTTCTTCGCGGGCATGAGCAATCAGATCCACAACCGTCGATTGCGCAGGGTGATGATCGGGATCGCCTACGTGGGACTGGTGGCGGCGCTGGCCTGGGTCGCCACCTTCCCCCGTGAGCGTCGCCTTGTGACGCAGGCGTCAGCGATCGGGATGAGACATGGCGTCGACCACCGCGACCACCGCGAGGACCAGCGCGTGGTTCTCGCCGGGCTCGATCTCGACCCCGTAGGTGTCCCGGACCCGGAACCAGCGCTTGGACACGGTCGCGATCTCGTCGTCGCCCCGCGAGATGGCGTACTCGTGGTCGACGACGTTGCCCTGCGCCTTCAGGTCCTCGCCGTGCTCCATCTCGACGTTCCACCGCTCCCGCATCGGGGAGACGAGCGCCTTCTTGACCAGCGCCACACGACGCCCTCGGCGTTCTCGATCTCCATGCTGTCCTTGACCCGGAGCAGGCGGCTCTGGATCTTGAAGAGCCGATCTCCCGTCTCGTTCTCGAACGAGATCGTGTTGCGCAGCCGCATGGCCTTGCCGTCGATCTTGTACACCCGCTCGCCCTGGTCGTTCTCGATGTGGAAGTCGTCACCGACGGCGAGCATCCGTTGCCGCATCTGGTAGCGCGTGGCACCACCCTGCTCGCGAGACTCCTGCCGTTCCTGTCGTTTGTTCCGCATCTCTCCATCAGACGTGCCCCCACCCCGCCCTGCATCACCCAGTTCGGATGAACGGCAGTCAGTCAGGGGTGCCGACCGCGTACGCCTCGGCGAGCTCGCCGATGGCGTCGGCGAGCTGGTCGAGCCCCCAGACCAGGTCCTCCTCGCTGATGACCAGCGGCGGGGAGAGGCGGATGCTCGACCCGTGCGTGTCCTTGGCGAGGACGCCGCGGGCCGCGAGGGCGTCGCACAGGTCGCGCCCGGTGCCGAGCGCCGGGTCGAGGTCGATGCCGGCCCAGAGCCCGTGGACTCGTACGTCGACCACTCCCTCACCGACCAGCGACTCGAGGCGCTCGACGAGGACCCCCTCGAGGTCGCGCGCCCGCCGCTGCGGCTCGTCGGTCTCCAGGAGCCGGATCACGGCCCGTCCGATCGCCATCGCCAGCGGGTTGCCGCCGAACGTGCTGCCGTGGCTGCCCGGCGTGAGGACGCCGAGCACGTCCCGGTCTGCCGCGACCGCGGAGACCGGCACGATGCCGCCGCCGAGCGCCTTGCCGAGGATGTACATGTCGGGCGTGACCGCCTCGTGGTCGCAGGCGAACGTCCGCCCGGTGCGGCCGAGGCCGGACTGGATCTCGTCGGCGATCATGAGGATCTCGTGCTCGACGCAGATGCCGGCGGACCTCGGTGAGATAGCCCGGCGGTGGCACGATCACCCCCGCCTCGCCCTGCACCGGCTCGACCAGGACGGCCACGGTGTCGTCGTCGATGGCCGACGCGAGCGCCTCGGCGTCGCCGTACTTCACCGAGCGGAAGCCGGGCGTGTACGGGCCGTAGTGCGCCTTCGCGGCGTGGTCGCCGGAGAAGCTGACGATGCTGATCGTGCGCCCGTGGAAGTTGCCGTCCATCACGATCACCGTCGCCCGCCCGTCGGGGACGCCCTTGATCTCGTGGCCCCACCGGCGGGCCACCTTGAGCGCGGTCTCCACGCCCTCGGCGCCGGAGTTCATGGGCAGCACCGTCTCCTTGCCGGCCAGCGCCGCCAGCTCCGCGCAGAACGGTCCGAGCAGGTCGTGGTGGAACGCCCGGCTGGTCAGGGTCAGCCGGTCGAGCTGCTCCTTGGCCGCGGCCACGAGGTCGGGGTGCCGGTGGCCGAAGTTCAGGGCGGAGTACGCCGCCAGCATGTCGAGGTAGCGGTTCCCGTCGTCGTCGGCCACCCAGGCGCCTTCGCCATGGGTCACCATCACCGGCAGCGGGTGGTAGTTGTGGGCTCCGTGGACCTCCTCGAGCTGGATCGGTCCGATGTCCAGGGGCGAGCTCGTGGCCACTGTGTCCTCCTCCGCTGAAGCCGGGTGATGGAGGGGACTCTAGTGACCGGGCCCCACCACCATCTGCTGACGCTCCGACTCATGGGCGCCGCCCTTCTTCTCCAGCGTGGCGCAGGCCTCCTCGATGTCGCGGGCGAGCGTGTCGACGTGCTCCCGGCTCAGGGTCTCCTTGGTGAGGGCGCGCATGATGGTCACGTCCTGGGCGTCCGGGGGCAGGGTGTACGCCGGGACCATCCAGCCTCGTTCGGCGGACAGCTGCCAGGCGATGTCGAACTCGTCGTACGCCTCGTCGGCGGCGAGCCGGAAGGCCACGAGCGGGAGCCGCTCCGCGTCGGGTCCGATGAGCTCGAACTTGCCGATCGCGTGCAGCTTCTCGGCGAGAACGCGTGCGTTCTCCTGCATGTTCTTCATGACGTACGTGTAGCCGGCGCGGCCGTAGCGGACGAGGTTGTAGTACTGGGCGAGCACCATCGCGGAGCCGGTGGAGAAGTTCAGCGTGAACGTGGCGTCGGTCTTGCCGAGGTAGTTCTCCTCGAACACCAGGTCCTGGGCGAGGTCGGACCGCTCCCGGAAGATCAGCCAGCCGATGCCCGGGTAGACGAGGCCGAACTTGTGGCCGGACACGTTGATGGAGCGCACCTGCTCGAGCCGGAAGTCCCACGCCGAGTCGGGGTAGAGGAACGGCCACACGAAGCCGCCGCTGGCGCCGTCCACGTGCAACGGGACATCGAGACCCCGCTTGTTCTTGATCTCCACGAGTAGGTCGTTGATGCCGACGATGTCGTCCTTGTGCCCGGTGAACGTCGTCCCGAGCACGGCCGCCACGCCGATCGTGTTCTCGTCGACGTGCGGGCTGACGTCCTCGGGTCCGATCGTGTACTTGCCGGGCTGGAGCGGCACGATCCGCGGCTCCACGTCGAAGTAGCGGCAGAACTTCTCCCACACGACGTGCACGTCGCCCCCGAACACGAGGTTCGGACTAGTGGAGGGCTCACCGGCGGCATCCCGATGCTTGCGCCAGTTCCACTTGAGCGAGAGGGCGCCGAGCATGATCGCCTCGGAGGAACCCTGTGTCCGGGCACCGGTCGTCTCCCCCGGCGCGTGGAAGAGGTCGGCGAGCATCCGGATGCAGCGCTGCTCGATCTCGGCGGTCCGTGGGTACTCGGCGTGATCGATGAAGTTGCGGTGCAGGTTGGTGGCGATGATCTGCTGAGCCTCAGGCTCCATCCAGGTCGTCACGAACGTGGCGAGGTTACGGGCAGGATCGCCCTCGAGGGCGATGTCCTCGGCAACCAACCGCATGGCGTCGTTCGCCGTCATGCCGTCCTCCGGGAACTCCCGGGTCGGCACCTCCTTGGTGATGAATCGGTTGCCGAACAGGGCGGCATCGGCGCTGGTGGGCATGGACATCTCTGTCTCCTTCGGTGGATACGGGTCATGCGACCAGCATCACCGTCCGCGAAGCGGAGGGCTCCGCGGCTCACCCGGTCAGGGTGAAACCACGATCAACGAGACCTGCTGGCCCGGCTCGGCTTCGGGTCACGGGAACGCGATCGCTGGAGTGCGCTCCTAGAGGTACAGGCCGGTGGACTCGTCACCGAGCCGGTCCGAGGCGACGGCGTGGATGTCTCGCTCGCGCATCACGACGTAGACCTCGCCGGCCACCTCGACCTCGAACTTGTCCTCGGGGTCGAACAGCACCCGGTCTCCCGCCTCGATCGCCCGGGCATGCGGCCCGACGGCGACCACGCGCGACCAGGCCAGGCGGCGTGCGCCCATCGCGGCGGTGGCCGGGATGACTATGCCTCCGCTGGACTTGCGCTCGCCGGCATCGGCGTCGAGCTCGACCATGATCCGGTCATGCAGCATCTTGATGGGGGTCTTGGGCGCAGGCATGGACGAACCAACAATCCGGGGCTTTAGGAAACGACCTTGCGCACCAGCACGAAGAGGGCGACGAGGCCCACGACCCCGCCGGCCACCTTGAGGATGTTGTCGGTGCGCGGTGCGCCGGTCTGCCGGTCCACGAAGTGCGCCTTCATCGACGAGACCTCGCGGCTCACGATGGTCTTGGGGTGCACCCGGTACAGGAGCTGGTCGATCGTGCCCGCCAGACGCTCACGGGTCTCCTCGATCTCGTGTTCGAGAGAGGTCGGCGTCGGCTCGATTGTCACGCGGGAAGGTTACCAATGGCCCGCGGATCAAATCCCCAGGGCAGCTCCAGCCGGTGGGCAGTCATCAGGGCGTCGTCGGTCAGCACGTCGTAGGTCGCCCCGTCGGCCACCACGACCCCGTCACTGAGCACCACCGACCGGGGGCACAGCTCGAGCGCGTACGGCAGGTCGTGGGTGACCATCAGCACCGTCACGTCCAGCGACAGCAGGATCTCCGCCAGCTCGCGCCGGGAGGCCGGATCGAGGTTCGACGACGGCTCGTCGAGCACCAGGATCTCGGGCTCCATGGCCAGGACCGTCGCCACCGCGACCCGGCGGCGCTGGCCGAACGAGAGGTGGTGCGGCGGGCGGTCGACGAAGTCGGCCATGCCAACCCGGTCGAGCGACTCCATGACCCGGCGTTCCAGGGCAGCGCCGCTCATGCCCAGGTTGGCCGGGCCGAAGGCGACGTCCTGCCGCACCGTGCCGAGGAAGAGCTGGTCGTCGGGGTCCTGGAACACGATGCCCACGCGGCGCCGGATCTCGCGCAGGTTCTCCTTGGCTACCGGCATCCCGCTGACGGTCACGGATCCGGCGCCGGCGGTCAGGATCCCGTTGAGGTGGAGCACGAGGGTGGTCTTGCCTGCGCCGTTGGGGCCGAGCAGAGCCACCATCTCCCCGGAGTGCACGTGGAGGTCGACGCCGTACAGCGCCTGGTGCCCGTCGGGGTAGGCATAGGCGAGGCCACGGACGTCGAGAACAGGCACGCTCATCGGCCACCGCCGGGCAGGGTGCCGGTGTAGCCACGGGACAGCATCGCGAGATGCACCCGCTCCCCGCGCTCGTAGGACCTGATGAACAGCGCACCGAGCGACCTGGCCATCGCCGACCAGTGCCGCGGCGATCGCGGCTCGCAGCCACGCGAACGCATGGCGGTGGTCATCCTTGCCATCTCACCGGTGACCACGTCGAGGTAGCGGATCATGAAGCCCATGATCTGGACCAGGGCATCCGGCATCCGCAGCCGCTGCAGACCGCGGAGCACGTCGTCGGGCTCGGTGGTGGCGGCCAGCGTGAGCGCCGCGAGCACGCCGAGTGTTCCCTTGATCAGGAGTCCGCCGGCGGCGACGAGCCCCGGCTCGGAAACGGTCAGGCCGAGGAACTCGGTCTTCGGCCCGGTCGCGATGAACGGCACCAGGACCGCGAAGACCACGAACGGCACCTCGACCACCATCCGCTTGGCGAGGTAGACGGGAGGCACGCGGGAGGCCAGGACCACGGCCAGGAGGGCGACCAGCCACACCGCGAACCCGGCGTACCAGCCGTTGGGCGTCGCCACCACGGCGAGAGTGAAGACGACGAGCGTAACGATCTTCAGGTGCGCCGGAGCCCGGTGCACGGGGCTGTGGCCGTGGTAGTGCAGTTTGTGGCCGTGCCCGGCGCCCACGGCCCTAGCCGACCGTTTCGTCGGGTGAGCCGCGACGCCGGATCGCCCAGAACAACCCGCCCGCGATCACCAGCACCACGAGCGACCCGAGCGCACCGGCGAGCCCGCCGCCGAGCCGGGCGTTCTCCACGCCCTCGACCGAGTAGTCGGCGAACGGGCTGTCGGAGGTCTGGGAGTCGTCAGCGCTGTCGAGGAAGCCGGTCTTCTCGGCGACGGACTCGAGGCCGTCCGGGTGCGCGCTGGCGTAGTAGCTCGCCACTCCGGCGACCAGGAGGGCGCACACGAGGCCGGCGAGCAGGAACCTGCGATTCCTCATCGGGGGATCGCCGTCCGGATCTCGAGTGGACGTTCGTGGAACGCCGGTCGGGCGCCGTACACGAGGTCGGGGCGTACGGCGACCACGCTCGCGACGACGAGCCCGGTGATGATCGCCTCGCCGATGCCGATCAGCGTGTGCCACCCCACCATCGCGACCAGGACGTCGTCCATCTCCACCGGTGCCGTGCCGCCGATGGCGAACATGCCGGTGAACACGAGGGCGACGACCGGGACGCTGACGAACGCCGCCACCGCGGCAGCCGGGGCGACCATGGACAGTCGGTTGGGCAGCACGGCCTGGACGCCCCGGAAGACGAGCCAGGCGACCGCCACGCCGACCAGTCCCATCAGGGTGATGTTGGTGCCGAGGGCGGTGATCCCGCCGTCCGCCATGAACAACGCCTGGACGCCAAGGACCACGCTGATGCACAGCACCGCCGTCCAGGGTCCAGCGAGGACGGCGGCCAGAGCTCCCCCGAGCAGATGGCCGCTGGTGCCGGCGCCGACCGGGAAGTTCATCATCTGGCCGGCGAAGACGAAGGTGGCGACCAGCCCGGCCATCGGGGCGGTCTTGTCGTCCAGCTCGCGCCGCGCTCCGCGCAGTGCGACCGCGACGCCAGCGGCTGCGACGACGCCCGTGGCTACCGACGTCGGGACGTCGAAGAAACCGTTGGGGACGTGCATCGCGGCCTCCGCCGGGTCGGTAGATTGATCGGGGGATGTCATACCCACTGTAGGTCAGTGCTTATTACCCAAACAAGGAGTCCGATTCGTGACCGCAGAACGCCTGAGCCCGGGAGACCTGGCACCCGACTTCACCCTCGCCTCCGACCAGCGTGGCGACGTCACCCTGAGCGACCTGCGCGGGCGCAAGGTGATCGTGTACTTCTACCCCGCCGCGATGACCCCCGGCTGCACCAAGCAGGCCTGTGACTTCACCGACTCCCTGGAGTCCCTGCGCGGTGCCGGCTACGAGGTGCTCGGCATCTCGCCCGACAAGGTGGAGAAGCTGGCGAAGTTCCGCGAGCGCGACCACCTCTCGATCACCCTGCTGTCGGATCCCGACAAGTCGGTGATGCAGTCCTACGCCGCCTTCGGCGAGAAGAAGCTGTACGGCAAGCTGGTCGAAGGCGTCATCCGCTCCACGATCGTCGTCAACGAAGACGGCAAGGTCGAGCTGGCGCAGTACAACGTCAAGGCCACGGGTCACGTGGCCAAGCTCCGCAAGGACCTGGGTCTGGTCTCTTAACAGGCGTTCGAAATGAACGCCACAACGGATTTCATCCAGGCGGCGGAATCCTTCGCCGATCGGCGCTGCGGATGAACTCGATGATCATCGGCCAGTAGCGCTCGGGCGCGTCCAGCCAGGTGAAATGGCCGGCTCCGTCGATGACCTCGAGCTGCGCGATACCCGGGCGCAGCGCGCCCACGACCTCCTCGGCCGCGGTGACCGGAGTGACGGGGTCGAGCGCGCCGACCGAGACCAGCGTCGGGGAGTCGACCTGGCCGAGCTGATCGACAATGTCGAGCCGGCGGATGAGTTCCATCCCGTGCAGGTTGAGCTCCCGATTGTTGGGCGTATGTGCCTCCCGCTCCTCATCCGGCAGGTGTGGGCCGAAGGCGGCGAACACGCGAGCCCAGTCCTGGTCGGGCACCGGCTCGCCGGCATAGCTTCGCCGCGCGATCTCGGCGATCTCGTCACCCGCGACGCTGCGGAACCCCTCGACGAGCCGGGGCGGGTCCCACCGGGCGAATCCCGACTGGACGACGAGCCCGGCCGCATGTCCCGGGTGGCGCGCGCCGTAGAGCAGGACGATCGGTCCGCCCATCGAGTGTCCGAGGACGATCGGTGCGGCTATGCCGACCGTGTCGCAGAAGGTGCGGATGTCGTCCGCGCAGGCTTCGATGCTCCACGCGCCCGTGTCGCCCCAATCCGAGCGTCCATGCCCTCTCAGATCCAGGTAGACCACCTGAGCATGCTGGGCGATCCGGCCGAACTCCGGCTTGAAGTATGAGTGGTCAAAGCTCCCGGGGCCTCCGTGCACCAGCAGCAGCGTCGGCCGGTCACGCATCTCATTTCCGTCCGGCACGAGCGCCGGCCCATCCACGTCGAACCACAGCCGCGTTCCGTTCACGTCGATGTGCATCGCTTCGATCCTTCCGAACCGTCCGCTCGCCGTGTCTACATTCCTCGACACCGAAGGTCCTCCCCGCATGCTGGCACGAGGGCTGGCGAGTGAGGGTCGTCAACTCACTCCGACGGCCTGAATGCCACCGCATGGTTGCCCAATATTCCCGGAGGCTGTCACCGCCGATCCCGCGCTTGTGAGTGGAATCACGCACTCAGCGGTCGGATCCGGACCTGCAGCGTGAGAGACTGTATGCAGTAGTCAATCGGGTCGAAACCATCCCCCTCGGCCCCCTTGAGATGGAGTCAACACCATGATCTTCACCAGTCGCTTCGGCGCCCTGGCCGCCCGCCCGAACTTCAGTGACCCGAACTTCAAGCCCGAGCTCGGGCTCCAGCGAGAGATCGACGAACTGCTGCAGGCCGAGGGCTCCGCGGACGAACGCGCCAGCTGACGTCCATCTCCCGCTGACTGTCAGTTGGTAGACTGTCTACAAAAGCCGCTTGGCATGAGATAACGGGAGCACCAGATGAGCATCGAGGTGGAGTCCGCCGGCGTGGACCGGAAGCTCAAGCGCCCAGCGCCCCTGCGCGAATCGGTCTACGAGGCACTCACAGAGATGATTATCGCTGGCAGCCTCGAGCCCGGCCAGCACCTCGTGGAGGTCCAGCTGGCAAGCATCCTCGGGGTGTCCCGGCAGCCGATCCGTGAGGCCCTTCAGCGTCTCCGCAACGAGGGCTGGGTCGACATGCGGCCCGGGTTCGGTGCCACGGTCCACATCCCGGACGAGGACGAGGTGGACCAGCTACTCGGCGCACGGGCGGCCCTGGAGAGCGAGTCCGCCCGACTCGCCGCCGGCCGCGCCACCGGGGAAGCGATCAAGACCCTTCGGAGGGTATGTCAGGAGGGGTCCGACCTTCTCAAGAGAGGCGACATCGACGGCGCAGTGCGAGCCAACGCCGATTTCCACCGGCTCGTCTCGGAGATCTCTGGCAACCGGTATCTCACCGATTTCACTGCCCAGGTGGACCGGCGGGTGCGGTGGTACTACACGCCGGTGGCCCAACGTCGCGGGCAGGCTTCCTGGCGCGAGCACGTCCAGGTGATCAAGGCGATCCAGGCCGGCGACGACGAGAGGGCCGCGAAGGTAATGCGCGAGCACACCGAGCACACCCGACGCAGCTACCACGAGAGCGTCCAGGCTCAGAGCTCGTCGAGCTGACCCTTCACTCGGTCCAGCTCCAGGTCCAGCTCCTCATCGGGCTCGGCGTCCAGCCTCTCCTGAGCGGCCAGCCTGGCGGACTTCATCAGGCTGAGCACCGCGGTAACCGTCAGCGTCACCAGGATCACCGACAGAGACACCGTGATCGGGATCTCCGGTGCCCAATGCGCACCGTGGTGGTGGGCCGCCTCGAGGACGAGCTTGACCCCGATGAAGCCGAGCACGATCGCGAGGCCGTAGGACAGGTAGACCAGTCGGTCCAGCAGGCCCCCGATCAGGAAGTAGAGCTGCCGCAGGCCCATCAAGGCGAACACATTGGCCGTGAACACGATGTAGGCCTCCTGGGTGAGCCCGAAGATCGCCGGGATGGAGTCCAGGGCGAAGATCAGGTCGGTGGTGCCGATGGCCACCATCACGATCAGCATCGGGGTGACGAAGAGCTTCGCGTCGACACGCGTGAACAGCGACGCGCCCCGGTAGCCGTCGGTCGTCGGAAGGACCCGGCTCACCGCACGCAGGACCGGGTTCTCCTTGAATCTCCTCCTCGTCGTCATCCGCGGTGGCCAGCTTCCAGGCGGTGTAGATCAGGAACGCGCCGAAGATGAAGAACACCCAGTCGAAGCGCTCGATCGCCTCGGCCCCGAGCGCGATGAAGACACCGCGCAGGACGAGCGAGAGCGCGATACCAATCAGCAGCACCTTCTGCTGGTAGGCGCGGGGTACGGCGAACTTGGCCATGATCAGCAGGAAGACGAAGAGGTTGTCCACCGAGAGTGAGTACTCGGTGAGCCACCCGGCGAAGAACTCCCCGCCGTGCTGTCCGCCCGCGAACACCGTGAGGCCGAGCCCGAAGAGCACGGCCAGACTGACGTAGAGGCTCACCCAGAGCGTCGCCTCCCGCAACGAGGGCTCGTGCGGGTTGCGGGCCACGATGACGAAGTCCAGGCAGAGCACGCAGAGCGTGATGACGACCGTCAGGGTCCACGTCGTCAGGGAAACGTCCACGGTCTTCTCGCTCCTCTAGGTACGCGAGGGCCAGGGGCTCGCCGATCGCGAGTCCCCCAGCCCTGCGGTTGGTTCAGTCCGAAGCGCCTGCCAGACGCTGCTTCTTGCGGGCCGCACGCTGAGCGTCCTTCCGCTGCTTCTGCTCATAGGCCCTGGCCGCGTACACGAGGTACGCCTGAGCCAGTCCGGCGGCCAGTGGGTTGTGGTCGCGGATGCGCATCAGCCACGGCGGCACGAACCTCTCGTGGCTCCAGATGAAGCCGAACGCGAGGCCGGGGGCCAGCAGTGCGTTGTACGCGGCGAAGGCCCACAGATCGTCCGAAAGACCGGGCGCGCCGGTGAGATACACCGCCGCCGAGGCTTCCTGCACGATCCGACTGACGGGGAAGGCGATCAGCCAGTAGAGGGCGGCGGGGGCGAAGACTCCCACCAGGAGGATGCCACGCGCGCACAGCAGCGTGTAGCCGCCGCCGAACAGTGCCATCGGAATCCCGAGCGCGAGCGCGTTGACGGCGGCGAGGCCGGGCCCCAGCCCCGCGCCGAGGGTCATCAGGCCGGCCATCACGCCGGCGGCGGCCCCGATGCCGGCCCCGGGAAGCATCAGCTCCCCGAGGCGGGCGAGCCGCGAATTGGTCACGGTGCTCATGTCGGCTCGATCAACCCATATCCGAGACGCCGAAGACGATGACGCTGTAGAACAGCATCCCGAGGTAGAACATCGCTCCGATCGCGATGATGACGTTGGAGAGGATGCCCGGCCGGATCGGCTTGGGCAGGATCCGGTTGTTCACCAGCAGCAATGTCACGCAGTAGGCCCCCATCGCGAAGGTCGACAGGAACGCCAACGTGTCCAGGACCGCTGTCGGTCCGTCCGCCGGACCCCAGTTCACGATGATGATCCCGAAGATCACCACGCCCCAGAGGAACGAGCCGTACAGCTTCGGCATGCCGAGCTTCTTGGCACCCTTGATGTTGTTGAACACCATGTCGGCCTGGCCACGGGAGAAGGAGTCGAACAGAGCCAGCGTGGCATTGAGGCCGACCAGCGAGATGAACCCGAGGAACAGCCAACCCAGCGCCTCGCCACCAGCGGCCGCGAAGGCGTCCGCCATCGCGGGCAGGGCCGCATCCCGGTCACCGTCCAGGAGCGTCTCCCGAACCTCCGGGGAGATCTCGGCCGCCTTCAGTGCCATCACCGTGAAGGCGATGGTGACCAGCATGGTGACACCCCAGAAGAGGGCGAAGGCGTCGAAGGTGACCCACTTGCGCCAGCCCCTTCCACTTCTCGATCTCCGCCGAGTCCTCGGTGTCGAACATGAAGCCACGCTCGGGCATCGCCTTGACGTCGCTCTCCTTGGCGCGTGCCACACCGGGCATCTTCGGGATGTGCGAACCCATCGCCGCACCGCTCTCCCGGAGGTGCAGCGTGTACCACATCTGCTGCATGCCCGACGGACCCGCGAACGCGATCGAACCGACGACGACCGGGAACCAGGCCGCGGTCATCATGCCGTCGGGGACGAACCCGAACGCGAACATGCCCGTCAGGGTGTCGCCCAGGTCGCCCAGATTGCCGACCATGGCAGCGACGACGGCGCTGCCGATGACGAGCAGGCCGATCGTGACGCCGAGGACATTCTCCAGCAGGTCGTAGATGACCCTGGCCAGGGTGAAGACCACGGCCACGCCGATCAGCGCGATTGTCGCGGTGACCTGCCAGGGAATACCTGTCAGGTTCTCGAACGCTCCCGCGCCGGCCGACATGTGGCCAGGCCAGATGTAGATCAGTAGCGCGGCGACGAAGAAGAACCACATCAACGGTTTGAACACACGTGCGGCTCCGGTGAAGATGCTCTCTCCAGTGGCCATGGCATAGCGGGACATCTCGAGCATGACCACGGCCTGGAGCGAGACACCGATGAGGAAGAACCACCGGATGTCCGGTCCGAACACTACGACCAGACGCGGCCACATGAAGGTCTCGCCCATGCCCACGCCCAGCGCGAGCAGGAACACGGTCGGACCCAGGATATGTATCGAGGGTGGGGCTTCTGGCAGCTTCCGGATGGGCAACGGGTCCAGCCCACCGGCCTGGTAGACCCTTTCAGCCGTAGTTGGGTTTCTATCTGGAACCCCTGAAGTCGAGTTTTCGACGTCCAAGGCAATGCCTCCTTAGTCGACGCCAGCGAAGAAACATCCGACGAATTGGACTGCTGTGGGCTTCCTCTTTGCTCTTCGGTCACGCGTCCACACGGCGCTCGACTCGGCGTGTGCCGGGAGGAACCGCGACCGCTGGCTCGGGGGATTCCTGCCATTCATTCAGGGGCACCACCTGCTCTCAGGTATCCATTGACCGTTCTGACTGGCGGCTCAGCCGCCGAGCGACCCGGCGCTGCGGGCCCACCGGTACTTCGCCCCGAGTACGTCGACGGGCAACTCGGTGGTGTAGGGATAGGCCACGACACCGTGGTCGTAG